>CAVWEE010000007.1:0-359874 GCA_963753895.1 uncultured Chloroflexia bacterium | reverse complement strand
GATACAGGAAGTGCTTGCCGGGGTGGATGTGCTGCATGTGAGCAATGAAGTTCCCATGTTTGACGGCTGCCCGCCGGCCGTACCCCTGCGCGAGGAGCAGCGTTTTTGCAGCGCGCCGGAGTATATCGCCGTTGTTTGAAGATGCTGGGCGTGGATGTAGTGGAATTGACCGGCAATCATATCCTCGATTGGGGGGTGGACGCTTTTGTGGAGACACTGGCTTTGTATGATGAAAATGGGTTGCCGTATTATGGCGGCGGATTGACCGCCGAAGCCGGACAGCAGCCATATTTTGTGGAAGACCATAACGGCAACCGGCTAGCCTTTATTGGCTGCAACGCGGCCGGACCGGAGAATGTGTGGCGACGGATGAGCAGCCTGGCGCTGCGCCCTGTGATATTGAATGGCTGGCGGAAACTGTCCGGCAATTGCGCGAGGAGGGGATATTTGCCGATCGTGACTTTCCAGCATTTTGAAATAGAGGATTATCAGCCGGTGTCCAAGCAGCGGGTGGATATGCTACGCATCGCCCAGGAGGGGGCGGTTATCGTCAGCGGCAGCCAGGCGCATTATCCCCAGGCGATGACGTTTGTGGATGATACTTTTGTGCATTACGGCCTGGGAAATTTCCTGTTTGACCAGATGTATGAAGGCAACCGGCGAGGATTCCTGGACCGGCATATTTTCTATGATGGCAAATATATCAGCACGGAATTGATGACGATCATCCTGGAAGACGGCGCCCAGCCGCGGCCGATGAATGCCGCCGAGCGCAAGGCATTGCTGGAAGCGGTTTTTGAGAAAAGCAACTGGAGCCAGACAGAATGAAACGGGGAATGATATTCATTTTGTTGGCGGCATATTCTGTTGGTCGGCCTGCTGCACCGGTGAACGCTGTTGCGGAAACTGCGAGATTGTTCCTTCGTCGCCGGCCAGCACGGCAACGAATTTGCCGCCGACCGCCGACGCCGAAGGTTGACATCGCTTTTGTGGGTCAATCCTGGTCTCCCTGAAGATTTCAGAAAACAGGTAGAGACACTTCCCAGGGTTAAGCCTGCAGAAACACGGGCAGAGGCTGAAATGTTCCTGGACTATACCAGCGAGCGAAAGTACTTTCGACGCTGAATGGGTTATGTGCTGGCAGCACCTTTCCCCACCGTTCGTGATGGGGTTACGGTGAATGAATTGGAATCGATCCTGGCGGGCAAGGCCAAAGGTGAGCTGGCTGATATTCGGGTTTTGTTGATCCCGGAATCGAAAGCCATGCTGGAAGGTTCCGGTTTTGAGGTCTCTGAGGATGCAGTTCAGATCATGCCTGCCGGAGGAACTGCTGGCAACAGCCTGGGCACGAGGATAACACATGGGCGGTCCTGCCTTTTGAGGAAGTTGAGCCGCGCTGGAAGGTGCTGGAAGTGGATGGCATGACGCCATTCAGTGAGGATTTTGACATGGCTGGTGTATCCGCTGATGGCAAGGATCGCTCTGACAGGGGAAGCGAAGGCGATGGAGCGATATGCAGGAAGATGATCACCTTGCCCCCGGGAATTTTGACCGGAGCAAGATGACAACACTGCTGATGACGGGAGTGACAGCCCTGACGCGCTCCACGGCGGCCAGGATGGATGAGAAAGGGGTGCTGTACCCGGGGGAGGATATCCGCGAGTGGATGGTGTCGGCTGATCTGACCCATATCAGCAATGAGGTGTCTTTCAATCCAGATTGCCCGCTGGCGAATTTTGACAAGCACGAGATGCATTTTTGCAGCCGCCCGGAATATATCGAGCTGCTGGATGATGTGGGGGTGGATATTATGGAATTGAGCGGCAATCACCTGGTGGATTGGGGTGTGCCGGCATTTGATTATTCGCTTGAGTCTGTATGAAGAACGGGATTGGGTCGTATTCGCAGGGGGCAAGAATATCAATGCGGCACGCCAGCCTGTGATGGTAGAACATAATGGCAATCGTTTGGTTTTCATTGGCTGCAATCCGGCCGGGCCAGAAATGGTGTGGGCCACGGAATACCGTTCCGGCGTGGCGGATCTGCGACCTGGACTGGATGGAAATCTAGGTGACGGAATTGCGTGCGGATGGTGTATTTGCCAGTGGTTACTTTTCAATATAATGAATCCTATGGCATGGTGCCGGGTTTGATGCAGGAACGCGATTTCTGAGCGGATGTCAGAGGCAGGGGCGGTTGTGGTCAGCGGCAGTCAGGCGCATCATCCGCAGACGATGACTTTTGATCGAGATCTTCTATTTTCGAATGATGGATTTATCCATTATGGGCTGGGCAACCTGTTCTTTGACCAGATGCGCATGCCAGATGGGGAAAATGTGCCTGCGATTTTTGATGAAGAGCTGCCTGTGGCGGGCACACGGCTGGAGTTTCTGGACCTGCATATCTTCTATGATAATCGTTATATCAATACACAATTGCTGACTGCGGTACTGGAAGATTATGCCCGTCCGCGGCCGATGACGGAAGAAGAACGGGAAGTCTTTTTGACACGCATGTTTGAAGCGAGTGAATGGGAGTTGGAATGAGCAAGAAGAAAATCTATGATATCAGTCTGCCGCTTTCGGCTGATCTGCCGGTCTGGCCGGGCGACCCGGCACCGGTGATCGAGCGGTTCAGCAAAATGGAAGACGGGGAAGATGCAAATGTCTCCCGGATGGAGATGGGCGTGCATTTTGGCACCCATATTGACGCACCGTTTCATTTTGTGCAGGATGGCAGCAAGGTCGAGGATGTGCCGCTGGACTGTGCTGATCGGCCCGGCGCAGGTGTTGCGAAATCCCGCAGGACTGTGATGAGATCACGGCGGATGTCCTGCGGGATGCGGCGCTGACCGATGGCATCACCCGCGTGCTGTTCAAGACACGTAATTCGCAGCACTGGCTGAATGGGGATACGGCTTTTGATCAGGATTTTGTGGCGCTTTCCGTGGACGGTGCGCGGTATTTGATTGAAAAGGGCGTGCGCCTGGTGGGGATTGATTACCTGTCGATCGCCTCATTTTATGAGCCGGTACCAACGCATGTTGCCCTGCTGGAAAAGCGGGTGGTTGTGGTGGAGAAGTCTCGACCTTTCGGCTGTGCCGGCGGGGTTGTATGAGTTGATCTGCCTGCCGCTCAACATCAGCGGGGCAGAAGGTGCGCCGGCGCGGGTGGTGTTGGTGGCAGGTTAGCTATTCAATCATTCGCTTCGGTTTCGACAAGCTCAGCCTGCGCTATAGGTGGAATGTAACATTTGTACAACGAGAAATCATCTATTAAGACAGGAATCTAGTGTACAGAGGAGAAGAACATGGAATTGAATCTTTCCGGTCAATTTTTTGGGGAACAGTCAGATGAGGATGCGCTGCAAAATGAAGTGCAGAAGTTGATCGTGATTGGCGGCGGCCCTGCAGGGTTGTCCGCAGCTTTGTATGCTGCGCGGGCGGCTTTAGCGCCGCTGGTTTTCACCGGCTCGGATCTGGGTGGACAGGCTGCTTCAACGTCGACCATCGAGAATTATCCCGGTTTCCCGGACGGGGTGGGCGGCACAGAGATCTCTGAACTGTTTCACAAGCAGGCAGAACGTTTTGGGGCGAAGTTCATGTTTGACATGGTTACCGCAGTGGACTTCTCACAGCGTCCATTTACAGTGACCACAGAAAGTGGGGTATTTCGGGCCGAAACATTGATCCTGGCGACCGGGGCATCTCCCAATCATTTGAACGTGCCGGGCGAGGACCGTTTGATGAATAATGGCGTTTCCTACTGCGCTACTTGCGATGGGTGGTTTTTCAAGGACAAGCATGTCGTGGTAGTTGGCGGCGGTGACAGCGCATTTGAGGAGGGCATCTTGCTGACGCACTACGCCAGTCAGGTGGATATCATTCACCGGCGGGATGAGTTCCGCGCCGGGGCAATTCTGCTGGAGCGGGCGACGAACAATGAGAAGATCCAGTTTGTATATTCATCCGTTGTGGAAGAAATTCTCGGTGAAGAAAAAGTAGAGGCGGTGCGGATTCGTGATGTGAAGACGGGTGAGGAAACTGTTCATCCCACCGATGGGGTTTTCATTTTCATCGGGCATACGCCCAATACCGCAGCTCTATAAGGGACAAGTCGAGATGGACGCCAAAGGCTATGTGGTTGTGGATAAACTGATGCAAACCAGCGTGCCGGGTGTGTTTGCGGCCGGTGAAGCGGCTGACCCGCATTTCCGCCAGGTGGCAACCTCGGTGGGTATGGGTGCAGGCAGCAGCCATTCAGGCTACGCGGTTTTTGGAGAGATCAGTAAAGGATTGTAAAATGTAGAATTTACACGGACAAATACTGCCCAGTGCTGTAACGACTGAGATCAGAGTAAAATGTTTGAGGTCGGAAAGTCACTGGCCTGTCTCTGCAAATAACTATAGAAAAAACGGCTGTCTCAAAATTTTGAGACAGCCTTTGCTTTATTGAAAAGCTTGCGCTATGGAGCGGGGTGGAAACCGCGCCTCCGCCAAACCAGCTAAAGACACGTTCTTCGCTGGGGTTGCCGTAGTTTTCCCAGATGGGTTCACCATCAATGGTGGTGCCGGCCTGACGCACGGGGACAACCCACCAGCGGATGATGTGGGGTGTGTTGCCGGCCGGGCGGAAGGCAGACGGCACAATGAATTTTGTGTCGGTCACATAGTTGGTCTGCTTGCGACCGGTACCATCTGTTACGTCTTCCACAGTGACGCCGTAGGCTTCGCCGTCACGCAGGGTGCCGACTGATGCCCATTGCAGGGTGATGGTGTTATTTACCGCGGTGAAGGCTTCCCCGTCTGCGGGCAGGAGTAAAGGCGGCTGCCTGATAAGGCGGGGGCAAGGTGGCTGTTGGTGTGGGGCCGGGGGTTGGGTTGCGCTGGCAAAGCGGGATGGTCAGTGGCTGGCCCTGATAGACCACGTCGCCAGTCAATCCATTCCATTCCTTGATGGAGGCCATGCTGACGTCAAAGCTGCCAGCGATACCGCTAAGGGTGTCGTTTCGCTCACAACGTTATTCGTATTTTTCACAGGCATCGCGGGTTGCGTCAAGACCACTCAGGGTGGAAGTGGGCAGCGGCGAGGCGGTGGGAGTAGGCTGCGGGACGAGCAGTACCTGGCCGACATACAATGTGCCGCAGTCAGCGGGCAGGTTGTTTGCCAGGACGATGCTCTGGATGGACACATTGAAGATGGCGGCGATGGTGCTGCAATAGTCGCCTTCACTGACGGTATATTCCAACGGCGGAAGCGGGGTCGGAGACGGCATCGGAGTGGATGTCGGCGCTTCGGTCGGGGTGAGGGTCAGCGTGGGGGTCGTGGTTTCCGTGGGCGTTTCAGTGGGAGGTTGAATTTGGTCCGTACCACTTAGTACGCCGTATACGATGGCTGCGCCAATGGCGAGCATGATTATGACCAGTCCGATGGCAACCGGCAGGCTGAGGGTCAGCTCCGGCATGCGGGCTTCGCGCACAGCAGATTCCGGCTTCTGGCTCTTTGCAGCTGCCGGGGGGGCTGTGGTTTCACCCTTGTCAAAGGTCTGTCCGCACACCAGGCAGCGCGTGGCATTCTCACTCAGGCGCGTGCCGCAGGTGGGACAAATCTTGGTATTCTTGGTAGTGGAAGATGTATTTTCTGTATTCATAGTTTTGTTTTAATCTGGCAAATTATACCATAGCCACCTTTCTGTGATATGCTGAAACTATGGTTCCTTATAGCCTGTATCTTCACATTCCTTTCTGCCGTAAACGATGCAGTTATTGCGATTTTAACACATGTGCGGGATTTGAACAGCTATATTCCGGCATATCTTTCTGCGCTCTGCTACCGAAATTGAAAAGGTTTCCGCGGCTTCGCCTTGCCCGTTTGCCGGTGCATACGGTCTATTTTGGCGGGGGAACGCCGTCCCTGTTTTGACAGCGTTCCAGGTGGAAGGGGTGCTGCAAACGATCGATACACAGTTTGATGTACAGGATGGTGCGGAAATCACGCTGGAGGCCAACCCGGGAACGGTCTCGCTGGAGCAACTTCGGGATTTGCGCGCTGCGGGGGTAAACCGGTTGAGTTTTGGGATGCAGTCCGCTCATGCGGATGAGCTTTTGCTGCTGGAACGGCTCCATGATCATTTGGGGGTGATCGAGGCGGTAAAATGGGCACGGCAGGCAGGCTTTGATAACCTCAGCCTGGACCTGATCTACGGGCTGCCGGGACAAACCCTGGAACGCTGGCAGTTTTCCCTGGAGATGGCCGTTCAACTGGCACCGGAACATCTTTCCCTGTACTCATTGACTCTCGATGAAGGGACGCAGCTGCACCGCTGGGCCAGCCGCGGGCTGGTCAATTGGCCGGACGATGACCTGATGGCGGATATGTATCTGTGGGCGATGGACTGGCTGGAAGATGCAGGATACCGGCAGTATGAGATTGCCAACTTTGCCCGGATATCACCCAATGGCGCTGGTGAATTGCTGGCGTCCCGACATAATTTACAGTACTGGCGCAATCAGCCATATCTGGGATTCGGTGCCGGAGCACATGGTTCTGCCGAAAAACTGCGCGTAGCCAACGCAATATGATTTGCAGCAGTATATTGCACTGTGTCGGACAAAGCCAGGTGGAGCGATTCCCGGTGGGGCCGGCGGCTGCGGATGTGATCGAGATCGACCGGATGAGTGAGATGCAAGAAACGATGATGGTCGGGCTGCGGCTGACGGATGAGGGCGTGTCCAGGCAGGGGTTCAGGGCGCGCTTCGGGGTGGAAATGATGGAAGTATTTGGGAAAGAGATTGCCGAGTTGATTGGATTTGGGTTGGTGGAATGGGGGAGAGATGGGGACGAGCGGTTGCGCTTGACGAAGCGCGGGCGGCCGCTGGGTAATCAGGCTTTTATGCGATTTGTGTAAATATGTGAGCGGGCTTAGCTTGCACTCCCTGGCACAAGCGCCCAGGGCAGGTGTATCCCTTTGGGATAGATATCATACTCGCATGGGTAGCCGGAGCGATGGGGGATTGCCACGTCGGCTTACGCCTTCCTGGCAATGACAAAACGCAGGATTATTTCACCACGACGCGGGTGCCGTAGCCGATGGTTTCCCATTTTTCAGGGTTCTCAATTGGAGTGGTCCAGCGGAAGAGCCATTTGGCTTCTTCGGTGCGCATGTTGACGCAGCCGTGACTCATCGGCATGCCCCAATTGCGATGCCAGTAGGTGCCGTGGAAAGCCACGCCGGATTCCGCCACAAAGAAGCTTACCCAGGGTACGCCGGGCAATTCGTAGGCAGTAATATCAGAAGTCAGGTTGCCGTCTCCCATGTGTTTGGAGGGCATTTTAGAAAAGATGTTAAATTCGCCTGCAGGGGTTTTGGTGGGAAATTGCCCGGGCAGGGTGCGACGCTGCAGACCGGTGGAGACGCTGGTATGCAGGACGACTTCTTCGTTTTCGTAACAGGTCACCGTCTGGTTGGCAATGGAAACTTCGATGCGTTTGTTTGCCATCGGCACATCGGGGGAAATGGGTGTGTATTCTTCGGGCATGATGGGGCGCAGATGCCTTGCGGGTACATGGTAATCAATATCGAGCAATTCATCGATCAGTTTGTACCAGGGTGTACCGTCCGGGCCTTCATCGACGCCAACGATCCAGTGGTTTGAGCCATAATAGAGACGGTATACCGGGTCCCAGCCGTAATAGCTGGTGTAGCGTTGGGTCTGGGTGTAGGGTACCGAGACTTCAGCCAGTTGACCATTCTCGGGGATATCGTACAATACGGGGTTGATGCGGGTCTTGACCAATTGCAGGTGAGCCGTGTGGGCATAACCGCGCCAAACGCGGTACCAGCGCGGATTGATCGCCGGTTTTTCCGAAACGACCTCATCATAGACGTTGAGCAGATCGTCACGGTATCTTGTGTAGAGGATCTTGCTTTCATCGTGGGGTTCGGCGTAGATGCTCACGGAATCGGATGCAATGCGCGCAACCATACCCGTGTCGGTGGTGAGACTGTCATTAAAGGGCGGGCCGAAAGCCATACTGCCCAGTCCAAGGGCAGATAGTTTGAGGAAATCGCGGCGGGAAATATTTTTGCTCATAACGGGATTATACCAGTTTTCGACAAATTGGACAATTTTTGGGGGATTGAGAAAAAAGTGGCAAGATCATTCATCTTTTTCTTCTGGCGGTTCGTTTTCCTCTTCTCCGAGATGGAGCTTTTTGCCAACGAAATAGATGATCACCAGCCCCGCAACGAGGGTGAGAATAAAACTGAGGGTGAGATTGAGATTCAATTCGGTTGCCAGGATTTTCATCAGTTCGGACATACCAAAACCGAAGAAAATGACCAGGGCAGCGAGGACGATGTTTTTATATCGGGCAGGCATAGCGAGGACTCCATAGAGGTTGAGTTTGTGGGGTGATTATATCAAACACCATTCGAATTTTATTGACTCACGATTTTTTTCAATTACATCACGCAAGCTAATCTTGCAGATTTCTTTTCTGAATGGGTAAGCAAAAACGGGTTTCGTGATTTCGCACCCTTCGACAAGCTCAGGGTGCGGTTTGATATGCGTTCTTGCAAAAAAGGTATTCAGGTAGCGGGTGAACCCTGCTACGGCGCTTTGGCGAAGAGGCATTTGAGGTAGGCGCCTTCAGGGTAGCTGATGGGGTGATCGAGGGCATGGCCGGTGCGTTCAATTTCCTGCAAGGTGCGGCCGATCCCGCGGGCGGTGTGATGGATCGTATCGAAAAATGTATCCGCGTCCACGCGGCTGGAGCAGGATGCCTGTACCAGAATGCCCCCCGGACGAAGTACGCTCAGTCCCATTTGGGTTAACCGCCGGTAGGCTGAAACTGCGGCAGGGATCTGGGTCTGATTTTGAGCAAACATGGGCGGATCGATGATGACCAGATCAAATTGTGTTTTGTTGGATTTCATCTGATTCATGACGACAAAAGCATCCTCTGCGATAGTCTCGTGAATGGCGGCCGCTACAGCGGGATATTGATGATTATGCTCCATGTTGCGGAGAGCGGCTTCACAGGCTGGCTTGCTCAAGTCAACGCTGATCACCTTGCTGGCGCCACCGCGGGCCGCATAAACGGAAAATCCGCCGGTGTAAGCAAAGACGTTCAGCACAGATTTGCCCGCAGACAGGGTTTCCACGCGCGCGCGGTTCTCGCGCTGGTCGAGGAAGAAGCCGGTCTTTTGCCCGTGGATGGGGTCAGACTCGAAGAACAGTCCATTTTCCTGAAACAGGATGGGAGAGTTCGGGAACTGTACCGGTGAGGGCAAGACCATCGTGCAACCCATGCAGCAATTCCGGCTGATCCTGCAAGGAGCGGTTGAGGCGCAGGATGAGGCGTTCTGCCGGGTGAACCCTGGATAATGCGGTGCAAACTGCAGGAAGGTGTGGAATCCAGGCCGGGGTATAGAGTTTCATCACCAAGGTGCCGTCATAACGGTCGATGACCAGACCGGGGAGACCGTCGTTTTCGCCATGCACCAGCCGGTAGCCGGTGGTGCGGCGTTCCGCGGGCTTGTTGGCCAGCGGAGCGCGAAGCTGGATCGCTTTTTCAAGCTGCCCGGCAAACCAGTCCGTGTTGATCTGCGCTGATTTGCGGTGCTGAAGGATGCGTACGCGGATCATGGAAGTCGGGTCGTAGAGACCGACGGCGAGGAAGCTGCGCTTGCTGTCGAAGATGACGGCCAGGTCACCCGGTGCGCCTTCGCGGCTCTGGTGGATGATAGCGCTTTCGTAACACCAGGGATGCCCCTTGCGCAGGGCGCGCTCGGCGGCAGGTTTGACCCGAATGGCGATGTTGCTGTCGGCAGGGTCGGGGAGTTTGGAAAGAAGAGGGGAGAAAGTCAAGGATAAATGCTCCTGAGCGTTATTTTTTGTTTATTATCGCATGGTTTGGGTGGTTGATGTTGTGATCTGGCGAGCAGTTTTTGACTGCCGAAAAATCAAAGGAGATTGAGCAGTGGTTTTGACTGGCGCAGCGAATTACTGCGCATGTATAATTTTATTATCGAGATTTGTCCTGTAAATGATTCCACGGTTGATCACATCATTGTAGCAAAATCATTTCTTATTGTCAGGGATGAGCCTCTATGGGCTCACCTCAACAGGATCGTGTTCTTCAAATAAAGGAGCAGAAATGATGAAACGGTTATTGAAAGTCGGCTTTGTTCTGTGTGTGACCTTCACGTTGATGGCATGCAGTCTTACTCAGATGATCTCGGGGGAGCAGGCAGTTGAAGTTCCAGCGGTTGAATATGAGGCGGCACAGCCCGTTGAACCTGAGGTGGAGCCGCCTGCACCTACTGTAGAGCCAACCGCTACGCCAGAACCGCCCATTCACTGGATCGCTTATGAAAGTATGGGGAATATCTGGGTCGTTGACCCGGATGTGAACCAGTATTATCAACTAACCATGGATGGATCAACCGAAAGCAATCGACTGCGCTATCAGGCGCCAATGGTTTCTCCTGATGGGCTGTATGTGGCCTTTAGCAGCCCAGGAGATTTCCATGTGTATTCTTTTGCGAGTATGGATATCCATTCGATCACGATGGCTTCGCCTCCCGGCATGCTGGGGGATACGATGTTGGGCTGGGGGGATGACGGGATGCTGTATTATACGCGCACGCAAGGAGTGTGTGACCTTTCGGCAGATCCCATGAAAGGGCCTGACAGTATGGACATCATGCGCTATGACCCGGCGGCGAGGAATGCGAACAAGATCGGCGAAATCCCGACAATTGATGATCAGTCACATGCCTACAGTATCGGCAAGCGCATCACGCCATCGGGCAGATACATCACTGCATATAATGCGGCCTGTTCGGTGGGCTTTGGCAGTACTTTTGTTTATGATATGCAGACGCAGACGCATGCACGCAATCCTCATGGCGGCGCCGAGATTTCTAATGATGGCAGCACATTGGCTTATGTTGATGACAGCAATCTGGAATCAAGCAACTATACAACGATCATTGGGATTGACCGCGCAACCCAGCAGCAGAGGATTTTGTACAAACCGCGGGTAGGCGGATATGTGATGACGGATATCTTGTGGTCACCGGATGGGTCGCATATTGCGTTCCTCGAGTGGCCGATTGAAGATCTTGCGAATATCCGCGGGATGGGCGGCTTTTTCAATCCTGAGGCATTGCATGATCCCTATATCGTGATCGTTGCCGTTGAAGCGGGTGAATTCAATATTGAAACTACAGAGTCGCAGTACATCCCGGAGAAGCGGCATATTTTGGGGAGCTGGTCGCCGGATGGCAGGCGCATTGTCTACACTCAGTGGGAGGAACACACTGACAGGTATGGTCCGGGGGCGTTGATGATCTACAACCTGGATGATTTCACCACAACCTTCCTTGAGCGGCAGGAGGGGTTGAGACGGCCGGATTGGTAGAACCAGGAGTTGTGGAAGCAGAAGAATGTACGCAGGTTTGAAGCAACGATTTCAAACCTGCGTTCTATTACTGTGAGTTTTCCGCATTGCTGCGGAATATTACCCAGTTAAACACCGACGTAATTTTTGCTACAATCAAGACATCTTTTTGTCTTATTTGCACGTTGAATATAGGTTATCAGTTTCCATAGGAGCAGTCCTTTGCGAATATATCATCGCAAATTGAAAATTATCAGGGAATTGATTGCTCAGGAAGATTTCATGAGCAGTAAAAGCCTTTCACAGCAGATCGGCGTGTCATCGCGAACGATACGTGAAGATATTAAGCAATTGACCACTGAACTGACAAATGAAGGCATCACAGTGCTTTCAATTCCTGGAAAAGGCTATAGTATCCACAACCAGGATAAAGAAAAAGCCAGTAGATATTATGCTGAAAAGATGGGGGAAAAGAAGGCAGTTACGGTATCGCCTGAATCCAGGACTACCCATATTCTTCAAGTTCTGTTGTTCGCTGAACAAGCAGTTACTCTTGATGAGCTTGCTGATAATATTTACGTCAGCAGATCGACGATAGAGAAGGATATCGTCGAAGCGGAAAAATGGCTGCTTGCACAGAAATTGCAATTATTGAAGAAGCCCGCTGTGGGGATTCAGGTTACCGGTTCTGAGATTGCCCTGCGCTATGCGATGGTGAACTGTCTGCTGGAACACGGGATGGGGGATGCGCCGATTGGTGAGATCCTCAGAGACCTGGCAGATAAGAAGCAGGTGCATGCTATCCAGCATATCCTTCGTGAAGTTCAACAAACTTACAAGATGTTTCTTTCTGATGTTGATCATAAGCATCTCATCATCTATCTGTGCATTGTGTTATACCGCGTTGGCCAGGGGCATGAAGTCCAATGTTCAATGGAAGAAATGGAAGGGATGAGGACAAGTACAGCCTACAGGATCGCTGACCAGATCGGGGGTATGGTTTTTGGTGCCGAGGGCCGTGCGTTTCCGGAGGCAGAACGGGTTTGTTTGGCGCAGTATTTGATGCAGACACATTTGTTCGTTGTGGAAGATTTCTCTATTGATAAGCCCCGAAGAGAAGAATTGCTCTCTTTTGTAAAAATGACAGTGGCGAAAAATGACAAACAATATCAAACTGCTTTTGCGGGGGATGATGAACTGATTTTCATTCTGGTTTTGTATTTGCAGTCTTTGTTGAACAGAAAAGATCACAAGATCATCAGCAAGAATCCCAGCTTAAATGAAATTCGGGAAGAATATCCACTTGCGTTGGAGATGGCTGCTGCCACGGCAAAGGCAATTGAGCATGACTATCAAGTGCTTTGCAACCAGAATGAAGTTGGCGATATTGCTCTGCATTATTGCGCTGCCATTGAGCGCTTCAAAACAAGGGAAGCAGTCGAATCCACACCGGGCAGCGATCATCTGTTCTTCTGGCATTGGCGGCTCCCAACTGCTGGCTGTGAAGATCAAGCGTTATTTTCCTGATTTGATTTTGGACGGGATCTTTCCAGCGCACCGTCTGACAGAGGCACTTGATAAGAGACCGGATTTCATTGTCAGTACGATTCCTTTGCAAGTGCAAGATATCCCGGTGGTGCAAGTCAGCCAGTTGTTGAATGATGAAGATTTTGTTCACTTGCGCAAATTCCTGGACGGAGCGGCTATCCCTGTTGATGGGGAGAGGAGAAAGACGTTCCGAAAATTGTTCCATCCAGAGCTTTTCTGCGCAGGCATTGATATCCGCAAGCGTGATGGCGTGATCCGTTTTCTGTGTGAGAGATTGGTGCAGCATGGCGGCGCAGATAAGGAATATGTTCAGGCGGTGTTGGAGCGGGAGGAAACCTTCTCAACGGCCATTGGAAATATGGTGGCTATTCCACATGCCCTGCCGGGACATTCCAGCGGGTCGAATATTGTTGTCGGCATTTTGAAGAAACCCGTTCGCTGGGGGGAGGAGCTTGTCCAGCTTGTTTTCTTGCTGAATATTGAGAACACGCCGGAGAACCAGTTCAAGCTGATATTTGAATATCTTTATGACGTGGTCAACACCAGCAAGAGGGTGAACAGATTAATAAAAGTGGACAGCTTCGATCAGTTTATGCATGAGATCGGCTGATCCTGTGTGAGGAAAGTGATGGATTTAAACGAAGTAATTACTGAAGAAACCATTCTGTTTGATCTGGAAGGGAAAACAAAGCAGGAAGTGCTGGCGAAGATGGTGCAACGCCTGTCTGATCTGGGACGTATTGATGACTATGATCTCTTTTTGAATGATGTGCTTGAACGGGAGAAGATCGAGTCTACGGATATGGGCATTGGCGTTGCCATCCCGCATGGGAAATCGCCCGCTGTACAGCAGACATCTGTCGTGATAGGGCGGTTGGCAGAACTGCTCCTTTGGAACGAGGAACAAGAAGGAGATAATCTGCCTATCTTTGCTATTTTCCTGCTGGCTGTGCCGGCAAGTGACGAGAACGGCAGATTGCATCTTGAGTTGATCTCCAAGGTGGCTACTTTGCTGATCGATGATGATTTTGTGGAGATGCTAAAAACTACGCTAAACGAAAATGAACTATTGAAATCCATTGAAGAGTTCTTAGGAGGAATGTGAAATGAAGATCGTGGCAGTGACTTCATGCCCAATTGGCATGGCGCACACCTATATGGCCAGCGCCGCGCTGAAGAAGGCAGCAAAAAAGAAGAAAGTGGAGATGCGGGTTGAAACACAAGGCTCCATGGGCATCCGCGACAAGATCACAAAGCAGGAAATTGAAGAAGCGGACGTTTTCGATTAATGCCGCAGATGTTGCCATGCTGGAACCGAAGCGTTTCAAGAATGTCTTGACCTATAGAACGACAACCAGCAAGATCATCAAAAAAGGTGACAAGGTGCTGGAAGAGGCAATCGCTTTGCTAGAAGAGTAATTTTCATATTTGAATCGGAATAGTAAGAAGGAAAAAGGAGAAAACATGTCCAGGAAAGAAAAAGTAATTGATTTTTTCGGTGATCTCAGGCAGCATTTGATGACGGGAATCTCTTATATGATCCCGGTGATTATCATTTATGCTTTGTTCATGGTGCTCAGCCAGGCTCCTGGTCCGCAGCAGCCACTGATGGCAGACCTCAGCACTTATGCGCAAATGATGATCGTGCCGATCATGACTGTCTTCATTGCTTTCTCGATCGCAGGGAAATTGGCTATCGCCCCCGGCTTTGTGGTTGCCTTGATGGCTGACCAAATGGGGATGGGATTCCTCGGCGGGTTGATCGTTGCCCTGCTGGTTGGGTATTCCATCAAGCTGGTGGTTACCCTGGTGAACAAGACTGGCGGTGGTCCGGCAATTGACCTGGTGGTAGCTTTCCTCGTGGTTCCGATCGTGATCACCCTGGTTTTGGGCGCGCTGGTGTATTTCGTGCTGGCAGGTCCGATCAGCTCGATGATGGCGTCGCTGACGGCATGGCTGAACAGCCTGAGCGGGACGAATGCCGTCGTATTGGCGGCTATTTTAGGGGCGATGATCGCTTTTGATATGGGCGGTCCGATCAACAAGACGGCTTTTGCTTTTGCAGTGGGAGCATATACTGAGGGTTTGTATGCGGTCAGTGCGCCGGTGCTGGTGGCTATTTCTATTCCTACCATCGCCGTAGCGATCGCGCCTTTCCTGGCGCCGAAGAAATACAGCGAGGAAGAGAAAGGCGCCAGTAAGACAGCTATTGTGATGGGCATGATCGGCCTGACAGAGGGAGCCATTCCCTTCGCAGCAGTTGATCCCTTCCGTGTGATCCCATCGATCATGGTGGGTAGTTCTTTGGGCGCGGCTGTGGCAGCGGCCTTAGGCGTATCGAGCACAGTGATGATCCCTTCGTTGATCGGGCTTTCAGGGGTCAATAAGCCCTTGATGTATTTGCTGGCCCATGCAGTTGGTGTTGCGGTAACTGTTGTGCTTTTGAATGTGTTGAAGAAAGAAGTCCCCGAGGAAGAGGAAGACGAGGATTAGGGATACGGCAGTTGGAATCAGGGTGAGCATCCTGAGTTGAGCATCTTTGTGAACAGAAAAACTATTCTCACGCAAAAACTCACCCTCTCCTATCCTCCCCCAAGTTGCAGATGCATGCAACTTGGGGGAGGCATATGGCGATTTTGCGTGGGTTATTTGTTTTATGGCAAGGTACGGTAAAGAAATTGCGATTGTCGCAAAGAAAAACTGTTTTGTTATTGAAAAAAGGTAGGTGAAGCCGAAGCCTGGCAGTCTTCAGCAACGTGGTGGAGATTGCCGCGTCCTTCGTCCTCGCAATGACAGAAATGTATTTCGTATAGATTACTAACAAGAGGCAGAATGTCCAAAATTCATGTTGTGCCGCATACGCATTGGGACAGGGAATGGTATAAGCCCTTTCAGTATTTCCGGGTGAAACTGGTTTATGTCATTGACCGGATAATGGATATTCTGGAAAGCAATGAGGATTTCCAATATTTCCTGCTGGATGGGCAGACGATTGTGCTGGAAGATTATCTGCAGATCAAGCCGGAGAATGAAGGACGTTTGCAGGAACTGATCCAGGCAGGGCGGCTTGTGGTGGGCCCCTGGTATGTGCAGCCGGATGCCTTTGCACCGGATGGCGAATCACTGATCCGCAATTTGCTGCTGGGAATCGGCATGGCCGAGGATTTTGGCAAGTCGATGATGGTGGGCTATCTGCCGGATACTTTTGGACATTCGGGCCAACTGCCGCATATTCTGAAAGGCTTTGGGATCGAATTAGCGGTGATGATGCGCGGCGTGGATGCGGAAGCGATCGGGAAGTACGGAGTTTGTCTGGCAAGGGACGAATGGGGATGAGGTGCTTGGCTTGTTTCTGGCCAAGCACTACTCCAACGCCATGTTTTTGCCGAAAGAATTTCTGAAGACAAAGCTGCGTCTGGCTGTTACTGTGAAGGGCTTAAAGAAATTGGCAGCCACTGATAATGTGCTGGTGATGAATGGAGTGGACCATCAGTTCCCGCAGGAGCATGTGGCAGAACACGTTGAGAAGTTGAATGCACGCAGCAGGAAGGATGAGTATTGCCTCAGTACGATCGAGGATTACATCAAGGATGTGCAGGAAGCTGATGCCCCGCTGCCCAGGCTGAGCGGCGATCTGCTGATGCCGATCACGAACCGCGTCCATTCGAGCATTGCCTCCACGCGGGTGTACCAGAAGCAGGAGAACAGGCGACTGGAAGCCCTGCTGGAGAAGTATGTGGAGCCGATTGCCACCATTGGGTGGATCCAGCAGGCCGAGTATCCAACCGGTTTGATCAATCAGGCCTGGAAGGTGCTCATCCAGAACCAGACGCATGACGGCATCGGGGGATGCTGCACGGATGAAGTGCACCGTGAGATGGACCAGCGTTTTGTGGATGTGACGAATATGGGGAGCGGCTGCGCAATACCTATGCCAGGGCTATCTCCAGGCGGATTGAGGCGGACCGGCTGGCGCTGGTGGTGTTCAATAATGCCATGACGCAGGGAAAGCAATTGGTGCAGGCCAGCGTGTACAGCAGGAATGGGCGCTTTGCGCTTAAGGATATGAATGGGAACGATGTTCCGTATCAGGTTGACAAGGTTGAGCCTGTGGACATTTCCAAGGCCAGTATCTGGACGCTGTACCTGGGGGCGGAAGAAGTCCTGCAGAAGGTGGATATTTCCTTCTATGCTGATTTTGACTTCAATGTGGGCTTCAGGGTGTTTGATATTCTGGAAGGGAAATCCAGTAAGGAAGCAGCAACAGGTGTCAGTGTCACGGGCAATGTGATCGAGAACAGCTTGCTGCGCGTGGAAGTGCAGGGCAACGGCAGCATTTCGCTGACGCGACAAGCAAAGCGGGCGCAGCTATGATGGCCTGCACATCTTCGAGGATTGCGGCGATGCCGGGGATACCTACAATTTCTCGCCGGTGCTGCATGACACGGTGGTCACATCCCGTGACGTTGAAGCGGAGATCGAGATCACCCAGCAGGGGGCGCTGTCGGCAACGGCAACGATACGCATGACGCTGGATGTGCCGCTGCGATTGGCGAATGAGGACAAGGAACGCAGCGCCGAGACGATTGCGCTGCCCATTGTCACACGGATGACGGTGTACGCGGGATCGAAGCGGGTGGACTTTGTGACTGAGGTGGAGAACGAGGCCGAGGACCACCGCCTGCGGGTGCTGTTCCCGGCGGGTTTCAAGACGGAACATTCCTATGCTGAAAGCCAGTTTGGCACGGCAAAGCGGCCGAACGTGATCGATACGACGGACTGGCAGAAGAAGAAATGGCCTGAAAAACCGCTGCCGATCTATGCTCAGCAGCGCTTTGTGGCCCTGAACAACGGCGAACACGGGCTGGCGGTGCTCAACCGCGGCCTGCCGGAATATGAGATCTATGACGGGGAAAGCTCGACGATCGCCGTGACCCTCTTCCGCGGAGTGGGGATGCTGGGCAAGAGCGATTTGCTGATCCGGCCGGGCAGGCCGTCGGGGATGCTCTCACCGACGCCGGACGCGCAGTGCAAGGGCCTGCGACGGGCTGAATATGCCCTGCTGCCGCACGAGGGCGGCCTGGACGCGGAGAACGTGGCCACGCATGGCCGCGGCCTATGATGCCCCGGCGCTGGGCGTGCAGAACTGCCTGAAGAAGAAGCGCAGCATCCGATTCAAGGCGATGATGGAGATCTTTGACCTGGAAACCCTGACCGGGCATATCACGGACAGATGGCGGAATTCAAACACGAGGATTTCAAGCTGGTTACGGTGAATGACGCGCATCTGCTGGTCAGCGCGGTGAAGAAGGCGGAGAAAGAGGATGCGCTGGTGGTGCGGCTGTACAATGCCAGCGCGGAGCCAGTTGAGGGGGCGGTGATTTCGCTGGGCGTGCCTGTGCAGGGCGGCTATGTGGTCAATTCCCTGGAGCGGGGGGACGAGGAATTGGAGGCTGCGAGGCAGCGGGTTTGCTCTGCCGGAGGTGCGCTCGTATTCGGCGGTGACGTTGAAGTTTCCGGTATAGGGGCTTCAACAATGCCGGAAATCGAAAATACAAATCATCGCGCTCCTTTGCATAGGGCGCGATGATTTGTATGAATTCGATTTGCAAATCACGGCTGGTGGGCGTAAGATAAAGAAAGGTGCTAAATTGGGAGAAAATAAACTGTATATCAACGGAAAAGGAATTTCAGGAGTATCGAAGCTTTGGTGGGCCAGTTCAATATCCTGGACCTTTCAGTAAAGAGAATTTATTTTTTGGGCAAAATAATTCAAAATGAAAACACTCTTTCTCACTCTTTCAATTATTGCAATTCTATTCGTCTCGTGTACCTTTACCACTGCCCCCACAATTACCACAACCCCAATCCCTACACCGGAAATTACCAAAGCTACACTTCCTTTCCAAACACTGGCTGAATTTGAAGCGGCGCTGGATACGGCAATCCACACGGACTCGCTTGACCCGTTTTGGGAGACAATTGTGACGACTGGGCAAATGCCGTTGGTTTTTGGTCAAACGGCAGTCTTTATGTACCGTGGAGAGGCCAATGCTGTGGCCTGGTGCGCAGACTTTGCTCCGGGTGCCCGCTGGTTGATGTATATGCGGGGAAAGCGCCAGGGCGACTCGAACTTGTGGATGCTTAAAAAGGACTTCCCAATGGATGGGCGACTGAGTTATCGGATCAGTTTGAACGGCAACCAGAAGATAATCCTAGACCCTTTGAATCCGTATCAAAACATGGAAGGCTCTGGGCCGGTTTCAGAACTTCGGATGCCCACTTATGTTCCTCCCAAAGCCATTGTCCCTCGCAATGATATAGATCATGGCCTTCTGAGCAATGATGTAACCATCTTCAACCAGGCCAGTGGTTACAAGGTGAACTATCGGGTGTATACGCCGGCAGGATATGAGCAGATGCAAAATCTGCCGACCATCTATGTGGTGGACGGGCAAGAGTATGCACACGATGAACTGGGCAGCATGGTAATCGTGTTGGATAATCTGATTGCCGAAGGAACGATTGAGCCAATTATTGCCGTTTTTATCGATCAGCGTGAACCCAAAACAGCGATTAATCGGCGTGATTATGAATTTAATTCAACGACGTATGAGAAATTTTTAGTATCCGAGTTAGTTCCAGCGATTGATGTTGCTTATCGCACTAATCCTGTACCGGCAAAGCGAGCGATTTTGGGCGATTCCCTGGGCGGGATATTTGTTATGCGGGTGGGGATTAACCATCCCGATGTTTTTGGTCTGGTTGCCATGCAATCTCCAGCGCCCGCCTTGCTCCCGGAAGATTATGCGGCCCTGAGTGAAAGTGCCAATTTATTACCGCTCAAATTCTTTATCAGTGTTGGAACCATTGGTGATATCACCATTCCGTCGCGTCTCTTTCAGAAAATCCTTAAGGAAAAAGGGTATCCGCTACAGTATGTCGAAGTCAGCGATGGACACTCCTGGGGGCATTATCGGGCGCAACTTGACGAAATGCTCGGATATTTTTTTGGCCCGGAAAACGGAAGATGATGAAATTGGTGATAATCTGAATGTGGTCTGACAAGCCGATGGTCCTTGAAGATCTAATCCGGGTCGTTACAAAACCTGATTGAGTGGAGCGATGAGAAATCGGATGGTAGAAGGAGATACACCGAAGGTACGCGGGGGTGTAGAGTTGAAATTGTACGGGTGGGCGTAAGATAAGAAAATGGATAAAATTGAAGGGTTTTCGAATTTCGGGTTATCGGCACAAATCAGGACATAATATTGCCTGCTTCCCCAAAAGTCACTTAGGAAAAAATATGACATCCTATAATTTACAGATAAACAGAAATATTTATATTGGTTTAATGATTATTGCATTGGGATTTATATGATGTTGATTAACCACAATGGCAATAGTTCATGATGAGGGGGGGTTCACTCCAAGCAATCGGATTTGCTAATGAGCAGAAATTAAACAAATTGAACACCCACAATTTCACATGTTTAAAATGACAAGTATTAAGGCTATTTTCTCATAAAATTGCTACATCAAACAAATTGACGAACCAAGAACACATCAGACAATTTGGCTATGTTTATCCAATCCTTGTAATTTGCTCGGAAAATCTTTCCAGGGCTAGCACTTGGCTTTACAACCTGCATACCACCTGAACTGGTTTTAATGGTTGTCAGGTTCGTGGGTCAGTTCACAATTAAACATATAATCTCCATCTATCTACTGGCTCGAACAAAAAAAACCACAGACATTGTCTGTGGTTTTTGGTTGCAGTCGGGGCGAGAGGATTCGAACCTCCGACCTCTTACACCCCATGCAAGCGCGCTAACCGGACTGCGCCACGCCCCGAATTGCTGGGTTATTATAGTCACTTCTTTGTTATTTTGACAACCCCCTGCGCGAAATTTGATGTTTTCTTGTTGCAATTATTCCAATTTCAATTTACTATATATTCTATAGGATCTGCATTGAAGAGAAAGGAAAGCGAGATGAAGAGCAGGAAAACATTTCTATTCTTTTTGGTATTTTTATTGATTTTGACATTGGGATGCAGCCTGTTGAGCTTGGGCGAGGATGAACCGGCTGCGGTTGAGGAAGCCGCTCCTGTTGAGGCGGTTGAAGCGGAAGCGGAAACGGTGGAAGACCCGTCTCCAGCAGCCGACGAAAGCGCCGCCGACGTTGGTGCCCCCGACCGCTCTGCCGCCAACGCCCGAACCAACTGAGGTGCCATCCTGGCGCATGCCTGCTCCTGATGGGTCCATTCTGGTGGTGCAGGATACGGACAATGACCCGACCTGGGAAGAGATCGCTGCCACGCAGGCGGCTTCACTGGCCATCCCGGCACCGTTTTATTATGAGCTGTATGTGCTGCCCGCAGGGATCAAATTCCCCGAGGTGGAATCACATTACAAATCAGAGATGTCTGCGCGTAAATACACACCGGCGCGCAATGAACAGGGCGCCAATCAAATGTATTTGCTGACGTATTTGTATTCCCTGAACAAGACTTCAAAGAATGCGGTGTTATTCTTTGCCGAGCTGTCTAACCGTGATCCGATGGTATTGGTGATATATTCGAAACCCGTTGAGTAACCGCAGCGGAAGGGGTCTGGTTTGATAAGTAGACAGGCAGGGAGAGTGAGTCCCTGCCTGTTTTGTTTGGGTTGAGGGTGAAAAAAAAGGGGGGAGAGAGGCTGCTGGATTGTATTTGTGGTGATTGCCACGCTCCGGCTTCGCCTACGCTCATAATGTACAGTTTATGCCAACTGACCCCAGGCGTAGAAGGTGGGGATGTAAAGGATGCGTTCGCCGGATTGCCAGGCGGCAAGGTCGATTTCTTTCAGGTGCTGCAGTTCGGCGGCAGGAAGGGTGCCTCCAAGGTCGGCCTGGATGATTTCCCATTCCCGCTGCCAATCTTCGGGGTTGAATTCAGCAGACCAGTGGCCGCTGATGAGGCCAGCCTGGACATTTTGCAACCCGGCCTGGTTGAATAACCCCCGCAGGGAGCGGCCGATGGAGGGATTGGCGCCTTGCTGGCGCAGGGCGTCCGTCTGGTGCGCACCGAGGGATTGCAGCGACACGGGGTGGTCGATGCGGCCGGTGTGGTCTGGTTCGGCGAAGGCGATCACCCAGCCGCCGCTCTTGACCACGCGCTGCATTTCGTCCAGCGCCTGGGCGGGGTGCGCCAGCCAGAGGAGGAGGAAATGACAGACCGCCGCATCCAGGCTGTCTGTGGCATAGGGCAGGTGACAGGCATCACCGCAGGTCAGTCGAGCGCCTGCGGTGTTTTTGTGTGTTTCCTGAAGGTATTCGAAATTATGGTCGAGTCCATGCATTGTTGCAGGGGATGACCCCGCCAGACTTTGCAGGATGGCCCCGGTGCCGCTGCCCACTTCCAGAATGCGGCCAGACAGGTTGTCCAGGCCGGTGGCATGGAGGATGTGCGCCCGCATTTGGGCTGTCCAGCGGGCTTGCTGCGTGAATCGGCCGTGCCAGTCCGGGGCGTCAGGCAAGGTTTTGATAGATTTGCTCCCACTCGTCGGTCAGCAGGTTGCCGAGGACGTCGGTCAGTCCCTGGCTGCGGAGGACGTCGCCATCCGGTTCGACATACATCCAGCCGTGGCCGCTGCCATCAATGATCTGGTCCGCGTTTTCCAGTTCCAGGGCGACAGGGTTATTACGTGAATAGGGCACGGGCAAGTCCCAAACCAGGGTCAGTTCGCGATCGGCAACAGCCTGGCGCAGGTCTTCCAATGCTTCTTGCAGGGCCGGGTCGCTGGCGCTGAGAGAAATGGAATGAACGCCCATTTCAAGGAATTTGTCGAGGAGGGCGGTCATCTCTTGCAGCTCGCCCTGCGGGTTATTTGTGTCACAGAGGGTAAGATGGACAGTGATGTACAGATTCTCTGCCAGACTGTCCCGCAGCGCCTCCCAGGCCTGTTCTTCATCCGGATCAAAGATCATCATGACATGGTCCAGACCGGCGATGAGGAGTTGGTCGAGGTAGGTCGATTCGGAGAGGCGCAGGCCGTTGGTGAGCAGACCGGTGACCTGTCCCAGCTCCTCCGAGAGGGCGAGCAGGTCGGGCAGGTCGGGACGCATGGTGGGTTCACCGCCGGTGAAGATGATGTGGGGAATGCCCGGCATCCCAGGTCTTTTGGATTATGCTCTGCCATTCTTCGGTGGAAAGTTCACGGTTGACGCGCTCTTCGGGCACGATCTTGTCCGCACCTTTATCCGGCACCTGATAGGTTACGGCGCAGTCCAGGCGGTATGGGGCAGCCCCTTTCCCACTGTACGGTTCCTGCCGGTCAAATCCGAGATAGGTAATCGGGTCAAGGTCTTCGGTGCTGATCAGGATCTCGATCTGCTCCTTGAGACCAGCGAAGTCCTGCATGGCCTGTTCTTTCGGTACGTCGTACCGTTTGGCAACAGAGCGCGCGATGACATCTTCAGGGGTTTGCTTGATGAGGTGGTACGCAAATTCCGTGGCCGTCTCGTTCAGATGCAGCACTGTGCTGGCGTTGACGATCAACATGCCTTTACCGCCGGAGTCAATGCGCAGGTGCAGGCGGTACGGCACTTCTGCGTCGGGCGGCGTTTGATATGGATACAGCCCGGGGGGCAGGGGTTCTTTCGGGGGAAAGACTTTTGCGAGGAAACGGTCAAAAATATTCATATTAAAACCCTCCATTCATACCTTCGGCTTGCAGCGGGTCAAAAGGATCCTTTGGATTGGACATTCGCCCGGATTGCCGGGCCAGGGGGCAGCCGCCCCCGCATTCCTGCAAAAAATGGCATTGGTTGCATGCTGCCGGCAGGTTCTTTCGTTCCCGGAGACTGATTGCATGCGGGTGTTCCCAGATCGTTTGCCATTCGTCTGTGAGCATATTGCCAAGCACGCAGTCATAATATGCCTGGCAGGGGATCACGTCCCCGTTGGGTTCGGTACACATATTGTAGAAGGCAGCCGTGCAGCCTTTGACACCCAGGTCCAGCCGTTCGGGGTCGAAGTTGCAGTACTGGGTGGGTGTGTACCAGATCAGCTTTTGTTTGTGGGCCTCTGTTTTCTCCTGCGCCAGCAGAAGGAGGGGCGGCAGAACGGATTCATCCAGGCCGCTGCCGACGTCCTTGCCCTTGCCGGAGTAGATGAGGGCGTTCAGGCCGACGGTGGGCACACCCAGCTCGGCCAGAAAATCAAGGGTTTGGGCGAGGGTATCGACATTGTCATCGAGCATGGTGGTATTGGTCATCATGTACAGTTCGGGTACGGCGATGACGTTGCGCACCCCGGCCACGGTTTGCTGCCACGCGCCCTGGGCACAGACCATACGGTCATGGATACCAGCATCGTGAGATTCGAGGGTGATCTGGACGTGGTCCAGACCGGCATCAACAAGCTGCTGGACGTATGCTGCATCACGAAGCCTGCGTCCGTTGGTGTTGATGCCGGTGATCTGGCCTTTGCTCTCGGCATAGGCGATCAGTTCTGGCAGGTCTTCCCGCAGGGTGGGTTCGCCACCGGTGAAGATAATGTGCGGGATGCCGTCGTCCCACAGCCGGTCGATGATCTGTTTCCACTGGGCAGTGTCCAGCTCGGGATAATTGCGCAAGCGGGCGTTGTAACAGTGGGCGCAGTCGTTGTTGCAGCGGTAGGTCAGCGCCAGGTCCATGCGGTAAGGGGCGGAGAGCTTTGCGGCAAAGGGTTTAACGAAATCGGTGAGCGGTTCGTATAACTGGAAGGTCTGCCCCATGAAGATCATTTCATCCAGTTGGTGGGCAAGGGTATCGAAATCCGCATCTGCCTGATCCTTTTCGATTTCATACAGGTTCGTAATGGCAGAACGGCTTCCTTGCGGGGCGTCTCCTGAAGGTAAAGAAATGCCATGAAAACCGCCGTCGGGTTCAGGTGCAGCAAATGTTTGGCATTGATCAGGATGAGACCGCTGCCATCCGGCTCAACACGCAGATGGACGCGACTTTTTTCCTCCTCCGTCTGAAGAAGCAGGAAGTGGTGAACGCCAGGCGGCGGGGGGAAATTCTCCCTGCTTGCGGCGTGGTTCTGTAAAAGAACCCAATGATTTCACTTTACCGTCCGCCGCCGGCGCAGGCGCAGGCACAGCCCGCACAGGCACAAGCGCAGGCGCAGCTCCGTCCGCCGCTGCTGCCGGAAGACCGGGAGGAAGTAGTGGGTTTGGGCAGTGGGTTGGTCCGGTTGGTAACGCCGCTGGTAAATCCAGTCAGGTTGCCGATGGCGCCCGCCGCAAAAGCCTGGGTGCCGTTAACCACAGATGAGGCGAAGTTCGAGCCGGGCAGGTTGGGCACCTGAGATCGCGCGGCCTGTGCTGGTGCTGGTCCTGCCGCCGGAGAATGCTTTCCCGGCTGAGGATGCTGAGCTTGAAGTGGCTGAGCGGAAGGTCGGGTCGTAGCGTCCCCACCACATGGGAACGTAGAGCGGGCCAGACCGGAAGGTGCGTTCGGTGCGATCGTCGAAATCCTTGTCGAGCATCGTCCAACCCATGTAATCGTCGAATTTCTCCATTTTGACATCCGGGGTTTCGGCGGCCTCAACGTGCTGCCAGGCACGCTCCATGATGTCTTTGTAATAAGCGACGGTTTCCTTGCGGCTGAACCCTTTCATCTTCGTGGTGACGGATTTGATTAATCTGACCATCATGTCTTGCAAAGCACGCCGTTTATTCTTGGTGTCTTCAGCAAAGGCATCCAGAAAATCCAGTTCGTATTTGTGCAGTTTTTCGGGCAGCGGGTCTGAGATTTCCAGCTTGAGCGGATCCTGGGTGACGACAGTTGCAGCGCCTTTCTTGATGACAGAGAAAAGGATCATGGTCACAACTTTATCGGCAGGTTGTTCAAGGAGGATGGCAGCTTCCACAGCGGTGAGGCCGCGCTTGATGCCGTGACCTTCAATGGCGATCTTGGGCGGCAGGTATTTCAGCTTGCGTTTTTTCTGCCCGCGGACAGAACCAAAAATAATCAGGCCAAAGAAGCCAAAGATGAGAATATTGAAAC
This sequence comes from uncultured Chloroflexia bacterium, assembly GCA_963753895.1. Taxonomy (GTDB): domain Bacteria; phylum Chloroflexota; class Anaerolineae; order Anaerolineales; family Anaerolineaceae; genus SMBSF63. Next base: position 333,883 of record CAVWEE010000007.1, on the reverse strand, counting down.
AAATGCAGATCAGGTTATCGTTGGCGAAGATACTGGCCAGCGCAGACGGTGGTTTTTGCAGGGCGTCTTCCGGGACGAAGTTTTCAGGGAAGCTGGCACCAAAGATGTATTGGGTGTGGCTGTTTGCCTGGCTGCTGCTCCAGCGGTAATAGACGCGGTTCTGGTCATCGTAGCCTGCCTGGGGTTCATCAGCGCCAACCCAGCGTTTTGGGGTGTGGTAGATGGGTTGATCAGGTTCAATACCGGGGGGGAGATACAGGGTAACGGTCAACTCGGTGGTACCTTTGACATATTCGCTGCCGAAGTAGTTCGGCGAGAAATTGAAGCTGGCATAATCTTCTACATCGGATACATACAATGCATTGGTGATATTGGGAATTCTGACATGCACAATGCCGGTATCCCCCGGGCGGATGGCTTTGCCGCCCAACGCGAGCTCGATGCCATCAACGTAGGAGGAATAGCCAATCCCGGTGATGGCCGCGCCGTTGATATCGGCGGTGACAGCAGAAAGCGGATAGGAGTCATTGGGTGTGCCGACGTCAACATAGTCAATCGGTGAAGCAGAGGGATCATTGGTAAAAGTGAACCAGTATTCGACGAGCATAGTGCCGTCCGGGTTGATATACACATTGGCGATGGTTTTATCGACCTCAAAGAGATAGGTTTGTGCGGAAACCACGCTGAGGTTCATTGCCAATACCATAACGAGCAGCAGCGCAATACTGATCAGCTTCTTTTTCATGATTTTTCTCCAGAGACAGAACGGGTTATCTATTGATGAACGCTTGTTACCACTTGGGTTCTTCGGTGATTTGATAGGTAGTGTGGCAGTAGGGACATGAAACGACGGGGGCACCTGCCACCAGTTTGATGTCGTCGGAATGCAGTTCTCCACCGCAGGATTTGCATTTGATGGTATTCATGCTGACATTGCCGGGAAGATCGATATTCATGGTGACATTGGTCTGGTTGCCAGCTTCTTTTGCTGCGCGGCGCGAAGCAAACAGAATGATGGCAAATGCAATCACAACCAGAATAATGCCGATGAATACCCAGCCCCATCCGCCGCCGCCTTCGCCGCCGGAACCTACGATGAATAAAACGCCAAACAGGATGAGAATTCCCGCAGCAATATAGGCGATGGTTTTGATGCCTTTCATTATTTTCCTCCATGCAACGAATGGTTGTTTCCCAACTGCAAACATATCAGGGGATCGTACAATGATTTAATTCAAAATATAAGTTCTATTCTAGTTTAACATTTTCTGTCGAAATGGGCAATTCCAAGTGCCATATCATTTCTGTTCATCAATTCTTCACCAGCAGGAAGTTGAAACTTTCATTAAAAGAATTAATGAAACACAAACAAGTTATTGGTATCATTAAAATATACGAATAATATGATAAAGAGTTGCGAGGTGCTTAATGAAAAAAATGCGGAATTTGATTTTGCTTGTCGCTGTGCTGCTGATATTGGCCTGTAGTGTATTTCCGTATGAGCTAACCGTTACCAAGAAAGATACAGACCAGGCAGGGGAACCTTCTGCCACGAATACCGTGATCGTGATGGATACCAATACGCCAGTCAAGACATCAACCAAGACATCCGTGCCGAGTTCCACCCTGGCGCCTTCCTCAACGCCGGCGGCAACCAAAACGCCAATCCCCACCAAAACACCAACGGTGACAGCGTCCAAAACTTTGATACCAACGAAAACGGTCTATTATTGCCCGCAGGCGGCTATCGGAACGCCATGCCCCTAAGCACAATTTCCCGCCAGAAATCACTGGCGGGATTATTTCTATTTCTGGTCCTGTTTGGGGGTTACGGCCTGAGTTACAGCGGGGTGCCGTCAGCGGACGACGAGCAATTATTCGCCGCGGCGGCGCTGAATGCTGCTGAAAATGGCGTCTTGTCAGCAGAACAACTGTACGGCAATTCCCGCCTGGTTGGTGAGTTAGGTGGCATTGAACCGCTCCATTCGCTAGCAGCCTCCTGGGCGCTCAGGAGTGGTGTTTTTAGTGCCGCAGGGCGAATGCAAGCCGTTTTTTGGTTAAATCCCCTGTACACCGCTTTGACTGGTTTGCTGTTGTACGGGCTGGTTTTGCAGTTTGGGGGCAGCCGAAAACAAGCACTGATCTCTGCGGTGGTGTTTGGCTTTGGAACGCTGGCCTGGCCGTATGCGAAAACGTTTTTCCGCGAGCCTTTGGCCGGGCTGCTGTTGACCCTGATGGTGTATCTGCTGGTGCTGGCGACGGGGGAACGGGGAGGCAAAGTATTTCGTGTCGTCATCTTTGCTTGCGCGCTGCTGTGTTTTGCGGGCGTCCTCCTGACGAAAGTGCTGCTGCTGGCAGTGCTGCCCGCACTGTTTCTGCTGCTAGTGCTGCGTGTGAAGAGGGCCAAAGAAGGACTGCGGCAGGAAATCTGGCTGGCATGGGGGATAGCCTTGCTTGTGGTGATTTGCCTGTTGGCCATGAGCTGGGCTGTACTGGGGTTTCGCGCGCCGCCGCGCATGACGCTGGAATTTTTCCGTTTGCGATACCATAACCTGATTACTTTGCCGCATGATGGATTCTGGCAGGCACTGGCAGGGATCTTTGTCAGTCCCGGGCAAAGGCCTGTTCTTCTATATGCCAATCTTGCTGGTTTGCATGGTGGGCGGATTGGCTTTACGGCGCAGAAATCCGACACTGTTTTGGTTTCCGCTGCTGGCGGTGATTTGTCTGGCAGTGACCCAGGCGCTGATTTATGATGCCAACTGGTGGAACATGACTTGGGGGACGCGCTTCATGGTGCCGGTGCTGCCTTTGCTGGTATTGATGGGTCTGCCTGGTTTGCAATGGCTGGAAGAGAAGGGGAGCAGGGTAATGAACGCAGCGGTTTGCGGACTGTGTGGTTTCAGTGCACTCATCCAACTGGGTGGCGTGCTGATAGCCGATCCGGTGTATTTGCAGAGTTTGTATGAGCAGACCTTGCAGCCGGTGACGGAGTTGATCTTGTGGCAGTTGCGCTATGCGCCGTGGATTGGACACTGGCAGATGGTTTATCAGGGTGCGCCGATTGATCTGGCGATGACGCGCATTGCTCAACAGGGGGAATGGCGTGTGCTGGTTGGTGGAGCTGTGATGGCGGCATTGGTTGTGGGCAGCTTGTTTGCCTTGCGGCGCATGGAACATGGGGAAAAAAAGAACAGTATGTGGCTAGCGGCTGGGGTGTTGAGCTTTGCCATATTGATGGTAATGGCGGTCAATATGCGGCTGTATCGACTGGATCCAGCCTGGTACGCCGAGCGGGAGGATCTGGCCGCCGCTGTGGAACTGGTGGAATTGGAAGTACAAGGCGGGGATGGGGTTGTGGTTTCGCCGTATTTGTATCCCGTGTGGTATTTCGCGATGAACGAGGCGCAGTTTGGGCGGGTGTGGTATTCCTGGCCTGTGCCGGGGGATGAGGAGATGAGCGAGCGGGCGATGGAGGGTTTCTATATTGTTGGCGCAGGAGTACGAGCGCGTTTGGTTGATCGAGGAAGGCGCAGGAATTTCCCGACGACCGGGCAGTTCAGGGAGGCGTTTGATCTGGTGGAAACGCAGCGCTTTGGTGAGGATGTGTGGGTGACGGTGTTTGCTGTACAAGAAAAAAGATAAATATCACGTAAAGGCGCAAAGGGAAAATGATAGCAGGTCGATATTTTGAATCGGATTTCATCTTGATATGAGTTGATTTGGCTGATGTGATGAAAGGTTTGATTTTGGAGTTTTCCTAATCTCTGATTGACGAATTGACTGATCCCTATTTCCCGAATCCTTTATAATAAACACATGAACGAAAATGAACTGCGCCAAGAGATGGAAAAGCTGAAAGCAGAGATCCGTTTCCATAATCATCAGTATTATGTGAAGGATGCCATGCTGGTCAGCGACTATGAATATGACCAACTGGTCAACCGGCTGCGGGAGATTGAAGCAGCACATCCAGATTGGGTTACTCCGGATTCGCCGACCCAGCGTGTGGGGGCGGGGGCAACCTCAAAATTTACCAAAGTGCAGCATCCGGCACCCATCCTCAGTCTGGCAAATGCCTATGATCTGGATGGGGTGCGCGCCTGGCAGCAGCGCATCGCTAAACTGGACGAGCGGGTGCTGGATGCGGACTATGTCACCGAGCCCAAGTTTGACGGCCTGACGGTGGTGCTGACGTATCGCAATGGCGAGTTTGTGCAGGGCACGACGCGCGGCGATGGGGAGATCGGCGAGGATATCACCGAGAATTTGCGCACGGTGCGTTCGATCCCGCTGCGCATTCCTGTTTCGCCGGATGGGCCAACCCCGCCAGCCGGAGCTGGTGGTGCGTGGTGAAGTATTGATCATGATCGAGGAATTTGAGGCGCTCAACAAGCGGCTGGCCGAGCAGGGCGAGAAAACCTATGTGAATGCGCGCAATACGGCTTCCGGTTCGCTGCGGCAGTTGGACCCGAGCATCACGGCTACCCGCCCGCTGACAGCGTTGATCTATGCTGTGGTGGCTGCGGATGGTCTCGATGCCGTCCACGCAGTGGGAGACGCTTTCCTTGCTGCGGTCGTATGGTTTTCTGGTGACGGATACGGTTGAGTATTGCGAAGACCTGGACAGCATGCTGGCATCCTGCGAGCGCTGGCTAGGAATACGGGATGAACTTCCTTTTGAAGTGGATGGGGTAGTGATCAAGCTGAATGATTTGAGTTTGCAGCCAGTCTGGGCGATAGTTGGCAAGGACCCGCGCGGTGCGTTGGCCTTGAAATACCCTGCCCGCGAAGTAACCACGACTTTGCTGGATATTGGCGTGAATGTGGGGCGCACGGGGGTATTGACGCCGTATGCCATCCTAGAACCAGTGGAAGTGGGGGGCGTGGTGGTCAAGCAGGCCACCCTGCACAATTTTGATTTCATTGCCGAGAAAGATATTCGTGTAGCCGACCGGGTGTTGATCAAACGGGCGGGGGATGTGATCCCGTATGTGATTGGTCCGGTTGTTGAAGCGCGCAGCGGGGTGGAAATGCCCTTCATTTTGCCGGAGGATTGTCCCGACTGCGGGCAGCCGGTGGAGCATGTGGAAGGGGAAGTGGCCTGGTACTGTGTGAATGCGGCCTGCCCGGCGCAGTTGATCCGCAATCTGGAACATTTTGTTTCCCGCGGGCGATGGACATCGTTGGGATGGGGATCAAGATCGTTGAGCAACTGGTGGAGGAAGGCTTGCTGGAAGACGTGGCCGACCTGTACAGCTTGCAAAGGGATGATCTGGTCTCGCTGGAAGGATTTGGCGAGAAGCGGGCAGATAACCTGCTGGAGGCAATTGCTGCTTCCAAGGACGCAGCCATTGGCACGCTTGCTGAATGCGCTGGGCATCCGCGGTGTGGGCGAGGTGATGGCCGCTGATTTGACCGGTTATTATCCCGACCTGGATGCGCTTGGCAAGGCCAGCGTGGATGCCTTGATGGAGATTGAAGGCGTAGGGCCGAATATCGCCGAGGCGATTGTGGACTGGTTTGCACGCGAGAAGAACCGGCAACTGCTTGAAAAGCTGCGGGCACGGGGTGTGTGGCCGGTAGCCGAGATACACGAAGTGGACAAATCGGACCAGCCGCTGGCAGGGATGACGTTTGTCATCACCGGGACATTGCCGACCTACTCACGGGATGAAATGAAGGAAATCATCCAGAACGCAGGTGGGAAGGTAATCGGCAGCGTGTCAAAGCAAAACCAGCTTATCTGGTGCTGGGGGAAAATCCCGGATCCAAATTTGATAAAGCCCAACAGCTTGGCATTTCCATTTTGGATGAAGCTGGCGTGTTGGAATTGACAGGAAAAAAATAATGAGCTTCGCTACACTTACTTTAAGACCTGACCGTGATAAATCGGTCATGCAGCGCCGCCCGTGGATATTCTCCGGGGCTGTAGAGCGCGTGGAAGGCAGCCCGGAATCGGGCGATACCGTGATGGTCCAGTCTGCCGATGGCGAGGCTTTGGGTCTGGCAGCATACAGCCCGAATTCGCAGATCAGGGCACGCATGTGGACGTGGGACGCGGCCCAGAAAGTGGACGCTGACTTTTTGAAAGCAAAGATCAGCAGTGCGATCGCGATGCGTCAAAACCTGATCCCGGCTGCTGAAACCACAGCGATCCGTCTGGTACACGCTGAATCAGATGGGATTCCTGGACTGGTGGTGGATCAATATGGCGATGTCCTGGTCATGCAAGTGCTGACGGCTGGGGTGGAGAAATGGCAGGACGAGATCAAGGATATTCTGGTTGAGTTGACCGGCGCAGCCTGTGTGTATGAACGTTCTGATGTGGAAGTGCGGCGATCTGGAAGGACTGGAACCACGATCTGGATTGCTGTATGGGGAAGTGCCTGTTCCACTGGTGATCGAGGAGAATGGACTGAAGTTTTTGGTGGATGTGGCCGGCGGGCAGAAGACCGGGTTTTATGTGGATCAGCGCAGAAACCGCCAGAAAGTACGCGAAGCAGCCGCAGGGCGGGATGTGCTGAATTGTTTTTGCTACACCGGCGCGTTTTCCATCTATGCCGCTGCTGGCGGGGCAAAATCCGTGTTGTCAGTGGATAGTTCCGGCGAGGCATTGGAGATTGCTGAAGAGAACCGCAAATTGAATGACTTGCCTGATGGCTTGCTGACCTGGCAGGAGGGGGATGTGTTCAAGGATTTGCGCACGATGCGAGACAGCAGGAAGAGCTTTGACCTGATTGTGCTGGACCCGCCGAAATTTGCACCGACATCGGCCCAGGCCAAACACGCGGTGCGCGGGTACAAGGATATTAATCTTGCTGGCGTTCAAGCTGCTGCGGCCGGGCGGATTGCTGTTCACATTCTCGTGTTCGGGTGGTGTGAAGGAAGACCTGTTCCAGAAAGTGGTCGCAGGCGCGGCGCTGGATGCCGGTGTGGATGCCCGCATTGTGGACAGAATGCACCAGGGATTGGATCATCCGGTGGCGTTGCAGTTCCCGGAGGGGGCGTATTTGAAAGGGCTGGTGTGTGAAGTGAGGAGAGTAGATGGGGTTATAATTGTTTGGAAAAGACGGGAAATAGCACCGCCGTCTTGTTTTCAATTAGGGTACTTTTCCGGCAGAATCACGATGAAGCGAGAGCCGTGTCCGAGACGGCTTTCAACACGCATCTCGCCGCCGTGGTTGGTTACAATCCGGTGGCAAATGGAAAGGCCAAGCCCAGTGCCGCTGCCGGGGGATTTGGTCGTGTAAAAGGGGGTGAAGATTTTGGAAAGGCGATCCTCAGGAATGCCTTCTCCGTTGTCAGCAACCAGGGTGATGAATTCTCCATTTGCGTAGCGAGTGGTAATAGTGATCTCGAGCGGGTTTTCTCCCGCGGCATCAAGGGCATTCACGACCAGGTTGACCCACACGCTTTGCAGGTGATCTTCACTGGCGTTGATGATGGGGATATCCGGTTGGAGGTCGAGGTTGATTTTCGCGTTTTTCTTGACCAACTGGAATTGCAGCAAGGAAACGACCTTCTCGATGGATTCGTTCAGATCTGTTTCGGTGAAGGTGTAGCTTTCCTGGCGGGAAAAACGCAGTAAGTCTCGGATGGTTTGGGAGGCTCGCACGCCGGCTTGTTCAATCAAATCGGCGCTCTCCACAATATCGACGTTGTCTTTGGCCTCGCGAATGATCAATTGTGCGTTGGCGATGATCGCGGCCAGAGGGTTATTGATCTCATGGGCCATGCCGGCAGCCAACTGACCAACGGCGGCCATTTTTTCATTCTGGATCAATCTGTCTTCCAGACGGCGTTTTTCGGTAATGTCATTTTCAATCATGATTGCCTGGATGATGTTTTTCTCTTCATTCAAGACCGGATAGGAAGCGATATCCAGAATAAGGGGGGATTCCTGGTCTTCGCGCCAAATCTGATGCAGCCGGGAAGTGTTCTTGCCTTCCAGTAAACTCTGGTTGATCTCGCATCCCGGACAAATGCCATCGCTGGTTGAAGAGTATTTTGTAGCATTTTCGGCCCACGATGCGCGTGATGGGAATGTCCAGCAGGCTGGCGCGGTGACGGTTGACCGCCGCGATGGAATAATCTTTATTGACAATATAAATGGATATGGGGATGTTGTCGAAGAGGGTGCGCAGGGTATTGCGGGAAGTCAGGACTTCCCAACGGCTGGCTTCCAGATCGGCGATGGTGATCTGGAATTGCTGCATCAAACGATGGTTGAGGACGGCATTTGCCAGGTTGGTGGCGATCATTGCCAGCAGTGAGGGGATTGGACTGGGTTGCAGCCCAGCGGGATCAAGAATCAGCAAGAAGCCGAGATTTTCCTGATTGACGGCCAGGGGGGAGAAGTAGACAGATGCTGCCTTAAGATTGGGGGCCAGGTTTTGCATGGCACTACGGAATGCGGCATCCTGCTGGATATCAATGTACTGCCCGTTTGGGCGGGCATGATATGGCGCGAGGTCTTTTTCCTTGATCAGGACAGATTCGAGATGAGTAATTTCCCCGTTCGGTGAAAAGAGGAAGCGTTCCGCAATCGGAGGGTCTGTGGGCTGGGTGGTGAAAACCATCACGCTGCTGGCGCCAGTGAGTTTGAGAACGTAACTCAGCAGCCGGTTTTGGAACTCCTCCAGACCTGTGGAAGGGTTGTAGGCAGAAAGAATAGCAAGCAATTCCCGGGCATGATCCTCGATCGGGACAAGGGAAGCAGGGGAAATATCCTGAGCTAATTTTCCCATGAGAACATCATTTGTTGTCTTCTGCGGGTTCGGCTACCTTGTATCCATAACCGGGGATGGTGAGGATGAATTTCGGCGCGCGCGGGTTTTCTTCAATACGTTCACGGAGGTTCTTGATATGAACGCGTACCAGATCGGGTGAGCCTGAATTGGAGGGATAGTCCCATACTTCGTCCAGCAGGCGGGCAGGAGAGAAAATCTCGCCCGCATGGCTCATCAGATGGTAGAGCAAGTCGTACTGCACGGGTGTGAGGCGGATATTCCCGTAGTGTGGGGTCGAGAGTTCAAAGGTTTCGGTGTTGAGAATGTAATCACCGATGGTCAATTCAGTGGTGGATTTTTGTTCGTCTTCAGACTGCGGGATGATCTGGTCGCGGCTCCACTCTGAACGGCGCAGCAGGGCGCGAATGCGCAGGGTCAACTCATCGAGGTTGAAAGGCTTGCTGAGATAGTCATCTCCACCTGCCTGAAGACCGCGGATCTTTTCTTCATCTTTGGCACGGGCGGTGAGGAACAAGATAGGCATTTTATCCAGCACGGGATCTGCACGGATGTCTTCACAGACGGCATAGCCATCCATGCCGGGCATGACAACGTCAAGAATGATGATATCGGGCGGGTTTCTGCGGGCTGCCTTGAGGCCTTCAACACCAGTGTTGGCGATACGGATGCGGAATTCATCTCCGCGCAGGCATCTCTCAATGGTCTTGGCAACGATATTGTCGTCTTCGATGATCAATATATTTTTGGTATCCATTTTTCACCCTTCTGATCCATCGCCTTATTTGAATTGGGTTGAATGTTAAGTGCGGCGCATTCGTGCGATTAGGTCTTATGGTTCTTATTATAGCAAAACATGGTAGCACTTGCGGCAGTGATTTTCATTTGTTCTTTACGGACAGGTTTCAAAGTATCCATTAGACTTAGGGTGTTACTGTGAGGAAAGGCTTCACAGCATGATTTTTTGCCTAAAGGGCGTTTATGAGGGCTGCTATGCTGCAAACTGATTACAAAGAATTGACGACGACATTGACGACTTCTTTGGTGAAAGAATTTCGCCTTCTGCAAGAACTTGTTGATACATTACGCGAAGAACGACTTGCCCATAGCAATAAATCTTTGAAAGATATCAAGCGGGTCGCGGCGTTAAAAAAGATGGTGCTGAATGATCTGACGCAGAATGCAGATGAGCGCCTGGAACAAAAAGAAACTCTGGCGCGTTTGCTGGGCATGCGTGGTGAGGTTTCCTGCCGGGATCTGACCAAAGTAGTGGGCACAGATGAAGCTGCGAAAATCCAGAACATTCTTGAGGGCAGTATTGCCCTGTGGAAAGTGGCGGATGAGACAAATAAAGCCAGCCAGCAGTTTTTGAGCGCGGCGTTGGAAGCCAATGGCACCTCTGGTATTGATGATGAAACCCTGCTGCGGGATTTGGTGGCATTGACGGAACGCATGCAAACCGTGATGGACCAAATCGTGAGCTGCTACGCATAAGCTGCGGATAATGGATGTTCGATGCGCTGGAGAATAGTCTCTGGCGCATTTTGTTTTTAAATCAGGCCATTTATTGCTTCTGATCCCCGGTTGGCGATTCCATTATTCCTTTGGTTTCTGATTGGCCGCTCATTCATTGATATAATAGCAAGGTTATTTCAAAGCCGCACGTTCAGAAAGACGAAATGGGTGGCTGAAACTGGAGAAGACAAAATGAGAATGAGTTAATTGTTTGGTCAAACGCTGCGCGAAGTACCGGCTGATGCGGAAATCGCCAGCCATCAGTTATTGTTGCGCGCCGGGTATATTCAACAAATGGGGGCGGGCATTTTCAGCTACATGCATCTGGCAAAACGATCTTTGATGAAGATTGAGCAGATCATGCGGGAGGAGATTGAAGCCATTGGCGGACAGGAGATTTCGATGCCTGTGGTACAGCCTGCCGACCTGTGGAAGGCGACCGGGCGGTGGTATGAGATTGGCGCCGAGATGGGCCGCATGAAGGACCGCAATGATCGCGACATTGCCCTGGCGATGACCCATGAAGAGGCTGTGGCCTTCCTGACGCGAAATCTGATCCAGTCCTATAAACAGCTTCCGCGGTTGATCTATCATATCCAAACCAAATGGCGCGATGATCCGCGTCCGCGGGCAGGACTGATCCGCGTGCGGGAATTCACGATGAAGGATAGCTACACCCTGGACGTGGATGACGAGGGATTGGATAAACAGTATCAGGCGCATTATGACGCTTATTTCCGCATCTTTGCGCGCTGTGGTTTGCCGGTGGTGTCGGTACAGTCCGATGTGGGCATGATGGGCGGCAAGATGGCGCACGAATATATGTATCTGTCGCCGGTTGGTGAGGACACGCTGATCATTTGCCCCGAGTGCGGATATATCGCCAACCGCCAGGTGGCTGTATTTCAGAAGACAAAAGCTGCGCCGGAAGATCTGCTGCCGGTTGAGAAAGTTGCCACGCCGGATGTGAAGACGATTGAAGACCTGGCTGCTTTCCTGGGGGTTGAAAAGTCCCGCACGGCCAAAGCAGTATTTATGATGGGCACCTTTGTCGAAGGCGAAGAAACCGAAGACAAGCTGGTGTTCGCTGTGATCCGCGGCGACATGGACGTGAATGAAACCAAGCTGGCGAATGCTGCCGGTGCAATGGCGCTGCGCCCGGCAGTAGATGAAGAGATCCTTGCTATTGGGGCAGTCCCGGGTTATGCGTCTCCGCTGGAGGTCAAGAATGCAATGATCGTGGTGGATGACAGCATTGTTGACTCGCCTAACCTGGTGGCTGGTGCCAATGTAGAGGGGTATCACTTGCGGAATGTCAATTACGGCCGGGATTTCAAGGCTGATGTGGTGGCGGATATTGCCGTTGCCGAAGCTGGCCATGCCTGTGCTGACTGCGGTACAACCCTGACTTCCAGCCGCGGCGTCGAGGTGGGCAACATCTTCAAGCTGGGGACGCGCTATTCCGAATCGGTGGGCGCCAATTTCCTGGACAAGGACGGGGTGGAAAAGCCGGTGGTGATGGGTTCTTATGGTATCGGCGTCGGCCGGTTACTGGCCTGTGCTGCCGAAGAGTACCATGATGAACACGGATTGACCTGGCCGGTAAGCATTGCCCCGTATCAGGTGCATCTGGTGTCCCTGCGCGGCGGTGAGGATGAAGCAGAAACCCTTTATTCAGAATTGCAGCAGGCCGGTCTGGATGTGTTTTTCGATGATCGCGATGAACGCCCGGGTGTCAAATTCAATGATGCTGACTTGATCGGGATTCCCCTGCGTTTGACGGTCAGCAAGCGGTCTTTGGAAGCAGGCGGCGTGGAGTTCAAATGCCGATCGTGTGAGGATCGCGAGGTGATCCCGCGGGATGAGGTAGTGAATTTCATCCTCGGACAGCGGAATGTTTTGTTCGCGGCGCTGGAGGGGTAGGGAGCCTAGCAAGACTTCAATTTCAGGCTTCCAAGTAATTTGAATGAAGTCCATTGGTTACAGGAATCCCCCTCTTCGCTGGCGCGACGTTCCCCCTTTTTACAAGGGGGACAAAAATAATAAAAAAACTCCGTGAATTCACGGAGTTTTTTGTTGCTCAGTCGGGGCGGGCGGATTCGAACCGCCGACCTCACCGACCCGAACGGTGCGCGCTAGCCGGACTGCGCTACGCCCCGAACAACGTCGCGAATTATAACGCAGGCATTGGTGTTTGGCAAGGCAGGGAGGGAAAACTACCTTCTAAACCGCCATTGATTTTATCCTGTCGGCATCAGACGCATAGTTCAACCAGGCTACTCCTTACGTGTTGCGTTCAGGTTCCAGTTTCACCGGGTTGCGAAGGACGCCGATGCCTTCAATATCAATTTCGACTTTGTCCCCTTCGCGCAGAAGGCCAACGCCAGCGGGTGTGCCGGTGAGGAGGACATCGCCCGGGCAAAGGGTCATGAAGGAAGAAGCGAACGCAATCAACTGGGGAATGGTGTAGATCATTTCGCGGGTCGAGGCCATTTGGCGCATCTCGTCGTTCACGCGGCAGGTGATGAGGGTGTCGGCGGGGTCCAGGCTGGTTTCGATCCACGGACCGAGGGGGCAGAAGGTGTCGAAGCCCTTGCCGCGCGTCCATTGGCCGTCGCTGCGCTGAAGCTGGCGGGCGGTGACATCATTGCTAACGGTGTAGCCGAGGATGTGATCGCCGGCTTTTTCTGCAGGGATCCAGCGGCCGCTTTTGCCAATGATGACAGCCAGCTCGGCTTCGTGTTCCACACGGTTGGCCTGGGGCGGGATGTAGATGGGATGCCCGGGGCCGATCACCGCCGAAGGCGGCTTGAGGAAGAGCAAGGGCAGATCGGGGACATCCACGTTGTGTTCCCGCGCGTGGGCGGCGTAGTTGCGCCCGACGCAGACGACTTTGCTGGGGATGACCGGGGCAAGCAGTTCAACCTGGTCAAGGTCCCATTCCGGTTCCAGACGGCGGTAGTCCGATAAGGGCGAGCCTTCCAGCCGTCCGACTTTGTCTTCCAGCACCCAGCCGTAGGCGGGTTGTTTGGTTTGTTTGTCGCGGTAACGAATAAAGCGCATAGTGTTCTCCAAATATATCTCACGCAAAGCCGCCAAGACGCAAAGGATAACAGACCAACTGCGATGTCAATCCCTGTTTTGTATGGTTTGCATGGATATATATGTTTATTCCAGACAGGAAAAGTGTAGCATGAATTGGTGGTTTTGCGGTATAATTTGTGGGCTCCGGGCGGTTAGCTCAGTTGGTTAGAGCACTTCCTTTACACGGAAGGGGTCGTAGGTTCGAGTCCTATACCGCCCACAGTGCGAAAAAGAACCGCTTGACATGCCTGTCGAGCGGTTTTTGGCTTCTCTACGCTTTGAACAAAGGAGTAAACTGGACCAATTGGGGATTGAAATGGATAATTTTTGATTGAAAATTCAGCAATAGCGGTTCGAGTACCATACCCTGATATTTGATCAATTCGGTTCTCTTTAGGGGTACAGGAACCACCCAGGATTGATCCTGAGCGGTTTTTGTCTATGATTTGGTTTGATACTAGGCAAAAATTTGATGAATTACCAGATTTTCAACTCGATTTATAAAAATTATTTCGCAAAAAAAATCGAGTCGCAGATGGTGTTTTATTGTGGTTCGAGCTCCCTTCTCCCCACAACTCAAACCGCTCAGCATATGAAATACGCATTTATATTTGAAATATTCAGAATCATTCTAGCTTATCTTGATAATTTCTTCAGATTTGCCATATATAATTCAAGTAAGTAAGTTAGAAAAACGCTGATTGGAAAACACATTTTTATTATGAAGACTCATCAAATTCTCGTCGTCGATGACGACAAATCAATAATTGAAATTGTGCGAGCTTATCTAGAACAAGCAGGTTATAACGTATTGAGCGCAGATAATGGCACATCGGCAATGAACATATTGCGTAGTGAAAAACTGGATCTGCTGATTTTAGATCTGATGCTGCCTGACCGTGATGGTTGGGATATTACAAGGAGTATTCGTCAAGATAAGCGATTGTCTGCCATCCCAATTATTATGCTTACCGCTCGGGTTGATGATAGCGACAAAATTGTAGGGCTGGAATTAGGCGCTGATGATTATGTAACAAAACCGTTTAATCCACGTGAGATTGTTGCACGGGTGCGGGCTTTATTGCGGCGACGGCAACTTGACCAAGCGGATCAGACTGACTTTTTGGAAGTAGGTTTATTACAGCTTGATTTTGGGGCTCGCACTCTTACATTGAATGGAAAGTTGGTTGAGCTCACACCAACTGAGTTCAATCTACTAAAGATTCTTATGGAAAGTCCAGGGCATACGTTTGGCCGTGAACACCTGTTAGAAAAAGCTTTAGGATATGGGTACGAAGGGTTTGGTCGAACACTTGACACTCATATTCGCAATCTACGCAAAAAGATTGAGCCGGATCCCCAAAACCCAACTTATATCCAGACGGTTTACGGCATCGGCTATCGGCTGGTGGAGGGATAAAATTATGAATTGTCTATGGATTCGCTTTAGCGTGACCATCAGCAGTTTATCTCTTGTCATTATTACGTTATGGATAGTGGTAGAGCGTATGGATCCAGTCATAAGCTGGGATGGAATTTCTTTTGATAATGAAATCAGGCTATTCGCTTTGTTCGGCAACTTGGCTCAAACCATGGTTTTAGTTGGCATAATCGCTGTGATCCTTGGTGTGCTGCTTAGTCGTGGTCTAAGTGCCCCAATTGTAGCGCTATCAAAGGCAGCAAGAGAGATTGGATCTGGTGACTTACAACAACGTGTTCCAGAAAGCAACCACAGTCAAGAGCTAGATGACTTGGCGCGATCCTTTAACCGCATGGCAGATGATTTAGAAAATGCCGAAAAGTTGCGAAAGAATATGTTAGCTGACATTTCTCATGAGTTGCGCACACCACTCGCTGTTTTATCAGGGCAATTACTAGCTGCACTTGATAAAGTGTATGAACTTGATGAAGAAAAACTCGCTAATCTATATGGTCAAACACAGCATCTTATCCGTCTAGTAGAGGATTTGCATTTGTTGACTCAAGCGGAAGGACAACAGCTCCCCTTGGCGATTGCTCCTGTCAACTTGGTGCAATTATGGAATGAACTCTCTGATAATTTCTCACTAGATGCTCAAGAAAAAGGGATTCAGTTGAGTGTTGAAGGGATGGATCATTTGCCGAAAATTCATGCGGATTCGGGTCGCTTACGTCAGGTGTTTAGCAATCTGCTAGCTAATGCTATCGAGCATACCCCACCTGGTGGTGAGATTATTGTATCCAGTGTAATCGAAGAAGAACAAATTGCTTTAGAAATTCGTGATACAGGTGAAGGGATTACACCAGAACAGATTCCTCATCTATTTGACCGATTCTATCGCGTTGATACATCACGTACGCGTGATACTGGGGGTAGTGGACTGGGACTGGCAATCGTGAAAGCATTAGTAGAAATCCATCACGGCAAAGTTTTGGCTGAATTTGCTGGTCCTAACAAAGGGAGTACATTCACAGTGACCTTACCAATCCATCCGGAAGATTAGGTGATTCACAACTCCTACTAACTCTTAAACAAAAACTATTGTAAGGAATATAAACAATGAAACATTACACCAATATCTTTATTTTAATCTTGATTTCAATTATTATTTCGGCGTGTGGCATTAATACTAGCGTGCAGAATGTAACTCAAACGGGACAGAATCCGCTGCTTATACCCGCGTTGATAGATAGCCGATACACACCAGAAATTGAACTTGTCATGCAAAATGGTGCGCATGAATTTTATTCAGGTGCGCAAAGTGAGACCATGGGTTTTAATGGAGATTATCTCGGCCCAACAATCCGACTGTATCGTGATACGGATGTGACGATTACTTTTAGCAATAATATTGAAGAACCTACAACTGTCCATGGTCATGGTTTGCATGTAAATGGGGAAATTGATGGGGGCCCTCAATCTGTGATCCAGCCAGGTGAAAGTTGGCAAATCACAACTCCCGTGAGACAAGAAGCAGGAACGAGTTGGTATCATCCACACAGGATGGGCAAAACAGCCCATCATGTCCATGCAGGTCTTGCAGGGTTGTACTTGATCGAGGATGAAAACTCACAGGCTCTTGACCTACCAAAAGATTATGGGGTAAATGATATTCCATTGGTTATTCAAGATCGTTCGTTCACAGATGGAAAAATGAACGAGTATTCTATAACTGTGGAAGAAATTCGTGATGGCCTTCGGGAGGATACCATCGTGGTCAATGGCACAGTGGATGCCTATCATACTGTTCCCCAAGGGTGGGTTCGCTTACGACTTCCTCAATGGTTCAAATGCTCGTTTTTACCGTTTTCATTTTGATAATGACGTGACATTTTTCAAGATCGCCACAGAAGGAGGATTTTTAAATCAGCCAGTCGAGATGGAGCACATCGATATGGCGCCAGGTGAGCGTAATGAAATTATGATTGATTTGTCTGACGGACAAAATACCACGTTGATGGCTGACCTTCTGCCCGCAGACCCAGAGGATATTAGCTTTTGGGATCGAGATAATCCACAAGAACTTGTAGTGGAATTACGGGTAGACCCCACGCTGCAATCATCCGGAACTTTGCCCGACACGCTCAATGATATCGCTTATTTTGTGCGGGAGGATGCCACTCAAATCAGGACAATTTCTCTGGATATGGAAGTCCGAGGTGGGTCTCAGGAAAACATGGATATGTTAGGGATTAATGGACAAGCGATGGATATGGGCTTCATCAATGAGCAAATAAATAAAGGCGAGGTTGAAATATGGCGTATTACTGGGCAACGGATGCCACACCCGTTTCACATTCATGGGGTATCGTTTCAAATACTAACGCTCAATGGCGAGCCACCAGCAGAGGCGGACAGAGGTTGGAAGGATACTGTTGTGGTATGGGACGAAGTAACTGAGATCATTGTGCGCTTTGATCATATCGCCACTGAAGAATTTCCATATATGTATCATTGCCATATGCTTGAGCATGAAGAATATGGCATGATGGGACAGTTTACAGTTGATTAGATTGGTAACACCAGAATTCCTTGACGGTAGCCAGATCTCGGACTAAGATTCTAAGCAAGTAACACAATTGAATCGTATTTCCCTTTTTTTAGGGATGGTAGTGGTTCGAGATGGGTTCTACACCGCCCACAAGCTCCGCGAAAGCGGAGCTTTTAATATTGGGTCTTGAGTAGCATCGAGCTATGATATTCAAGTCTCTCACCGCCCACTAGAACCGTTCGAAGGATTTGTCGAACGGTTCTTTGCGTCTATACGCTTTGAACAATAGGGAAATTGGATAAAATTGGATTTCAACCCGGTATTCTAGATGATAATATGGAGTAAAACGGTTCGAAACTCATACTCATTTATTTGACCATATTGTTATTAGAACTGGCCTAAAGATTTTGGAGTGGCTAGTTCATTTTTTCACAGTATCCAATATGAAAAATGAGACCTTGATATTGCGTGTACAGAATAACCTATTGACATTCACAAAAATCGGTCAAGATATGAGGATGAAATGGCAACCTGAGAAACTAACCCGAAGCCAAATGGCGGATCGTCGAGCGGAAGGCGTACGATTACTGGAAGCTGGCGAAATGACGCAAGTACAAATAGCCCGGTATCTAGGCGTCAGCGAGGCGGCAGTGAGTAAGTGGAAGAAAAAGCTAACGGAAAAAGGTCCGCAGGCATTGGAAATGCAGACCGCAACCGGCAGGCCGCCGAAATTGGATCAAGAAGCTCAGCAGCATTTGGTAGAAAAGCTGAAACAGGGAGCCCTGGCTGCGGGGTTTCCAACAGAACAATGGACCCAGGCACGGGTGAAGAAGGTGATCCAACAAGAGTTTGGAGTTTGCTATCATCAGAACTACATCAGCCGGTTATTAAAAAGAACTGGGTTGGAGCGTACAAAAACCAGATCCTCGTGCATTGGAGCGGGACGAAGAATTGATCCTGGCTTGGTTACAACAGGATTGGCCAAGGATAAAAAAAGGCACAGCAGCTCGGCGCAGAGATCGTTTTTGAGGATGAATTTGGGGTTTCCTACGTGGAGCCAGTGAGTTTCACCTGGGCACCGAAAGGGCAAACACCTCAGCTGAAACGGCATGGTCGATATCGAAGGGAAACATCAAGTATGGCTGGTTTGACGATTTCTGGAAAGATCTACAAGCGGCATTATGATGGCTCTATTAATGCTGAGAAATTACTGGAAGGATTGGAGCATTTTCGCCGCCATATTCGAAAACCCATGATCTTGATTTGGGATCAATCACGAACCCACAAAGCGTTGTTGGTGAAAGCATGGTTGGAGAAACATCCAGAGATTCAGATCGAGTATCTCCCAGCCTATGCACCAGAGCTCAACCCCGAAGAGTATTGTCATGGAAATGTAAAGCGCCGGATGAAAAATGCCATCTTTGGTTCAAAAAAAGAAATTCGGACAAGTCTGGACAAAGGTTTCTCTCGTTTGCGAAAGCGACCGGATATTCTCCTTGGTTTCTTTCAGCATGCAGGATTAGAAATTTAACCAACTTTGGTGAATGTCAATAATTCATACTATGTCTCAATTCAATTTTCTTCTCCGTGTATGACGAATTTTATTATCTCCTTACTCGGTCTTATGCTAGAATAAAGGAGACAATATTAGTGTAATTTCTCCTAGTACAATGCCATTTTCACACCAGTTCATCTGTCAGATTGTGGAAAACATGAGGTTCACCGATGGTCTACGAACTACTTCAAACAAAATTGCTTCCTCCCCTCGTTCGACCAAACCTCGTTCCTCGGTCCCATCTGATTGAGCAACTAAATCGGAAGTTAAATTACTATGGATGCAAAGTTACTTTGCTTTCTGCACCAGCCGGATTTGGAAAAACCACATTGGCATCTACCTGGCTGCACGGATCCAATTTTCAGATCGCCTGGCTCTCTCTTGATGAAAGCGATAACGATCCAGCGCGGTTTCTAACATATATTGTTGCATCTCTGCAAAAGACCAATGTTGGTATCAGCAAGTCAGTGCAAGCCATGCTTGCCTCTCCCCAGCGCCCAACAGCGGAGGTAATGATTAGTGCACTTATCAACGACATTTCTGGATCGGAAACCCTGGATAAGCTTTTACTTGTTCTCGATGACTATCATTTAATTGATAATCAATCTGTTCATCAAGCACTATCATTTCTTATTGAACATCAACCACCCCAACTACACCTTGTCATCATTTCTCGAGAAGATCCGCCAATAAATTTGTCGCTTCTGCGCGGAAGGGGAGAAATAACAGAGATTCGTCTGGCGGATTTACGTTTTACTGTACAGAATCAACAAAGTTGCTCAATGACATCATGGGGTTTGAATTGAATGCCACGCAGATCGAGATGCTTGAAGCCAGAACAGAAGGGTGGGTTTCGGGCCTGCAACTTGCCGCAATTTCAATGAAGGGACACGCGGATGTTGATGATTTTGTAAGATCATTTGCTGGGAGCAATCGCTATATTCTGGATTACTTGATCGAAGAAGTATTTCAGCAGCAGTCACCTGAAATTCAGGAATTTCTACTTCAAACATCCATACTCGATCAACTGACAGCCCCTTTATGTGATGCGCTCATTTCGCCCAATGGAAATTCTGCTGCTCCAAACTCACAGCAACTCCTGCTACAACTTGAAAGAGCAAATCTTTTTATTATTCCTCTTGATAAATCGCGAGAATGGTTCCGTTATCATCACCTGTTTGCAGATCTATTACGTCACCGTTTGCAAATATCCGAATTTGATGTTCAACAAATTCACCGCAAAGCTGGAGAGTGGCTTTCTGAGCATGGCTGCACAACGAAAGCAATTGAGCATTTTCTCATCGCTGCCGACTGGCCCAATGCAGCGAAATTCATTACCAAAGAAAGCGATGTGCTTGTAAAACGAGGAGAAAATGCTACTCTGGTGCGTTGGACCAATCTCTTGCCTCAAGATATCATGCAAGCTAACCCTGCTTTATGCTTGAACTGCGCATGGGCTTTGGCGCTTAGCGGCCAAGAAGATGAGGCCGAAGCATATTTACAATTCGTAAAATCATCTGCCAGTATCTCTCCGGAAACATATGGCAATCTTCTGACCGCTCAGATCCACATTGCGCGCGCTCGTCACAACCATGAACGCACGATCGAGCTATCCAGGCAGGCTCTCTCAATGATCCCAGATAGCGAAGACAGTGTGCGGGGAGTACTCAACCTAAATCTGGGTCTGGCCTACTGGCAAACAGGTAATGCCACTGGTGCGCAGGAAAAATTTGAGGAAGCCTCTTTTAGAGCAAGGCGGACCAAAAACCATCATGTTGAATTATTGGCTTCCGGCCTTCTGGGAACTATTCGATCAGCACGGGGAAACCTGCATGATGCTGCCGAACTCTTACAAAAAACTTTGGCGTGGGGTGCATCTTATCCGGCAAGCGCCCTTGCACATATAGAACTGGGAATGATCTGCTATGAATGGAACCAGTTGGAGAAAGCCAGTCAGTCTTTGCAACAGGCGATCTTGCTTGCTGAACGCAGTGGAAATATCGAAGTTCATGGGAACGCATATCGGAATTGGGCACTGTTGTTACAAGCAACCGGAAAGAGCAGCGAATCCCTGACCGCGCTAGAAAAGGCTGTCAAAATCGTTGGTGAAACGGCTCCGCCGCTAACCAAGGGCCGAAACGAAGCAGCTTTTGTAAAAGTTTTTCTTGCACAGGGAAAACTTGACGACGCACGGCGAGTTGCGCGGGAAATGTTCCCGGCTGCTGCTTCATTCTTCTATCCATTACTGTACCTTGCGCCTGCCCGTATTTCCCTGGCGGAAGGCGATAAAGAATCAGCTGCAGAACATCTTGAAGCGCAATTCGAAAAAGCCGCCGAAGCAAATTGGCGATACGGGCAAATTGAAGTCCGTCTTTTGCAGGCCCTGGCCGCCCCAACGATTGATATAAGCACTACCTTTCTGGGCGACGCATTGGCAATGGCGCAATCAGAGGGATTTTTACGTATATTTTTAGACAAGGGAGAGGAACTGATCCCCTTATTACATATAGCAGCCAGCCAAAATATCTCATCCGACTATGCCCGAAAAATACTGACCGCTTTTGGAGAGGAAACCACATTCGACCAGAGGCGGCAACAAACAACTGCTCCAGAACAAGACGATCTCGTCGAAGCATTGAGCGAGCGAGAGTAAAGTGTGTTGCGGTTCCTGTCTAATGGAATGACAAACCAGGAAATCGCCGGAGAAATGTTCGTTTCTGTAAACACGATCAAAAGTCATCTGAAGAATATCTTCGGCAAGCTTGGTGTGAACAATCGCCGGGAAGCTGTCTTCCAGGCGCGTATCCGCAACCTGTTACCTGAATAAACCCTTTTCCCTTCAACTCAAATCACCCACCTACCACCCACAATGGGTGGTTACAAGGCTTTTAACTACCCAGTATTATGAAAGCGTGATCAGTACCGAGTGAAGTTTGCTCGAACAGTTCGAAAGAGGAAAATATGCAAAGCGTTGAAATTCGTGTAAAGGGAAAATTGGATCATCACTGGTCGGAATGGTTTGAAGGTCTGAAGATCACCCACGAAAGTGATAAGCAATCACTGCTTTCAGGCCAGGTTGTGGATCAGGCAACCCTTTATGGGATTATAAAGAAGCTAAAGACCTAGGACTGGATCTACTATTGGTCAAGATTAATGTCGAATGAACTTATTTTTTTATCAATTATGGAAAATAAAATGAACACCCAAACCCCTTCCAAATCTACCAAAACTTTCCAAACCAATACCGCTCTTCGTCTCGTTGTCGGCGTGCTGCTTTCCCTGCTAAGCGGGGTAATGCTGACCATGGCTTTTGCACCCTATAACGCCTGGCCGCTGGTTTTTGTTGCTTTTCTGCCTTTGATACTTGCTCATTATCGTATCATGCCTGCCACATTTTCCAGCCTGGCACCCGCCGTGATGGCCGGGGTTTGGGTATATCTCTACTTTGGCCCGTCGTTCTTCCCGGGCGGGATCATGCTCGCCCTGCCTGCTATCGTGTTTTTCATCAATCTGTTCTCAGAAAAAAGCCTGCGCTCCTTCCATGAGCAGACCCATTATCGCTGGTTCATCTTTAAGCGGCGTTTTCAACTGGGTCGGGTTTGAGATCATCCGCACCTTCATCCCTGGAATGGCAACCTGGGGTTTTGTCAACTACACGCTGTGGAACCAGGCGTGGCTCATCCAGCCCGTTTCGATCTTCAGCATCTACGGCTTGAGCCTGCTCATCATGTTCATCAATTTCGGTCTGGGGCAGGCTGCCCTGCTCAGGTTTGACAAGCGGTGGGTTTCGATTCCGTTCCCGCAGTCTCCCAGGCTGCCACCCGCCGATGGCTGACCGGGATCGGGATCGCCACACTGGCCTGGATCGGGATTAGCCTGGTTCCATCTTCTCCGCACCCAAAGCTCCCGAGTCAGTTCGCGTTGCCGCCATTCAGTTCGGTGAAACCGAAGTCGCGTTCTCCCACCCCGATATGGATGCCCAAGACCGCCTGGACCTGCTCGCCGACCTGACCCGGCAAGCCGCTGCACAAGGTGCCGAGATCATTTCCTGGAGCGAGTTAGCCCTGCCTTTTGTTCCCCAACAGGAATTCACCACTGAACTGATTGCATTGGCTGCCGAAACAAACGCTTATCTTGTCCTACCCTACGGCGTGTTCGAGGAAGAAGGCCTCCGCAACGAAGTGGTGATCTTATCACCGAACGGTGAATTCTCCGAACTCTACGCAAAATCTCACCCTGTTCTGTTTGCGGGCGAACCTTATGGCCTGAACGTAGGCACCTACCCCGTGTAGAACACCCCATTGGGGACGTTTTCACCATCATCTGTTATGACCTCAACTATACCGATGTGACCCGCAAGATGGCACAGCAGGGTGCTCAGATCATCGCTGCCCCATCCAGTGATTGGGAAGGCATTGCCGAGAAACAAAATGTCCACCTGGTCTTCCGGGCCATCGAAACCCGCACCTCAATTATCAACGCTGAAAAAGCCTTGACTCCGCTATGGTTGATCCTTACGGTCGCATTCTTGAAGAGACAATTTCACTCGAACCGACCCAGGCAGTGCTGGTGCAGGACGTTCCGTTGGGAACTGCCAACAGTGTTTACCTGCTTCTTGGCGATGCGTTCGGTTGGATTGCCTTGGCAGGTTTTGCTTTCTTCATAGTCTTCGAGAAGAAACTAATCGCCTGGGAAGGCAAATATTCCAGCTATTTCTAAACTTGTCTCCTTAGGGGTCATACCAATAGTATGCCCCCTCGTACAGTTGCTACTGAAAAGCATATTTCCATTTCGGGACTCATTCAGAAGGAAGAAGGTAAATCATGAAAAAACAACTTGCTTATGTTCTTGGAGGCGTTTTACTTTTGGCTGGCTTATTCTTTGGAGCGAAGTTATTCCGTGATGAGTACTTGCCTGTTCCGGTCGATCCCAGCCCTGAGTGGGAGCCTTTTATCAGCACGCTTGATGTACAACGGGAATTCTTATTTGTGGATAGCAATGGGACAAAACTTGAAGCCGAGTTATTTATACCGAATGGTGGCCAAGATATAAAACCCGCCATAGTATTTTCTCCCGGTTCAGGAGATTCACTTTATCAGAACTACTCCCCAGGGCTTGTAGAAAAGTATATACTTGAGCTTTTCTTATCACATGACATGGCAGTATTGTTGATGAATAAACGCGGTATGGGACTATCAGAAGGGGACTATACGCGAAATAGTATTGAAGGGCGCGCCGAAGATATCTTTGCTGGTGTAACACAGATAAAGTTCCATCCACAGATTGATGAGAGCAGGATCGGTCTTGTCGGGCACAGTCAGGGCGGATGGGTTGTTACCCGTGCCGCTGCCGAACATCCTGATATCGCTTTCTTTATTAGTCTGGTGGGGCCAACCACTACTGTAGAAGAAAACGCGGTGGATAATGCTCGTAATTATGGGCGTTGCCAAGGTTTTGATAAGGACGAGTTGACCGCATATCTTGAGAAACGCGCAAAACTAAGAGCGCTGAGCGTCCGGATTGGCGAGCTTACTGACTTCGGCATGTTTGGCTTCATTCAAGAGTGATGGGCTACGATCCGCGCGATGCACTCAAAAAAATCGAAAGCCCTGGTCTATTTATTTATGCAGAGAATGACGCTCTTGTGACGCCATCCATAAGCATTGACCGATTGAATGAGATATTTGACAATAATCTACCAGAGAACTTTAGCGTAAACGTAATAGATGCTGCTACTCATGGATTTAGACTTGTTGATGATGCTTGTGATTCCTTTGAAGGCTCTGATACTTACGAGCTATCAGAAGACCTCACTGAAGTTATAGATACCTGGCTTACAAAATACGGTTTACTAATGTTTTCAAAACATATCAAAGGAAAGAAAATGACTGATAAATCTACATCACGAAATCGAAAATCACTAATTGTTTTTATATCTTTGGCAATGGGGATTACCTGGCTGGGATGGATTCCTGGCCTGTTGATTGCCAATCAAAATGGTTGGATAATGCCGACTTTCAGCAATTATGCAGAGTTCTTCTCTGCAGGTATCCAATCTCCCCAACATCTGTGGCTGTCCATTGCCTTTTCGGTTGCAGTGTATGGTCCCCTGATTGGCGGGATAGTGGCAACAGCGATGGAGCAAGGCAAAACTGGTTAAACGAAATTGTGGCAGCGAATAGTCAATATCAATATTGAAGGCCGCTGGTATCTGTACGCTATTGGGATGGCACTGATGTTAGTGATACTTCCTTTACTCCTTTTCGGGATTACGAGTGGTTTTACCCCAGCAGTTTCACCCTTCCCTATGTTGGGTTAGTTATCCTCGTACAGGTTTTTACAAGTGGCTTAGGTGAGGAGCCGGGTTGGCGTGGTTTTCTCCTGCCAAGATTACAGGCAAGCGCAGATTTTAGCGACGAGAGAAAAGAAACGCTATAAATATATTTGGACGCTGGGTTTTATTTGGGCTATCTGGCATTACCCAATTACTGCCTTGCAAACCCAGGGGATGATGCAAGATGTTACAACTACTCAAATGATCATTACAATTATCATTTCATTGGCCGGGCAAACCATGTCGATCATTGGGATAAGTTTCCTGTATGTCTGGTTATATAACAACACTCGAAGCATCTTTTTAATTATGGTGTTTCATGCTTTGACCAACGTATTTAACGTCTTGGTTCTTTCGTATCTGGCGCAACCGCAGTCAGCCGGGCTTTTTATTGCATTGATGCCATGGGCAATTGTATTGATTTTGGAACGAGTATTAGGAAAGGAGAAATTCCCCGGGCCGGCACTATCGGCATAAAAACCAAGAAACTAGTAAATGAGAAAGAAAACAAACTATGGGAAAATATCTAACAGTTTCCCTCACGTACTTGGTTTTATCATCTGTCTGTTCCTAGGATTGCGCAGGTTGTCCTGCTGGCGCATAAGGTTCGGTTGGCTGGTTTGAAATGTTCAAAGATTTTGCTAGTAACTGGACAGATAATAATCGTAAATGAATTTCAACCACTAGATAGGTAACACCAATATGCCTTGACGATAAGAGGATATCCAGCCAAAATTTCTCACAAAAGTAAACCTTTCGTACTGAATTTCCCCCTGATTTCAGGGAAGGAATTAGATCGAGATAGGTTCAATACCGCCCACCTCAAACATGACTGTCTCAAAATTGGTAGGTTTTGAAAAAAGAGCGAACTCCAAGTAATATGGTAGTTACCAGACCACCAATTACAGGAGTTCGCCATGTCAATTGTCATCTTACACGCACCAGAAGTCAAGGTATTGAAAGAAGAACGGCCCAGCAGATGTCGTTATTGTGAAGGGGAAACATTTCAGCGCTGGGGAGGAGCAATTCGCAAAGTAAAAGACCCTCAAATCAAAGAGGTGCTGGTCTATCGATATCGCTGCTGTAGTTGCAAGCGAAGATTTCGACAATATCCAACAGGAGTAAGTCATTGCCAGCAGACAGAACGAATGCGGAGTATTGCAGCAATTGGGTGGGTATTGGGTTTGAGTTATCGGGGAATAGCCAGCTTATATGCTGCCTTTGGCGTTTCAATCAGTCGGATGACTCCTGGCGAGATGTGCAAGAATACGCCCATCAATATCTATCCCAAAGGAAACAGCAAGACACGCGAGTGGTAGGCGTTGATGGAGCATATGTATTGGGCTGGAAGAAGAGACAATCCAGTGTACGTAGTGCGAGTTGGGCACTGGGGAGCCGATCACCGTGGGTTACGTGAATGAAAAAGATCCGAGAGCAGTCAAGAAATTCCTGCAACCTTTGGTGCAACAATTGGGGATCAGCGTAATTGTCACCGATGATTTGCATAGCTACAAACAGGTTGCGGATAAATTGCAATTGAACATCAAATTTGTCAATTTCATGTGCGCCGCTGGGTCGGTTTGGCATTGCACGAACTGGATAAGAATTTGCCTGAAGAGTGGCATTGGATGCTGACCGAGGTGCGTCAAATCATCACTGAGCTTGCAACTGAGGGGGACGAGCCTGATTGCCTTATACCGCAAATTGCCACCCAGTCAGATGGGGCGTCCCGGTGCAGAATACTCTGCTTTGGACAAGTTACGGTATGTGATTATCGTTTGGCTGAGAACTGGGCTCGTTTTCGCGTGTTTGATTGGCATACTGATGTCCCTTGGACTAATAATCCAACTGAACAAGTCATTGGCAGAAATTAAAATGCGAGCTCGAACTGTGCGTGGCTACAAAACTTGGGCTGGCATGAAAAGTGGCTTGATCGCAGCAGGCAAAAGCATTTCATGATCCATTCCTGGATTCCAGGATGATTGTTGTTTCCTTCCATTTTTTGAATTCACCAACCATTTTGGACAAAAAACCCTCAAACACACGCCTTGAAAAGCGTGTGTTTTTTGATATGCTGAAAATGGATAAATTATGCCAAATATATCTTTATAAAGGAGGTTCTCATGCCAGTAAGTGGATTTCGGGTTGCGCTGACAACAGAAGATTTTGATCGGGTGACGGCTTTTTACCGGGATGGGTTGGGGCTGGACCCTGGAGATTTGTGGACGGAGGAGGACGGCGGGCGGGGCCAGCTTTTCTTTGCTGGGCAGGCATCGCTGGAGGTGTTTGACCCAAAATATGCTGCCCATGTAGACTCTCTGGAAGTTGGCAGGCGGGTGAGCGGGATGGTGCGCTTTGCTTTCGATGTACCGGATGTGAAGGCGGCAGTGCTGCGCGCGATTGCGTATGGGGCGGTTTTGGTACATGAGCCAAAGCTGACGCCGTGGGGGGACATGAATGCCCGTGTGCAGTCTCCGGATGGGTTGCAGGTCACTTTGTTCCAGGCGGGCAGCGGTCAGGGATAGGAAGGCTTGGTTGATTTTTGACTGCCGCAAAGCCTAAAAGACATTTGGCAAGGGATTTGCGCTTTGTATGTGTTTTTGATTTAATGGGGGTATACTATTGGCAAGAAAAATCTCAATCAGAGGGAATAATCATGGGTATGAGAGCACAAAAAGTCAGGTCTATATCTGTTGGCGGGAACAAGCGCACATGCGGGGTGATTGCAATTGCTGCTGTGGCGATTTTCTTTCTATGCGGCATCGGCACGGCGTTGTTTTCGGTGCTGGGACTGGGCGGTGATCGGGTGGATGATCCCAATCAGGCGATTGACAGCATTTATGCAACGATGACGATGGAGGCAGCAGAGAGAAACCGTATTGCTGAACTTACCGAGATGGCACCCACGCCGCTGCCTACCCAGGAGCCGACGCTGGCGGTAGTGCCCACCAATACGATTGCCCCGACGCAGACTTCTTTCCCCACCAAGACGCCCATTCCGATGATCCTGCCCACACTGGAACCGCCACCGGATGCCAATCCGTCTACTGATGGCGCGTGTACCTGCGGTTTGGTTTATACCTGTGCGGATTTTGCGAGCCACGATGCTGCCCAGGCATGTTTCAATAGCTGTGGGGGTAATAACTGGTCCAATCTGGATAGTGATGGAGATGGTGTCGTGTGTGTGGGGCTGCCCTGAAACACAACCACCCTGGCTGAAAAGCCAGGGTGGTTGCTCGATCAGGAGAAGAACGAATCACTGGCAGAAGAGGGTGGGTGGAGCCGGTGAGTCGTGCTTATACCTTGTCTTGTGAAACAACTTCCAATGCTGCGGGAACGATCGCCGGGTCAAAATGTGTGCCGGCGCAAAATTTCAGTTCGGTGATGGCTTCATCCAGTGTGAGGGGCTGGCGATAAATCCTGCCATCAGTCATCGTGGTGAAGGCATCGGCGATCGCAAGGATACGCCCGCCAAGTGGGATATTCTCGCCGGTCAGTCCGTAGGGGTAGCCCCTGCCGTTGAATTTCTCATGGTGGGATTTGACAAGCGGGGCAATATTTTCAAAACCAGAGATGGGCGTCAGAATTTGAGACCCCAGAATGGGATGCTGGCGCATGGAATGCCACTCTTGCGGGGTCAGTTTCCCTGATTTCGTCAATATCCTTTCGGGAATGCCGATCTTGCCGATGTCATGCAGTGTGCCAGCGACATGTATGTCGTGACACTCCTGTTTGGATAATCCCATTGCGTGACTGATCAACAAGGCAATGCGCCCGGTGCGAGGTCCGTGGCGGATGGTGCTTGTGTCACAGGCGTCAATGATCGTAACGAGGGAGTAAACAAGCTGGATGTATTTCTTTTCCAGGTCTTTGTTGAGGGGAGGATGATGGACTGCCGTGGCTGCCAGTCTGGCGACGTTGGCAATCGAGTCGATTTTGCATGTTTGGGAAGAGCGAGAGACTGGTTCCCGTCTGAATAACAAAATATCCGCAATTTCTGAGCTGACCAGGAATTGCAGGGTGGCGAAATTCGAAGGACGATCGTATTCCACCAAATAATTGTCAGAATACTGTTGGCCCTCCTTGCTGCTGTGTAAATCGTTATTCTTACGCATGTTTCAATTGCTATCCCTGTAATGATGTGGCAGAGGAAATCTCTGGGCGCAAACAATAATGATATTTTGAAGCGAAAGCTTTAGCAGTTTTGATACTGCGGAACTGAAGTGCGTTGCTGGATCAATTGTTCAGCAAAATCTGCCAGGGATGTGGCCTGGATACTGGCGACTCGCTTGAATTCTTCCGGGGAAAAATGGAAGTTTTCCTCACCATATCCGGCAGTTAGCGCCTGGGCCGGGTTGGCGAGCAGCATTTTTCTGAAGTTGGTGTTGATCACAGCTGCGGTGAGCAGTCTGCTGTATTCTTTCTGGCATGGGTTTTCCCGCTGCCAGCGCAGAGTTCCCTTATGAGGTGCGATACCCGGTTCGGACATGATCCGGTTTGGATTGTTCATGTACGTCATTGCTGTGCTCCTTGTTTTCAATAATGGAACCGCGAAGAAATCAAAAGTTAAAAGTGTAATTGAAGGTTATGGCTTATCCGCCCGCGCCGCCGATGGATGAGGGGGAAGTGTAGATGGCGATTTTCTGAATGGTCTGTTTCATGGTTGTGTCTCCTGAGTATGGTTTTGGTTGAATGAATGCTTGACTTCTCGTCCCTGGCTATCGGGTTGTGGTTTATCCGCCTGCGCCGCCGATGGATGAGGGGGAAGTGTAGATGGCGATTTTCTGAATGGTCTGTTTCATGGTTGTGTCTCCTGAGTATGTTTTTGGTTGAATGAATGCTTGACTTCTCGTCCCTGGCTACGGGTTGTGGTTTATCCGCCTGCGCCGCCGATGGATGAGGGGGAAGTGTAGATGGCGATTTTCTGAATGGTCTGTTTCATGGTTGTGTCTCCTGAGTATGTTTTTGGTTGAATGAATGCTTGACTTCTCGTCCCTGGCTATCGGGCTGTGGTTTATCCGCCTGCGCCGCCGATGGAAGAGGGGGAAGTGTAGATAGTGATAGTCTGAATGGTCTGTTTCATGGTTGTGTCTCCTGAGTATGTTTTTCGTTGAATGAATGCTTGACTTCTTGTCCCTGGCTATCGGGCTGTGGTTTATCCGCCTGCGCCGCCGATGGATGAGGGGGAAGTGTAGATAGTGATTGTCTGAATGGTCTGTTTCATGGTATTTCTCCTTAAATTTGGATAGGTAATGACACTCGATAGAACTATTATTACAAATAGGGGTCTCATAACAGGCATCAAAACGGTTTAAAAAACAAAAAAAGCCGGTGGTTTTACCGACTTTTTTGAAAATTCGATGAATTCGGGCAGGTTTTAGCGGGTCAGGGTGAGGTAAAGTTGATATGTTTGGGGAGAAGGGTCGACTTCTATCTCTTTCATTAATACATCTTTGCATCTTTCAAATTGTCGGACAACGCCCGCGCGATTTCCTTCAGCAGCATGGATACGCATAGACATGCGGTAGGCAGATTCAAAACACGGGTCTGCAGTGATGGCGAGCTGGCTGAAGTGCAGAGCTTTTGGAAAATCCTTTTCAGTGAGGAAAATCTCGGCCAGTTTCATCAGGATTTCCAGATAATTCTGGTGTAAATGTTCCCTGGCTGAAATGATCCAGCTATCTTCAATATCCGGCAGGAAAGGTCCTTTGTAATACTCTACCGCTTTCATCAGGTGGGCAGTAACACGGTCAGGATTATTCGTGTTGCGGGCCATGGCGATTTCCTTCTGGAAATTTTCCAGATCATATTCATAATCGAGAGTATGGTTGAAGGTGTAATATTCCTCCTGCAGGACAACTGCTTCTTTGCCAACGGCATGGCGCATGCGATAAATGGTGTTTTTGAGGCGGAATTTTATCTCGGAGGGAGAAGCGTCCGGCCAGAAATAGAGACTGATCTGACCTTTATTTAGTCCTTCCGGGTGGGCCAGCAGCAAGAAGAAAAGATCGCGGGCATCATTTGTCTTCCAGTCATTGTTGCCAATCGTTTTCTCATTTAGCCGTACCTGCATTTTTCCCAGAGACTGGATAAAAAGTTTTGGCGGGGCAAATGGAACCGCGCTGGCATATTTTCTCAGTTCCTTGCGGATATTGGGGATATGCTGGTCAAATTCATCAATACGGCGTACCAGCTCCTGCATCTGTGGACTGGCATCGCGGTCTTTGGCAAGGGTGAGAAGGGTGTCTTTGATGCCCCAACTGCTGGTGATGAGCGGGCTGCGTTCAGGAAATCGGGAAGAGGATGCAAGTACCTTGATGAAGTATTCTTCCGCCTTATCCAGGTGGCCACTCCTGGCATAGGCAATTGCCAGATAGAGGTCAGATTTTTCGATTTGATACTGATGTCCTTCTCTGGAAAAGTACTCGGCGTCTTTGAGTAAATTTTCTATGGCGTCTTCGGCATGGCCTGTCCATAACAAGAAGCCATTCCATTCCAGTTTTGCAATGTGTTTTTCGAGGGTGCTGCCGGATGTTTCTGCTCTGCCGATGGCGGATCGCAGAAAATCGGAGGCGGTTCTTTCATCGCCATTGCGGGATGCGAGTGAGGCTTCTTCCAGATCCAGATAGGTGAGGAGGAACCGCTCATTGATGATTTCGGCAATTGGCCTGGCCTGGTTATAGGCGGTCAGGGCTTCGTTGACGGCTTCAACCTCGCGATAATTGTCCCCGATGCCTGTCAAAGTGTAGGCTTGCATACGGGTGAAACCGCTGACTTTGGCGTGGTGGAAAGCCCGCTCAAATGAAGCGCCCGCAGCCTTGTATTCACCTGTCACCTGTTGGAGGACGCCGAGATTGTTCATCAGATTGGCAAGCCATACTGAATTGGCGGTCTTTTCCCAGTAGCCGCGCGCCAGAACAAACATTTCCCTGGCTTTCTCATACCTGCCGCGGGCCTGTTCCACAATGCCAATCTCCATGGCAATAATGGATTGGTTGTGCTGATCACCATCTGCTTGAAATGCCGTCAGAGATTCATAGAGCCAGGAAGCAGCATTATTGAAATCCCCATTCTGAAACAAGCTGACTCCCTTGGATCGCATAGCCGGTGCCTTGAATTCAGCTAATTCTTCGTCGCTTTCAACCAGGGTCAGTACCCGATCGGCATCATTGCGAGCGTCCTCCAGGTTACCGGAGAGGCGGTGGACTGTTGCACGGCGGACAAGAGCGCGCGCAAGGTACCTTTTGTCCGCAGGATATTGCATGGCATCAATGGCCTGGTCAAGGAGCGTGATACCTTCCCGTGGATCTTCCCGCATGCTGAGCGCGATGCCGTGAAGGGAGAGGAGGGGAGGGTGCTGTTGGCGTACTTCATTGCTCAGGGCTGACAGCCAGGTGTTGAGCAGTTCCATTCTGCCGCTGACGATCAGCTGAGGGCCAGCGGTTTCAATCAGTTCCAGGATGGCCGGCTCATTTTCAAGGCGCTGGTATAAAGCGTAGGCCAACTCCCACTCTTGCTGTTCGGTATACACTTTTGCCAGGTGAAGCTGGATTTTCTCAACCTCTTCCGGGCGGGTTTTCTTTATCCGTTTTTGCAAGAAGTCGAGGAAAATGCGATGATAGCGCAGCCAGTTGCCGTCTGAGCCAACGGGCATCACGAACAAGTTGCGTTCAATGATGTAATCCATCATTGAACGCCAGTTGACTTCGGACAGTGACAGCGCAGTTTCAATCACCTGGCGGCAAAACCCTTCATTAAATTCTTCCAGGAGGGAAGTGCGCAGCAGGAAATCCTGGATTTTTGCTGGCTGTTGGGCTAACAAGGCATCAAAATAGTCTTCAACCCCCACCCCTGCAATGCGTTTCACCACCGATTGTGATGTACACAAATACTCATTGATCTGGCTGGAGAGGAGGAGGCCTGTAACCCAGCCTTCTGTCTGTTCATAGAAGTTTTTGGCTATCTCGGACGTCAGGGATTGTTGCTGATTTTGTAAATAGAGTTGCTGGATCTCTTCGGGCTGAAATGCCAATTCTTCATAGCTGATGCCGCCGACCATATTGCGGGCGACAAGAATGGCCATATCCGGCAGCGTGAGCAGCTTGCGGGAGGTGATGAAAATGGTGCAATTGTCATCTACACCCTGGATGAAGTCGGACATGAATTCGCTGATCGGGTCAACGCCATCGACTAAATGGAAGTCCTCAAGGGTGATGATGAAATGCTCTGTGATGTTTTCGTAGGCATCGTTGATCACCGTTGAGACGAGATATTGCAGATCAA
Source organism: uncultured Chloroflexia bacterium (assembly GCA_963753895.1). Lineage (GTDB taxonomy): Bacteria > Chloroflexota > Anaerolineae > Anaerolineales > Anaerolineaceae > SMBSF63. The sequence goes on along the minus strand of CAVWEE010000007.1, from coordinate 300,391 downwards.
GTGTGCCCTGCGAGGCGTTGTGCAGAGCGGTCAATGAGCTTTGCCCAAACGCGGGAAATTTCATCTGGATGGAAGCGATAAAATGGGCGAGGAAACGCAGGGGGTCCTGGTCGTGAGCGCTGATGGAATACCAGCAGACAGGAATATCCAGCACTTCAAGAAAATCTACCAGCAGGGAAGTCTTGCCATAGCCTGCTGGCGCAATAATCAGGGCCAGTTTTTTGTCAAGCAATTCGGACATAGAATCAAGCAACCGCTGACGGGTTAATAGATCATTCCGTCGGCGGGGGGCCAGGATTCGTGTTTGAACAATAGGTCGATCAGTCATTATTCATCTCAATAGTATTGAGAGTGCTAAAAAAATAGATTGTCTTAATTCGATAAGACAATCTTATACCATCGTAAAAAATAATGCAACCGTGGAGCTTAATAGTTCGATAAATGTTTTGTTCTCAAGAGATTCGAATTCAGAACCAGTCTCTTTTGGTGAAAACCCACACAACAATGATGGATATGGCTATAGATCCTACCAGAATAATGAGATGGCCGTTGGGGGCGCCTGCAAATGGCAGCGGAACATTCATGCCAAAATAGCTGGAGATGAGGGTGGGGATGCTGAGAACGATCGTCACGGAAGCCAGGAATTTCATGACCGCGTTCAGATTATTTGAAATGATCGAGCCAAAGGCATCCATCATCGAGGTGAGAATGTCGTGTGAGATGTTGGTCATCTGGATGGCCTGCTGGTATTCAGTCATAACATCTTCCAGCAGGTCCTCATCCTCGGCGTACATGGTGAGGTCCTGGCTGCGATTGAAGTCGTTCGATCATTGACTCGTTGGCTACCAGGGCGGTGGTGAAATACACGAGGCTCTTCTTGTATTTGAGTAATTCAAGCACGCCTTTATTCTGCATGGATTTTTCGAGCTGGTCTTCCAAGAGTCTCTACGGTCTTGTCAATTTTCCGCACATCGGAGAGATATTTGGATGCGGATTTGAGCATGATTTGAAGGAGGAATCGATTGCGTTTGTGGGTGACGAAGTTGCGTTCGAAGCCATCAGCGAAGCGCTGGATGATCTCGTGCTGGATGCGGCAAACGGTGATGATGTAGTCATCCTTGACGACGATACCGAGGGGCATGGTGATGTAGGGTACGTCAACATTGGTGCCCTGGAAATAGGGGACGCGCAAAACGATAAGCAAATTGCCTTCGTCTTCTCTTTCGGCACGGGAGCGCTCGTCCATATCCAAAGGGTAAGTGATGAAGTCGCGAGGGATCCCCAGTTCGGCCAATGTTCTGATTTCTTGCGCGTCGGGTTCAACAACATTAATCCAACAGCCTGAGGTGACCTCTTGCATTTTTTCCAAGCCAACGTGAGTAGTCTTCATGATCGAAATCATGGCGTCACCTCCTTCCTCGTGGATTTCCTGAATTACTCTATAAGTTACCCTTTCCAATTGGGCTGCTATCGTTCAATTGGGTATTTTGTATTGCCGTAAACTTCCAGTATAAGTATACTCGAAAGCGGACTGGATTGCCTGCGTTATTCCTGTCCAAAAGCAAAACTGAGTGCGGAAATATATCTTCAAAAACAGCTCAACCCGGGTATAATAATAGAGCAACGGGGATGACAGGCTTCGACGGGGGAGGCTGGTCCCGAATTGCGAGCCGAGAGGTGCCGAACTCGAAAAATCCGCACAACAATTTAAGTGCCAACAATCGCACTTCATATGCTGCTATGCCCCTCGCCGCCTAAGGTGAGTGACTACAGCTAATCACCTTTAACAGGTGACGTCCGCCCACCCCGATTTCCGGCCGGTGGTGGAGCCGGGCGATACAAAGCTGGAATGCTGTGCAGTTTGTCGTGGGCTGTGCAAAAGAGGGCTTTCGGGTCTTAGCGACTGGCGGTTCACAGGTTTGCTGATACTACCTGTGTTTCGCGAAACCAAAAATCAGCTACGCTCGTAGATATTCGGAGGTCGAATTTTTCGGACGCGGGTTCGATTCCCGCCATCTCCACAAAGCACCAGGGCTCAAGCAGATTTGAGCCCTGGTTGTATGTCAAAAATTTAACCAATAAATTCAGTACTTGGAGTAAATGATGGCAGTTTATGATCCGACATTAAAGGTATTGGAAAGTGTGCCGCAGAGGCAAGGCGGTTAATCTGGTAGTACGCCATTCCGAGCGTTATCCAATTTTGAAAGCAGAGGATGTGCCCACCGCGCCGTTAACACCGCACGGAATTCGCATAGCCGAAGAGTTTGGCGCGGCGTTGAAGCAGAATTACCGTTTGGGAGTGTTGGAGAGCAGCGAAATTGCCCGCTGTGTGGAGACGGCAGCCGCGATTGGCCGCGGAGCGCGCTGGAAGGGCGAAGTTCGCCAGGAACCACGTTTTACGTATACCTACACAGATGATTACTGGCACACGCGCAGGGAGCATTTGTTTGCCGATGCGCTGCCGGATGAGGTGATTGATTTGCTGGATTACTTGAAGAATTTTCCAGCAAAAAAGCACAGTTTGAATATCAGCGTAACCCATGATTTTGTGCTGGGCGTGTTAGCGGGATACCTGTTTCAATGATTTTGTGGATGGCGAAACCTGGCCTCATTTTCTTGAAGGGATGGCAATCTGGCGCGAGAATGGGAATGTGTTTGCTGCCTGGCGCAACCAGGTGAAAAGCATCAATGGATAATGGATAATTTTTCATTGAGAGAGCATACAGAAAAAATCTCTCCCTCTAAAAGGAGAGATTTTTTATGTGTGAGTGAAGATTGGATTACAGACGCGGCAGCAGGATGGTCTGCTGGTTCTGGTATTTCCCTTTTTTGTCTGCGTAGGAGGTGGTGCATTCCTCGTCAGCTTCAAAGAACAAGACCTGGGCGATACCTTCATTGGCGTAAATTTTTGCCGGCAGCGGTGTTGTATTGGAGATTTCAAGGGTCACGTAGCCTTCCCACTCCGGCTCGAAGGGGGTCACATTGACGATGATGCCGCAGCGAGCGTAGGTGGATTTTCCCAGACAGACGGTGAGTACCTTGCGAGGAATGCGGAAATATTCCACAGTGCGGGCCAGGGCGAATGAGTTGGGGGGAATGATGCATACGTCGCCTTTGAAGTCGATCATTGAGCGGGTGTCAAAAGCTTTGGGATCCACCGTTGCAGAAAAGACATTGGTGAAGATCTTGAATTCGTTTGTCACGCGCACATCGTAGCCGTATGAGGATACGCCGTAGGATACAACACCTTCGCGAATTTGTTTGTCTTCAAACGGTTCGATCATTCCTTGTTCGCGTGCCATTTTTGCAATCCAGTGGTCGGGTTTCAGTCCCATGATTTCTCCTTGTGATGATTATGAATAGAGTGTCTATTTTGATTAAGGCAGGGTGGACAGGTTTGGCCCCAGGGGGGGCTTCGCAACAACCCGTCCCCATAAAAAATGGTTAATCCCAATCCCAGAGACTGGCATCGAAGACGATGTCCAGGAGAGATTGTCTGCTTTCCAGCGACATGGGTTGGGAGTGGGCATAATCAGTGAATTCGATGGTGAGCAGTTCTGATGAAATATACTTCCCATTATAAAACACATGACGGTCTATGAAGGCTTGTCGGGTTTCTTCGCTTTCGTTGTATTGGTCAAAAAAGAGGTTGCCGAGACCGTAATGCAGGAAGGCATGCTGATAGAGTTCGACGGCCTGGGGCTGGTGGGCCTGGCTGCCGCTGACTATGATGGCGCCGGCATCGGCCATCCTGCGGAAATCCTCCTGCAGGATGGGGTGGATCTTGTAGCTGTAGTATTCCAGGTGCTGGAAGGTGACAATGGTCAAATAGCCCTGATCATTGAGCTCGTTTACTTTTGCGGCCATCCAATCCATGTCACAGTGGATAGCTCCCGGGCTGGTTTCGCTGGCGCCGGCATAACCCTTGGGCTTGGCGTTGCAGCCAAGGAAAGCGATTTTAGTACCTGAAATATCGAAGAGGGCAGGCTGCTGTGCGTCGGCTGCATTTTCGCCACCCCCGTAATATTGCCAACCGCGTTCATTATACATGCTGAGGGTATGCAGCACCGCATTAGCGCCCCAGTCCTGGAAATGGTCTCCAGCAAGTTCAACTACGTCCGTACCGACGTCCTCAAGCAGTTCGATGTAATTGGGGCGGCTGCAGAAGACGAGGGAGGATTGATTTTCCAGCGGCAGGGGGCAGGAGGGAGTGAAGGGGACTTCGTTGTTGATGTGGGTGATGTCCGCTTCAAGGAGGATATCGCGGATGTCAGTGGCCGGGTAGGTGACGCCAAGATATTCCATCAGGCCGGCAGTGGCGCGCACCAGGGCGGTGACGCCGGTCAGGTTGACGGTGACCAGAAGCTCGGGATCGTAGTTGGCAGTGGGCAGGATGAGCTGTTCCAGAATGCCTGGCGGCATATCAAGGTTGTGCTGGAGAGAGACAGGAAGCGCGAGGGGGTAGTTTGCGGTATCAAAACTCTTTTGGATGGGAGATTGTCCGTCGATTTCGATCACTTTCCACTGTGGTTCAAGGTCTTGAAATGGCATGATCGCCCAGTGGTTTTCCTTGCGCCAGGCGCGCTGTGAGAATTGGCGCGGGTTGAGCACGGTGACGTTTTGCGAGGCAGGACCCCATAAGCTTTCAAATACGTAAAGGGTTGGCCGGGATACGAGGATGTTTTGTAGAGGTGTGACTGTGCCATCGTATCCTTGCCAGATAGCTTGCAGGTCTGTACCGGAAATGCTGTCGGTGATGGTGTTGAAGGGCGCAGCCAGGGCATACACAAGTTGCGCCTCGGGCTGCTCTGCGTTGACAGTGATGGCGATATTGGCCGCTGTCTGGTCTGTGGCCAATGTCCAGGTGGATGGGAACTGGATGCCCTCACGATAGAAGGCAGGTATAGCTGGATCAATATAAAGGATGGGTTGGGGCGGAATATATATTGTGGTTGGCGTGGGTGCAATTGCTATCACGCTTTTAGCTGTGCTGGTCGGGTTGGGGGAAACCACTTCCAAAGGGGCGCACCCTGCGCCGAGGATGGAAACCATCAGCAGCATAACAAATAAATGAATCGATGTCAAAAATGATTTCATAACTAATTGCACTGCACGGAAACAGGCACATTCTCCCTTGGATTACGAATCGAGACAATTATAATCCACTGCATGGGAAGACAGATTGGAACTTGATGAGAAGGATTCGGAAGCAGGCATTCTCTCATGGTTGCGCTGAAAAAACGAGAATTTTACGGTATCTTCCGCGGTTATGTAATAGAATAAGATATACCTTTTGATTTCCTTGAGGAAAGAGTATGTGCGGACGGTTTACGATTACAGCAAAAGCAGAGGAATTCCAGCAACGCCTTGAGCTGGGTGAAATGCCGGATGATTGGCAGCCGCGATACAATGTTGCCCCATCGCAACCCATTCCTGTCGTTACGGATGCTGATCAACGACATGTTCAGTGGATGCAATGGGGATTGGTGCCTTTTTGGGCCAAAAATCCTGCTATTGGTGGAAAAATGATCAATGCGCGGGCTGAAACTGTTGCTGAGAAACCCGCGTTTCGACAGTCTTTTTTACGGCGCAGGTGTTTAATACTTGCGGATGGTTTTTACGAATGGATGAAGACCGGCGGCAGGAAAGCCCCATCCATTCCGTACTATTTCCATGAGAAAAATCATGCCCCTTTTACATTTTCAGGATTATGGGATCAATGGGAGGATCAAGACGGCAAGAAACTTCAAAGTTGCACGATCATTACTTGCCCTGCGAATGAGATTGTCGGTCCAATACATGCGCGCATGCCGGTAATTCTTGATGATGCAAAACGGTGGGATTGGCTCACAAGCAATAATCTTGAGGAGTTGCAATCCATGTTGGGCCCAATTGGTAATAGCTATTTATCCGCGTACCCTGTGTCTCGTTCTGTGAATAGCCCTGCTGTTGATTCGGAAGTCTGTTTGCTGCCTGAACGGCAGCAAGACAGTTTGTTTTAATGCCTAAAAATACCCATTAGGAGTAACTATGGCTGAGCGAATTCTTGCAGTTGATGACAATTTAGTGAATTTGAAGGTGGTGTCTGCTACCCTGGAAAAGGGTGGCTACACTATAGAGACTGCCCAAAGTGGCCCAAAGGCTCTGGAGTTGGCGGAACAGTTTCGGCCGGATTTGATTCTCCTGGACATTAATATGCCAGATATGGATGGATACGAAGTATGCCGTCGGCTGCGTAAAAAGCAGTCCACGACAACTATACCGGTCATCATGCTCACAGCCAACGATACGTTGGAAGAGAAAATTAAGGGCTTTGAGGCGGGTGCTGATGATTATTTAACCAAGCCTTTCCAACCTGCTGAATTGCTGGTCAGAATTGGGGTGCTTTTACGCAGGGCTTCTCGGGTTCAAACAGAGAAACCAATTATCAATTCAAAATTAACTGCTGTGTTTTCATTGCGCGGCGGCGTTGGGGTTTCTGTGGTTGCAGCAAATCTGGCTGCCGGGTATCGTCAGATCTGGGGTGAATCCGTTGTACTGGTGGATATGGTATTGAACATGGGGCAAAGTGCGTTGATGCTTAATCTGCCGCTGCGCAACACATGGGCTGATTTGGGGAGTATTCCGCCGGATGAAATCGACGAAGAAATTGTTAAAAATGTATTGTTGGAGCATGTATCTGGATTGCATGTTCTGGCAGCACCACGCACCTCTGTTGAAGGCGAGGCTGTTCAGGTAGATTCGATGCGCAAAGTCCTGGATATTCTGCGTGCCAATTTTAGTTATATTGTTCTGGATCTACCCCATGATTTCAGTGATGTCACTTTGACAGGTCTGGATTATGCGGATGATGTACTTTTGCTAATGGCACCGGAATTGGCTTCCGTTCGCGCTTCGGTTGGGGCGCTTGAGGTTTTTGATACATTGGGCTATTCCAGGAACGATATTCGCATTGGCATGAATTGGCTTTTTGAGCGCAAAGGGCTGGCAAAGGCTGATATTGAAAATGTAATGAAAAAGAAAATTGAATTCATGATCCCGTTTGCTTCTGAGCCAATCGTGACCTCGATCAATTTAGGGAATCCACCTGTATTTGATGCTGAGGCTTCTCCGCTAGGTGCATTGTTTGAGGAAATTGCCTTTAGTTTTTCAAAAGACGAGGATCGCAAGACGCAACCTGCCGAACCCACTGATGCGTGGCAGCGGTTGATAGAGCGGCAGAAAATGCGACAAAAACGAAAATAACGGAATGTGAGGTGAAAATGTCTTTGCAAAATTCTCCAGGATTTGATCAGGTGGAACTTGATGATGTATCCCATCCTCCAGAACCGAAAAACCGTCGAGGTGTTGTATGGGGCATGATCATTGTCTTGGTTTTGATCGTAATTGGATTGGCTGTTCTCAATATTTGGGGCGGCGCAGAAATCACAGCTTTGCGAGGAGTAGGGAGCCTCTCGGGCTTCGTGGTTGATGAAAAAGGAAACGGGGTCCAGGCTGAGATTATTGTTGCAGGGACTAACTTGCAGACTATGACGGATGAATCAGGCAAGTTTTTGTTGGCTGATATTCCTGAAGGGCAGCGTTTACTTGTCGTGGGGTATGATCAGACTGGATGGGAATATCCAGTTACTGTTATTGCCGGGCAAACGATGGATGTCGGAAGGGTGTCTGTTGTAACAACTGAAACCCCTGACTAAGGCGGTGGTTGGTATGGTTAACGGTTTAGTAATCAGTAAATGACCAATACGAAAGAGATTTTCAAGGCAGTATTTGATCAGATTCCCAATGCATGTGTCGTTTATGACCCGGCTCAGGGAAGATTCATTGCGCATAATACTGCTTTTCGGACGCTTCTTGGGTATGGGGATCAAACGGGATATGGAAACGATATTCTTCTGTCAGCTTTGCATCCGGGGTTTTCCGGGAAAGCATTTGAAGAGTTTTTGAATGCGCCTCTTGCAGGGCGCGTTTCGCACACCAGGCAACGTTTGATCGAGAACGGGAAACCGGGTATTGATCTTGAGATCAGCGCCGAACGGCTCAAATTACCAGACAGCGATTTGGTGCTGATCCAGGTAAAAAAAGTACCCGACACAACACAATCTGATGATGATAAACCGCAGCGAATGACTGATGCGAATGTTTTAGCAAGAGTAGTAAGTGCAATTTCTGAAAGTCAAGACCTGAAAGAAGTGTTGAAAATTGTTTGCCGCGAATTGGCAATTGCACTTGATATTCCACAAGCCGCACTCGCAATTGTGAATGAAACGGGTGAGTTCTTTCGGGTCGAAGCAGAATACAGTGTTACTGAAAATCCCTCTGCGCTGGGTGATAAAATCCCGATTTTGGGGAATATCGCAACAGAATATGTTGTTGGTAACAAGAAGCCGATATATATCGCGGATGTACGCGCTGATGAGCGGATGAAGCTGGTGCGCGATGTAATGGTACGGCGCGGTATTGTATCCATGTTAATTGTGCCGCTAATCGTGCGCGATCGGGTAATCGGTACGCTGGGACTTGATACTTTGGCGCAACGTCAATTCACACAAGATGAGATCCAGCTGGTAGAGAATGCCCTTGAAGTTGTTGGTCCATTAATCGAGCTTGCCCATATATATCGGCAACAGAAAAGCGAACTCAAGCACAGGAAAGAAATCGAGACGGACCTTGCAATTCGGGAACGGTTTCTGGCGGCCCTAGTTGAAATTCAAATGGTGTTATTAAGTGTAGATAACCCGGATTTGGTGTACGAGCAAATTCTCGAGCTGTTGGGAGAAGCTTCCGGTGCGGACCGCGCCTACCTGTTTTTTAATCACAAAGATGAAACCGGAAATCTCGTTACCAGTCAAAGGGCAGAGTGGTCCAGTCAAAACATCACTGCACAGATTGATAACCCGAATTTGCAGAATATGTCTTATTCAGGCGTGTTGACACGCTGGTATGATTTGCTTTCACGCGGCATTTATCTGGTTGGCAAGGTAGTGGATTTTCCTGAAGTTGAACAAGACCTGCTGCTGCCCCAGGATATTCGATCGATTTTGGTTCTACCAATTATCAGCCGGAAAAAATTTCCTTGGTTTCGTCGGATTTGATAACTGTACATCTGATGGATCGTGGACGGTTTCTGAGATTGCCATGCTTTCATCGGCTGCATCTTCGATTGCGATAAACGAGGAGAGGCGACAGGCCTCACTGGCCTTGCGAGAAAGCCAGGCGCGTCTCTTATTAATGTTGGACCAATTGCCTGCTATTTTGTGGACCACAGATTTGGCTTTGAATATTACTTCATTGAGCGGAAGCGATATCGCTGGTATTAATGCGGAAAAACGCGATGAATTAATGGAGATGATGTTTTCTGAAAAAGAGGATGATCGTTTCGTCGAGGCGCACAACCAGGCAATGTTGGGACAAGCAACAACATTTGAGATTCAGTTGGCGGAGGCATCTTTTCAAGCCTCAGTTGAGCCATTTACCGATCGATCCGGCAATGTTGTAGGGGTTTTGGGGATTGCGCTGGATATTTCTGACAGAATTCAAACAGAACAGGCACTGGCATTGCAGCGCGATTTTGCTTTGAGAATCATGAATAATATGGGGCAGGGGTTGATGGTCACCAATGCCCACGGACAATTTGAGTTTGTTAATCCTGCCCTGGCAAACTTGCTGCATTGTGAGACAAGCCTTCTGTTGGGGAAGACTTTGCAGGATATTACGGTTGAAGAAGATCGAAAAACTGTGCTCAATGCTTTTCGGCAAATGGATACATCTGGCCAGGTGCAAACACTGGAGATTCGCTTGCGCCAATTGGATGGTGAAGTCGTATACGCTTTAATCACCAAAGTTCCTTTGATACGTGACGACACATTGAATGGTTCAATCGTTGTGGTAACCGACCTGACGCAACGACGGCAGATCGTGAACGCGCTGCGAAAAAGTGAAGAATTCATGCGGGAACTCTATGCTATTTCTTCTGCTGTGCCGGCAACTTTTTCCGAAAAGCTTGAGGCATTACTGCACATGGGTTGTCAGCATTTTGGTATGGATTCCGGAGTTTGTGTCGCAGATTAAAGGCACAGAATATCATGTGATCAAAGCATATCCAGAACATGGTTATATTCAGAGCGGCATGAACATGGATTTGGGAAGACCTTCTGTTCGGTAGTTATTGAAAAATGAACGGCCAATCAGTTTTCAACATGCCAGTCAGGATGAATTTTGGTCAAATCACTCCTGGTTTTCGAAATACTAAATGTTAAATCTTTCCTGGGGGGCAAATTGATTGTGGCCGGAGAAATTTTCGGCACCCTTTCGTTTTTCAGTTTCACTCCAAAAGAAATTCCTTTTATGCCAGCAGACGAAGAATTCCTGCGGTTGATGGCGCAGTGGATTGGCAGTGAAATTGAACGGGAACAATTCCTCCATCAACTTCGCGTTAGTACAGAGGAAATTGCTGAGAAGAATGAAGCCCTTGCAAAAGCGCGCGACCAGGCGCTGGAGGTTTCGCGGCTGAAATCTGAATTCCTGGCAACGATGAGCCATGAGATCCGCACGCCAATGAATGCTGTGATCGGGATGACGGATTTGCTTCTGGATACAGATTTGAATACAGAACAAAATGAATATGCAAGTCTGATCCAGAATTCGGCGCATATGCTGCTCACAATTTTGAATGATATTCTGGATTTCTCGAAGATTGAGGCAGGAAAACTGGATTTGGAACATGCTGTTTTTGAACCATATACTACAGTGAAAAGTGTTGTAAATCTGTTTGCCCAAAAAGCTGCTGAAAAAGACTTGACCTTGACGCTGAATATTTCACCGGATGTGCCTGAAGTAATGATCGGCGATGCAGTCCGGCTCGAAGCAAATCTTATCGAATTTAATTGGCAATGCGATAAAGTTCACGGCTGAAGGACAGGTTGAGGTCGTAGTCGAAGTGCAGAAATCTGACTGGAAACAGGTTGAACTGCGGTGTGAAGTGAGTGACACGGGGATTGGGATATCCGAAGAAGTGCAAGAAGAATTGTTCCAGGCTTTTATGCAGGCCGATAGCAGTACCACCCGAAAATATGGAGGAACGGGCCTGGGCCTGGCGATTTCAAAGCGGCTGGTAGAAAGTATGGGGGGTGAAATTGGCGTGGAAAGTACGCCCGGATCGGGTTCAATCTTCTGGTTCACTGCCATTTTTGATCGTACCGGGAAAACCAATTTGTTGAATGATGAAGAATTAATGAAGCAGCTCAGCGGTACACAGGTGTTGTTGGTCAGTGAAAATATTACTTTTTCAAATTACTTGCAACAGCAATTCCTCCCCTGGAAAATGAGCATCATTCATGCGGAACGATGGGACGCCGCCAAAGATTTCCTTGTGGGGGCAGTTGAAAAAGGAACCATTCCTGACTGTACTGGTGGACCATTCCGCTGGCAGCGAAGGGGCTGTGAAGCTTGAGAAAGAGCTTGGTACTGTCAGATGGGAAACGCGGCCGGTCTGGGCGCTGCTGCCAGAAAAAGACGGTGAGGCAAAATCGGCCGATCCGCTTTTCGAACGCATCTTTCCACGGCCGGTTCATGTCCCGGAGATAATCGAGTATATTGCCAGTCTCGTGAAACAAGTTCAACTACCAGACACACAGTTGCTGGTACCATCAGAACCAGAACCTGAGAAGCCGATACCATTGCCCCACACACCATTGACCGGAAAGATTTTAGTGGCTGAAGACAACGTCGCCAATCAACGCCTGGCTTTCCGTCAGTTGAAGAAATTGGGGTTTGAGGTTGAAATCGCAGACCATGGCAAGATGGCGCTTAACCAGATCCAGGAAAATCCGGATGAGTATGATGTGATCCTGATGGATTGCCAGATGCCAGAGATGGACGGCTTTGAGGCGACCCGTCAATTGCGGAAATGGGAAGAGAATACCGGGCAGCATCATCTGGTGATCGCGATGACCGCGAATGCGATGATTGGGGACCGGGAAATGTGTATTGCGGCAGGCATGGATGATTACATTAGCAAGCCAGTCAAAATGGATGATTTAGAGGCGGTGTTGCAAAAGTGGCATACCAATGTTCAAATAGCGGAACCTGTGCCAGAGGCGCCCGTTGCCCGATATGAAGTCTCAGCATTGATAAATATGGAGACGGTACAGTCTATTCGGGAATTACAATCGGAAGGGGAACCAGATTTGTTTGTGGAACTGGTGGAGATCTTCTTATCTGAATCGGAGAAGCTGCTTGAAAAGGCGCGTCACGCTGTTCAGGAAGCCGATAGTGAAGGGTACCGGCAGGTTGTGCATAGTATGAAAGGGGCCAGTTCCAATTTGGGTATTGAACTGGTTTCTTCAAAAGCTGCTGACCTCGAGCGCCTTGTGAAAGATGGTAACTTTGAGGAAGCCGCCGCACAGTTGGGTGTGCTGGAAGATATTTATGCACAGAGTTGTGCTGCGTTAAGCAAATTGACGGAATAACCGGATGTCGATTTGCCCTGAAATTTGGGGAGTTTGCGGCGGCGATTGCCGACGATATAGCAAACCAGTAAATTCACGCTGAAGAAAAATCAAATTGACAATTTCCTTGACCGGCATAGATAGAGATGGTAAAATTCAGGCCGTTAGTAATGCCTCCATCGTCTAGGGGACCAGGACGCAGCCCTTTCAAGGCTAAAACGGGAGTTCGAATCTCCCTGGAGGCACCTAAACTCCGCTAAGTGGCGGAGTTTTTGCATTAATGATATTCGTATCAAAACGCAAAGCGGGAGCCCCCATAAGGGGATGAAATTCAAATTCCCTGGAGGCACACTAATAGAAGAGCCACCACACGGTGGTTCTTTTGTTTTGAGCAAGGTAGAGCTTGTTTTTGGGCACAAATGGGAGCCCCATTGATGGAAGAAATTTGAGCTTTGACCTTACTTGATTTTGAAGATGAATGAGGTTAAATGCCGAGCTTCACCGGCACTATTTTTTACATCTTTCTGTGAGTGGGCATGGAAAAGCTGCAAAAACTTGCTATACTGATACTATCTGATAGCGCACTGCTGGATAAAGAAGGATAAGGAGCTGAAAATGTCGGAAAAAAAATCCAAGAAAAAAGATTCCAAGTCCAAAGACAAGAAAAAGAAGAAAGATAAAAAGAAGAAATCCAAGTAGTTTTTTATCATAACCCTTTTGATTTAAATAAATAGACCATCCTGAATCTGCACTACCCTGCAGGCGAGTTGAATATTGTCTGAAGGCCGTTAAGCATCTGCTGAAAGTAGAAAACTGGCAGATGTTGTTGTTTTAAGGACGCGTGTTTTTGTGTCCAGAGAACAGAAAATCAGGATTCTGATGGAGAAGGTATTCAATTCGTAAGGGAAAATCGATATAGCAAACCTGGAAAACCAGCAAATTGCGGGAAAGTTAAACCGTTTTGATGCCTGCTGTTTTGTACAATGTTTACAAGGAGACTACAGTTAAATATTCCACAATGAAAGGCCATCAAAGCTCATGCCACCAAATATACCTGCACTCGATCCTGCGCATAGAATCTTCAAAGAAGACAAGCCTGGCATTCGTTACTATAAACTATTAAACGCAATTTCTGATATTCCAGAGGGGAGTTCCCGGCAGCCATATATTGCTGAAATGGAGCGCATCCTCACCCAGTTTTGTGATTTGCAAAAAGCCGCGGTGAAACTGGAATGCAAAGGAGAAACAGAGCAAGCCATCTCACAATATAAACAGTTGGTGGCTGCTAGATTTGAAAAACCGCATCCATATTTCCGCTTGTGTGCGTATTACACACAAAAACAATTGCCTGTACAGGTTGATATCGTATGTTGCAGTTACCTGAAAATGGTGCAAGAATTGAGCGCACTTGGTTTTCGCGAACTCGTATCGAAACGAAATTGCCTTGACTTTCATAGAGATTGCAAATGAACTCGAGATGTCGCCGGAGGTTGAGGCGTATTGCGAAAGATTGCTCACCATGCAAAATACATCCAGTGGGTGAGATGATCATCCAGTTTCTATTTGTAATTATCTTTTACTGGTAAACCTAAATTCTGAAAGGATCAATTTGACACATGCCTACATTCATGCCCGATCTCTTGCCTGCGCATGAGATCTTCAAAGAAATCAAGCCCGGCATCCGGTATTACAAAATCATGAAAACGCTTCGGGTAATTCCGGAGAATGTTTCGAGCCGCCCGTATATTGACGAGATGGACCGTATCTATAGCCAGCTTTACAACTTGCGCGAGAACGCTGCCCGTCTTGAAAGCCAGGGAGATAAAGATCATGCCATTGCCCTGTACAGGGAATTGGTGGACTCTCTGTTTGATGACCCGCATCCGTACCTGCGCCTGTGTGATTATTACGTCAAGAAACACAATCCCGAGCAAGTGAATCAGGTGTGCCAATCCTATTTTCAAATGGCCGAAACCGTGAACGCGCTTGGATATAAGCATCCTTATCGTGAGGAACTGGTGGGCATGTTCATGGATCTCGCTGAAGGGATTGGTCGCCCGGCGGAGGAATGAAGCAGAGATTCAGAACACAATCCGATAATGGATAAATGGACGCCTCCAGGGGGAAAGTATTTGAATCCCGTTGGAGGCAGAACCCCATTCCACAAAACTCTCATTTTCGTTTGGAAACCGAGGGGAGCAGTCAAAATGATCGTTCTGCTGGATTGTGAGAATAGTGGCAGATTGCCAGCGTCCACAGGTTCAGCTTCGACTTCGACAAGCTCAGCCTTCGACAAGCTTGGTTTTTGTTTCACAATAAATTGGAAACCCCAATGTGGGATGAATTTACAAAATCTGACTGTTCCCAACCAAAGCCTTTCCGTTCCACGCATTCCTTTCAATGGTATGATTTCCGATAATGTTCTCATCTAATCGATAGATGAAATCAACCTTGAAATGGAGTCCCGAACTATGACCAATACAAATCTCCCAAGCGAGGAACATTCCCCGAGGGGTGTTGAACGCGAGGTGCGTTCGTTGAGCAGCACGCAAATTGATGGCGCGCCGATTGCGTATATTATTGTGATGGCCGCGGTGGTGACCGCCCTGTCTTTCATCCCGTTTTCCCTGATCATTGGCTCTGGAGGGAGTTTCCCGCTCAGCCAGGGGGTGCTGGGGCTGGTGGGATGGGTGCTTGGACCGGTGGCGGGGGGCATTTCTTCCGGGGTGGGGGCGCTGCTGGGTGTCTTTTTGGCCCCGCATACGGCCGGTCCGATACCGCTGATGCGTGTCCTGACCAGTGTATACGCCAGTTTCGCGGCGGGTGCGATGGTTATCGGACAGAAACGCAGGAGCTGGTGGATTCCCGTTGCGGCAGTTGCTCTGCTGGCATTGGCAGCCCTGGCCTGGCGGGCTGTGATCCTGAATGGGGTGAATGCGTGGGTTGTGCTGGCGGTTACCTTTGTCAACTGGTCAGCTATCCTGTTGTTTGTCCTGCCGACCCGCAAATGGGTCGCTGGCTGGCTGCGCAGTCCGAAACTGACCCAGGTGATGTTGGGTCTGGCTCTGGGGACATGGATGATCTACGGGATCACGCATGTTATTCAGGCGGCGATCATTTATCATTTGCAGAATTATCCTGCTGAAGTTTGGGTAACATTGATCCCGATCATCCCGTTTGAGAATTTGATCCGCGCGGCAGTTGGAGTGGTGATCGGCAGCGGCGTGATCGCTGGCTTGCGGGCGATCGGTTTGGTCAAGCCGGAGCATGCCGGGTTTTAGGGGGTTCCGCGTTTCCTAGTTGATGACGGGTTTGTGTGACAGGAATTATTTTCTCACGCAAAGCCGCAAAGAAAAGCATGGACCGGTTGTAAATGTTCGTACCACCTACCCATTGCAAAATTTCATCAAACCGCACGCTGCGCTTGTACTTGCCCCTGATTGGGCCGAGGCGGTGGTTTGATTGAAAATGAGGTACATGAACAGCAAAACGATCGCAGTACTCAAAGATGTCTCCTATCAATATCCGCGCAGTGCGGGCTACGCTCTGAAGGATGTAAATTTATCCATCCGGCAGGGCGAGTTTTTGGCGGTGATCGGCGCAACCGGCGCGGGCAAGACGACCCTGTGCCTGGCTCTGAATGGCGTCGTGCCGCAGTTCTTTGGCGGGCGCTTTTTTGGCAGCGTCGAGATTGGGGGGCAAGACACCCTGCATGTGTCCACCAGCCGTCTGGCGGTGCAGGTGGGTGAGGTGTTTGAGGACCCCGAATCCCAGCTCGTCGCTACATCAGTGGAGAACGAGATCGCTTTTATGCTGGAGAACCTGAAAAGGCCACGGGAAGAGATTGCGGCGCGCATCCCGGAGATGCTGGCAGCAGTGCGATTGACAGGGATGGAGAAGAAGCACCCGCACGAATTGTCACTGGGGCAAAAACAACGCCTGGCGATTGCGGTGGCGCTGGCGGCACGGCCTAAGCTGCTGGTGCTGGATGAACCGACGTCGCAATTGGATCCGCAGGGCGTGCAGGATATTTTCCAATTGCTGAAGGAATTCCAGATGTTATACGGCCTGACGGTGGTGCTTACCGGCCATGCCGCGGAGGAGATGGCCGAGAATGCCGACCGTGTGGCCATACTGGCCGATGGCCAATTGAAAGCTGTCGGCAGTCCGCAGGAAATTTACTCCTCTTTTGATTTGCTGCGGGAAAATGCACTGCGTCCGCCGCAAGTTGCAGAGGTGTTTGGGCAAGTCCGCCAGATGGGAATCAGGGTGGATGCGGTACCGGTGCGCTTGCAGGACGGGATTGATACCATTCAGGAATTGATAAACCGAGTGATGGTCTGCCCGCTGGAGGTCCCGGCGAAGGAAGAACCTCCCCAGAGTGAAGTGATACTGGAAACGGAAGAGCTGTCTTTCCAGTATCCGGACGGGATGAGCGCACTGCAGGGAGTGAGTGTAACCGTACGCAAAGGAGAGTACATCGCTTTGTTGGGGCAGAACGGCGCAGGGAAAAGTACGCTGGCGCGGCATTTCCTCAATCTGTTGCAGCCGTCCACCGGTGAGGTGCGTTTTGAGGGAAAACCGACACGTGCTTTTGCAGTCAGTGAACTGGCGGGCCGAATTGGCTATGTGGCCCAAAATCCCGACCACCAGATCTTTACCTCGTCTGTGGAGGAGGAAGTCAGTTTTGCCTTGAAAAATCTGGGCTATGCGGCAAACGATGTGAGCGAGCGTACCGAAGAGAGCCTGTCCGAGATGGGGCTGACGCAAGTGCGCGCGGCGCATCCGCTCTCCCTGCCCAAGGGCGACCGCGCGCGGGTGGTGATCGCCGCCATTCTGGCGATGCGTCCCGAGGTAGTCATTTTCGACGAGCCGACAACCGGGCAGGATGACCAGGGCGCGAAGGCAATCCTCAACGTGAGCGCAAAATTGCATCGGCAAGGGAAGACGATCCTGGTCATTTCGCACCATCTCTATCTGCTGCCGGACTATGCCAGGCGGGCGGTGGTGATGGGCAAAGGTACTATCCTGCTGGATGCCGATCTCCGCACTGCGTTTCATAAAGTGGACATGCTGCGGCAAACCTATCTTGCACCCCCGCAGGCGGTGATTCTGGCGCAGGCGGTTGGTTTGGAATCGCCGCTCACACCGGCCGAAGTGGCGGCCTGCTTTCAGCCGCGGCCAGGGGGTGAGGCATGGTGACATACAAGATCCAGACTGTGGAGCGCGACTCGCTGTTTACGCGGCTTGATTTCCGCTCAAAGATCCTGATAATGCTGGTAGTGACTTTCCTGGCGTTTCTGTGGGATGATCCCATTTATCAGGCCGTGCTGGCCGGATTGATCCTGGCAGGGTGTTTTGCCGCAGGGGTGAAGAAGGGCTATATTGCCCTGGTTGTGACGGGCATGTCGCCATTTTTGCTGTTCATGGTGTTGACGCACACATTGTTTAATAACTCACAGGTGATGCGTTTGCTGTCGGTGGAGACACTGCATCCCATTTTCACCATCCCGGCAAATGTGTGGCTGGTTGGCGGCGTGGCTGCTACCTGGGAAGGCTTGTTGTTCGGGGTGAATGTGATGTTGAAAACCATGTCGTTGATCCTGGTGATGCCGCTGGCCATCTTTACCACGGATGTGGATGAAATGATCACCAGCATGGTGCAGGCGCGGATCCCTTACCGGCTGGCATTTGTTTTCTCATCCACAGCCCGTTTCTTCCCACTGTTGTGGGCTGAGTTCCAGAAGATCGTTGAAGCGCAGCGTTTGCGCGGGCTATCGCTGGAATCGATGGGACTCGTGAAGCGGGTGCGGGTGTATGCGCGCGTGGTTGTGCCGTTGATCCTGGGGGCATTGGTGCGCAGTCAGCAGCTTGAAGTAGTGCTGCAATCCCGAGCGTTCAATGGCGATCCGGACCGTACGTATTTCCATGAAGTGAAAATGACCTGGGTGGATCATATAGTGATCGCGCTGGTGTTTGCTGGCAGTATCGCTGCGATGTATGTGCGTGTGTGGTATGGGTGGGGGAAGTTTTCCGTCTGGTTTTAGGTGTATTCTGGTTCGTTTGAATTGTATTAGAAGCAATCAAAATGCTAATTCAATATACGATAAATAAGGTAAAATAACATCAATAATGGTTTTATTAGTGGAAGGTAAATAGTAATGGTAACTCGTGAAAGTATCCAAATCCCTTTGATTGACCGGGAAGCGCCAACGGCAATCCGAACCGCAACCTTTGCATTGGGCTGATTCTGGGGCCCAAACTCCCGGTTCGGGAGTATCCCCGGTGTGGTGCGCACCCGCGTAGGCTATGCGGGCGGCAAGAAAGCCAACCCAACCTATCGCTCGATTGGCGACCATGCGGAAACCATTCAGATAGATTATGACCCGCAGCAGGTCAGTTTTGACGCGCTGCTGGATGTGTTTTGGAGCAGTCACAGTCCGACCGCCAGATCGTGGTCACGGCAATATGCCTCATTCATTTTTGTGCATGACTGCGGAGCAACGTGAGCAGGCAGAAGCATCACTTGAAACGTGAAGAAGCGAAACTTGGGCGAAAGATCTTTACCGAGATCGTGGACTATTCCAGCTTTACCCTGGCGGAGGATTATCATCAGAAATATCGTCTCCGCAATTCTTCGCTGGAGAAGGAATATCTGACGATCTATCCGGATGTGCTGGATTTTGTCAACTCGACCGCGGTGACGCGGGTAAATGGGTATCTGATCGGACATGGTACGCCGGAGCAGCTGGAAAGTGAAATTGAAACATTGGGTTTGTCTGATATCAGTAAAGAGAAACTGCGGCGGATCGTCGCCGCTTCCCGAAGATAAAGATCATCTATAGCAAAGTCTCCTGCTCGTATATTGCAGCAGGAGTTTTTGAATTCCATGTGAGTATCTTTCCAGTCTCGGAAAGTGGAAATATCTTACTGCTCAGGTAGACAGAATTGGTGTGATCAGAAAGAACGACCACACCCTGCAAATGCTATTCGTGGATAACAGCCATATTGCCCAGCACGCCCCATGAGCCGAAGAAGGCATCCAGCGAGCGTTGGTAGGTTGTATTGCCGTCAAGGATGGTGACGGAGGTCGGACCATAGCCGATGACCATGACGGTGTGTTCGTAGCGGGCGACGGTGGTGGTACGACCCTGCGAATCGGTGTATTGCACCGGCGTGCCGGCCCACACATGACCAATGACCCATACGATGACCGGGTTGCCACTGGCGATCTGGCGCTGCAAATCCTGGTAAGCAAAGTTGTGAACAGCAACAGCAGGCAGGCCGTGATTGCGCAGATTGGCGGCAATCGGGTCAGCGTGCACGCCGTAGGGATTGGGGGGAATCTGCCCCCACACGCCGTAAACGTTGCCGACAAAGCCGGTGTCAGGGTTGTCGGTGAGAGGCAGTTCGTTGTGGAAAGTGACATCATTGATGTAGGTGCCGTAGTATCCGGCCCAATCGACAGCGGAACTGGACTCGCAGTTGAGGGGCAGGGCCTGGTTGGTGCCGTAGATGTTGGTGACAGCGGCGGACGTGGGAATATCCGGTGTAGCAGTGGGTGTGGGTGTTGGATTGGGCGTCAGAGTAGGGTGCGGGGTGGGCGTCGGCAGGGGGTTGATCGTACCACCCTGGCCGTAATTGCTGGAGAGCAGGGAAAAATCAACAGCAGTGACACAGCCGTCACGATTGAAATCACTGCGATCGTCAAAGCCCGGCTGGCCGGTGCATATCCCGTAGGATGCGCTGAGCAGGGAGAAGTCCGTTGCAGAGACAAAGGCATCATTATTGGCATCACCTGCTTTGAGCACGCCAAAATCAAAGAGGTTCTCCCCGGCGTTGAGGATGACGTTCCATCGAAGGGCGGGAAGATGGTTGGCATGTTTGATCTGCAGGTGGTAGGTTCCCGGGGGAATATCTGCCTGAGAGAGATTGCCATTTTCATCTGTGGTGAGTTCATACTGGTATGCGGGGATCTGTGTTTCCCGGGATGATCAGCATCAATTGAATGACGGCTGCCGTGAGACTGTTGGGCGGGGCGGGATAGCCCTGGAAAACAACTGTGCCATTCAGGGTTGCCAGGCTCGGGTCGCTTGCAGCCGGGGCGGGCACCTCCACGCTTTCTTCCGTTGCTGTTGGTATCATCGTGACTGTGGGGGTGGGTGTGGCCTCAGTAGCTGCGACCTCAACAGTTTCGGTTGTTTCCTGAAGGTGGGGGATGGCGTTAAAATGCGCATCGACTTGCAGCATCCGTGATGGGCAGAAGCAGCAGAATGAGGGCGAGCAGGAATGATCCTGTGCACCGAGGTGAAACGGGTTTGTGATCGTTTATTAATTCTCATATTCAGTGACCCTTCCCGGTCTTGGAAATAATCGTAACAGTAAAAGCGATGCAAGTTCAATGCCCGGCGAAATCAGCATTGACAGGGTTCATGTTGTTATTATAATGAGTTTCATCCAGATCTGTAGGTTTTAGGAACGCATACTGGTTGATTTCCTGGCAAAATGATGTAGTAAAATAATCCTCTCAGGAGGCTGATGTGGTAGAGAAAACTGGAAAACGTAATCGAAAAATATTGTGGATCGTACTTGGTGATTGAGGTGATTTGCCTTGCCGGGTTGGTTATTGTGTTTCTGGTCAATAACGATGAGGAAGAGCCGGTTAAAGTTGATTCCCTGATTGATATGGCATCGGAGGCTATTCAGGCTGTGGAAGGCAGTCCGAATATTCCTGGTTTTACCCCCCATCAGGTGCTGGCACAGGTTGAGGAGGAAGGCTTTGATTGTGCCATCCCGCGGGTGGATGATAAAGACCGCGTGATCTGGAAATGCGAGAAAACAGAAGGCGATGTGCTTTATCAGGTGTTGGTGCTTGGTCGGGATGAAGACAGCGTGGATATGATTGACGCCAACTTTAACCAAAGTGGAGAGGTGTCAGACGAAGCAGCCGTAGAATTCCTGTGCGATATTGCCACGCTGCCGTTTGGCGGCGAGGGGCAAGCGGAAAGCTGCCAGTGGATTGGCGAGACGCTGCCCACGATCAGTGAGGTGGGAGATCTGCGGCCAGCGAAATTTAACGGCATTGATCATTTGTTGTATGGTGTCCCTGAAGCCAGATCTTTGGAGCTGGGCAGCCTGCCGTAATACGAGGCGAAATAAAAAGTGTAAAACCGTCTGAAAAGGGCGGTTTTTTGATTTGCCGGCAGATTGGGAGAATGGATTTTCGGGTTGCTATCTTCGATTTCGTTGTTTGCCTATTTGTGCCGCGTGGACAACGAGGATGAATTCAGCTTTGCGACCGGTGACCTTTTGCTGGACTTGCTTGATGGTGCCGCGGAAGACGGATTCCGAGGGCAGGGTCAGGTCGCAGGCGAGGGTGATCCGCCGTCCTTTACCGTAGGCGTTGCCGATTTCGTCCAGCAGACGGTTAAGGCGGTAGGGCGTATCCATCAGGATGATGGGGTATCCGCTGCGATCCAGCGCCTTTAGCTCTTGCAATCGTTTGTCCGACTGGCGTGGCAGGAAGCCGCCAAATACGAAGCGATCCAGACTTTCGTCGAGCACTGAAAGGGTCGCCATCAGGGAGGATGCGCCGGGGACAGGAATAACGGGGACATCGAACATGGCGGCCTGCTGGATGAGGAGGGCGCCCGGATCGGAGAATACCGGCGTACCACAATCGGAGATCAAGGCGAGCTGCTTGCCTTCGTGCAGGAGCATGATGATCTCATTGATGCGCTCGCCTTTTTCGCGCTCGTTGTGTTCATTGAGGGGAATCAATTCATTGGCTTTGATGTCCAGCCGTTTGAGAAGTTTGCTGCCTTCCTTGCGTTCTTCGCAGATGATGGCATCCACTGATTTGAGGGTTTCAATGGCGCGCAGGGTGATGTCCTGGATATTGCCGATGGGCGTGGCGACGATATATAAGCGTCCGGTTTTGGGCATGGTCTTGTTTCCTGTCTATTGTAAATGATGAGGGTATTGTACCGCAGAGAAGCAGTTAGTGGTCTCAATGGTCAATTTCTGATGATGGTTATGATGCAGGGTCTGCAATGGCAGGTATTTACTCAGGAATGATAGAACTTGGTCCACGGATGCAAAATCTGTTCTCTGCGGTATAATATGGCACATGGCAAACTTAAATAATGATGAAACCATGCCGATTCCGGCAAACAAAAATTACGACGAAACCATGCCGATATCGGCAAACAAAAATTCCAATGAAGGATATTTGAACATGGATGAAACCATGCCAATTTCTCCCAAACGCGATTTACAAGAAGACGCCATGGATGAGACAATGCCAATGCGCGCAGTGATGGAAGAACCTCCGGCATCTGCGGCTGAACCAGCAGCATTACCGGCCATGCAGCCACCAGCTCCCCCGGAAGATGGGCCGACTGACACGCAGCCCCGGCGCAAGAAGCCGCGCCGCTTTGTGTGGGTGCTGGGCGGTTTCCTGCTGATGCTGCTGCTGGCTGCTGCAGGTGGTCTGCTGGGATATCGGGTGCTATTCAGGCACGCATCAAAGCTCAGCAAGATCAAATTGCAATGGTTGCCACGACACAGTATCAGCTTGGGGTCAATGAACTGGATGCAGGCAACTATACGATGGCGCGGAAAAGATTTGAATATGTCATTTCCCTCGACCCTAGCTTTCCCGGGGCCGCCGAGAAGTTGACTGATGTGATGTTGAAGATGGCGATGGTTACCACACCAACCCCTGTGGTGGAAGCCGGACCAGCTCCGACAGCCACCCCGGATTTGCGCGGTGCTGAAGCGATTTTCAACCAGGCTGTGCAGGTGTACCGCGGACAGGACTGGAACGCTACGATTGCCACCCTGGACCGTTTGCGCGATGAGGACATCACCTACCGCACCCTGGAAGTGGATGGCATGTATTATATTGCCCTGCGATATCGCGGCATTCAGAAAATCGTTCAGGAAGGCAATCTGGAAGGCGGGATGTATGACCTGTCCCAGGCCGAACGTTATGGCCCGGTGGACAGTCAGGCAGATCAGTACCGCACCTGGGCGCGGTATTATCTGACAGGTTCCAGCTTCTGGGATGTTGACTGGCCGAAAGCGATCGACTATTTTTACCAGGTATATGCCGCTTTGCCGAATTTGCGGGATGGCTCCGGCTGGACAGCAATGGAACGATATCGCAAGGCTTCAATTGCGTATGGCGACCAATTGGTCGCAGCAGGGGAGTACTGCATGGCCCGGGACCAGTACCGGAATGCGCTATCGCTGGGAGCGGATGAGATTTTGGCGCCGACAGCTACGGCGGTGCAGTTGATCTGCGAACCGCCCACGCCAACGCCCGCGCCGGCAACACCAACCCCGACCTTGGCAGCACCAACGACGTATCCGTAAGGATTGTGAATAGAGACAGGAAACCGCCCGAAAGGGCGGTTTTTTTTGTGACGACTAAAGTCGTACCTACAAGGGAAGTTTTATTCCTCTGCTAATTTCGCAATCAGATCATGGGGGAGGGCATCGGTGAAGGTTGCATTGACCATTGTTCCGACAGGCAGTTCTTCGCCATTGATAATGACCAGCCCGTCAATTTCCGGGGCATCGCGGTAGGAGCGGCCTACGGAGACACCGTCACCATTGCCCTCGATGAGGACGGGCAGCGTTTTGCCAATGAGTTGCTGGTTTCTGGACAGGGAGATCTGCTCCTGAAGGAGCATGACCTGTTCCCAGCGGTGCTGCTTGACTTCCCCGGGAATGGGATCGCCCAGCGGAGCGCTGGGGGTACCTTCTTCAAAGGAGAAAGTAAATGCGCCAAGATGGTCAAATTGCATTTCCTGAATGAAGTCGAGCATGAATTTGAATTCCTGTTCGGTTTCGCCGGGATAGCCAACAATGAAGGTGGTGCGCATCGCTAAATCCGGCATGGCGCTGCGCATGCGGGCGATGGTCTTGTATACCCAATCGATGTTGGATGGGCGGTTCATGCGTTTGAGTACGTCCGGATGAGCGTGTTGCAAAGGGAGGTCAAGATAGTTGAGAATTTGCGGCTGTGCTGCCATGAGGTCGACCAGGTCATCAGTGATGAATCCAGGGAAGGTATAGAGGATACGCAGCCAGGGGATATCCGGTACGGCCGGAACCAGCTCTTTGAGCAGGGTGGTGAGGCCATCCTTTCGCTTCAGATCAGCGCCATAATCTGAAGTGTCCTGGGCAATCAGTACAAGTTCCTGGATATTCAATGATTGCAGGTATTGGGCATCCTGGATGATGTGGCCGATAGGGCGGCTGACCTGGGTTCCCTTGATCAGCGGGATCGCGCAGTACGCGCAGGAACGGCGGCAGCCATCCGCGATCTTGAGATAGGCGCTTCCCCCCTGAACGGCTGCCCGCAAGAGGCCTTCTTTTTCTGCGCCGATGGTTTTTACTTCGGGCAGGTGATAATGCGGTTTGGGTTGGCGGGGTTTACCGGCATCTTTTGCCACCTGGACGATATCCATCCAGCGGCGGGTGCCGAAGACGCCATCAATCTTCTTGATCTGATTGGCTACCATTTGTGGAAATCGCTGGGTCAGACAGCCAGCTCCGATCAGGATCTGGCCGGGTTGTTTTTGCTCGGAGAGTTCCTGCAGGACGTCCAGGGATTCCTGGCGGGCGTCGTGGATAAAGCCGCAGGTGTTGACAATCAGAAATTCGGCTTCCTGGGGGTCGATCACCGCGTGATAACCTTCCCGATTGAGAAGGATCGCCATTGATTTTGAATCAACGGTGTTTTTGGCGCAGCCCAATGAAGCGATAAAGTAGGTGCCTTTTTTCATGTAAGAATAGATCCTAGGGGATGAATGGCGTTACCGTCGGGGTTGGCAGGACGGCATCGCTGGTTGGTTCTGGGGTGGGTGTCGGGGGAACCGGGGTCACAGTGGGCGTGGGCGGCACCTGAGGGGTGGGAATGATCATCCCGGCGGCGGTGAAAGAAACGGAAACGACCTCGCCGACTTCGCCAAGAATGCCAATTTCGTTCTGGTTGAAGAAGACCTTGATCCCGGCGCCATTGCCGGTGAGCAGGTCAATTTTTTCCCCGGCGGAATACGGGTAAGCATTGCCGGGGATGACACGGCCTTCGAAGACGATTTCGTCATCAGCGGTGACCCGTACCCAGGCACGCTGCGAGGCAACCAGGTAAAGTTGTAATGGGGAATTATCCAAAACGGGAATGGATTCAGTCCCTTCGCCAAAACCAGGTGCTTCGCTGTTGACTTCCGGTACCGCAGCATTTCCTTCCTCAGGAGATCGCGTGGCTTCGACTTCTTCAATATCTGGTGTAGCCGAGAGCACGGCGTTGTTTTCAGCCAGCAGCATTTCGGAGATCGGCGGGGCAGTGGGCTCGGCAGCCAGTTCTCTGGTTGCCGTCACCTGGGAAATTCCCCAGACGATGATGACAACCAGTAGGAGAATGGCAGCCACGCCGACGACCATGTCAGGTGTGATCCATTTTCTAATGCCCGCAGGGATGAATTGAGCCCCTGATTTTGATCTGCCTTTTGTTTGCGTTCCGCTGACCGGAGCTGATTTTTGCGGCGCGGCGTTTTCCAGGCGGCGGGTTTGCAGGCCGTCTGCATATTCCAGCAGCACGGCTTCGGCGTTCATGCTCAAAAACTGCGCATAGTTTTTCAGCATGCCGCGGGCCTGGGCTGGGCTAGGAAGGTTGGCAATCTGCCCGTTTTCCATTGCTTCAATGTAATGGCTGCGGATGTGCGTGTGGTTTTCAATATCGGCGACAGATAGGCTGAGGGAATTGCGCTGTTGCCGCAGGGACCCGCCAATACGCTGGAAAATTTCAACAGAAGTATCTGACCTTGCGGAGGGAACCGGGACAGTGTCTGCGCTGTCACCAGCGGATTGTACTGGAATGGTCGCGCTTTCTTGTTCAACGCTTTTGGGAGCTGGCGCCGGGGTGATGGGAACCGTCTCATCTACGGGAGGAGGTACAGCCATATCTTCTGCTTCAAGGATTTCTTCCTCTGCCAAGATGAGTTGATCGGGCCAGGCATCCAGCAGGGGGCGAACAGGCAGTTTGAGGTGACCGGCGTATAGTCTGAGAAATCCGCGGCCCTGTGCTTCAGACGGCATGATGTCAGGACGGTCATCTTCCAGCGCCTGCAAATAATGCAGGCGGATATGGGTAGTATGCGCAACCTGCTCAAGCGTCAGTTTGCGTTCATTGCGGACACGTTGTAATCTTTGACCTACTGTTTCGGGCATATTCTCAACCGTAGTGCGGAGTTGTTGTTTCGATACTCTATTTTATCGTATTCTGGACAGGTGTGAGAAAAGGGGAAAATTCCTTTCGTTCACTTGCGGCCAATTGAAAAAAATAAAAAAACCGGCCGGATTCCCCAGAGAGGTTATCCGGCCGGAAATGGTGCTTAGCCAGTTCGATTATTCTGCTTCTTCGAATTCGTCTGCCTCTTCTGCGGAGTAATCAACCTCTTCCACTTCTTCGGCAGCGACTTCAACTTCCTCAGCCATCTTCAACAGTTTCGACGACTTCTTCCTGTGCTTCTTCTTCTGCTTCGGCTGCTTCACCTTCACGGTGGACAATCACTGTCATGCTGGGGGTGAGGTCCATGGTCAAGCGCACGTTGATTTCGTGTTCACCGAGGTTTCTGATCGGTTCTGTTTCAATGTTGCGGCGGTCAATTTCAAAACCGAGGGTGGCTTTGATCGCATCAGCAAGCATCTGGGTGGTGATGGAGCCGTAGAGTTTGCCAGTTTCGCCAGCTTTGACGGGGAAGATCAGGGTCTGGCCTTCGAGTTTCTCGGCAACACCGGACATTTCGCTGTTCAGCGCGGCGCGCTGGGTAGCGGCGGCGGCACGGATATGGTCAACCTGTTTGAGAGCGCCAGGCGGTAGCCAGCACGGCCAGTCCCTGCGGGATCAGGAAATTCCGTCCAAAACCATTGGCAACTTTCTTGACGTCGCCAGCACGACCGAGTTTGTAAACATCTTTGATCAATAGTACTTTCATTTTCTTCAAGCCCTTTCATATTGTGAACTTCTGAATTATTTTCAGTGCCGCGAAGGGTACTACGCGGCGAACCAACGAATTTTACCAGAGGGAGGGATATACGTCAATGTGTGACTGACAGCCGTTCAACGCCGGGCGAGCTAAGGACAAGGGGGAAGGAATGGATGTCAGAGCCAATGGGAAGTTGAATATTTCCATGCATACTGGGAATGGATCAAATCCATTTGAAGCCCTGTCAAGATGTTATACTTTAAGCAATCTGCCGGCGTTTATCCATCATTGACTCCGGTTGTTTGTCTGCGAAACTCATCGAATAATTCATCATATAAAGAGGAAGAGGATATTTGAATGACGATCAAGTCTGAGCAGGAACGATGGGAAAAAGAGTACTCAAACGGGTTACGGATCGTTTCCCGGAGCGTGTCTCAAACGTTGAAAGTCATCTGGCATTTCGATTCCCCGTGTGTCTTTGCCTGGTGAGGATGATTATCTTGAGAAGCTGGGCTTTCCGGGAGAATATCCATTCACACGCGGTATTCAACCGACCATGTACCGGGGCGTTTTTGGACGATGCGGCAGTATGCCGGATATGCCTCGGCAGAAGAATCAAATGCGCGCTATCGCTATTTGTTGGAGCAGGGACAGACCGGGCTTTCGGTAGCTTTTGATCTGCCCACCCAGATCGGTTATGATGCAGATGACCCGTTGGTGATGGGAGAGGTTGGCAAAGTGGGCGTTTCCATTTCATCGATCAGGGACATGGAAGCACTTGTTTGATCAGATTCCGTTGGATAAAGTTTCGACCAGTATGACGATCAATGCGCCGGCGGCAGTACTGCTGGCGATGTACATTGCGGTTGCGCGGCGGCAGGGGGCGGATATCGCCAAACTGCGCGGCACGATTCAAAACGATATTTTGAAAGAATATGTCGCACGGGGAACGTATATCTTCCCGCCCAAGCCTTCCATGCGCTTGATCACGGATGTGTTTCAGTATTGCAAGCAGGAAGTGCCGAGCTGGAATACGATCAGTATTTCCGGCTATCATATCCGCGAAGCAGGCTCTACCGCAGTGCAGGAAGTGGCTTTTACCCTGGCAAATGCGATTGCCTATGTCGATGCAGCCATTGTTTCCGGTCTGGAAGTGGATGACTTTGCCAGCCAGTTGTCTTTCTTCTTCAACGCGCATAATAATTTTCTGGAAGAGATCGCGAAATTCAGGGCAGCCCGGCGTATGTGGGCGCGAATCATGAAAGAGCGGTTTGGCGCACAGAAGTCCAAAGTCGATGATGCTGCGTTTTCATACGCAGACGGCTGGCTCAACGCTGACTGCGCAGCAACCGGAAAACAATGTGGTGCGGGTCACTATGCAGGCTCTGGCCGCTGTTTTGGGCGGGACGCAGTCCCTGCATACCAACAGTATGGATGAAGCCTTGTGGCTGCCCTCACAGAAAGCCGTGCGGGTGGCTTTGCGCACCCAACAGATCATTGCCCACGAGTCCGGTGTGGCGGATACGATTGATCCAATGGCAGGCTCATATTTGATTGAATACTTGACCGATGAGATTGAACAGAAAGCCAGCGAATATATCAACAAATTGATGCGCTGGGCGGGGCTATGAGCGCAATTGAACAGGGCTTTATGCAAAACGAAATCCAGAATGCGGCCTATACGTATCAGAAAGCTGTGGAAAGCCAAGGAATATCTTGTTGTTGGCGTGAATGCCTTTGAAGTGGAAGAAGAAATTGACCTTGACAAGCTGGAAGTTGACCCGCGTATCGAACAGCAGCAGCAGGAACGCCTGGCTGCTACTGCGCACAGAGCGGGATGCTGACAAAGCAATGGCATTGCTGGCGCAGTTGGCGGCAACTGCCAAAACGGACTGAAAATTTGATGCCTTTGCTGGTTGAGTGTGTGGAAAATGAGCTGACGCTTGGCGAAATTTGCGGTGTGCTGCGCGGTGTGTGGGGAGAGTACCAACCCCCGGCATGGGTTTAAGGCTGAAAGGACTGATGAATGGCGAAGATCACGAAGATCAACCATGTGGCGATTGCAGTGGATGATTTTGAGGAAGCATTGACTTTCTGGCGGGATGCGCTGGGACTGGAACTGGATCATATTGAAGATGTTCCCAGCCAGAAGTCAAAGGTTGCATTTCTGCCGGTTGGGGAAGGTGAGATTGAATTGGTGAAACCTACCGAAGAAGGTACCGGGGTGGCAAAATTTCTGGCAAAGAATGGCCCCGGAATGCATCATCTTTGTTTTGAAGTGGATGATATTGATGGAATGCTTGCCAGTCTGCAAGAAAAGGGCGTGCGCCTGATCAACGCAGAACCGCTGGTGCTGGAAGGGCGCAAGATGGCGTTCATTCATCCGAAAAGCGCCAATGGCGTGCTGGTTGAGTTGTATGAGTTGACCTGATCGCGAAATATC
The DNA here is from genome assembly GCA_963753895.1 of uncultured Chloroflexia bacterium. Taxonomy (GTDB): domain Bacteria; phylum Chloroflexota; class Anaerolineae; order Anaerolineales; family Anaerolineaceae; genus SMBSF63. The sequence continues at coordinate 270,500 of CAVWEE010000007.1, read as the reverse complement.
TGGATCAAAAGATACAGAAATATTGATTGAGGAGCAGCATGGGCAGTCTCAAAAATTCTGATGATATTCTTGCAAAATTAAGCGCTGATCTGAAGCACCAGATTGATACTTTCCGGCCGAAATATGAGGTGCGGGATGTGGGTACGGTGCTGGCAGCAGCTGACGGCATTGCGCAGGTTACTGGCTTGAACAGTGTGCATTCGCAAGAGATCGTCGAATTTGCCAATGGTGCGTTTGGGATTGCATTTAACCTGAAAAAAGATCAGGTTGGTGTGGCGATCATGGGGGATTATGCGATGATTGCAGAGGGAATGATCGTGCGCTCGACAGGCCGGATTGTTTCTGTGCCAGTTGGACGCGGTCTGATTGGACGGGTGATCAATGCTTTGGGCAGCACCGCTGGATGAAGTTGGCAAGCTTAATTTTGACCGATACCGTCCGGTGGAATGTCCTGCACCGGGCATCATTGACCGGCAGGATGTCGATTCACCGATCCAGACTGGGATCAAAGCGATTGATGCGATGATCCCGATTGGACGAGGGCAGCGCGAATTGATCATTGGGGACCGACAGACGGGGAAATCAGCGATAGCCATTGATACGATCATCAATCAACGGGACAAAAATGTGATTTGTATTTATGTGGCCATTGGGCAGAAAAAGGCATCCATTGCGCGGACGGTGGCTGTGCTGGAACGGCACGGAGCGATGGATCATACGATCATCGTGGCTGCCTCGGCGGATGATTCGGTGACGCTGCAATATATTGCACCCTATGCAGGCTGCGCGATTGGCGAAGCTTTCATGGAAAGCGGGCAGGATGCGTTAATCGTTTATGATGATCTCTCCAAACATGCCTGGGCATACCGCGAATTGTCGCTGTTGATGCGGCGGCCACCAGGCCGAGAGGCGTATCCGGGAGATATTTTCTATCTGCATTCCCGTTTGCTGGAACGGGCGGCGCGCCTGGCGGATCAATTTGTGATCGTGCCTGAAGATTTGCCGGTTGGTCTGGCAGAAGAATTTGATGGCGTAGATGGCAAAGTTTACGGCGGACCATTGTCCCGACAAGAGGCTGAAACAGCTTTGGCGGCCATGCCGGATGGCGATTCGCACCGGCTGGCAAAGGTGCGTGGCAGTGGTGGATCATTGACTGCGCTGCCGATCATTGAGACGCTTGTTGGGGGATGTGTCCGCCTATATTCCCACCAATGTGATTTCGATCACTGATGGGCAGATATACCTGGAAGGGGACTTGTTTTATGCCGGTATGCGTCCGGCGATCAATGTGGGTATTTCGGTTTCACGGGTGGGAGGGGCAGCACAAACCAAAGCGATGAAGAAAGTCAGTTCCCGGCTGCGGCTGGAGATGGCATCTTATCGTGAGATGGAAGCCTTTGCCCAGTTTAATTCTGATCTGGATAAAACCAGTCGGGCGCAGTTGGAGCGCGGTAAACGCTTGCAGGCGATCCTGAACCAACTGCAATATGCGCCGGTACCATTGACGGACCAGGTGATCGTGCTGTATGCCGGTACGCATGGGTATAGTGATCCTGTTCTGATTGATGCGATCATGGAATGGGAAGCGGATCTGATTCTGTATATGAAGGCGCATTATCCCGGTTTGAGAAAACAATTTTGGAAAAAGCTGATCTCGCTGATGCGGATGAGGCTTTGCTGGTGGAAGCCCTGGAGGAATTTACTTCGTCATGGAACTCCAAACATTAAGAGAAAGTGAACAATGGCATCTTCAAAAAATGAAATGCGGTTTCATATTCGCAGCGTGGGAAATATCGCTCAGGTAACCCACGCTCTGGAAGCGGTAAGCATCAGCAAGGCTCGCAAATCGACCAAGCTGTTGAAAGCTACCAGCCCTTATGTGGAACGCGCCTGGAAGATGGTGCTGCATATTGCGCGGCAACCTGAAGGGGAACATGAACATCCGTTTTGGCGCTCCGGCCTAATCCAAAAAAAACCCTGGCAGTTGTTGTTTCCAGTGATCGCGGTCTGGCGGGAGGATATAACGTCAATGTGGTGCGCAAAGCGCTGCAAACCTTCAATGGTTATCCGCGCCCGGTTTCTTATTTTGCAATTGGTGAACGCGGAGCTGAATTGCTTGCTCATCGGGACAAAGACCTGGTGGCAACATTTACAAAATTAACCATCCCCGGTGGATATGCAGCAGATCATGTCGATTGGTAATCTGGCAGTGGAAGTTGTTTTTGGATGGCTAGTTTTGACGAAGTGTTTCTGTGTTATACCGAATTTATTGACCAAATCTCACAAAAGGTTGTGATCCGAAAGCTGCTGCCGCTGGAAATTGTTTATGAAGAAAGCGATGCGGATGCGTATAACCTGACCCATCCCAACGCGAGCAACATTTATATATGAACCAGACAAAGCCCGAGGTGGTTGATGCGATTGTTCCGCGTTATGTTGCGCTCCAATTGTATGCAGCAGTGCTGTCGGCTGAAGCAAGTGAACATACGGTGCGCATGATCAGCGATGCATAACGCTACCGGAAACGCAAAAGATATCATGCATACCCTGGAAATGGATTACCATAAAGCCCGGCAAAAAGATATTACCAATGAAATACTGGATATCACTGGCGCTGCCGAATCTGGTGCAGGATGACCGCAGGTAACGCCGGGTGAAAACAGAAGTTCATCATGGAGTGATAAATGGAACAAACGGCAACAGGATCCGTTGTCCAAATTCAAAGCAGTATTGTGGATGTTGAGTTCCCGGAAGGGGATTTACCATTTGTTTTCGAAGCAGTCGAAGTGCTGCGGCCGGATGGTCCGCCGCTTGTACTGGAAGTGCAAAAGCATCTGGGAGAAAATTGGGTGCGCTGTGTGGCAATGGGATTTACCGAGGGTTTGCAGCGCGGCGTGCCAGTGAAACGCACTTTTCAACCGCTTCAGGTGCCGGTGGGGGATGTTACCCTGGGCCGTATCTTCAACGTGTTGGGGCAGCCGATTGATGGCAAAGGGGCTGTAACGGCGCCATTGTATTATCCGATTCATTATCGCGCCCCTGGTTTGCACGATCAGGTAACGCGTATTGAGGTTTTTGAAACCGGGATTAAAGCGATTGACCTGGTGGCGCCTTTTACCAAAGGTGGAAAGACCGGCGTATTTGGCGGGGCTGGTGTTGGCAAGACGGTCGTCATTATGGAACTGATCCGCTCGATTGCCACAGTCCATCAGGGTAAGTCTGTGTTTGCCGGCGTGGGGGAACGCACCCGCGAAGGTACGCAGCTTTATCGCGAGATGATGGAATTGGGCGTCTTGAAAGACACGGTGATGGTTTTTGGACAGATGAATGAACCTCCTGGCGTCAGACTTCGTGTAGCCTTAACGGCGCTGTCCATGGCGGAGTATTTCCGCAATCAGGGGTTGGATGTGCTGCTGTTCATTGACAATATTTTCCGCTTCATCATGTCTGGTGCTGAGATCTCTGCCATGCTGGGCAGGATGCCCTCAGCGGTGGGATACCAGCCTACGCTGGCCACCGAGATGGGGGAATTGCAGGAGCGGATCACTTCCACACGGTATGGATCAATCACATCGATGCAGGCGGTATACATCCCGGCGGATGATTATTCTGACCCGGCCCCGGTGGCGACCTTTGCGCATCTGGATGCGACTGTTGCATTGGATCGCTCCATCTCTGAAAAAGGAATTTATCCGGCGGTGAATCCGTTAACTTCAACCTCCCGTATTTTGGAACCAATGATTGTTGGCAAGGATCATTACCGGACGGCGAGAGACGTGCAGCAAGTGTTGCAGCGGTACAAGGACTTGCAGGACATTATTGCCATTTTGGGCATTGATGAACTAAGCGAAGAGGACAAAGTTACGGTTTCACGAGCACGGAAGATTGAGCGTTTCTTTTCTCAACCGATGTTTGTGGCGGAGAAATTTACCGGTATCAAGGGCAGCTATGTACCCTTGCATGACACAGTGCGCGGTTTCCGCGAAATTCTTGATGGTGAGCATGACCATCTGCCCGAGCAGGCTTTTCATATGGTGGGTACCATTAATGACGCTGTGGAGAAAGCAAAAACAATGGAATAATGAGGTTGAACAGTACCGATGACGATCTATTGTGAGATTGTGACCCAGGAACGGATTGTGTTTCAGGGACAAGCAGACCTGGTATCCCTGCCAGGTGAGGCAGGGGAGATTGGCATTTTGCCAAAACATTCACCCTTGCTAACTATCTTAAAATATGGCATTATCAAGGTGCGTTTGGCCGAAACAGAGAAGGTATTTACAGTTTTTGGCGGTGTGGCTGAGGTGCAGCCTGACCAGATTACTATCCTGGCGGATGCCGCTGAGCGTTTGGATGAAATTGATGCACAGAAAACAGAAGAAGCCAAACGGCGTGCCGAAAGGGCATTGAAGAAAAAAGACCGGCTAACAGAAGATAGTGAATTGGAAATGTGGGACTCGCTGCGCCGATCCAATGTGCGGCTTGACGCTGTGCGGCGTTTCCGGCAGAGCCGAGATTAATAACAGGAAGGAATTCAAAACCGAATGCCAGTATTTTCGCGAGACCTGGGGATTGACCTCGGTACCATGAATACGGTAATTGCTGAAAGCAATCAAATCTTGCTTCAGGAACCGACAGTTGTGGCAATTATTGTTGAAGAGCAGAAACTTGTAGAATGGGGGCAGGCAGCCAAGGATATGTCTGGACGTGTTCCGGAGAGTATTGAAGTGCTGCGGCCTATGCAGTGGGGAGTGATCGCTGAATATGAGGTCACTGAAAAATTATTGAGTTTCCTGATCAAAAAAGTCAGCGGACCGATGTTGTTTTTCCGCCCGCGGGTGATCATTACCGTGCCATATGGGGTGACGAGTGTGGAACGGCGTGCTGTGCATGAAGCCGGATTGGGCGCAGGCGGACGTGATGTGTATTTGATCCAGCAGCCGCTGGCTGCGGCGCTTGGCGTTGATCTGCCAATTGCTACGCCATCCGGCAATATGATTATTTCACTGGGTGGCGGTACAGCCCAGGCGGCCGTGCTGGCGATGAATGGCATTGTGGCTGCGGAAACCTGCCGCTCTGGTGGTTTGCGTTTTGATGAGGCGATCATTTCTTACGTTCGAAAGCGGTATGGTCTGATCATCGGTCAGCCAACTGCTGAACAGTTAAAAATTCGTATCGGTGCGGCGGTTCCGCAAGACGAGCCAGGATCAATGGAGATCCAGGGACAGGATCAGGTCTCCGGGCTGCCGCGGCCAATCACCCTGACCACCGATGATTTGGTGGAAGCTTTACAGGAGCCATTGGGCGAGGTGGCAGAAAATGCAAAAAAGGTGCTGGAAAAGACGCCACCGGAATTGATTTCTGACATTATTGATCGTGGTGTGGCCTTGTGTGGTGGCACCGCGCTGCTGCGGGGGATTGACAAATATCTGACCAAGACGCTGGGTATTCCGGCATATCTTGTGGATAATCCTACTACCTGCACTGCAGAAGGAGCGGCCCGAGCAACCAGTCAGCGTGATATTTTGAAGCGCAGCCTGACGCAAGGATAAACTGCAAATTCGAATGTGAACTGAATAGAATAATTAAAAATCGCGCAATCAACAATGGGATTGCGCGATTTTCTTATTCATCAAAATCGATATCGTTGAGGTCATCCTCATTCCATTCGCCGGCGCTGTGGAACTGGATGTCGCCGAATATCTGTTCTTGCTCCGCTTCAACGATGTGGCGTTTGATCAATTCCAACAGGGCAAGGAAAGTAACCACAATTTCTACCCGGTTCTTTTCGGAGAGCATGTCCTTGAAAGTGGAGGAATCCTTGATCTTAATGATTTCAAGGATGCGGTAGATCTTTTCGCGAATGGTAATCCGGGACATGGTGACCACTTTACTGAGGCTGGTCAGGGACGGTTTGTTGGCAAGCGCATACCGCGCAGACTGGATCAAATCATCAAGTGTGATCCCGCTCATATCGAGAGTGGGTTCGACCTTGATGTCAAGAGGCGCCAGACGCAGATAGGTGCGCAGATTTTGTTTTTCGCGTTCGCGGAGGCCGCCCGCAATTTCCTTGAAGCGTTTGTAGAGGATGAGCTGCCGCGCCAGCGCTTCACCAGGATCTTCTTCCTCATCGCTGAGGGAGGTATCTTCCTGTTTTGGCAGCAGCGCAGCGGATTTGATCTGGATCAGTCGAGCAGCGATGACCAGAAAAGCCGAAACCTCTTCCGGGTCGCGATTTTCCAGACGCTTGATATGTTCCAGGTATTGGTCGGTTACTTGCGCGAGGGCGAGGCTGGTGATATCCAGCTCGGCGCGTTCAATTAACTGCAAGAGAAGGTCGAGCGGACCTTCATATACATTGGTGGTTACCTGGTATTTTTCAGTTTGGTGTTCAGCGATATTCAAATTCACGAGCGGTATTATAACAGACCTTCATTAGATTGCTGGTTAGAAAAACGGTATCATTTCACAAGTGGCGAGGAAAACGATTATAATTCGGAAGGTTTACAGGAGCTTTCAAATCTATGCAAATTCGCTGTGTCAACTGTTCATTGCCATATCCTGAAACTGGTCTGCCATACGAATGTCCCCAATGCGGCGGATTGTTTGATTTTGACGGTCCGCTTGAATTTGACATGGACAGGATTGAGGTGGACTATCCGGGGATCTGGCGATACCGGCATACTTTCCCTTTGTTTGATGGCGCGCCTGTGGTACATCTGGGGGAAGGACGAACGCCGCTGCTGTGGCTGAATGTGAATGGCCGCAGAATTGGCGTTAAGGTGGAGGGGCAGAATCCAAGCGGGTCTTTCAAGGACCGCGGGATGGCGGTGACGACCAGCCAGCTTCTGGCACGGCATATTACCCATGCTGTGGAGGACTCTATCAGGCAATGCCGGGGCTTCATTTGCGGCGTATGCGGCAAAGGCGGGAATCCAGGCCAGAGTGTTTGTGCCGGAATATGCCAGCGGACCGAAGAGCCAGCAAATTGCCGCGTATGGTGCCGAATTGGTGCGTGTACCGGGACCGCGCTCAGCGGCGGCGGATGCTGTATTGGCGGAAGCACGAGCCGGGAAGGCGTATGCCAGCCATGCTTATCTGCCTTTTGGTCTGGCAGGATACGCAACGATTGCATTTGAGTTGTACGAAGCGATGGGAGATGCTCCGGGTACGATTGTGGCACCGGTTGGACATGGTGGATTGTTGCTGGGTTTGGTGCGAGGTTTTCGGGCTTTGCAAGCCAGCGGAGCTATCACTAACATGCCGCAGATTTCTTGGTGTGCAGGCTGCGAATTGCGCGCCGGTGTACACAGCCTTTGAACAGGGATTGGATGCAGTAGAAGAATTGACAACAGAGCAAACCGTGGCTGGCGGAGTGGCGGTGCGTTATCCCAAACAGCTTCCTGCGTTGATGCGTGAAATGCCTCGTGGTTCAGCGTATAGCAGCTATGCCGGAAGAAGACATCCTGCCTGCTGTTCAATCCTTGGCGCATCAGGGTTTGTATGTGGAGCCTTCCTCTGCGCTGGTGTGGGCAGCGATGATGAATACCATAGAGAAATTATCGGAACCAGTGATACTGGTCTTGTCTGGTTCCGGTTTGAAGTACACAAACTAATTTTATTGAGAACTGATGGATTGTGAGCTACCTGGCAGTAAATGACAGGTGTCCTGCGGCCCCTTGGGAAAAGGTATTCCTTTGTTATGGAGGAAGCCATCAATGGAAAGCGCGGACCCTACCAGGCACAGTGAGGTGGCTGACGCTCCCTGAGTTCCGGGAGGAAGAATTTGGCAAAGAAAAAAATTCAATCGAAACCAGTTGGAAAGATCCGCGACAGCTCGCAGAGCGAATCAATTTGCCCTTTAACGATAATTTGCTGCTTGGGAGGGCATTGACTCATCGGTCCTATTTGAATGAACACACCGAGGCATCTGGAAGACAACGAACGGCTGGAATTTTTGGGCGATGCGATCCTTGATTTTGTTGTGGGAGCGTGGCTGTATAACCGCTACCCGGAAATGCCGGAAGGCGATTTGACCCGAATGCGGTCTGCGTCTGGTGCATACTGAGCAATTAGCTGTGTTTGCCCAGCAAATTCAATTGGGCGATGCGCTGCGTTTGGGAAAGGGGGAAGCACAGGCTGGCGGTCGCAGTCGTCCGGCTTTGCTTGTGTGACGCTTTTGAAGCCTTGGTGGGTGCGATTGTATCTCGACAGCGGCATTGAGTCGGTTTGGAAGTTCATTTCGCCAATGCTGGAAGAATGCGCTGATGATATCCTTATCAATCATAAGACAGATGAATTCAAAATCCCTTTTTCAGGAATGGGCACAGGCACAGGGTTTCTCTACACCGGAATATATGACCCGCCGGGCAACCGGCCCTGACCATTCAAAGGTGTTTGAAGTGGATGTGTTATTGAATGGTGAGGTGTATGGCAGCGGCAGCGGGCATGGCAAACAGGCAGCAACCAAAGCAGCGGCATATGATGCATTGAAGCGTTTAGGGATGGTAAATTAATTCGTGTAGCCGCAGTAATTCACACGGCAAATTATTGTAACAGGAAGGTATATGGCAACGAGATTAAAGTCTCTTGAGCTGCAAGGGTATAAGACCTTTGCCAGCCGGACAAAATTTGAATTTCCAGGAAATATTACCGCCATTGTGGGACCAAATGGGGCGGGGAAGTCGAATGTTGCGGATTTACTGCGCTGGGTTTTAGGTGAGCAGGCTTATTCTTTGCTGCGTGGGCGAAAAACCGAGGACATGATCTTCTCCGGGTCGCAAATGCGCCCTAAAGCCAGCATGGCAACTGCATCGATTACATTCGATAATGAAGATGGCTGGCTGCCGATTGATTATTCGGAAGTCTCTTTGGCTCGGCGGGCATATCGTGACGGCCAAAATGAGTATATTCTGAACAACCATCGCGTGCGCCTTAAGGAAACCACAGAGCTATTGGCAAAATCAGGTCTGGCTGAACGCACGTATACCATCATCGGACAAGGCCTGGTGGATGCGGCCCTGTCATTGAAGCCTGAAGAACGCAGGAAGTTCTTTGAAGAAGCGGCTGGCATTGGGTTGTATCGCAGCAGGCGCGAAGAAGCATTGAACCGCCTGACGACCACGCAGCGTAATCTGGAACGGGTTCATGATATTCTGAGCGAATTGAAGCCCCGCTTGCGCAGTCTGGAACGTCAGGCACGGCGTGCAAAGGAATATGAGCAGATCAAGGAAGATTTGCATGCATTGCTGCGCCAGTGGTATGGATACCACTGGCATCGCACACAAGATGATCTTGAGCGAGCAAAAAAAGTGCTCCGGGAGCAGACCCAGCTGGCTGGGGAAGCCCGGGAGAAGCAAAGCAAAGTGGAAGCTGATATTGATTCGCTGCGCGCGAGATTGCAGCAATTGCGCAGTGAATTGGGCACCTGGCATGCCGAGCTTTCTGTGATTCACCAGGAGCGGGAACAGCGCAGCCGTAATCTGGCCGTGCTGGAAGAACGCCAACGGGCATTGAGCCGCCAAAGCGCTGAGCTAGAAGATGAGGCACAGCGATTGTCGGATGAAGAAACTGCCCAGCAAGACCGTGTTGCCCGTATGGTGTCAGAGAGCGAACAATTGCGCCAGGAATGGAATGAGGCTGAAGAGCAGGTGCGCCAGGCCGGTAAGTCGCTGCAAACGCAGGAGGAATCGCGCAGCGCTGCGTCCCAGGCGCTGAAGAAAGCACGGGAGCAGCTTGTTGCCAGTGAGACTCAGAAGGTTGAGTTCCAGGCACATTATAACGAATTGATAAACCGGGTTGAATCCATGCGGCAGTCATTCCAGACGCTTTCCGAAGCAGCGGCCAGTGAAGCAGCGGCTTTGCAGCAGGCGGAAGAGGATTATGACCGGATCTCTGATTCGCGCAATGATAAAGAGATTGAAGTTCATGAGGCTGAAAAGCTGTTGAAAAGCTTGCAACAGGATGTTGATGCTTTGGAAACCCGGTTTACTGCGCTGCACCGTGAGCGCACCCAGATGGAAGCAGACCGCGCGAAAATGCAAACGCAACTGCAAGTGCTGGAACAGGCTGAAAAATCTTTAAGCGGTCTCAACCAAGGTGCGAAAACAGTACTCGAAGCTGCACGAAAAGGGAAACTGCGCGGGCAGTTTCGCGCCATCAGCCATTTGTTGGAAGTGCCGGCTGTATATGAAACAGCAATTGCTTCCGCATTAGGTGATTTTCTGGATGGTGTTGTTCTGGAGTCGGATGCCAGCCTGGAAGAAGTGCTGGACTTGCTGGAAACTGGAGAACAGGGACGGGCAGCAATCTTGCCGTTAGGGCAAGGCGCTGCAGGCAAGCGCGGCAAGGCTATTAATCAAGCTGGCGTGATCGGTAATGCCGCCCAGCTGATTCAGTCAAACAGCCCGCTGGCAAAATTGATGGAAGTACTGTTGGGCAGCGTATATGTCGTGGAAGACAGAGCCGCGGCCAGAAAGATTGTGCCCATGCTGGATCCTGGCGGCAGGGCGGTAACCTTGAAAGGGGAAGTGTTCTGGGCGAATGGTGTCGTGGTGGCCGGTAAAGATAACCGGGCAGCGGTTATTTCCCGTCCGCGCCAGAAACGAGAGTTCCAGGAGCAGATTGAGAAAATCGAGCGTGATCTGGAGCAGCTGCTGATGCAGGAAGAAGAACTGACTGAGGAAATTGCAGAGAAGAAGGCTCAGGCTGCTCAGTATCAGACGAAATTACAGGACAACCGACGGGAATTGAATGATACTGCGAGGGCATTTCAAAAAGCGAACCTGGCACTTGAGCAGGCACGCCAGCGCAGTGCATGGCAGAAAAACAAGTTGACTGAAACTGAGACAGAAATCCAGCAGGCTGAGACAGAAATCCGCAGTTTACAGGATAAGCAGAGGGCAATTGAAGAGAAAATCACTGAGAGCCAGGCGGCTGTGCGGGAACGCAACCGCGAATTGATGTCCCTGCCGCTGGAAGAGTTGCAGTCACAGATGGCGCATTGGCGGACCAATGCTGCCGTGGCGCAGCGGGCTGTAGTTGAATCCGAGAAACGGCTCGCTGAACAGCGTGAACTGCTGGAAAACAATCATCGTCGTCGACAATCATTGGTTCAACGCAGGACGAATAATTCGGAAAAGCTAACCGTGTTGGAAGAAGAGAAGAGCGGCTTGCGTCAGCAGGAAGATGAACTGAATGTGCAGATTGAAGCTTTGACAGCGAAGATTGACCCCGGTGAGGCTTCTTTAAAGAAACTGGAGAACGAATATTCTATCGTTCAGGATCAACAAAGAACCATTCATCAGGAGACTTCAATGGCCGAGCGGCATGAGTCGCAGGCGCAACTTGATGTGACCCGTAAACGGGAGTCGATCACAAATCTGCGTGCGAAAATTGAAGATGATCTTGGATTGGTCAATCTGGACTATAACAAAACGATCTCCGGACCAAATCCGCTGCCGCTGGATATTGTTAAGCAGCTTGTTCCGGTAGAAGAATTATCGCAGGGTATGGATGATGAAATCAAACGCCAAAGAGCGTTGCTACGTCGTTTGGGAGCGATCAACCCGGACGCACAGACAGAATATCATTCGGTGTTTGAGCGGCATGAGTTCTTAACGACACAGGTATCAGACCTTAATCAGGCAGATGCTGACCTGCGCGAAGTGATCAGTGAGCTGGATGAGATCATGCGGCTGGAATTCCGCAAGACGTTTGACAAGGTCGCGATTGAATTCAAGCAGATCTTCACGCGGTTATTCGGGGGCGGCACCGCCAAGCTGGTGCTGGTGAATGAAGAGACACCTACCGAAGCGGGTATTGATATTGAAGCGCGGCTGCCCGGTCGACGCATGCAGGGTTTGTCACTGCTCTCCGGTGGTGAACGCAGTCTTGACGGCAGTAGCATTGATCTTCTCTTTGCTGCGTGTTTCACCAACCCCTTTCTGTGTGCTGGATGAAGTGGATGCCGCTTTGGATGAAGCTAACGTGGGACGCTTTTGCGAACTGCTGCAAGATTTGAGCAAAGAAACCCAGTTTGTGGTTATCACCCATAACCGCAACACCGTGCAGGTGGCGGACGTGATCTATGGTGTTACCATGGGGCGGGATTCGGCCAGCCAGGTGATCAGTCTGAAGCTGGATGAGATTGGTGAAGATATGGTGCGTTGATCTCACGACATGAGCGATAAAGAAAACCGGCACAGCTTTTGGGCTGCGCCGGTTCTTGTTTTAATGTAAACCTGAGCTTGCTATTGCTGCGGTACTTCCTGTTCAATCAGATCCTGACCGGTCAGGATCAGGTAGGTATTCTCATCAAACACGGGTTCTTCGGGAACGATTTCTGTCCACTTGTCCGAGATGTCGATCGTAGCAGCTTCAGTGGCTGCATCTAGCCATTCCTGGAATGCTGCCGAGACTCTGTTTTCGTAGAGCGTTGCACTCAGTGGACGTTCTTCTTTACCAAGCACTTGAATGATGTGTACACCGAACTGAGTTGGCACGGGTTCACTGATTTCGCCAACTTCCAGCACCGATGCAGCTTCCCAGAATTCAGGAACCATTTGCCCGTCTGCAAACCAACCCAGATCACCACCTTGATCTTTGTTGCCGTTGTCGAGTGAGAGGGTCGCGGCCAGTTCTGTCCAATCTTTCCCCTGCGCAAGACTTTCAAGGACTATTTGAGCAGAGGCATCGTCATTGACCAGAATATGACGCGCCCAGACTTGTAATTCGACTTTCTTAATGTCAGCAGTGACGACTTCCTGGACGGCTTCGTAGAGAAGCTGGGAGTAGATCAAATCGCGCAGGTCTTCTTCTGTGAAGCCAACGCCGATCTTATTCAAGTTTTTCCAGGTAGGCTGAACGCTGATCAACATAGGCCGCTTCCGTGTAAGCCGTTGCTGTAGGCAGGGGTTCAGCGGTCGGAGTGGGTTCAGCCGCTTCGTCAACTTCATCGACAACCTCTTCCTCAGGTACTTCGGTTGGCTCTGCAGTGGGGGTGAGGGTGACGATAGCGATTTGTTCCGGTGAAAGAGTCGACTCTACATACTTGGTCGCAGTGGCTTCCGGGGTGGGTGTGCCGTTTGGATAGTAGCCAAAGGCAGCCTGAAAGGCTTCATCGATCTCTTCATCCGTGATCACAATGCCCAATTTTTCAGCTTCCTGCCGGAGCAAGGTCTGGTTGGTCATTTGCTCCAAAGCAGTGCTGCCCAAGGCAATGACCTGTGCTGGGTCTGATGTATCCAATTGCAATTGAATTTGGGTCAGGGTTTCGGTGAATTGTCCCCCCATTTGGGGGTCTTCGCCAAACATTTGAGCAAGATTTGCATATTGTAAATATTGTTCCATCAGTTGATAGCGATTGTAGCGTACCAGTTTTTCAAAATCAGCAGGCATGATATTTTCGCCATTGACTGTGGCAACCGGCCGATTGTATTTGAAAACATATTCGTTTAAAAGCCCAAATGCAATCGAACCAACGATCAATACTGCCACGATGGTGAACGTGATCAGAATGGTTTTTTGCTGCTTTTTTTCTTGTCTTGAGAGGTGGGCATGCTTCTTGTTGCCCTTGGTTACATTTTCGTTTTTAGACATAATTGCCCCGGTGTACGATAATTAAATATGGAGCACAGAGCAACATCAATCGCTCCGCGCTCCATTTTTAGGTTTATTCCTGTGCCTTAGCGGCGGATTGCATCGTCCCAGGGTTCAGCTGTGAACGGGAGCAATGCAATATGGCGGGCGCGCTTGATTTCCTGCGCCAATCGGCGCTGGTGTTTGGCGCATGTACCGGTCTGGCGGCGCGGTCGAATCTTACCCTGTTCGGTGATGAAACGGCGCAGCAGTTCGGTATTTTTGTAATTGATGTCTGTGGTTTTTTCTACACAGAATTGGCAAATCTTTGGGCGAGATACGTATCGCCGTGAACGACGTTGTGGTCGTTGTGGACGTGAATTGGTTGTCATTTTTCAATCTCCATAAATTAATACGGGAAGTTGTGATCTTCTTCCGCTATCGATTCATTTGAATCTGGTTGATCGGCCTTGCGGTGATCGCCCAACATCATCATTTCATTGGCTACAATTTCAATGCTGTTATGTTTGCTGCCATTGGAGTCTTCCCATTGGCGGGTTTGGAGCCGTCCTTCGATGTAAACCTGTTGTCCCTTTGGCAAGATGTTCTTTGCAAATTTCAGCAAGATTACCCCAGGCTACAATATTGAACCATTCTGTTTCTGTATGAGATTCGCCGTCACTGGATGTCCATGAACGGTTTGTTGCTACAGAAAACGTTGTTACCGGTCTGCCCGAAGGGGTGTAACGCATTTCAGGATCACGGCCGAGATGGCCGATGATCATTGCTTTATTAAGTCCTCGGCTCATATTATCTCCTTGACTGCCAACAAAATACAACATTTTGTTTATCATACCAGTAATTACTCAGCCTGGATGATCATGTAACGCATGACGGATTCTTGAATTTGCAGACTGCGTTCGAGTTCAGTATTGAACCCTGACGGAATCTGTGCATTGATCAGGACATAATAGCCATCACGGTGTTTGCGGATCTTGTATGCCAGGCGGCGCTTGCCCCACCGGTCAACTTTTTCCACAACGCCACCAGCATCCGTAATCCAGCTTTGTACCTTTTCCACCACTTCAGTAATGGCATTGTCATCCAGATCGGGTTCCATAATAAAGATAACTTCATATGTATGCATTGAGAAAACCTCCTTTCCCTGGGATTGCCCGCAGAAACTACCGTAGGTGAGTGCCGCGAGCGGAAAGACAACAATAGTATTATTGTTGCTTTTCAAACCTGACTATTCTATCATAGGGGGCGAGAGGCGTCAAATGGGAAATTCGCTACCCTGTCGATCAGGGATCATGAGGGTTGATCAGGGTGGCAGGTTTGGCTGGTGGAATAGAAACGGCGATAGGCATCGGTTTCATCTTTTAGATATTTCAGTTGAGCGTTCAGTTGTGCAATTTTCTCTTTGCTTTCAGGCGTTCCACCGCGGGCGAGTTGCACACGGTCAGCCTCGCGGGCGAGGATGGTCAACTGGCCGTTGGCTGTAAAAAACTCAAGCATTGTATGAATTAACGAATTAGTTTGTGCGCTGCCTGCCGCCAATGCGGAAAGGCACAACCAGCCGTCACCGGCATCCAGCGCATCGCGGATATCGTTTTTCGCGATGGAGAGATAGCTGCTGGCAGGCTGTTGGTTGAAAAGGTAGATCCGTGCCGGAGAGACGGCCTTGATGGCTTGTTCCAGTACTTCCCTGGCAGGCGGAGAGGTCCACACGACCAGCGCGTCTGGCGGGGTTGAGATGCTGCCGGTTTGCGGTTGGGAGGGTATCCTCCTGGATGTTTTCTCCCCAAATTGCAAGGCTGTGTTCCCGCTGCTGGATCTCTGCCAGGGCTTGCAGGGGATGTGGATGCTGGCGATAGTCGATCACTTCGGCGGCGGCGGATTGTGTGGGGCGGGTTTCTTCCGCTTCAGGCTGATGCAGGTGTTCAACCCAGGTGAGCTGGATATCTTCGGTGCCGCGGAAAGTGGAAGGTCGCAGATTGTAGGCTAGTTCAAAGGGACTTTCTGGCAAAGGATAGTCTGCGCTTTTCCACCACAGGAATTTCATTGCTGCGCCAGTTTTATCTTCGACAATCATCTGGCGGTGTTCCTGGTTTTTACCGAGCTTGCTGTGGCTCTGCAACCGCAGGTCCTGGCTGAGGAAATTGAGCGCAGGGTTGCCGTTGCCGAAGGGGGCCAGGCGGTTAATATCCTTGGCCAGTTCGAGGGTCAGATGTTCGAGTTGGAAGACCCCATCAATGGGGATGGTTTTTGCAAGGGGCCGATCCCCGGTTTGCTCCCGGATGACGTTGCTTAATAACCGGCGAAATTCGGGAATATTTTCAGCGGGCAGGGATAGACCGGCAGCCATAGGATGCCCGCCAAAGCTGTTGAGCAGGCTCTGGCAGGCCGTGATGGCTGATGTGATGTCCACGCCTTCCACTGACCGCGCAGAGCCGCTGGCGGGCTTGTCAGGCGGGGTGGTAAGCAGGATGACAGGGCGGTTGTAGATCTCTACCAGGTGGCTGGCGACGATACCCACTACGCCGCCGATCCATTCGGGGTGTCCGAGGATGAGTACAGGGAAATCCAGCACATGGGGGTCTTGTCTGATGAGGCCTTGGGCGCCAGCGAAGATTTGTTTGCTTTGGAAGCGGCGCTCGCCATTCAGGCCTTCCAGCCGGGCAGTCATGACCTGAATTTCCTGATCGCTCTCGGAGAGGAAAAAATCCACGATGGGGTTGGCATCGCCCAGGCGTCCGAGGGCATTCAGGCGAGGCGCAAGCTGGAAGCCGACATGGCCTTCGTCAAACTGGGAGAGGTTCACCTCGGCGGCGTTGAGCAGAGCGAGAAGGCTCTTGCGGGGTGCATCACGGATTTGCCGCAGGCCGCGCTGCACCAACCAGCGGTTGTCACCATACAGTTCAGCTACGTCGGCGATGGTACCCAGGGCAACCAGATCGAGGAATTGGTCGGTTTGCGTTTCGGGATCAGAGACCATTTCATCATAGAGAGCACGGATGACTTCGTAGGCACACCCCACGCCGCACAGATGGGTGCAGGGGGTGTGTCAGGCGGCAGGCGCTGGGGATTGACGGAGCCAGGGCGTTGGGCAGTTCAGGGGCCAATTGGTGGTGGTCGGTGATGATGACGGTGACGCCGCGGCTATTGGCATAGTCAATGGCTTCGTGGGCGGTGATGCCTGTGTCACAGGTGATGAGGAGCTGCACGCCCTGGTCGAGAAAGGTTTGCAAGAACGGGATTTTGATGCCGTGGGATTCTGTGGCGCGCACGGGGATGTGGATAGATGACGTCTCCGCCAAGCTGGCGCAGGGCATCGACGAGCAGGGTGGTGGAAGTTTGCCCGTCCACATCAAAGTCACCCCAGATGCCGATCTTCTCGTTTGATTGCAGGGCCGCCTTGATGCGCTCTACCGCGATTTGCAGGTCGGGCAGGTCGTAAGGATTTGCGAGGGCGTATATTGTCCGGGTTGAGGAAGGCATCAGCAGCCTGAATGGTGGTGATCCCGCGGCGGTAGAGGGTCTCGGCGACGATGGGATGCCCGCCGATGTGTTGGGCAAAGTCTTCGGGCACCTGAACTGGGCTCGGGAAAGTTCCAGACGATTTCGGGCGTGTTCAAAAGATGATGTCTCCAATTTGTTCGATGTCCGGCGACGTGTCGTCTGGAGGGATCAATCTGAAGTCGTCGGCGTCCTTCCAGTCACCGGCTGTCACCTGGCGTTCGCACAGGGAGCGGTATTCGCAAAATTTACATTTGCGCTCGTCTGTGGCGAGCAGGAAACGCCCATCCGGTGTGTTTTTGATCTCGCCGATCACGCCATCGAAGAAATTCCTTGTTCTCTTGATGCTGGGATTTCGTGTAGCCAATGATCTCGGGCCGGTCCGGGGCGATGGGGAACCAGTAGCGCATTTCGATCTGCTCTGGTTCAAAGGGTTTCGCCGTTGTTCAATCGTTGACCCGCCAAGGCAAGCAGAAAAGGATACAGGCGGCTTTGGATGCGCTGGGCCAGATTTGCCGATGAAGGACGGTGCGCGGAGGTCTTCCAGTCCATGATTACCGCAGAATTCCCCGCGTCCACGCTTACCAGATCATATTGCGCAACCAGGCGATGCCCCTCAAAGACGGCAGCCAGGCGGTATTCGGGGAAGAGAGGGACAGGCAAGATCTTTTAATGGTGCGTATTGATGAAATACCTGCCACCATTCCATCAGGTTAGGGTCGTCAATGCCGGCTTCAAGGACGTCATCGGGGATGCCGAGGATGTGCTGATGCACCAGTCGATGAAAGCGGGTGCCAATTTCCATGTGATGTTCAAATTCGACCACTGGTTCTGTCTGGATGGCAGGCCATTTCTGCCGGAGAATGTAACGCAGCTCAAACCGACGGGGGCAGTCGAGGTAGTCCTGCAGGCTGCTCTGGCTGAATTGGAAATCAGTTGGAAGCGGCATGATTTTCCTCCCAATAGGCATGCAAAGCAACCAGGGGAATGGCGGGTAGTGCTTTTGCATTTCTACCGTTGTTGGTGGTAATGATCAATTCCTTTTTTGCGCGGGTAATGCCGACGTATAACAAACGCAGGCGTTCCTGGGCGTATTCCTGACGGGATTCGATCGTGGCGACGCCCGGTTCCATGTAGATACCAGCCAGTTCTCTGGCGGTGAGGGCTTTGAGGCGAAAGAGAGTCTCGGCTTCCAGGTTAAGCTTGCCTTCAATAAACCATCTTTCGCCAATGAAGGAATTGTAGGGTTCGTCGGAGGGAAAGTCGTAGTTATTGACCGAGAGCAGATAGACGCGGTCCCATTCGAGACCTTTTGCCTTGTGCACGGTGGCAACAACCACTTTACCGCGGTGTTTATCCGGATCAAAACCAGTATCTTCTTCGGAGAAGCCGAGGAATTTCCGATTATTTCGTACGATGGCTTCCAATTCAATAATGTACTCTGGCAAATGGGCGCCAGGACGGTTATCGGCGATTTGTTCCAGGAAGGCTGCCAGTTTGTGCGCCAAAGCCAGATCAACAGGATGGGTGAAGATGTCCTGGGCGATGGTGAGGACGAGCTGGTCAATGGGCAGTAGAGAGGCTTTTTGCCAGCGGGTGGTCAGATCACGCAGCCAGGTCAGTTCTTTGATCAGCTCATCGGAAGTGCCATTCTCCCGCAGTTCTGCCATCCAGTCCCGCCCGGGCACAGGCCACAGAAACTCTTCCGGTTTGGCGCAGGTGCGGATGAGGTTGGCTGTCTTCTTGATAACATCCTTTTCCTGCTGCTCATCCGTATCTATGCGAGCAATCAGGCGGTACATTTGCGCCAGCCTGGTGGAAGAAGATGGTGTGGAGAGATGTTCAAGGATGGCCGAGAGAATGGCAGCGGCATGGCGAGCAGACACCGAAGAGCGCAGCAATTCCACGACTTCGATGCCGTTGTCCTTGAGGGCTTCAACCACTTTTGCGCCGCGGTCATTGCGCGGGACGAGCACAGCCACGGTGCTGTCTTGATTTTCCGGCAGCCATTTCTTCAGCGAGTTGACCACCATTGCCACTTCTTTCTCCGGCGTAGATTTTCTTGTTGACAGAGAGGTGAATGGCAGAAGGTTGGTCTGGCGGATTGGGCTGCGGATCATCAGGCGGCGTGGGACGGATATCATTGGCTTTCAAGGCTTCGCGCAGAGAAAGATTTGGGTGGTCTTCGCGCGTCCAGTGAACCAGTTGATTGGCAAGATTGATGATGCTGCGTGTGGAGCGGCCAGAATAGGGCAATTTGCTGGATTGCACATCAGGCTGTTCAAGGAAATCCATCAGGAATTGCGGGCTGGCGGTGGTGAAGGTTTCAAAGATGGCCTGGTTGGGGTCGCCCACGCGCACCCAGTTACCGTCCTGGCCGGCGATGAGGTGGAGGATTTGCTCCTGCAGACGGGAACTGTCCTGCGCTTCATCTTCGAGGATATACGGCCAGCGGAAATGGAGATATTCCAGATAAGCGGGGTCGTTGCGCAGGCAGCGTAAAGCAAGACGGATGAGATCGTCGAAATCCACCGCGCTGCGGTAGCGCAGGCCTTGCTGGTAGGCGGTGTAAATGTCCACGCCCATACGAAGCATGGGATGGTCCACGTCCAGCTCATCCATTGCGCCCATCAGGTCTTCCGGGGTGGCTTGCAGGTCTTTTGCCAGGCGGATGAAGCTTCCCGCCGATTGCACGATCAGCTTTTGCCAGTCGCGCTGCAAGCGGTAATTGCCGGTCAGATCCTGATCCTGACTGGTGTACATTTCAAGAAAATCGGGGTTGCCGCGCATCCAGGCCGGGCGGCGCTGTCAAGGATGCTGCTGGCTTCGCGCTCATCCACGATCTGGAATTGGCTGTCCAGCCCGGCCAGATCGGGGCGTTCACGGACGATATCATGCGCCAGTCCGTGCAGGGTGCGCACGCGGTAGCCGGTGCCGGGGACGAGGCTGTATTGCTGGATAAACCCCTCAATACGGGAAGCGAAGTTATTGACCGCCGAGTTGACCAGGGTAACGATGAGAATTTCCTGATCTTCATTGACGCAGCCATCAAGGATGAGGCGGGAAGCAAGGTAGGAGAGGGTTTGGGTTTTACCGGAGCCGGGGACGGCAGCGACGCCCATTCGCCCGCTGCGGAAATCAACGACTTCGTCCTGACCGGGTCGGGGCTTAAACATGGTCACTCTCCACGGCATAGATGCGGCGCATCAAAATCTGGACGGCGTGGAGCAGTTCGCTGCGCTGTTCACGGCCCTGGCTGTCCATGCTGGTCGTGTAAAGATAAATACGGTCGCTGCAGCGCCGGATGAGGCCGTTGACCAGCCTGTCCAGGGAATGGCGGTTGGCGGCACGTTCCTCAACATTTGTCCATCCGCTTTCACCGTCCCATTGACGGCTGAGGACAAATGGATGGGTTAACGGCTGGTAGAGACGCTCCCACCAGCCCATGCTGCCGATCTCCAGCCAGAACTGGATCCTGGCCGGGCGGTTGGTCATCAGGAAGGTATAGGCGGGTGCGAGAAGGACGGCATTATCATCGGCGTCCTGCCAGTCGCCGAGATATTGGGCGGCCATGATGCCGCTTTGCACCATTTGAATATATTCCTTGCCAGCGGGATAGGGCAACTGGCTTGTGTCGAGATTGATCACCCGACGAAATTTCTGGATGGATTCGATGAGACGGGCAGTGATGCCGGCTTTTTCGAAACTGCCGTAAAAGCCAAACCCAGGCTGGGAGAGGAGGTCTCCGAACAAGCGGGAGAGGCACACATCCAGTTCCGGGTCGGGATTTTGTTGATAAGCGGCAATCCAGTTTCGCAAGGCCGTATAGCGTTCGCCGATCTGGTAAGTGATGCGTTCCTGCATGAAGGGCTGGATATTGGCGAAATCTCCCAGGCCTTTTTCGGGGTGGGTGTCAGAGTAGGCGATGCGAGCCAGCAGGTCAGCGCGTACCAGGTCCATGCCCTCAATGGCCTGGATGAGCATGGCGCGGATCTCGTGTTGGCGGGGGTAGAGCGCCCATTGGGGGTGTGCCAGCCGGGCGATGGTCAACAGGCAGTTCGTGGCGGGTTCATCCTGGAGGCTGCGGGAGGGGCGATGCGAGCGGCTGGCGATGTGCAATTGCTCCAGGCTGGTGGAGATGGAGAAACGCAGGGCATCAGACATAAAGGGCGCCAGAATGGCAATATCGCCTGGCTGGTATCCGCCTTCGTTGACCAGAAATGCAATTTTTGTGGTGATATCATCGACCATCTGCGGCTGGTAATTCAGGTAATTAAATTCGAGGATGTCGTGAATTTCCGGTGTGGGCGCAGCCTCCTGACGATTGATGCAGGCGGAAAGGGTATGGCGCAAATTGTCCAGCACAGGGGTGGTGACGAAGGATTGCTCCAAAGCTAAAATGCTGGGCGCACTGCTCTTTCAGGAGATAGCCGCTGCCGGGGTCAGCACCGAGGAAGGAACGATAGCCGCCATCGGTATCGAAGATGAGCAGGGAAGACTCCATCTCTGGCAGCAGGCTGCTGACGATTTCATGCACGACAGGGGTATCTTCTTCAATGTTATCGAAGATGAGGTGACGGTAGCCACGCAGGAAGTACTGGCGGAATTCATCAGAGGGAAAGAGAACGGAATGGAAGATCTCCAACTGGAGAGAGAAATCAAGCAGGTTGTTTTCGAGACAGTATGCGCGGAAAAGATTGGCACATTCCTGGGCTTCTTCATAGATACGGAGTTGGGCAGGTTCACCGACCCAGGCAGTTTTCAACCGCTCGCCGATAATGTTGTGCGGGATACCGATAGACGCGGCTTTGTTGAGGTTGTCGATGATCTGTGAGAATAATCGATTGCGGTCAATGGTGAGCGAATCGAAATAGCCTTTTTCCAGCAAGGGCGTGACGAGATGGGCCATGTAGTATTGAGAGGTTTCCAGGGTGAGGAAGGTAGGCTGCCCATTGGGATCCTGAAAACCGGCCTGCGCGGCAATCAGCGGCCAGAAGAGTTCAATGGAGCGGCGGGCGATGCCGCCCAGGGTGGCTACAGTAGGCAACCCGCCGTAGGGCAGGTCTGGGCTTTCCAGGGCCTGATAATAGGGGAAGGCCAGGGTGCGCTGGGGGATGAGAACAAGAATCTCTTGCCCGTCAACGCCATTCGCGAGCAGAGTGAGCAGCCTTTCCACACCGGCGGTGGTTTTGCCAGAGCCGGCGGGGCCTTCCAGGAAAGCGGAAGTGTCCAGCGCGAGGCGGGCGATGGCGGCCTGTTCATCTGTGAGCTGTGCGGGATGGTCCACTGTTTCCTCCTGGATTTATTGTAGCGCAGATGGGAGGATTGGTGGGGGAAGTGCCCTCTCCTGATTTACTGCTGCGCAGTAAAATTTTCCTCCCCCGGTCTATAAACAAGCGGGGGAGGAATTTAAGGGCTATTCATGTGAAAATTGTTGATGAAAGTTTGCGTTGTTTAGCTGGATAGTGCTGCCTTACGCTCTTTCTTTTTCTGCCGCAGCCATTTTTGCAGGGCGGGGATGCGGAAGACCATCAGGGAAACAAAGATGACAGCAAAGGCGATGATCAGGCGCCGGTCAAATTTGCGTGCCCAATAGGCGTGCACCAGCACGGAAACGCCGGCCAGGTATATGAAGCGGTGTAGTGTCTTCCAATACGTTTTGAGTTTTTAATGCTCCATTTATTTGAGGTAAGGGCCAGTGATAGAAAGATCAGGAAACCCAACAGACCAGGCAGAATGAATATCTGGAAGCGCAGATTTTTCAGGATGAAGCCGATTTGCAGGCGGTAGTCCAGAACAACGAAGGTGAGCAGGTGCAGGCTGGCATACATGAAAGTATACAATCCCAGGGGACGGCGAAACTTGCGGGCAATATCAACACCAAGAAGGTAGAGCGGTGTGCAAGCCAGGGTCAGTAATAACCAGATCACGGCAAATCTGCCAGTATATTGAGTGGTAGCCTGGATCGGGTTGGCGCCCAGGTTGTTGGTAAACCATTGAATGACCAACCACAGCAGAGGTGCCAAGGAGACCGGGTGTACCGTCCAAAGTGGGAGGGATTTTGATTTTAGTACCATAATGTCAGGTCCATATCTTTGTATAGGCTGGCAACTTCTTCTTCGTAACCATTGAACATGAGGGTGTCCACGCGGGCATTGCTGCCAATCACACGTTCAGAAGCCTGTGACCAGCGAGGATGATTGACGTTGGGGTTGACGTTGGCAAAGAAACCGTATTCCTGAGGGGCAACATTCATCCATAGGGAAACGGGCATTTCTTTGACCAGTTCAATCTTGACGATCGACTTGATGCTTTTGAAGCCATATTTCCATGGTACCACTACGCGCAACGGTGCGCCATTTTGCGGCAGAAGCTGCTTGCCATACAATCCGGTGGAGAGGATGGTCAGGTCATGCATGGCTTCGTCGAGGCGCAAGCCTTCGATATAGGGCCAGGGGAATGCGTTTGAGCGCGCGCCGGGCATCTGGTCTTTGTCGAGCAGGGTTACAAAGCGCACGTATTTTGCTTCGGAAGTCGGTTCTACTTCTGCGAGGAGTTTGGACAACGGAAAGCCCAGCCACGGGATGACCATGGACCATGCTTCCACACAACGCAGGCGATAGATGCGTTCTTCTTCTCCGAATTTTGAGATGAGCTGATCGACGTCATAGGTGCCCGGGTTGTTTACCAGGCCGGAAACTTCTACTGACCAGGGATTGGTCTTGAAGTCTTTTGCCAGTCGGGCAACTTCTTCCTTGCCGAGATTGAATTCGTAGAAATTGTTATAGGAAGTGACATTTTCAAAGCTGGTTAATGCTCTGCCAAGCTCATCTGTGGCTGCGCTGGCAAAAGGTGCGATGGAATCAGGGGTTGCTGCTGGTGCAGTTGCAGTGATGCTATTGACTACGGCAGCTGCGTTGGGCTGGCAGGCTGCCAGAAAACCGGCGCCAGCAGTAACCATGGCGGCTTTTTTGAGAAAATTCCGACGGGAGTATACTTCTTCCGGAGTGATTTCAGAGGAGGGTATTTTTTTCATGTCAATGCTCACTTTCATACCACGAACAATTACTTTTAATTAGATATATTATATCATAATAGTCATAAATATTATTAAGTCAGGATTAGGATTCTGCGTGCCGATTATGGTAAATTTCCCGGCTATCCTGCTCCTTCTACTTGCCTTTTAGACAGGTTGAAATATTGATTTCTTTCTGAGAAGAGGTTAAGAAAAAACTGCCAACGGTAATCCGTTGGCAGGAAGTGTTTGCTGGTTTGGTTTACTTGCCCGTGTATGTTGCCATATATTCGAGCAGGGCGCGGGTGAGCAGGGTGTCGTCAGACGCGCGATGGCTGTTGGGCAGGGGGATCCCGCAAGCGCGGCCAGCGTTCTCCAGCTTGTGATATTTGTATGTGCGCCGACGCGGGTCGATTTGACCGGCAAATTGCGCATACATCTTCATGATGCAGAATGTCTGGAAATTCTCTTTCCACGGCAGACCGACGTTTTGATGCGTCTGGCGGATCATGCGCATGTCAAATTCTTCGTTGTAGAAGCCGATCACGCGTCCAAAAAGAATACTGCGGATGGTGGGCCAGTGGACTGCCCAGGATTTTGCGCTGGCGACCATCTCATTGGTGATGTGGTGAACGGCTGCTGCACCGGCCGGGATAGGGCGGACAGGTTTGACCAATTCATCAAAAAGGATGCTGCCGTCATGATCGATGATCGCAATTTCGACGATTTCTGCCGTTTTGTCCAGTCCAGTGGTTTCGGTGTCGATGTAGACAGGCTGTTGCGCCAGGCGCTGCCGGGCGATGGATACGGCCTGTTGACGGGGGGTAAGTTGGTTAAAGTCCATGAAATACTCTTTCTACAGTGGTTTTTGATTTACGGGAGCTTCCAGTAAGCGATTTCGTCCATATCAACGACCAGACCACCAGATGTGCCGGCAACAAATACGCCGTAGTGGCCGCTGCTATTGATGGCGGAATCACTTACTTCCTTGATCATTTTATCATTGACATAGATTTTGAAAGTGGTACCCTCTGCGCGGATGGCGAGACGGTTGGTCTGGCCTGCACCGCCAAGAATTGCGGCGTCATTTCCACTGGCAATGGTATTAACACCGCCACTATCCCATCGGGTGAGGCGGTACTGGCTGTCACAGGTGATCCCCAGGTAATAGCCATAACCGTCACTATAATCCGGGGCGCGCAGGACGAGGCCATACTGATCCCCGCCTGAGCAAGATTTGACGTTGAATATCCCTTGCAAGTAGGCATTGGCTGGTATTTGTGAGGTAAGGCGCCAGCCGCGGTACCCGGCCGTGTTAAAGCTTTTCATCACCATAACGCCATTTGCAACTGCAAAATATGAATTTGCATCCTCATAGGGGCTCTGTAAACCAAAGGGGACATTGCTGTCCATCGGATTACGAAGGGTTGGGTTACCCAGTTCGAGGGTTGGGGTTATGGTGGGGGTGGGTGTTACTGTTTCGGTTGGGGGCAACGGTTTCTGTGGGAGCTTGTTCCTCAGATGTGGGCTGAACTTCTACCGGGCGATCAGCAGAAGGATCAGATGTACCAGCTTCGCTGGTTTTGGCGACAAGCGTTGAGGCTACCGATGTGGCAACCGGATCTATTGCGGTGACAATCTCTGCGGTCAATGAAGCAGAGACTTTTGTAGCGATTGAATCGCCAGCGGGTGCCTGTTCCATACCTGGTAAATTGCACGCGCTCAATAACAGGGGCAAAAGGATAATGAAAGTCAATGATTTTCGCATTGTTATCTCTCCTTAATCGGATAAAAGTACGTTGATTTATTATAATCCAGAATGGAAAAAGGGCAGTGGAAAATCAAGTTGTGGAACTGCAGGACAGGTGAGAACAGTATTTGTGTTTGTGAAAAAGAAAAACTGTCGGAATGCAAAATCTGTGTTGCCTGAGGGTATCGAATCGAAGCCCAAAAAGGGGTTGTAATGTATAATCTCAGGTAGTTATGAAAACGCATGTTGTGCAGTTGGAAAGAGATGATGACGTTGTTTCAGCCCGTGACAAAATGCTGTGGAGTAAAGCGCCGCGCATTCTGGTGGTTTGGCCGCGCCGCGGGAGGGTGTTGAATCGTGAGCTAGATTTATCCCTGCTGAAGCGGCAGAGCCAAAAATTGGGGGCGCAACTGGCTTTCGTTACCTTTGATGAAGATGTGATCCTGTATGCCAGAGAAATGGGGATCCCTGCTTTTGATTCGGTTTCTCAGGCACAGCGCAATGTTTGGAAAACTTCCCGACGGGATCTGGGTGTTGTTGACAGACCGTCCCGAAAATGGACATTGCAGGAATTAACTGCCTGGAAGAACAAGAATGATAACCAGCCTGATCCAAAGGTCGCAGTGCGGATTGGGTCGTTCATCACGGGTGTTGTCGCAGTACTGGCTTTGGGCTTGTTCCTGTTGCCGGGGGCAGTGGTAACGGTGCAGCCTGCAGAGGAAGTACAGACCTTAGAAATGACCGTGCAGTCTAACCCGGATGTAACGACACCGACACTGGCTGGCGTCATCCCGGTCAGCAGTACGACAGTGATCGTTGAAGGGCAGGATCAGATTCTTTCCAGTGGGGTTTTGAGCTTGTCGGATACATACGCTGAAGGGGAAGTAGAGCTAACGAATTTGACTGACGAACCTGTGGTGGTGGCAGCAGGAACGATTGTCCTGACGACCAGCGAACCGCCAGTTCGTTTTCAAACGATGAAAAAAGTGACGATAGAAACAGGGGATGAAAATACACAAACAATAGCGATCCAGGCTGTCATTCCGGGGGAAAGTGGGAATGTGGACGAGGAAACCATTCTGGCAATGGAAGGTGTCTCCGGGTTGGCGCTGCGAGTCTCGAATCCGGCGGCAACCACTGGCGGCGAAGATCGAAATGTGCCAACGCCGACGGAGCAGGACCAGCGGCGGGTTACGGATCGTTTGCTGCTTTCCCTTGCAGGAAAGTGCCAGACAGGATATTGAGCGAATGCTTGGCGATTCGGGTATCCTTATGACGGATACCTTGCAGGTGCGCGAAACTATTCTTGTGCAGCAGCAACCTGATCCGGGTGAACCTGGAGATGTGCTGACCTTGAAGATGCAGGTCGAATATGGGGCTCAATATATTGAGCAGGCAGACCTGAAACGTGTTGCTGCTCTGGCAATGGATGCCGGTTTGCAGTCGGGATATGAGCCGGTTGAGGGAACGATGCAGATCGTGGAAGTTTATCAGTCCAACAGCGGCGCCGAGATCAGCGAATGGCAGGTGCTGGCAGCGCGTATGGTGCATGAGAATTGGCAGCGCGAAGACGTGATCCGTTCTTTGTTGGGGGCCAGGCCGGATGAAGTTGCTGCCATCCTGGAAAATGACTATGAACTGGATGCTGCGCCGGAAGTGCAGATCCAGCCGAATTGGTGGCCGTGGCTGCCATATTTACCCTTGCGGATTCAATTGGAGGTACAGTGAGCAAGCGTGTGATCGGGGTTGACCCTGGGGAGAAGCGGCTGGGGATTGCTGCGAGTGATCTGTCCGCCACGATTGCCAGCCCGCTGACAGTGATCAAACACGTAGCCCGGGCCGCTGATGCTGCGCGGATTGCTCAATTAGCTGTGGAGCAGGAAGCCGTGTTGATCGTAGTAGGTCAGGCGTTGGATGCAGATGGCGAGGTAGGTCCGCAGGGGCGAAAATCTTTGCGGTTGGCGGAGGCGATCCGCGCCTGCACAGATATACCGGTTGTGTTGTGGGATGAGAGCGGCAGCACCCAGGCTGCCATTGCGGCACGGCGGGCGATGGGCGCCAAACGAAAGAAACGCAGCGGGCATCTGGATGACCTGGCAGCGACTTTTTTGCTGCAAACCTACCTGGATCAGAACGAATGAGTGTGCCGGAAGGGATATTCTGAGGAGGATGATGACGGATAAACGATCCAGTGCAACGCGGATGATGGTGATTTTAATTCTGGCTTTGTTGTGTGCTTTCCTTGGCCTGGCTTTTTATTTCGGATTGTCTCTGCTCGGCCAGGTGGAAGACAAATTTGGTCCATCCACAGGTATCGATACACCGCAGCGATTACGATATGCGTTTGATTTGTTCCGCTATGAGGATGATTTGCTCAACCCGGGTTCTTATTCGCAGACGAATGAGGTGATATTTGAGATCGGCATCGGGGAAGCTATTCCTTCTATCGTCAGCCGCCTGGAGAGTGATGGTGTCATCCGCAATGCGAAAGCCATGCAGACGTATTTGATCTATTCCGGGCTGGATACCACGTTACAGGCCGGGCAATACAGCATCCCTGCGGGCTCAAATGCTGTCCAAATTGCACAGTTATTTCAGGATTCCACGCCCGCCACGATCACCTTTGGGGTATGGCCCGGGTGGCGGATGGAAGAGATCGCCGCGGCACTCCCAACTTCCGGTTTGGCGATCACGCCGCAGGAATTTCTACAGACAGCCAACTTGCCGGCGACCCAAAGGGGACATACCTGGTCGGGAGCAGCATCTGTTGAGGGATACTTCCTGCCGGGTTCTTATGAGATCGACCGGGACGCGGATGCGGCGGGCTTGCTTGCGGTGTTGTTGGGGGCCTTTGACCAGCAGGTCAACACAGAGATGCGCGCAGGGTTCGCTGCGCAAGGTTTGAGTGTACAGGACGCGGTGACTCTGGCGTCAATCGTTGAGCGGGAGGCGGTCATTCCTGAGGAGCAGGCGTTGATTGCTTCTGTGTTTCTGAACAGGCTGGCGGTGGGGATGCCTCTGGAGAGTGATCCGACGGCGCAGTATGCAATTGGCTATGTTGCGGAACAGCAAACCTGGTGGAAAAACCCGCTTTTTGGGGCAGACTTGCAAGTGAATTCGCCCTATAATACCTATGTGAATGGTGGACTTCCCCCTGGAGCGATTTGTAATCCCTCTTTGGGGGCGTTGCAGGCAGTGGCTGATCCAGCGTCATCGGGTTATTATTTCTTTCGGGCACGCTGTGATGAATCGGGGTATCATAATTTTTCAGTTTCATATGAAGAACATTTGGAAAATGCCTGCCCGTAGTCAGGCGAATGATCGTGCAACTATTTTATTGACAGGAGGAATTTATGAGTAAATGGGAATGTATTGATTGTGGGTATGTTTATGACCCGGAAATTGGCGACGAGGACAATGGTATTGCTCCAGGAACGGCATTTGCAGATTTGCCGGATGACTGGGTGTGCCCGGATTGCGGCGCGTCAAAAGACAGTTTTGAAGAGTTGTAGATCATGCGCTATGTGATTGCAGGCGGCGGCGTCGCCGGGGTAACAGCGGCTAAAGAGATCCGAAAGCTGGATCCTGAGGGGCAGATTGATCTGTTCTCTTCAGAGCCGTATCCCTATTATTACCGTCCAAAGTTATGGGAATTCATTGCGGGGAGGATCTCGCCGGAAGAGACGTTTTATCGACCGGAGACCTGGTATGCAGAGCAGGGAATCCACTTGCATTTGAATTGCACAGTGGTTGATATGGATGCGGATGGCAAGTCCCTTTCCCTGAAAGATGGGCAGAAGGTGGCTTTTGACCGGTTGGTGATCGCCAGCGGCGGACGTTCATTTGTTCCGCCTGTAGAAGGCGCAGCTGTGGACGGAGTGTTTGCCTTGCGTACGCTTGATGATGCTAAAGCGATTGTAGCTTGTGCAGATACGGTGAAATCAGCAGTGCTGATTGGCGGCGGTTTGCTGGGATTGGAAACCGCAAAAGCCCTGGTGGACCGCGGCCTGACAGTCAGCGTGGTGGAGTTTATGCCGCGTTTGCTGCCAAGGCAGCTTGATGAACCCGGAGCGGATGTTTTGCAGGTTTATCTTGAGAAACAGGGACTGGAAATCTACCTGAATGCCAAGACGGACAGGATCACTGCCGCGCCGGATGGGCTTACCGTACAACTTGCGGATGGCAGGTCGATTGAGACAGGAATGGTGATTTTTTCGACCGGGATTCGTTCCAATATTGAGCCATGGAAGTCCAGCGGACTGCCCGCCGGACGCGGCGTCCAGGTTGATGACTACCTGATGACTGCGTCGGATGGCATTTATGCTGCTGGTGATGCTGCGGAATACAACGGCATTGTGTATGGGATTATTCCTGCTGCCACCGAGCAAGGCAAGATCGCAGGCGCAAATGCTGTGAGTGCCCGAAGCAAACTCTATACGGGTACAATTCCGTCCACACGGTTGAAGATTGTCGGGATGGAATTTAATGCCTATGGGGACGCAACGCTGGAAGGCGAGGATGTCGTTGTGCAACGCGTTGTGGATATTGATGCCGGTCGCTATGAACGGATTGCCATTCAGGACGGGTGTATTCGCGGGGCAATCATCCTGGGGGATCCAAAGAAGGGTCTGGCACTCAAACGTCTGATTGAGGCTGAGACGGATGTTTCAGGCCATACAGAGCGACTTCTTGATGATGGATTTGACCTTAAATCACTGGTATCTGCTTGAAATTTGCGCTATGATATGAGTAGTACCATTTATTGTTATTGGCAAGTAACATTCAGAAAATAAAAGGAGTTGGATAAAATGATTGGTGAATTGATTCAAGCTGCTGATTGGAAAAAGGAAAAACACGCGCCTGATATCGCATGCCCGGAAGCTGTCGCTGCTGGTGAAGAATTCGTCGTTGAAGTCAGTGTTGGGAAGGAAATTCCCCACCCGAACACCACAGAACATCATATTTCCTGGATTGATCTTTATTTCCACCCGGAAGGCGATAAATTTGCTTTCCATGTTGGACGATTTGAATTCACCAGCCACGGTGAATCCGCCAAAGGCGCCAATGAGGGTCCGGTGAACACTGAACCCAAGCTGACCGTTGCGGTCAAGTTGAAGACCGGCGGTATGTTCCACGCTGTTTCTCATTGCAATATTCATGGCCTGTGGGAAAGTGAAAAAGCGATCTCGGTTGCATAATTGAGCCGGATTGAATACCCTCGCCCCCGGTGAAAAGCCGGGGGTGATTATTTTTCCAATGAAACCCCTGATAATACGGTAGGAAGCATGACAATAAATCCCGAACAACACTCACGGTCAATTCATTCCACCGGAAATTGGTATGATTGCCGCGGTAATGGCGATTTCAACGGGCTCGCTTTTCATCCGGTTGATGCAGGCCGAAGTGTCGCCGATGGTGATCGCATTGTACCGGTTGGGGATCTCATCGGTGATATTGATGCCCTTTGCCCTGCGGCAGCGGGAAGAAATTGCCAGTATGGACCGCAGGCAGTGGCTGCTGCTATTGCTGGGCAGTTTTGGTCTGGCAATGCATTTTGTAACGTGGATATCTTCCCTGCGTTACACATCTGTTTTGAGTTCTGTGGTGTTTGTGAATACCTCTCCGTTATGGGTGGCGATCCTGTCGCCTGTATTGTTGAAGGAAGCCATCTCTCGGGGGACGAAGACCGGCCTGAGCCTGGCTTTGCTGGGGACGGTGCTGGTGGCAATCAGCGGGGCGATACAGTTTGCTAATGGACAGGTGGAGTGGCTTGGATTTCAGGCGGCAGTTGGCTCACAACCCCTTCTGGGAAATTTCCTGGCGATGTTAGGGGCTTGGTCTGCAACCGTGTTTTTACTGGTGGGACGCAAACTGCGCACGTCTTTGTCGTTAATGCCTTATACATTTTTATTATACGGGGGGGCTGCGGTCATCATGGCGGGGATTGTGCTCGTGACCCGGCAGCCAGTGACGGGTTACTCGCGGATCACATATCTCTGGCTGGCGGCGATTGCGCTCATTCCTCAGTTGTTAGGACATTCCATGGCGAATTGGGCATTGAAATATGCTTCGGCGGCGTATGTATCTGTGGTATTGTTAAGTGAACCGGTTGGCGCGTCTTTGCTGGCGCTGGTGTTTTTGGGGGAGATTCCTGGGTTGGTTGAGGTAATTGGTGCAGTAGTGATCCTTGCAGGCATCTATGTGGTAACAAAGGCGGAAAACGCTACTTGATGTTGCTGAGGGTTGGGATCAAATCATTTAGAGATATTCTCAATTACCGTGCAGCCTGATCGATATGTTTTACCATTTCTCAATTTGCGTTAAGAATATTGCGGCAATATTTTCGAGAGGTGTTATTCAAAACTGATATTGGATATGATATCAGTGAAATGTGTGTGCTTGATTTCGTCAACCATGATATTGGCGAACCAAATTCAGGGTGGTAAAACGGGACCAAAAAATGTTTGTTTGTGAAAGGTGTACTAAATGGAGTCGGGAAACTTAACGGTAACAATTGTTGGCGGAGGATCCAGCGCGCATACATTGATTCCCCTGCTTTCTGCAGCAAAATATGATGTAAATCTGTTGACAAGAAATCCAGCCCGCTGGTCAAAGCAAGTCGAAGTGCAGTATCAGTCTGAAGATGGAGAAGTAATAAAAAAGTTTCAAGGTCAATTGTCCAAAATCAGTTCAGATCCAAAAGATGTCGTTAGCGAAGCAGATGTAATCATATTGTGTATGCCGGTAAGCCAATATCGAAGTGTGCTTCATCGGATAGCTCCCTATCTAAACTCCGGGAAAAAAGTATATGTAGGTACGGTGTATGGGCAGGCAGGTTTCAATTGGATGGTTGATGAAGTCAAGGATGCATTTGGACTGGAAAATATTGTTACTTTTTGTTTCGGCTTAATTCCATGGATTTGTAGAGTTCAGGAATACGGCAAAGTGGGGATTACCTATGGCATAAAACCGATAAACATTGCGGCAGTAGAACCAAAAGAGGAATTTGATGAGTTGAACCGGATATTCCTCGAAAAAGTTTGTGTAGGGTGGTTCGGAAAAAGTGAAGTTCGGCAAGCAGATAATTTTTTATCCTTGACATTTTCAGTGGATAACCAAATCATTCATCCTTCACGATGCTATGGTTTATTTGTAAAGCACGGTGGTGAGTGGGACAATGTTGAGGATATTCCATATTTCTATAGAGATTTTGATCAATTCTCTGCGGACATTCTCAGGAAATTGGATGCTGACTATTCGAAAATCCGTGAGCGCATCAGGAAAAAGTATCCTGAAAAGAAATTTACATACATGCTGGATTATCTGACGCTGAATCAAACGACCAATGAAACCGAAGACTACAATATTGTAGAATCCTTTCAATTATCCAGAACTTTAGGTGCGATCAAACCACCAACCGTGAAAACAAAAGAAGGAACATGGAACATCAATACGAATCACCGATTTTTCACAGACGATATTCACTATGGGTTGTGTATTGCCAAGTGGGCAGCAGATCGCCTGACCATAGATGTTCCAACCATTGATGAAATTATTAATTGGGCGCAGGAATTGCGCGAAGAAGTATTGATTGAAGATGGTGAATTGCAATTAGATAGCGAGGATTTGAGTGAGCGGTTTATCTCAGGAATCCCGCATTTCTATGGGTATCGAACCATAGCAGATATTGTTGTATAACGAAGTATTCCCAATTTCTGATTGAAGGAAACATTAGAAAGTAGCTATAGATAACATCCCCGCCAGGCAAAACCTTGCCTGGCGGGGATGTTATTGAATATCAAAATGGTGAGTTCTATCGTCCGTAGACGGTATTGAGGTTCTTGATCTCCTGCTGCAGTCCGGGATTGAGTGCGTCAGCGGGCATGCGCCAGCCCCAGTTCCCTGATGCTTTGCCGGGAAAATTCATTCTGGCTCGGTTGCCGAGACGCAGAAAGTCCTGCATGGGGGCAATAGACATGACAGCAACGGATCCCCAGATGCTGCGTACCATGTCCCGGGCAATGTCTTCGCCAGAACGGGCGAAATAACGGCGCATGAAATCCTTCTCATGCTCGGGGGCGGTCTGATAATATCCTGCAACGGTGTCGTTGTCGTGAGTGCCGGTGTAGGCAACACAATTCTCGATGTAGTTGTGCGGCAGGAAGGGGTCGCTGGCATCACTGCCAAAGGCAAATTGCAGGATGCGCATACCCGGAAGATCAAAATCTTCACGCAATTTGATCACGTCAGGGGTAATTTCTCCCAGGTCTTCTGCGATAATTGGCAGACCGTCCAGGGCTTCTTGCAGGGCTTTGATGAAGGAATGGCCGGGGCCTTTCACCCATTTGCCAATTTCAGCAGTCGGATTTCCGTAGGGCACTTCCCAGTAACCCGCGAAGCCGCGGAAGTGATCCAGGCGGATGATGTCCACGAGCTGCAAAGAGGCTTTGAATTGTTCGATCCACCAGGCATACCCATCGGTTTTGTGGGCTTTCCAGTTATAAAGCGGGTTGCCCCACAATTGACCGGTGGGGGAGAAATAGTCCGGGGGTACGCCGGCTACTACTTTGGGCAGACCGTCTTTGTCGAGGTGGAATAACTCGGGATGTGACCAGGCATCTGCGCTATCATAGGCGACGAAGATAGGGATATCGCCGATGATGCGCACACCGGCATTATTTGCATAATCACGCAGTGCGGACCACTGGCGGAAGAAGAGGAACTGGCGGAAGATGTGGCGCTGAACAGCGCCGATGTGTTTTTCAGCAAATTCCTGAAGGGCGTTGGGTTCGCGACGGCGTAATGGGGCCGGCCATTCACTCCAGGATACGCCGTCCAGGGATTCTTTTATCGCCATGAACAGGGCAAAATCGTTCAGCCAAAAGGATTGTCCAGCGGCAAAGCTTTCCAACTCGGTGGCCAGTACCTTGCTTTTGCTTTGCTCATAGCGGGCAAAGGCGCGGTCCAGCAGGGTCAATTTCCAGGGAATGACATTGCCAAAGTCAACCTGCCCCGGCGAGAATTGAGGACGATCAGACAGTTCTTGCGGAGTGAGCAGACCTTCTTCCAAAAGGAGAGTGGGGCTGACAAGGTATGGATTGCCTGCAAAAGCAGAGAAACACTGATAAGGAGAATCGCCAAAACCAGTAGGCCCCAGGGGAAGGATCTGCCACAGTTTGCAGCCAGTTTCCTGGAGAAAATGCACCCAGCGATATGCTTCCGGGCCGAGATCGCCAATGCCATCGGGGCCAGGGAGGCTGGTTGGGTGGAGGAGTATTCCTGAGGATCTTTCAAACTTCATATGCCTGTCTCCGTGTGGTAAGTATTTCGTCTGATTTTATAATTTGATTTGGATAATCAGATGCAATCAAGTCGGGGCCGAGTACGCCGCCTGCTTCAATGACAAGATTGGCGGGAACAATCGTATTTTTTCCGATCATAGCAATTTGAATATTATGTGGTTCGATCGCGCCCATGTGAACATTTTCCTGTACGCGTACGCGTTTATCGAGGATGGCGCGTTCAATGTGAACATTCTTTTCGATGACACAGTCGGTGAAAATGATCGATTCCCGGATGACGGCGCCGGCATGCACATATACGCCGGGGGAGAGAATGCTGTTGATCACTTGCGCGCCTGATTTAATGGTGCAGCCGTCGCAGATCATGCTGTCAACCACATCCGAGTCTTTATGCAACATGACGGGCGGACGTTCTTCAGTGCGGGTGTGGGTGATCCACGAGCGGTTGTTGAGATTGATTGATGGGGGTGTTTTGAGGAGGTCCATGTGGGCTTCCCAGTAGGTGTTGACCGTCCCGACATCTACCCAATACCCTTCATATGGATATGCAAAAACCCTGGCTCCATTTCGAACCAGCTCCGGCAGGGCATCCTTGCCGAAATCGTGGGACAGAATCTTTGCCGCAGGTGATCTCTCCATAGGGCTTCATCCAGGTGTCCCGGTTAAACAGGTATACACCCATATTGGCATTATTGGATGGGGGATTGGCAGGTTTTTCAACAAAGGAAGTCACCCGATGGTCTTCGTCGACCCCCACGATACCAAATCGGGACGCTTCGTTCAATGGGCACTTTAATGGTTGCCATGGTGAGGTCTGCCTGATTTTTCAAATGATAGCGGATCAAGGCGGAGTAATCCATGCTGTAAATGTGGTCACCGGAGAGGATCAGGATCAAGTCGGGATCAGATTGTTTGATGAAGCGGAAATTCTGCTGCACAGCGTCGGCTGTGCCAGTAAACCAGCCTGCGTTCCGGGATTTGTAAGGGGTATAAATGCGAATGCCGCCGGTGAAATCGCGATTCAGGTCCCATGGCGCACCAGAACCGAGATGCTCAATGAGGGAGTGAGGGCGGTATTGCGCGATGATCATCACATCGAATAAATTTGAATTGACACAATTGGAGAGGGTAAAGTCGATGATGCGATATTTTCCGGCGAATGGAACAGCTGGTTTTGTGCGTTTTGCGGTCAGCACCCCAAGGCGTGTGCCTTCACCGCCAGCGAGAATAATGGCACGAGTTTTCAAGGACTATCCTTTCTCAGATTTTGATAGATCCCTGCATATTGCAGGGCAGAACGTGCCCAGGAAAAATCCTGGTTCATACCGTTGATCTGCATGGTATGCCAAAGAGTTTTCTCCTCGTATGCACCTAGTGCGCGATTCAATGCGCTCGTGAATTGGCGGGCATCCGCTTTTTCAAACAGGAAACCGGTGTTGAGTTCCAATTGTTCAGGATCATCGATGATGGTGTCTTTTAATCCGCCAGTAGCCCGGGCAACGGGAATACAGCCGTAACGCATGGCAATCATCTGGGAGAGACCGCAGGGTTCGTAGCGGGATGGCATGAGGATCATGTCGGCGCCAGCGTACATTCTTCTCGAGAGGCCAGGTCGAAACGGATGGCAGCGCGGACACGATCGGGGTAATCTTCTTCCAGTTTTTGACAGGCTTTTTCCAATTTTGGTTCTCCGGTGCCGAGGATGATCGCCTGCCAGGGGCGGTCTGCTACCTTTCGCAGCGCTGAAAGCGCGAGGTCAATGCCTTTTTGGTGGAAAAGACGGCTGATGATAATGATCAATGGGCTGTCCAGGTCAGGCTTGAGATTAAATTCTGCTGAGCAGTTCCTGTTTGTTGGTCGGCCTTATATCCAAGGTTTTCCACGTATATTGAGCAGGAATGCTCTGATCTGATACCGGATCCCAGCTTTCGGTATCCAGACCATTAAGGATGCCGGACACTTGGTTTCTTTTGAGTTTGATGAAATCTTCAATCCCGCAGCCAAATTCAGGGGTCATGATTTCCAGCGCATAGGTTGGGGAAACTGTAACGATATGATTGGCAGTGAAAATACCAAGAGGCAAGGGCTGCTTGCAACCCCAATCGGGTATGGCGGAAGTTTTGCATTTTGTTAATCTATAATCCGTCAGCGCCTGTTCAGCTTCTGAACCCATGAATGGCAAGTTGTGAATGGAAAGGACAGATTTGGTTTGGAAGAAGACGGATGTGAAATGCCTGGAAGTGTGCATGGCATAGATTGCTGTCGCTGCATGCCAATCGTTGGCGTGCAAAATGTCGGGAATCCAATTGATCTCGCGTGCCATTTCCAGCAGGGCTAAAGAGAAAAATGTATATTTCTGGCCGTCCAGTTCATGGTCGGTCCCATAAACTCCTTTTGAGTTTCTGATAGGAGCGCCATCAATCAGGTAATAGACCAGCCCATTGATTTGCAGTTGGTAGGCTTCGGCGGGGATGGGGCCGTCTTTGTGTTGAACCGTGAAACTGGCTGTCTTTACAAGAGAGGGGAATTTTTCTTTCAGCACGCTGTGAAAGGGAATGACGACGCGGATATCAATTCTCTCGAGGTGTTTTGTGGACAGGTTCTTCAAAGCGTTTGGCAGGGAGCCCGCTACATCTCCGAGACCGCCTACTTTGACCAGTGGATCTGCTTCTGAGGCAGCAAATAAGACCTTCAAAACATTTTGTGAGGCAGGAGCATTATTTATCATGATAGCCGTCCCTGATTGATGTAAATACAGGGATTGGTTTTCAGTACTATGAAAACCAATCCTGACATATTGTCCTGTATTTGTATTATAGCATTGCTACGTAATCTTCAACCTGGGTTTTTTCAGGTGCAGCACCAAGGAAAGTCACCAGTTTGGAGACCAGCTTTGCCTTTTCTTCGGCGTCGCGTTCACTCCATGTGCGGGTTTTCACCTCAAGGAAGTTGCCAAGCGAAGGTTTGAGCACTGTGTCCAGATTGATGTAGAACTCTTCGTTTTCAAAGGTAATCAGATAGCGCAGGCGCACTTTGTTGACCTCTTTTTCACCGGTTGGGGTGAAGTATTCGCGGTAAAAGCGCAGGCTCTGATTTGCAGGAGCGAGGTAGCGGCTACGGTTGAGGATCACTTTCTTGGGGAAGGCGCGTTCTCTCGTTTGTCCGATGTGAGTCAGGCGGGAACGGACGTGGGTGACGTCGCCGGCTTCGTTGACGAAATGGTCTTCCCGGAAACGGATGAGACCTTGTTTGGGGTCATCGAACATCATGTAATTGTCGTATTCCTTGTAATGGCGCTTGTACGAAATTGTGATGCCGTCCTTATGCAACGCCTCCAGGATGGGCTGGATGTCATCTACAGCTACCTTGGCCTGTACTTCGTAACTTTCTTCTTCAGCAGCGCCGCCGATGGCGATCAATTTCGCAAGGACAGATTGCTCGCGCTCTGCCAGGAAGGCATCAACCTTCTCTGCGTATATATTGGCTTCGGCGAGAATCGCATTTTCATCAATAGTCAGAAGATGTTGATCGCGCATGAGCCATTTGCCATCTACCATCACATCGGTAACATCGGAGGATTTCCCTGCGTAGACAATCTGGGCATAAATGCCATTGGCATCCCGGCGGAAGCGGGGGGCATTGTGGACACGGTTGATGTCTATCAGGATCATGTCAGCCTGTTTGCCAGTTTCCAGTGAGCCAGTTTTGTCAGCAATATGAAGGGTTTCGGCTCCCATTCGTGTAGCCATTAGCAGAATGGTGTGAGCAGGCAGAGATGTGGGGTCATTGGTGCTGACTTTGCCAACGAAGGCGGCCAGGCGCATTTCCTCAAACATATCGAGATCGTTGTTTGAAGCTGTGCCATCGGTACCAATACCAACGTTGAGGCCGACTTCCAGCATTTTTCTGATGGGGGCCATGCCGGAGGCAAGTTTCAGGTTTGAGCTGGGATTGTGCGCAACACCAGTGTTTGAATGCAGCAGGGTATACATTTCGCCTTCATCAATATGAACACAGTGAGCGGCAATAGATTTTGGCTTGAGCAGGTTCTGCTTCTTGACGTACGGGACAACCGGCATTTCTTTATCACGGCGCATGTTCTCTACTTCAATGGCTGTTTCGGCAATGTGGGTATGCATAGGGACATCATACTCGAGTGCCAGTTCAGCAGCCAGTTGAAGGGTTTCGTCTGTATTGGTGTAGGCGGCGTGGGGTGCAACCACAGGTGTGATGAGGGGGTGATCTTTCCAGTGCTCAATGAATTTTCGGGTGTATTCCAGCGCATCGAATGGTGAGCCAGAATCCGGGCTGGGGAACATTAGAATTGATTCGCCAAGCAAGGCGCGCATGCCGATATCGGCGGTGGTAGCCGCGATGTCATCTTCAAAATAATACATATCGGCGTACGTGGTTACCCCACTGCGGATCATTTCCGCACACCCCAGTTGGGTGCCGAGGCGGACAAAATCCGGTGAGACGAATTCACGCTCAACAGGCATGCAATACCCCATCAGCCATACGTCAAGGCGCAGATCGTCCGCCAGACCGCGCAGGAGGGTCATTGGGACGTGGGTGTGTGCATTGATCAGACCAGGAAGGAGGACGCGCTGTTCACAGTCTATGGTTTCAGCGGCATCCCATTCCGCGGTGATCTTTTCCTGTGGGCCAATCGCAACGATTTTTGTGTTTTTTACTGCCACGGCCCCGGGTTCGTATTGATTGAGCTGTTCATCCATCGTTACTACGATAGCATTGACGAATAAGGTATCTGCGGTTTGTTTCATTGATTCAACTCCTTCTTCGTATTGATAATTGGTGTTTCTTAATTTCGGTGCAGCAATTGTCTGCGCAGCACATCCAGGACGGTGTTAACAGCCCATTTTGAAGCCAAGGAAGACTGCCCAAGGAATTTCCTGGTTTTGTTCACTTCCTGCTCTGGGGTGAGCAAGGTGATGGTTAAGAGAGTCCCATGTTCCAATGGCTGAACGACAGCCCCAATACCACACTCGGCGCTTCGCTCTTCGCGTAAGTTTTTGAGTGTATCATGGATTTCTTCAGGTTCGGCGGTTTGGGTGTATTCCTGGGGAACGCCAACGGCTTGCAGCCGGGAGGCGAGCTGGTTTCCCAGACCGGCTTCAACACTAACCAGGGAAAGCTGTTGGTCATCCAGCATCTGCTTGATGATGCCTTCCAGCGTGTCATCGTCAGCGCCAAAGATGTGCTCGCCGAGAAGCTCACGGACCTTAACTTCCATTTCAGCGATCATCCGGTCTGCTTCTTCCAGGGAATCCGATTTTGCCGTGATGCGTATGTCTGTATTCCCTGGATGGGCGAGGAGACCAACGGTGGGATTTGCACATTTTTCCAGTTCGCCAACGAGGGCATCTACCCGGGATTCACCGATACCGGAAGTATGCAGGACACGCGCTTTAATGGTGCCTTGCAGGTTAAAATGAAATTTGAGGAAAGGGATGACATACGTTCTGATGA
The DNA here is from genome assembly GCA_963753895.1 of uncultured Chloroflexia bacterium. GTDB lineage: Bacteria > Chloroflexota > Anaerolineae > Anaerolineales > Anaerolineaceae > SMBSF63. Next base: position 229,846 of record CAVWEE010000007.1, on the reverse strand, counting down.
GTAATTCCATTTCCCGGGGCACGCCGGGCAGGCTGATCAAAACCTGTTCATCTGAAATGCAGGCAAAAGCAGGTGCAGTACCAACAGGATTGTCAATCGGGGTAGCGCCAGATGGAATGAATGCCTGTCTCTTGTTGTTTTCGGAGGGTGTCCAGTTCATGCGCTGGAAATGGGCTTCAATTTTTTCCCACTGGTCCGGGCGGAATTCGAGTTCGGCATCAAAAGCAGCGGCTACCGCTTGCCGGGTGGGGTCATCAACCGTCGGTCCTAGGCCGCCAGTGGTGATGATGATGTTTGTTCTTTTCAGTGCTTCGCGGATGATTTGTTCGATACGGCCGATATTGTCGCCTACGATGGTCGTGCGGTACAGATCAACCCCAATGTCCCGCAGCTGGCGGGCGATGAAACGGGTATTGGTATCCTGGCTTTCACCGAGGAGAAGCTCCGTCCCAATGGCAACAATTTCTGCTGTAGGCATCAACACTCCTTGTGGTGTATAGTGTATCAATCTCCACAAAGGTGTTACGGTTTTTCGGGATGTGGATTACTTTATATTCTACCTGCTATGTGATGAACTGAGCAAGGCATCCCGTAATTTCAGATCAGTGTTGCGGATTTTTTGCGCCAGGTCTGCGGCCAGATTAAACATTACGCGATACCCCAGTTCAGGGTATGTTTCGCAGAGCATCATTAATTTTTTGCGCGGCAGCAGCAAAACGCGGGTTGCCCGGTCTGCTGCGCGGACGCTGGCTGAGCGTACACCGCCGTCCACCAGGGCCATCTCACCGAAAGACTGGCCCCGCTGCAAGAATTGCAATCACACGAGGGGAATCATCCGGGATCAGGGTGGTAGAAACCATACTGAGGGTGACGACAATTTCAACCTTGCCCTGCAGAATGAGGTAAAGGTCATTCTCCTTTGAGTTTTCGTCAAAAACAAATTCACCTTTTTTAAATGCCAATTCCTGACAAATACTTTCTATTAATTCGAATTGAACGGGTGAAAGGTTGTAAAAAAGGTCAGATTCTTTTAAGAAGTTGGTATACTTTCCCATAGTTTCCTCCTGTTACAGGTAAAGTGTAGCATGGAATAATGACAAAATAATTATTATCATCATATTCTAAAGAATTGGGTTGGAAGGATGAGCGATCGTCAGGCGATTGGTCGAAAAGGAGAAAACATCGCCGCCGCGTATTTGGCGCAGCGAGGATGTGTTGTGCTGGAGCGTAATGTGCGCACCGCTTATGGCGAGATCGATCTGGTCGTGATGAAGGGAAAATCACTGGTTTTTGTTGAGGTCAAGACCCGTACCAACCGGTCATTTGGCTATCCTGAAACAGCGATTACTGAAACGAAAATGATGCACATGGTAAGTTGTGCTGAAAATTATATGCAGCAGCACCCGGAATATACAATGCCCTGGCAACTGGATGTAGTTTCGGTGGAATTGGGAAAAGATGACGAATATCGGGTTACATGGTTTGAAAATGCAAGCTAATTGCGAACCGCCGCGTGTGGTGGCGATTGTTGGTCCGACGGCCGTGGGCAAAACAGAGTTATCGCTGCAATTGGCGGAGGCGCTGAATGGGGAAATTGTATCGACTGACAGCCGGCAGTTCTATCGTGGTATGGATATCGGTACGGCCAAAGCGACAGATGATGAACTGGTGCGGGTTCCTCATCATTTGATTGATGTGGCTGCTCCAGATGAAATCTGGAGCCTGGCGGTTTTCCAGAAAGAGGCACAGCGAGCGATCCTGGATATTCACGGCCGGGGCAGGCTGCCGTTATTGGTGGGGGGCACCGGGCAATATCTCCGCGCCGTGCTGGAGGGATGGGATATTCCCGAGCAGGCACCGGTACCACTGCTGCGCAATGCGCTGGAGGGTGGGCGGAGGAGATTGGCGCTGCGGCGCTATATGAAAAATTGAAACTGATTGATCCTGAGGCGGCAGAAAAGATTGATGCAAATAATTTGCGACGCACAGTGCGCGCGCTGGAAGTGATCTTCCAGACAGGAAAAAAATTCTCATCCCTGCGTCGTCGGAAAGCCAGCCCGTACGTTCTGAAATTTGTGGGGTTGCGGCGTCCTCGAGCTGAACTGTATGCCCGCATCGATGAGCGGATTGAAGCTATGTTGGTGGCGGGATTTTTGGAAGAAGTGCAGGCGCTGCTGGACAAGGGATACTCTGCTGATTTGCCGAATATGTCCGCGATTGGTTATCGGGAGATGGTGGCATATTTGCAGGGGGAGATGAGTCTCGATGAGGCAATTGCGCGGATGAAGAAGTTGACGCGGATGTTCGTGCGGCGGCAAGCGAACTGGTTTAAATCGGATGACCCCCATATTCGCTGGTTTGATATGGGCACCAGACGTGATTGACCAGGTAATTGAATACGTACCTGGTGATACCGGCTGGATCTATCCGACGCAGACTGAAGTGGATGGAGGAGAATAACAGATGAAGAAACCATGGCTGAAGCAGTATGATCGAGATGTGCCATTGTCATTGACTTATCCTGAAACCACTGTGCATGCTTTTCTGCAAAAAGCAGCACAAAAGTTTCCAGACCGGCACTGTACAGTTTATCAAGACAAGGCGCTGTCTTATGCGGCAATGGATACACTGAGCGATCGTTTTGCAGCGGTTTTGCAGGGGCATGGGGATACAAAAAGGCGAACGGATCGCGGTGATCTTGCCAAATATCCCGCAGTTTGTGTTGGTGTATTATGGCATTCTTAAAGCTGGCGGTGTGGTAGTGGCGATGAATCCGTTGTACAAGGCAGATGAAATTCAATATCACCTGGATGTGTCCGGTGCTGCTGTTGTGGTTGCTTTGGATGAATCCCGGAATGTGCTGGATATTGTTCAGCAGAAAAATCCAACGGTAAGATTTGTGTTCACGGCATTAACCGAAGCTGATTTGCAACACAGGGTCAATGCGGATGAAGAACAAAATGGTTTGCGATTGTTGGATTTATTACAGCAATGTGAGGGAAAATCTCCTGAGGACACAGGTATTTCACCCGACGATCCGGCCATTTTCCAGTTCAGCGGAGGGTACCACGGGTACCCCCAAAGCTGCGGTTGGGCTGCATCGAAATCTTGTGGCAAATATTCTGCAATTCAGCAATTGGCTGGTAGGTCTGGAGGAAGGGAAAGAGGTCTTGCTGGCGGCGATTCCGTTGTATCATGTGTACGGGATGGTGATCGGGATGGGGATGGCCGTAGGATTGGGGGCTTCAATGGTATTGATTGATAATGCGCGTGATATTTCAGGAATCTTGACGGGCATTGACCGTTATCAGGCGACGCTGTTCCCGGGTGTGCCGAATTTGTACCGCGCGATCAACCACCATCCTGATGTGCTGGCAGGGAAATATCAATTGAACTCGATCAAAGCCTGCATATCCGGTTCTGCACCACTGATGGCGGCGACGAAGGCAGCATTTGAACAATTGACGGGCGGCAAATTGATTGAGGGCTATGGGTTATCGGAGGCGCCTACGGCAACGCATTGCAATCCAATGTTGGGGGAAAATCGGGTGGGTTCGATTGGACTGCCAATCTGTGATGTGGTGTGCCGGATTGTGGACGTAGAGACAGGACTGGTTGATCTGCCGCCGGGAGAAGCAGGGGAGTTGATCATCAGCGGGCCACAGATCATGCAGGGCTACTACAACAAGCCAGAAGAAACCGGGCGAGCACTGCGAGAGGGTTGGTTATTTACTGGCGATATTGCCAAAATGGATGAAGATGGATATTTTTATCTGGTTGGTCGGAAGAAAGACCTGATCAAGATTGGCGGATTTCAGGTGTGGCCGCGCGAAGTGGAAGAAGTATTAGCGAAGCACCCGGCAGTTAAGGATGTATGTGTAGCCGGCGTGCCGGATGCAGAACGGGTGGAGGTCGTCAAGGCGTGGGTGATCCTGCAATCAGATAACAGGTGGAGCAGTGAAGCGTTGCGTTCGTGGTGTAAAGAGCGCATCGCAGCCTATAAATGTCCGTCATTGTTCGCATTCCGGAAGTCCTTCCCGCGGACAACGGTGGGAAAGCTGCTGCGCAGAGAATTGGTCCGTGAGCATATTGAAGGGGCAGAAATCTGCCGGATAGAATGTTGCTGCTCTACACCTTCTGTTCTGTGATGTTAATGCAATACAGGGGGAATCGATGGTGATATTCTGCTGAATCCAAAGCAGAATAAAAAATACCGGGACTGGTTTATTAGCCAGTCCCGGTATTATTTCTAGTCGTTGAGTTGTTATTCGGTTGCGGAGAGCAGCATAGGTGTGCCGCTTTTCTTTTCCACCGGGGCGGGGAATATCTCTTCGAATTCTTCTTTTGAGATGGTTTCGACTTCCAGCAGCCGATTTGCAATGGCATCCAGTTTGTCCCTGTACTGGGTGAGGATCGCGATTGATTGATCATAGGCTTCTTTTACCAGACGGTTTACTTCACCATCAATAGCTTTCAGCAACCTTTTCGGAATAATCGCGCTGTTCAGAGATTTCGCGTCCGAGGAAAACCATTTCCTCTTTTTGTCCATAGATCATTGGGCCGAGTTTCTCGCTCATGCCGAGTCGCGTGACCATGTTGCGGGCAATCTTGGTTACACGCTGATGTCATTGGATGCGCCGGAGGTGTAGTCATCAAAGACAAGCTGCTCGGCAGCACGTCCACCCATCAAACCGATCATTTCGGCAACCATTTTCTTTTTGGATTGCAGGACTCTGTCCTCAATGGGCAAGGCGAGGGTATAACCAGCAGCCATACCGCGGCCGATGATGGTGATTTTCTGGACTGGGTCTGCCTCGGGCAGGGTATGCATAACAACTGCATGACCTGCTTCATGATAGGCAATGATCACCCGTTCTTCACCGCTGATGAGCCGGCTCTTGCGTTCTGGTCCGGCGATCACTCGCTCGACGGATTCTTCAAATTCGGATTGGCCGATCACCTTTTTGTCCCGGCGGGCAGACAGGATTGCAGCTTCGTTGACCAGGTTTTCCATGTCGGCGCCGACAAAACCGGGCGTGCCGCGGGCAAGAACATTCAAATCCACATCCGGAGAAAGCGGTTTGCCACGCACATGCACTTTCAGGATGGCTTCACGGCCAACCATGTCGGGGCGGTCGAGAACAACACGGCGGTCAAATCGACCAGGGCGCAGCAGTGCGGGATCGAGGATGTCGGGGCGATTGGTGGCGGCCATAATGATCACATTGGTATCGGTACCAAAGCCGTCCATTTCGACAAGGAGCTGGTTGAGGGTTTGTTCGCGCTCGTCGTGGCTGCCGCCCAGTCCTGCGCCGCGATGGCGGCCAACGGCATCGATTTCATCAACGAAGACGATACAGGGGGATTGGCGTTTTGCCTGTTCAAACAGGTCACGGACGCGGCTGGCGCCGACACCGACGAACATTTCTACAAACTCGGAACCCGAGATGGAGAAGAAGGGTACTCCTGCTTCTCCGGAAACTGCTTTGGCGAGAAGGGTCTTGCCTGTACCAGGAGGACCAACGAGCAGGACGCCTTTGGGAATACGGGCTCCCAGGGCAATGAATTTTTGCGGTTCTTGCAGGAATTCAACGATTTCAAGCAGTTCTTCTTTTGATTCTTCAATCCCGGCAACATCCTCGAAATGTGACAGTGGGCTGGTCGCCGCTGAACATGCGCGCGCGGGATTTGCCAAAGGACATGGCGGAGTTATTGCTGCCTTGTGCCTGACGGAAGATAAAGAAGAAGGCGCCTCCCAGCAACAACATGGGAAGAATGTAGCCAGCAGCGGAAAGAACGCCTGCCCATCTGCTGGGGGCTTTATTTCGATCTTGACATTCTCGGCGCTCATTTGCTGTGGCGTAACACCAAGCTGTACCAATTGTTCAACCAATGTAGCAACCGGTTCTTTCGTTGATTCCTTGAGAGAGCCATCAGCTAATGTGATTTTGAGGAAACCATCGTCCTCAACGATTTTTTCAACCTTGCCCGCCTGTATTTGGGCGGCAAGTTCATTAATGCTCAATACGGTGTCACTGTTCTCCTGTGAATTAAAACTGTATACGAGGAGCGCAACGACCGCAATAAAGAGCAGCGCATAGATTACATAGGATTGTTTTCGTGAATTCACACATACCTCCCAGGGTATCGTAATAAGTAAAGTTCATAAATCCACCCAAAATTATACCAATCTATTGGCAGGCAGACCAGCCGGGACAATGCTGGTGACGCGATATTAAGATAAATCTTATATCCGTGATATTGGGGTGAGAGGAAGATTATTCCTCATCTGTGCCCAGAAAAATCTCCGGTATGGGATGACATTGACCGCAGCCAATCTCCGGTTCCTTGACAGATTGCTTGCTTTTCGTACACCAGGCGCTGATTTTCATTTCTTTCCCAAAGAGGAGAAAGCGTGAACCGATTTCAGCACGCAATTCCATTGTGGGGCAGGCATTGGCAAGCAGGATGCCGGGAACGGGACATGTGCTGCAAAGCGAAGATTGCCATTGTGCTTCATCAGGGCTTCCTTCCAGCAGGCGGCATTCCTCCTTGGAAGCACCGCGGTAATAATTCCCGTAAAAATATTGACATTCCTTGCCATCTGGAGTGCGCATAGTCAAATATTCCTTGGTTAGTTGAGAAAAAAGGTTCTGGTCAGTTTTCATCTGATCAGAACCCGGGGTGTCAGCAAATAATTTTTCAGGCCCTGGTAATGTATTCGCCGGTGCGGGTATCTACTCGGATGGTGTCCCCTTCGACGACGAAGCTGGGGCAGCCGACTTTCAAGCCGGTTTCCACTGTTACGAGTTTGGTAACACCGGTGGCGGTGTCGCCGCGGATGGCAGCGGAGGCTTCCGTAACCAGCAGATCAACGGAGGTGGGAAGTTCAATTTCGATCGCTTCGGTTTCATAAAGCGTGAGTTTGACGACAACTTCACCCTTCAAGAAAGCCGGCCATATCGCCAACGATACTGCCGGGAACCAGATGCTGTTCGAATGTTTCCTGGTCCATGAAATAGAAGAATTCTGAATCGCTATACAGAAATTGCACGTTATGGTAATTCAAACGAACATCCTGCACGCGGTCACTGGAATTGAAAGTCATATCGACATTGGACCCGGTGCGCATGTTGTACGCTTTAATGCGGATGGTGGCTTTGCCTCTGCCAGGTTTGTGGTGATGGTAATCCGTAACCTTGAACAGGGAATTGTCCTGTTCAAATACGATACCTTTGCGAAGTTCATTTACATCGATCATGTTATCAGCCTTTATTATGAATTTTTTAGCCATGTGATTATAGCGTATGGTAGCAATCATGGCAAGGAAGAATTTGGCTCGTTGGCTGATACAACATCATTTCCTGGTAATAAACACCCCCGCAGGCTCAGCCTGCGGGGGTGAAGTACCTGATAAGTATTGGTATTACCCGAGTGAGGGTTGGATTAAGCCATAGGTCCCGTCCCGTCTGGTGTACAGGATATTAATGGCATTGGTTTCTGCGTTAAAGAAGACGAAAAAAGTCTTCGTGTCCGAGGAGTTTCATTTGCTCAATTGCCTCGGTTTCATTCATTGGTATGAGGGTAAACTCTTTGCGGCGAGCGATGACAGGTTCTTCCTGGTTCCTCGTCATCTTCAACTTGCAATGCAAAGGCTTCTCCAACACCGGATGCCATCGCCACGTCCACGGCGCCGTTTTCCCTTATAGCGTTCAATCTGGCGATGGATCTTTTCAAGAGATTGGTCGATGGCGGAAAAAAGATCATCGGCCCGCTCTTCCGAGCGAAGGATAAAACCCTTTCCACGAATAGTTATCTGGGCCACATTGCGGTCGTTCGCATTGCGTGCAGATTTCACAAATGCCAGATCAACGCGAACTTCTTCAATTGCATTGAGGTATTTGTCGAGCTTGGATGCTTTTTTCTCGACATACTCTTGAATATTATCCGTTAGTTCCAAGTTTCTTGCAAAGATATCAACTTCGAGTGCCATAGCTGTTCCTCCTAAAATTGATATAACAGGGTGGATGCGATTAAGGTCAGGTTTACTGTTTTTCACCTCCTGAGTCAGAATTTTTGAACACTGCCCGGGCGAGGGTGATTGCGTACACCTTAATTGCTCCGGCAGACAGAAGTGCCTGTGTGCTGGCGGCCAGGGTTGCGCCTGTGGTGGCGACATCATCCACCAACAATACAGACTTGTTCTCTACTAATTTCGGGGCAGCACGAAAAGCACCATCGACATTTTTCTTCCGTTCCGGCGCATTTAGCCCGACTTGAGAAGGAGTGTTTCTGGTACGTTTTACGGCTTGCGGTACAAATGGAATCCGGTGGGTGAGGGCAATCGGCCGGGCTAGCAAATAGGATTGGTTGTATCCGCGCTCGGCGACGCGCTGGCGGCTGAGCGGAACGGCGGTGATCAGGTCAATCTGCCAGTGCAGTCTGTCCAGCAATGTGGACATCGGAGCGGCCAATTGGGTGCCAAGGCCCATATTCTGTTGGTATTTGAGACTATGGATCGCTTTGCGCAGTGGACCGGAGAAGGTTGCCCAACTCCTCATCGCAGCGTATGGTGGTGGATTGTCCCGGCAGGCGGTGCACACATGGTTGTGTTTGGGCAGGATTTGTCCACAGTGATTGCAAATGGCTTGCAGGGGGATGAGATGGGAAGCATCCTGGCAATCCTGGCACCAGAGTGCACCCGGATTTCCACACCCGGCGCAAAATGGCGGATAGAGCCAATCCAGCGCAGTCCAAAATCCATCGTAAAGGACTTTTACTGGCTGGTTAACCCATGCAGGATATAGCATAAATGCCTTTTTTAATCGAAGTGATAAATTGTCTTTATTTCCAACCCGGGATACTCTCTGGGCTGAACCCGAACATATCTCCAATACCCGAGCTAAGCATTTGGAAAGCCGGCAGGGGTCATAAGAACGATGATCAGGGAGGGGAAGATGAGCAAGGTCATTGGGATGAGCATTTTCAAAGGGGCTTTATGGGCTTCCTCTTCGGCGAGTTGGCGGCGTTTGATCCGCATCTGGTCAGACTGGATGCGGAGAACTTTCGCGAGGCTGACACCGAGTTGTTCACTCTGGATCACCGCAGCAACAAAGCTGGACAAGTCTCCAACGCCAACACGGTCCGCCATGTCTCGCAGAGCCTCTCGGCGTACTTTGCCAAGCTGAATTTCACGGATAACGCGGGCAAAGGCCAGGGATAGTTCAGTTTCCCATTTTTCCGCAACCTTAGCCATGGCGGCATCAAAGCCGAGACCAGCTTCGACACAAATGGTGAGCAGGTCGAGGGCATCCGGCATGGCGCGGCGAATATCCAGTTGGCGCCGGTCAATTTTTGATTTTAGCCAGAGTGAGGGGAAGAAAAAGCCAAGAATACCAAAAATCAATGCAAATAGGATGGTTCGTCCAATTGGCCAACCATTGGCGCCGAGGTTGGCAACTGCAAAAATACCAATCCCGAATAAAGCCATCAAGATGAATTGCAGGGAAAGGAACAGGGTTGGATCCAGTTTTCCGGGATTTCCTGCCAGTTCCAGCCGTTTGGAAATTGAAGTGCGGGCATTTTGAGGCGTGAATCGGATGGCAAGCTCACCCAGGGAGCGCGCAAGCGGATAGATGACGCGTTCAGTGAAAGGTTGGGACATCTCGAGTTTTTCGAGATCTATCTGTTCGCCTTCCTGGTTGAATTCCTCCAGGCGTTCCTGAAGGGCACGGTCACCACCGCCCGCAGAAGGGTTTCGCAATCCAATCACGATAAGCGCAATTGCGCCGCCAAGGACCAATACCGCAACAATAATAATGGGGATCACATTTGCCACTGTGTACCTCCGATTCTAAATATCAACATCAGCCAACTTGCCCATGACGAATGAACCTGCGCCAATCAGCATGGCGGCAATCGCCAGAGGGATGTACCCGCAGATCCCATGCACAAAGAATTCCATCATGTATACGCGATTCATAAGGTATAGAATACCCATGACGCCCAGAGGCAGGAAAGAAAGCATTTTTCCTGAATAACTGGCCTGGGTTGTCAATACCCGAATTTCGCCTTTGATCCGGACACGTTCGCGGATGGTGAAGGAAATTGTGTCAAGAATTTCTGCCAGATTACCACCAACTTCGCGCTGCACATTGATGGCTGTGATGACCAGGTCAAGATCTTCACTGGGGATGCGGCGGAGCAAGTTGTCCAGTGCCCTTTCCATGGGGACGCCAAGCTGCATTTCCTGTACAACACGGTGAAATTCATCGCAGATGGGTGGGGGAAGTTCTTTGCTAACAGCTTCCATCGCCTGCATGGTTGAGAAACCTGCACGCAGACCATTGACCATCAGGTTGAGCATATCGCCCAACTGATTATCAAATTTCTGTAAACGTTGAGTTTGCTGCCTTTTGACGTACATGCCAGGCAAAAAACCACCAAGCATGGCGCCGAGCAAACCAAACAGAATAGCAGGAAGCCCGCCACCACCAAGGAAGAAGGCAACGAAACCAGTGACAACAGCAGCAATAATGATCAGGCCGATGTATTCGCCAGGTTTCATCTTGATATCAGCGCGGGCAAGCGATTTGGCAATTCTTTCGCCGCGTTCTGAGGTTTCTACTTTCGCATTGACCCAGTCAGTCAGCGGGGTGCGCTTGATGCGCTCCATTTCTTCCTGGGTTTCCTGGTCGATGTATTGACCGAGCCGTTCTTCAACCGCTGATTTGTCTGATGAAACCGATGAAACGATGCCGACGATCAGCAGGATAATGGCCAGGCCGCCACCTATTGAAAGAATGAGAATTTCCATAAACCATCCTGGCGAATTTGTAGTGAAACGCTAATGCAGTTGCCCTCTTTGATACTCATTGTACTATAACCTGCGGCTGCCGACGCCAAATACTGTGGGGGGCAGGTTGATGCCTGCGGCGGCAAATTTGTGCATGAAGCGCGGGCGCATGCCGGTGGGGCGCAAACGTCCAACCACGCGGTCATTTTCATACCCTGTTTGTTCAAAAACGAAAATGTCGGTCATGGTGATCACGTCACCTTCCATACCGGCCACTTCGGTGATATTAGTAACTTTACGGGTACCATCGCGGAAACGTTCCTGGTGGACGACAACATCGACAGCAGACGATATTTGCTCGCGGATAGCGCGAACGGGCAGATCCATGCCTGCCATCATCACCATGGTTTCGATACGGGCTGCAGTATCACGCGGGCTGTTAGAGTGAGCAGTGGTCATGGAGCCATCATGGCCCGTGTTCATGGCCTGCAACATGTCGAGCGCGGCTTCATCACGGATCTCACCGACGATGATGCGGTCGGGGCGCATACGAAGCGTGTTAATCACAAGCTGGCGGATAGTAACTTCACCGCGACCTTCAATATTGGGCGGGCGGGATTCAAGCGTTACCACATGTTCCTGGCGGAGTTGAAGTTCAGCCGCGTTTTCGACGGTGATAATACGTTCGTCTCCAGGGATGAATGATGAAAGTACGTTGAATAATGTGGTTTTTCCGGAACCAGTACCACCGGATATGACGATATTGAGCCTTGCTGCTACGCAAGCTTTGAGGAAATTTACGGATTCCGCAGTAATGGAACCAAAACCGATCAATTGTTCAACGGTGATGGGATCTTTGGAGAATTTACGGATGGTGATGGTGGGACCAACCAGCGAAATCGGGGGGATGACGGCATTCACACGAGAACCATCAGGAAGGCGGGCGTCTACGTACGGGCTGGATTCGTCGATACGCCTGCCAAGCGGAGCAACGATACGTTCGATCACTCGCATCACATGGTCATCATCTTCGAATGTGATCGGGGCGCGGACAATGCGACCTTTGCGCTCAACAAAGATGTTCTTGGGGCCGTTGACCATGACTTCTGTGATATCGTCCAATTCGAGCAATGCCTGGATGGGGCCAAACCCCAGGATTTCTGCAGTGATTTGTTCAAACAGGCGGGCACGCTCGGGACGGGACAGAACAATATTTTCTTCGCTTAAGATTTGCTCGAACAGTTCCTGAATAGTTTTGCGCACTTCAGCAGTCTGGCTGATATCGAGGGTGGGATCCAGGCCGGCGAGAAGTTTGTTCTGCACGCGGGTTTTGAGATCCTGGTAGGTGGTTTGGGCAGAAGAGGTGGCCGGCGCTGATACTCTTCTTGATTGCAGCCCTGAAGAGCTGCTTCGTTTTGCGCCATCATCAGAAGTGTTTTCTTGATCACCTTGAAGTCGTTTTAATATTGACATTCGTTATCCAAACTCCTTACGAAGATCACTCTTCGTCTACCTGGCTGTTTGCCAAAATCTTCTCCGGTATTTTTTCAGCTATTTCGATGATGCTTTTGCTGACTGGCAATGTCCGGTTTTCCAGAATGAAGGGTTTTCCCTGATTAATCGCATTATCGACGACTTTGTCGTCGAAGGGGATAACAGCTGCAATTTCCTGCCGCAGACTTTCTCCAATTCTTTCCGGAGAAATGGCAATTTTCTTATCATACTTGTTCAAAATAAACATGATGCGGTTACGGGGAATCCCCGAAGCATCGGTCAGATTGAAGAAATAGTTGGCGTTTTTGATAGCAGGTATGCTTTGTGAAGTGAGCAGAAGGATGAGATCAGCCTCATCCAGCGCCGCCATGACTGCTCCCGTCAGGTAAGAAGAAGTGTCAACAATGATGTATTTGTAGATGTTTGCGCAAATATTGCAGCAATTTTCCGAATTGGACTGGCAGTCACATTGTCTGCCTGTTCGGGGCGCTGCGGCGCAGCGAGAATGTGCAGGTCTGAGGTGCTGTGTTTCAATGATGACATCTTCAATCACTTCACTATCAAGATCGTCAACTCTTGAGGCTAACTCCGTGATGGAGTTGCGTACCTGTTCGTTGAGAAATACTGCTACATCGCCATACTGCATACTACCGTCAATGAGAAGGATTTTCTCATTTGGAGATTTTCGGCCAAGATTGAGCGCGAGCGCGAGGTTGGTGGCCACTGTGGTACAGCCGCAGCCGCCTTTTCCACTGTAAACGACAATGACATTGGATGCGGCAATCGGGGAGCTGCCTGCGGCCGCACCCGATCCATCTGCTGCAACCGGGAAAGCTGTGGCCGCTTTTTCACGAGCTTCATGCGACATTTGGCCGGCACGGTTGATGGCAGAAGTTAGTTCGTCAATGGATGGGGGCTTGGTGAGATAATCTCTGGCCCCGGCCATCATTGCGCGGCGCATGTAGTTTTGGTCGCCCTGAACAGAGAGGATGACGACTTGAGAGAACGGGTTTTTCTGCCTGATGGCTTCTGTAGCGGTGATCCCGTCCATGTCGGGCATATTGATATCCATGATGATTACATCAGGATCGATCTTGCCCGCTACAGAAAGAGCTTCTTTGCCATCCTTGGCAACTCCGGCAACCTCAATGTTCTTGTCGAATTGCAACAGGCGGCGAATATTTTCTCGCGTTTCGTCAATATCGTCAACAATTAATACTCGAATGGTTTTACCAGGCGGCATATATACTCCACAGGTTATGGTATCAGTTGTTGTTACGCTGTCGCCTATCGTTATTTGGCAACGTGCATTGTGCCGACTGTTTTCTATTGTGCAGGAGCCTGCACAGGAACAGGAGCATCTTCCAGTTCAATTGCATCAAAGCCGAAGTCGCTGGCTGGTTTTTCCATCCCGTAAGGCAGTTTGGTGGGATAAGGAATATTGTATTGGTCCATGATGAATTGCAAGGTTACTGCCTGGGTGTCTGTTTGCTGTTCATCACCAGTGCTGCGCAGCGCCATGCTGAGCTCAGCTTTGGACAACATCAGGTAGTTCAATGCAACAGCATCCTGGGGCAGAACGATGAGGGTGATATTGGCTGGAACGGTTGTGTCAACGACGGGAGCCAATTCCTCATCAGCCGCGGCGGCTTCATCTGTTACGACGGGGGCGGTATCAGCAAAAATGTTCCCGTCCAGAGGGAAGTCTCCCACCCAAAGGACAATGGCGTCCTGTACGATAGATTGGGTGACCAGTCTGCGGGCGTTGATCCTCGGAGGGGATGACATACAGTGGCCCGGTTTCACCAAGTGCAGGGTCAATTTCAATGCGGCCCACTGGAGAACCAGCACCGGCGATGTCAACCGTGATGGTGTTGGTCGTAATCTGAGTTTGATCTGTTTCTCCCTCAGCTGTACGTACGACAGCACCAGGGGCATTCACAACCGTATTCAGGTTGGGCAGAATGGATCTGGTAGTCTGCATCCAGGTCAACAAGGTTGAAAGAAGCGATGATGTTAACGTGGTCACCCGGTTGGAGGCCATAGGAAACCGATGTGAGTTTGCTAATCGGCATGGAAATCGCAACCATTCCGGCAGGGATTTGCGCCGAGGCATACGAACCCAGCGGAATGTCGGTAAGGGAATTCATGGTGAGAGGCATACCGTTGACCAGATCAGTTTTGGCAAATTTGCCGGCAACATCCTGGCGATTGCTGATGAAGAGACCTTCGCGCATATCTTCCTTGGGGTAGGGGATCATCTCCAGCATGTCATCAGAAATTGCATCCCCTCTTGCAACCGGTTGTGTTAACACAACGATGTCGACGGTTTCTTCTGGTTGCTGGACAACGAGGGTTTCTCCCTCAGTTGCTTGCGGTTGTGGATGCAAGATGCTGTCCCTCATCAGAAATGCAACAACAGCAAGGATCAGAATCAGAACAAGTGCCAGAATAATGAATAACCGTCCGCTTTTTTTACGACCACCTTTTGCCATGTGGGCCTCCTCCAGTTCCTTTTGAACTATCCGTATTAATGGAAATTCTTTTCCATATATGCTATTTTATTATACGGCAAAAATAAATATGTGGGGCAGATTGCACTTAATAAAATAGTAAGGTGAATTAAGAAAACTCTCATTTAGTGTTGCAATAAACAGGCCAACATAGTAATCGTTTGCCTCTTTATAGCTTAATGATAGCGCGTAGCGGGTTAAAAAAGAAACAGCTCTGCAAGCTTGCAGAGCTGTTTGTGTAGAAAGTTAGCTGAA
Source organism: uncultured Chloroflexia bacterium (assembly GCA_963753895.1). Classification (GTDB taxonomy): domain Bacteria; phylum Chloroflexota; class Anaerolineae; order Anaerolineales; family Anaerolineaceae; genus SMBSF63. The sequence goes on along the minus strand of CAVWEE010000007.1, from coordinate 214,789 downwards.
ATTAGACAGCCTGGACAACGTTGGTGAAGATCTTACCGATGGCCGGCCCAAGCAGAGCCAGGATAACGATGACGACGACGGCAACCAACACGAGGATCAAAGCATACTCTACCAGACCCTGACCTTTTTCTTTCGGAGCGAATAACATGTGATTTATCCTTTCAAATAAGAAGTGAAGCTAATGAATAGACGTTTTTGATTTGCGGTTAGAAACTAGACAGCCATCGACAACGTTGCTGAAGATCTTACCGATGGCCGGCCCAAGCAGAGCCAGGATGACGATGACGACGACGGCAACCAACACGAGGATCAAAGCATACTCTACCAGACCCTGACCTTTTTCTTTCGGAGCGAATAACATGTGATTTTTCCTTTCAAATAAAAAGTGAAGCTAATAAAAGTGTTTTTCCGAGGTACTGATTTACGATGTGATACTAGACAGCCTGAACAACGTTGCTGAAGATCTTGCCGATGGCCGGGCCAAGCAGAGCAAGGATCACGATGACAACAACTGCCACCAGGACGAGGATCAAAGCATATTCAACCAGACCTTGACCTTTTTCTTTGGGTGCAAACAACATGGGTAACCTCCTTTTAGAATTTGATACGTAGTATTGCTGATGAATTTTTATCGTTCCAATTGAACTAATCTTATTATAGGCAGTACACGGTAGATTTCAAGGGCAAAGGCATTACAAACACCTTACAGCCACTGTAAAAAATTTGTTAACGCGGAGGCGATTTATGCCGATTTTTGGTTGTTTCCTGCTTAAAACACGCTATAATTATGATAACAATTGCACTTAACGTAGATTTGAAGGTTGGATTGTATGATCCTGAAGGAGGAGTGATGGACGACTTGTTTGACCGAGTGAACTCGGAACAAGATATTTTCAAAAAATTGTTGAGCAAAATTCCCGGGTTTAAAGGGTATATTGAACGCTCAAATCGCCGCGCATCCGATAAGCTTCTGCGTGATCTGATTGCAGACCGCTTTGAAGAGCAGTGGAAAGCGATTTCTGCCTTGCAGCGCCAGGTGATCAGTGATGGTGCAATTGAGTATGTGGATGACCTGGAAGGTGCGGCAATTAAATTGCGCCAGTTTATTGATCGTATCCGCAATGCTGCTTATGGTTACGCAGCCTTTTTTGATGCGGTCAAAGTTAATGAAGAAGAACTGGCAAATGTGTATCAATATGATCTGGGTTTGCTGGAAATGGCAGATGAGGTCAAGCGCAGTATTGGCAATGTTGAAGCTTCACTGGGCACTGATGGCTTGCCCGCTTCCATCCGCCATTTGACCGGAGTGGCAACTGAATGTGTGGAAGCCTTCAACCGCCGCTCAGAGGTAATACTGGTTGCGGCCGGTGAGTCACCAGAAGGGTTGGTATCCGAAGAATAGACGGGCTTCCCGTGTTGCCTGGTTTGATTGTTTATTAACAAATAGAGTTCTAGTGGAGCGATAAAATGGCAAGAATTTTTGATGTTGTTGAATATGCCAGTGAGATGAGTGATGAACTTGTTCATCGGTTTCCAGAACAGGGTATCGCAGATCTGCGTATTGGTTCTCAGGTAATCGTCCGCGAATCTCAGCGGGCAGTATTTTTCCGTGATGGTAAGGCGCTGGATGTGTTTGGCCCTGGCCGTCATACCATTGCTACGGCGAATATTCCCAAGCTGATTGATTTTGTCGGCAAGGCATTTGGCGATCGGACGCCTTTCACTGCGGAAGTGTATTATGTTTCCGTGAAAGAATTTGCTGATCGCAAGTGGGGCACCCCGCAGCCGATCATTGTCAGCAATCCTGGCATGGGGCTTGGGCGTGGCTTTATTGCAGGGGTTTGGCACCTATAGTTTCCAGGTGGCAGATCCGATCCAGTTCGTGACACAGCTTGTTGGCGCAAACGGTGTTTATCGGATGGCCGATATCGAAACCCGGCTGCGCACGATGATCCTTTCTAAACTGCAGGATCTGTTGGGTGAGACCGCAGCGAACAAGAGCGTGGTTGAGCTGATTGGCCTGACTGAGGAATTGGGCGCCGGTGTGCGTGCTAAATTGCAGGATGATTTTGCTGCGATTGGTTTGACGCTCAAGTCTTTCTATATCGGCAATCTGAAACCTTCTGAGAAGTCTGCTGAAGAACTGCGGGCGATGGGTATGCTGGATATGCAGACCTACACGCAGTTGCAGGCAGCAGATGCCATGCGTGATGCTGCCCAGAACCCCAGCGGTGGTGCTGGCCTGACAGCCGGTATTGGTGCCGGTATGGGGATTGGCAACGCGCTTCAGCAATCGATGGCAGGCATGAATAATTCAGCTGGCGCCAGTAATGGGGCTGGCATCCGCAGCGCCGGCTGCCAGCTCGGTTATGACACCGGCCGAGGCGGCCGCGGTAATGCGGGTTTCCGAGGAAGATGTGATCGCAGCGATCACTGCTGGCGACTTGAAAGCGCGTAAGATTGGGAATGCCTACCGGATCAGTAAGACTGCTCTGGATGAATTTCTGGCAGGGTAGTCCCTGTCCATTTAGAAAAATTTTCACTGGCCGGCGATATTCGCCGGCCAGTGGGTTTAACACCATGCTTGAATTTTTCTATGTAAAAATGCTAAGGTATTTTCATTTCTTTTTTACCTGCTCCAATTCTTGCTGCATGTTATAATTTTTTTGCTGATCTGAAAATTCGTCAGGAGACAGAATGAGGCTTTACGAGTATCAATCGAAGATGATACTTGCTGAATACGGAATTCCCATTCCGCGGGGGAGAGTTACATCTACTGCAAGCGAAGCAAGGCAAATCGCAGACGATCTCGGTGGAAAAGTAGTTGTTAAATCACAGGTTTTAACAAGCGGCCGCGGCACGGTCGGGGGAATATTGCTTGCCAAAAATTCACGCAAAGCGCAGCAGCTCGTTACGCAGCTGCTTGATATGGAAATCAAGGGCTTTCCTGTTCGTCGTGTACTGGTAGATGAGGCTGTGCAGATTGCAGATGCATGGTATGTGGCGATACGTATTGACCGCAAGCTGCGCGCTCCTGTTCTGCTGGCTTCCGGCTTGAAAGATAACTCCAATGGCAATGAGGATATTGAAGAGGAATTGGTTACGCTTTCCAATTAATCCACTTCTCGGCATCAAGGATTATCAGATCCGGGATATTGCCGCAAGCATTGGCCTGCCAGCAAAATACTGGAAGCAATTTATTAAAGTTGTGCATGGGCTGTGGCATGCGTTTTATCGGATGGATGCGACCCTGGTTGAGATCAAGCCTTTGGTTGTGACTGATGATGGCCGTATGCTGGCTTTGGATGCCTTAATGATTGTGGATGATAATGCCAGTTTCCGGCACCCCGAGTTTTCGGATTATTGGGACCTTGGCCTTGCGCCGCAGCCCGAGGTGGAAGCGACGAAAACATGGGCTGCAATATGTAAAGTTGAAAGGCAATATTGGTTGTATGGTCAATGGGGCCGGATTGATGATGTCGCATCATGGATTTGATCGACCACTTTGGCGGCAACCCTGCCAATTTTTTGGATGTTGGCGGCGGGGCCACACCTGAGAAGGTGGCAGCCGGTTTCCGGCTTTTGCTGACAGATGAAAATGTGCAAGCCATTCTTGTTAATATTTTTGGCGGTCTGACATATTGTGATGATGTGGCAGACGGGATTTTGACCGCTTTGCAGGAGCGACAAACCCGTGTGCCGATCGTTGTTCGCATGGAGGGTACCCATGCAGGAGAGGCACGGAGAAAGCTGGAAGCGGCACAACTGGTGATGGCAGATACCCTGATTGATGCAGTTCAAAAATCGATCGCATTCAGCAATGGAGGTTGGAATGGGTATCTTGATTAGCAGCGAAAGCCGAATTGTTGTCCAAGGTATCACCGGTTTTCAGGCCAGGTTTCCAAACACGGCAAATGATGGATGCTGGATCACAGATTGTTGCCGGAGTGACCCCGGGCAAAGGCGGGGAGTGGGCAATGGATGGCAAAGTGCCAGTATTTGAATCAGTCAAGATGGCGGTAGCGGCCACGGGCGCAAATGTCAGTGTGATCTTTGTGCCTTCCCATTTTGCCCAGGATGCCATATTTGAGGCGATTGATGCTGGAGTGAAATTGATCGTGTGTGTGACGGAAGGAATCCCTGTTCACGATATGATCCAGGTGCGCTATTATCTGGATCAAAAGGATGTGGTGCTGATTGGTCCGAATTCTCCCGGGGTGATCACGCCAGGGGAATTGTATGTTGGTGTGATTCCCGCAAATATCTCCGTAAGCGGAAACGTGGGGATTGTTTCACGCCCGGGATCACTCATGTATGAAGTGTTGAATATACTCAAGCGGGACGGCATTGGGGTTAGTACCTGTGTGGGCATTGGCAGTGATCCGGTAAAATGCACCGGGTATGTTGAGAGTATTAAGAATTGTTTGAAAGCGATCCGCACACGGAGAAGATCGTTTTACTGGGTGAAATTGGAGGAATTGAGGAAGAAGAAGCTGCTGAGTACATCAGTCATATGACAAAGCCGGTGATTGGTTATGTTGCTGGAAAGACGGCACCTGTAGGAAGACGGATGGGACATTTGGGGGCAATCATTGAAGATGGGATTGGTATGGCGCAAGACAAAATTGATGCTTTACAGCGCGTTGGTGTGCAAATAGCCGGGCATCCAGAGGACATTCCTCATTTGTTGACCAGGTAGAGGAAACGCGAAAGGGATTGACCCTGCCACAGGAAAATTGGCAGGGTCTGTTTGGTCTGGATGGTTGCGATAAAAAACTCCCGCAAAAGGCTATTTGCGGGAGTTTTCGGTATCGCTTATCGAGAATTAGCTGGTGTGTTTTTCGATGTAGCTGACGGCGTCGGCAACAGTTTTAATTTCCCGGGCTTCATCATCTTCAATTGCAATGTCAAATTTCTCGCAGAAACCATCAATAAGGAAAAACTGATCCATTGAGTCTGCTTTCAGGTCTTCAATCAGGCGGGTTTCCGGCTTGATTTCATCGCCATCAATTTTCAATACATCAACGATCACTGCTTTTACTTCTTCAAATGTTGCACTCATGGTATATTGCCTCCAAAAAAAGGATAGAAAGATTGCTATTGCTTTTGATTTTACCCGCCGTGTGCCGGGTGTCAAGTACAAATTGTGAATAACTCCGGCAAAATACTGTTGACAGGATAAGTTTGGTATACTTTCCATATTATACACAAAAATTGTTCTTATCAAGTTGCTATTTATGGACAGTAAAAAAAATCTTCCTGAACGCAAAGCGGATCATATCCGCATAAATCTTGAGCATGATGTTTCATCTGACCAAAAAAATGGGCTGGATGATTTTCAATTTGTGCATCAGGCGCTGCCCGAGATTGATCTGGCGCAGGTTACTTTACAGACGCAGACTCTTTGGGAAAGTGCTTCGTGCGCCATTCCTGATCTCATCGATGACCGGGGGAACGGAAGAGGCATTACGACTTAATCGACTGTTGGGGGCAGCCGCTCAGGAATTTGGCTTCGCAATGGGAGTGGGGTCACAGCGAGCAGCGATTGAAGACCCTGATCTGGCCTTCAGTTTTCGGCTCCGTGACATTGCACCTGATGCGTTGCTGCTTGCCAATCTGGGAGCGATCCAGCTAAATCGAGGATATTCTGTTGATGCGTGTCAGACAGCTGTAGACATGATTGAAGCGGATGGATTGATCCTGCATCTCAACCCATTGCAAGAGGCCCTGCAGCCTGAAGGTGAAACCAATTTTAGCGGCTTGTTGAAGAAAATCGAATCGGTTTGTAAAACACTGCGCGTACCCGTAGTAGTCAAAGAGGTGGGATGGGGGATATCGGAAGAGGCAGCCAGAATGTTAGTGAATGCCGGGGTTGCCGCGATTGATGTGGCTGGTGCTGGCGGCACCTCCTGGTCTCAGGTTGAGATGTACAGGATGGAGGATCCGTATCAAATGGCGGTGGCTGCTGCTTTTCGTGACTGGGGTATCCCGACGGCAGAATCGATTCTGGCTGTGCGCAGGGTTACCCCGGAAATGCCGGTGATCGCTTCAGGCGGCCTCCGCAATGGGGTGGATGCTGCCAAATGCCTTGCGTTGGGCGCAAACCTGTGTGGTCTGGCAGGGATGTTCCTGAAGGCTGCGGCAAAATCGTATGACGATGTGCAACGCACTGCGGAGATGTTGACTCGGCAATTGCGAATCGCCATGTTCTCTGCTGGCGTGAGCGATATCTCTCAATTGAACAGAGATTTATTAAAACAGCGTGGAAGGTAATTTGTGGATCTTAACCTGGCATTTGAACGAATTTCGACCAGAAATTGAAAACGAACTAAGAACTGTAGTACGGGATTCGGTCAGCGATGCGTACCCTGTTTTGCATGAGATGATGGGTTATCATATGGGTTGGGCGGGCGATGGTGCCGGCATAAAGGCGCAGGGGAAACGGCTGCAGACCGATGTTGCTGCTCCTCAGTGTTGTGGCAGCAGGAGGCAGTTGGCAGCAGGCATTGCCTGCCGCGGCCGGCGTGGAACTGCTGCATAATTTTTCGTTGATCCATGATGATGTGGAAGACAATGGCGATCTGCGCCATGGCCGTCCAACTGTCTGGGTCAAATGGGGTGTCCCGCAGGCGATCAATGCCGGCGATTTGATGTTCACGATTTCAAACCAGGCCATCCTCAGATTGCAGCAGTCGTATCCTGCCGGGGTGGTTTTACGGGCGCAGGAGTTGTTTCAGGAGACTTGTGTAAAATTAACCCAGGGTCAATATCTGGATATGTGGTATGAAGATCTGGATGACTTACCGTTGGCATGAATACTGGTTAATGGTGGCGGCAAGACAGCCGCACTACTGGCGTGCTGCACTGAAATGGGAGCGCTGCTGGGCGGTGCGGCCAGGCCGATGTGTCTCAAATATCACCAGTTTGGTCATTTGCTGGGATTAGCTTTTCAGGCCCAGGATGATCTTTTGGGCATCTGGGGAGATGTGGAAAAAATCGGGAAATCGACCAGCAGTGATTTGTTCACCAAAAAGAAAACATTACCTGTGATCTTTGGTTTGCAGCAAAACAAAAATTTTGCACAGCGATGGCTTTCCGGAGATATTCGTTTGGAAGACGTGCCGGAAATGGCAGATTTACTGGAAAAAGAAGGTGCCCGGGAATATACTGAGCACATGGCTTTATGATCTGACAACGAAAGCACAGAAGGCCCTGGAGGAGGTGCTGGGAGGTCACCAGACCGGGACAGCTTTGCAGCAATTGACAGATAAATTGATTGGACGCCAATCCTGAGAGGGCTGATCGTTCATAAGCGATAGCGGTTACTTCTCAGAAACAAGATCGTTGATTTTATTTATATTTTCTTTCATAAAAGGATGACATTGTGGAACTTTTTGATAAATGTTTAAACTATACGGATGCCAAAGATGCAATGGCGCATGGGATTTATCCTTACTTCATCGCACTTGAAGAAAGCGAGGGTACAGAAGCGGTATGCAATGGACAAGCCGCTGATCATGTGCGGGTCGAATAATTATCTGGGGTTGACGACACATCCCAAAGTGCGCGAAGCGGCCTGCAAGGCTGTTACGCGCTATGGCACCAGTTGTTCAGGTTCCCGTTTTCTGAATGGGACGCTGGCACTGCATGAACAGCTTGAGACTGAGCTGGCTGAATGGGTTGGCAAGGAAGCGGCTATCACTTTTACCACCGGCGTGTTGACCAATATCGGCACGATCAGTTCGATCGTTGGCCGTAGTGATATTATCATTTTGGATAAAGATGACCATGCCAGCCTGGTGGACGGCGCAATCTTAGCGGCGGGAAGATCGAACGTTACCGCCATGCTGACCTTGGGCATCTGGAGCGGGTGTTGAAGTCTTTGCCCGAAGATTCTGGCAAATTGCTGGTTGTGGATGGCTTGTTCAGTATGGAAGGTGACCTTGCCAATCTGCCGGAGATCGTCCCGATGGCAAAGAAATATGGCGCAAGATTGATGGTGGATGATGCACATGCCATGGGCGTGATTGGCGGGGGTCGCGGGACGGCTGCTCATTATGGTGTTACCGATGATGTGGACATCATCATGGGAACATTCAGCAAATCCTTTGCTTCTTTGGGCGGCTTCATTGCCGGCGATGAATTGGTTGTGCATTACATTAAACACCATGCCCGGGCATTGATCTTCAGTGCCAGCATCCCGCCAGCAAATGCCGCAGCAGCTTTGGCAGCATTGCACATCATGCGGGAGGAACCGGAAAGAATCCAGCGTGTCAACGATATTGCGAAGATGATGCGCACGCGTTATCAGGAAATGGGTTTCAATACCGGCGATTCCATGTCTCCCGTTATTCCGATCATTATCGGCGATAATGAAATGACCTTCAGAATGTGGAAATGCCTCTTTGAAAATGGTGTATTCGTCAATCCGGTCATCTCTCCGGCGGTTGCCCCAGGGCGGCAGTTACTGCGCACGAGTTACATGGCAACCCACACAGATGCGCAACTGGAACAGGTGCTGGATATTTTCCAGAAATGCGGCAAGGAATTGGGCCTGATTTAATCAATTTGTTGGTAAGATTAACACCGGCGCTGGTGACAGCGCCGGTGTTTTGACATGGAAAGAGTGTGAATTGCGTGTAGGCATAAAACCAACTCTTCCAACCTCCTCTATTTTGCTGCTTGAAATCAGCATAATTGGGGAGACAAGAGGAGATTTCATTACTGGGCTTAATATGGTCGGGAGGGTGTGATTGGAAACTACGATTGTTCTTTTTGATATTGACGGTGTGCTGGTGCAGCCAGCGGGGTACCGCGCGGCAGTGAAAGCTACGATGGATTACTTTCTGGATCGGCTAGGGGTGGAGCGGGATGTATTCAGCGAAGAAATCGCAGTTTTGTTTGAAGCGCTGGGGGTGACCAGTGAATGGGATATGGTGCCGATCTCCCTGGCTGTGATACTGGAGGCTGTGTATGTCATTTATCCACCCGAGCGGGCGTTGAACAGTTTGCAGGATGTGCTGGACTGGGCGCAGGGAAAGCAAGTTGCTATCGATTTGGATTTGCGAAAAGCAGTGGAGGATCTATCCCCCAGGTTTTTGAAAGCTGAAATTCCTTCGGAAGCTTTGCTGCGAAGCTTGCAGGCTGACAAGGGAAATGCATTTTGCTCATCTTTCCTATTCGCTGCTTGAGGATCTGCTGGGAAATACGCGCAGTGTAGAGAAATCCATGGTTACTCGGGTGTTTCAGAATACGGTGCTGGGCAGTAAGGATTTTGAAGCTGTTTATGGGATGCCCCCGCTTTTTGAGGGGGAATCCTGTCTGAAAACTTTTGACAAGTTGATGCTTGACACCTGCACTTGTATGAGCAGATCAAGACGGCAAAGCAGGCTGGGGATTTTGTTATGCGGCGTATACGGCGCGGCCGTCCTTGCCGCCAAAGGAAATCACGGAGACGTGTGTGGGGATATTCCCCTGAGGCAGAGCAGGGTTGTCACTGCTGGATTCTGAGCAAATTCCGTTGATTGGCTATGGGCGGCTGAAGTATCTGGCAGAGCAGATGGGGATCCAGCCGGACGCGATACTCAAACCTGCTCCGCTGCAGGCCCTGGCTGCACTCGCGTCAGCCGTGACGGAGACAGAATACCCCGCCTTGCTGTGGGCGCTGGAGACCTTTTCGCGCTTCAGCGAGGGGAAAGTTCAGCCTTTGGAAGTGGAATGTGAAGAAGATATTGCCAGTCAGTTGCCGCGCAAGTTTGACCTGCATGTATTCGAGGATTTTCGATCGGGATCATTGCCGGGCGTAAGGCAGCCGAGCTGCTGAATAAGGATGGGTATGAGGTGATGTTCCATGCCTGGGGGGTGGCGACAGAAGAGGACAAGAAGCAGGCGCTTGATAAGGTTGGCGCGAAGATTTTTTCGAGTGTGGATGAGGCGGTGCGGGAGGCGTTGGGGTTGGCGTGACGAATAACTCTCCCGTGAGCGATCTTGATTTTTCTCAGGTTTTCTGAAGCCGGGGGAAATGGAACTTCATCTTATCCCCCCTCTTTCGGAGGACTTTGCTCGCCGCTCCGCGGTTGTTCCTTCGGAACCGCAGGTGTCCCCTTTGACAAGGGGAGCAAGAATAGTGACATTATTAGCTCTTATTCATGAATACGAGTCTCGGAGAATCGGAATGACAAGTGAGTTGTGGGCATGAAAAAAAGAGTTATGAAACTTGTTCTTTTGGTACTTGCAGTTATTACAACTCTTTGTATATTGCTTGTTGTAAAGCTATATCCTGATTTGTATGATCTGTTTGGTCCCCCAGACGAGGAAGTAGCTGTGAAAATTGCTGAGCGAATAGGAACAGAGCCAAATTGGGAAGCGATTCGATCCTATATGCTTGAATCTATTGAACCCGGGATGACAAAAAAGCAAGTCCATACTGTCTTTGACGAAATTGGTTTTTGGGAAATATATTCTGCGGATACGGAGGAAACAAAGTCTTGGTCTAATGACTATGATACGTATCTTTTTCGTGAGCACATTGAATTTTCAGAAAGAAGCAGACGTATTGCTTTAAAAGGATGGTTATTCCTGTACGATGAAAATGACATTTTATTAAGACATGATTTTGCTGGTTTGTAGATAGCCATCAGAATGAAGAAGTTTAGAAAACAAATCAGGGCAGCCAACCGGCTGCCCTGTAAGTATTTTGTTCTGTGAACCTTAGAAGAGTCCCCACTCGGCGGCAATGCCGTCTTCCAGCATTTCTTTGCCCCAGGGTTCCATACCCAGCTCGACGATGACAGGTAGTTTGATGGCGGCTTCAGCGGCCTCGGTGACCTCATTGATCATCTCAGGGCCGTAAGGGCAGAAGGGGGTAGTGAGGATCATTCTCAAGTTGATCTCTTCACCGTCCTGTTGCACTTCACGGATCAATCCCAGGGCGATAACATCCAAACCCAGTTCAGGGTCAATGACCTGGCGGAGTGATTTTCTCAGCAATTTTGCAAGTTCGGCATCGGTGTGTTCCAGTTGCCAAACCAGAGTGTTGTTTTCCTGTACCATTAATCGCCTCTACTTATGCCGCATCGTTGATAAAAACCTTGTAGGTTCCATATGACCGCTCATCTTCAATTTTAATGATCTTTTCTTCGGGGACGCCGAGAACGGAGGAGATGAGGATCGTATCAATTTTGCAGATTTCGGGATGGAACTGGCTGATCTGCTGGAAGGGGCAGGTCATTTCGCGGATGAAAATTGCGTCACCTTTTTTCTCCCAGTCAACGAGGAAGCCCTGCTCAACCAGAAGTTCCATCATGATCGGTAACCGTTCAAGCAGCGGCAATCCAACTGCGCGTGCCACATGCTCCTGTGACAGCTTGATGGCTATTTTTGAAAACAAGTCCTTCATTTGCTTGTCCGAAAGGATGTGTTTCAATTCGTCAATCAAGAGATTGGTCAGGCGAAGATAGCAGGTCGGGAAGGTTTCCATACCTTTTTCGGTAAGGTAGTACACCAGGCGGGGGCGGCCCACGCCGTGACGTTCCTCTTCCGCTTCAATAATTCCCTCGGATTGCAGGTTGGTGAGGTGATGGCGCACAGAGATGGCATTTATGCCAATGGCGTCCGCCAGATTGTTGATGCTGGATCGCGGGAATTTCAATAAATGTTCGACTATTCTGTCTTTTGTACTTTTCATTTTTTGTCACCGTTCGTTGGTTTTCGATAAAATAATACTATTTTTATAGTAATTCTAGTATATCACAAGGATTAGGTCAATGTCAATATATTATATTTTTATATAAAATATTGACTTACAGCAATGGTATGGTATAATTCGGATAAATTATAGCTGAATTATACAATATCAGGCGAAGTGCCTTTTGTTGGTTTACAAACACTATTCTGCATGCCATTATGGCGTGCCGTTTCAGGAGAAAATTTGATGACGGAATTGATTATTCGCGATCTGCATGTCAATATTGAGGGGAAGGAAATTCTGAAGGGTTTGAATTTGACCGTTGCCCAGGGCGAGATGCATGCCATCATGGGGCCGAACGGGACGGGAAAGTCTACCCTGGCAAATGTGGTCATGGGCAATCCTGCCTATGAGGTAGCAAAAGGTGAGATCATCTTCCAGGGAGAGAACATTCTTGAACTCGGTCCAGATGAACGTTCACGGATGGGGTTGTTTCTGGCATTTCAATATCCGGTATCTATTCCCGGTGTGACTGTTGCGAACTTTCTGCGCGTGGCATTGAATGCACGGCGCAAACAGGCTGACCCGGAGGATAAGGGAATCCCGATCCCGGCGTTCCGCAAGCTGCTGGTTGAAAAAATGGATCTGCTGCAAATTGATCATCATTTTGCCGGACGGTATCTGAATGAAGGATTTTCTGGTGGTGAGAAGAAACGCGCGGAAGTGCTGCAAATGGCAGTGCTGAATCCGAAGATCGTTATCCTCGATGAAACAGACTCCGGTCTGGATATTGATGCTTTGAAGATCGTCTCTGCCGGGGTGAATACTCTGCGCGGCCCGGATCTGGGTGGTTTGATCATCACGCATTACCAGCGCATTCTCAATTACATTCAGCCTGATTTTGTGCATGTCATGGTGGATGGACAGGTGGTTGAGTCTGGCGGACCTGAATTGGCGTTGTATTTGGAAGAAAATGGATATGAGAAATACGAGGGTGCGGCTGCTTTCTCATAATAGATAGGGTATTGTAAGCGAGTGGAGTGATTAAATGCAGAAACCAAGTGAATCAGAATTGGTTGCCATGATCAGTGAGAGTGATGACCAGTACGGATTTAGCGATCCAGACAGCTATGTTTTCAAAAGCAAAGAAGGGCTTGACCGCTCAGTAGTGGAGCAAATCTCACAATCAAAAGGCGAGCCGCAGTGGATGCTGGATTTTCGGCTGCGTGCATTGGAACATTATGAAAAACGGCCCATGCCCAACTGGGGACCGGATATTACTGGACTTGATCTGGACAAAATTTTTTATTATGTAAAGCCGACTGAACTTTCCAGCGGGTCATGGGATGATGTGCCGGACAATATCAAGAAGACATTTGATCGGCTGGGCATTCCGGAAGCTGAGCAGAAATTTTTAGCAGGCGTCGGAGCGCAGTATGAATCCGAGATGGTGTATCACCAGGTGCAGGAACACCTTGAGAAACAGGGAGTCATTTTCCTTAGTATTGAAGATGGGTTACGGCAACATCCCGATATCTTCAGGGAATATTTCTCGACCGTTATTCCAATCGAAGATAACAAATTCGCCGCATTGAACAGCGCGGTTTGGTCGGGTGGTTCGTTTGTGTATGTCCCGCCGGGCGTTAAGGTGGAAATGCCCTTGCAAGCGTATTTCCGGTTGAATACAGCCCGGATCGGGCAGTTTGAGCGCAGTTTGATCATTGCTGATGAAGGCGCGCAGTTGCATTATGTGGAAGGCTGCACAGCGCCGCAATATACGACGGCTTCTTTGCATAGTGGTGCCATTGAGATCATCGTCAAGAAAGGTGCGCGGGTTCGCTATACAACCATCCAGAACTGGTCGAAAAACGTGTTCAATCTGGTGACCCAGCGTGCGATGGTGCATGAAGATGCGACAATGGAATGGGTGGATGCCAACATGGGCTCCAATGTGACGATGAAATACCCATCCTGTTATCTGGTGGGCGAAGGCGCGCATGGGGAGAACCTGTCGATGGCATTTGCCGCAGAGGGACAAGTACAGGACGTGGGAGCGAAGATGCTCCATTTTGCGCCCAACACGAGCAGCAAGATCACTTCCAAATCGATCAGTAAGGGCGGCGGACGGTCTTCTTACCGCGGTCTGGTGAAGGTCAATGAGGGTGCGGTGAATGTGCGCTCGAATGTGGTGTGTGATGCTTTGCTGCTGGACGCAGCCTCGCAGTCGGATACGTATCCATATATCGAGGTGGATGAGAAGGATGTCTCTCTGGGACATGAAGCATCTGTCTCCCGGGTTGGTGAAGAGCAATTGTTTTACTTGATGAGCCGCGGATTGAGTGAAGAAGAAGCAAACACGATGGTGGTATCTGGCTTTATTGAGCCGTTGGTGAAGGAGTTGCCGATGGAATATGCGGTCGAAATGAACCGCCTGATCCAGCTTCAGATGGAAGGCTCAATTGGATAAACAGGAAGACAGGAATATGACAATGACGACACCCGTGGTATCACGCGTGCGCAAAAACCGCACACCCAAAAAGAAAGAGTTTGAATTTATCTCCACATTCCAACCTAAACCGTTGGTTGATAGTAACGTAGCCCGTTTTCGCGCCCAGGCGCGGCAACAGTATGCGGTGCAGAAATTTCCAACTGTCCGCGATGAAGCCTGGCGGCGAACGAGTATTTCCCGACTGGATTTTGAATCCTTCCAGATTGTTGAGTCTGGTAACGTGATTGCCGGTGCAGATGTGCCGGAAAATTTACTGGAACCGATTGCGGATGGGGCGCATGGGGGAGAAATCGTATTGTTGCCCGGCGAGGTACGCGTACAGCTTTCGGCAAACCTGGAAGAGCTTGGGGTTGTTTTCACTGATTTGAAAACAGCCGAAAGCCGTCACCCTGAACTGCTTGAAAAAGTTTTGGGTAAGGTTGTCAGCCCTGCAGACGGTAAGTTTGCGGCACTGGCTGAAGGCTATGCTGAGACAGGCGTATTTCTTGTACGTGCCAAAAGGTGTGAGTATCGATGCACCTCTGCACAGTTTGTTCTGGGGGCCGGGCAGCAAGCTGGCCTATATCTCCCATCTGCTTATCTACCTCGAAGAAGGTTCATCAGTCACGTATGTGCATGAGGCAGCTTCCCCGGATGAGACAGAAGGCCAGACATTGCATGTTGGCGCGGTGGAAATCTTTGTTGGTAAGGCGGCTTCACTGCGCTTTGTGGAATTGCAATCCTGGGGACGGCACGTGTGGAATTTTAGCCATGAGCGTGTGAAAGTGGAACGAGATGGGCGGATCGACTGGATCTTCGGCTCATTGGGCAGCCAACTGACCAAGAATTTTCTCGACCTTGACCTGGCAGGCCAGGGCAGTGAAGGCCGAATGAGCGGATTCTATTTTACAGATGAGTCGCAGCATCTGGACCATGATACTCAGCAGAATCACCTGGCACCAAACACGACCAGCGATTTGCTGTTCAAAGGTGCGTTGCTGGGAAAATCACGCTCAGTTTGGCAGGGGATGATCTATGTTGCCCCTGGCGCAGACAAGACCGATGGCTATCAATCCAACCGAAATCTGATCCTGAATTCGGACAGCCGGGCAGATTCAATCCCCGGTCTGGAAATCAAAGCGGACGATGTGCGCTGCACGCATGGCGCAACGGTTGGAAAGATCGACCCTGAGCAGGTGTTTTATCTGCTTAGCCGCGGCATCCCCCAGGAAGAAGCGGAAAAATTGATCGTGGAAGGGTTCTTTGACCCGATCATGCAGCGTATCCCGTTCGAAGGTGTGCGCAGCCGTTTTCAGGATGCGATCCACACCAAGATGAAAGCGTTGACGTAGTCCGTTCCTTGAGTGACCGGCTATGTATACTTTCTCCTTTTACAACTGGATAATTTTCCCGTTGTAATCACAAGGGCTGTCGTGATAGAATTATATGGGGAAAATCTTGTAAATTGGAGAATGAAAAATATGGCATCAGTTCCTTTTATGAAGTTACCGGAAGAAGAAATCCTGTATGAAGTTGGTAATTATGCAGAGGTATTTTGTGACCACGACGATAAGAATGGAGAACGTGTACGCGGCTGGTTGAAGGGTGTGATCGTTCAGGTTGACACAAAAATGGTCGCGGTTCAATTTCAGACCAGTGTGTACCTGACGGACGGCTGGATGGTTCCGGATCATATTTTATGGTATCCAGTCAATTCCGCGAATATTCGTCCCTTCGGGCGGCGAAAATCACGCTCCTAACAGCCTTGTTCATTGATAAAACATGGAAGATTGTAAAAACATTAATGGTACGTTTCAAAATATAAAAAAGACTTTTCCCACGCTTTGGAGGAAAACAACCTCTGGAGCGGATTTGGTCTATCTGGATTCAGCAGCCACTGCTCAAAAGCCGGAATGTGTTTTGCAGGCGATGGATCATTTCTATCGCCATTCAAACGCGAATATCCATCGCGGTATTCATACCCTGGCTGAGGAAGCCACCGCGGCCTATGAGGGTGCGCGTCAACGCATCGCATCATTTATTGGTGCAGCTAGCTATAAAGAGGTCATCTTTACCCGCAATACGACTGAAGCCATCAATCTAGTCGCTTATTCCTGGGGACGGAAAAACCTTAAGGCTGGCGATGTGGTTATTCTGACTGAAATGGAACACCACGCCAATCTGGTTCCCTGGCAAATGCTGGCTGAGGAGCGCGGTATCCATCTGGAATTCATTCAGGTGACAGAACAAGGCTTGCTCGACCTGGAACAGTATGATGAACTGCTGAAACTGGAGCCCAGGCTGGTTTCGTTCATTCATATGTCGAATGTGTTGGGTACGATCAATCCAGTGAAAGAGATCATTCGCAAGGCGAAGGCTGCCGGCGCGGTGACACTTTTGGACGGCGCACAATCTGTGCCTCATTTTGCGGTTAACGTTCAGGAATTGGATGTAGACTTCTTTGCTTTCTCGGGGCACAAGATGTGCGGACCAACCGGGGTAGGTGTGCTGTATGGGCGCGAAGCGCTGTTGCAAGAAATGCCGCCATTTATGGGCGGCGGGGATATGATCCGCAAAGTACATTTGCGGTCCTTTACCCCAAACGAATTGCCATATAAATTTGAAGCGGGCACCAGCGCGATTGCTGAAGCGATCGGGTTAGGCGCGGCGGTGGATTTCCTTTCCGGGATCGGGATGGAAAATGTTGCTGCGCACGAACGCGAGCTTACCCGGTATGCAATGCAGGTGATGGGAGATGTTCCCTGGATTCATATCTTTGGTCCCGATGCAGATCAGCGCGGCGGGGTGGTCTCGTTCACCCTGGATGGCGTGCATCCCCATGATATCGCCCAATTGCTGGATTGGGATGGGATTGCAATACGGGCAGGACATCATTGCGCGATGCCGCTGCATGAGAAGTTCAATATCTCGGCCACGACAAGGGCCAGTTTTTATGTTTATAACGACCAAAGTGATGTGGATGCTTTAGTGGTTTCCCTGCACAAGGTAAAAGAGAAATTAGGTTAACAGTCTGGCAGGTTATTTTGCTCCCCTCAGATTGAATTTGTTGGAGTATCGAGATAGCGCCAGTCGGGTCTGTTTCCAGGAGAATAACATGGACGATCTTTATCGTGAATTGATTATTGAACGAAATCGTTCGCCTCATTATCGCGGTGAACTGGATCCCAATGATTATACTTTTCAGGATGAAAATCCGTTGTGCGGCGATAATATCCGTATTGATGTACGGGCAGATGGAGAAGGCGTGATAACCGAGGCAGCTTTCAGTGGGCATGGCTGCGCCATTTCGCAGGCCTCCACCGATTTATTGATTGAGTTTGTGATTGGAAAATCAGTCGAAGAGGTCAAGGAACTGACCAAGGACGATATACTAAACCTTCTTGGTATCCAACTTGGGCCAGTTCGGCTCAAATGCGCCTTGCTGCCTTTGAAAGTGATCAAAGCTGGCGTGTACGGATTGACTGAAGCAACGGATGATCTTGTGGAGGGAGCTTGAAGGTGACAGTGGACAAAGTTGATCCCTCTAAATATGAGTTTATCCAAATTGCCAGCGTGAGTGAGATGGATGATGGTGATCGGTTGTTCATTGAACTGGAAAATCAGACAGTTATTCTGATGGCAGTCGATGGAGCTTACTACGCTGTGCGGGATGTTTGTACGCATGACGATGGCCCATTGGGAGATGGCGATCTGGATGGGTGTCAGTTGATCTGCCCGCGCCATGGCGCCCGGTTTGACATCCGCACCGGGGAAGCGGTGACCCTGCCGGCAGTGGTCGATGTGCCAGTGTTTCCGGTGCAGGTGGTTAAGGGGATCATCGAAATTGGGATTCCGAAAGATAATGTATAGTTTAGAATGTACAATTATATAATTGTTGATAGTCACCGAGATTGCTATTGATGAGCACTTGTCGTTGATCGACATGGAAAAAAAATGAAAACGTCCGGCGTGATTGCGCCGGACGTTGTTGATTCTGTGAATGTGGGCTGGAAAGGTTGGTGACCCGACTCTACAGAAAAATCATTCCATGCCGAAATGGGAGACGATGCGCAGGATGTCAAACCCTTCGGCGTATTGGGTATCGGCAAAAGCACCGTTGCGTACGAGGATGGAGCGGGTCAGGTCTGCCGAGAAATAATACTTGTCCGCATAGGTTTTGTATTGGGCCAGCGCTTCGATCTTGCGCTGCACATCCTCTTCTGTTACGGATACGAGGAAATGCGGGAAGAAGCCGTAGCTGCTGCGGATCACGTCAAAGCCAAGGACGGTGATGCCGCGAAACGCGCGCAGGACTTCTTCGGTGACAGTGTTATGGTCTTGATGGATGTCGTTTCTGGAATGAGTGAAGACGATATCCGGCTGAAACTCCTTATTACAGCTTGAAGAGATATTCCAGAATTTCCTGGCGGGCTTGCGGGAAAGTGCGCGTGACAAATGGTTCTACGCGGCGATATTCACGCGGCACGCCGAGGACATCCATGCTGGCATGGTGTTCCTTGACCACATTGGTCAATGCCGGATTTTTCTGGTTATCAGAAAGGGTAACGCACAGGACATCGGCGCGACCAGCCAGATTGGAAATCAGCGCGCCAGCGCCGATCTCGATATCATCCGGGTGTGCGCCGATGAAGCAGACGCGCTTGCCATAGAACAACATGCCTTTTTTGTTCATTATTATTTGGTGGCGATGAAGCCGCCAACGACCTTGGTCATGACCAGCTTGCCTTCCTTGGCAACGCGTTTCTCGGCGACTGCGGTGATCTTGGCCATTACGTCCTCAAAGCCGGCTTTGTCGGTGAAGAGGTCGTTCCACAGTTTGCGGTCTTCCGAGAGGGAAGCGCGAGTATAGGCTACGAAAGGCTCAGCGCTGTCGAAGGTGAGGGGGTTTTCGAAAATCTTGATATCGACTTTGCTGAAGGTGTCTTTCATGGCACCGAAAATACCGGTGGAATAGCGAGAGCTGCCGGGCATGGGGGGGATGGTTGCGCCGGTGGCTTCGCGGATGATGTCGTAGAAGAGTTGCTTGTTTTCGGGCATGGGGCCGGAGGAGAAGAGTACGCCACCTGGTTTGAGGACGCGATGCATTTCACGGATGGTGAAGGGAATGTCTTCGGCGTAGTAGATGGCGAAGCAGCAGGAGGCCATGTCGAACTGGTTGTCAATAAAGACAAATCGCTCGTTGAAATTGAGTTCCATCAGGGTGAAGGGAGTGCCAATTTCAAGATTGCGTTCCTGGGCCTGGGCGAGCAGTTCTTCGGAGACGTCACCGCCGGTGATGTAGCAGTTGCCCTTGAGGTGTTTGTGGTAGGAGGTACATTGCTTGCCTGCGCCGCAGGCCACATCCAGAATTTTCATACCGGGTTTGAGGGGCAGGATTTCCATCATCCATTGGTCGATATCCCGACCGCCGAACTGATTATGAATATCGATCCGGGTCGCGAGATCACTGGTAGTTTCTTTGTAATTGATTTTCATGGTTCCTCTTCTATACTTTTTGATTGGATATTGAACAGATATTATAAATGATTTTGATCTTACGCAACCCCCTCCAACTTCCTATCAATTTTGCGAATAAGTGCATGAATAAATAGCGGGAGCCAAGGGTATTTTAGTCGGCAAGTCGTTTGTTTAGCAGATGCGGGGCAGCATTTCACCAGCCATCACGTCCAGCAGGCGGGTGCCGCCAATGACGGTTTTCAGGAGAACGCGGTCGATGGGTTCGGTTTCAACCTTGCCGATGATGGCCGCATGTTCGCCGTATGCGCTGTTTTGCATGGCGGCGAGGGCAGCGTCCGCCTCAACTGCCGGGACGATGGCGATCAGCTTGCCTTCGTTGGCGACGTAGAGGGGATCAAAGCCGAGCATTTCGCAGGCTGCACGCACAGCAGGCTTGACAGGGATGGTATCTTCATCAAGACGTATACAGGTGTGGCTTTGCACGGCAATTTCGTTCAGGGTGGTTGCCAGGCCGCCACGGGTGGGGTCCCGCAGGACATGAGTGTGGGGAGCGGCTTGAACGACAGCCTGGATCATGTGATTGAGCGGGGCAATATCGGATTGGATGTCTGTCTCGAATCCGAGGTCACCGCGGGCACCGAGGACGGCGATTCCGTGATCGCCAAGGTCGCCGGATACAAGCACCATATCACCGGGGCGGGCTTGTTCGCCGCCAATGCGGTGTTCGGTGGGCACCCAGCCGACGCCGGTAGTGTTGATGAATACGCCATCGGCATTTCCTTTTTCAACGACTTTGGTGTCACCGGCCACGATTTGCACACCGGCTTCTTCAGCAGAACGCTGCATGGAGAGGACGATCTTTTCCAGTTAGTCCATGTCGAACCCTTCTTCAAGGATGAAGGCGGCAGTCAGGTAGAGCGGAACGGCGCCTGACATGCTCACGTCGTTGACCGTACCGCAAATCGACAGGCTGCCGATGTCGCCGCCGGGGAAGAAGAGAGGCGCAACGGCATGAGAGTTGGTGGAAATGGACAGATAGCCGTTCAGGTTTGCGCCAGCTGGCAGGGAAACCTGGGCAAAGTCGTTGGCGGCGGCCAGGGGCTCTGAATTCAAGATGAGGCATGAAGACGCTTTTGATCAGGTCCTGAGTCATTTTCCCGCCAGAGCCATGGCCCATGACGATCTGTTCGTTATGCTGCATGGGCATTGGGCAGGAAGCCGTTTCGAAGGGAGACACCCCTTGGGGGTGTTCACGTTCGTTTTCGTTTTTGTTTGTAGTCAAAGAGTACTCCTGAGAAAGGGATCAATCCCCTGGTTATTTATGCTTTTCCTGTCCGGGCGCGGCCATAGCGGTAATAGGCGGCGCATGCGCCTTCGGAAGAAACCATGGTAGCGCCAAGAGGATTGGAGGGTGTACACAGGGTGCCAAAGGCGGGACATTCAATAGGTTTCTTCAAGCCTTGCAGGATTTCCCCGGCAATGCAGATCTCGGATTCCTGGGTGTTGATGTCGCCGACATCAAATCGCTGCTCGGCGTCAAAGGCGGCATATTCCGGGCGAAGTTTCCAGCCGCTCATCGGGATCATGCCAATGCCGCGCCACTGCTGGTCGCAAGGCTCGAAGACGCGCTCTATGGCCTTTTGGGCGGAAACATTGCCCGCTTGCGTGACGGTGCGCGGGTAGGCGTTTTGCACTTCGTTGGTGCCAGTTTCCAATTGTTTGACCAGCATTTGCAGGCCGCGGCTGAGGTCAAGCGGCTCAAAGCCTGTAACCACGATGGGCAGGTTATATTTTTCTGCGAGGGGCAGGTATTCCCAGTATCCCATCACGGCGTTGACGTGACCGGCAGAGAGGAAGCCCTGTACACGGTTGGCCGGTGAGCTGAGAATGGCTTCCATTGCTGGGGGGACGCGTACCTGTGAGACGAGGACAGAGAAGTTTTTGAGTTTCATAGCCTCTGCCTGAATGACGCTCATCACATTGGGCAGGGCGGTGGTTTCAAAACCGATGGCAAAGAATACGACCTGCTTGTCAGGGTTCTGCTGGGCGATCTTGACCGCATCCAACGGAGAGTAGACGATCTTCACCTGGCCACCTGCGGCGCGCACGGCAAAAAGGTCTTTTTCGGAGCCAGGCACGCGCAGCATATCGCCAAAGGAAGTGAAGATAACATTGGGTTGGGATGCAATAGCGATAGCTTTGTCGATCAGTTTCAGGGAAGTGACGCACACCGGGCAGCCCGGGCCATGTACCAGCTCGATTTCGGGCGGCAGCATTTCATCCAGGCCGTACTGCAAAAAGGCGTGGGTTTGGCCGCCACAGATTTCCATGATGGTCCACGGCTGGGTAATGGTGCGGCGGATCTCTTCCAATACGCCTTTTACGAGCTTGGCATCGCGGAACTCATCGACATAGCGCATGATTATTCTCCATCAACTGACGCGGCGATTTCATCCATTTCATCAGCAAGCAGGCTCATTTCGTTGAGGATGCTGAGGGTTTCCATGGCGTCTTCTTCGCTGAGAATGCTGAGGGCGAAACCGGCGTGAACGATGACATAATCGTCCACTTTGACTTCGTCTACAGCTTCCAGACAGACTTCACGTGCCACGCCGCCGAAATCAACTTTGCCCATGCGCATTTCGTGATCGGTGTAAACTTCGGTTACTTTTCCTGGTATGCCTAAACACATAATATTGTCCTTTTTTTTGCGGGGAAATTCATCCCGTTATTGGTTGCATATTCAATATATATTTAAACCAATATTCATATTGAATTTGTTATTCATTAATCATAATTTGCTGGCTACTTGGGCGAGCGCCATTCGCCCTTACAGCGTGGGCTGCGATCATCAGTTGACCGAGGGAGAGACCGCCGTCGTTGGTGGGTACCTGCCTGTGCAGGAGGATGATAAAGCCGTTATCCGCCAGCAGGGTAACAGTCTTTTCCAATAACAATTGATTCTGCCACACTCCGCCGCTAAGGGCAACGGTGTTGTAACCTGTATCGGCGCGGATTGCCACGCAAAGCTGATGGCTCAAAGCAGCAATGCCGTTGTGAAAGCGGGCTGAAATGTTGGCGGGCGGGATATTTTCTTGAATGTCTGTCAGCATCGCCTGCCATAACGGCGTGGTGGATATTTTATTTCCTTCGATGGAGAAGGGATAGGCACTGGTTTCATCAGGGTCAGCCAGGGCTTCAAATTCAATCGCCGCCTGGCCTTCATAATTGACTTCCTGGCGGATGCCAGCTAATGATGCGGCTGCGTCAAACAGCCGTCCCATGCTGGAAGTTAGGGGCGTATTGATGCGATTTTCCAATTGGGCACGCAGGAGACTTCTTTCCTGTGGACATAGTGCCTGCACAGGGGCAAGATCGATATCCCAGTCGAGGCCGGCTTGCCAGAGTTGGGCAAGCGCCATGCGGGCAGGCTTGCGCACGGATATGTCACCACCCGCAAGGGGCGTTGTGGCAAGATGGTACATCCGCTGGTAGTCTGCATATCCACCGAGGAGGATTTCACCGCCCCAGATGGTACCGTCAGTACCGTATCCAGTGCCGTCGTAGATGAGGCCAATAACGGGTTCATCTGACGTCCAGCCATTATCGGCAAGACATGCGGCCAAATGGGCATGGTGGTGCTGCACTTTTATCAGAGGCAGGCTCTCTTCGCTGGTGCGCTGATTTCCGTAGCGCGTGGCAAGGTAATTGGGGTGCATGTCCACCGCAATTGCCTGGGGCGTGATCCGAAAGAGGTTCTCATAATGTTTGATGCCCTTCTCAAAAGAGAGCAGGGTTTCATAGTTTTCCAGGTCACCAATGTGATGGCTGAGGAAAGCGTACTTGTCCCGGCTGAGACAGAACGTATTTTTTAGTTCAGCGCCAGCAGCCAGAATGTGAGGCAGGGATTCGGGAAGCTGAATAGGGTTCGGCGCAAAGCCGCGTGCCCGGCGCAATATTTGCGGGCCAGTCGTGAAAACCCGGACCACAGAATTGTCAACGCGCATGTGGATAGGGCGGTCATGTAATAAGAAGCCATCGGCAATGGGCGAAAGACGCTGCATAGCGTCTTCGTCAATATAGGCGATGGGTTCCTCGCTGAGGTTACCGCTGGTCATGACCAGCACATCAGGGTAGCCGGGAGCCGGTTCAAGCAGAAGTAAGTGCAGCGGAGTATAAGGGAGCATGAAGCCGAGAGTTTTTTGTTTTGGTGCCACTTCTTCCACAACGGATGAATCTGCCAGTTGTTGCAGAATGACGATGGGGTGCTGTCGGGAAGTGAGAATATTCTCCTCTTCCGCGGTGATCTGACAATGGCGCTGGATGTGTTCAATGTCAAAGGACATCAGGGCAAATGGTTTGTCTGATCGTTTCTTGCGATTGCGTAATTCGGCAACGGCTGATGGGTTGGCGGCATCGCAGGCCAGGTGATAGCCACCGAGTCCCTTAATCGCCAGGATTTTTCCCTCCTGAATCCAGGTGCGCGCAGTTTGCAGGGCGTCTTCTTTGCGGCTGAGGACTTGCCCATTGGCTTCAAACCAGATTTGCGGTCCACAAACCGGGCAGGCAGTCGGTTGGGCATGAAAACGCCGGTCGAGCGGGTCTTCATACTCGCTATGACAGTCGGGACACATGGTAAAACCGACCATGGTGGTTTTGGGGCGGTCGTAAGGGGTATCCTTGATGATGGTGAATCGCGGCCCACAGTTGGTGCAGTTGATGAAGGGGTAGCGATAGCGCCGGTCATCAGGGTTGTGTAGTTCGGCGGCGCAATCTTCGCACAGAGTGACGTCGGGAGAAATTGGCATGAATTCACCAGGTCGAGGATGGCTGGCAATGATCTCAAACTGCGTGTAGCCATTAGGCTGGCAAGGAGAATCACTAATCATGTCGATGCGCGCGAGCGGCGGGGGATCATAACGCAGGGCATCGGAAAACGCCTGAACGGCCTGCGCATCACCATTAATCTCAATCTCTACTCCGCTGGAGGTATTGCGCACCCAGCCAGTGAGATGGTTCTGCACAGCCTGAGCATAGACAAAGGGGCGGAAGCCCACCCCTTGTACAATGCCAGTGATGCTGTATTTACGTCCAATCGTTTCAGTCATTAAAAGTTGCCGACTATGCCTTAATAGTGAAGATGTGTGGGGGCGGGTTTCAGACACCCTCTCCAGCCTCCCCATTCTGCGATGAAACAGCAAAATAGGGGAGACACGTGGTGATTGATTCGCTAAAAGGACAGCGAATTTTGAATACTATTTTGCCAGCTCTTTTTGCTGCTGAATGCGGTTCTTGAGCCAGCTTGCCCACTCCTCAACACCCTCGCCAGTTTTGCAGGAGATGTTGAAGAAGAGGGCGTCGTTATTCAGAATTTGTACACCTTTGCGGAAGTAGTCCATGTCGAAATCGACATAGGGGGTGAGATCCATTTTGTTAATGATCATCACTTCTATACCGCGGTAGATGTTGGGGTATTTGTAAGGCTTATCATCGCCCTCGGGGATGCTGGCAATGACTACATTGGCATGAGAGCCGAGCATGAAACCGGCGGGGCAAATCAGGTTGCCAACATTTTCGATAATGAGCAGGTCAACATTTGTAAGGTCGACTTGTTCGAGGCCGCGGCTGAACATGGGCGCATCCAGGTGGCAGCTTCCGCCGGTGTTGATCTGCACGGCGGGAATGCCGAGGGCTTTCACTTTGTCTGAGTCGATGGTTACGGGCGCGGTGTCGCCTTCAACGACGGCGATGCGAACTTCGGGTGCAAGGGCTTCAATCGTGCGCAGAATGGTACTTGTTTTGCCGGATCCGGGGGATGCCATAATATTGATGGCAAAGACACCGGCGTCATCCAGTTTCTTGCGGTTCATCATGGCGATCTGATCATTGGCATTCATGATCTTCTCAACAACAGGAACATTTTCAGTTGTCATGTTCAAAACTCCTTATCGTTCAATTTCTATGCTTTCAAGCCAAAATTCTTCACCGCCAACTACTTTGACGCGGATGCTGCTGCATTTTGGACATGGAGACAACTCATTTTCAATACTATAGGTATGGTTGCAGTCCTGGCAGGTGAGTTTGGCTGGAACCCGTTTGAAGTGTAGTTCCGCATTAGCGCAGATACTGTCCTGGGTGATGATGTCCCAGTAGAACTGGATGGAATCATCTACAATGGAAGAGAGGGCGCCAATGACGATATGAATATCGGTTACCTGCTTTGCATTCGCTTTTTCAGCATGGTTTTTTGCGATATTCAGGATACTTTCGGTTACAGATAGTTCATGCATTCGTTTATTATACCAAAATGAGTGAAATCAGGTAAAGATGGTGGGAATAATCATGTTTCCTTCTGGGTAAGAAAGGGAAGGCGGAGGTTGTGCTTTTTGAAGTCGAAGCCATGGAGACTTGCAGTCCCGCACCATTCGACAAGTTCAGAATGTGGTTTGAATTATGGTCTAATCTGCATAATAGCATGAATTTATTCCTGTTCCTCATTGACCCAGGCGAGGATCTTTTCGATAGCCTGATCGCAGAGTACGCGAGTGCGCTCAGACAGCTCGGATTTGAATCCGAATTGATAGCCGCGTACAGAACAAAGCACAGCTTTGGGGACAACCCCGTACAGGGTCTCGGTGATGCTGAGGGCGGTTTGCGGGGTCATGTGATGTGTGAGCGGCGAGCGTTGGAATTCGGAGCTAACATCAATGAATTGAATAGGGTCCGGGATGTTTTCAGTGTGGGCATCGACGAAACAAACCCGCTCGTATTTGGAGAACCCTTCGGTCATTTCAGGCATTAATTGAAAGGAAAAAATAAAAGATGGCGAGCAGTCATTGGGTTCCAGCCCTTCATCTGATGCCGGAATTTCCGCACAGCCATAGCGGCCTGCGAGGGCGTTGAGAATGTAGAATGCTGCGCCGTCGTCTTCTCGGTCGGGATTGCCGTAGCCGACGATGAGTGTTGATTTCATAGAACTCCTACCCCCTCCAACCTCCCGTATTTTGCGGTGAGGATGCAAAATGGGGGAGACACGAGGTGATTCTATTGCTGGGGGTGTAAAGCCAGCAAGGATTTAGTGAACATCTATTCGGGGAGTATTATACTCCCGTACAGGAAAAGAGGGTATTTGCAGATATCTGCAAATACCCTTCTTGTATTTCAATAAAACTGTCAGTAACTACGCGTCGCGGCGCAACTGCTTGACCGGATTGTCGTTGGCATCTACGATGTCGACGATGATCGGCATCTGGCCTACTGCGTGAGTGGAGCAGGACAGGCAGGGGTCGTGCGCGCGCACGGCTGCTTCGACGCGGTTCAAAAGACCTTCATGAATTTCAGGTCCTTTGATGTAGGTTTTGGCAACGGAATCTCACCGCTTCGCTCATCGCCCAGTTGTTGTGGCCGGTGGAGACGATCAGATTGACCTTTTCCAACTGCTGGTTTTCATTGGCGATATAGTGATGTATCAGAGTTCCGCGCGGGGCTTCGATGACGCCAACGCCTTCGCGAACTGGATTCTGACGGGTATTGAGCACATCTTTGCTGAGGATATCAGGATCGTCCAGCAAGACTTCAACTCTTTCAATTGCAAACAGGGTTTCAATCAAACGGGCGTAATGGTACATGAGAGTCGGCTCAACAGGTGCGCCATCTTCATTTTGAGCGCGATACTTAAGCCATTCTTCCTGTGCCATCGGGGTGTCCAGTTTCTTGACAGCATTGAGGCGGCCCAGCGGACCAACCCGATACACACCTTCGGGGTACCCCATCTTTTTGTAGTAGGGGAACTTGAGGTAGGACCAGTTTTCGACATGTTCGTTGATGTAGTCCAGGTAATTGGCGACATCGAATTTTTCAAGCTGATCGCCTTTGGAATCCACCAGGCGGATCTGGCCATCGTACAGCTCAAGGCCATCATCCGGGGTTACCAAACCCATGTAACCAGAGGTTAACACGGCAAATTCGTTGATTACATCCATATTCTTTGAAGCCCAGTCCTGCATGATCTGAATACCGAGCAAGGTTGTGGCTTTGGCATCGGCAACACCGGCCAGAATTTCCTCACGGGCATCTTTGGTGAGGGCTTTGTTGACGCCACCAGGAACTGCAAAAACGGGGTGAATACGGCGACCGCCGAGGATACGGATGATCTCCTGTCCAAATTTGCGTAGTTGAACAGCTTTGACTGCTACATCGGGATTGGCCTGGATCAGCCCAACCACGTTGCGGATGGCAGGATCGGCATCAAAACCGAGGAGCAGGTCGGGACCGGCCAATTCGAAAAAGTGCATGCCATGGCTTTGAATGATCTGTCCCATGTGCATGAGGTCGCGCAGCATCGATGCCGGGCGAGGGGGCGGAGTACCCATGACAACATCACCGGCTTTGGCGGCAGCCAGATGGTGGCTGACCGGACAGATTCCGCAGATGCGGGGTGTGATGGTCGGCATTTCAAACACCATGCGACCTTCACAGAATTTCTCGAAACCGCGAAATTCGTTGACGTGTAAATACGCATGATCGACAGAGCCGTTATCTTTGAGGCGAATAGTGATCTTCGCGTGGCCTTCAATGCGAGTTACTGGCTCGATGGTAATCTTTTGCATACCCATAATATTTATTCCTCCAATCTAATGCCAGTGTAACAAATTGTTGTCTTTGAGCTGTGGCATACGGCCATTTGCAAGCTCGACAAGCACATAGAAAATTGCATCTGCATCCGGCGGGCAGCCAGGCAGGAAAATATCAACCGGGACTACCTCATGAAGCGCACGCACACGAGTTTGAACGCACAGTTCGGGATCACTGGGGATCATGCCGCTGGCGTCATTGGATGGGGCTTCAACATATGCACGGTGCAGAGCATCCTGAACGGTGTAGAAATTCCGCATGGCAGGCACGCCGCCAAAAACCGCACAGTCGCCGAATGCTACTAGAATTTTGCAGTGATCGCGCATCCAGTGGGCCTGTTCTTCGTTGGCGGTATTGTTTACCGCACCTTCAAGGATACCAACATCCACACCGCTTTCGTCTGCGCGTTTGAGGTCAGTAATCGGGGTGGCGCGAAGGTTCACCAAATCGGCGACTTGAATTATTCTTTCATCCATATCGAGTAAGGACATGTGACAGCCGGCGCAGCCTGCCATCCAGTCCGATGCTACAGTGGGTTTTGCCATAGTCTAACTCCTTATTCTTTCAACCTGATAATTACTCCGCGATCACCACAGCAGGAATTTGCTTGAGAAGTTCATCTTTCCAGCCTGCGACATCCAGGTCGTAACCGAGAGCAGCGGCCAGTTTCTCAAAGACGGCAGCATTGCTCAAAACACCTTCCGGTGCAGACATGGATTTGACAGCCATCTGGAGCTTTCCATCTGCATTGAGATAGGAACCTTCCTGCTCTGTCCAGTTGGTAACGGGCAGGACAACATCTGCCTGAGCGGTCAATTGCGAGGTATAGCTGGCTTGCACGGCTACGAAGGGGGCTTTTTCCAGACGTTTGATCATTTTCTGGCTGGGGCAGTCATCCCCTAGAGCGATGAAGACGGCCTGTTCGTCAGTAACTTCCATTGCCTGGTCGAGACCATATTGCGCGGCGGCCATGCTGTTGGCTTTACCTTTGACACTGACGAGGGCATTGCGCTGCTCCCCGATAGTACCGGAGAGATGTCCCAGTTCAACGAGGGCTTTGAGTGTGTTCAGCGAAGCGTTCTTAAGCATGGCTTCACCGTAGACAATGGCGGGGAAGTTGGCAGCAGCCAAAATCTGGGCTGCTTCTTTCACATCGCTATCGTTTGCGCCGGCAGCCTTTGCCAGTTCGGCAGATGGTTTGCCAGCCAGTGCTGCGGTGAGTGCCTGAATGAGGTCGTCATAGTTTTCTGCATTGGGTTTCAAAACGATATCGGCGGTCTCTGCGATGGCATTATCAGCGCATCCAGCCAGGATGACCCGCGTACCGTGCGGCACGTTGCGCTTGATAAAGAAGCCAGCGACTTCGTGGTCTTCGACGAGGTCTGCGCCAAGGACGAGGACACAGTCGGCTTTTTCAAGCTCGCCGAGTGCGCCTTCAAATGGCGAACCAAGCTCTGCTGCCAGTTGGGCGGCCAGTTTGGTGTTTGCGCCTTCTTCGATGCTTGTTACGGTGCCAGCCTGAAGTTTATCTCCGAAAAGCTGCTTGAAGAGATACAGTGATTCTGCCGGCAGTCGGGTGGAAGCCATGGCTGCGGTTTTTGAGGATTTCTTTAACTGATCGGCGACTGCTTTGATTGCATCATCCCAGGTGGCGGCTTTCAGCTTGCCATCTTTGCGTACCATGGGGGTATAAACCCGGTCCCAATTTTCAGCATCTTGCGGCAGGTAGCGGCCAGTCTTGCAGAGAATGCCGTGATTCACGCTGGCATCCCAATTGCCTTCAATGCGTACCAGGTGGTTGTCGCGGCTGTAAACTTCGATACCGCAACCCAGGCTGCAACCGACACAAATGGACTCAGTCTTATCGAGTTCGACATCATGGCCCAGATAGGCGCTTTTCTTGTCGATGAGGGCGCCAGTGGGGCAGACCTGAACACAGACACCGCAGGAAATGCAGGTGCTTTCGCCCAACGGTGCGCCAAGGTCGGCGACGATAGTGGAGTCTGCGCCGCGTTCTTCAACACCGAGGGTAAAGTTACCGGCGAGTTCACTGCACGCGCGCACGCAGCGGCGGCAGAGGATACATCGGCTCTGCTCGAGGATGAAGTACTCGTGGGAAGCATCCACGTCAAAGGTTTTCCAGTTAGGCTGCAAGGGCCAGTGGGTCATGTCCTGTTCATACGCGGCATTCTGCAGTTCGCAGTCGCCGCCGCTGACCTGGCAGTAGGGGCAGAAGTGGTTGCGTTCGCTGAACAGCAGGGTGAGCACGAATTTTCGGGCCTCACGAATACGTTCGTTGTCTGTTGTGACCACCATATTGTCGGTGGCTGGCAGGGTGCAGGATGTTTGCAATGTGCGTGCGCCCTTCACGTCCACCAGGCACAGGCGGCAGCCGCCAAAAGGCGTCAATGCCGGATGATCACACAGGGTGGGGATGTGAATGTCAGCCTGTTCGGCTGCCCGCAAAACAGTTGTTCCTTCTGGAACCTGGATCTCTTTTCCATCAATAGTGATATTGACCATTATCAGACCTCTCTATGCTTGTTCTAGTTGTGCAAGTTTTGTTTCAGGATAAGCTTTGCGGCCGCTCATCGGGCAGACACCCGTCGGGCAGACTTTCAGCTTGATGTGCGCTTCAACTTCCGGCATGAAGTATTGGAGGATGTTCTCCAATGGCGTTCCGGCAGTTGTTCCAAGACCACAGTTGGAAAGTTCAATCAGGTTCTTGCTGAGGAATTTCAGATCTTCCAAATCTTGCATCGTGCCAACGCCTTCAGCGATGTTTTTCAGGATCTGGTAGGCGCGCTCGGTGCCGATACGGCAGGGATTGCATTTTCCGCAGCTTTCCTTGCGGAAGAAATTCATCAATACGATCGCCAGATCTACGGCGCAATTGTTTTCATCACAGATCAATAATGCGCCAGAGCCAAGGGAGACGCCGTTATCCTGATAGGATTCGAAATCCATGGGCGTATCTTGCAGGGTGCTGGGGATAACAGATCCACTGGAGCCGCCCGTCTGGGCCATCTTGAAGTGACCGCCGTTGGCCATGCCTTTTCCGTAGATCGCGATGATCTCACGCAAGGTGATGCCCATGGGAACTTCGATCAGACCGGTAACGTTGACGTTGCCGAGGATGGTGCAAACTTTCGTGCCCGGGCTCTTGGCAGTGCCAAAACTGCGGTACCAGTCTGCGCCGTTGAGCATGATCGGCGGGATGTTCGCCAGTGTTTCCACATTATTGACCAGGGTGGGCTTGCCCCACAAACCGTTTGTGGTGGGGTAAGGCGGGCGGGCACGCGGCTCGCCGCGTTTGCCTTCGAGGGATTCAATCAATGCGGTTTCTTCACCGCAAATGTATGCGCCAGCACCGCTATGAACGTGGAGCTTGAAATTGAAGCCGCTGCCGAGGATATCCTCGCCGAGCAGTCCCATTTCTTCAGCTTGCTCGATAGCTAAACGCAGGCGTTTTTGCGCCAGCAGGTATTCACCGCGCACATAGAAGTAGCCTTCGTCAGCGCCAACGGCAAAAGCTGCAATAGCCATTGCTTCAACGATAGCGTGAGGATCACCTTCGATCAGCACGCGGTCCTTGAAGGTGCCGGGTTCGCTTTCGTCTGCATTGCAAATAACGTATTTCTTTTCGCCGGGGGTGCTGGCAACAAACTGCCATTTCAGGCCAGTCGGGAAACCAGCGCCGCCGCGGCCGCGCAAGCCGGATGCCTTGAGTTGGTCAATGACATCTTTGGACTGCATGCCGGTGAGGATGTTCGCCAGCGCCTGGTAGCCATCATCAGCGATGTAATCTTCAATACTGGTGGGGTCAATCAGATCCAGCGCGCTTGAGGATGATGCGCTGTTCGGCTGGCAACGTGCCCTGGCGGGCAGATATCCAGGCGATGTGGCCGCTGAGTTCGCGCACCGGAGCTTGCAGACCGGGTGCGATGCGTCCTTTGTAGAGATGTTCTTCAACGATTGTGTGAACGTCTTCGGGTTTGAGCGGTCCATAAATCGTTGCTTCGGGGTATACCACTGCCAGCGGAACTGCATCGCTGCGTCCCACGTCCTGCATCCAGGCCAGGGAAATTTCATTATCCAGGCCCAGGGCATTGATCTCCCGCTGGAATTGTTCATAAACTTCCCTGGCACCGCGTTCCATACTGCGCGGGTCACCAGATACAAGCACCATTGATCGGTAATTCATTTTCCGCCTCCGTTAGCTGTATCGGGCCAGGATTTCGGGAACCTGGCTGGGAGAAACATTGCCGTACATGTCTTCGTCTACAAGCATGATCGGTCCGACACCACAAAGCCCAAGACAACTGGCTGTGATCAATGTCCATTTACCATCTTCGCTGGTCTCACCGTCTTCGAGGCCAAGTTCATCCTGAACGGCCTGCCAGACTTCGCGCCCGCCAGCCACATGGCAGGGGGCACTCTCGCAGAATTGAATCACATGCCTTCCGCGAGGCTTGGTGGTCATCATTGAATAAAAGGTGGCAACAGAGGACAGCTTGCTTTTCGGCGTCTTTACCAGACGGCCGATTTCTTCAAGCGCCTCCTTGGGCAAATAACCAATGGCTCGGTTGACATCGTTGAGGATGGGGATCAGCTCTTCAGCTTTTGCTCCATGTTCCTCGACGACGCCGCGAACCACTTCCAGCACATTCATGTTGTCAGGGGTCATCTTCCTCTCCAGTCCAGATAGATAATTGACGTAACTGTAATTAACTACTCAATGGTTACAGCATTAAAGTTGCAGACCTGTAAGCAGATACCGCAACGGACACACGTGTCAGGATCGATGGTATGGGTTTGCCGTCGTTCGCCATGGATAGCATCCACCGGGCAGTTGCGGGCACAGACTGTACAACCAGTACAGGCGTCTTCAAGGATCTCGTAACGGATCATTGCCCGGCATACTTTGGCGGGACATCGTTTTTCGTAAATGTGGGCTTCGTATTCATCGCGGAAATGTTTCAAGGTGCTTTCCACGGGGTTGGGAGCACCCTGGCCAAGACCGCACAGGCTGTCCTGTTTGATTTGTTCGCACAGCATTTCCAGGGTTTCGATATCGCCGTCTTTGCCTTCGCCATCACAAATGCCGGTAAGGATCTCCAGCAGGCGGCGGGTGCCAACGCGGCAGGGAACGCATTTTCCGCAGCTTTCTTCCTGGGTGAATTCCATGAAGAAGCGGGCAATGTCGACCATGCAGGTTTCTTCATCCATGACGATCATACCGCCGGAACCCATCATGGATCCGGCTTTGGTCAAGGATTCGTAATCCACTGGCAGGTCAAGATCAGAGGCAGGCAGACAGCCGCCCATTGGGCCGCCGGTCTGGATGGCTTTGAAGCCTTTGTCGTTCTTGATACCGCCACCGACCTCAAAAATGATCTCGCGCAGGGTGATACCCATGGGGACTTCGATCAGGCCTGTATTTTTGACATCGCCAGCCAGGGCGAAAGTTTTTGTGCCTTTGCTGCCTTCGGTACCCATGCTGGAAAACCATTCCGGTCCTTTGAGAAGGATCTGAGGAACGGTGGCATAGGTTTCAACGTTGTTGACATTGGAGGGCTGTCCCCAGAGTCCTTTGACGGCAGGGAAGGGCGGGCGGGAGCGTGGCTCGCCGCGAAGACCTTCGATGGAGGCCATCAGGGCTGTTTCTTCACCGCAGACGAATGCGCCTGCGCCCATACGGACTTCCAGATCAAATGAGAAATCGGAGCCGAGGATATTCTCGCCTAACAGACCAAATTCATGCGCCTGCTTGATGGCAATTTTCAGGGTACGCACAGCTTCGGGATATTCAGCACGGCAATAGATGTAGCCCTGGTTGGAGCCGATGGCATACGCAGCAATCGCCATGCCTTCTATCACGGCGTGGGGGTCACTTTCGAGGACGCGGCGGTTCATGAATGCGCCCGGATCGCCTTCATCTGCGTTGCAGATGACGTATTTCGGGGTGGCTTTGCTTCCGCGGGCGAACTGCCATTTGCGCCCGGTGGGGAAACCCGCACCGCCGCGGCCACGCAAGTCCGGAATCCAGAACTTCCTGGATCACTTCTTCCGGAGTCATTTCAGAGATGGATCTGGCAAGGGCCATATAGCCGTCAACGGCGATGTAATCTTCGATGTTATAGGGATCGATCACGCCGCAATTGCGCAATACAACACGCACTTCTTTAGCCTTTGGCGGACCAAGCTCATCGTCAGATTTTGTAATTTGCTCAACAACGAATTTCTCAACGGCTCGGCCTTTGAGAAAATGCTCTTTGACCAGGTGCTGGATATCGTCCTGGCGTAAGTTTTGCGTAATGTACGCCCTCCGGGTACACCATGATGTCAGGACCATAAACAGCAGGGTCGCCGATGCGGGAAGTTTCAAGAACCTGCACTTCGTCGATCAATCCCTGGGCAACGAGTTCATCATTCAAGGCGTCTATGATTTCATAGGCCCCTTTGACCTGACAAAGCGGGTCAATCGATACCAATATGTGTGAACGAAAAAAAGTCATAATCTAAAACCCTTCCAAAACGAATACGGTTCTGGGTTATCTCCTGTTCTATTGAGTTTCTATAACGTATTCTTTGACGACATTCCCAGCGACCACATGCTCTTTCATGATTTTCCGGGCAACTTCAGCGGTTACTTTCCCGTAGGAAACACCAGGCTCATCACCGACAACGACCTGTACGATCGGTTCCCATGAATCCATGCCGATATTACTGGTCTGGCGGACAGCGATATCCTGCCAGTTTTTCTGTTTCAATAAAGTCCAGAATGGCTTTCAGGGTTTCGCGCGCGCCGGCGACGATGCCAACGGTGCCCATTCCGATGACGATCTGGATCTTGCTGGCTGTGTTTTTGGCTTCCTGTTTCTTCAAAGCTTCTTCACGGACACGTTTCAGATCTGCGAGGGACTTGACTTTACTCATTTTTTTCTCCCGTATAAGGTTGAATGATCGATTGGTTCCGGTTGATGTCTTCCGGTTTTCAGGCATTTTCTGTTTGCACGTCTTCAATGCCAGATGCAATGTATTCATTCAGAAAACCGAGGACATCAGGGTTTGTCAATGAAATGCCTTCCAATTCTTTTTTGATGGGCGCATCATCAAATTCGAAGATGTTCCCATTGAAACCATATTTCAACACCCAATGCACATCCGGGTAGCCAATCAACAGGCTGATGAGTGTGCTTTTCAGGTCTCCGAGGGGCATGCGGTCAATGTGGCTTTCCTGGAATGTTGCCGTGACGATCGTGCCCAGACCCAGGGTGGATTGAATATCGAATGAGCCGTTACAGGATTCTGCAGCTGCTTTGAAAAGGGGGATGCCCAACCCAACTTTTCGGGTTGTGCGGCTCGTAACGAAAGGATCCGTGATCCGTTCCAATCGGTCGGCATCCATGCCTTTGCCGTCATCTTCGATACTCATTTGTAAAAGATCTTTCTCAGTATCAAATAATACCGAGATGGTGATGTTCTTTGCGTTGGCTGCCACGCTATTTTCGGCGATGTCCAGAAGATGCAGTGCCAGTTCTTTCAACGCAGCGTTTCTCCTTTACTCTAGTGACAGAGGAGAGGATCTTCGGTAATTTGTTCGGTGCTACCTGACCAAAAATTTCTTCGTCTACCACAATGACAGGCGCCTGACTGCAAACGCCTACACAGCGGCAGAGTTCAATAGTGACCTTGCCGTCTGGAGTGGTTTCACCTGGTTCAATACCCAGTACCTGCTTGGCCTTGTCGATCAACTGCGGTGTGCCGCCGACATAGCAGGCAGTGCCCATGCAGAATTTGACTGTATGATCTCCGCGGGGGGTTGTGGTGAAGAAGGAATAGAAGGAAACAACGCCATGAACGACACTGACGGGAATTCGCAGTTTCTTGGCAACATAGGCTTGCATGGGTTCAGACACAAAGCCAATCTGGCTTTGGAGTTCGTTGAGGATGATCATGGTTGAACCGGCAATTTCTTTGTTGTCTGCGATAATCTTGTCAATAAGTTTTACTTGCTCCGGGTTTGCCAGAGGGTTTTTTTCCTGAATATTTGCTGACATAATTTTCCTTAGTGGCTCCAATATTGTGATGATAAAACTGCGCTTCCATTCTAACACGACTTGTGAAAAAATGCACGAATTAATCCGATCGACATTACTCGTCCAGACAATTGGTTTAACTTTGCTAGCGTTTTGTGATGTGACGGGGATGCTTAGGCAGCTGGTACGTTTTCTAATGAGCGCCCATCCAGGTTTTTCAGGGCGAGTTTGATCTCAGGAATGGTGGGGGCGGCCAGGTGGAGCAGTGCAGCGCCAAGAAAGTCGGCGAGGAAATGAACATCGCCATTTTGGATGAGGGGATATTTGCTGATGCCAGGATATTTTTGAATGGCCTCCTCCAATGACATGTGCCGGGAGATTTCGAGGGCATCAATGGGCATATCTTCGGGAAGCAGACCCAGGTGAGAAAAGAGGCCAAATGCTTTGCGGTTGATGTGGGCGGGAATGAACAAGCCGTCCAGTTCGGCGACTTTGCGTTGGGCTTCTTTGAGGTTGATGTTTGCCGAAAGGATGACAAGCTGATCTTCACGACGGATGAAATCGCCAGTTTCATCAACCACAAACTGCTCGCCAAAGAAATCCGGTTTGTTTTTGATAGGCGGCAGCTTGGTATTCACAAATGCTTGAAACAATTTCGACCTGATCCAGTGTGTCAAACAAACATAGACTGTGAACATCTTCTTCCGTTTGCAATTCCATGCCGGGCAGGACGGTGAGGGGGTGTTGCGGGCTGCTTTTTGCACTGCGGAGATGTTGGCGCTGGCGTTATGGTCGGTGATGGCAATCAGGTTGATATTTCGTTGCAGGGCTTCCTGAACGATCAAAGGGGGAATCATTTCCACCCCTGCACAGGGGGAAAGGACTGTGTGAACGTGAAGGTCAGCCCGGTAGGTTTTCATCAGGGAGAGTTTTTCATCGTGAGTTGGTTGGAGGGAACGGGGTTAGGCTGCTTTGATGCCCATTTCCCACAATTTTCCTACGATATGGTATGTGGGTTCAGGGGTGGCGAGCAGGGTAATATTTTCTTCGTTCGCCTTGGCAATGGTAGCTTCGTCTGGCTGGGCATTTTCGGTGATGATCACTGCGGACATCCCGATCAAGGCTGCAACGGCGACTACGTTGGCGTGGGCTTGCAGGGTGACCCAGATGCCGTTTTCGCCTGCTCCGGCCATCACACAGCTTAGCAGGTCAGAGGCGTATCCGTTGGATGGGGTAATCGCGGCGAATTGTTTGGGACGGGTAAGGAGGGTCAGGTCAAGTTCCTGGATGATTGTTTCAAGATTCATGGGGGCTGTCTCCGATATCTGATTGATCTTTGCCAACAACAGGTGATTTATCAAGATGGATGCGCATTTTTAAGAGCGTGCCGTTTTCGAGGCTGGGTTTGATGATCATCTCATCTACACAACGGGAGATGTTCACCAGGCCCATGCCGGCACCAAAGCCAAGTTCGCGTACTTTTTCGCTGGCGGTAGAAAAGCCGGGTTTGAGTGCCTTGTCAATGTCCTCAATTCCGGGACCATCATCCACTACCCGGATCGAAATGGTATAAGGTTCAATTTCTACACGGATCACACCGCCATTGGTGGTGTGAATGATCAGATTCATTTCGG
The DNA here is from genome assembly GCA_963753895.1 of uncultured Chloroflexia bacterium. Lineage (GTDB taxonomy): Bacteria > Chloroflexota > Anaerolineae > Anaerolineales > Anaerolineaceae > SMBSF63. The sequence goes on along the minus strand of CAVWEE010000007.1, from coordinate 176,827 downwards.
CTTCATAGACGGCAATGCTGCACCGCCTGGCGAGTTGAGGCGTTGCCCCAAGGCGTAGCAGTGCTTTTTTGATATTACTGGAGGCGGCGCCGCCATTGGTGAAGTCGCCCTGCTTGATGTTGTAGCGCAGGATGAGGCTGCTGCGGTCCGATTCGATATCCTCAAACAGATGGCTGGCGCGGTATTTTCGTAGTTCCTCGCTGGCGTAATCCTGCTGAAGTGCTTTCAGCAACCCGCGGCTGACATCACCTTTGGTGAGAATGCCGGTTAGTTTTCCTTTCAGGTCGACGACTGGCAAACGACCAACACCAGTATTGACAAACACCTTCAGCGCTTCGACCACAGGATCGGTGGAGCGTACGGTGATCACTTTTGAGGTCATGTATTTGCTGGCCGGCGCATCCACATCGTGGGTGTAGAGTGCATGGATCAAATCTTCCATACTTAGCACGCCAACCAGTTCGCCATCCCTGGTGACAGGGGCGCCAGAGATCTGTTTCTCCCGGGATATTTCGAGCACCTGCTCCATGGGCATGTCTGCGTCAAAGGTAATGATATTGTGTGTCATCACCTCATCGACAATAAGTTCATACCCCAGTTCTTCAACGCGGGTGATGTGTTTGGCTGTGTCATCGTTAATGATCTGGCGTTTGTCGAAACCGGCAGGCGTCATTATTCAACTCAATTCGTGTCGTCGGTGTTGTCGTAAACGATCTCTTCCAAACTGGGAAGATTGAGGCAGTTCAACCTGCCGCACAGGGCATACATGCCTAACTGGGAAGTAATCAGTGGAATCCCTTCTTCTTCTGCCAGGGCTACTGTGTTTTCATCGGGATTCTTGCCGCGCACAAAGACGATGGCAACTACGTCGGCCATGTGAGCGGTTCGGACGACTTGCGGGTTGCATAGGCCGGTAAGCAGGACGGCTTCCGGTTCAACGGAAGCAAGGACGTCACTCATTAAATCGGCGGCAAAAGCACCTTTTACGTCTTTGGTGAGATCAACATTTTTGGTGAGCAATTTGCCGTTAATGGCTATAATCAATTCTTGAATATTCATAAACACCTGCCAGAGTATCACTTTCTATATAATGCATAAAATATATCATATTATAAACGAATGCCTGCTGCGGATGCATCGAAATTAACAGATCCATATTCTATGTTAAAATTCATTGGTCAAACAAAAAAAGTCAGCGAGCAATTCAAACCTACCGAATTGTATCTCAAAACAAACATAGAAAGCAAAGTTTTATGAAACCAATTATTAAAACAGTAAAAGGAACCCGGGAGTTTTACCCGGAAGAAATGGCAGTCCGCAGCTGGCTGTATGAGCAATTGCAGGCTGTTTCCAATTCATTCGGTTATCAGGAATATGATGGGCCATTTCTTGAGACGATTGATTTGTATGCAGCGAAATCTGGTGAAGAACTGGTCAAAAAACAATCCTTTGTGTTTGAGGATCGGGGCGGTGATGACGTTACGCTGCGCCCTGAACTAACCCCCAGCCTGGCGCGGATGGTGGCACAGAAGCAGCGCGAGCTGACCTACCCATTGCGCTGGTGGTCTTTTGGCCCATTCTGGCGTTATGAGCGCCCGCAAAAAGGACGGACACGCGAGTTTTTTCAGTGGAATGCTGATCTGATTGGTGCAGACAGTCCCGAAGCAGATGCTGAATTGGTGGCAATTTGTGTAAATTTCTTCAAACGGGTTGGTCTATCCACGGAGCAGGTGGAAATCGTGGTCAATGATCGCCAGCTGGTAGATTCCGAATTGGGGAAAATCGGTGTTAACCAGGAACTTAAGCCGGTAATCATTCGACTGGTGGACCGACGCGACAAGATGCCTGCGGATGCCTGGGATGCGTTTGCTTTGGAATCCGGGTTGACCCAGCAGCAGCTTGATGGTTTGAAGGTCATGCTGGAAGATGTGGACCTGTGGAAGAATTCAGAGAATCTCACACGCTTCTTTGCTGCATTGGCCTGGATGGGCGTGGACAGGTATGTGAGTTTTGATCCACAAATCATTCGCGGGCTGGATTATTACACCGGGATTGTCTTTGAAGCGCGGGATCGCGACAAGGAAGGCCGGGCCATTCTTGGCGGCGGGCATTACGGCAATCTGGTGGGCGACGTTGGCGGCGACCCCTTGCCTGGCGTTGGCTTCGCTATGGGAGATGTGATGGTGACCCTTGTCCTGGAGAAATATGGCTGCATTCCGCCGCTGGCGAAGTCCCCTGTGCAGGTGCTGACCACAGTATTTGATGAGGAGGGAGTGGGAAAAGCCTTTGCTCTGGCCCAGGAATTGCGCGATGGTGGTATTAGGGCGGCAAGCTATCTGGAATATACCAAACTTCCCAAGCAATTGAAGTATGCTGACCGCATTGGTGCACGGTTTGCCAGCCATTGTTGGCCCCGATGAAGCTGCAAAGGGATTGGTGACAATCAAAGACCTGCAAACGCGTTCTCAGGTGACCGTACCGCAAACGGAAATCGTGAAACAATTGCAGGAAATGCTTGCGGAACAATCGTCCGTGTGATAGAATTTGGTCTCGATATGGTGGCTGTAGCTCAATGGCAGAGCTCCGCACTGTGGATGCGGTGGTTGTGGGTTCGACCCCCATCAGCCACCCCATATGAAAATCAGACCTGCAATTTTGCAGGTCTTTTTATATATAAATGGTTGGCACTCTATGAAAGGCGCAGTGTCATTATTGTTCAGACTTCTTATGATAAAATTGATTTGTTAAAATGGATTCGCCAAAAAATACAGAAGCGCCACAAAAAATCTTAAAAATAAAAACAGAGGAGAAGCCCCCATGCCTGAAGTAAAAATCATCGTTAACGCATAAGGTTGGATCTGCATGCCCGTCCGGCCGCTATTTTTGTGAAGGCAGCAAACAAGTTTGCATCAGATATCCAGGTCACCAAAGATGATCGCACAGTCAACGCCAAAAGTATTTTGAGTGTATTGACCCTGGGTGTCAATGAAGGTACCGAGATCACCATTCACGCCGAGGGTGAAGATGCTGATGCCGCATTGGAGGAACTTGTCGCCCTGGTAGAAGATAATTTCGGAGAAGAATAATGATCAAAGCTTGAAGGAACAGGGGCCTCGCGAGGGATTGCAATTGGTCCTGTCTTTCAATTTAAACGTGTTGAGTTGATCGTCAGTCCCTGCGTGGTTACGGATATCGAAGCCGAGATTATTCGGTTGAATAAGGCAATTGATCTTGCTGAAGTGCAATTAAAACAAGTGCATGAAAAAGCAATTCGAGAAGCGGCGGCAAGCGAAGCTGAAATCTTTGAAGCGCATTTGATGATGCTTCGTGATCCGGAACTGTGGGCACAGGTTGAGTCCTCTGTACAGGCTGAGGGGATCAATGTTGAACAGGCGCTTGTAAATGTCACCAGCTACATTTACTGAAATGCTCAAAGTGATGGAAGACGAGTATTTTGCTGCCCGGGCCCTTGGATGTGCAGGATGTTTCTGATCGTGTGTTGCGGATTTTGCTCGGCGTAGCTAAATCACCGACAGCAGGTTTGGTCGAACCATCAATCGTTTTTGCTGATGACCTGACACCTTCTGATACCATTTTGCTGGACAAATCCCTTGTGTTGGGTTTCTGCACCGCCGAAGGTTCAGCCACATCTCATTCCGCCATTTTGGCACGCGGACTTGGTTTGCCGGCAGTAGCTGGCGCAGGCAGCGCTGTGCTGGAAATTGAAAATGGCACGCAAGATGGTGATGGACGGCGGCAAAGGTTTGCTTTTGTTGAATCCTGATGAAGACACGGTGAAAGTTTATCGCGAGCGTGCAGCGTTGGTGAAGACTGTCCGCGAAAACGCGCTGAAAAAGGCGATGGATCCGGCAGTCACTGCAGATGGCCGAGAGGTTGAAGTGGGTTCCAATATCGGCAATGTTGACGATGCTCGCTCTGCGGTTGAAAACGGCGCGGATGGCGTTGGCCTGCTGCGCACCGAATTCCTTTACCTGGAACGGACTTCATTGCCAACAGAAGAAGAACAATTTGAAGCTTATAAAGCGATCATGGATGTAATGGGAAAACGGCCGCTGGTTTTGCGTACGCTGGATGCTGGCGGCGACAAAGAGATCGCTTATCTGGATATGCCCAAAGAGATGAATCCTTTTCTTGGTGAGCGGGCGATTCGCCTGTGCTTTGCTCATCCGGAATTGTTAAAGACTCAGCTTCGTGCTGCATTGCGCGCCAGCGTTGGGCATAATTTGAAGATCATGTTCCCGATGATTGCCACGATTGGATGAAGTTCGCCGCGGGCGTGCCATTCTTGAAGAATGCCAGGCAGAATTACTTGCGGAAGGCAAAGAAGTTGCTGAGGATATTGAAGTGGGGATCATGGTCGAAATTCCTGCAGCGGCAGTGATGGCAGACCAGTTGGCAAAGGAAGTAGATTTCTTCTCCATCGGCACCAATGACCTGAGCCAGTACACCCTGGCTGCTGATCGCACTAATGCCAGGGTGGCACATCTTTCAAATGCATTTCAGCCGGCTGTACTGCGTTTGATCCGCGACGTGGTGCGGGCTGCACATGCGTATGATAAATGGGCGGGAATGTGCGGCGAGCTGGCTGGTGAACCACTGGCAGCACCGCTGTTGATCGGTTTGGGACTGGATGAATTCAGTATGAGCCCGCCAATGGTGCCGTTGATCAAGCAGATCATTCGTGGTTTGAACGCGGAAGATATGCGGGGTCTGGCAAATGAGGCGTTGAATCTTGAATCACCGGAAGCCATTCAGGCGCTGGTGAAGATCCCGCGTCCCGATTGCCAATATTGAAATGTAGTTGCATTGTTAATTGAATCAAAACCGGTCACTGAAAAGTGGCCGGTTTTTTATATGCCGGTTTAGCGTCTCAAGGGATTTTCCATGGATGTCTGGCACGGTCAAATATGCTCGTTGTAAACGAGCTTGCTGCCGATGGGCAGGCCGGTGACATGGCTGACCATGTCGCATTTAACTTTGAAAAGGAAATAAGACATTGTAGTCAGTGCCACCCAATAATTCATAATTGGCCTGGCCTTTGGCGATGATCACCGGAGCGGTATTGAGCAGATTAAGAAATTCCTGACTGGAGCGCTGGGGAACAACACCTACTGCATCAACACCTGTTTCAGTAAATTGTCGACGATCTTGTCAAGGCCCACTGCTTCGGCATCTTCACGCAGGGCATCGTTGAGGACGGGGCCGCTCTTGACCACGTAGCGCACATCTTTGTGGTTGAATCGTCTCGATAAAAATACGGTCAAAGACTGTTTCGCCAGCGTTATCGGCCAGGTAGAGTACCCAGGGAGCTTTTTCCAGTGCCGCTTGTAGCTGGGCAGTGTGGTCAACGGTAAGAGAATCTGCCAGGTCTTTTTCGATATCCTCATCAAGATTGAGGGTGTTGGTAACACCAAAGTCAATGATGTTGCCAATTACCGCAATGCGTGCTGCCATAGCAAATGGATCGTCTGATTCCATCGACCATTTGCTTTAGCATTGGATAGAATGCCATTGCCTGTTCGGTGCTGGTTCTTTTGACCTCAAGATAATTATCGGTGGAATGGGTTTCTTCACGGATGGCACGGTGAATGGATCTCACTCATCTGGGGAGGTGTTGCATCGGCGGGGGAGTCTGCCAGGATTTGCATCGTGCGCAGCAATGCCCGGCGCTGGGTGTCTTCGTCTGCGCCAACAAACCGAGCGGCCTGCAGGGTTTGGCGCATGAAGCATGCATAGCAGTCTAAATGGAGTTTCAATGCTGTTGCCTTTCATGTTTTTTATTCCCAGCACTCATAATGAGGTTTGTGCAAGGTGCGATAGTATTGATCAACAGAGCGCTGCCAGCGGGTAAACTACCAACGCAATTATTCATCTCTTTTCATGATGATTGCCTGGAAGCCAAGCGACTGCCAGGATTGGCTGAATACTGCATTGCTGCGCTGGTAGATTTTGCTGCCGTCGAGGATGGTCACGCTGGATTCGTTATAGCCAATCACCATCACGGTGTGCTGATAGTGGGCGACAATTGTTCTTTCCCCTTCAGAATCAATATACGGGACAGAAGAACCCGTCTCCACCAGGCCTGTGACCCATACAATGACAGGGCGGCCTGCAGCGACTTCCTTTTTTATGCCGGTCAGAGAGAAGGCATGCACGGCTTGCGCGTTCAGTCCGTATTCCTGAAGCAGCTTTGCGACGGGATCCGCGTGAACGCCATAGGGTGCCGGAGGGATCTGCCCCCATGTGCCAAATACGCTGCCAACAAAGCCTTTGTCGGGGTTGTCTGATACGGGCAGCCGATTTTGAAATTGATATTCATCAATGTCTTTCCCAAAATAGGCGGCCCAATCGGTGGCGGCGCTGGCTTCACAGCTCAAGGGCATCTTCTGGGTGTCTCCGGTAATGTCTGAGATATGCGCCTGGGCGGGCGGGAGCAGGGGAAAAATCGCTGGCAGGGATGTGGATGTTTGTGTAGGGGAAGCGGTATTGGTTGGCGTGTTGGTAATGGTGGCTGTCGAAGTAGCGGTTGGTGTGAATGTTGTGGTCGGAGTGGATGTCAGCGTTGGCAAGGGTGTTGCGGTTGGCGGCAGTGGTTGAAACGGGGTGGCGCTGGGAAGGATTGCAACGAAGGCTATTTGGGTTGTTGGCGTGCTTGCTGGGAGGGATTTGATGTGCCGAAATTGGCAGCAAAGAACTGGATGGCAGGTGTTCGCTGCCAGAGGAAAGCGGCACCAAGAAGCAAACTCACCAGACCGAGCATGGCGAGCGTGAGAAACAGCACGAAGAACGCTATTTTTCTATTCTTCGATGCTGATTGCGGTTTCACAGCTAGCGGGGCTTTCGGTCTCGCTGGATTGGGTTGAATGCCGTTCAATACCGCCAGCCGTTTTTTTGCAGCGCGATTAGTGGGCTGGGCTTTGAGTACCTGTTCCAGACAGTGGGTGATTTGCTGCGGGTCTTCCAGAAGGTGAGATAAGCAGAAACCATGCGCGCGGATGGGCGGGATCGAGCTTCAAGGCTTGCGCCAGGGTGCGCTTGGCGGCATCTTTTTGCCCATCTCTGGCTTCCTGAAACGCTTGCGTGACAAGCGAATCAGCATTCATCCCGGTTTGCACGATGTTTAGCCTGCTCTGTCAGACCGGGCAATGGCCAGCATGCCATCCAGCGCGATTTGGATTGTCTGGCTCCTGGCCGCGCTGATAATCAGCCTGACCCCATTCCGGTTTGATCTCAGCGGCAGAGCCATCAGAGGTGAACAAGGCAGCAGTGCGCCAACGGCGGTAGGTGCCGAGGATGAACAGGGTGTCGGTTTCCATTTCGATATATACCGCGCCGATTTTGGTCCACAAATCGTGGATGGCCGGATCACCGGGGGCATAGAATGCGTCTGATGTTATGCCCATTCCGACGGTGGGGGTGATACCGAGTTCTTCAGCAGCTTCGACCAGGGCGCGTGTCAAGGCGAAATCAGGGACGGCGGGATATTCCAACGGCAGATAGGCATTGGCTGTGCCGCCAAAGCGCACAGTGCCATTGGAGATGATCACATCACCGGGTTTTTGGTGTTCCTGAAACACGCCGCACGAGCCAACGCGCACGAAGGTGTCTGCACCCATATGGGCCAGTTCTTCGAGGGCAATGGCGACAGCCGGGCCGCCCATGCCTGTGCCGATGGCTGTCATGAACACCCCCTGATAGGTGCCAGAGAAGACGATGTAACCGCGGTTTTCAAGGACGAGTTGACAGTCATCAAATGCGCGGCGATCTTGCGGGCGCGTTTCTGATCGCCGGGGCAAAAAACGTACCGGGAAATGTGGAAGGATCACAGGGCAGGTGGTGTTCCATAATACTCTCCTGATTAGATGGGTCTCAAAATTTAACTGGCGAATTGCTTCAATCACTTTCTGTTGCATTTCCTGTTCCAGGCTGTTGTGGAAAGGAAGGCGCAAAAGCTGGTCGCTGACGCGCTCGGTTACCGGGCAGTCACCAGTCTGACCGCCGAATTTTTTTCCCATATCCGAGAGGTGCAGGGGCAGGTAATGGAATACGGTGTGGATATCTTTCCCTTTCAGGTACGCCATCAGGCGCGTGCGTGTCTCCAGCGAAGGCAATAACATGTAGAACATGTGGTAGGCTTGTCGCAGTGTTCAGGGATATGCGGAAGTTGAACACCGTTTGCTGCGGCCCAGTCTGCCAGGCCATGCTGGTAGGTTTCCCAGATGGTTTTGCGCTTGTGCTGGATGGTTTCGTATTTTTCAAACTGGGCGTAAAGCAGGGCGGCCAGAATATCAGAAAGCAGATAACTGGAACCAACATCGACCCAGGTGTACTTGTCGACCATGCCACGGAAGAAGCGGCTGCGGTTGGTGCCTTTTTCACGGATGATCTCGGCTCGTTCGACCAGTATTGGGATCGTTGATCAACAGAGCGCCGCCTTCACCGCAGGAGAAGTTCTTGGTCTCATGGAAGCTTTGGCTGGCAAGGCTGCCGAAAGTGCCCAGGTACTGGCCTTTGTATTTACCAAACAGGCCGTGGGCATTGTCTTCGACGACGGCGAATGTTCGCCTCACGGGCGATCTTCAGGATGGTGTCCATCTCACAGCCAACGCCGGCATAATGCACCGGGACAATAGCTCTGGTCTTTGGTGTGATCAAGTTGGGCAGCAAGTTTTCGTCAAGGTTGAGGGTGTCTGGGCGGACATCAATGAAGACCGGTTTTGCGCCGCGCAAAACAAAGGCATTCACCGTGGAGACGAAGGTGAAGGAGGGGATGATGACCTCATCCCCAGGTTGGATTTCGAGGAGGAGGGCCATCATCTCCAGGGCGTGGGTACAGGAAGAAGTCAACAGGGCTTTATTAACGCCAAGCTTTTCTTCAAGGAAGGTATGGCAGCGTTTGGAAAAGTCGCCATCTCCCGAGACATGTGCATTGGCATATGCCTGGGCGATGTATTCAAGCTCTTGCCCAACGATGGTTGGTTGGTTGAAGTCGATCATGGCGATATCCTGAACTTAACTTTCTTTTCTGACGATAATGGTGAAATCGTAGAGGTTGTAATCATGCAGCAAGGCCACGTTCTTGGAGAAATGGATCTTGCAATAATCAAACAGGAAAGATGGGTCGGCATAATACAGATCTGGACGCATTCTGTCGGCATCGGAGTATTTGGTGAGGAAATTGGCTGAGAAACCGCGTTTGCTGAGGCGGTTCATTTCTGCCAGGGAATTAACCACAAATTCAGTCCAATCGTTATATTCGGCTTCCAGTTTCATGTTGAAAACGCCGCAGGCAAGGGCATAGTCTACCTGTGGTATTTCGTTAAATTCGGCGGTGAACGAAACGCCAGATACACCAACAAAACGGCGCTGAGCTGCCAGCACCATATCTTCAACGATGTCATAGCCGATGTAGTCGGAAACAGGAATGTGTTTTGCCATAAAATAGTCAGCCAGTGCGCCGTACCCACATCCGTAGTCAAGAACGGAAACGGGCTCTTTGGTCGGGGCAATGACTTTGGCAAGCTGGTTAAAACCGCGGTTCCCGCGCTTCTTCGCTGTTCCAGTCCACGCCTTTCGGGGTAGCGCCGTGCTGCTTCAAAGTGTTGCTGAAATAATCGCGTACGTTGTTGAGACGATCGTTATTTTCCATGTGTGCCTCTAGTATTAAAGAATGGTATTCAATGCGTTTGGCCCGCACATAAACAGCAGATCCAGCACGCTGACCTGCGGATCAAAAGGCGGGTAAAGCTGGTCGTATTCAGGATAATCATACACCATATACTCCAACGAAATACCAGCCTTGTCGAACTGCTCAGTGTCGATATACTCCTTTGCCGATGGGCCGGAGATATAGTGGGTAATATCCAATTGGGTGAGGATTTGAATGAGGCGATCTGTTTTTTGCCCGCTGATGCCGGTGAGCTTAGAGGAGCGGGTGAATTCTGTAGACTGTGATGCCCAATGCCTGCGCCAATTGGATAGTGGTATCAATGGTGAATTCTGCCAGCAGGGTGGGGTGGCCTTCATAAAACCCCGAAATCAGGGGGGCAAACCGTTCAAAAAAGGGTGCTTTTCCATACGCCAATTCCAGGGCTGTCCAGTGCTTGCGATTCCAGTTTTGGTTCCAGTTGATCTCGATCTGGTCAATCGGCGTTCGATTTTTTTCGACCCCTTTGGAGAAAACCGGGATCGTCAGCCATTGGGAGCCTGAGGGGGTTTTGATGCGGTTACGGTTGCGCCAGCCGTGTTTGTCATATTTGACATCATCATAAAAAATAAAGACATCCGCTTTGGCGATCTGGTGAAAATAACCGCGCCAGGGGATGTAGGAGGGTTGGAGAATGACACCGGTTTTCCCAGTCATTTGTCCTCTATCCTGGCCGGTGTCGTATCCCCGATCACATAGGTTGGCTGTTCCATACTGCGGTCGAAGATCCGCGCTAAATACTCCCCGAAGATGCCCAGGGTGAAAAGTTGTACACCGCTGAAGATGAGAATAGTGGAAGCCAAAAATGTGAAACCATCGATCGAGCCGCGGACGAAATAGCTGATGATGACATACAGGAAACTGATCACACCAAAAATCGTTGCCCCGAAGCCGAGATAGGAAGCCAGCTTGAGTGGTGCCGTGCTGTACCCGGTAAGGACAAGGAATGCCTCACGGACGAGCTTGATGAAATTGTAGTTGGATTCACCGATCGTGCGAGGGGCTTCATCGACCAATACGCTGGTAAATCGGGTGGTGCCCCAGGAGAGGAGGGCGTCCAGGATAACGCCTGCATTCTGGTAGTTTTCAAAAGCGTTCCGCAGGTCTGTGCGGAAGGCGCGAAAGGCCGAAATTTCCTTGACGGTCTTGACGCCCATGACGAAAGCCAGCGTGCGTTTGGTAGCCCGCGAGAAGAAGTTGCGCACGAAGGAGTGCGGCATTTTATTGGGATAACCGTAGACCACATCGTATCCCTCGGCAAGTTTTTCAATAAGTTTGTGTATTTCTTCTGGCGGGTGTTGGAGATCGTCATCCATTGTGACGATTACGGGATAGGCGGCAGCGCGCACACCGCACAGGGTGGCATTATGCTGGCCGTAATTGCGCATTAGGTGGATGCCGCGAACAAAGGGATATTTTTCGTTCAGGGCGCAAATCGCCTCCCAGCTTTGGTCCGGACTATCATCGTTGACAAGAATGACTTCGAATTGTGACGCGATGGGCGGCAAGGCGGTGGACAATCGCTCCACCAGCGGGCGGATGGTTCGATCCCCGTTGTAGACGGGGATAACGATAGAAATGGCGGGCAGGGTATCAGTCATTAGCGATCTCTATGGCAGGTAGCTCGAATAATAGTCAAGACACTGCAGGGATTCGTACCATGTGCTTTCAAATTCCTTCAGGGTCTCGGGCTGTACAATGGGCGAATCTTCGTATAGCCGTTTAAGCAGGCGGCAGGAATACTGGGTCAGTTCGGGTTTGCCGGCGACTTTAACATCTTTGATGAGGACCAGAGCGCGTGCCCAATCATCGGTTTTGGCGTACCCTTCAGCAAAAGGATACAACTCGGTGAGCTCTTCGGGGTAGTATTTTTGTGCAAAGGCTTGATCGCCTACAGCGACGACCTCATTCCAATCCTGGTATTGACGGGCAAGATCTGCTTTTTGATAATAATAACACCAGGTGTGTTCCGGCTCCGCGCCGAAAATGTGTTGTGGTGGAACAGCTGGCTGCTCGGGATCTCGTACAATCTGCGCCGGGTGGCTGATGGGAAAGGCCTCCGTGAGACGCCTGGGATAAATAGGGAAGTCAGCATTGTACGCTGGATCAACAATTTTAAGGCATCCAGGCGGGGAATAGAAGATAACCACGGCTTCCGATGTCGTGCTTTCAAAGGTTGCGCTGCGGTAATCCTGATGCATTGGGAGATTGTCTTCAAAGGCAGGGATGCTTTGCCCTTCACGAACGGTGGTAAAGCCCATATAGTAGGGAATCTCGGTATTATGGTTGTCAGGCGCATACACCCAGTTCAACGGCGCGGTGAGGGAGTTATCACTGTAATAATTTAGCGGCAGCTGGTGGGTGAGAACGGAAGTGCCCGGCTTGAGTTGCGGTGCACGCCAGGTGAGCTGCCAGAAGAAATCGTTATGAGCCATCCAGTCACGGCGGAACGTGTTGCCAGTATCGAAATTGGCACCGCTTGCCATGCCGATGATCAGGCCCACCAGAATGATCTTCTGAAGGCGATTTCTGAGCAACCAGTCGATGAAACCAGCGAGGAAGATGGCGCTGCCCAGCATGAAGGACAATGTGAAGCGATCCCATGGAAATCGTAACTGCACAGGCAGACCAGACACCCAATAAGGTGCGCCGCTGAATAGCAAGGCAACCCCGCCCAGCAGCATGGCCTGGAGTGACCATCGGTTTGCGTTGTGGGGCGTTGTTGGTGTTTCTTTACGCGGATGCAATTTGATCAAATAGATTACTGCCAGACCAGTGGCAGCAAAGATGATCCCCCAGGAGAGCATAGCGGATTTTGAGGTAAATTCGGTGAGTGATGGGAATCGGAAAACGTTAAACCATGCCCGCCATCCGGAGGTGAAGATGTCCTGAATGACATTGTTTACCAGTTCCAGTGCAGATTGGAGCGGGTTGATGGATAATTCCTCCAGGGTTTCGGGGGTGTAGGTTGGAAATTCAAATATAAATACGCGCCAGATGAGGTAAACGATGATCGTTCCAAGATAGGGCGCCCATTGGCGGAGCGTGTGCAACAGTGTTCTATTTAGCTTTGTCCCGGTTTGTGCAAGGACAAGCCAGATGAGGAGAGGGCGGATCATTTCCAGCCCGATGTAATATTCGGTGGAAAAGGCGCAGGCTGCCAGGCTGAGCATGCCTGAGGCAGTAAGCAGCCAATATTTACGCTTTGATTGTGTTTTGATGGCTTGCAGCATGAGGCCAAAGGAAAGGAATTGTGCTGTGAGCAGGAAAAATCCATTGGAATAGATCACAGCAATGGATTGTTGTTTGAAGCCAGGGTAAATGGCAAACAAGTAGGGCAATCCAGGTAACCTGCTCTTCGTTCTCAGGCCATAGTTTTTTTAGCGCCCACCACAAGGTGATGGCTGTCAACCATCGGCTGAGTAAAGCAAGGATATGCCAGGAGATAGGCGCTGAGTCCAAGAAGGCTTGTGGTGAGAAGGTAAATGCCGGCCAGGAAAGGACGGTCACCGGCCAGAGCATCAATGTATCCAGATGTGCCGGTAAGATGTCCCAGCCAGATCATGGGCCAGTCGTCCCAATAGTACCCAAGTGAGGGGATCAGTATGCCAAAAGATGCGATCAGAAAAACGAGAATCGCAAAAGGCACATATTTGGTTTTTGTTAATCGGGTTAAAAAGTTCTGCACGCGGAAAAATAACTCCTTTGCAGGAAGAAATTGTCAATATTTATCAAGTCAGAAATGAGAAAATAGCTTTCTTTGCAAGCCTCGCCGAATTGTACCATGAGACAAATAATCAATAACAAAGCCGCCCACAAGGAGCGGCTTTGCTGAAAGCCTTGTTCGATGCATGCTTATTTTTTCTTGAGGATGACGCGAGCGTCAGCAACCTTGAGTCCCTTGCCTTCTTCGTATACAAGGAGGGGGTTTGCATCTGTCTCACTGATCTCATCGGCCAATTCAAACACCATCTGGGAGTATTTCATAATCGTGTCGAGCAAGACTTCACGGTCACGGGGAGCTTCACCACGCACACCTCCAGAATGGGGGCACCATTGATCTCGGTGATCATTTTCTTTGCCTGGCGGTCGGAAACCGGCGCAACGCGGAAAGTAACGTCTTTGAGGACTTCAACGAAAATACCGCCGAGACCGAACATCATGGTGGGGCCAAAGGTGGGATCGTTGACAGAACCAAGGATCACTTCGGTGCCCCAGGGAGCCATTTCCTGGATCACAACGCCCTGAATATCTGCATCAGCCTTGTAAGCCTTGGCGTTGCTGAGGATGGTCTGGTAAGCCTCGCGGACACCAGCGTCATCTTTTACGTTGACTTTCACGCCGCCTGCATCAGACTTGTGGAGGATATCAGGGGATACGATCTTCATCACCACGGGGTAACCGATCTGGTTAGCCAGTTTGATGGCTTCGTCTTCGGAGGTGGAGAGAATATTCAGGGTAACAGGCATGCCATAGGCTTTGAAAACGAGCTTGGCTTCCACTTCGGTGAGGGAGTCGCGGCCATCAGCGCGGGCGCCTTCAATGATCTTGAGGGCAGCTTCGCGATTTGCCGCTATCGATATATTCTGTTGCGGCAGCAGCATTTTCTTTGATCTTTGCGAATTCACGCAAGGCTGCCATGGCGTTAATCGCTGTATCAGGGGCATCGTACGCGGGAACACCATTTTCGACGAGCCACTGGATAGCTGCTTTGGAGCGTTCACCACCAACAAGGGATACCGCAACAGGCTTGCCTTGATACCAGCATCGTCAACCGCTTTTTTGACGCCTTTGGCAATGTCCATCGGATCGGTGACTGCGGTTTCGCAGTACAGCACAACCAGGCCGTCAACCCACGGGTGCGTGATCGCATACCCGCAGGACTCAACGTACCATTCTGTGCCAGCCATACCCGTAACATCAACCGGGTTCTTGGCGGAACCGAATTCGGGCATGTGTTTCTTTAATTCAGCCTGCACATCTTCGGGGGCAAAAGTCAACGGGATACCATAGCGTTCAGCAGCATCTGTGGCCAGCACGCCAACGCCGCCGCCATTGGTGATGATGAGCAGGTTATCGCCCTTGAGCGGGGGCTGGAGGGTGAGTGCCAGGGTGCGGTCAAAGAGGTTGTTCAGGTCAGAAGCCTGGACAACGCCAGCCTGCTGGAATGCAGCGCTGTAGACTTTGGCGGCGCCAGCAAGGGAGCCGGTGTGGGAAGCCGCAGCTGCCGCACCGTGCTCGGAGATGCCGGATTTCAAAGCGATGATCGGTTTCTTTGCCTTCTGGGCGGCTTTCATGAATTTGCGGCCGTCGCGATTGCCTTCAATATAAAGCGAGATAGCAGAGGTATTTTCATCTGCATCCAGCCAGGAAACGCAATCACCGAAATCGACGTCGGACATATTACCAATAGAGATGAGTTTGTCGAAGCCAACGCGGCGGGTATATGTTGCGGTGTCCATGGCAATGAGCAGCGCGCCACTCTGGGAAACCAGGGCAGCACCGCCGGGCATCGGCAGGCAAGGCGCAAAGGATGCATTCATGTTGTTTGCATTGGAAAGCACACCAACGATGTTCGGGCCGAGGACCTTCATGCCGTATTCATGTGCCAGGCTGACCATATCCAGCTCGAGCTGCTGTTTGCCAGCCTCGCTGAAACCGGAAGCAATAACGATCAAACCCTTAACGCCTTTTTCACCGCATTCTTTGGTAACCTGCAACGCGAATTTGGAGGGGACGATGATCACAGCGGCGTCAACATCACCAGGCACATCCAGAATGGAGGTGTATGCTTTTTTGCCTAATACTTCTTTGTCTTTGGGGTTGATGGGGTAAACGGGGCCTGCGTATTTGCTGTCGACGACCAGGTTTTTCATGACTGAATGGCCGATTTTTCCTTCTTTGTTTGATGCGCCAATCACTGCGATTGACTTTGGCTGGAACATTCCATCCAGCGTTTTCAAAATGTCCACGTTTCATCCTCCTGGGGTGATTTTGTTTTTTATAACAATTTGATTATTAACCAAAATGGTCTTTTACAGGACAACAATCAAGTATACCGCAAAGCAAGCAGAAATCCGTATACGCAATAATCGAATAGGACGATTGTACAGGAAAATAGTTACATTCTTACCTGTTGAGAAAATGCTCTTGCCTGGGAATTTGTGCAACTGGTGCACATAATATCGCAATAGTGCCTCTTCTAATGTTGAATTTGGAACTGGTTAATTGCCGGCGGGTTCAATATCAATGATTTTTCCGAAGGCATTGGTAGACAATATCCATTCCGAGCCAGGCTGACATTGCAGAAACTGATATTCTGTGCTCGGGTTGTACTCCAGGACACCATCTTCTGTGGCGAAATATACTGCATAGTTTTCTTCCTGCTCACCTAGGCGCTGCAAATCTGTTAATTGGGCCTCAGGCCAGGCGGGATTTAAGTTTGTGCCTTGAATGGCAACTTCGTCATAAGTCTGCCAGTCGTTAATCTGGTATTCGCAGAATTCGAGGTACACGCGGTATTCACAGTCTTGTACTACTTCGCCAACGCCGGTACCTGAGTCTACAGTGTAGGGGGTGCCACAGACTTCTTCTGAATTCGCCGTGGGCGAATCCTGGGTATGGTGATACTCCAACTCACAAGAGCCGAGGGCGGCATCCGAAGGAATATCGTCTATCCAGTCTTCGCGGGTGACTAGCCCGTATTGCTCAATGATGACAGATCTGGTCCAGGCAACGTTTTGTACGGTGCCGGTGAGTGAGTCCTGTTTTCTGGTGAGGGCGAAGATGAGCACAATGCACAGACACAACATCACGAGGGCATGCAGCGCCGATAATGAAGGGGGCTTTGGATTTTGGTTTTGCAGCTCCAGATGATGCGCCTTTCACTTTGGCTGCAGCAGGTGGCGTGGGTGGAGGCGGCGGTTCAGGGGCCAGACTCCCCCCGCAGTTGGAACAGACCGCCTGATCCTCTGTGTTCATTTCCCCGCAGTTGGGGCATTTAATCGGTTGCGCCTCCCCTTCCTTAAATGCTCCAATCACCTGACCGGTTTGACGCCGGGCAGCACCAGTTAAATCAGCACCGCATTGCACACAAACCTCGTTGGTGGCAGCATTACGGGCGCCGCAGAAGCTGCAATGAAAATCGGCGCCGGCTTTGGCAGCCTGAATGATTTGTTCATCTTCGATGAATTGCTGGGTTTTCCCCTGTTGAAATTGCACTGATTCAGGCTGGGGAGAACCGCAGCCTGTGCAGGTTTTTTGTGTTCCTTTATTCTTCGTCATGCAGTTGGGACATGTCCATTCCAGCTCTGTGTATCCAAGCGATTTTCGTGCCATAATTGCTCCTGTAGAATGATCTGATGCAATATCAACAATATAAATTATATGGTGAAATGGGGTGGAGATGCAAATATTTTGGTAAAGTGAATAGTGGTTAGGACCAGGGAATCAAAGGGCGCGAATTGGGCGTAGGAGAAAAATGTACGGGACACAATAAAACAGCCCCCATTATTTCAGGAGGCTGTTGGGTGTGAAACGGTAGAACTATTTTAGCGCTGCGTTTATGATGTCCTGGATGCGGTTGATCATGCTGGCGGGATTGGGATGCAATCCTTCTATGAGCAGTGCGTTTTCAAATATCTGTTCAATGATCGTTGTGCGCAGCGGGTCATCATCGGGACGGTTCATTAAATTAACCAGAATGGGATGAGTGGGATTGATCTCCAATACTTTCTTGGGGATTTCAAATTCCTTATCGAGGGCTTTATAGACATGTTGAAGTTCTGCATTGATTGCGCCCTCTGCATCTACCAATCTGGCCGGAGATTCGACGAGACGTTTTGTGGTGCGTACATCTGCTACCTGCTCACCGAGTGCGTCTTTGACAAGACTGACCAGAGCAGTATAGGTTTCCGGCTCGGTCGCATCTGTTTCATTTGATCCATCATTTTCATCGACAGTATCAGGAAGATCAAGTTCATCGCTGGCGACATTCACCAGAGTGAATTCTTTGTATTCTTTCATTCGCAAGAGTACAAATGGATCGACCGGGTCTGTCATCAGGAGAACGTCAATACCATTTTTGCGGAAGATCTCAAGATGAGGGCTGGTGGCAATGGCTTTTTCGTCTTCGCCAAGGATATAGTAAATATTCTTTTGGCCATCAGCGAATCCTTCAACCACTTGTTCAATTGATTTCCAGTCTTGAGGGTGCTGCAGGGTATTGTAGCGCAGCAGCGGAAGAAGGTCGTCGTAGATTTCCATATCCGTCGCGACGCCTTCCTTGAGGTACATACCAAAGGTCTCCCAGAATTTCTGATAGGTTTCCGGCTCTTTGTCTGCCATTTCATTCAATCTGGTGATAACTTTCCCGGTGATGATCTTCTTCAATTTGGCAATGATCCGATTGGACTGGATCGTCTCACGGGAGACGTTCAGCGGCAGGTCTTCTGAAGTCAACCACACCCTGGACAAAGCGGAAAGATGGGGGCAACAGGTCCTGACAATATTCCTGGATGAGCACTTTCCTGGCAAATAATTGCAGGCCGTCTTGCTTGCGCGGGGTGAGTACATTGTGGTCACCCGAAGAAGGGATATATAGCAGGGCGTAGAGCTGCACCGGGGCATCAATGATGATATGCGTATGCGCCAATTCGCCTTCAAAGTCGAGGGTGAACTGTTTGTAGAAATCTGTGTATTCTTCAGGTGTGATCTCTTGCAGGGGCTGACGCCAGATGGCTGATTGACGGTTGACCTGTTCATCTGAATCGCCAAGATAGATTGGGTAGGGGATGTAGTCAGAATGTTTTTTGATGATCTGCCGCAAGCGGTATTCCTGGGTGTATTCCTGGGCATCTTCTTTGAGCTTGATGGTGATCTCGGTGCCGCGTTCCTTGTTCTCGGCGGGTTCAACAGAGAATGTGTCACCGCCAGTGGAGAACCAGCTTGTGGTCTCGGCATCCGGCCGATAGGAACGGGAAGTAACTTTGATCCATTCGGCAGCCATGAAGGCAGAATAGAACCCTACGCCAAATTGACCGATAATCTCAGTGATCTTCTTTTCCCCTTTTTGGGCTGCTTCCAGGAAGGTGCGCGCACCGGAATGGGCAATCGTACCAAGGTCTTCAACCATCTCGGATTCGGTCATGCCAATACCGGTGTCTCGGATGGTGATTGTGCGTTCTTCCGGGTTGGTGCTGATCCAGATCGCCAGCTCGGCGTTGGGATCCTGTACATCACGGTTGGTCAACATCTCAAAGCTCAGGCGGGTGAGCGCATCCGAAGCATTGGAAATCAACTCGCGGATAAAGACGTCACGGTCGGTGTACAAAGAGTGGATGAGAATATCCAGCAATTGGCGGGTCTCCGCCTTGAAAGGAATAAACTGTGGTTCGTGTATTTTTTCCTGGTGGTTTTCGGTCATATTTGTGTCTCCAATCGAAGCAGGATGTCTTCCTTTTATCATTTTGGACCGGGAAGATCAGATACGGTGATGATGTGTTCGGGTATTTGTCTGATTGCCGGAATACAGATACGGATTTAATATAACGCATGAGAATAAGAATCATATAAACAGACGAGGTGAAATCATCTTCGTCTGTTTATATTGGACGCTGCACAGCATGTTGGGTTGAATTAGCTGGTT
The DNA here is from genome assembly GCA_963753895.1 of uncultured Chloroflexia bacterium. GTDB lineage: Bacteria > Chloroflexota > Anaerolineae > Anaerolineales > Anaerolineaceae > SMBSF63. The sequence continues at coordinate 157,454 of CAVWEE010000007.1, read as the reverse complement.
TGATAACGCTGCTTGATCCGCGGGATCAGGTATTCTTCAAAGGCGCGGGTCATGTCATAGTCGGGTTTCCATCCCCAATCCCTACAGGCGGCATCGTCACTGATTTCAGCCGGCCAGGAATTGACTATCATTTGCCTACTTTCATGGGGTTTGAAAGTGATTTGTGCTTCCGGGAAGGCTTTGAGGACTTCGTCTTTGAACTCCTGTGCAGAGGGGGAGAAACTGGTGACATTGTATACCAATTGTTTGAGGGAATCTTTGGGGGCAGCCCACAGTTCTACCAGGGATTTTACGGCGTCCGGCATTGCCATAAAAGGTAGTCGCGTATCTGGACGGACAAAACATTCGTAGGGGACGCCCTCAGCGGCATGGTGGATCATTTCCGGCCCGTAGTCGCTGGTGCCGCCGGTTGGCATGGTGACTGCGCTGATCAGCCCGGGAAAGCGGATGGCGCGGAAGTCAATCGTGTGCAAGTTTTTATCAGCTGCGAGTTGGCGGTAAAAGAGTGTATAGTATCTTCCCAATCGTTCGCAATAGAGCTTGTTGCAGCCATACATGGTGGTCGGGTTAAGCCATTCATGTTCTTTGATCCGGCCTACCTTGTTTTTTGTTTTCAGGTCAGGCAACCCATAGGCGGCGATGGAGCTGGGGTAGAGGAATTTGACAGAACGACCTTGCCAACGGGCCTGTTCTACAGCCAGGCGAAGCAAATTCAAGGTGCCTTCTACGTTTACGCGGTGGGCGGCTTCGGGGTTATATTCAGCTTTTGTGGAAAGGATGGAAGCCAGGTGATAGATCGTTCTAATCTCGTATTCTGCAACCAGCCGGCCGAGGAGCATGCTGTCGAGAATATCTCCCTGGATGAAGCGATGGCAGTAGGGCTGCAGTTCAGGGTCCAGTTGCTGGACATCCAGGGCAAGTACTTCAATGTTCTCGTTTTCTTTCAGGTGCATGATCAGACCGTGACCGATCTCACCATTGGCGCCTGTGATCAAAACAACTTCTTTACGCATTTATTTATTCCTTTCATAGAAAGTTTGAAAAAACACGGTGAAACTGAAGGTGAAATGATGCTGTTTCTATTGTACCTGACTTGCGGATGCAGACGGTGCAGTGGCGTTAGGCAGGGTCACAATTTGCATGCGCCTGGCACTTGGCAATCAGGGATCAGGAGGTCTCCTTTTGGGTGGGTAGATTAGCCGAATGGCAGAAAGAAGAACCCCTGATTTTTCAGGGGTTCTCTCATTATTTCAAAAACTATGCGGTCGCTTTGTTCTTTTTGAACCAGGTTTTCCATTCCTTCTTTTCCCAGATCACAAGGATGGGAGCGGCGATGAAAATGGAGGAGTAGGTTCCGCTGAACATACCGACCAGCAGGAGGATCGCAAATTCCCGCAAGGTCAGGCCACCGAAGAGGGCCAGCGCAAGAAGCATGAACTCCGAGGTCATCAACTGGGTGTTGATCGAGCGGCCCAGGGTCTGGATGATGGAGTGATTTGCAAGGGTTTCAAAATCCAGCTTGCGATAGATGCCGCGATTTTCGCGCATGCGGTCGAAGACCACAATCTTGTCCTGCACCGAGAAACCGATCACGGTCAGCAGGGCGGTCAACGCCAGCGAGTTGAACTGCCAGCCCCACAGCTTGCCGCCAATGGCAGACAGGGAAAGCACGATGAGCACATCATGGATCATGGCGAGAATGGCGCAGACGCCATAGCGGAAGGCGTGTTGCACACCGCGGAAGGCAAAGGTCATGTAGATGATGACGCCTAAGGCGGCAACAGCAACCGCAAGGAAAGCACGGCTGGTGACTTCCTGACCGATGGCGGAAGAGACGTTATCGAAAAGCAGGACGGTAACGGTGTCATCGAATTTTGTTTCCATCGCGGCAACGATCTCCGTTTGTTGTTCATCCTCCAGTTTTGCGGATTGGATGATGAGCACGTTTTGATCGGTTGTGGTCTTGATTTGTACGTCTTCATAACCGAGGTCATTGTAAAGAGCAATCACCTCTTCTGTGTTGGGGGCATTGCCAGACTTAAACTTCACCTCGAGCAGGCTGCCGCCTGTGAAATCGATAGATAAGGGCAAACCACCACCAGTAGCCAGAATGATCATACCGGGGATGATCGCCAGAAGCGAAAGAGCAAAGAAAATGTAACGTTTTCCTAGAATATTCATAGCGTCATCCTTTATCCAGCACCAAACCGCTTCACGTTTTTCTCGTGATCCGTGGTGTTGATAAGTTGTAAGGCAACATCAAGATAGGTGCGGGTGACAAAAATAGCGCAGAACAGGGAGACCGCCACACCGATTGCCAGCGTGACAGCAAAGCCTTTGACTGTGCTGGCGCCGAATGCAGAACCGAACCAGAACAAAATGAGTGATGTGATCAGGGTCGCCAGGTTTGAATCGCGGATGGAAGGCCATGCGCGCTGCCAGGCGAGGGTGACTGCCTGGCCCAATCTGCGGCCCGAGCGGAGTTCTTCTTTCAAACGCTCAAAGATGAGGATGTTTGCATCCAATGCGCCACCAGTTGACAACATCAGACCGGCAATACCGGGCAGGGTCAGGGTAACGGGGATGAACTTGAAGAGCGCCAGGGTGATCGCACCGTACGTGGCGATGGATAACATGGCGATTGCACCAGGCAAACGGTAGTAGATGACCATGAACAGGGTGATAATGATCAATCCGGCGATACCAGCGATCAAACTCTTGTTCAGGGAATCTACACCGAGGGTGGGGCCAACCAGGCGGCTTTCAACGACTTTGAAGGGGATTGGCAAAGAACCATAGCGAAGTTGAACAGCCAGATTGTTCGCCGTTTCAATGGTGAAGTTGCCGCTGATCGTGCCTTCGCCGCCAGTGATTGCGCTTTGAATACGAGGAGAAGAGATGATCTTCTTGTCGAGGACGATCGACAGGGCTTTCCCAATATTGGCCGAAGTGTGATCGCCAAAAGCTTTTGTGCCTTCCGTGTCCAGTTTGAATGCCACCAGGATTTCACCAAGCTGGCTTTGGGTGACAGACACGTCGGTCAAATTGGCTCCGGTGATGACGGTATGGTATACGACCGGGGCTTCGCCAGTGAGATCATCCGGCTGGGTCAACTGCTGACCGTTCAAGTCAGTGATGATCTCTGTACCGGGATTGAAGAAACTATCACCGGTATCCACAAATTCCAGTTGACCGGTTTCCTTCAGAACGGCAATTACCTCTTCTGTATTTTCGAGGCCGGGAAATTCGCCAACAATACGGTTTGCGCCAGCTACCTGGAAGGTAACTTCGCTGACGCCAAGGCCGTTACTGCGGTTTTCGAGGATCTGGCGCGCGGTTTGCATGTCTGCGGGATCGATCTCGGTGTCTACCGGAAGATCAGCTTCCAGCAGTACCTGCAATCCACCTTGCAGATCCAGTCCAAGTACAGTGTCCAGATTGCGATCGGTATTGCCGACATGGATACCCGGGTTATTGGGGAGATCGATCCAGATGACAACAGCGAGCAACAGGAGGATCAAGATTAATTTGACATATCTTTGTTTCATTCTTTCAATGCCTCCGAATAATGACAAATGCCAGCCAGTGGCTGGCGCTTCGACAAATTATACCGCTATTTTAAAAAACGTGGATAAAAAGGAAAAGGAATTTTCGGAAAATACTATGATTGATCTTTGACGAATCTGCAATATTTGCTGTAGAACTTCTCCCGGACTAAGCGCAGTTGTATCCACATAGAGATTTGCATGTTGACGGGCATGGCGCAAACGGTGATGCTGCTCTTGATAATCGGCGATTGACCAGTTCTGTTTTCTGCGTTTCATAGATTCTTCAAAAGAAACATCCAGAAAGATGAGGATATCGGGAGATGTCAATCTTTCCCACATATCGGGAACAAAAGAATGTTCCTGGGCAATGTGTTTCGCAGTAATGCCCCAGATCTGTCAATTCTTTGATCAGCGTGGATTTTCCAGCCGCGCAAGGACCTACAATTCCGATGATTGTGTGGCCCGATCTGCGCGCCATAGCTAATTGGGTCTTTGCAGCGGGGGAACAGGCAGGCGGACAACCATGCGACGCACATCGTCAGTTTCATCCGGCAGCACACGCAGAACAACCACGCTAATGTCATCATTTGGGCGATTTTGGTCGAGCCGCATGGCTTCGGCGAGGATGTTGTCTGCCATATACTGGGCGGAAGGTTCCATTTCTTCCAGCATGCATTCCATCAATGTAGCGACATTCATTTCCAAACCATAGCGCTCACCTGCAAAGATGAGTCCATCGGTGAAGAGCACGATGGTCGTTCCACACCGTAACGCAAATTCGGAAATGGCGGGACGGATATTGCGGGATGTGCCGATGGGTTGGGAATCAGAGGAAATTTTGTCGATTTTGTCCTGATAGGCAACATAAACCGGGGTGGGAGAATTGCGGGTGACCACGATCGTACCGGTTTCAAGGTCAGCCGAAAGGATGCTCAGGCAGGCAGTAACTTTTCCATTCTTTTCGGTGTAGAGATTGTCGGATGCGGCGCGGGCAGCGGCACCGTCACGCACACCTTCAGCGAGCAGGGAAAGGACTTTGCGAACGACCATCGTGGAAGAGGCTTTTGCCCCGCGGCCAGAAGATTGCCCGTCTGCGATAACGGCAGAAATGCCGCCGTTGGGGCGTTCGACAATTTCGATCGTATCGCCGCTGTCGGACGATGCGTATTTATTGATCTTGGCAACTGCGATTTGAATTTCCATAGTATTTATTTTAATACAGTTTCGGGAGATTCGGAGGAGCAATTTGCAGAAATCGCTTTTTTAGTTCTGAAGTTAAACTCATCCTTGACCTGAAGGGTATTCTTTTGTATAATTGGCAAGCTTGTTTGAAAATAAGATAAATGCAATCATTTAACAGGAGTAACGAATGGGTCCGCTTCCAAAACGAAAAATTTCCAAAGGCCGTCGTGATCGCCGCCGGGCAAATGACTTTTTGAAACCCGCACATCTTGTGCAGTGTAACAACTGCGGTGAGATGCGCTTGCCTCATACTGTTTGCCCCAGCTGCGGGCATTACAAAGGCCGCGAAGTTATCTCGACCGACGAGAGCTAGTCTCTTCATTTAGTATGGAAAAGCTTGCCCCTGGGCTGATGTCCGGGGGTTTTTGCTTTTCAGGGAGTGTAAGTTTTGAAGTCGATTCCCTGCCGGGCTAATTTTTCTGTGTAAATAGTGTTTTTGCTAATCCATTTGGAAAACAGCGAACTGGAAACCGTTGTTAACATGAGCGGCAAGACGAGATTGTAATTGCCCGTCATTTCAAAAATGATTAAGATGGATGTGATAGGGGCACGGACTGCGCCAGACAAAAACGCAGCCATTCCAACCAGTGCATACACACCGGCAGGGGCAACCTGGCCAGGGAAGAGATAATTGACCATAATACCGTAACACTGTCCTAACATCACCCCCATGAACAAAGATGGTGCAAAAATCCCGCCTGAATTACCAGACCCCACTGTGATGGATGTTGCCAGCATTTTTAGAAATAGCAAGAGCAGGGCCGATTTTTAATGTTATTCCAATGGTCAAGGCTTGATTTATGGTTTCATAACCCATACCGAACACTCTGGGAAAACCATAATATTTGTAAGTGAATACGCCAATTAAACCTACCAGGACACCCCCAGTTGCAGTCCTAAGATAGTCAGGAATGTGCGTTTTATTCCACATATCTTCAATAAAATAACGCAATCGGGAAAATCCTATGGCAGATACGGCAGCCAGAAATCCCAAAACAAAAAACAGGATTAATTCCAATGGTTGTGTCGTTGGGTAATCAGGAACGTTGAAGAAAAATGAATTCCCTTTCAGCAGGCGGGCAATGGTACTGGACACAACGGATGTGATAACGATTGCACTAAAATTGCCGCTGCTGATGTTGTGGAGGATCACTTCAACCGCAAAAAGGGAGCCAGCAATGGGGGCATTGAATATTGCAGCTGTGCCTCCGCCTACACCGCAAGCTACCAGGGTGCGGATCCGTTTTTCTGATAGTCGAAATAATTGACCAATGGATGACCCGATGCTGGCGCCAATCAGGGCAATGGGGCCTCCGCTGCCGGCCGAACCGCCTGTGCCAATGCAAATGGCAGTAGCAAAGAGTTTGATAATTGCTATGCGAGGTTGAATGCGGCCGCCACGTATTCTCACCGCTTCAATGACTTCGGGAATACCACCACCTTTGATGTCATCTGTTGTGAAGTGGATGATCAACCCGGTGATTAATCCCCCAATTCCAGGTATGAGGATTAAATGTAAAGGCGCGATTTGGTCTGAAATAAGGTACTGTTCGGGGAATTTGTAAATAGCTTGATTTTTTGGATCAACCAGCTTAGAAATACAGCACACAATCCTGTACCGATGCCAATCAGCACGGCTGGCGCAACGATTTCTTTGATTTCCGGGATGGGAAAACAGTGCTGTTTCAACGAGGTGCAACTTGCGCCCGAACTTGTCGTTCTCAGACAAATCGCAAACTCCTTCTTGCATTACATCCTATCATTCCCATTATCCCACGGATTGTTTTATAAAGGGATGTGATGATGATTATTAGTTAGGGACTGGCTGGCGCAAATTGATAAACGAGCCAGTTCACTCTGGCTCGTTTGATCAATAGTCTTTACTCTTTTTGTTTCAGAGAAGGCTTCCATAAAGCCAGCCAGGTCGCCGTCCAAAACTGCCTGGGTGTTGCCCATTTCAAAGTCTGTGCGATGGTCCTTGACCATGTGATAGGGATGCAGGACGTAGGAGCGGATCTGGCTGCCCCATTCGGCTTTAACATATTCGCCACGCAGATCGGATAGTTCTTCGGCTTGCTGTTCCTGCTTCATTTCGAGCAGCCGGGAGCGCAACACACGCATCGCATTGGCGCGGTTCTGGATTTGGGAACGTTCGTTTTGACAGGAGACGACCATCCCGGTGGGAATGTGGGTGATGCGTACCGCAGTGGCATTCTTCTGCACGTTTTGACCACCAGCACCAGAAGATTTGTATACATCAATGCGGATGTCTTCAGGCGGAATCCTGATCTCATTGTCTTCAGCGACTTCCGGCAGGATCTCTATCAGGGCAAAAGAGGTGTGCCGACGGTGAGCGGCGTCAAATGGTGATAGCCGCACCAAACGGTGCACGCCTTTCTCGGAGCGCAGGTAGCCGAAGGCGTATGGTCCAGTAATGGCGATGGTAGCGCTTTTCAGGCCGGCTTCTTCACCGGGGGTGGCATCCAGAATTTCAGCCTCGAAGCCTTGCCGTTCTGCCCAACGCAGATACATGCGTTCCAGCATTCCGGCCCAATCCTGCGAATCCGTACCGCCCGCGCCAGCATGAATGGCGAGGAGGGCGTTGCCTTTGTCGTATTTACCTGACAGCATCACATTGAATTCTTTTTTGTCAAGCAGTTTCTCGAGCTGGTCGAGTTCTGCTTCCAGCTCAGCACGCATACTTTCCTCGCCCATTTCGGCCAGTTCGATTGAATCCTGGACGAGTTTTTGCAGGGCGAGCCATTCATTGACTTCGCTGCGTAGGTCAGCAAGGGTTTTCATGACCCGCTGAGCTTCTTCATTATCGTTCCACAGGTCTGGGTCTTCTGATTTTTTCTGATATGTCTGCTACTTCTTCTTCTTTTTTAGCGAAGTCAAAGATGCACCATTAGGTCATGGATTTTTTGCTCACAATCATGTGCGCGATCAATCAGGTCTTGCATAAAATTACTCCAAAAGAATTATTATGAAAATATGCCTTTTACAAAGGCTGATTTGTTGAAGGGCTGCAGGTCGTCGGGATGTTCTCCAAGACCTGCATACAGGATCGGCAATTGTAATTCGTGCTGGATGGCAAAGGCCATGCCGCCGCGGGCAGAGGAGTCCAGTTTGGCAAGAATCACGCCGGTAACCTGAACGGCTTCCTTGAAAGCGCGCGCCTGAAGGAGGGCATTTTGCCCGGTGTTGGCGTCCAGCACAAGCCAGGTAGCGTGCGGCGCGCCAGGCAATGCTTTGCCAGAGACTCGGTGCACTTTTTTCAGTTCTTCCATCAAATTGTAGCGTGTGTGCAGGCGGCCGGCAGTGTCAATGAGGGCGTAATCTGCTTTGCGGGAGATGGCAGCCTGGATGGTGTCATAGGCCACGGCAGCAGAGTCGCCGCCTTCCTGGCCGGCAATAACGGGGATATCCAGTCGTTTTCCCCAGGCTTGAAGCTGGTCGACAGCGGCAGCGCGAAAGGTGTCTGCTGCGCCGAGGACGACCTTCTTTCCCTGGTCGGTATAGCGTTTTGCCAGTTTGGCGATAGTGGTGGTTTTTCCAGAGCCATTGACGCCTACGAGCAGAATGACAGCTGGCTGATGGGCTGAAAAATCAAGGGCGGGCCGGTCAACCAGACGGCCGAAGAGATCGGCTTCAAGATATTCTTGCAGTTCACTTGTTTTGGTGAGACCGTTTTCTGTTACCTGGGTTTGAAGTGAGGTGATGATATCCCCGGTGACATCAATGCCGAGGTCGGCCTGAATGAGCATGGCTTCAAGTTCTTCCCATGCGTCTGCGTTGATTTCCGTTGCGCCGAGGAAGCTGCTGATGCGGCCAAAAGCCACTTTTCGCGTGCGGTCAAGGCCGCTGATCCACTTGCCAAATAGTTCTGCCATAGGGCACGATTATATCATAGGGGGGTATCTGCGGAAGCCAACTGGCCGCAGCCAGCGGCAATTTCAATGCCGCGCCGCAAGCGAATGGTGCAGGGGATATGGTGGCTTTCCAGCTCTGCCTGAAAGAGCAGCGCCTGCTTTTTGGGAAGTCGCCTGTCCATCGAAATCGTTGGTTGGGTTGAGGGGAATGATGTTGACGTGACAAAGCAGACCATGCAGCAATTCGGCCAGATCTTTTGCGTTTTGCGTGGAATCATTTACGCCCTGGATCAATGCCCATTCGAAAGTGATCCGCCGATTAGTCTGGGCAACGTATTGACGGCAGGCTGTGATCAACTCTTCGACAGGATATTTATTGTTGACCGGGATCATAGATGATCGCAGGGAGTTATCGGTGGCATGCAGACTGATCGCAAGGTTGATCTGACGTTTTTCGTTGGCGAATTTGTAGATGATTGGCACCAGTCCAACGGTGGAGATGGTGAAACGGCGTTCGCCAAAATCGAAACCATCATGATCATTGAGAATATCAATGGCCTGAATGGTGGCGTCGTAGTTATGAAACGGTTCGCCCATGCCCATGATGACAACATTGGTGACTTTCTCGTCTTGCGTGGCCAGCATCCTGGCGAAATAGATGACCTGTTCAACAATTTCACCACTGGTCAAGTGGCGGTGAAACCCCATCTGGCCTGTCGCGCAGAAACTGCAATTCATTGCGCAGCCTACCTGGGTGGAGATACACAGGGTGCGACGCTGTTCGTAGCGCATGAGGACGACTTCAATGGATGGACCGTCAGGCAGGCGGAATAGAGTTTTGATGGTATTGCCATCTTTGGCAGCCAGCTCGCGCACCGGTTCCAGGGCCGAGAAGCGGAAATATTCCGTCAGTTTCAATCTGATGGCTTTGGAAAGGGTGGTGAACTGTTCAGGTTGATTGTAGAACTGTTTGTACAATCCCTGCCAGATCTGGTCCACACGGAAATTTTTCTCTCCCCAGGAGGCGAGCAAAGTTTGCAACTCGATCTCGGCTGAGATCGTAGATCAGGGGTTTGGCTTGTTTTGCGGATGCGCTTGGCGCCATTTGATTATCCAATCAGGGTGGCAAAGTCAGCGGCGATGATGTCTGGCGGGGAGTCGAGGGCTTCGGCTTCTTCGCGAGTGCTGATGCCAGTGAGGACGAGGGCGGTCTTGCAGCCGATGTTTTTGCCAGCCTGGATGTCTGTGTTCAGGCGGTCGCCGACGGCCAGGATCTCTTCAGGGGCAAGGTTCAATTTTTCGAGGACAAGGCTCATCATGGGCGTGAAGGGTTTCCCGGCAATGATCGGTTTCACCCCGGAGGACGTCTCGATAGCGGCGATCAATCCACCAGCGCCCATGGCCGGACCACGGGGGGTTGGGAAGGTGGAGTCGGGATTGGTGGCATAAAATGCTGCGCCAGCGTGGATGAGCAAGGTGGCCTGGCTGAGTTTCGCATAGGTAGCGGTGGTGTCCATGCCAGCTACGACAGCCAGTACGTTTTCATCCTGCTGATAAAACCCATTGCTTTTCAGAGTTTCAATCAGGCCAGTTTCACCAACCACGAAAACCGGACCTCCATCGGGAAAACGCTTTTTTAGCAGATAGGTGGTCGCAATGGAAGAGGTAACAATTTGCTCCTGGTCCGTTTCAATGCCGAATTGATGCAGGCGTTCCACATATTTTTCGACGGTGCGGGTGGAGTTGTTGGTGGCGAAGATGGTTTTTAGACCCATTTGCTCGATGCGCTGGAAAATGGCCGGGAGATCACCAATAGGTTGTTCGGCCCTCCAGAGGACGCCATCCATGTCGATGATGAGGGCTTTTATTTTGGGGAATATAGATTGGATCATGATTTCTCCATTAAAAGATGGCCGGATGTTTAATCATCCGGCCATAAATCTTCATTACGGTATGGTGCTACTTTTCGGGCGGTGTCAAAACCTGGTCGACCAGCCCATATTTGACGGCGGCGTCGGCGTCCATATAAAGATCGCGATCCGTGTCTGTCTTGATGGTTTCAATAGTTTGACCGGTGCCTTCTGCAAGGATTTCGGTCAAACGTGCTTTCAGGCGCAGAATTTCCATCGCCTGGATCTCGATGTCAGTTGCCTGACCCTGTGCGCCGCCGAGGGGTTGATGCATGTGAATGGTGGCGTGCGGCAGGGCATAGCGGTGGCCTTTGGTGCCAGCGGCCAGCAGTACGGTGCCGAAGGATGCGGTTACGCCAACAGCGACAGTGCTGATCACATTAGGGATCATCTGCATGGTGTCATAGATGGCCAGGCCGGCGTAAATCTGCCCGCCAGGCGAGTTGATGTACATCTGAATTTCTTTATCCGGGTCTTCGCGGCTCAAATAGAGCAACTGGGCAACGATCACATTGGCAACCTGGTCGTTGATCGCGGTGCCTACGAAGACGATCCTTTCCTTAAGCAGCAGCGAAAAGATGTCATAGGCGCGTTCTCCGCGGCCGGATGATTCGATCACCATCGGGACGATGGCGCTAGGGTTAAATTGGGTCATCATGTTCTCCTTGAACAAAGAACGATACGATTATTCTTCCTCAGTCTTTTCTTCGGGAGCGGTTTTTTCAACCACTTCTTCGGCCTGGACTTCGGGTTCGGTTTCTGTTTCGGCAGCGGTTTCCGGTGCTGCTTTTTCTTCAGTTTCTTTCGCAGCAGCTTCTTCTGCGGCGGCTGCCTCGGCGGCTTTCTTGGCTTTGGCTTCTGCTTTTGCTTTTGCCTTGGCTTCTTTGGCAGCCTGTTTTTCCTGCTTTTCAAGCTCGCCAGATGCGATATCTTTCAGGCGAGTCATCAATTGTTCATTGAAAAGACGGTTGGCGGTGTCCATGGTGATCGCCTGGGTGAGGTTGTCGCGTTTTTGTTTGATCTTCATGGTGTCAGCGCCGCCATAGGAGTCAAACTCCATCAGGGTCTGGATCACAGCCTGTTGCAATTCCTGGTTGTCCAGTTTCAGCTTTTCTTCTTCGGCAATCTGGCGTAAGACCAATGAACTGTTCAGCCGTTTTATGGCTGCCGGGCGGGCTTCTTCTTCGACGAATTTTTCAAGATCCATTTCGCGGGATGCAAGATACTCATCCATTTCCATTTTCTGTTTTTCCAGATCCACTTTTAACGATTCGATGATCTCGTTAATTTCTTCCTGTAATGTATATTCGGCGTATTTGATGGTGGAGGCTTCCACGATCTCATCAATCAGATCGCCGAGATATTGGTCATCGTATTCGCTGGTGTTGCGTTCCTGCAGGCGGTTGAGAATATCTTCGCGCATGGCTTCGACCGATTCGAATTGTCCGACCTGTTCGGCAAAGGCATCATCTACTTCAGGAAGTACCAGGCTTTTGACGGACTGGACTTTGACGTTGAATTCAACCTGTTTGCCCTGCAAGGATTCAATCAGTGCGTCCTTGGGATATTTGTGCTTGAAGGTTTTTTCTTCGCCTTCGGCGAGGCCGGCCAGTTCATTGGAGAATTCATCGTAGAAATATCCAGTGCGGTCTTCTTCACCCACCACGATCTGGTAGGGCATCTGCTTGAAAATGTCGGCTTCTTCACCTTCGGCAGGTTTAACGAATTTGCTGGAAACCTCGAAGAAGACCTGGTCGCCTTCTTCGGCGGCGCGTTCGGCAGGCTCAGCGCTGGCAAAGGAACGGCGGACATCGTCGATGACTTTGTCAACATCTTCGTCGGTTACTTCTTCGGGTTCGTAGGGTTTGCGGATGCTGCGGAAGTCGCAAAGCTCAACACTGGGTGCCAGCGGCACAGAAAATACAAGGGTGGGTAGTTCAATCTTTTCCAGAGAACCTGGCCCGGCAGGGTCAAGCTCGGTTTCTTTGAGGACTTCCGGATAGATATCGTCGAGAAGCATTTCTATCGCTTCGGCTTCGATATATTCTTTCCCGTAGGTTTGTAAAACAATGGCGTTGGGGGCTTTGCCAGGGCGGAAGCCAGGGAATTTGGCTTTCTTGGCAATGGCGCGCATGGCTTTGTGGTTGTACTTGTCGATTGTTTCCTGGTCCAACTCAACGGAAACAGACATCTGGTTATTATCCTGGGGGGTGGTTTCGATTTTCAAGATTTTGTCCTTATCTGCAAAGATTTTATGATACCTTCTGTAATTCCAATGGGGAAGAAGGGATTTGAACCCTCACGCCTTGCGGCACTTGATCCTAAGTCAAGCCTGTCTGCCAATTCCAGCACTTCCCCGTGAGGAACTCCTCCCGCTTGGGAACAGCAGTGAATTATACCAAATATTCCCTTATTTATAACCGCAATGTGTAAAAACAATATAAGAACTTCACCCGAGTTCAGGGTGAAGTTCTGGATGTTACTGATAAATCGGATTGCGGGTTATTCTACTCTGTTCGGTGACCGTGATTTCCACATAATCTGAACTGTAGGTGTTGCCTTCCAGGTCTTCGACGATGAAACCGACGATGTATAGGCCAGCGGCGGCGTCATAAGCCTGAAATGTGAAGTCTTCACCGCTGTAGGTTATCGGATCATCATCCAGGTAGTAGACAAATTCACCTTCCTCGAACCATTCCTGATAGACAAAGAACTGGTCTCCGATCTGGGGTGTGACCTGGAAGGGGGCGAGAAGGCCTTCTGCTGATTCGTTGTATGCGATGATTTCCCGCATTTCGCCGTCCCCGGTGAAATTTATTGTCGCCTCATATTCTGTGCCGCCATTTGCAATCTTGTAAACACCATCAATCGCATAAATGGCGGGTTCATCTGGCGGACCATAATCCAGGGGGTAGATCAGAGCTAGCGCATCATTTGTGCCGTCATCCAGGTAGTACATGGCAGGTTCCCATTCAAACGTGGCCTGGAATGTATCAGAACCCCAATCGGGATAATAGACGCCGCCGATTTCTCTGGTGCCGTCAGCCCAGACAAAATTCATGTCCGCAGTGAGGAAGGAGCCATCGTCCTCCCAGTAATATGCAATATCGGTATACACATAGGCAATATTTGAGCCAGTGATATCCACGCTCAAGTTGACGATTTCATTGGCGGCAATTTCATAGGCGGTTTGCTGCACTTCCCCAAAGGTCACTTCGCCAGCGCCGGGGATGATGAAGTCAACACCCTTGGCAGCCATAACAGCGGTTTCGGCAGCAGGCTCAAATGCCTGCTGGGTGTAATGATAGGAAAGCAGATCGTCCCATAAGGAACTGCTGGAAAAGCTATGGGCGATCAATGGATAAGAATAGCGGCTGTCTTCAAAGCCGACATAGGAATACAGGTTGGAGTTGGGGAAGAAGATGGAAAGTCCGGTGGCACCGGGAACGGAATTGCCGTGCCGTTCTGCGATCACAGCGGAGTCAATCGCAGCCAAAACATTGGCCGCTGATTGAGAGATTTCTGCGTTGTCAGAGGCGAGGCTTTGGATGACCTGTACAAAGTGGCCAAGGTCAATATATGGCGGTGGAATTTCATCCTGGCTTTTTTCATCCGCAAAAACATTGTCGAAGGATTGGGCGTATGATCGTGCATAGGCAACAGTGGTTTGATCGATGAATTGCAGTTTGTACGCGAAGTCATTTAGTGCAGCCATTACGTTTCCGTATTGATCAAGATCAATTGCGGCCAGGGTTTGGGTTTCAAAAAGTCTGGCGATTTCTGCTTCAGCATTTGGAACATCATAGAATACGATGTCATCATTGATGAAAGAATTGACGATGTTTTGCGCCAGGTTCGCTGAACTCATTCCCGGGATTGATGGAAAGATTGTACAGGAAGGACGAATAGGCCCAGCCGATCCCATGTTCATATTCTTCCGAGGCGACCATATATCTGGCATACGGAGCAACTGTGCCAGCAATTTCCATCTGACTCATCAGGCAGGCGTCAAAACCAATCAAATCCAGACGGTCTACCTCGGCAGCCCACAGGCCGTTTTGCAGACCGGAACTGAGGTCGTTGGGGAACATATTGCCGCCGGTGTCGTCATCGTTCCAGCCGCCGAGCCATCCCGATCCATGGTCAGACATGATCAGAACGTATTTGTCTGAGGGATAGCTGGTCATCGCCCATGTGAGGAAGTCGGAAAGGGCTTCTCCTTTGCTCATGTCTACTTCTCCCAGATCGGCAAGCTCAGTGGAGGCGATGCGGGACATGTCACTGTCCTGCTGAATATAGAAACGCTTTGTTGAGGTCCAGTTGCCGTCGCCCTGAAAGTCGTCATCAGATCCGGCGTATCGGTCATACTGCGCAACGATCTGTACCTGGCTGGTAGAACCAACCAGCTCCGCTTCGTTGAAATCGAAATGCAATTCTTTTTCCAGATTGTTATCGCCGGCCATGTACATCATCACCAACCAGGTTTGGTCCGGGCTGTCGGGCACAGGCGTGCTGGCCGGAGACAGGTTGCTGGTTGTGGTTGATTTGTCAGCGCCATTTGTTCATTGTGTTCGACGATTGCGGTAACCGTGAGCGCCAGATCAGAATTGCTGGTGTTGCCGGACTCTGTGATACCGCCGTCTGAAAACAGGAAATATGCACCGACGAGGGAAAGGCAACAACAGCCGAGCAAGACAACGACAATAACTATGATCCAGATTATTTTTTTATCCAAGGGAATTCTCCTCTCGCGAATACGGTTAATGGTTCTCACTAAGGCGCAAGAATGCGTGATCAGCTTCGATGATGGGGTTATTATATAGTATTGAGGATATTTTGTGGTTAACGCCTGGAAATTTCATATCCCGGGGTACCTGACGGGGCAGCAGGAAATCATGAAAAGCACAGTTTTTACTGGTCAACAAATTCAATGGGGTTATAATCGACAGGCAGGGGAAAACCTGATTATTGGAGGATGTATTGAGCAGGGTAATTAATCCGGAAACGGCCGGGAAACAACGTAAACGGCTTGCCAGGTCTGTGGTTTTGTCGATTCGGGAATTGAGCAAGCAAACAGAAGTCAATTTGGCTTCCAAAGATATGGCAGCTTATATTGTGCTGGCATTGCAGGAAATGCACGAAACTGTGGAGACATCTGTTGTCGCCTGGGAAAAGCGGGGATATTGGGTTAAAGCAGATCGTTTTCGCCTGGAATGGGAATGGAGTCAGACCCTCAGTGACAAAATATGCAGAGCTTTGATGTCTGATGATTGGGCTTCGATCGCGATGATGTTGGCACAGGTTGCCCAGAAACTTAATAAAGAACAGATTCCTGTCCGCCACAGGATGGGAACGCCCTGGGTGGGGGCCTGGAAGCATTTACAGAATCGTAATAATGAAAATTGATCTCGGGTGGCACTGAATACAATAGCAATCTAAATGCGAAGGAAATAAATATGGGCTTGATTGAAAATTTAATGGATGTTGTGCCGGATGGCAGGCTAGTTGATATCCGCATCGGTTTGCATTGGACAGCGGTAGTGGTGGAGGTAGATGGCAAGCGCCAATGTGGATTGGCTTCGACGGTATCGGAAGAACACCAGCATGGCCGTGGACCGGATATCCCGGACGCTGGCCACCTGTTGGATTTCTCCGCCCGTGAGCTGGCGCAACATGCCCTTTCTGAACGGATGCCGCTTTCCAGCTTGGGGATGGCAGCCTTGAATGCCTTGCTGCCTGATCCTCCTGAAGAAGATCTGGTAGACATCAATGCCGAGGATGTGATCACTCGCTATGGTGCAGGAAAGTCCGTCGTGCTGATCGGAAGTTTCCCCTTTATCCCGCGCGTCAAGGACAAGGTTGGCAAGCTGACCATTCTGGAAAAGAACCCGCATGATGGTGAGGTGCCGGCAGAGATGGCAAGCAAGGTATTGCCACAAGCGGAAGTGGTGGCGATCACATCAATGACGCTGGTCAATCATAGCTTTGAAGATGTGTTTGCGTTATGCGCCCCGGATGCGGTCAAGCTGCTATTGGGGCCTACAACGCCGATGCACATCGCTGCGTTTGATTACGGCGTCAGTTTGTTGTCGGGTTCGGTGATCACCAACCCCGATGCGGTGCTGCGCTGTTTGGAGCAAGGCGCCAATTTCCGGCAAATTCATCATGCCGGGGTGCGCCTGGTCACGACGACTTCGCCAACATTTGAGTAAACATCCTGGCACAGATGGATTTGAACAATGCTCGCGGGCAGATTTGCGGGCATTGTTTCGTGTCGTAGATAATGTGGCTGCGGCCTCTTGTGCTGACAGGACGATTGTTCTATAATCACTGCAATACATTTTGGCAGGTAATCGTCAGAAGATCAGTCCTGATTCATGCACTTCAACCAAGAAAATATATGAAATGGCATGATCGGTTTTTATCGGAAAGCAGTCAAATTTGACAGATGAAAAGGATATGATAGGAACAATGGCGTACGCAGATCGAATAGCAAATGAATTGAAATTGAAAGCCAGTCAGGTTACGGCAACTATTGCATTGCTGGATGAAGGCAATACCATTCCTTTTATTGCGCGTTACCGCAAAGAAGTCACTGGTACGCTGGATGAAGAACAGCTTCGTCAGATTGAAGCGCTGGTCAAACGGTATACGGCAGTCGATGAACGCAGAGCCAGCATTATTTCTTCCATCGAATTCACAGGAGAAAATGACCCCAGAGATCATGAAACACCTGGTGTGAAGCGGACACATTGACGGAGCTGGAAGATATTTATCAGCCTTATAAGCAAAAACGAAAAACGCGGGCCAGTGTAGCGCGCAGCCGCGGCTTGCAGGATCTGGCTGACCGCATCCTGTCACAACAGGTTTTCACTGGGACGGCGCAGGAAGCTGCCCAGGCTTTTGTCAATGAAGAAGTACCTGACGCAGAAGCGGCATTGGCCGGAGCCACGTGATATTGTTGCTGAGACAATTAGCGACCATACCGATGTGCGCCGCATCACCCGTGAAAAAGCATTGAAATTCGGGTCATTGCTCAGCGAGAAAAAATCTGACGCAGAAGATGCGCGTGGTGTGTATCGCATCTACTATGAATTTCAGCAGCGGATTGACAGAGATTGCAGCCGCATCAGGTGCTGGCGATCAATCGCGGTGAAAAAGAAAAGGTTTTGAAAGTGAATATGGCCATGCCGGAACGGGATTGGCGAGGCGCGATCGAACAGTATTTCTCCGCTACCCCGTTGTCGCCATTTGACGATCAGTTGATGTTGGCGATTGAGGATGCTGCCAACCGCTTGCTGCTGCCCGCAATCGAGCGGGATGTACGACGCGGCTTGACTGAAACAGCAGAGAAGCACGCCATCAATGTGTTTGCGACAAATTTGCGTTCATTGCTGACCCAGCCGCCGCTGAGCGGGCACACCGTGATGGGCCTTGACCCGGGTTATCGCACAGGCTGCAAGCTGGCGATTGTTGACCCAACCGGTAAAATTCTGGATACCGGGACGATTTATCCCCATTTGGGGCAGGCGAAGTGGAATGCAACCCTGGATACCCTGGAGAAACTGGTCAAGAAATATGCCGTGACCTTGATTTCCATTGGCAATGGTACGGCATCCCGCGAGACGGAAAAACTGGCGGCGGAATTGATCCAGCGTGTGGGCGGGGAGCTGCATTACCTGATCACGAACGAGGCCGGGGCGAGTGTATATAGCGCCAGCCCGGAAGCGCGCAAAGAGATGCCTGACCTGGATGTGAGCATTCGCGGCGCGGTATCGATTGCTCGCCGGGTGCAGGATCCGCTGGCCGAGCTGGTGAAAATTGAACCAAAAGCCATTGGCGTGGGCATGTATCAACATGATGTCAACCAGACCGAACTGGGATCTTCGCTGGACGTGGTGGTTGAAAGTGCAGTAAATCAGGTTGGGGTAGATGTCAATACGGCTTCCCCTGCTTTGCTGACCTACGTTTCAGGTTTGGGACCCAGTCTCGCAGAGCGGATTGTCGCGTATCGGGATGAAACGGGACCATTTACAAACCGCATGGCGCTTCGCCAGGTTTCTGGTCTGGGAAGCAAAGCCTTTGAACAGGCGGCTGGATTCCTGCGCATCCGTAATGGTGAGAATCCGCTGGATATGAGTGCCATCCATCCAGAGAGTTACCCAGTCGCGGAAGCCTTGCTGGCAAAGAGCCATCTGGAATTAAACGCATCGCTGGAGCAGCGCCGTGATACGTTGGAAAAATTCAAGGGTGATCACCCTTTGAGTGATTTGGCAGAAGAGCTTAATGTCGGTACGCCAACCCTTGAGGATATTTTTGAACAATTGGTGCGGCCAGGACGCGACCCGCGCGAAGATTTGCCGACGCCCATCCTGCGAAACGATGTTTTGTCTATGGACGATTTGATGGCAGGGATGTGCCTGAAAGGCACCGTGCGGAATGTGGTTGATTTTGGGGCATTCATTGACATTGGCGTAAAGCAGGATGGGTTGATGCATATCAGCAAGATACCGCGCGGGCATCGGTTGCAGGTTGGGAACGTGCTGGAGGTGGAGATTGACAGCATTGATATTGACCGCGGACGGATTTCCCTGAGTTGGGTGGAAGGATAAATCCCTGGAAAGAAAATGAAGGTATCACCAGGAGACGGTGCATGGCTCTTCTCCTGTTGATATTTGGGTAACGGGATGTGCTAAAATCGGTATATTGATAAACTGCATTCCAAATAACCGGAATGAAGCAGTATTCCAGGTGATCGTGTGACAGAACAATCGGCAGTATCCGAATTTACAATTTCAAAACAATATGAAAGCGACCGCAGCAGTCCGGCGCGTTGGATTTTCTCACATGCGATTCGGCAATGGCCGATTCTGTTGATGGCATTTCTGGGGGCCTTTGGTAATGCGGGCTTGTTTTCTGTTACGCCGGTGATGATTGGGCGTGCATTTGACTTGTTGTCTGGCGTGCCGGAGGAGACTGGCACGCTGGCATTTTTTGCGTGGATGATTGTGATCAGCCAGGTGATTCGTGGCGTCGCGCAGTTCATGCGCAATTATGGCTTTGAACTAATTGCCCAAAAAGTTGAGTTGATGATCCGCGAAGAGCTATATGTGAATTTGTTGGGCAAAAGCATGACATTCCACAGTTTGCAATCTGTGGGAGACATGATGGCCAGAGCGACCAATGATGTTCGGGAAGTGAATTTCCTGTTCAGCCCAGGGATAAACCTGGTATCAGGCTCTTTGATGTTCCTTGTCTTTCCTCTGGCATTATCGAGCAGGTACCATCCTCAATTATTGTTAACGCCGGTGGTTTTCACCATTCTCTATTTCTGGTCCTTACGGCGTTATTTGCGAACCTTGCGCCCCTTGACGGATGAAGTGCGCAGTTCTTTTGGCGCATTGAATACCCGTTTGTCTGAATCACTGGATGGAATTGAAACGGTGAAAGGTGCCGCGCAGGAACGGAATGAAGTGCACCGCTTTGGGCGCAATGCGATCCGCTATCGCGATGCTGCCATTCGACAGGGGGATGTGGAAGCCAGATTTGTGCCGTTGCTGCTTTTCTATCTGTCTCTGGCAACGGGCTTATTGCACGCTCTCTTGCTGTTGAAGAATGGAATAATTGGCCTGGGCGATGTGGTGGGCTATTTTGGTGTGTTGATGATGCTGGATTTCCCCACCTTTATTTCTTCATTTGCTTATTCGCAGATCTCATTGGGCATTGCTGGTGCCAAACGCATTCTTGAATTGCTAAACAAAGAGAACAAGCTGGACCAGAATGTTGAAGGGTTATCCAGGGATATGCGGGGTGAGGTGGAATTTCGTAATGTGAAATTCCACTATGAAGATAGTGATCCCATTTTGGAGAATATTTCCTTCAAGGTGAAGCCTGGCCAGACCGTTGCGATTGTAGGGCAAACCGGCTCTGGTAAGACGAGCCTGAGCAAGCTGATCAATCGTATTTATGATGTTACCAGCGGGCAGGTATTGGTGGATGGGGTTGATGTGCGTGAGTGGAACCTGGAAGCCCTGCGCAAGAATATTTCAATCATTGAGCAGGATATTTTCCTTTTTTCCAGAACAGTTGAAGAGAATATCTCGTTTGGGCATCAAGGCGCTTCGCGTGAAATGATCGAAGAAGCTGCAAAAGCTGCCCAGGCACATGAATTCATCCTCTCCTTTGATAAGGGCTACGAGACTGTGGTCGGAGAGCGTGGTGCTACCCTCTCCGGCGGTCAGCGACAGCGGCTCGCATTGGCAAGGGCGTTTCTGGCAAACCCCAAGATATTGGTGCTGGATGACTTCAACGAGTGCGATTGACAGTGCTACGGAAGACCTCATCCAGCAGGCAATTTTTGAGGCTTCACGCGGCCGGACGACATTCATTATTACCCACCGCCTGTCGCAGATCCGTTGGGCTGATTTGATCCTTGTGCTAGGCAAAGGAAAGCTGGAAGCAGTGGGTACACATGAAGAATTACTTGAAACCTCACCGATTTATCAGCGCATTTTTACATGATCGCGTGAGTGGAGTGAAACAGGCAGAAAACAATACATGAGCTTTTTTTCTGGATTAAATACCGAAGATTATGATCGCCAATATTCTGACCGTGAGCTGTACTCGCGTATATTGATGTATTTCAAGCCGCATGTCTGGCGGTTGTTGGGGACGGTGGTGTTATTGCTGTTCGTGGCCGGCCTGGGGGCCTGGCTGCCCGTTGTGGTGTCAGAAAGTGTGGACGCGGCCAGTGATAATCCAACCCTTGAAATGATTTACCGGGTATGTTTATGGGTATTTGCAGTTGGGGTGGGACGCTGGCTGGCGAACTGGTTGAACCGAAGGTTTATGATCCGCATTGTTTCGAATGTCATGTTTCAATTGGCAAAGGATGCTTTCCAATCGGCAGCAGACCATGATCTCTCATTTTATGATGAGTTCTCGTCCGGGAGAATTCTCTCGCGGATCACCTCTGACACGAGGGATTTTGGCCAATTGGTCAATCTCACTTCTGATTTGATCGCGCAAGTTGTTCAGGCGATCGTGCTGGGCTTCGTTTTGGCGGGTATTAACTGGCGGTTGTTTTTATTCGTCGTTGGGATCGTGCCAATTGTTTTCTTTCTGGCATATTTCTACCGCAAGCTGGCAAGAAAAGTGACCCGTCAGGGTATGCAGGCCATGGCAGAGGTGAATGCCACTATCAAAGAGACCGTCAGCGGCATTGCAGTAGCCAAGAATTTTCGACAGGAAAACAGTATTTTCGATACCTTTACCGACGCGAATGTGATGTCGTATGATGTGAATGTGCGCCGGGGACGGGTGTTGTCGATTGTCTTTCCTACCCTGAACACCCTGGGCGGATTTGCGACGGCTTTGCTTCTTTACCAGGGCGGGCTCAGCGTGGCTGCCGGGATTGTCACTGCGGGAAATTTGTATTTATTCATCATGAGCCTGAACCGGTTTCTTGTTTCCTGTAATGATGCTGTCCTCGTATATGACACAGGTACAGAGCGGCCTGGCGGCAGCTGAGCGTGTGTTTGCCCTGATTGATGCTGACCCGGTGGTCGTGCAGAATAATGCAGTGAAGCCGGGAAAACTGACTGGCGCGATCACATTTGATCACGTTAATTTCCGCTACAAAGACAACGAGCCGGTATTGAATGATTTCTCACTGGAGATCAAAGCCGGGGAGAATGTTGCCCTGGTAGGGCATACTGGTGCAGGGAAATCTTCGATCGCCAAGCTGATTGCGCGGTTTTATGAATTCCAGGAGGGGAAAATTCTGATTGATGGTCAGGATATTCGTTCCTTTGATCTAACAAAATTTCGGGAGCAGATGGGGATTGTTTCCCAGTCTCCATTCCTGTTTTCCGGCTCGGTGATGGACAACATTGTTTATGCCTGCCCAGATGGAGCGGAATCCGAAGTGCTTGGCATTGGCCAGGCAAATTGGAGACGGTGAATGGCTGGACGCTCTCCCGAATGGGCTGGAAACAGAGGTCGGCGAGCGGGGCGCGCACCTTTCAATGGGACAGCGCCAGTTGGTGTCTTTGATGCGGGTGTTGATCCAATGTCCGTCTATCTTCATTCTTGATGAGGCTACGGCCAGCATTGATCCGTTTACCGAGTGGCAGATCCAGCAAGCTCTGGATTTGATCCTTGAACGCTCGACGAGTATTTTGATCGCACACCGCTTGTCCACGGTCAAATCGGCTGATCGGATCGTGGTGATGGACCAGGGGCGGATTGCCGAGATTGGGTCGCACGACAGCTTGATGAGGGATGGCGGGCATTATGCTGAGTTGTACAATGCGTATTTCCGTCATCAGAGTCTTGAATATGTTGAGAAATCACGTTCGGTTTGGGAAACCCAGAGCAAGAAAACCGTATAACTATGATGGATAATCGTTTCATCCCCGCAGAACATTTGCAGATCGAGAATAGGGTTGTCAATTCGCGTTTTATCGCCGATGCAGCGCCGGCCTTCTCGGTGGATGAAGCAAAATCGTTTATCTTAGAAGTGAAGGCAAATTTCCCTGATGCAAGCCATCATGTGCCAGCATTTTTGATCGGCCACGGCAATTCGGTAATCGCCCATTGCAGCGATGATGGGGAGCCGTCCGGGACGGCGGGCCGACCGGTTTTGAGCGTTTTACAGGGCAGCGGCTTGGGGGATATCGTGATTGTGGTCACGCGTTATTTTGGCGGTACCAAGCTGGGTACTGGCGGGCTGGTGCGCGCATATACTGGTGCAGCGCGCGAGGTACTGGAAGAACTGCCGCGGGCGGTGAAGACCCATACTTATACGGTCAAGGCAACAGTGGAATACTCGGTATTCGAGCGAATCAGGCTGCTGGTGGACAAGCACGGCGGCAAGATACTGAACGAGGATTTCGGCGCGGATGTATCCGTGACGGCGCAGTTCGCGATGGACGCGCTGGAGCCATTCCAGAATGAACTGAGTGAATTGACAAAGGGGAAAGCTGCAGGCGGAGATCATCGAGGAAAATCCAGACACGATCATGCCCGTTGGCAGGAAGTAGTCAACCTGGCACTCAGGAATCAGGAAAAGCAGGATTAAAGATAACAGGCAGCTCATCATTGAACTGCCTGTTATCATTTTGTTCTATGGATTACTCGATCGTTTCGAGGAATTTTTGGGCCATTCCGGCGACGTCAGTCGTGGTGGAAATGCCCGCCCAATCATGGCCTGGTGATACCAGGTTCGCAACCACGATATTTGCGCCGTTGAAAATTGCACTGCGCGCTTCCTTGAGGTCCACGCCGCCAGCCGCAGAAATGACAACATCATATTTGCTGCGAATACGGGAAACATGGCGGTACTGAATCAGCTTCCTGCGGTTGGATTCCTCATCTCTCCCGCGGTGCAGGACAACGACATCAGGCGGTTTTTTGAGATGTCTGATGATTTTCAGAGGGTCATCCATACCCAGGGTGTCGATCATTGAGATCATGCCAAGCTGTTGGCAGCGGTTGACGAACAGGTTCAAGGTTTCAATTGGGGCACTTCCCAGCGCAGTGATGGCCGTAGCGCCGTGCTGGCGCGCCATATCAACCTCGCCAATGGCTCCGTCGCAGACTTTCAGATCCGCAACGATGTGCCCGGACCAGCGCCGCCGAATTTCCATCAGGCCGCGCATACCTTCCCGTTTCAGGTATGGAGTGCCAGCTTCGATGAAGATGCGTGGATTTTCAACAATGCCTGGCAGAATACTGCGCACGAGCGAGAGGTCATCATTGAATGCGATTTGTAGATACCTCGTCTTATTATCCAGCAACATGGAGGGTTATTCCTTGACGTTTATTGCTGATTGGATCACCTGAGTGAGCTCGTTGGGCAGGAAGAGAACGATCTTCTCTGAGGGGTCAGCGGCAATATCACGGATGGTTTGCAGTGTGCGCAGGTGAAGCGCTCCGCTGCTTTTTGCCAGATTCTCGGCAGCCATGCGAAGATTTTCAGATGCAGACAACTCACCTTGCGAGGCGATGATAACAGCGCGACGTTCGCGTTCTGCTTCGGCTTGTTTCGCCATGGCGCGTTTCATCTCGGCGGGCAGTTCAACTTCCTGAATCTTGATCAATTCGACATCAATACCCCATCCATTGGTTTCGGAATCAACAATTGATTTGATGCTTTCAGCAACCACCTCACGTTCAGTGAGGACCCTGTCCATTTCGCTGTTACCAATCACGTCACGCAGGGCAGCCTGGGTATATTGTCTGATCGCATAAACATAATCTTCGATCTTGATAATCGCAGCTTCGGGGTTGATGACTTTGAAGTAGACTACCGCATTGACCAGCATAGGGATGTTATCTTTGGTCATGACTTCCTGGCGAGGCACATCAGCTGTTTTGATTCGCATATCTACCCGACGCATGGTTTGGAAAATGGGGACGATGATGTTCAGACCGGGCTCGCGAATGCCTTTATATTTACCGAGGGTGAAAACCACCCCGCGTTCATATTGATAGAGGATTTTTACTCCTCTGAGAACAATTCCCAGGGCGACAGCCGCCAATCCAACGACAACACATAAACCAGAAACCCAAAATCCTTCCATCTTTGTACGCTCCTTAGAATAGATCACCAAGTTTGTTGACTCTATTTTACAATATTGCGGGGCGAAAGTGTTTAAGGGAAGGTTAATTCGTCAAAGTGATCAGGGAATAGGAGACTGCTATGGAAGACATTGGAGGAGGAATTCTGCGACCTGGATGGCTCCGTTTGACTGGTCTCGACGGGCACGGGGGAGGGATAGTAGTTCGGGGATCTGGGCCAGCCATTCGGAATCGGAGATTTGCTTGCTTTCCATTTCGATTCCGGGCATGTTGGCGTTTATAAAATCTGTGAGAAAAGCCGATTCGCGAAAACTGTCGCGGGAAAAATAGCCAAAGGGGATGCCAGAGTTATATAGTTCGGCAATGGTGCTATACCCAGCTTTGCCGATAGCAGCATCACAGGCCATGATCAGGTCTGGGTGGTAGAAGTCGGAGTGGTGCGGAAGAAGGACAAGATTGTTTGTGCGCGTGAATTGGTTGCTTCCACCAGGAATGACGAAGACGGTGTTTTTGAATTTATTCAGGTGACCTAAGCCAGGGAATGACTCAGGAATGCCGCCCATTGTGATGAGGATCATTTTCTCTTCCTCGCTGATACCGAGAGCAGTGCGCACAGTTATGGGAGTGTTTTTGCAGGCACGGCTGATCGGCCTGGCAATCAAGTCGGGGTTAGGTTTGGACTGGCAATAAGGCTTTGCAAGGATGTGAATATCCGGCGTATGGAACACATCGTACAGATAGGCGATATGCTTTGCAAAACCGGAGTGATCCTGCAAATAATTTTCGTAGATCCAATCCCAGGTGAAGTTTTCGAGGAGGATGGCGGGTATGCCAGCGGCTTTCCCTGCCAGGAGACCAAGGGGAGAAATGTCACAGATTGCGCATAGGCATCGTTTCTCTGTCAGGTCATGGGCAATTTGCGCGATGTGCTCCGATGAAAACGGAAGAAACCGGTCGAGGGCGTGGAGGGTAGCTTTGGCGTCTTCGGCAAGGGGCGAGCTTTGAACGAGGCCAATATCTGTTTTCAGGGTATGGTAGTGAAAAGGACCAGAAAGTGATTCTTTGAAAAACCACTCAGGGATGAGGGTGTAGATTTCAAAACAAATATCTGGATCAAGATGGTGAAGTGCGGCCATAATAGCCGACGAGCGCGAAGCATGACCGAAGCCATGCGGTGAGATGAAGTATGCGATGGATTTCACGGAAAATGAGCTGGTTTCGTGATTAAAGTGCCCAGGCAAGCAGGAATCCCAGCAAAGCAATGATGATGCCAGCGTGCAGGAATAGATCTGATGCTGCAAGCCATCCGGCGGTGAAAATGCCAAGCAGGAAGTTGAGGCCGACACACAGGATCCCAATGATTGGCAGGAGGCCTTTGCGGGCGGCGACAAACTCAGAAAGGAAGTCAAGAAGGTTTGAAAAGGCAGATTTCATAGTTGTTCATCCTGTGGGTCTTCATCCGGGATTTCATCAGTGGGGAAGAATGGCTGGAATTGGGTGAGCAGCCGGCCAGGGATAAAACCTTCCAGATGTACTTTTCCGCGACCGTGTTCGATATTCGTCACTTTGCCCTGGTCATGAAAGATGGAAATGAGATTTCCTTGTTTGTAGGGCAGGTCAACTTCAATGGGGACCAGCTCTTTATACAATCTGAGCTCAATCGTTTTCAGAAGATCCGGGATACCAATTCCTTTTTTTGCAGAGATGGATATTGCATCCTGAAAAAAGAGGCGAGTTTCTGTAGGGAGCTCTTTCGAGGGCAAACGGTCAATCTTGTTGAGCACAGTAATTGCCGGAATGTTGTCAGCGTCCAATTCAGCCAGGGTATGCTGCACAGCATGCCATTGTGCAATGGCATTGGGGTGGGTGACGTCTACAATATGCAAAAGAAGATCCGCTTCGGCAATCTCCTCCAGCGTGGCACGGAAAGCGGCCACGAGCTGGTGGGGTAATTTCTGGATGAAGCCGACGGTGTCTGTTAACAGAAAGTCGGAACTGTTGGGTATCTCTATACGACGAGTGGTTGGGTCCAGGGTGGCAAAAAGGCGGTTTGCAACGAGGACTTTGGCATCGGAAAGATGGTTGAGGAGGGTAGATTTCCCTGCGTTTGTATAGCCAACCAGGGCAACGGTGGGAATTTGTGACCGTTTGCGGTTTTCACGATACCGGGAGCGGTGTGCGCGCACTTTCTCGAGCTTTTCTTTGAGGACAGAAATTTGCTGGCGGATGGCACGGCGGTCAACCTCAAGCTGAGTTTCTCCAGGGCCGCGCAGGCCAACGCCGCCAGTTCCGCCGCGTCCGGCTGAACCACCGCTCTGTCGGGCAAGGTGGGTCCAGGCGCGCGTGAGGCGCGGGAGCCGGTATTCGTATTGGGCGAGCTGCACTTGAAGAATGCCTTCACTGGTTTTTGCGTGCTGGGCGAAGATGTCAAGGATCAGGGCAGTGCGATCGAGTACACGCACATCGCCGCTGAATTTTTTCTCCAATTCGCGAAGATGACGCGGGGATAGCTCATTGTCGAACACCACTACCTGGGTGAGGGTTTCTTCAACAAGGATCTTGATCTCTTCCACTTTACCAGAACCGATCAGGGTTTCCGGGTTAGGACGCTCACGACGCTGGGTTGTTTCGCCAACGACCTCCAGCCCAGCGGTGAAAGCCAGCATGGCTAACTCTTCCAGAGAGTCTTCAAGAGATAGGATACTTTCTTCATTCTTAAATTCAACACCGACCAGAAATGCTCTTTCTCGTGGTGGTTTGGTTGGTTCGGGGATCCTTTTTGTCATCAGGGGGTGAGTTTCCCTTTCGTGTGAAACCATGCTGTCAGGCGCTGCATGGCTTCTTCGATCTTTTCAGTTTTGGAGCCTAATGAGATGCGGATGTATCTGGCACCATATTCGCCGTAAACCCCGCCCGGAGTGATACTTACGCCCGTATCATCAAGAACAGTACTGCAAAACGCGAATTCGTCTGTGAATTGTTCCGGCAGATGCGCCCAAATGTAGATAGCGGCGGGGGGAGTATCTAAATCAAATCCAAGGTTTTTCAGTGTGTTGACGACGATATCCCGCCGTTGCTGGTAAATATTGTTGCGATCTTCCAGCCAGGTCTGATCGCCAGTGAGGGCGGCGACGCCAGCGGAGAGGATGGGCCCAAAGTGGGAAGTGTCGATCTGGGTTTTGTAAGTATGCAGAAGCTGGGTAATCTGTGGATTGCCAACGGCCATGCCAAGCCGCCAGCCGGCCATATTGTAGGCTTTGGAAAGTGAATTGAACTCCAGAACCACTTCTTTTGCTCCTGGAATCTGGAGCATGCTGGGGGCGATGTAGCCATCAAAGCAAATATCTGCATAGGGGGCGTCATGAGCGATGAGGATGTGATGCTGTCGGGCAAAGTCAACAGCTTTTGCGAAGAAATCGATTGAAGCCACTGCCCCGGTAGGATTATTCGGGTAATTCAGCCACATTAGCTTTGCTTTTTTCGCGATGTCGGTGGGGATGGCATCAAAATCAGGGAGGAAACCATTCTCGCTAAGCAAGGGGAGGTTGAATACATCAGCGCCAGCAATGACGGCGCTGGCTTTATATACGGGATACCCGGGATTGGTCACCAGGACAAGATCACCGGGATCAAGCAAAATCTGGCTGAGATTGAAAAGCCCTTCTTTTGAGCCAATCAAACCAACCACTTCTTTGGCCGGATCAAGGTCAACGCTGAAGCGATGCTTGTAATATGCGGCGACTGCCTGGCGGAATACGGGTGTGCCACCATAAGGAGTATATCTATGCGTTTCGGAGCGGTGCGCTTCGCTGGCGAGTGTTTCAATAATAAAGTCGGCAGGGGGCAGATCTGGTGACCCGATGTCTATGCGGATGACATCAACATCGTTGGCGAGGAGTTGATTGATTTTTTTTGAGAGCGTGGCGAAAAAATAAGGTTTGAGGGATGAAACGCGTTCTGCTGGTTTGAAAGGTATCATGGGGTTGTCCAATTACTCACTTTCCTGTTCTTCTGGATCAGTCAGAGGGGCAAAAAGTTTGGCAGAGGATTCGTCCGGTGGTTCCTGGCGTAAGGGCAAGAGAACATGAACAATGGTTCCGGGAAGTTTTTTCTCATCGTAACCGGGAGATTCAAGCCAAATGGTACCGCCATGATATTCAACGATGCCTTTAGCAATGTGCAATCCCAGCCCTGGTCCGCCGCCCTTGAATTTTGTTTTGCCGCTGGAGTGCAGCATGGCGCTGCCTAAGCGCGTGAATTTCTCGAAGACGATTTCCTGCTGGTCCTGGGAAATGCCGATACCTGTATCCGAAATGATCACTTCAATAAAGCCAGGTAATTTTCTGCCTGAGATGGTGATTTTACCGCCGTCAGGCGTGTACTTAATCGAGTTCTGCAGGATATGGCGGAAAACCTGCATGATTCTTTCCGGGTCGCCGAAGGTCATCTGGTTGAAGGAATCAAAGGGTTGAACGGTAAAGGTTAATCCTCGTTCTTCTATGGTGGTTTCCAGTTCTGTGCCAAGAATGTGAATCAACCTGTCGAGCCATACTGGCTGGAAATTCAACTGCATGAGACCATTATCGATCATTGAGACGTCAATCATATCGTCAATGATGCTCCGCATCCGAACAATGCCGGTGCGTAATCCGGAAAGCAGGGTTACTTCCGGGGAGCCTTCTTCCAGGTTCAGGCTGGTGAAACTGTCATTAAGCATGGAAGCATAGCCTTCAATGAGGGTCAATGGCGTTTTTAATTCGTGAGCCGCGACTGCAATGAAGTCTGACTTGCTTCTGTCCACACGGTTTAGATTTTCCCGAACCTGGTCCAGTTCTTTGGTAAGGTCGCTGGTTCGTGCCTGGGTCTCAAATTCTGTCGATTTAACAAAGGCATAGTTGAAGTGCGGTAACAATAGTCCCGTGATTTCCAGTGCGGTTTGCTCGTTGAATTCCTGGTGAGCGATGGCAAAAGTGAGATCGGATAGATCGGCAATGAATTTTGTCAGGGAATTGGTATGTCCTTCTACATCCGTTCGGGTGAGCGAAGTGGACCATAATGCCAAAATTGAATCAAGCCATGCCGGCTCGTTGTTTTCTACTGCCTGTTCTAACGAGCGGTAGAAATTGTCAAGCTGGTTTTGCAGGTCAGCGCGCATCCCTTTTTGCGTAGAAAATTTCTGGATGACACCCTGCGTCCATAGTGGATGAAATGATTTAAGACATTCGATCTTCGATTTTGACATAGACCTAGTTTACGACAGGAACGCGTTTTTGCCAAATGATTTGCATGAGAGTTTCACTTCCAGAGTCTAGTTTGGATATGAGAGCAGCCAAAAGAGAAGGGTATCGCCAACGGTTTGCAGACTTTCAGCAGAAACCTGGTCAAGATCATCATGGATAGTATGCCATGCCGGGTAGTCAAAGTCAATCAGGTCGACAGCGGGAATGCCTGCATTGAGGAAAGGAGTGTGGTCATCAAGGATGGCATATTTTTCTTCATCAATGAAGGTTTCACTATATCCCAATTCAGCAGCCTGGCGCCAAATCTGATTTGATAAGGCGGAATTTGAATTCTTCTCCCGATAGATGTTGAGGTCTTTGTCTCCGATCATATCAACGATGATGACGGCTTGCGGATGTGACTGTAGAGAGTTCAACGAAAGCGGTGGAGCCGAGGATCCAGTCCCATCCTGCAATCCTGCCCTGATCTTCGGCATCAAAGAAAACAAGCCAGGTTCCAGCCTGCGCCTCCCGCGGGATAACACGGGCCAGTTCAAGGAGAACAGCTACTCCGGACGCGCCATCGTTTGCGCCAGGAACAGGTTGACCGTGCTGCGCCGGATCAGGATCATTGTCAGCCCACAATCGGGTATCGTAATGTGCGCCAAAGATTATTTCGGGTTCTTCTTCGCCATGATGGGCGATGATGTTATGGATGGTGTGCCCGTCGATTTTCAGTGTCTGTCGCGAAACTTCCCATTCATTTTCTTCCAGTTCTTTGGAAATCCATTGAATAATGGCTTTATGACCGTCACTGCCAGGATAGCGCGGACCAAAGGATAGTTGGGTGGCGATGTCTTGATAGGCACGCATGCCGTTGAATCCAGGTGCTTGAGGCGGAGAAGTGGGTGACGGGGCAGGGAGGCAAATGGCCTGTGATGCGATCCTGTTCTGGATCGCAGGAAATGCAATGGCAACGGCAATCACCGCCAGTATAAGTATGGCAGTGAGCAGCCGCTGCTTGATATTTTCAGACATTCTTTAATCCATGAGATTGGGTGAAGGATTGGAGGTCATCGATGGCGCGCTGAGCGTAGGCTGCGGCGCGCTGGCGTTTGCCTTTAACTGGTTGTTCCAGGGGTGGGATGATGCCAAAATTGGCTTTCATGGGTTGGAAGTCTTTCATGTTGGCATGGGTAATATATCGACACAGGGCGCCAAACATGGTGGTGTCGGGCAAGGTGATCAAATTCTGGTTTGTCATCTGGCGGGCAACATTCATCCCTGCCAAGAGGCCGGTGGCGACATTGCCAATATAACCTTCCACTCCAGTGATCTGACCGGCGAAGAAGAGCAGGTCGCGGTTTTTGGCTTGCAAGGTAGGGTGGAGAAGGAGCGGAGACGCAATGAAGGTGTTGCGGTGCATTTGCCCATAGCGAACAAACTCGGCGTTTTCCAAGCCAGGAATAAGGCGGAAAACTTCTCTTCTGGGCAGAAAATTTGAGATTGGTCTGGAAGCCAACCATATTGTACAGATCACCGGCGAGGTTATCCTGACGGAGTTGGAGGACGGCGTGCGGGCGTCTTCCCGGTGCGCGGATCGCGCAGGCCAACGGGACGCATGGGGCCATAAGCGAGGGCGTCATGGCCGCGGCTGGCGATGATCTTCCACAGGCAGGCAGCCTTCAAAAAAGCGGCCGGGCCAGCGCGGACGCCATCCTGTAGCTCTGCTTCAAATTCCCGCAGAACAATGCGCTCGGCTTTGAGAAGGCTTTCTACAAAATGGTCGTATTCTTCTTTATTCAACGGGGCGTTGATATAATCGCCTTGTTCCTGCTCGCCGCGATCATAGCGGGAGGCGCGGAAGGCGATGTCCATATTGAGGGAATCGACGGCGATGATGGGGGCAATGGCATCAAAGAAGAAAAGATTATCCTGCCCGCTCCATTGGTGGATATCTGCAGAGAGGGCAGGGGAAGTAAGCGGGCCAGACGCGATGATGACAGGGCCATCCTGGGGGATGCGTTTGACTTCTTCCCGGATAAGGGAGATGTTGGGATGGGCGGTAATCTTCTCTGTCACCAGTTGGGAAAATGCGTCGCGGTCGACTGCCAGGGCACCACCGGCGGGGACAGCGGTGAGTTCCGCACATTCAAGAAGCAATGAGCCCAAGTGGCGCAATTCTTCTTTCAACAAGGCCGGAAGCGCGGTCAGGGAGATTTGAGCCAAGCGAGTTGGAACAAACCAGTTCGGCGAGGCCGTCAGTTTGATGTGCGCCAGTTTCGACCAGGGGGCGCATTTCGTAGAGTTTTACCTGGATGCCCTGTTTGGCTGCCTGCCAGGCAGCTTCGCAGCCAGCAAGGCCAGCGCCGATAATTGTTAATGAATTTCGCATAGTCATTCCTGCTAGTGGATTTTTGTACTGTCTTGATTTTACCATTTGCACGCTGGAGAGTGATAGGCGTTTGTTGGGTTATTGGAAAAATTTAACCTGGCACACATCTTGCAACAATTGGACAGAACACGCTATACTATTTCTTGTAAGGGGTACTGCTATGTTTCAAATTCAATCACATGCACTTCGTCCGTTAACAACTGCTCATCTGGCGCAGACGATGACGTTGTTAAGTATGACTGCTGATGAACTCCGGCAGGAGATTGAAGGTGAGTTGTCAACCAACCCGGCTTTGGAGATGGTTGAAGAACGCCGCTGTCCGACTTGCAACCGGCTTTTGCCCTCG
Organism: uncultured Chloroflexia bacterium; assembly: GCA_963753895.1. GTDB lineage: Bacteria > Chloroflexota > Anaerolineae > Anaerolineales > Anaerolineaceae > SMBSF63. The sequence goes on along the minus strand of CAVWEE010000007.1, from coordinate 124,339 downwards.
CGGGGAAATTGCCCGGTGTGCAGTTGTCCAAAGTCTGATGATCCAGAAGAGCCGGTTGTATTTATTTCTCCTCGAGAAGATTTTACACCACGTTCGGATCATTATGCAGATACTCATGCCAGAAATTGATCAACCGGCAATTGGCGCAGATTTGCCAACGTATGTATTTCAGCAGATTGCCCCAGAGTTGGAGGTAGAAGATCGGCCGATTGCAGCGCATTTGCTGACCAGGCTGGATGATGATGGTCTGCTAATGGCAGACATTCAAGAGATCGTGCGCTATTTTCATGCATCCCCTTCCGGGTTGAAAACGTATTGTCAATTATCAAACATGCCAACCCGGTTGGGGTCGGTTCCCGATCTCCTCAAGAGGCGTTGTTGGTGCAGGTTGATGTGTTGTCTGAGCACCAGTATATCCCTGAATATGTCGTTGAGATCATTATGAACGGGATGGATAAATTGAGCCGCCATCAATTGGTGGAATTGGCACATCAATTGAGTGCTTCCACTCGCAAAATCCAGGAAGCGGTGCGGTTTATCAGTGAGAATCTAAACCCATTCCCTTCCCGCTCACACTGGGGAGATGTGCGCCAGCCTACCCATGTTGCCCTTCAGGTATATCGGAAACCTGACATCATCATAAACTATCTGAACAATGACAGGAATAACCCGCTGGTGGTTGAGATCATTATGCCAATTTATGGTACATTGCGGGTCAATCCACTTTTCCGGCGATCGATCCGCGAAGTGAAATCGGACAAGCAAAATGCATGGCGTAATGATTTGGAAAAAGCCTCTCTGCTTGTCAAGTGTATTCAACAACGCAACCATACGATGCAGCGTTTGATGCAAAGGGTGGTGTCGATCCAGCGTGAAGCGATTATGAATGGTGAGCGATACTTACACCAATTGACCCGGGCAGAAATTGCACTTGAGCTGGAAGTGCACGAGTTCGACCATTTCTCGCGCAGTTTCCAGTAAGACGGTACAATTACCTAATGGACGCATTGTCCCATTGTCGTCGTTCTTTGACCGAAGTTTGAATGCGCGGACAGTATTGTGTGAGCTGATTTCCGAAGAACACAAACCGATGAGTGATTCAGAGCTGGCAAAGCGAATGGCTGAAGAAGGATTCAAAGTTGCCCGCAGAACGGTTGCGAAGTACAGGGCCATGGAAGGAATATTGCCAGCCCATTTAAGGACTACAGCAAGTCATCCCGTATGATGCAAAAACTTTTTAACTTGCCCGACTATTTGTTTGGGAATCAACCGACATGGAATGATATAAGCGCTGTTTTCAATTTGTTACCTGAAGCAGCGCTGTTGTTTAATTGTGAGCGTCAGGAGATTGTGTTTGCAAACAGGAAATTTCTTGAACTGACAGCGTTCACGTTGCAGGAAATTGTCGGAAAAACATATGCGGAATTTATTCCGGATTATCAGCCGGCATTATTGGGACGCAGCAGGCGCCGTTCGCGGCCATCTGGTGAAGCGTCTGGCAAGCCCCGTTGCTGTCGAGGTCAATTCAGTAATCCTTGACAAGGACGCAAACTGGATCTTGTTGAAACTGACAGAAGTGGTGCATGGTTCTTCATATGATGATCTTGCCCCGGAACAAAAAATTGATTTGCTGCTTGATTTGATCAAGTTTGGTGATGTGGGCGATGAAGAAAAATTGTATGATCTGGTGCTGGATGCAATTGCCAGGCTTCTAGGGACGGATATGATCAGTATTTATCGGGGGAGAGCCTTCGTCCACAAGCTGTGCGTGTGGCGAATGAGTGGGGATGAGGTCTTCCCACCTGTATTGTCTTCTGCGGATGTGATCCGACTATCAGAATTGGTTGTGTGGAAGCCAGGCAGACGGATGTTCACGGAGCTGCATCGACAGGGTCGGATTGCTGGATTGAAATATGTGGCATCGGTGCCAATTGGGCAGCAAGAAGCGAGTTTTGGGCTTTTAGTAGTCGGCGACATGGAAAAAGAACCGATTGCGGAGATAGAGAAAATTCTCGATTTCTTCCATTTTTATATTGGCGATCAATTACAGAAACTTGCACTGATCGAAAATTTGTCCTCCGAGAATCAGAAAAAAGGATTTTCGTTATCTGTGTTGACAGGAATTCTGGAGCACATTGATGAGGGTGTTGTTGTGCTAACACCTCAGTTGAAAGTGATAGAAATTAATTCTATTGCTGAAGTTCTTTTAGGGTACACTTGCACGGAAGTTTGTGGGGAGAGTGTTGAAAATGTGTTGATTGGGTCAATGGGGTTGATCAAATCGCTGGAGATTCTGCGCGCAGTTTGAAGACATATACTCTTACCAAGCAGTCTTTGCACCGCAGGGATGGAACAGCATTTCCAGCGGAGATGCAGATGGTTCCAGTAGTTGAGGATGGACAAACCCGGGCGTTGTTGGTGTTGATCGCTGATGTGAGCGAAGAGGAAGAAAATCGTCTGCGAACAGAACAATTGGAAAACCATGCCATGTTAGGGGAGTTTACGGCGATATTTGCTCATGAGGTTCGTAATCCAATTAATAATATTTCGACCGGCCTGCAATTGCTGGCAAATAAAGTTGATGGCAATGAATCAAACCTGGCCTTGATTGAACGCGCACAAAATGACTGCACACGGTTAACCGATCTAATGGATTCTGTCCTTGCTTTTTCTCGTCCGATTGATCACAAATTGCAGGCCGTGGATATTCCGGCATTGGTGCAGCGCGTGTTGAATTGTTGGCGTCCACGGATGACACGTGTTAACATTGAGTCGTATTTTAAAACAGTTGATAATCTTCCAGTGGTCAGACGGTGATTATCGCTCTCTGGAGCGGGTTTTTACGAATTTGATCAGCAATGCCGTGGATGTGATGAGCGAAAGTGGCGGAACGCTATCCGTACGGGTTGGGATGAAAGAAGCGGAAAACCAGCAACCGCAAATTGAAATTACATTTGCAGACAACGGGCCCGGGATTCCAGATGGGATGAAGGATCGGATATTTGAACCCTTTGTATCCAACAAACCACGAGGTACAGGATTAGGTCTGGCAATTACCAAGCAGATTGTGACATCGCATCGCGGTGCAATTTATGCCAGCAGCTTTCCAGGTGGGACAGTGTTCCATGTTGAGCTGCCAGTTGCAATAGATGGAGATAGATAATGAGCTATACGGTATTAATCGTTGACGATGAAGAGAACGCGCGTCAGAATATTGGCGAGTTTTTGAGTGAGAAGGGATATGACGTGGTTGGCGTGGCCAACCTTGCGGAAGCGCGGGAAAGTTTGAGCAGGGGGAATGGTGATATTATCCTGCTTGATGTCCAGCTCCCGGATGGATATGGACCCAGCCTGATCTATGAAACAGAACAATTGCCGGTGCGTCCGCCGGTGATCATCATCACCGCATATGGGGATATTGAGATGGCAGTAGAAGCAATGAAAAATGGGGCACATGATTTCCTGAGCAAACCCGTTGAGTTTACGCGACTTCAAAAATCACTGGACAGGGCATGTGAAACCGTATCCATGCGTAGAGAACTGGTGCTGTTACGACAAACTCAGCAAAAGGACTTGCATTTCATCGTTGGGCAAAGCGCGGGATGCAGTCGACTGGTTAATCAGGCCAGACGAGCAGCCGAAGCATCCGTCTCGGTGCTGGTGACTGGGGAAACAGGGACAGGCAAAGAAGTGCTGGCGAAATTCATTCATAATTCGGGACCGAGGGCGGACAAGCCATTTGTGGCGATCAACTGCGCCGCGATTCAACATACTGTGCTTGAATCGGAGCTGTTTGGATATGAAGCCGGTGCGTTTACTGGCGCCGATAAACGCAAGCTGGGATTGATGGAAGTGGCGGATGGCGGGATCCTCTTCCTGGATGAAATTTCATCCATGCCGCTGGATATTCAGGCCAAATTGCTGCGGGCAATTGAAGACCGGTCGCTACGGCGGGTGGGGGGAACGAAAACAATGAAAGTGGATGTGCAAATTCTGGCGGCATCGAACCGTGATTTACCGCATGATGATCAAGGATAATTTGTTCCGCGAGGATTTGTATTATCGCCTGAAGGTTGTGGATTTGCATTTGCCACCGCTGCGCGAACGTAGTCAGGATATTCCTGAGCTGGCGGGCTTTTTTGTGCGCAAAATCAACCTGCGATTGGGTCTAAATGTTACCGATATTTCTCAGCGGGCGCTGGAGGCTTTGGTGCAGTATAAATGGCCGGGAAACATTCGGGAATTGAGCAATGCAATTGAGCGCGCACTGCTGTTTTGTGATGATCCGGTCATTGATTTGGTTCATTTGCCATCTGATATTTCTCGCACAATATAGCGTCGCTGGCACAGTTCTTGCAACATTGTTTCTGAAGTCACTTTTCAGGAGGCATTGTTATTTAAATGGATATATCAAATTTGATCACACTCATGGCGGGGACGTTGTTTGTCCTGGGTACGATATCAATGTGTTTTGGTTTGTTCACGTTAGTGACAAAAGTGATTTGGGGGGATTTAAAAACGATTGCCCAGCAAACCGCCCAAATTGCACAGAAAGGGATTACTGACGAAATTGCCGGCCTGGTTGGCAATGCATCGAATTTGATTGCTGCATTAAACAAACTGGTGCGACTGCAGCTGGCATTGGGGTATTCCTGTTTCTGTTTGGCGGGGGATGATCGTTCTGGCTTATTTTGTTGGCAATGAAGGCATTGTAGTGGGTGAATTCAATCGTTTTGGGGAGATGGAATAGTCAATGAATAATTCTGCGTTGTATTCATTTCTACATATCAATTTTTCGGCAGAAGAAGCATCCAGTATCCTGTCTGCATTAAGACAGGATCAGATGGTTTGGCAGATTGTGCAGGAATGGTGAATTGCTGCCATTGTTCACTGGCGAGGGGGTTGAAAGTCGGGAGGATTTATCTCCCGGCTCGGTTGGCGCTTGTTGTGCTGGGGCGTGGAAACGATGCGCGCTTGCTGCGGGAACGAGCACAATTTCTGATTGATGATGATTTACAGAAACGGTCCAGCAGGTATTTGACATCTGTTTGTGAAAATGGCAGGCAGATAACCAGCCTGGAAAAGGCCGGCCTGGCTGCACTTGGGTTGAGAGAGCGATGGCGGCTTTCGCAGAATTGGAAGGAAGTTTTTACCACCACGGGATTTTTAAGCGAAGAAAGCTGCAATCCAGAAAATTGGCGCACTGCCCTGGCGTGTTTGTATGGTCTGGTTCCAGATAGCGCAGGGATGCTGGATGTTCTGTCTGATCTGGATACTCACAGCAAATATCAATCGGTCATTTCCCATGTTTTGCTTGCCAATCCCCTTTTAGAGGATGAGAGACAGAAGCAATTCCTGAAGCTTCTGGAAAAGAAGCCTTTGTCTATTGCGGTGACTGCTTTGCGTGGGATGGCTGTGCTGGGTGAAACCGGGTTGGCGAAACAACTGGCTGAAGGATTACTGGAAAAATATCCTGATGTTTGCAAAGATGCAAAAAATGATTGGGCAACTCTTGATAGTTATCAATTGCTGCACAGTATGGATAGATTACAGTCCCTGGCAGCGCTATGTCACCTGTCTGGACAATCGAAAAAAAGCACATTTTTGCTGAAAGCGATAGATGAGGCAGCGCAATACTGGCATGCTGGTTTGCATTTACAGCGACTGGCAACTTCTGAGATGACTGGGGAAGCCGAAGGCATATATTGATAAGGTGCTAACAACAGCCCAGCCCGAGCTTGTTTTTAGACAGCCCGAGGTGAGCTTTGTTTCCGAAGCGGCAGTGAACGCGATCAAAGATATGTCTTTGTCGGAAATGCACCCATTTCTGCAATTGCGAAAAGCGCAACAGGCAATAATGAGCGGGGAAATGGAGCAAGCAAAAGCTATCGCGCGGGATGCAGTACAAGAAATTGTGGGGATGGTGAGCAAGCGTGAAGGTTTGTATGCCCCCCGATTTGTGGCGGATTGGAAACCGCTGGAATTGATCGAAATTCTGGAATTGGTTGACATGCAGGCAGAAGCGCTGCAAATTGCTCATGTCCTGCAACAGGAACGCCCCAATGATGTTGCAACTACTGCACTATATCAGCAAGTATTTGATGCAGGCTGAAGACTATCCCGCGGCTGGAAATTATGCTTTTGCTGCGGCGATCATTAACCCGACTGACCCGGAGAATTTTCAACGGCTCGCATGCTTGCAGGAAAAGCAACTGTTGTGGAAGGATGCATATGAATCCCGGGCGCAGGTGATCCGTTTGACTGAGGATCCGCAAGCGGAGGATTGGACGCGATTTGGCATGAGTGCCTATCAGGCCAATATGCCAAGGATTGCAGCAAAAGCTTGCGAAAGCGCCATCGAAAAAGAGCCGAAAAATGAGATTGGCTAATGCGTTGATGGGGAAGGCGCTGCAGCAGATGGAGGATTTTGAGGCGTCTGTTCCGTATTTCATTGCGGCCACAAAAGCAGGACCGAAAAATGCAGCAACATTGGCTTGATCTCTCGAGATCGTATACCGCGATGGATCTGAACGACCATGCGATTTCGACTTTGCAAGCTGGGTTGAAGGCTATTCCTGAATCGGCGGAAATCAATTTCTCGCTGGGGAAACTGTATCAGTTTGGACGGGAATGCGGAAAAGGCCTTGCCGTTTTTTGAGGCTGCGTCTGCTCTTGATCCCGAATCGTCTGAAACAGCATATGAGCTGGCAGCAAATCTTGTTGCACTGGAAAAGTATGATGAAGCCAAAGAAACACTGGTCAAGTCTTTAGAAAAATGGCCGCAAGATGGTACGATTGCCAGGATGTTGGCCGAAATTTACCTGCAGGGAAGAAGATCATCGCTCAGCAGTACCGGTGCTGGAAATTGCATTGGATACTGGTGAAGCATCGGATGCTTTGAAACTGTCGTATGTTGATGCAATTTTTGGCGGACAAAACCCACTGCTGGCAGATGAGGTATTGATTTCTGCGGAGCGGTTACAGCACGCCGAGGCATTGTTAGAGGAGATGCTTGAAGTCCAGCCCCAGGCTTTTGCTGTGCAATTGGCAATGGCTGAGATAATGGGTGTGCGCGGGCGGAATCAGGAATCTTTGAAAGTGTTTCGCGGATTGATTGAAACAGCGCAGGTGACCCTGCCTGAATGGCGATGGCGATTATTTGCCGGGATGGGGGCAGTTGCAGACTCGTTAGAAATGAATGATATTGCCCTGGCGGCGATGAAAGAAGCCGCCCAGGCTGCGCCGGAACGGTTGGATGTGCTGAAGAAATTGGCAAAGATATATCTTCATGCCGATTTGCCGGAAGAAGCATTTCAGACGGTGCGCAGTGTGCGCAATATGGAACCAGACCAAATTGATGTGTTGGTGTGGTATGCGGATATTGCCAGCCTGACGGGAAATGTCGATGATGCATTGGAGGCGCTGGGTTGTGCGACGGAAATTGAAGCCCGATCACCTGATCTGTGGGTGCGTTTGGCTGGGATACAAAGTCAAATTCAGGATGATGCGGCGGTGCGGAAGAGTTTGAATGAACTGACTGCTCTTGATGAAGTGCCAGCGCAAGCCTTGCGGCAGGCTGCCCATCTTTATATTGGGCTTGGTGAAATGCAGGAAGCAGTCTCCTGCCTTGAAAAAACTGGCGAGGCAGCAGATAAGTGACTCTGTGTTGGTGTTTGACCTGGCCTGTGTGCAGGCCCAGATAGGGAGATTCTGCTGAGGCGGAAGAGAATCTGCTGGACTACTTGAAAAATATCCTGACAATGCCTGTTTGCATATGCTGCAGGCGGATCTTTTGATTTCGCTGGACAGGGTGCAGGGTGCATTGGCCAGTTTGCAACACGCTGAAGCATTGGCTAATTCGAATGGACGACAATTCCCGTTCGCCGAGGAAGATGTATTGAAAGTTCTGCCAAAAGATTGGTATCAATCCCTGATTGCCCCAGAGGCGATTGACCTGCGAATGGGCGTTCTACATGAGATGGTTGGTGACAGCGAGGCTGCGCTTTCATATTTGGAAAAAGCATTATCGCAAAATCCGCATCGGCTCAGATTCGATACATGGCGGTTGATCTTGCAGATGCTTTGCTATATAAGGAGAAAAGTGCCAGGATGCTTGTCCACTGTTGGACAATTTGCCCGCATTGAAAATGAAACGGTGGACGACCTACCTGAAGTAGAAAGCAGGCCAGAGCCGGATTGTTTGCGATGGATGCTGCATTGAAAATGGAGAAAGGGGAACCCGCAGCAAAGGTGCGAGGAGGTGATTGAGAAAGGATTGGTATTTGATGCCGATCATCCTGGTTTACTGGCTTTGAACAGTCGGAATCTGGTGCGGGAAGGGGACGAAGAGGCAGCGGAAGAACAATACAGGAAAGCAATCCGACGGTATGGACAATTGAAAGAAGTGAAACGACCAGTACAACCTTTGTGGCAGCCCAGTCATCAATGTGCAGCAGAAATTGCCCTCGTCAATTGGTGTTCAGCTTTCTGAAGCAGCATTGGCGTTGGAAAATTGGGATGATGCGGTGCATATTGGGCAAGATTTGGTTGAGAAACGTCCATATGAGGGTCGCACCTTCTGCATCAGACCAGCCTGATCGTTCGGCTGCGGGAACAGGAGGTAAGGGCAAAGAATTGCGGGTGGTCCGACACGCTCCAAGCGAGAAGGTGCTGGGGTTTGCCACTGAGGAAAAATTCAATGATCTGGTAAACCGTTTGGAGAATATCAGAAGATGTGAAGAAACAGCCCGCTGGTCAGCGCGGGGAAATATGGTGTTCCGTTCTTCGCTGGATGTGATCCGCGGTTTTGCAAAAAGCGCCAATTCCGATGATGACCTGGGGGCGTTGGTGGCAGCTTTACGGCGGAGCAGTAATTTCGCCGGCGCAATCCAAATTGGCAAGAAGCATTCCGGTACACCAAAGGTGTTGGTAGAGTATGGCCTGAGCCTGCAAAGTACGACACCGGAAGAAGCGGTGGCGGCGATTTCAAAAGCTGTTGAAATGCAGCCTGAGAATCCGCTTGCTCATGCTGCATTGGCAGTTGTATTACAGGAATCAGGTGAGCAGGATGTGGCGCTGGCTGCGCTGGAAACTTCGCTGGGACTATGGCCTGACGAACCGGAATGGCATGCCTGGGCTGCCCAGCTTGCCGGGCTGGAATATGGAACCGAAAAGGCAGTTTCGCACTGGAAGACCGCTGTTGATCTGAAGCCGGATCGCCTTGATTACAAGCTGGCTTTGAGTGACGCGCAAATTCAGAATGGCGAGGCGGAACAGGCGATACTGTTATTGGAAAGCTTGAGTAAAAAAACCGGGGATCAGGGTCAGGTATGGCTGCTGCTCTCAAAAGCATATCAGCAGATAGAGGATTGGGATAAAGCGTTACAGGCTTCGGAACGGGCAGCGGCTGTCGATCGATATTCACCTGAACCGGTATTGCAGAGCGGTAAGATTGCGCTGCAAATGGGGAAGCAGAAAAAAGCGATGGAATGTGCCAGCCTGGCATTGAAGCGTGCCCCGGGAACTGCAAACAGCTTGTTGTTCCTGTGCGAGGTGCAGAAAGCAGCTGGAAAAAATGCTGATGCGCTGCGGATGTTAGAGGAAGCAATCAATAGCGGTCAAAAATCTGCTGCGGTGAGGCTGGAGCATGCAAGACTGGTACGCTCTATGGATGGGGCCAAAGATGCGGAACCGTTGCTACAGAAACTGGTTGAAAGCGAACCAGAGAATGCAGAGGTATTGCATGATCTGGCCAGAGGTACAACTGGAACTGGATAAGCCCCAGGAAGCAAGCATGCATGCTTTCCGGGCATTGAAGATCAACCCAACGCTGCAAGGTCTGAATTATTTGGTTGGCACTATGAAGCGTGCTGATGGACAATTGGATCAGGCGGTCCATTACTTTAGCGAGGCAGTTCGGCAGTATCCGCATGATCTGGATGCATATGTAGCGTTAGGTGAGACGTATATTGAGCGCAGAGAAAATAATAAAGCGCTCAAAACTTTTGAAGAGGCGATGGGAATAGCCCCTGATGATCACAGATTGTATTATCAGGCAGGTGTGATTTTGCGTGAACAGAAAGATTATGTGGGCGCAGAGGATATGATGCGGCGCGCCTCGGAACTTGCCCCAGGGGATATCAATATTCGGCGTCAGCTTGGCGCAATTGTGGCATTGAATCTGGTGCATAATCCCAAAGGGGTGAAAGCGTGACAGTCATCAAAGAAGACCGGAGGAGCAATATGAAAAAAGATACGGTGAACAGGAAAGATCTACTGGTCGTGCTGCGTGCTGCGCAGTCGGTGAATGCCTATCGTTTTACCCGACAGGCAGCTATGGAATGGCTGAGTATCTATCCAGGTGATTTGACGTTTAATCTGTGGCTGGCAAAAGGGCTGATCGGCGAAGGACGAATTGACCAGGCGTTAGAAATAATTGAGAAACTGTGCGCCATTGACCCTGAATATGCTTCAGCCTGGCGGTTGGCAGCGGAAATGTATGAGCCAGGAAGTGTCTCGCAAGTGCTTGCGTTGTCTAGCTTGCAGGCGTTGGGACATCCAGCCAGAAAAGCGGGCAGTTTGCTGCCATGGAGCAAAGCTTTATTTTCGGCACGAGAACATATCCAGCAAGAGGATTACCTGTCCGCGGAACAAGTTGTTTATTCTGTGCTAAATCACTATCCTGATGCCGTACTAGGGGCAATTTTGCATTTGAAGTTGTTAGGTATTGCGGGGGATCAGTCTGGTGTCTTAAGTTATTCGCGGGTTTATCGTACACGTTGGCCTAAATGTTTGCATTTTTCATTGGAGGCAGCAAAGGCCATGCTGGATGGAGGACAGGAAACTGAAGCAATGCAGTTGTTCCAACAATGCGTGGCGAGTGACCCTGAGGGACGTATAGCAAAACGATTGTGGGGTAATGAGCATATTTATCAGCCGATGTGGCCAGGTGAAATGCGCGTGAGATTTGATATCCCGGTACCGGCGGATGTTGCGTACGCGTTAGGGTTGAATCAATTGAGCATGCCAAAGTCAGAGCCGGTGACGTATGGCCAACCAACATCTGCTGTCAGGAAACTGCCATCAAATGAAACCATAAAGCGAGGGGATTGCTGCAGCTGAACACAGTGCCGTTCCTCAGGAGGTGGAAGAGAAGCAATCAGTTGATGGTGGCCTTGTGCGCCGCGGCATGGATACTGAACGAATGACCCGGCGTCGGAAGCGGATCATTCGTGACCCGGAACTGGCGAAGGTGGAGAAAACCTTTGATCTGTCTTGCAGAGAAATACCATGACCCGAAACTGAGTCAGGCAGATGGGCGTTTCCCTGTGTATGTCGTCTTCTCCACGAAAATGGGTCTTGAAAAGAAATATGGCGGGCAAATTCAAAGCATCATTGAAAACGAGATGCATCGTCTGGCTTCGACGATCGCCAGTTCACCTGATTGGGATGGTTTGGTGTACTTGCCGGATGACCCGGCATTGATGGAGCGATTTGGATTGTCAGCAGTTGATGGGGTTGATCCCTGGTCGTTGAAACTTGCGTTGGCGGATCTGGATCAGGCCCTGGCAAAGAAAGGTTCGATGATTGGCGCGGTATTAATCGTAGGTGGAGATGAAATCGTGCCATTTCACCATTTGCCGAACCCAACAGACGATATGGATGAAGATGTTTTATCTGATAACCCGTATGCTGCGCTGGACGGGAATTATTTTGTGCCGGAATGGCCAATTGGGCGGCTGCCGGATGAAAACGGTAGTGACCCTGCATTTTTGTTGAAGCAAATTCGCAAAGTGATTGGTGAGCATGGCAAGAAAAACAGCTAAAGGGAAAGACGATCATTTCTTCTGCGTTCCTGGTGCAATTGATTGCTTTCTTTGTTGCCTTGTTTGTCAAGCGCAAGCCTGAAAAACCGCAGATCAAGAATGGGTTTGGTTATTCGGCGGCAGTCTGGCGGCGAGCCTCGATTGCAGTATTTCGTCCGATTGGGGATGGACAGGCTTTGGAAATCACGCCACCTGAACCACAGGTTGGATTTGATTATTCGAGGATCATGAATGCAGGTTTAGGGTATTTCAACTTGCACGGATTGGCAGATGCACCTGAATGGTATGGTCAACGAGATATCACTGATCCATATGTCGGGCCGGATTATCCGGTAGCGTTGCGGCCTTCGGACCTGGAAAAAAATGGAAAATCCCCACGGGTGGTATTTTCCGAAGCGTGTTATGGGGGGCATGTGTTTGGCAAGAAGGAGAGCGATTCCGTCGCGCTTCGTTTCCTGTCTGCGGGGACATCTGCTGTGGTGGCATCAACATGCATTGCTTATGGGTCTGTTAGCCTGCCGTTGATTGGGGCTGATCTATTGGCAAATTTGTTTTGGCAATATCTTCAGGAAGGTATGGTGAGTGGCGAGGCGCTTCTGCGGGCAAAGATTGAATTTGTGCAACAGATGGAAAAACGTCAGGGTTTATGGATGGCGAAGACCAGAAGACGATGATCTCATTTGTGCTTTATGGAGACCCACTGGCACGAGGAAATGGCGAAAAGCAAGTGCGAAATCGATCACCCGATTGCGGGTTCCAGTTAATGTGAGGATGGTGTGTGACATTAAAGAAAACGGCGAGGTGGAATGCTGCGAAAAGGGCGTCGATTGCTGAAGCGAAACAATTGCTGAAGGAGTATTTGCCAGGTGTTGAAAATGCTGAAGTTTCTGTTCCCAGGAATATCAGGTTGATAAAGCGTACTTCAGACGAAAAGGATTTGGTGATGAAGTTTCCTCCCGAACGTATGCAAAAGGGAATGCCGGGCGGACGGTGATCACATTGAAAAAAGATACCAAAAGCAACAACGAACACATCAACATTATGCGCGTGTGACGATGGATCAAACATGGCAAGATGGTGAAGCTGGCGATTTCCAGAGGTCAACATCTGAATCGAAAAAGGCACAGGCATTTTTACCTGTGCCTTTTTTTCTAATGCAAGGTGACAGATGAGGATCTAGTCCTGGAAATGCCTGTTTCTGTTCATGGGATTGTCAAACATGTTTGGGCTAATTATTGTCAGGGTTGCATTCATCGCATATAATTCAATGCATGTTGTTCATTTGATAAACTTTCAGAGTTGTGTCGATTTTGAGATCATTACTGAATGGAATTGAGGAGTTTGAATGGTGGAAAAACTTACGGGTGCGGAAATTCGACAATCATTTCTTGACTATTTTGCAGAGCGCGGCCATACTGTTGTGCCGTCATCTTCGTTGGTGCCGGGCGGTGATGCGACTTTATTGTTCACCAATGCCGGGATGGTGCAGTTCAAGGATGTGTTTCTAGGAACCGACCGCCGTTCGTATACACGAGCGGTAGATTCGCAAAAATGTATGCGTGTAGCCGGAAAGCATAACGATTTGGATGATGTTGGACGTGACGATACCCATCATACATTTTTTGAAATGCTGGGAAACTGGTCGTTTGGGGATTATTACAAAGAAGAGGCAATTGGCTGGGCCTGGGAACTGCTGACGGATGTGTGGGGGTTGGATAAGAGCAGATTGTGGACTTCATGCTTTAAGGATGAGCAGGGTCAAATTCCTACAGATGAAGAAGCTGCTGCCATTTGGAGGAAGCAACCCGGGATCAATCCTGACCATGTACTCTATTTTGGACGTAAAGATAACCTTTGGGAAATGGCTGAGACAGGTCCATGCGGACCTTGCAGTGAAATTCATTTTGATATGGGGCCAGAAGCCTGCGATAAGCAGGGTGAGGCAGGACATTTCTGTGAGGTAAATGGTGATTGCAGCCGTTTCCTGGAGCTGTGGAATTTGGTGTTTATTCAGTACAACCGTGTCAGTGAGAATGAGTTTGAACCGCTGCCGGCTACCCATGTTGATACTGGTATGGGCTTTGAGCGAATAGTTTCTGTTTTACAGGGCGTTACCTCGAATTATCGGACAGACTTGCTTTGGCCGTTGTTGAAAAAGGTACAGGAATTGACCGGGCACAATGATGCAGAGCGGGAAGAACATCTGACGCCATATCGCGTAATTGCTGACCATTGCCGAACAGCTTCCTTTTTGATTGCAGATGGCGTTGTGCCGGGCAATACAGGCCGCAACTACGTATGCCGCATGATCGTGCGGCGGGCGGCTCGATTCGCTTCCAAGGTGGGACTGAATGAGCCTTTTATGGCGCAGGTTGCGGATGTTGTCATTGATGTTTATGGTGATGCATACCCTGAACTGGCAAAGAATCGCCAGACGATTTTGGACAACCTTACAAGGGAAGAAAAACGTTTTCAACGGACAGTTGAAACGGGCCTCTCCCATTTGAACGATTTGCTTGATGGGTTCAAACAGATTGGTCAACCCGTATTGGATGGCCATGTGGCTTTTGATTTGTATGCGACGCATGGTTTACCGCTGGAGATCACGCGGGATATTGCCCGTGAACAAGGCCTGGGTGTGGATGAAGCAGGTTTCCATGAAGCAATGGAAAGCCATCGGATTGCTTCCGGCGCAGGTCAGTCATTTGGTCCGGCAGGCGGTGATGATGTAGAGGTATTTCGGAAATTGTATGAAAGCCTGGTGAAAGCAGGAAAACTGCCTGAAGAAGGGGTTGCGTACCATCCTTATGGGCCGCTGACGTTTGAAGGCGAGGTGCTGGGATTGGTGCGGAGCGGCGAGGCAGTCTCTGAAGTGTCAACAGGTGAAGCCGTTGAAGTGCTGCTTCCGGCGACAAATTTCTACATTGAGAGTGGTGGGCAGGTTGTTGACCATGGTGTGATCAAGTCTATGGAGAGCGGAGATTGGGAAATTATTATTGAGACAATGCGCAAACCTGCAGATGGAATCATTACCCATGTTGGAAAGGTCGTGCGCGGCACCGTCAAGGTTGGAGAGAAAGCGTCTGCTGTGGTTGAGGCAGAGCGCCGAATGGCGATCATGCGGAACCATACCGCAACCCATTTGTTACATGCAGCATTGCACGAATTTCTGGGAGATCACGCACGTCAGGCTGGTTCATTGGTAGCACCTGACCGACTGCGCTTTGACTTTACACATCCTGAGGCGGTTACTGCTGAAGAACTTGCCAAAGTTGAGGAATACGTCAACCGCGCAATTTTGAAAAATTACCCACTAAATATCGTGGTGAAATCACGTGATGAGGCGATTGCTGAAGGCGCGATGGCATTGTTTGGTGAGAAATATGGGGAGACGGTGCGGACGATTAGTATTGGTGGTGATGCGCCTTTCTCGTATGAATTGTGCGGTGGTACGCATGTGGATGAAACCGGAATGATTGGCTTGTTCCTGATTACCAGCGAGAGCAGCGTTGCAGCTGGGATCCGGCGCATCGAAGCCGTGACCGGTGAAGGGGCTTATGAAATCGTCCGTGGCCGCTTGGGTGCGCTGCGTGACAGCGCTTCTCTCCTGGGTTCTTCGTTGGATGACGTGCCTGTCAGGATCGAAGCCGTGCTTGCAGAGCAAGACAAGGCCAGAAAAGAAGTGCTCAATTTGCGTCAGAAACTGGCTGCGCAGGATTTCATTGGTTCATTGGAAAATGTTCCTATGAGCGGCGGCGCACCGGTTTTGGTGACCAGCATTCCTGAGGCGAGTACAGATATTCTGCGCCAGATGACAGACCGGTTCCGTGAAAAATATGCGAATGGGGCAGTTGTCTTGGGGAGTGTTGCAAATGGTAAACCGGTATTTGTGGCTTCTGTGTCGGATGAGTTGATCGCGAAGGGGTTACGTGCCGGTGATCTTGTGAAAGCTGCAGCAAAGGTGGTTGGCGGCGGCGGCGGCGGTCGGCCGAACATGGCGCAAGCAGGAGGAAAGGATCCAGAGAAACTGATGGAGGCACTGGATCAAGTGAGAAGTTTGGTTACAGAGGCATTGAAATAAAGATAAAGGAACACCGGCTTAAGGAAGTCGGTGTTTTTTTCGATTTTATTGATCCCACAACCAGCCACAACCTCTCTTAGCCTCCCCTGGTTTTTTGAAATCGTTGCGGTCGATATTATAAAAGGATGGAAATATCGACAAACCGCTATGTTAAGAAATTAAATGGGGGTAAGGAGTGAAAATTCACTCAATACTGGATGATATTTCCCAGAGGATGATTTCGGGAGGGCAGAGGAAGCGGACGCGGGGGGCGCCGGCACCTTCCAGACCGATGCCGCGGGTGATGTAGAGTTTCATTTCACCCATTTGATAAAGTCCTGACTCGAATTGTTTGCCGTAAAGTGATCCTGTGAAGAGGGCGCCATAGAAAGGCAAACAGACTTGTCCGCCGTGGGTGTGGCCGGAAAGCTGGAGATCATAGCCCAGGCGGGCTGCGATGGGTGCCAGGTCGGGGGTGTGATACAGGAGGATGCGAACACGATCCTGATCTTGAATGGCGTAAGTGAGTTCTTCCAGGGCAGGACCATCCTCAAATGGGTAGTGGGTGCAATGGATACCTGCAATGGTGATTTGATCATCACCGGCCGGTATGGTGACAGTTTCGTTTTCCAGCAAACGGACAGGCAAATCGGCGAGCAGGTTGGGCATGATCTCTTCCAGGTCGACAGCAGGACTGCCAGTGACGAGATAAAGACCAAGGGGTGCGAGGGTTGAAATCTGTTTCAGCAGAGACCGTGCGCCTTGCCAGGCCAGGTCGTCGTGAAGATAAGAAAGGTTGAGAATGTCTCCGGAGAAGAGGATCAGGTCGGGTTTGAGTTCCTTGATGTATTGAAGCAGATCTTTTTCGCGTCTTGTGTGGCGTTCAAAATGGATATCACCAAGATGCAAGATCTTCAGCGATGAGCCCTTTTTGAGTTTTGGTGATTTGAGTGTCATGCGCGTGGTTTTTAGTTGAAAAGGTTCAATCCAGAAGCCGTAAATGACCAGAGCTGTCCCAAAGAGCTGGATGAAGGTGAACAGCCACACGGGGACGGGAAGCAGGGCAAATAGGGAACGCGCTACGGTTAATTGCAGGACGGCCGGTTTGACTGGGCCAAAAGATCGTCCAGTGCGCGGCAGCCAGGCGACCAAATTCCAGTCTATGAGAACGATGCCAAAAAGAATTATGCTGCGGGTGATGGATTGCTGGACCAAGGAGAAAATGGTTCCTGTGGTAGTGAGAGCTATCAGCGTGAAAATGAAAACGAGAATATGCGTTTGCTCGTAATCTTTTAGCCAGTGAAGCACTTTATCAAAAGGGTTTCCGGTGGTGCCGGGGAAAAGTGTATAATCGGTAAAGTCTTTTTCAGGGATCAAGAGTCACCTTGCGGAAATCAGGATTGTAATGGGGGAGAGTCCAGGCCTGGGTGGTAGGGTTTGATGTCCAGGACGGGGGTGCCATTGAGGGCATCGATGCCGGAGATGTGAATGAGATTCCCGTCTATCTGGCGAAGTTCGACCAGTGCGAGGCCAATTGGGTTGGGGCGCAAAGGCGTACGGGTGGCAAAGAGACCAGAAGGATTGGCATTGTCATGATGGGGGGTGATGATCCATTCGAGCGGTCCAGATACATGATGCAACCAATAGATCACATAAATATGTGCATATTTTTCAAGGCGAAAAAGACCTTGTTCGAATGCAGGATCAATGACAATATGAAAATCACCCTCAGCATCAGGGATGGACTGTCGGGGACCGCTATCTATGTAAGGGCTATGGATAACGCCGATGGGGATAAATTGCATAGGCGATGTTTAGCGTCCGCCTTTTAGTTCGGCTTGCAATTTTGCGAGACCGTCCCAGTCTTCGGCAGCAGCCAGTTTTGCCTGGGCAGGCCATGAAGTGGGAACACCGCGGCCTTTTGCTGCGCGAAGGATAGCTTTGATTTCTTCAGGCTTCAGGTCTGCTAACGCCTTGAAGCTGGTAATGCCGGCCTGATTGAGGATACTGGCGGTTTTCGGGCCAATGCCCTCAATTCGTTTGAGGTCATCTGGTTTTTGGACAGGGGCAGAAGCGGGTTTTATTGCCGACGCCTGTTTTTTCGGTTGCGGCGGACTCGCAGGTGCTGTGTCTATTTGAACTTCGCCTGTATATGGAACTTCGTCAACGTTGATAAGTGTATCTTTCCCAACAGGGCGAGAAATTTTTGTGCCACGTTGGCGGAGGAGAACCACGGCGAGGATCGCGGCGGCGGATCCGCTGAGGGCAAACATGAGTCTCCGCATCTTTTTGAACATATTGACCTCCTGATACTGGAAATAATTTCGTATAGGCATTGGTGTGTAATGCTAACTATAGTATAGCGCAAATTAAACCAATATTGCGTGGAGAAATTGTAAATTGTTGGAACCAGGAAATCAAGGGCGACATGAATCATGTGAGATGTCCGCACAATGTTAAAATTCTGTTATGGGTTGTGGCGCAATGGGAGGATATATCTGCTGCGGTAAAGGGGGCATGGCGTTATAGATCCAATTGATTTTGAGTTTAGCGTATTTCATTCCGAGGAAGGATTGCAGCCCGGAAAACTCACCGCGCAGGAGAACATCTTCCATATCCAGAGTCATCCCGAAGATGGACATGGGAATCCCGGCTGGGATGGCCTCTAGTTCTTCCCGGTAGGCCGCCGTGGAGAATATGATTTCTTCGGAATTATTTGCAGCAGCCTGGAAGATGGGAATGATGGTGGGAAAGCCATCGTTGTCAATATAGCTAAGGAATTTAAGGTTGCCGAGCTTGGAGATCAATCCGGCGCTCCAGGTATTGATCACTTTTTGTGGGTTGGCTATTCCGGTGAAGGGTTTCAATCCCAGGGTTTTGATTGACGCCGAAACGACTTTCCCCATTGGCAGGGGGTGTTTGCCTGATTGCTGGAGGAGGTCCATGTAGTAGACGGTATGGATACCAAAATAGGCGTTGTAGCGGAACATGGGCGTGTTGTTGTAAAAATCATAGTCTTTGCCGTCTTTTTGACTATGGGTGAATTTCGCTTTACCGCGCCACACTTCTTTTTGCAAATTCATGATCAGAAAGGCAACCCTGGGATTTTGACGGATGTAGCTTTTTGAAACACCTTCGGTGAATTGGCCCCATACCAGCTCGGTGGGTGTAGAAGCCATGAGGGATGATATAAGGGTAAGGTGAGGCAAACCTTCCGGTGTGATGGTTGCAAGCATGCCGATTTTCATCGTCGGTTCAAAGTCTTTCATGTCTTCAACGGAAAATTCATGCAGTTTAGATTGTGTGGTCATATTCGTTTTCCTTTGATCAGTCATTTTCTTTGCGAGAGGCGCCGGTGGTGATGACGATATCCGGGTCGACGCCTGACGATTTGGCAACCTCTTCAAATTGGGCGAGTTCATATTCGGTCAGCAAGTTATCGTTGGCATACTTCCACTCCATCCCCAGGCGGGCGTATTTGTCTGCGCAGAGGTTATTAAAGGCGCACAATTCCCAACGCTCCACTTTGCCTTGCAGATTGTTTGCAAGATAGAGTCCAATCCCGCTGATGTTTTCCTTTGTTGCGGTAGCTCCTGGAATTAGGGGAGTGCGGATCCAGAGCCGGATTGTATCGGTGTGCTTTTCCATATATTCTGAAACGAGGGCCAGGTTGTTGAAGATGGCAAAATTTGTGCTGCCGGTATATCGCCGGTGCTGGTCAGGGTCGATCTGCTTGATATCGAACAGAACTAAATCTGAAAGGGGCAGTAACGCTTCCAGTTGATCAGGCCGGCAGGCGCCACAGGTGTCAAGGGCTGTGTGGATGCCCAATGAGCGCATGGTGGAAAATACCTGCATCAGGAAATCAGCCTGTATGGCCGGTTCACCACCAGATGCGGTTATTCCGCCATTGGAGGTTTGATAATAAGGTTTGTCTTTGCTCAATTCGGTAATGCATTCATCCAGGCCAATACTTCGTCCTAACAATTCGAGTGCATTGGTTGGGCATTCTTTGGCACAATCCCCGCAGCCTGTGCATAGATCGCGGTCAATGCGGATGCCTGTGTCGTCTGCACGGAGAGATTCCTCTGTGCAGACATCAAGACAGATGTGGCAGCTGATACAGCGGTTTTCAAACCACTGGACCTGTGATTTGAGAGAAATGCTTTCCGGATTATGACACCACTCGCATTTCAAAGGACAGCCTTTGAAAAAGATGGTCGTGCGGATACCGGGGCCGTCTTCTGTGGACAGGCGCTGGAAATGAAGTATATTTGCCTGGTTAAGTGAAACTGTGTTGGTTTTTACCATGAGATTTACAGTTGGTGACTTTCGCGGGCGATGATCTCGTCCTGTAATTCTTTGCCGATAGAAGTGAAATATGCATTGTAGCCAGTGACGCGAACCAGGAGGTTGCGATAATTTTCCGGGTGTCGCTGGGCGTCTTTTAGCATTTCGGCGTCAAGGATGTTGACTTGCAGCGCAGTACCACCGTTGCGTGCGTATGCCCGTAAGAAAGCCTTGAACTTACTTTTATGTTCGGGATCGCGTAAGAGAGAGGGATTGAAGGTCATGGTGTGGCTGCCGCCGTTGGGCAGGAGGTTAATAAACCCTTGCCAGTTTGGGAATGCTTCGGTCAGCTTGCCGGCGAGAGCTTTGCCGACGGAGTTGACGTTGGCGGTAGGTCCGTTGGTGTCGGCACCATTTGAAGGGCAAAGCGCATTGGAGAGGAATTTGCCTTTGGGACGGCCGTCCGCGCTGGCAGGGAGGATGAAGCCATCCGAGACCCAGTAATTCCAACTGAGCATACCAGGACGGAACTGACGGTTGGTGGATTTGGTGCGGTGATTTCAGGTTTCATCTGTCCACATTTGCATCACTTCCTGGGCCAGGGAATCTGCGGCATCGTCATCACAGCCATATTTGGGCGCTTTGTTCAGGGCTCGGGCTTGCAGCACTTCGTGTCCAACCCAGTTGTCTTTCAACGCCTGGACGAGCTCTGCCATGGTGCAAATATTCTGGTCAAAGACGAGATATTTGATTGCCAACAGCGCATCAACTGTTGTGGCAAAAGTGACACCTTCGATTGTAGTGAGAGAAATGTCCGCGCCACCCTGGGTGACATCCAGACCCTTTTTAGCGCAGCTTTTCACCATGCATGAAAGGTAGGGCGTCGGAGAAAATTGTTTACGGATCGACTCTGAGTATTCATAGGTGTCTACAATTTTCTGGATAATATACCGGGTTTGTATGATATACGCCTGCCAGAAGTCATCCCACGTATTGAAAGTGGTTGAATTGCCAGTGTTTGGACCATCACGTTTTACCGGATCTTTTTTCCCAGTCAGCGCATCAACGAAGGGTATTAGATCATAGCCGCCAGTGAGAGCAAGCTCTACAGCTTTCAGGAGATTGAGATTGTTATCAACTGTGCCAGAGCGGTCATTGCCGACCATCGTGTTTTCGAGGCAACCGACCGGGGCGTATTCAAATACATTGCCTTCGTGGATGAGGTGTTGAAGATTGGCTTTTTCTGCCTGGAGGAGCATACCAGCCATGGACCGTTCGTCAAAATTGAGGATGAAGGGTGCGCCCTGGCTGTCAGCGATCATGTCGACAAGGGTATCCATGAGCTCGTCCGGAGAATTGCGGTGGATGCGCACGTTGGGCTTGGGCTCAAGGATGGGGCTCATTTCATCGATGACTTCGAGGAAGACATAGGTCAGATCATTGGTCATATCTGCCTCGTTGGCACCCAGACCGGAGATGGTGAAGAGTTGACCGTATCCAGCAGTGATGCCCTGGTTGCCACCTGTGCGGATCATGCCGTCGTAGGCAGTGTTTGCGTGAATCCAGAAGCATTTGAGAATTTCCTTACCGGTCTCAGGGTCCATGCCGTTCTGAATGGATGTCTGCCACATGGGGTAAAGCAATTGATCAATACGACCGAAGGAGACACCAGGGCCAGGGTAGTTCTCGTCGCTCATTACCAGCATGTGGGTGAGCCACAGGGATTGTACGGCCTCCCAGAAGGTTTCTGCGGGCTTCCAGGGGACTTTTTGCAGGATATCTGCCATTTGCAGCAACTCACCTTTGCGGGTTGGGTCACCGCAAGAGTTCGGCCAATTGCTGACAGGCTTTGCTGTACTTGCCAGCCAGTTCCCCTGGAAGGGTGGCGGCAGTCATCATCGCGCGCATTTGGGCGCCTTTGGCTGATTTCTGCTCAGAGGGTGACAATGCCTGGTAGTACGCCTGTAAATCGTTGTAGATGCCTTCCCAGCCACGGGTGAGGATGGTTTCGTAATCGGGGATGATATGTCCGCTGGTGGCGCCAACATTACCGTAGCCGTGATTATGGAACCAAAGGATAGCGTTGCGAGAACCATTTTTTCCATGGACCCGTTTGTGGTATTGGGCGGCTTCTTTTTTGTTGAGACAGGTGGAGATCATTACATTGAACCTTGCTCCGGCTAACAAATCGCCAGGGAGGATCTCCTGCGGGAGGTGCTGCACCATGACTTGCTTGAGAAACCAGGCTTTTCTTTCGGCGATACTCCAGGACCAGAAATCCGGGTGCAGATCATATTGCGGTGGCTGTCTGGTTATATGAGGCGCGGAAGGTGGAGAAAAAGGCGTACGTCTCTGGAACGATGTAGAATGAAAGCTCTTCGTACTGAAAATCCCAGGGGGTGCCTGTAGTCCATGAAGTGTATTCGTTGTTCCAGTTCCGATTGACGCCTTCAAAATAGTAGTCGCGGAGCCATTGAATGCGAGGGGAAAGATTTTTGGTTTGTTTGATCCTGTACTGCGGTGAATCAAGAGCCATTTTGGTCATTGGGATTTCCTTTCGAAGGCGTTCATTCAGAAAGCGGAGGAGCCAGCTTGAGCTGCTGTAACTTTTCTGCGCCATGTTTCAGCATTTGCTGCATGGTTGCATGGGCGAGATCCTGGTTTCCTGATTGGACAGCATAAAACATTTCATTGTGAAATATGTAGACTTCTTGCACAGTTTGTGGCAATGCGAGGGTATAGAATTCTGCTGTTAAATTCGTGTAGACTGGTTTGAATGAATTCAAAATGAGGGGGTAGACCAGATTGCCGGAGGCGAGGGCAAGCTGCAGGTGAAAATTAAAATCAAGATCGACACGATCCTGTGTATCGGAAATGGTTGTGCTTTGTTCCCGCTCAAGAATTTTCTGCAATTTATTCAAATCCTCTTTGCTGCGATGCTGGGCTGCGCAGCGGCCGATTTCTCCTTCAAACATGAAGCGCATGTCGAGCAGACTGGTGAAAAATGCTGGATCCAGACTGCCTTCGTGATAGTCGAGCAATGAGGTGAGCAGGGCGCAAGATCCGGAGCTGCGGTAATCGTTGATGACAGTGCCCTGGCGGGGGATGATGGTAACCAATCCTTTGGCGGCCAGGTCGACGATGGCTTCATGAATCACTGGCCGGCTGACCTGAAGCTGGGAGGCAAGTTCACGTTCAGGCGGGAGCTTCTCATTGATTTTCAGTTTGCCGGACAGAATGAGATGTTCCAACTGCTGGACGCAGGCTGCTTTGAGGCTGGGCACTTGAAGGGGTTGCAGGGGAAACGACATGGAATAACTTCTTTCAGGCTAGTGGCTGGTGGTATGACCACGATGATAACAGTATAGCAAATTGAAGGGGGAAGTTCAATAGGAAATAGGGGGAAAATGGAAATCAATCAGTCTCACAGTTGATTAGTTTATTAGGGATAGGAGGGATATACTCTGAAACAATGATGGTTGGGGTTATTTATAAAAATCCCCGCTCGTGGAGTTTCTAACCCGAGCGGGGACGTTCAATAAAGGGTGACGACTGAAATCGTGACTACAATGGGGTGGTTCTAGATTTCAATCTGGATTTCGATGAAGCCGGCGTAATTGCCATCCTGATACCATGGTTTCTGGGAGATGAGTCTTTTTCTTTTGTCATTTTCACTTATATAAGTGTTTGAACCTTGAGTTTGCATTAGCTCTTTCAGCTTTGATTTAGATGGTTCAGGGTGGCAATCCAATAGATTCGATCCGATCAGGTCTCCGCCGCCATATTTGGAAAAATGGCGGATGGCTTTATCGTTCATTTCAATGATGATGCCTTCCGTATCGCAAACTGAGATGACGGCGTCCAGTTCTTTAGACCAGTGCATTGAGTAACTCTCCTTGCAATGTGTACCGCACACTTCGACAGGGCCAGTGTACGGTTATTTCATGCCATCAGGTTGCGGCCAGCCTGGAATGCTTTTTTGTTGATCTCCAGGTAGCGCGGTGGAACTCTGCCTTCAAGGACTGAGACCCATTTCTCAATGGGGAAGTCAAAATAGGTGGAGAGGGCACCGAGCACGACGACATTGCTCGATTTGGCATTGCCAGCTTCTCTTGCTTTGGTAACGCCATCGACCCAGACGATGTTTCTTGTGTAGTAGCCAAGGGTTTGCTGAATATCTTCGTTTGAGGGGTATGTTTCCATGCCTGTGGTGACAGTAACAGGGACAATGATGTGGTCGTTGACCAATAAGGTTCCAGAGGGGCTAAGGTAGTGGATGAAACGCACGGCTTCGGATTTTTCGAAAGCAATGAGGAAATCCACTTCGCCTGGGCTGATCATGGGTGAGTGAACGTGTTCAGCCCAGCGCACCTGTGAGGTAACGCTGCCGCCACGCTGGGACATGCCGTGCACTTCGGCTTGCTTAACATCATAGCCGAGGGATAGACCTAATTCGGCGAGAACATTGCTGGCAAGAATGGCTCCCTGACCGCCAACACCGACGAGGAGGAAATTGGTGGCTTTGGGGTTCGTTATTATGGTCATGATTTCACCTCCTGGTTTGCCTGTTCAGCGAGAATTTGGTCGCGGAAGAGAATAGCATCCTGCGGGCAGACCTGGGCGCAGACTTCACAACCGGTGCATTGCAGTGGGTCAATTTCGGTCAGACGGCGTCCGTTCTTCTCATGGGTCTGCTCAGATTTGCGCAGCGCGGGACAACCTGTGCGGATGCAGATGTCGCAACCGATGCATTTGCTGCTATCAATGCGGATGGGCATCCATTGTTTGCGGGCAGTAGGGAGAAGGGCGCACTCGCCTTTGGTGATGAGCACGGTTGGTGCGTCGAGGTCTTTCCATTCCTTGAAAGTATCAGCAATCTCCTTGACAGAGAATGCGTTCACTGTTTTGACGTGTTCAATGCCCATCGAGCGGACCATTGCCTCGATATCCACTTCGACGGCGTCTTTCATCTGGAGGGTTTTGCCGGTGCCGGGATTTTGCTGGTGGCCGGTCATGCCGGTGATACGGTTGTCCATAATGATGGTGATGATATTGCTCTGGTTGTAGGCTACGTTCATCAGGGCGGGGATGCCGGTGTGGAAGAAGGTGGAGTCACCGATGACAGCAACGTGTTTCTCGGCGTCGCCAGCAATGGCTGCGCCATGAGCAACGCCGATGCCGGCGCCCATGCAACCGCAAGTATGCATGGCACTCAGGGGTGCGACAACGCCCAAGGTATAGCAACCAATGTCACCGGCTACGGGGAACTTCATTTTCTTCAGGTTATAGAAAGTGGCGCGATGCGGGCAACCGGGGCAAAGAACAGGAGGACGATTGGGCATTTCAAGAGTGGCAGGGTCAGCCTGTGCAGTGTCAGATGCTTTCAGCAGGCCAGCTGCTTCAGCAGCCTGCCGGACGACCGTTGAATTGAATTCGCCGCACACGGGGAAGATGGTTTTGCTGCCCATACGATAAGGTTGAGGCGCGTTATCGGGGGTGAAAATTTCGATGCCCATCAGACGAATTTGCTCTTCGATGAAGGGATCAAGCTCTTCAATGATGATCAGTTTTTTTACATCGCTGGCAAACTTCTGAATCAGTTTCTGCGGAATGGGATAAACCATGCCGAGTTTGAGCACTGAGGCATCAGGAAAGACTTCACGGGCATATTGATAGGCAATACCGCCGGTGACGATACCAATTTCGGTTGACCGCATTTCAACAACATTAAGCGGGGAGGTTTCGGCGTATTCGGTGAGCTTGATGATACGTTCTTCGATCAACTGGTGATGCTTGCGAGCATGCGCCGGGATCATCACATATTTATCGGGGTTGCGTGGATATTTTTCTGGAAATGCCGGGTGTTCTTGTTGCTCAGGGAAGACCTCTACCGGTCCACTGGTATGGCAGATGCGTGTGGTCAGGCGGAGTAGAACTGGGGTATCAAACTGCTCGCTCAACTCATAGGCGGCAATGGTCATGTCTTTGGCTTCCTGACTGTCTGCCGGGTCGAGGCAGGGGATGCGGGTGAATCGGGCAAACTGGCGATTGTCCTGTTCGTTCTGTGAGGAATGCATGGACGGGTCGTCAGCGGAGACAAGGACGAGTCCGGCTTCGATACCGGTCATGGCAACATAAAACAGCGCATCGGCTGCCACGTTGACGCCAACATGCTTCATGGTGGAGAGTGCCCGGCGTCCGGCATAGGCGGCGCCGATGGCTGAGTCCAGGGCTACTTTTTCGTTGGGCGCCCATTCGGCATATACGTTGGGCATTGGGGCAAAGTTTTCGAGAATTTCGGTGCTCGGTGTGCCGGGATAGGCGGAAGCCACTTTTAACATTGGCTTCCCATGCACCTTGTGCCACAGCTTCATTGCCGGATAACATTCGTTTCATGTTCATTCCTTTCCAGAGAGGATTACGCGGCCATCAAGGGCAACTGCGCCCTGGCCTTCAGGGCCAACTGAGAGCGGGTTGATTTCAATTTCTTCAATTTGTGGGAAGTCAAGAGCAAGCTGGCTGAGTTTGAGAATGGCATCAACAATGGCATCAATGTCAGCTTTTTCCTGCCCGCGGTAACCGGCGAGGAGGGTGCCGGCTTTGGTTTCGGCGATCATCTGCTCAGCCTGTGCCCGGTCAAAGGGCGCAACGCGGAAAGCAACATCTTTGAATAGTTCCACGTAAATGCCGCCCATACCAAACATGACGAGGGGGCCGAAGCTGGGGTCACGGCGCATTCCGATGATGACTTCGCTGCCAGGAGGGGCCATTTCTTCCACAAGGACACCTTCAAGGTTTGCCTGGGGAAGTTTGGACTGGATGGTGATCATCATTTCTTCGTATGCCGCAGTAACAGATTTGGGGGTTTCAAGATTGAGGATAATGCCGCCCACATCAGATTTATGGAGAATATCAGGCGAGACTATTTTGAGGGCAACAGGCTTGCCAATGCCTGATGCGATCATGGCAGCTTCATCAGCTGAGTGCGCAACCAAACCCTGGATGATATGGATGCCATAGGCTTCCAGCAAAGGGCGGGTATCTGCTTCGCCGAGTGCTGTCTGCCCACGGGCTTCTTCCATGAGGATGGCAGCCGAGTCCCGATCGATTTCCAGGTCGAATGATATGGCAATTGCTGTTCTGTTGCAGCCACTGGTCATAGAAATACATAGCGCTCATCGCGCGAGCTGCGCTCTCAGGTGCGGTATACATGGGAATACGGTTGGTGTGGAGCACTTCACGTGCGTCAATTACGGCTTTGTCAGCAATGAAGCAGGTCAGAACTGGCTTGTCAGTCTCTTGTGCGGCAGCAATGATTTGATTGGCAATGTCAACGGGATCAATCAGGGAAGTGGGGACGAGAATGACGATGACAGCAGTCGACATGTGCGTCAGCCAGCAATGTGCGCAGAGCCCTGCCATAGTCTTCCGGGGCAGCGCCGCCGAGCATATCTACCGGATTACTGACACCAGCAGCGGGATTTAGGTGCTGCCGCAGGGCGGCTTTGGTTTCTGGAGCCAGGTCTTGCAGGGTAAGACCGTTAATGGCCAGAGCATCGGAGGCCAGGGCGGCTGGTCCACCGGAGTTCGTGAGAAGAACGGTGCGCTTCCCTTTGGGAGCAGGTTGAAAGTCGAGAGCCAAGGCGATTTCAAACAGCTCATTCAGGGAATTGGCTGTAATGACGCCCGATTGCTTGAATGCAGCTTCATAGGCAGACATGCTGCCCGCAATGGAGCCAGTGTGAGAGGATACGGCGCGTGCTCCGGCTTCGGTGCGGCCGGCTTTAAGCAGGACAATGGGTTTAGTGCGGGATATCTCGCGGGCGAGTTTGATGAAACGCCGCCCTTCGCGGATCTCTTCCACGTAAGCTGAGATGACTTTAACATTCGGGTCAGACGCCAGGAATTCGATGACATCTGTTTCAGTGACATCTGCTTCATTGCCGAGGCTGGCGAGATGGGAAAATCCAACATGCTTGTCGATGAATAGGCTGACAACGCCGCCCAGTACTGCGCCAGATTGAGAAAGGAAGCCGATCCCTCCCTTATCGGGCATGCCATCGATAAAGGTGGTGTTGAGGCCGGTATGCAAATCAACAGTGCCAACGCAGTTGGGACCGATGATACGCATGCCGAAGTTGTGGGCGATATCGAGAATTCTGGTTTTCCAGATCAACACCCTCACTGCCAACTTCCTTGAATCCACCGGAGATAATGATGGCTGCTTTGATGCCGCGCTGACCGATGGCTTGCATGACATCTTTGACCAGCGGTGCAGGGAGGGCAATCACGGCCAGGTCTACAGGGTCGGGAACATCAGCGACGGAAGGGTAGCATTGTAACCCAAGGATTGTGTTTGCTTTGGGATTAACAGGGTAGATATGGCCGGTAAATCCATAAGATGTAAGATTCTTGAATAAACCATAGCTGAGTTTGTTGGGATTTGAGGAGGCGCCAATAATCGCTACTCCTTCGGGTGAGAAAAATGGTGCAAGGTCAGAACGCATTTTACCTCCGGGATTGAAGAAAAGATTGATGGGTTTATTTTACCGCAAGCGAGGGGAAGAAGCGGAGATATCTCAAGCAAAGTCACGATCAAGATGGATGGGGGGGACGTGTAATCAAACACCGTTTCAGCTTCGATAAGCTCAGCCTACGCTGAGATCGCAAGGTGAGCGGATTTTTTCTGGTGGCGGTTATTCTATGCGAGCTAGTCTGGAGAGACGTTTTGAAGGAGAATAATTTGATATGGTTTGAGGGCGATGTCCTCGAGCGGGCGTTTGGTGTTTGTGGTGAGTTCTACAAAGCCGTTGTTAAAGCCGTAAAGGCGGAGGAGATTGGCGGGGATGATTTGCTCTTTCTCTGAAAAATTTGACAGGACGAGAATCCGGTCCATGTCGTTGGAACGGACGAAACCAAGAATGTGTTCATTGTCAGTGGTGATGATGGCAAGATCGCCAACAGAGAATGCTTTGTGCGAATTGCGTATAGCCAACATTTTTTGCAGGCCGGAAAAAATTGCGCCTTGCACGGAGATCTGGATTGGTACGTTTTCTGGCATTCTGCCAATTGAATTTGGGACGGTGTACCCAACGGCTGTCTTTTGCTTTGGCTGGATCATCACGATATGTGTAGTCATTGATAGTGCCGATTTCATCGCCAAGGTAGATGAGGGGAATGCCGCCAACGAAGAGGAGGATACTGTGAATGAGCAATATCCTGCCAATGGCGAGGTCAATATCCTTGTCTGATTTCTCAACCAGTGCCTGCTCCAGACCTGCCAGGGAGGCACAGGTGCCTGAAATGCGGGCGTCACCTGTGCGGGGGTTTTCCTGGAAGGGAAGTCCCCGGGCAAAGGATCCTTTGAACCGTCCTGTATAAAAGTCATTCAGGAAATGACGATGATGGTAGGCATTGATGCCGAGTTGGGCTGCTTCGTCGTCTGAGAATGTCCAACCGATATCGTCATGACAGCGTACATAATTTACCCAGGCGCAGCCTTCGGGAAGGGCGTGACGGTTTTGCAGGGCAAGCTTGAGAAGGTTCACCTCCCTCGTGGCGAGAGAATTCCACAAGCAATGCCATGAGAAGTGGATTATAAGAAAGCTGACATTCTTCCTGGGAAATATATTTGGAGACATCATCCGGGTGGACGATGGCTTCAGATTTGAAGAGCAGGGCAGGAGCGGCAATACGGGTGACTGCATTGAACGCCTGAATGAGCATGTGGGCTTCAGGCAGATTTTCACAGCTTGTGCCCATTTGTTTCCAGATGAAGGCAACTGCATCAAGACGCAGGACTTCTACGCCGAGATTGGCGATAAAAAGCAATTCTTCGGCCATTTTGTTGAATACCATTGGATTGGCGTAATTCAAATCCCATTGATAGGTATGGAAGGTTGTCCATACCCAGCGGTTCATCTCCGGAATGAAAGAAAATGAGCCTGGCCGTTCTTCAGGGAAGATCTCGCGCAGATTGCGCTCATAGGCGTCGGGGATCTGACGGTCCGGGAATGTCCAGTAGAAATCCCGGCAGGTGATGTCACCACCTTTGGCTTTTTCAACCCATTCATGTTCGTCGGAGGTGTGATTGAATACAAAATCCAGTACCAGAGAGATGCCTTCCCCGCGCAGTTTTGCAGCCAAGTTTTTGAGATCGGTGATCTTTCCGAGGGCAGGATTGACTTCACGGTAACTGCTGACAGCATAACCTCCATCGTTGTTGCCGTCAGGGCATTTGAAGAGGGGCATGAGGTGCAGATAATTGAGGCCAAGTTCCTTGAAGTAGGGATATTTTCTTTTCAATGCCTTTTAGGTTTCTGGCGAACAGATCAACATAGCAAACGCCTCCGAGCATTTGATTGGATTTGAACCAGGCCGGATCGGCAACGCGCTGTTCATCCAAGATTTTCAGTTCGGTATCTCTCTCCAGCCACATGCGGACGATGATGAAAAGAAGCTGTTCCAGGTGGTAGAAGAAGTCGTAATGGCTCCGTAGAGGTGAAATAGCAAATCAAATAAGTCGAGGGAAGTTTTCTTCAAGCCGATCCAGGAACATTTTCCATTCTGTCCGATGCCAAATCGATTTGCGGAAATTCATTCTGTATTCGCGGGAAAGCCGGGAGAGCGTAAGTTGCGCCTGATTGGTTTGTTCTGTCATGGAATTCTTTCACTCGGATGGAAGTAGGATAGACATGCGCCCAACATCATCTTGACGAGTGATTGTTGGGCGCATTATCTATTTTACGAAAAGGTGATTAGCCTTTGACTGAACCAGCCATCAAACCGCGAACGAAAGTAGCGCTGAAGGGCGAAGAAAACGGCCAATGGCAGCAACATGGAAACAAATGCGCCAGCAGTGAACACATGCCAGTCCTGGCCACGAGACCCGACCATATCTGCGAGACGCATGGTCATGACCTGCACATCAGGCTTGCTGCCGATGAAGACCAGTGCAACGAGGTAATCGTTCCAAACCCACATGAACTGGAAGATGGCAAATGAAGCCAATGCGGGAACGGAAAGCGGCAGCACCAGTTTTGTGAAAATGGTGAAATGCGAGGCGCCGTCAATGAATGCTGATTTAAAGATGTCGCGCGGGATGGTGCTGATGTAGTTGAAGAGCAGGTAAATTGCCAGTGGCAGGCCAAAACCTGTGTGTGCGAGCCAGACGGCAAGATAGGTGCCATTCAGTTTAAGACTCACATAGTCTTTCAAGACAGGGATAAGGGCCAGTTGCAGCGGCACGACCAGCAGGGCAACAACAACGACAAATAGTGCTTTGCGGCCAGGGAATTTCATCCACGCAAAGCCGTAAGCAGCGAAGGCTGCAATCAGGATCGGGAATGACAGTGGCATGGAATGGCGACAGCAACTGAGTTGAGAAAGGCGCTGGACATGTCTGTGCCTTTTTCGGTTTTGGTTGTTCCATCCGGGTTGTTGTATGTGTACTCCTTCCCTGTCAAAACATTGGCGTAGTTATCAAATGTCAATTTCGGGAAGAAAACCCATTCCTGACTTTGAACAGCGACAGTGCGTTCTCTGCGGTTGACCCATTGGTACCGTACACCTTTTTCGGCCACATAGCCCAGTTGCAGGGTATCGTCGTCAGTAGCGTAGCCTTCAACTGTAATGGCTTCATTCAGGCTTGTTTCTTCCGGCAGGGAGATTTCACGATCCGTAACCCACTCGCGGTGGGGGAGGAATTTCCACCAACCGGAGCTGAGAATATCATCCCGTGAGCGGACGGAGGAAACCAGCAATCCGAGTGTTGGGATGGTCCATATTGCGCAGATGATGAACAATGCAATATTGACAAGCAATTTTCCGAGCTTCTGTTGCTTTTTCATTAGAAGGCCTCCCTCTCGCCGAATTGTTTAAGGTTGTAGATCATGACAGGGATGACTGCAATCAAAAGGATGATGGCGATTGCTGAACCATAAC
Organism: uncultured Chloroflexia bacterium; assembly: GCA_963753895.1. Lineage (GTDB taxonomy): Bacteria > Chloroflexota > Anaerolineae > Anaerolineales > Anaerolineaceae > SMBSF63. The sequence goes on along the minus strand of CAVWEE010000007.1, from coordinate 92,221 downwards.
CAAAGTTGCGGTTCGAGAAGAATTGGCGGTAAAACTGTGTGCCAATCACTTCTGTGCCGTATTGTCCGCCAGTCATCACGATGACAATGTCGAAGATCTTAAGGAAGAAAATGACGATGGTAGTTGTAACGGTGATGATGGTCCCCTGGATTTGAGGGATGATGATCCTGAAGAAAATCTGGATTTCGTTTGCACCATCAACACGGGCAGCTTCGAGCAAGTCTTCCGGTACGCCTTTCAGAGCTGAAGAGAAAACGACCATAGCAAAACCTGTTTGCAACCAGACACCAGCCAGAATTAGGAAGAGATTGTTCCAGGGCTGGATCAGGGTTGTCCAGGCTTGAGGTTGACCGCCCAGTGCCGACGACGAGGGAGTTTAGCAAACCGATCTGAATTTGGTTGGAGGGGCGGTAATAGTAGATGAAACGCCAGATGACGCCCGCACCAACGAAGGAGATTGCCATGGGGAGGAAGATAAGCGATTTGGCAATGCTTTCAAAACTACTGCGATCTGCAAGGATCGCGATCAACAATCCAAGGATCACACAGGCAGAAGTGCCAACCAAAATCCACAACAGGTTATTGCGGAAAGATTCGATCATTGCCCGCTCGGTGAAGGCGGCAATATAATTGGCAAAACCAACGAATTCAGTTGAGTTGCGATTCATGAAACTCAGATAAAGGGTTCTTACTGTGGGGATTAGCAGGAACCACGCCAGAATTGCCATCGCAGGCCCAATGAAAACGAATGGTTGTACTCGCCTCGTCCAGTCATCTGGAAGCTGCTCAACCACCCAGTTCATCAGAATGTAGAGGATGGCTACACCACCCACACCCCATACGATGGCGACAAGTGCGATGACTAGTTTGGGCGCTTCGCTGTCTCGCAGGAACATGAAACCCCAACGCATGATGATGAATGTGATGACAGGGACGGCAATGGATACAAGGATGCGCAATCCATTTGCCCCAAGCCAGACCCACGGTGATGCTTTGTTTGGTTTCGTCTGTGTTTGCATTTTCTTCTTCCTCCTTAGTTGAATATTTACTTGCATACCCGAAGCATTAATCTATTATTCATTCTCAATTCGGGTTTACCAGTAAAAAAAATAATGCCGAGGTGCCGCGATAAGTCAACAATGCCTATTTAGATTATACAAAATTTGTGAGGGATGCAGGGGAAAAGGCGTACGCCTTTTCCCCTGTTTGTTGCTTAGTCGTATTTATGGTTGGTTGACAACCGGTTTACTCGGGCCAGCCTGCGTCAATCTCTGCAAGCACTGTGTCGAGGTCTGCTGTGCCGCTCACCCAGTCGGTCATACCCTTCCAGAAGGAGCCAGCACCAACTTCGCCGGGCATCAGGTCAGAGCCATCGAAGCGAACGCTATCGGCGTTCAAAATGATCTCGGCAACGCCGCGGTCTACATCGTTGGTGTACCAGTCGAGGCTTGAGTCGAAATGCGGGGAAATTGCGCCACCGGATTCTACCCAAACTTTAATGGAATCGCCTTTGGTGAAGTATTCCATGACTGCGCGAACTTCGGGGCGGTCATTGAACATGGCCATGATGTCTCCAGCAACCAAAACTGGTTTGCCGTATGCATCGTCAATCGGAGGCAGGTAGAAGAAGTCATAATCTACGCCTGCTTCGAGACCTTCGGGGAAGAAGCTGGTGATGAAGTTGCCCTGCTTGTGCATCCAGCATGCGGGCGGATCATCAAACATAGGAACGGGGGAGTCACCGAAGAAGGTGGTGACGATGGAGGCGCGACCGCCATAAACATAGTCGTCATTGAACCAGACTTCGGCGAGGGTTTCGGCTGCATTCTTGACTTCAGGAGAAGCAAAGGGCAGTTCGCCAGTGGTCCACTTGTCGTAGTTTTCCAGGGAGGTGGTGCGCAGCATAACTTCTTCCATCCAGTCTGTTGCGGGCCAGCCGGTGGCGGTGCCGGATTCAATACCAACACACCAGGCGGTGTCGCCATCATCGGCGATTTGCTGGGTCAGCGCAAGCAGGTCATCCCAGGTTTCGGGAACTGTGTAACCGGCGGCATCAAATGCTGCCTTGGGATACCAGACGAGGCTCTTGCCATTCACACGACCCCAGACACCAGCCATGATGTCGCCATCGGGGCCGGCCATGGTGGCCATGTCCAACCAGCTCTGGTTGTAGGTCTCGGCCAGGGTTGCGTTGTCGAGGAAGCTGTTGACATCGACAACTTTGCCATCGCGGACGAAGTTGGCCAGCAGGCCAGGCTGCGGGAAGTCGGCGATATCAGGTGCGTCGCCGCCATCTACGCGGATGGAGATCGAGGTTTCGAATTCTTTCGAACCTTCGTACTGGATATCAATGCCAGTCGCTTCTTCGAATGCAGCAACTGTGTTGTCAAATTTGACAGCATCTTCATCGGTGAAGGGACCGGTCATGGAAACGACGGTGCCATCATATTTGCCTTCGTAAGCGGCTGCCAGATAGGAATCAACTTCTTCCATTTCTGCGGCAGGAGCTTCTGGTTTGGGGGCGCAAGCTGCCAGGATCATCGCGAAGATGACCAGGACGCTCATAGGAAGCCAAAACTTCTTGTTCAACATTTTCTACTCCTTTTTTATTGTTTGAATATCAATCTTTTTTGATTCTGTTTCCCAGCTAGATGTTTTTACTACCACCTCCTTTCAAAATAAAATCAGGACTGATTTCTTGGGTTGTTGTTAATTTGATGGTGATGAAGATTTTCTGATGATGAGTTTCGTTTCCAGAAAGATGTGTTTCTCCTCTGGCGGCTGGTTATTAATCAATTGCATAATCATTGAAAAAGCAAGCTGCGCCATGGCACGAATGGGAATTTGAATAGTTGTTAATGGTGGGGACATATAGCGGGCAAGGGGAACGTCGTCAAAGCCAACGATGGCAATGTCTTCGGGGATGCGCAACCCTTTCTCGTGGATGGCGGCTACGGCTCCGGCGGCAACGACATCACTGGCGATGAACGCGGCTGTTGGTAAATGAGATTGCGAAGCGAGCATATTTTTCATCTGGATATAGCCGCTTTCGGGGGTAAATGCGCCGCAGCGCACAAGGGATTTGTCGTAGCAGATGTGGTTGCTTTCCAGTACATCACGATAGCCTTGCAGGCGGTCTTTTGCTGCTGTGTAGGAAAGTGAAGCGTTGGTGATACAGGCGATGCTGGTGTGTCCGCAGTCAATAAGGTGTTCTGTTGCAGTACGGGCTGCCTGATAGTTGTCGATGTCAATGCTGCAGAAGGGGGAATCGGGCAAGTAGCCCATCAGAACGGTGGGAAAACCAATGTTCAAGAGCGATTCGAGTGTTTCGTCATTAAACTGGGGGCCAGAGTAGATAACTCCATCCATTCTTTTAGAGCGGATTAGTTTGAGATAAGATTTCTGGGATTGTTGGTCGTCAAGGATTTCAAGGATGAGGCGGAGGCCATATTTATGTAGTTTGCTAAAGAGGCTGTCGAGTACCTGTGTGAGGTACATGTCGGCGGCGATTTGTCTGGAAGGGCGGGCAAGGACAAGGCCGATGGTCTTGGATTTGCCACTTGCCAGAGATTGAGCGACGGCATCCGGCACATAGCCCAGATCTTTGGCGGCTTGTAAAACGCGTTGGCGCGTTTCAGCACCGATCTGGGCGCCTTCGACGTTATTTAGCACAAACGAGACAGTGGTGCGAGAAACACCTGCCCGTTCCGCAACGTCCTGGCTGGTTACACGCCTGGTTTTCAAATCACCCTCCAATAAGTAACGCGTGTTACTAACACGTGTTAACAGTGTAGCATAATTGATAAGGCAAGTCAATAAGGCAAATCCAGGCAATCTTGAATATCTGCAAAACGTAATCCTATTTTGGCGTGGAGGTTGTCTGTCGTGAGATTAGTTGGATATGCTGCTGTTCCTGGATAGGTGTTTTTTGGGGATTTTCAAGTTTTTCAAGGAGCAATTGCATACCCCTTTGTCCAGAATCAAATAATGGTTGGTAGATGGTAGTGATTTTGAGGTACTCCGCAATCTCAATATTGTCAAAGCCAATTAAGGAAAAATCATCAGGTATTGCGATACCAAGTTCCTGGGCGGCTTCCATTACGCCCCAGGCAGTGGTATCGCTGTAAGCGAAAACAGCAGTAGGTGGATCGTCCTGGCTGAGCATTTGGCGGGCAAGGTGTTTTGCTTCCAGCGTGCCATGCTCATCTTCGGCATAATATTTTTCAATGAAAGGCAGACCAGCTTCTTCAAGGGCGATTCTGTAACCATGATATCGGTCGCGGTTGGAGGAAAAGCGAAACGGAGTATTATAAATATCGCCGATGTAGCCGATTTTTTTATGGCCCAGTTTGATCAGATGGCGGGTTGCCATTTTTCCACCCTCGATATCATCAATGAAAACCTGGTCGAGCATATTAAGTTCTGGGTGGATGGCGTCGATCAGGGTGATGGGGATATCTGCATTTGCGAGAAAATTCCACTTCGCTGTCCATCGGGGGAAGAGATATGATCAGGACGCCGTCAGAACGTTCACGGCGAATGACGTCTTCGAAAATGGTGTGCCTTTGTTCTGGCGTCTGGACGGAGTGGATGACCATGTCGTATTGGCTGGGGGTCAGGGCGGCCACAACGCCGTTTAGACGTTCGATATAGGAGGGGCGGGTGAGGAAAGGGAGAATAACCGAGATCGTCAGGGTTTTGCCGAGAGACAGTTTGCGGGCGGTGAGGTTGGGGGAGTAATTCAAGGTTTGGACAACCTCAAGGACGCGCTGGCGGGTGGCTTCGTTGACGAGCGGACTGTCGTTCATGGCACGAGATACGGTGCCGGGAGAAACGCCTGCTTCGCGGGCTACATCTCTGATGGTTACTGGTGTCAAAATTCCCTCACTTATTCATGCAACCGGTTTAATTAAACCGATTTAATTGTACAGGGTTTGGGAAGGTTTGTCAACAGGATTGGGGCGAATGAGTTATCGGGGAGGATACTGGTGGTTTTGATACGGCGCTGCAGACAGGTTTTAGACCTGTGCACTAAAAAGGCACAGCCCGGATAGTTAATGCACAGGCTGTGCCTTGTTTGAGGTGTGGGTTAGATCTTCAACCAAAGGAATTGGTAAGGGGAAAGGGTCATGTCTGCTTTGCAGGCGACGGATTTTCCGGTGAGGAGGTCGATGGCTGTCTGCGTTTTCAGAAGATCTGCAGTGGGATGGGCGGTTTGTTCCTGGTCGGTGAGGTTATGGATAACAAGAATGCGATCTTTTTCATCGACCCGCCACCAGGCAGCGATGGCGTCATTTTTCAGGTCTGCCCAGGCAAAATGACCCTGGCCGAAGGCGGGGTGTTGCTTGCGTGTACGCATCATGCGCTTGAATTGCATTGAAGAGGGAGGAGGGATCGGCTTTGGCGCTGGCAATGTTGACCTTGTCAGGGGCGTATTCAGGGTTGGTGATGATGGGAGCGTAGAGCTGATCCGTGGCAGCATTCGAGAAGCCTGCATTGGGTGAAGCATCCCACTGCATGGGGGTGCGGACGCCGTTGCGGTCAAAGAGGTAGATATTGTCGCCCATGCCAATTTCATCGCCGTAATAAATAAAGGGCGAGCCGGGCAGGGTGAAGAGGATGGAGTTGACCAATTCCATTTTGCGCTGGTCGTTATCGAGCAGCGGGGCCAGGCGGCGGCGAATGCCCTGGTTGAGACGCATGCGGGGTTCTGGGGCATATTCCTGCCACATCCACTGGCGTTCTTCTTCGGTGACCATTTCGAGGGTGAGTTCATCGTGGTTGCGCAGGAAGACGCACCACTGGCAGCTATCCGGGATCGCCGGAGTCTGGTCCATGATCTCTACCATTTTGCTGCGATCTCCCTGTCGAAGGGCCATGTAGATGCGCGGCATGACGGGGAAGTGAAACCCCATCTGGAACTCATCACCATCTCCGAAATAGGGGCGGACATCAACCGGCCATTGGTTGGCTTCACACAGGAGAATGCGGCCGGGGTATTTGTGATCGATGAAGCCGCGCAGTTCTTTCAGGAATTCATGGGTTTCGGGCAGATTTTCGCAGTTGGTTCCTTCTTCTTCAAAGAGGTAGGGAACGGCATCGGCGCGGAAGCCATCGACACCCATGTCAAGCCAGAAGGAGGCAATCTTAAACATTTCCTGCTTTAGCTGTGGACACTCATAGTTCAGATCGGGTTGTGAAGAATAGAATCTGTGCCAGAAATATTGCCCGGCGGTTTCATCCCATGTCCAGTTTGATTTTTCGGTGTCCAGGAAGATGATGCGGGCATCGGAATATTTCTGGTCGGTGTCGCTCCAGACGTAATAATCACGGTAGGGGGAGTTTTTATCCTGGCGGGCGGCCTGAAACCAGGGGTGTTGGTCGGAGGTGTGATTGAGGACGAGGTCGGTAATGACTTTGATCCCGCAGGCGTGTGCAGCAGAAATGAGCGCAGAGAAATCGTCAAGGGTGCCGTAATCAGGGTGGATATTCGTGTAGCCTGCAATATCATAGCCGTCGTCTTTGAGGGGAGACGGATAGATGGGAAGCAGCCAGAGGCAATCGACACCGAGTTGCTGGAAGTAGTCCATATTTTGAGTGACGCCTTGCAAATCACCGTTGCCGTCTCCGGTGCTGTCTTTGAATGCGCGGACATTTAATTCGTAGAATATTGCGTTTTTATACCATAGATGATCCATTGCATAATCCAATCTTGATTTTTTATTGTTATGTCTATATTCTAATTGAAAAAGACGACAATTGCGAAAATTTGATAAAAGCAGTGTTGTGCGATCAGCGCATGCGTAGTATTGACTACGCAGTTTAAATTTGCTGGTCTTTCTTTAATGAGTGGAACAGTTATGGCGACGGCACGAACTACTTGCCAGGGAAAGAGTTCAGGGTTGCGATCGCCAGGGAATATCTGTATCAACTTTGGGTGGGTTGAGCCAGGCGAGAAAACGGGCAGGATTAGGTTTCTCCTGGGGTGATTTATCAAAGGCTACCAGCATTAAACTTATCGCCCAGCATGACTGCCCCGAGCCATTGCGACCAGAAGAGTTGATCGTCCAGCCAGACTGACTGCAACAAATACGGTTACCAGCAATTCGCCAAGCCCGAGCATGGCTGTCTGCACGCTGCCGAGGTGTTTTATCCCCAGGAAGAGGGTTAACCGTGATGCAAAAGTGAAGATGGTCATACCAATAATGGGCCACCAGGAATATGTGATCAAAGGGAGCTCCCGGTCAAATAGAAGGTAGGCCACAGTAACGGTCAGTGTCATGGAAAGCAAGGTGTAAAGGGTAACGGTAGGCGCAGGCACTTCATAGAGGACGCGTTGATTGATGAGGAGATGCAGGGCATAGAGGATGGAAGAGCCAAGCATGAGGAAGGCGCCGAGCATATCGATTTTCTGTCCTCCGGCACTGACAAGCAGTATTACCCCAATTGTGGAAACAACCATTCTAATGGCAGTTGTTTTGGTTATTCGTTGGCGGTCTAGCAACTGCCAGAACACAAGGAAGAGCGGGTAGAAAGAGTACAGGAGGTGCGCGATGCTGGCATCAAGCCGCGATAGGGCGGTGTAGTACAAAATGGAACCGGCTCCGTTGATGAAGCCTGCTAATAAACAACCTGCCAGGCCGACAGGATAGATGAAGAGGAATTTTCGCTTGAACAAGAACATCACAACGAAAAGCAGGAGGGCGGCTCCGGCTGTGCGGAGGGTGACGACAGTCAGAGGTGTAAAACCAGCCAGGAGTGAATGCTTCCCAAAAATTGGGTTCAACCCGAGGAATATTGCCGAGGCAATGGCTGCATAGATTCCAAGATTTTTTTTGTTCATACCGGGCGATATTCCTTGGTTGCTGCTCGTTTGGTGGCTTTATTTCAGTAACGAGCGGACTTCATTTTCCAGATCATCGCTCAAAAAGTTGCCTTTTTGTAATAATAACTGGATATGCCCATTCAAGCGTTTCTTCTCTGCGACAGTCAATTCCTTGGCAGTTACGACAATGATGGGAATTTCGGCGGTTTGTTTGTTTTTTTGGAGGGCATCCATGACATCAAAACCGTCCAGTTCAGGCATCATTAAATCGAGGAGAACCAGGTCGGGCAATTCAGTTGTGATAATATCGATGGCTTCCCGTCCATTTTCAGCTTCGAATATTTCATACTCCCCCTGGGATTGGAGGATTCTGCGAATAAGCCTGCGGGCATCCGCATTGTCATCAACGATGGCGACTCGCGGATAGCGTTCACAGGTGATCTGGTTGATGGCGGCAAGAAGCCCTTCTTCGGGTTCGTCATTCTGTTCGGTAAGGTCGACAGAACTCCCGAGGGAATCGCCGAGAATAACCGGTTCGATGGGCATGGTATGGCCGGTACAGTTGATGACAACGGTTTCTTCCGGCTTGACTACGCCTTGGCGGACGAGTTTGATCAACCCTGCAACCGCAACGGCTGCGGCAGGTTCGACGGAAATACCCTCCATTTTTGCCAGCAAGTGCATGGTGCGGAAGGTTTCTTCATCGGTAACGCTTTCAAATGTACCGCCGGAGGCTTCGAGCATTTTTTCGCGCAGCCGGGTATATGTTCTGCCAGGGGTTCCGGTAGCGAGTGTTTCGATGAGTGTTCTGGGATTGGTGACGGGTTCAGCTACATCGGCGTTCTTTTTCCAGGCATGTACCATGGGGGCGCAACCGGCTGATTGGATGACGCCTAATTTTGGCAATGTTGATGAAGTTAAGCCCCATTTGGGATAATTCCCGGAAACCTTTGATGACACCAAGAGGTCCCATGCCGCCGCTGACAGACTGGAAATACCAGTCTGGGGTGCGCCAGGCGAGCGTTTTCGGGAGCACCCAGACGGTTGGTTAATTGCTCACTGATTTCAAAGGCAATGGTTTTCATGGCTTCAATGCAGGGAATACATTTTGCGCCAAGGTCGTGGAAGATGTCCCGCTGGGCGGCAAAGTCAGCGGCTACTTGTTTGGTTTGATCATAAGAACCAGTGACTTTGATGACCTGTGTGCCGTAAAGGGCTACTTCACGCATTTTTTCAGAGGGAACGCGACTGGTCAGGAAGGCCCACAATTTGATTCCAGCTCTGGCGGCGTAGGCAGAATAAGCAATGGCGACGTTACCGGTAGAAGCAAGGACAAGTTCCTTGATACCCGCTTCTTTCAAAGCGGCAATTGTGACAACAGCCTGGCGGTCTTTGAATGAAGAAGTCGGTCCCTGTCGTTCGTCTTTGATATATATGTTTGGGCAGCCCAGCATCATGCCCAGATTAACAGCGCGGTAAAGGGGCGTAGCTCCTTCACCGAGCGACACATCTGGAATTGGGGCTTCAACCGGGAGGAGTTCGTGATATCGCCACAAGGAATGGGGGCGGTTGGCCAGTTTTGTCTTGCAGGGTTTTGCCAATTTCCCGGTAGTCGTATGATGCTTCTCGCCACTCACTTCCGCATTTCGGGCATTTTGTTTCAGGCATATAGAATTCGGTTTCATGGCCACAATCAACGCATGTGATCTTGATATGCAAATGTGCATTGGTATTTGTATGTCTTATGCCCGTAATTATTCGTCAATGGGTTGATTTGGTCAATGACTTTGACGAAATCATCTTTGAGGAATGGTTTGACGAGATAAGCAGCCGCACCCAGTTTCAACCCTTTTTCTTTTTCTTCGAGGATGCTGCAAATAATGACGGGGATGTGGGCTGTTTCCGGGTTCTCTTTCAATTCTTTGAGACAGACCAACCATCTTTTTCGGGCATCATCACATCGAGGGTAATTGCCATTGGATTCAACTCAATTGCTTTTTCCACAGCAGATGTCGGATTGGCGAGAGGGACTGATTTCATAATTCAGATCGCCAAGATATCTCTGGTAGAGCTGAACGATTTGTGCTTCATCGTCAATTGAGAGGATGATGTTTTTCTGTGATGCATTCTCCGTCTTTGTTCTGGGCGATATTTGGATCTGGTTTGTCAGATGATTTCTATGGGAAGAGTGAAGAAGAAGGTGCTACCTTTACCTTCCTCGCTGCGGGAAATGCCAATCCTGCCCCCGTGCAGTTCAATGAATGACCGGCTGATGGAAAGGCCGAGTCCGGTGCCGCCTGTTGCGCGAGTGGGCGAGTCGTCTACCTGAGAAAATGCCTGGAACAATTTAACTCTGGTCTTCTTCGTTAATACCAATGCCAGTGTCATCTACTTCTACCATCAATTCTGGAACGGCATCTGGTGAAGTAGTCTGATAAGCCGAAACACGGATGTGACCTTCTTCTGTGAACTTGGCAGAGTTCGATACGAAATTGAGTAATACCTGACGGACACGGGTGGCGTCTGCATTGACAACAGGGAGACCTTCCTCAATGTTGGTTTCAAGTTTTACGGGCTTGTCTTTGACCAGACCAACGGCGGTTGACATGACACTGTTCACGATTTCGGTGATATCAAGATCCGTGAAGGATAACTGCATCTTTCCCGCTTCGATCTTTGAAAGGTCGAGAATGTCATTGATCAGGTAAAGAAGATGTTGACCTGAATTGTAAATTGCGCTGAGGTCCTGCTTTTGAATGTCATTGATTTCGCCGTCAATGCCTTTGAGGATAACGCGGGAGAAACCAATAATGGAGTTTAGTGGTGTGCGCAGCTCGTGACTCATATTGGCAAGGAACTGGCTCTTTAGCCGGTCAACTTCTTCCATTTCCTTAATCGCTATCTGCGATAGCTCGTATGATCGGGCATTTTCCATTGCGATAGCGATCTGGTCAGCCAGTACCTGCATAACTGTGATATCATTGGCGGTGAATGCGCCAAAGCGGGTGGATTGAATATCCAGCACGCCGACGATACGTTCGCCGAGTTTCATAGGAATACAAAGCTCTGAGCGGGTTTCAGGCAAAATCGTTTTGTGAAACTCAAATGGGCTTTCAAGGATGTTGTTGACCATCATGTGGTTGCCTTGTGCAGCCGCCTGTCCAACAAGGGAGTTTGATCCTACTGCTAAGCCGGGGAGTTTGTTTGAGTACCGCGGAAGTTGATTTCGCGGATGGCGATATATTCATTTGATATCATCCATCAGATAGATGGATGCATATTGGAAGTCAAATCGTTCACACAGCAGGTTGATGAAGCGCGGGAGGAGGATATCCAGCGTCAGCTCACCGGTGGTGTCACGGGCCAGTTCTGCTGCGGTTTGCAATTCCAGTGCGCGTCTTTCTGCTTCAAGAACGAAGTTCTGTCTTTCCAAGGCAACCGCAATACCATTGGCGGCCGCCTCGATGATGCGGATGTCATCTTTTGGGAATTCTACAGGATGTTCAGCTGAAACATTAATGAAGCCCATCAATTGTCCTGCAGAGCGCATGGGAATCCAGCAGACGGATTCCAGTCCAGAATTCAGTAATGTTTTCTTCGATACTCGGGTCCATGTCGCTGTTTCGGACATCCGGAATTGTGAGGGTGCTTGCTTCAATGTGCTGATACGATCGGGAGATCTGCAGCTTTGATTATCAACGTCTGTATCACGGTAGCCGGTTTCACGATCATAAACACCTGCAACCTGTTAACTTCTTCGATGCGGTCTTCGATCGCGTTCGGTAACAAGAACAATCGATACCTGATTTGCTTCCAACGGGATGAGGGTTTCACCGATAATCTTCAGGTGGTCTTTGAGCGTGGATGCCTGAGCGATTTCATTGGAGATGTTGTAAAGGGTGGCGGTGTCAGAAAGGGCTTCTTCAGTTTGATTGGAACAAGCGCTGGTTTTCTACGGCGATTGCCATCTGGTCCACGAGGGGAGGGAAATGTTCGTTTTTCTCGCGGGCTGAATTTGTGTGCGTCATCAGAAGCCAGGAGCAATGAACCGATTTGTTTTTTGCTGACCCAAAGCGGGAGAACGGCCAATGCGCCAAAATCATAATCGGTGAAACGTTCTTTTACCTTGTCGTCCAGATGCAGGGCAGTCATATCGTCGTAATAATTCGGGGCTGGGGTCAGGAAATATCTCTGGAATATTTCCGGATCGAGGTTGGTGCCCATTTCGGGCGGAGGGCTTCCTTTTCCATTATGCCAATTTGCTGTTACTTGCATGGATGTTGGTTTGCCTTGCATATCATATTCAAATGTGATCAGGGCACCGCGATTGATGTTTGAGTTTTTCATGTCCTGGGTCAGAGCGGCGATCATGTCCTGGAAGTTATTGGCGAGGGCAAGACGGTGACTTGTGTTGTAGAGTTGTTCTGTCTCGTCCAGCGATACCTGCAATTGATCGAGGAGGTCTTCGCGGGCCAGGGTGTTGGAGAGCGCATTGGCCGCTACCTGAAGGGCATAAATTTCTTCGTATTGCCATTCACGGTATGAGTCTAACTGGTCAAATCCAATGAAACTGGGAATTTGATTTTGGCCAGGAACTGCCAGGAGCAGGGTTGAGCGGATATTTTGGGCTTCAAGGAGAACACGTTCTGGTGATGGCAGTGATTTTACTGTGCCGGCGCTCTGACCGCGTTCTACCAGATCTTTCTTCCAATGCTCATATAGTGCAACGGGAATATGAATGATCTTGTCATCGGGAATTTGGTGGGGAATGCTTTCATCCTGCCAGTTTGCGATAGCGTGCCAATATTGCCCGGCTTCGTCCGTTTGAATTTCTGCGAAATAAACACGACTGGCATTTGAGGCTTTGCCAAGCATTTCAAGAAATTCCGGCAATGATTTTGTGCCAAATTCGGTGAGGATCGGCAACACCTTTGGCTGCAAATTCCTGATAGCGGCTGCGAATTTCAACCGTGGTGAGCGCGTCTGACATTTCCTGAAAGAGGTAGGCGTTTTCAAGAGAAGTGGCGGCCTGGGTGGCAATCGTAGAAAGAAGCTCAAGGTCAATATCAGTGAATTGGTTTTCGCTCTCGAAATTTTCCAACAGGATGGCGCCATAAGATTTTTCACTGACGATCATTGGCGCTGCAAGTAATGATTGGGGAGGATTTGATGGGGCGTTTTCTGCTGAGAGGTATTGGTGATAATCATTGCGCGGAATTAATCAGCAGTGGTTGGCGGAAATCAAGAATATATTTGATTGGCCCAGGGGATATCGGGCGGTCTTGTTGGAAGGCTGCTTCAAAATTGATGATTGAAACGGGGAAGGAAAGGTTGTTTGTTTCTTCATTGATGACGGCAATGGTCAAATTGGGAGCGGAAATCAACTGCGGGATGATTTCTTCGAGGTATGCAAAAATATCTTCGCGGTTGGTGAGGGCGTTTAGTTGTTGTCCAATCTGGTTCAGTGACGCAAGATCCTGATTACGTTTTTGGGTTTCTTTTTGGGCACGGACACGTTCGCCAAGCTCCTTTTGTACTGTGGAGTAGAGCTGTGCGTTTTCGAGGGCAAGGGAAAGCTGAGCGGCAACTTCCTGGACGAGGAGCTGGTTTTCTTTTGACCATTTGCGATTGGGGTTGGCATCCAGAATTTCGAGAACACCAGATACTGTATCACCGATCGCAACTGGTTGCGATATGGATGCACCGTCTGATATCAGTGAGCAGGGCCACGTTCTATGAATGATCTTTCCAGTTTCGTTCCATTGAGGAGATGAAGTGACTTTGGCGATTTGCGGTAAGAGGCCAGTATTTCTCTTTTTCTTCTGGATAATGGAAGCTGACGGGGCAGAATTTATTGGCGGATTTGATTTTGAAATGTTGGATTGCAGAATATTCAGCGGGTCCGCAGGGAAATTTGCCAGATGAAGTGAGATCTTCTTCGGAAAGAAACTGCGTATAGCCACGCCAGCCAATCTGTTTGTCGTTCTCGTGGAGCGCGGAAAAAATCTGTACTCTTGTTTTCAGAATACTCGCCATTGTCTGGGGATGTAATCAATATCAATATTCAACGGGGAATGTGTCCACTCGAAGAGCGCCGATTTGAGTTTGCTTCTGGAAGTCTTCTGTAACGGCGAAGGTATGCAGCGGCTGTCCAATTACTTGTGATTCCGGGAAATTCAAGATTTCTTCCATTTCAGCACTGCAAGAAGTAATTTTGGCATCACTGTCGCATTCCCATCTCCACCCTTTCAGGGACTTTGACGGGGATACGTCTGAATTCCGGGATTTCTTCTTCATAACTGGAGAAGAAAGTTTCTAGTCGGTTGAGTATTGGATTGGTTGGCATATTTTGGCTCCTGCCCGCTGTTTACTGCGCAAGCCGGTAATATTGGTAATAGGTTGAAGCATTTTATAGATGGTGACCATTGTCATATCTGGCTCATGGTCCTGGTCTTTGAGAGAAATATTTTGTTGAAGGATGACCTGGGCACCTGATGCATTCAATTCCCGTTTCAGTTCATTGACTGCAATTTCGAGCATTTCGTTGAAATCAGTTGTTGAACGGATCTTGCTAGTGATTTCGAGTACTTTGCGGTCACGTTCAGCGCGTTTTGCAGTTTCTTCAAAAAGGCGGGCACTTTCCAATGCAAGGGCAATTTGGTCGGATACTCTTTCGATGGTGGAAATTTGCGATGAGTTCCCATTCTCCGGCCTGGTCCGGTTTCTGGATTTGGATGACGCCGATGGTTTCACCCCGCAGGATGATGGGGAGCTGCAAGGTTTTGCTTTCGGGGACGATGGCGGATATTGGATTCAACGACCGGTTGCACATCTTCGAATTGATAAGCGGATCTGTTGTTGAGATGCCTTCAAGTGAATAGCGGTAACTGAGTCTGTTCGCTTTCATCGAGTTTCTCACTCCAGGATTGGCGCAGGTATTGCCGGTTGATTTCCTGCATTTCTTTCAATGCCTGCTGGGTTTCTTCGTACAGGCGGCTGTTGACGATGGCGACAGCCACCTGGTCAGCCAGGGTGTTGAAGAGTTCAATATCCTCAGTGGAGAAGGCGTTGGATTTCATGGATTGTACGTCAAGAGCGCCAATGACCTTTTCGCCATCTTTTAAGGGCAGTGCCATTTCAGAACGTGTACGGGGGAGGTCGGGATTATTGAAATAGATAGCATCTTCACCTACGTCGGTAGCAATTCTTGCCTGACCGGTACCGGTTGCATACCCCACGATACCAACCTGGCCGACGCGGAGTTTATGCTGCCTGGCGAGCATACGCTGTCCGCCTTCACTGTTTGCAGCACGAAGAACTGCGTATTGGCCAGCGGGATCGACGAGGAAAATGCCGACATGGTAGAAGTCGAAGCGCTCACTGATCAAATTGGTAACCTGTGAGAGCAGGGTTTCAAGATCGTTTTCTGCAATCAACAGAACGCGCAACATCAGCAATGGTTGTTAATTGCTGCGAACGATGGGCAAGGGATTTGTTTTGCTCGTCCAGTTCTTTTGTACGGGCAGAAACGCGATCTTCCAATTCGGTAATGATTGTGCGCAGTCGCCGCGTCATGCTGTTGAATACTACTGCCAGTGTACCAATCTCATCTTTGGATCTGACCTGGGCATTAACTTCAAGGTTTCCTTTTGAGACTTGTGAAGCGGCGTCGGTTAATTTCAAAATTGGGGCGCTGATCACCCGGGCAATACCCAGGGATAGAAAACCAGTCAGGGCAATGAAAGTTGCGATAACCAGTGTGGTCGTGTTGGCTTGTTGTTCGGCACGTTGATTCGCAATAATTTGTTCCTGCACATAGACGAGGAACCACGGCATTTTGTCAATCCGGGCCAGGTACCCAATTTCACTTTTCAATTCGTTGTCAGTTATTACATCATCCTCGAAGTATTGATCGAATTTGTAATTTTTAATGGCTTTTTCAATGGCAGGATTATAGATTGCCTCGTTTGGCCGAAATGAATTGGGGACGCGATTCTCGATTTGCAAGGTTGTGATTGCATATTCAGGGAGAGGAGCCACAGGGTCGAATACGGCCTCACGATTCGAATTGTCTGCAAGGCGCAACCCGTTCTCATCAATGAGAATTGCGTAACTTTTATCGCCACTGGCAACGATTTGTTGGCGCAGGAGATTTTGGAAAACGTCAGCGTTGTAGCGGATGCGAACTGCACCAATGACTTCATCGGATGCATCAACGATTGGGGCGGAAAAAATGATTTCTGCAGCATCATACGGGTAGATGAGAAATCGAACGGAGGAAAAGAAAGGTTGCCGGAAATTGAACGAATACTTAAAATAATTTTCCTCTGCCTCGTTTGCACCGATAGCCGGGCTGTAACTGTCGTATACAACAGTTCCATTTTTGTCCAGAACGCCATAGGATTTTAGAAATAGCTGCTGGGAGGATTGAGTGAGGATAGAGACGGTTTCGTCTAACTCTGCTCTTTCAGCACTGGCATTTCGTTTTAATTCAGGAAGTTCCAAAAACTCCGTGAAGATCTCCAGTTTTGCTTGTTGGGAAAGGTTATTCAGGTTGGACGCAATAAAATTATTAATCACATCAGCTTGTTTTTCGGCTGCGAGACTTGTGAAATTTCTGTTTGCTTCGATGGTTGAATTTCGCTGGAAGGAGTAGTTGAATAATACGATAGCAGCAATCGGGACAAGGGCAATTGTGATGGAGATGAAGAAAATCTTCATTTGTAAATAACGGGCCATTCTTCCTGTAGCGATGAAGTAAATTACGACGATGAACTCGGCCAGGAAAATCAAACCCCAATACATTCCGAATATGCCATCATCTATTTGGGCCAGTGGGGAAAACAAGTCAATTAGAACAGTAATAAAACCGCTTATTAGGCCAATCACAACAAATATAACGGTTTTTTGGTCTGAGAAGAAATAATTGCCGATCAAGAGAAAAGAGAGGAGAGATAACGCACCAGCTACGGCAAGATCATACGTTGTGAGGGCTGCAATCATCAGAGAAATCTGGATGGCGATTGACAGGACTGCCATCCGTTTCACGTAATCTTCCTTGAACAAGCCAGAGGAAAGGATGAAGCCAAACACACCAATTAACAAGAAGACCAAGCCAGCAATTCCGACAGATTGTCTTATTGCAGGAGTGCTTTCAATAAAGCCCAAAGCAGCAAGGTAGAATATCCCATGAAAAAAGGTGGATCCAGATATCAGTAATGCAGTTCTTGTTACTGCATAGTCTGGCTCTTTATGATCGCTTTGATCACTTAGTGATGGTAAAGACGGTAATGGTCGGGTAAATATATTTTTGGTAGCAGGTTGTTGCATAGTGCTCTCCAGACTAGTTGTCGGTGGTGGGCAGTAGTTGGACAATAACTTCGGAGGCTCCCAGCGAGCGGCCGATTTCTGATGCGGCTGTTTTCAGGATGTTGTCGATGTTTGAGGAGGAACGGATTTTTGAGCTTACATCCGTGATCAGGCGGTCCTGTTCAGCGGTAGATTGAATTTCATTCATCAGTCTGGCGCGGTCAAGAGCAAGGGCGAGACGATTGGAAAGATTTTCCAACATTTCAACGGTTTGCTTGGGGATGTTCTCCCCATCAAACTCGATGCGCATGGCGCCTAGAACCAGATTATCTCGTAACATGAGCGGGACAGAGATCTGTGTTCGTTTTTGTTCACTGTCCGCATCTTTGGATGCAAGTATGGTTTTCTTTTCAGTGATGGCTTTTTGTTCTTCTATTGTCATCGGTGGGGATTCCGTCAATTCCTGTGTGGTTCTGTCCAGTGACATTGATACAGTTTTCGTCTCTTTCGTCAGGAACTGGTTCCAGGAGGAAGTGGTGGTTTGCAGATACCGCTCTTTCAGATCGTCAACGGTTTTCTGTAACTGATCAAGGATTTGGGCTTTATTGATGGCAACAGCCAGCTGGTCTGCGATCAATTGCAGGATTTTGACATCTTCCTGTTCAAAGGCCATTTCCTTTTCACTTTGCACATCCAACGCACCAATAATGTCTCCGCCAACACGTAATGGCAAGGCCAATTCTGAGCGTGTATCGGGAAGGATGGGGTTTTTGAAGTGAAAAGTGTCCTGATAAACATTCTGGGCAATACGGCGATTCGCCTTTACTTACTGCATAGCCGACGAGACCTACCTCACCAACACGCAGGCGGTGGTTGTTTGCAAGCATTTGACGTCCGGCGTCGCCGGTAGCAGAGCGCAGGACGGCGATATTCTTTATTACCATCCAGAAGGAAGAGACCGGCATGATAATACCCAAACTGATCACGGATCAGGTTCACTGCGCTCGAGAGCAAGGTATCGAGGTTTGTAAATTTGGAAATATCACGCGCCAAGGCACTGGCTGTTTCTAATTGGGTGGCCCGGCGGTTAACCTCCAATTTTTGCTGGTCAAAATCAGCTTGTAGTTTCTGGCGTTCAAATGCAAGTTCCTCAGTGGATTTTTCCTGGTTACGCAAGGCTTGCTGTGCCCGAGCAATGAGGAGAAGAAGTGAACTGATGACAGCAGTCGTCGTCATCAGAAAAACAACATTGCCATTGATCCAGTCGCCAAATCTGTAGGAATTTGTCAATGCTTCGACCGGAGGGGCTGTGATCCAACCGGAGGACATTCCCCATCCGACAATCGTCAAGAGGATTACAGATGTTACGCCAGTAAGAATGCTTCGGAAAACACTTCTTTCAACGGATAGAATTGCCGTCATTACGACAAAAGCCATTAAGAAGAGGCGGCCTTCTCCGCTCATGCCAGACCCCATAAGGTCAACGACACCGATCAGGAAGAATAACCCGGTGAAAATATTTGAGCGAACAGAATATGGGATATTTCGAAAATATGTCATCGAAAGGGCTACGAAATATGCCAGACTGTAGACGATAACCAGCGCCCAGTTTTTTGCCGCAATGTCACGAATAATGACCATCGGCACCAGGATTGTGGCAATTGCCGAAACGCCAATCAGACCGTATTGCAGAATTCTCTCCCTAAGAAGAACAAAAACGTCTTTTCCTGCAAGCGATTCTGGAGGGGTTGCAGGATTGATGCGTTGGAGAATGTTCATTTGTGTACCTCGCTGCCATTATTGTTTGGTTGGCTTTCGGGAGAAACCAGGTGAACAGCAATTTCAGAAACAGATGGCAATTGGCTGATTTCTTTCAGGGCTGTCTCCAAAACGTCCTGGATATCGAACGCGTTGGTGAATTGTGCGGATATCTGGTTGATCTTTTCTTCCTGTAGTGCCTGTCGCTGGGTTTCTTGCAGCAAACGGGCGCTTTCTAGCGCCATGACTGCTTGAGAAGTAATGGCGTCGACAAATTGCTGATCTTCAGAAGAAAGGATCTCATCATTTGTTTCCAGCACAATTTCTCCGATTGGCTGATCGCGGAAAAGAACCGGAATTTTATGGCTGAAAGTGTCTTTTGAGGATGCTTGTTCAAGCTGATTTTCGAATTCGGAGGTCATAGTCCCTGATGCTTCCAAAAACGATCCCCAGGAATCTTCCAAATACTGGCGACTGAGGAAGCGAATTTCATTCAGGTCGCTTTGAGTTTGCTGGAAGAGTCGGGCGTTTTCAAGAGCGACCGAAAAACTGTCTGCGATACCCTGGAAGATGAGGATGTCATCTTCGTCAAATGCGTTTGGTTTTGTTGATTGGATCGTGAGGGCACCAATGGCATTGTTTTGTGAAATAATCGGCAGCGCCAATTCAGAGCGGGTTTCAGGCAGAAGGGGATTGCTGAAGCGTACGGCTTCTTCACCTACATCCAATGCAATCCTGGGCATACGGTTGCTTACTGACCATCCGATCATTGAGGTACCGCCAACTTCAAGACGATGACCATTGGTTACCATCTGTCGCCCCGCTTCACCGGTTCCTGCCCGGAGGACTGCGAATTGCCCTGTCTCTTCAATGATGAAGATACCAGCGTAATAAAGGTCCAGTCGATCTTTGAGCAAGTTCACTGCTTGCTGGAACATGACTTCCTGATCGAGGATGGAACTCATATTCCGCGAGATATCTGCGACGGCACGAAGCTGGGTTGATCTTCTTTCCAGGTTTTGGGTGCGCTCCTGAATGCGAATTTCAAGGCTTTCTTTTTCCTACTGCTAATTCATCTGCCAGGGCAGACTGTCTCTTAGCCGCATTTTCCAAACCAGAAATTAGATTTGTCGATCGTGGTTGAGGTGATAATTGTGGCAATGGAAAAAGATTGCTATTGAAACGATCCATGAATTCAAGTTGCGAGAATTTGGAGGTTGCGTG
Source organism: uncultured Chloroflexia bacterium (assembly GCA_963753895.1). Lineage (GTDB taxonomy): Bacteria > Chloroflexota > Anaerolineae > Anaerolineales > Anaerolineaceae > SMBSF63. The sequence continues at coordinate 72,105 of CAVWEE010000007.1, read as the reverse complement.
GGAAACCTTGCCGGCAGGATGTTTTGTCCTAAAAAGGCACGAAAAGTTAAAACGCGATGATTAATGCAGACGAATATAGCGATGTGTTGGGTATTTTGTTTCTCTCAATGCATCCAGCAAGCACAATGAATACAAGTAAAAATGTTGTGCTTCCGCCGCCAATGCCAAAAAAGATGAAAGCAGCAGACGCTAAAAAAGACAAGGAAAAACATCATTGGAAATGCCCGAAGCAAGAGTGAAAGCCTTCGGAATATTGTGACAACAAAAACTGGCGAGCGAATATCAGGATAAAATACCTGCCGAATGAACCACCTAATGCTTTGATGCATCCCGCTAAAGGCAAGGATAATAGAGACCAGTCAATATCCCAGAAATGGTCAGCAAAATGCTTTGAAGGAGACTTTCTTTGGCGATTTCTCGCTCTGATTTATCGACCAAATGGGGTGGTGTTGTTGACGGCAGAAGAGATTTAAAGAAATTCATTACTGGATCTCCTTGCTGGTTTCGGCCATTAGTGGTTCCTTCTGTTGCGGATTCCTGAATGGGCGCGATTTCGATCCTGGCGCGTTGTGCGCCGACTGCTTTGCAAATCTCCTCTACTGATGTTTGCAAAATGCCTTGCATATCAACTGTTTGGCGGACCTTGTTAGTGATGTCGAACAGGGCTTGCTGCCTTTCCGCCTGGCGGCGGACCTGCAAGAGAAGGCTATTGTTGAACAATGATTGAGGCAAGCATATTGCCGAAATTGACCATTAGTTCGAAGTCATTTTGATCAAATGCGGCAACTTCTTCGCTCTCGATACACAACAACCCCAGCGGCTCACCAGAAAATTGGAAGGGAATCAACATTGCCGAGCGAGATTTGCTGGATACGGTTGCTGCTTTTTCTCCAGAGCGCAAGTAAAATCGGCTCAAGACTTGTCAGAGATTTCATTAACATGCTGTCTTCATCGGTGAGTTTTTCTTTGGTGAAATTGACGTTTTCGAATCCGGCAGCAGCCCGAAATTCAAGCTGTTTTTTTGTATTCATCAGGAACAGGGCAACATTCGCATTGTCGAGGACAGACTTCAGACCTGAGACCGTCACCCGGAGGGTTTCTTCGGTTGAGGCACTGGATGCAGCCATGGTAGAGACTTCATTTAGTTTGCGGGTTTTGTTGAGGTTTTCCTGTGTGCTGGCAAACAATTGAGCATTGCTGGTAGCGATAGCCAATTGATCTGCAAGAATTTGCATAATGTCAACAACTTCCGGTGAGAAGGCATTTACTTCTTTACTCTGTACGTCGAGCGCGCCGATGATCCGGTCACCAATTTTGACCGGCACCACCATTTCTGCACGGGTTTCTGGGAGCAAGGGGTTGGGATAGTAGTTAGGGTCTTCTGTGACGTCTTCAATAACGACGGGGATGCCCTGTCCAGTTGCCTGGCCCACAAGGGATTTTGAACCAACGGCCAGTTTGTGGCCGATTTTGAGCATTTCTGCGCCAATTTCACCAGCAGCCTGGCGTAACACCGCGAATTCGCTGAGAGCATCAAGCCGGAAAACGGATGCGTGGTAGTAACCAAATCTGTCGCGGATAAGGTTGACAGCTTTGTCGAAGATTTCATCTGCCGAGAGTGTCGTAGTGGCCTCGCTTGCAATTTCTGATGCGATTTCAAGTCTTTGGGCCCGTTCACGAGCTAATTGTTCCGTTTCTTTCAAGTCATTGATGTTTTGTGTTAGGCCAAGCAAACCCATCAGATCCTGATCCTGGTTGAGCAGCGGTATGCGGCTATTCAATGACCAATGCGTTTTTCCGTTAGCATCGGTTTGCTGGTCAATGAAGTCAACAATCGCTTCTTTGGATTCCAATACCTGAAAATCAAGAGATGTGCTGGGCAGTGCCCCTTCAGTGGATGCATACTCCCGAACAGGTTGTCCAACCAGAATGGAAGGGCTGCTAACGCCAAACAATTCAGCATATGAATTACTGACACGGGAATAGTTCCCTTGGGGGTCCAGGAAATAGATTAGCTCCGGGATGTTGACAAGCAGAGCATTTAGCAAATAGCTTTCCTGATCAAGTGCTTCCAGCGTAGTCTGCATTTTTGATAACGTCTGTGCATTGCGGAGAGCAAGGGCAACGTGGGGAGCGATGGTAGACAAAATATTGAGGTCGATGTCGGAAAAACGACGTTCCCTGTGCATGTCCTGAACAATTAGTGCGCCAATCGCTTCGTTTTCAATAAGCAGCGGGACACCCAGCCAGGATTTTGAGGGGTCGCCAAGATATTTCGCTCCCATTTCGTCAAATTTCTGCCGAGCATTTTCGTTTACCATGATCGGGGTTTTGTTTTTAATGAGCAAAGAGGTGATGCCTTCGCCAAGCAAAAATGGATCAACTTGCTGCAATTCTCCATCTTCAAAGAGATAGGGCACATGGATCATCTGGTTATCGGCGTCCAGGGTGGCAACAAGGAATCCTACGTCGCTACCAATGGCATCCATGATTTGTTGATGCAGGACCTGATAAAGTGACTCCAGTTCGGTTTCTGTGGAAACGGCTTTGCTCACTTTTTGCAGTGTTGTCAATTCATCCAATTGTTGGTTGAGGTATTTGATCTCTTTGAATTGACTTAAAGATCGCCGTGTAGATTTGATCAGTTCGTCGAAGACGAGAACATCATCCTGGGTTAGCGCGTTTGGTGACTGTGAACTGATAATGACGATTTTTGAAAGTTGTCCGATTTCATAGATGGTGAACATTGCTGCGGACTGGTATTCATTTCTAGAATAAAAGGAAGCCAGGTTTCTGAATTGCAGGTTTTCGGAAAGATCCTCTATGAAAAGCACATCATCCTGCGGAAGTTTTTCGGCGATACCATGAAGCGGCAACGCAATGCCTTCAAATGACGAGCGCGCGCGTGGGGCGTTTGGATCGTTAATACCTAAAACCGAGAGGTGGTCTTTTTCTACGCTGTATATCCCAGTAAGGTGTTGAGACGAAGCAAGACCCTCCAAAAGATATTTGATAACTTCAGCTTCATTTTTAGCCAAGAGGATATTTTGGCCTAATTGTTCCAAATTAGAGGTTGTTTCTTTTCCACCCTGTAACTGGTTCGTTTTATCAGTGATATCCAATATCGTTGAGAAAATCGAAGAAAAGAGTTCAAGAGCCGAGATGAGCGCTGGAGGGATGCTTTCTTCGCGATCTGTGTACACAAAAAGGATGGCTTTTAGCTCGGATTGGATTACAAGTGGGAAGCCCGCGCCGTTTTGAGCACCGGCGAAGTGTTCCTGTTCAAATGCTATTTCAGTTTGCAAATCTTCAAAAACTTTATATTGGTGATTGCGTGTAATCCAGATCAACGAAGGGGATGAATCCACAGGTAACTGGACTTCTTCGCTGGAGGTTCCTGCTGGACCCGAAGTAAACATTTGTCCATGGAGAATATCATCTTCGCTATTGTTTTCCAACAAGAGCAGGCTGACATTAAAGAAACCGAATTTATTTTTCACAGATTCGGTTATAAGATTTGCCAAAGAAGGCAGCGAATTCTTTTCTGCAGCTGCTTTTGCGATTTCTGTGATGGTATTCAGGAGTTCTTGTGGCGGGAGTTCTTTTGCCATATCGGGCATACGGGTTTTCTCCTCAGTCCATTTCCCAAACAGATTCGCCAGCTAAAATGCGCTGGATTTGTTCGGGAAAACGATCGGGATCAATGGGTTTCCCGAGGAAGCCATTGAACCCTTCTTTTTTAGCTCGTTCCAGGTATTCATAACTTGATTCTGCGGTGACGGCTACCACGGGGATGTCCTTCAGATTTGGGGATTGGCGAATTTTCTGATGGGCATCAAATCCATCTTCATAAGGCAACCGGATATCCATGAGGATAAGATCGAGATTGGGCAGCGTATCTGCGTATTCCACAACTTCATATCCTGAGGTTTTCCATTCGCAGTGAATGCCAAGAAAGCCGAGTAATCGGGCAATTAGAACGAAATTGGAGACGTTATCTTCTACTACGAGCACAATATAGTTATTCTCGGGCATAGTATTTCCTGAATCCTAAGATAGTAGTTTGTGAAGTGACAGTTAGCCAGCTTTGAAGTAATATTTTTCTACTTGGTCAACAAATGTATCAACATCAATCGGTTTTTGAATGTAGCCATCACAGCCAGCCTGTAAAGATTTTTCGCGGTCGCCTTTCATCACGTTGGCAGTGATCGCAACGACCGGCAAGATGTCCATGCCCGGCATGCTTTTTATCTTATGGGTGAGGGTATAGCCGTCCATTTCCGGGATATTGATATCCATGAGGATCAGGCCAGGCTTGATCGTTTCGAGCAACGCTAGCGTTTGGCTGGCGTTTTCCGCTTCGTGAATGGTATACCCGGAGGCTTGTAAAATCCTTCTAACCAGCATTCGGTTTTCTGGATTGTCTTCTACGTGCAAAACAACTTTGTCTTCTGGCATATTCTTCCCTGGGCTTCGTGTAGTATTTTGTCAAAAATATTATATGACCAAAAATATATTTTGCTAAAAACCAGTTTGCAAGATTGATGCCTTAACATCAAATGCAGATCAATCCCTAAAATTATACTTCTTTTCATTTTGCGACGCCGTGAATTTTACCTAAAATTCAATTGCGTGCACGATCCTAAGTGGAGCAATCAGGGTGATATAATCTGAATATACGGCAAATAACCTTTGAAATACGCAGGAGTAATCAAATGCGAGATGTAATGAATGATATTTCCTTGTGGCGGGGTTCAGGAAAAAAAGTTGTGCTGGCAACGGTTGTCAAGGCTTATGGTTCTGCGCTGCGGCCGATTGGATCGAAAATGGCAATATCTTCTGACGGAGATATTTCTGGCTCCGTGAGCGGCGGTTGTGTTGAAACTGCGGTGTATCAAGAAGCACAGACGGTTCTTAAAAGCGGTCAGGCAAAGCTTGTATCATACGGTATCGCCGATGAAACTGCGTGGTCTGTTGGTTTGACCTGTGGGGGGACAATTGAGGTGTTTTTGGAGTTATTAGATGAGGACGCCGCGCCAAATTTGTACGCGACATTGACGCAGGAATTGCAGGCTGACGATTTGGTTGGTCAGGCTACAGTGCTCACGGGCACTCATATTGGTGAGCGCGTGCTGTTGTGGCCCAATGGAAACATGTCAGGCGACGTGACCGACAAGAATCTTCTAGAACAAATTTCAACCCATGCTGAGGACTTGTTCAAGCGGCAGGAGACGCGTAAATTGGAGATTTCGGTGGGAAATGAAAAAGCAGAAGTTTTTATTCAGGTTTACCCACCGTCACCTCGGTTGATTGTGGTTGGTGCGGTGCATATTGCTGTTCCCCTGGTGGCATTGGGAAATACGATGGGTTTCCGTACAGTTGTGGTAGATGCGCGGTCAGCTTTTGCAACGCCAGAACGATTCCCGCATGCTGATGAAATAATTGTAAAATGGCCGGCTGAAGCGCTTGAGTCGCTGCATCTTGATGAGGGTTCATATGTTGCTGTTTTGAGTCACGATCCCAAGTTTGATGTTCCGGCGCTGCAAGTAGCTGTTCAGAGCAAGGCAAGATATGTCGGTGTGCTGGCATCAAAACATACTTACCATATTCTGCATGAGTTTTTGCTGGAGGAAGGTGTGCCAGAGGAATTGCTGGAAAAAGTGCACACGCCGATCGGAATCAAAAAATTGGGATCTCGTGGCCCAGAAGGGATTGCATTTTCGATCATGGCAGAGATGATCGCAGAAATGAAAGGTGTGCAGGTTTCTTGATCTTTTCGTGATTTACAGACGTGATCAAAATAAAACCGGCTGGCGATCGCCAGCCGGTTTTGCAATTTTCTGTGAAATTGTTAAACGCCTGGCATCGTGCGAATATCCAGAATTTTTTCAACATGAGGGGTCAAAACCTCAACGACTTCCTGCTGAGAAAGAGATTCGACTTTCATTGTGATTTCAACGTTTTCGCTGGTCTCACCGAGGAAAGAACCCAGGGCAATAAGATTGCCACCAGCTTTTGCAATCGCCGTGGTGACTGTTGCCAACTGGCCGGGTGCTTGAGAGAGAAGAAATGCGACTCGAATACCCGACTGACGTGCACCAAAGATTTCGAGAAAAACTTTAAAAATATCTGTTTCAGTGATGACGCCTACGACTTCGCCATTGCGTACTACGGGCAAACCCGAGATCTGTCCATCGACCATGATCCTGGCCGCTTCTTCAACCGGTGTGTTTTCTGTCACTGTGGCGACACCCGTCGACATAAACTCTTTGATTTTCAGATCTTTGATTGCTTCTTTAATTTCAAATTTGGACAGGGTGGTGGCGATGGAAGGGGAGGCTTTGAGAAGTTCCCGTTCTGAAACGATGCCAACCAGTTTGCCTTTGCGGTCTACCACAGGCAAACGTCGGACACGTTCGGCATGCATCAGGTCCAATGCATCTAACAATGATGTGTCAGGATGAACGGTAATTGCAGGTTGCGACATTCGTCTTCGTACGAGCATAGGTACACTCCTTGATAAAAGGCAATGTGACTTGTTTATCTTTAATTTTACAACAAATTTCCCAAATGATGTGATTTTGCAGCCAGTTCTACGGGCTTTTCATGAAGGCAATGGCGTCAAAGGCGATTTCACCAGGGGTGCCGCCAGTAACCTTCATTTCGATGGCAAGGTTGACGATGCTGCCGTACAGGTCAGGGATGGTCCATGTGCCGAGGGATACCCATTGCCCTCCCTCACGTCCACCATGTTGGATGCTGACGGTTTCGGCGCCAAGATCAGATAAGAAAAGGGTGTCGTTTACGAGCAGTCTATATTCAGCCTGGGCGGTTCCCTGCAATTCAGGGACCCAGACAAAGATTTCATATTGTCCAATCGGGACAGAATCAGACAATGTCCAGGTAGCAGCAACATCGCTGTCTGGATTGACGACGAATTGATATCTGTCTCCCCAAGAGAGGCGATCGTTATTGGTGAAAATGGGGTCCTGCAAGTCAAGAATGGCCTCGGCGTCATCGGAGATGAAGGTCATTCGCTCCTGCGGGAATGGTCCAGCCATGACTTTGCTGCTCTCGGGTAACTGAATGAGCATAACGCGGTCCACAGCAACGATGGAAAATTCATCGCGGTCGTCCCAGGAAGTGGACACGGTCACGATGCCAGAAGGATCCAATTGGTACGTACCAATGCTGATCCATTGGTCGCCGGACTGTGGTGGTTTGGAAACACTGGATTTGTAGCGTGCGCGGGTTTGGCCGAGCAAGGGCTGCAGGGGAACATCATTTAGCGAAACGGTGAAATCAAGGAACCCACCGGAACTGGTGTTGGTGTCAAGGACGAAAATTTCGTATAGCCCTTCTTTAAGTGGCATGTCCATGCGCCAGGATATCCAGCCGGATGCGTAAGTGGCGTAAAAGGGTTCCAGAAATTCGACACCAAGCTGTTGGCCAATTGCTTCTGATGAATACCAAAGAGGGCTTTCAAAGGCCGGATTGACCTGGGCGCTATTGTCTTCGTTGAGTATATAGGCGTTCACGGCGATATCAGGAACATCCGGGTAGATGTCAAAAAAATCTTTGACCTTGTAGATGGAAGTTGGCTCAGGCGTCGGTGAAGGTGCAAGTGTTGGGGTGATGGTTGGTGTGTTTGTGGGCGCTCTGGTGGGAATTGGGGTAAAGGTGGGTGTAACGGTGGGCGTGCCAGTTGGTTTCTCCGGGATCAGTTTTGCAACGTAAGGCTTGCTGACCCAAAAGAGGATGGCCAAAAGAATCAGGACAATGATGCCCATGAAAACATTAAAAGCAATATTCAGAATCTTGCGATTCCCGGAGGTAGAAAGATTGGGATCCTGGGGAGAGTAGTTCTCTGTCAAATGAATTGGCCTTTATTCTTGTGCAAGCGCGTAATTCAGCGCGGCTTGTGCATGGATCACGGTAGTGTCAAACAAGAGCAGTTCGGTGTCTGCGGTGTTGATCAAAAGAGGAATCTCGGTACAGCCAAGAATCACTCCCTGGGCGCCACGCTCCTGCAATGTTTTTGTGATGGTGAGGAATTTCCTTTTGGATTGAGGGCTGATGATGCCTTTGACGAGTTCATCATAAATGACTTGATTGACGGTTATGGCATCATCGCCTGTGGGGACAATGACTTCAATGCCAAATTTCTTCAGGGCGTCGGCATAAAAGGAATTTTGCATGGTAAAGCGCGTACCCAGCAGACCTACTTTGGTGATGTTTTTGGTCTGAATGGCTTGTCCCACGGCATCCAGCAGGCTAATTATCGGAATATTTACCTGGGCCTGGATCTCATCAAAGACGATGTGCATGGTATTGGTGGCAATGACGATAAAGTCGGCACCAGCTTTATCAAGGCGATTGGCACATTCAGCAAGAGAATTGGCAACGAGGTCCCATTTCCCAGCTGCAGGCCAATCGACAAAAGGTTGAAAGCTGACGCTGTAAATGATAATTTCAGGATAGCTGAAATCACCAAATTGCTCGGTGTAAGTGCGAGTGATGTATTCGTAATAGGCAGTGGTGGATTCGGGACTCATGCCGCCCAAAATACCGATTTTCTTTGCCATAAGGATTTCCTTTGTTTTCATTGTTTGCTGCAATATTCCAATATGATACCTTCGCGCGAAATCGCTGTCAACTTGATTCGCCGCACTGCGAAAATATGAGATCAAGGATATCTGTGAACTCAGCCAGGGTTTCGGCGCGCATTAGCGAGATAAAAACCTCTCTGGATGGGTCGCAACGTTTGATATAGTTTTTGGCGTATTTACGAAAGAGAATGACCGCCCTGGATTCGCCGTAGAAATCAATCAGGCTTTCCAGGTGTTCAATTGTGGTGCGATAGACATCGGATACCGGCTGCCGGTCCCGGTGGCTGCGACCGATGATCCAGGGGTTGCCGATGGCAGCACGGCCGATCATGACTGCATCACAGCCGGTCTGGCTTTTCATCTGGTCGATTTGTTCTGGTTCAATGATGTCCCCATTCCCTATGACGGGAATTGAGAGAGCGTTTTTGATTTCGGCGATGGGCAGCCAATTTGCTTTCCCTTCGTAGGCCTGAACCCGGGTACGGCCATGGACTGCCAGCATTTGGCCGCCATTGTCCTCAATGATATGAGCGATTTCGAGATAGTTCAGGTTTGCGTCATCGATACCGAGCCGGATCTTTCCGGTGACGGGAATGTCCAGATGATTGGAGAGAAGGTGGAAAATTTGGGCGATGACGTCGGGTTTTGCCATGAGCTCAGAGCCAGCGCCTTTGCGCCGGATGACTTTGGCAGAGCAGCCCATGTTGATGTCGATGAAATCAGGCTCACGCTCCTGCAGGCGAAGGGCAGATTCCAGCAAGAGGTCGGGATCGCTCCCGAAAAGCTGGAAGGCGATGGGTCTCTCCTGGCGCGCGTCAAAGCCGATCCTTTCGTCCAGGAAACTGGCATTGTTGAGGATATCGGTGGTGTTGACGAAGCCGGTTATATTGAAAGCGCCGCCCATTCTGCGTGTGAGCAGTCGGAAAGGCAAATCGGAAATCCCATCCATTGGGGCAAGAATGACATCACCGTAGATGGGGATCGTATCAATATGAAACGTTGGTTTTTTATCTGTACCTGGTTTGGCTGCGAAATCATTCATAAAGGCGAGTATAATCCTGTGGGTTAATAGCGTAACAATATTGGTAAGGCAGGTAAATTCTAACATGACGGAAGCCTTGACGACAAAACGGATTTTACGGATGTGGGTTCCGCTTGCAATGAGCTGGATGCTGATGGCGGCGGAAGGACCGCTGCTGAGTGCAGCGATGGCGCGGTTGGCGAATCCCGAAATCAATTTGGCTGCATATGGGGGTGTTGTTTGGCCACTGGCATTAATTATTGAAGCCCCCATCATCATGCTGCTGGCAGCCTCAACAGCGCTAAGTACCGACTGGGAGGCATACCGTAATTTACGCAAGTTTATGACGATCAGTTCTGCAATACTGACTTTGATACATATACTCGTTGCGTTCACTCCATTGTATTATTTTATTGTCGTCAATATCATTGGCGCTCCAGCAGAAATTGTTGAACCGGCACGATGGGGTTTGATGGTGATGGTGCCATGGACTTGGGCAATTGCTTACCGCCGTTTTCAGCAAGGCGTCATGATCCGCTTCGGCCATTCTGATGCGATCGTTGTCGGCACAGGGATCCGCCTGGCAACGGACGTGGTGATGGTTCTAGTTGGTTTGAGAATTGGTGTGATTCCCGGAGTGGTGGTGGGAGCTGGCGCACAGGCGTTAGGCGTAACAGCCGAGGCAATCTATAGCGGCTTACGCGTGCGTGCTGTTGTACTTGATAACCTGAAACAGACCGAAGGGAAGCAAGTCTGGCATTGGGGAGAGTTTGCGAAATTCTATATTCCGCTTTCCTTAACTTCTTTGTTGAATTTGATCTGGCAGCCGATTGGCAGTGCAGCTTTGAGCCGGATGCCGATGGCGATTGAATCGCTGGCGGTTTGGCCAGTGCTTAGCGGGTTGGTGTTTATGCTAAGAAGCCCGGCAATGGCGTTTAACGAGGTGGTTGTGGCCCTGTTGGGAGAGCGACACGCTGTAAAGAAACTTCAGCGAGTGGCTTTGGGAATGGGGTTGATGACTACGATTGTGCATTTGGGTTTTGTGATTACGCCGCTTTCTGTCTTATGGTTTGCCACCATTACAGGGTTGAGTGCCGAGTTGGTAGGAATTGGACGGATTGGTTTGTGGATTGCTTTACCGCTGCCTGCCATGAATATGCTTTTGAGCTGGTTCCAGGGAGCATTGGTGCATGGGAAAAAAACTCGCGGCATACCTGAAGCGGTCGCAATTTACCTGGTCAGTGTGAGCCTGCTGCTTATCGGCGGGGTGATGTGGGGAGAAGTGATTGGGCTATATGTTGGTATGGGGGCGCTTGGGTTGGCGCAGGGGGCACAAACAATCTGGCTGTGGTATAAAAGCAGAAAAATCATTATACCGCTGTCTTTGGAAGCGGGACGGGATAGTTTCATGTAGCATTACATTCCCGTTTCGGATATGTGAACTGCGGTGCAACTGAGCTGTGGATTACGAGAAAAGTTTATTGAAGCGGGGAATAAATTCGTCAAACCCTGAGTTCACACGAGCTTTGACAACTCCAATCATCACTACAATAATAAACAGAATCCCGGTTTGTTTGGAAAAAAATATACACCAGCGATTTGCATGCGCTGGTGTATTCCAATCTTTTTCGTCCGTTATCCGAGGAAAAAGGCCCAGGGATCACTGCTGCGTTCCCATTCGATGACCTCGTTTTCGGCAAACCAGAGAGCGATTTCCTTGGCACCGTTTTCCACGGAATCGGAGGCGTGGGTCAGGTTGCGTTCCGGGACGAGACCAAAGTCATGGCGGACGCTGCCCGGGGCGGCTTCAGCCGGGTTGGTTTTCCCCATAGTCTGGCGGACAATGGCAACCGCATTGGGACCTTGCCAGACCATTGCCATAACAGGGGCAGAGGTAATGTGCCTCATCAGGGATTTGTAGAAAGGTTTGCCTTTATGTGCGGCATAGTGTTTTTCCGCAAAGGGACGGTCTACCGCGACCAACTTGGCGGCAAGAAGTTTCAAACCACGTTTTTCAAGCCGGGAGATGATTTCCCCAATAAGACCGCGCTGTACGCCACCGGGTTTGATCAGTACCAATGTTTTTTCCATTTATGTCTCCAAAGCAATATAGATTTAGCGCAATAATTCTTCAGCTTTTGTGTATGCTGATAGTGCGCTTTGCATTTCTTTCTTTTGCAGGTAAGCGTCGCCCAATGTCAACCACAGAATTGAGTCCACAGGATGATGCAACAAAGCATCGTTAAGGTCCTTGATGACAGCGTCGAGGTGGGTTTCTTCTTCAATCATATTTTTGTACAACGTGATTGATTCCTCAATTTGGCCTTTGCTCACCAGTTTTCGTGCATTTTCGAGCGTTGCAGGCATCTCTACTTCCTCTGCATCAGAATCATGTTGTGACTGGGGTTCTTGCGGCGATCCTACATCAATCAGTTCTTTGCCCTGATCGATTTCCTGTGCTTCCTTCACGATTTCAAAGGTTTGCTCTTCAGTTGGTTCTTCAGTGATGGGCAGATCTGCTTCAATCTTAGTATCCACCGGAAGCTCTTCGTCGACAGGATATTCCACTGATTTCACAGGTTCTGTGATGACATCCGTGGAAGCCGGTCTGGAAGCGGTTGGTTCATCGACGGACTCGTCAGAAGGTTTTTCTTCCTCATCCATCTTGTGGAGCCATCTTACAATCGTCTCATCCTGCGGTTCTCGCTCACTTTGATCTGATTTTATCGAGGTCTCTTCGGGCAGGGGTTCATCGAATTCTTTCAACCAGGCAGGAAGGCTGGTTTCGGGTTGCGCATTATCCGGTGCCGATTCTTTTGCAACCTGAATGTCTTCCGGCGGCGACGGAAGAGTATCTTCTTGTTTGGGTTGTACCTTTGAAAGGGCATCGTCCTTGACAACATCCTGGAGCCAATCCGGTGTCGTGCTATCCCGCTCTTCAGGAGAAGTAGAAAGCGCTTCTTCATCGGCGCCTTGCTGCGCGGCAAGGGATTCTAACCAGGCAAAGGCTTCTTCCGGGTCAGATGGCATCTCGTCCGTTGTGGTCGGGCTAACTGCTTCCGGGGATAGCGGGTCTTCCTGTTCATCTGTCGCAGCGTTTTCGGCAACAGGCTCGCTTTCCTGTTCAGGTTGCAATTCAAGGGCTGGTTCTTCAGCTTCCTGGAGCCAATCCGGTGGTGTACTGTCTCGCTCATCGAGAGGTGTAGAGAGGGCTTCTTCATCGGCGCCTTGTTGGGCGGCAAGGGATTCCAGCCAGGCAAAGGCTTCAGCCGGGTCATCTGGCATCTCGTCTGCCGGGGGCGATGCAATTTCCTCCGCTGGTTCATCGGGAGATTGATCTGATGGTAATGGCGGTGCTTCACCCGTTTCGGGTGTTGCCAATTCTTCCATGGGTTTTCCCGAGGCAAGCGATTGCAGCCATTGCTGGGCCATTGCTTCCGCTTCCTCTTCCTCTTTTTCAGAAGTGGGTTCAGGGGAAACTTCTTCGGCAGCATTCAATATATCAACGCCAGTATCCAGATCGCTGATGGACAAGGTTTCGGTTCCAGATGAATTCTTCGGGCTTCACTTCCTTTTCGGTTTCAAGGTCTTGTACCCAGTCTGGGGGTGTTTCTTGACGTTCTTCTGATGCCGTTACGAGTGCTTCTTCTTCGGCGCCATGTTTGGCAGCAAGAGATTCTAACCATGCAAACGCATCATCTGCATCTACCGGCATTTCTTCGCTCTCTGCGGGTTTTGCTTCCTCGTGTACGATGTCTGAGAGGGCAAGGGTCTCGTCTTCTGGTGAAACCGTATTGGTCATCGAATCAGGACGCTCAACCTCTTTGGAAGTTTCAGGTTTTGTCTCGGCGGTTGGTCCTTCCGCTGTCGGGACAGAATCTGCCGGCTTTAATTCTTCCAGCCAATCGGGAATAGACGCTGATTTTGCTGCAGGGGCAAGTTCCTCAGCATTTCCATCGTTTGACGTCATCCAATCGGGCAGGTCTACTTGTGATGCTTGTGCTGCCTCCTGCGTTTCATGTGGCGGATGCTCGGAGGTATCTTCTTCTGCAAGCTCATTGAGCCAATCTGGCACAGAAACATTGTCGTCAGGCTGTTTATCATCCGGTATATCCGCAGGATGGCTTTCTTTGTTATCAGAAGCCACACTTGCTTCGCGCTCAAATTCTGCCGGAACATTGTCACTGGGCAGCTGAAGTAAATCAGGCGTAGACTCTTCCGTTTCGGCGGGCAATTGAGCTGCATCGCCGCCTTGCGGTAACTCCTGGTCTTGCTGAAGCGAAATAGATTGCTCTGCTGGTGGATTATTATCGTCCAGTCCATTGAGCCAATTGGTGAATTTACCCCCGGTCTCGGCATTTTGAAAAGCTTCATGCTCGAGCGGTTTGCTTTCCTGATCATTCTGCGGTTCGGTGGCAGATTGGTCAAGATCCTGGAGCCAATCCGGGAGTGATTCGGTTGAAACTGTTTCGTCTGGTGCAGGCTCGCTGTCTTTTGGATCTTCGTTTATGTCGAGCTGGCTTTCTGATTCAGATTGTGATGCAGGCACAGCCTGGCCGAGTTCCTGAAGCCAATCAGGCGTTGCAGTGTCCCTTTCTTCAACAGGTGTGGAGAGGGCTTCTTCATCGGCACCCTGATGCGCTGCAAGGGATTCAAGCCAGGCAAAGGCTTCATCTGGATCTTCCGGCATTTCTCCGCTTTCTTGTGGCGAGGTATCTTCGCTCTGTGCTTCGGCATCATTTAGCAGTTGTGAAGCACCCAGAGCAGCTGCGGGAAGTACAGCTTCTAAATCGGGGAGTTTTTCGTCCGGTTGCAGCAATTCAGGAAGATCATCACTTGTTGCCAGAGAATCTTCGAGCGATGGCGGCAGTTCTCTCTCAATTTCTGCAGAGGAGTCCGGGGAATCAAATTCCTGAAGCCAATCTGGCATTTGATCTGATGCTTGTGGTGCTTTTGTTGTTGGCTGCTTCTCGCTGGTATCTGTCGGAACTATATCCTCTGATTCGCCTTCGTTGTCTGTTACAGAATCAATATCGGTCAACCAGTCTGGGATATCAGGTTCCTCGGTTGGTTTGCCAAGCATGTCAGTGATACCAGGCGCAGGAGTGTCTGGTAGGTCGTTTTGCTCTCCAGATGGACTGTCTGTACCCTCAAGGTCTTGCAACCAATCGGGAAGTTCGTCTGCTGGAATTGTAGTGGAAGCTTGTTCAGTTGTTTCCGGTGCGGTTTCTTCGTGGGCAATGTCGCTCAGCCAATCCGGGGTTTCGGGTTCCTGGGATGGCTTGCCTAGCATGTCGGTGACGCCAGGTTGAATTTCTTCCGGTGTGAGAGAATCTTCGGCGGTTTCGCCGCTATCGCTTTCGAAGTTTTGAAGCCAATCAGGGGAATCTTCTCCCTGTAAATCTGGTTGCACTGATCCAGGGGTTTCGTCTGCTGCCGTGTTTTGTTGCATATCGCTCAACCAATCCGGCACATCGTCTGTTAGTGGGGCGTTGATGGGCGTGTCTGTTGTGATGAGATGTTCTTGTTCCGGCAGAGGTGATGCTTCGACATTTTTGATATCGGACCCTTCGAGGTTTTGCAGCCAATCCGGGACTTCATCTGTTGGCTCAGCAGAAGGAAGCTCAGATGAATCTTTTACGGCTTCACCTTGTTCGATATCGTTCAACCAATCTGGAACTTCAGGTTCTTGCGCTGGTTTTCCGAGCATGTCTGTGACACCGGGCTGTACGTCTTCGCCCACAGATGTTGCTTCGCCTGATCCGCTTGCAGAGGTTTCGAGATCTTTGAGCCAATCCGGCATATCTTCTTCTTCAGGTGATTCAACGGCCAAAGATGAATCTTCAATAGTTTCGCTTGCAGTGATATCTGACTGAGGGGGGCTTGCTGGCTCAGCAGGGGCTTCTTCTATCTCTTCGGATGCATTCATGTTCTGCATCCATTCAGGCACATCTTCTTCGGCTGACGCTTCTGGCAGGAAAGGAGTATCCGAAGCAGGTTTAGCTATATCTGCAGGAGTTTCACTGACATCCAGCCCATTCATCCACTCGGGAGCGTCTGAGGCTTCTGCCGCAGGGATATCAGATAGTTGGGGAGAGGCAGCCTGCTGGCCCTGGTCAATTTCATCCGGCGCCATGGTTTGGAGCCATTCAGGAATGTTCGCTTCCTGCAGCTCGTCTTCATCGTCCATGATAAAGGCGCTGGTTGGTTGTTTTTCCCCAGGTGTATCAGTTTCTTTGCCCGCACTCCATTCATCTTCTTTCATCCAGCCAGGGAGAGATTCATCCGATTGGGTTGATGAAATTTCTGGAATGATAAAGGGCATTGGGGCTGAGGATTCCGGGCTGCCTTCTGGCATATCTGAAAGCCAGTCGGTTGAAGGCTCATCGGATTGTGTTCCGATGTCAACCCCAATGGATTTTGCCCAGCGGGGTTGTTCAGCATCTTCCATTGAGGGCTGCCAGTCCAGTTTTTCAAGGGTGACAGCGTCATCCGGCACCTGGGCAGACGTTGTGGCAGAGCGGTCAATGAAAGCGGCATACGGGTCCAGTTCCTGTACGCGTTTTGCGAATATTTTTGCTTCTTCTGATTTATTGGTTTTTGGCAGGATCTCGGCGAGGATCAGGTTCGCTTCATAGCAGTAAGGCATTTTTTTGACAAGCCTGCTGCAAATTTCTGTGGCTTCAACAAAGTTCTTTGAGAGGAAATAGTTTCTGGCGAGCAGGATTTCCAGATCTGTTCTCTTTGGGGATTCAGCAATCGCTGCACGGGCCTCTGCAATCGCTTGCTGGTACAGGTTGCCTTTCGTATACATTCGCACCAAAGCACCACGGGTAAGGCGGACGCGAGGAGGCTGTACGCCGTCACGGTTCCCATACAAACGCCGCAGTTCTTCCTGAACGGCAGCATTGGATGGCTGTACTTCAAAAGCTCTTTCCATATTCCAGATGGCCGCATCAAGGTTGCCTTCATCTTCACGGATGATGCTTAGACCAATTTGGGAAACGAAATCATCAGGAACAACTGCCAGGACGCGCTGCAAGATATCTGCTGCCTCGCTATATCGCTGGCTCTCCAGATACGTTTTCCCTAATAGCCGATAGGTGTCCAGGTGCTTTGGGAATATCTTCAGTATGTATTTGCAGTGGGCGCTGGCTTCTTCGGTTTGCCCATGGTCAATCAACTTTCCGATTTCATGATTGTATGCACGCAAGGATATCTTAGCCATTTTTTTCCTCTCCAATATCTGAATGGGAAGCACCACTCATCTATTATATTAAATCATAAAAACCCCCAAATCGCTATACAATCAGGGGGTTTATGACCAAAATGGTGAATTTCTGCATTATTATTCAAAAAATGCAGGTGAATTTATCAATGAGCGAGGTAATCTCGTAATTTTCTTCGAATCATTGGGTGGCGCAAGCGACTTAATGCCTGCGCTTCGATCTGGCGCACACGTTCACGGGTGACTCCCATTTTTCTGCCTACCTCTTCGAGTGTGTATGCCTGTCCATCGAGCAATCCGTAACGGAGTTGCAGGATGCGAACCTCACGAGGCGGCAGCGATTCGAGGACTTCTTCCAAGTGTTCCTGAAGAAGGTTGTATGTGGCGGTTTCATCCGGCGGCGGGGCTTCATCATCTTCGATAAAATCACCGAGTACCGAGTCTTCCTCATCATCCGTTGGCGTTTCCAGTGAAAATGGACGCCTGGCAACCTGGATCATGTTCTCCACTTTCTTGGGGGTTACATCGAGGGATACTGCCAGTTCTTCGACAGCTGGTTCGCGCCCGAGTTTTTGGGTCAGTTGGTGCTGAACACGGAGAAGTTTGTTGATCTGGTCACCCATATGAACGGGAACACGGATGGTGCGTCCCTGGTCGGCAATGGCACGGGTGACAGCCTGACGGATCCACCAGGTCGCATAGGTGCTGAATTTATGCCCACGACGGTAGTCAAATTTCTTGGTTGCGCGAATCAAACCAATGTTGCCTTCCTGGATCAAGTCCAGGAAAGGAACGCCGCGTCCCATGTATTTCTTGGCGACGCTGATCACGAGTCTGGAGTTGGCAGTGATGAGATGTTCACGCGCTGCCCAGCCATCTTCGATCAAGCGGCGTAATTCCATGCGGCGATGAGTTTTCACGTGGCCACGGGCAAGCTCTTCGCGAGCCATACGCCCACGCTCAATGCGTTGGGCAAGCTCAACTTCTTCTTCTGCGTTGAGAAGGGGAACCCGACTGACTTCCTTGAGATAAAGACCAATGGTGTCATCTGTGTCAATATGGGCTAAATCATCAACGCCAGGTTCTTCCTCTTCTTCATCATCATCTTCAAGCTCTTCGTCGGAGGGCTCATCCATCGGAATATCTTCAACGTAAGGAATACCAGCACTCATCAGTGCAGCAAATGCTTCTTCCAGTTGAGAGACGTCTTGTTCGGCATCAGGGAAAAAATGAAGAATATCATCAATGGTGACATAAGATTTTTGGCGACCCAATTCAATAAGCCGCGCGATCGGATATTCTTCTTCACTCAATTGTCCGGTTAATGCATCTTGCATAGACGTAGTCATTTTTCTTCGTTCTTTGATCATCAAAGTTGTTAACTCCAATCGACAACAGATAATGCAGAGATTGGTTCTCTGTAATTTAAATCAGGATACACTTTTTCACACCAAATTGCAATAGAAGCACATTGTCCTGTAATTTAGATGCAAGGTAACGGGCAAAACTTACACTGCTACCAGACACACAGAACGAGCGGACAAAAAATCCGCCCGTCTCGTCAATTTATTGGGAAAAGTGATATCTCACTGACCGGATAACACTATACAATAATCAGAGGTTAATGTCAATAAGGCAAATTGATTCTAATGAAATTTTAATAATGTCGCCGTATCGAGTTACAAAGCACGAATATAACCCAGGCATTTTATGAGATCTTCGGGTATTGGGGCGGTGAAAATGCATTCGTGATTTAAATACGGATCAAAAAAGTTGATTTTTGCGGCATGCAAGGCAACACGGTTAATGAGAGAGCTGGAAGCCGGTGGGCGTGTTTGCGAAATTGTGCTGGAAAGGTGGGCTGCGGCTCGCCAGTAAAGAGTATCCCCGAGGATGGGGAAGCCTGTGGCGCAGATATGAGCACGGATTTGATGCGTGTAGCCAGAATGGGGAAAGGCGGCGAGAAAGGAATGTTGCGGGAATCGTTTTATGACATTGAATTCGGTTTCAGCAGGCTTGCCTTTTGAGAAATCTACGACTGTACGATGTTTTCGGTCGCCATTTGTGCGCAGAGGCAGTTTGACTGTGTTGGTTTGCCAATCTGGCGTACCGTGTGAAATAAAGTGATACTCTTTTTGAATGGTGCGGTTTTCAAATTGCTGATTTAATGCCTTATGCATTGCAACGTCTCGGGCGAAGAGGAGAACACCGCTGGTGTCTTTATCCAAACGGTGTACCACCCAGATTTTTGGATAGATTGCATTGAGAATATCCCGCAAGTTGGGAATGGTCAGGTCATAGCCATCAGGAATGACGCGCAAGCCAGCGGGTTTGTTAATGACGATGAGGTGATCATCGACGTGGAGGAGGTGGTCTTCTAGGCAAAATGGATTCATATAATCGGTTTTTGGTGGCAAATGTTTATTGCGTCATGCATCCCGATAAAAGAAGAAATCAGGACCAACCGACGCATTCGACAAGCAATCATGTTTAGGTGATTGAATTATAGTAGACTTTCTTCAGGAATATCGATTTAGTTGGGTCATTGGAGGTTAGATGGAATTTACATTTGCAACGTCAGCACAAATTGTGTTTGGGACCGGCAAGTTTGGAGATTTGGGTGAGATTGCGGCTTCAGTTGGCGGACGAGTCCTATTGGTGACGGGGAACGGGAAGTCCGGGCCCGAAAAAGCTCTCCAGAAATTGCTGGGTGCGGGATTGTTTGTGGCAGGCTTTGTTGTTCCTGGTGAGCCTGATGTAGCGATGGTGCAGAAGGCGGTCCAAATCGCACGCGATGATCGCTGTGATTGTGTTGTATGTTTTGGCGGGGGAAGTGTGATCGATACTGGGAAGGCAGTTTCGGCATTGCTAACCAATCCAGGTGATCCACTGGATTATTTGGAGGTTGTTGGCAAGGGATTGCCGCTCAAAGTTCAACCTGCCCCGTGCATTGCCGTACCTACAACATCCGGCACTGGTTCTGAAGTAACCAAGAACGCCGTATTAAAGGTACCGGAAAAGCAAGTAAAAGTGAGCCTGCGCGATGCGAGAATGATTCCTGATATTGCATTGCTGGATCCTGAACTGACGATCAGCGTGCCGCCAGCAGTGACAGCCAGCACCGGCATGGATGCGTTGACCCAAGTGCTCGAGCCATACGTGTCCAGGTTTGCGAATCCGATGACGGATCTGTTCTGCGTGGAAGGGATACGATGCGGCAGCAGGTCACTGCGTATTGCCTATCACGATGGCGGTAATATTGAAGCGCGAACAGATATGGCCTGGTGCAGCTTGCTGGGCGGCCTGGCGCTGGCAAATGGCAAGCTCGGCGCGGTACACGGTTTTGCTGGTCCTTTGGGGGGCATGTTCAAGGCGCCTCATGGAGCGGTTTGTGCGAGGTTGCTGCCAGGTGTAGCCCGAAATCAATGTTAAAGCGCTTGCAGCGCGTGATGAAAAAAATCCAGCCTTGATGCGGTACTCACATGTGGCGCGAATATTGACGGGTGAGATGTCTGCCAGCATTGATGACGGGATTCGATGGCTGGAGGAATTGACGCAGGAGTTGAGTATTCCCGGTCTGGCAACTTACGGAATGCAGGAAAAGGATATTCCAGTCGTCATTGAAAAAGCCCGCAAATCGAGCAGTATGAAGGGAAATCCGATCACGTTGACTGATGAGGAAATGCGAGAGATCTTGTACGAAGCACTTTGAGTTGCCTATTGCAGGTGATATCGTTTTCCCATATAACTTGCCGCTCTCAAGAATTTACACATCAATCCCTCGCAATCAAGCGAGGGATTGATGTGTCTGGAGCCATGAAATTATGAGACGATCTTTTCAGAGCAACGGGATTATATGGTGGTGAAAAAGCTGACGCCGAGGATACCGGGACCGGTGTGGGTAAGAATGGCAGGCGGAAGGTCAAAAATTCTGACTGACGGAATGTTGAGTTGTTTTGAAAATGTGGCTGGCCAACTCTTTCGCTTTTTCAAGCGCGTCTCCGTGCATAACACAAAGATGCGAATCTGGCGAGGGAGGACATTCTTCCATAACGATTTCGACCAATCGCTGCAATGCTTTTCTTTGTGTGCGCTGACTTTCGACTGGTTCGGCCTGTCCGTTTTCAAGTTTCAGGATGGGTTTGATTTGTAGAACGGCGCCAAAGAGAGCCTTGGCCCCACCAATCCGGCCGCCGCGGTGCAGAAATTCCAAGGTGTCTACCACAAAGTAATTTTTTTCCCTGTTTGCCATTTCAGTGATTTCATTTTCTATTTCATCGGCACCTTTTCCTTCAGTTGTAAGCGAATGTGCTTTCAAAACAAGAGAAGCCAGTCCGCCGCCGATGCTTTTACTGTCGATGATCCTGATATCTGTTTCGGGGAAATCCTGGGCGGCAACGGTTGCGCTGCGCACGGTTCCACTAACCAATGCGCTGGGACAGATGACGATAACAGCCTCTTTGGCGGTTTGCGCCTGTTGGAAGATTGGGTTGTACAATGCAGGAGGAGGCGCAGCTGTAGTCGGCAGATTCTTAGAAGCCAGCAGCATTTTCAGAAACGTGGCGTTGTCAAGCTCGACATCATCTCGGTATGATTTGTCACCGAAATTAATGATTTGGGGGATATAACCAATTTTGAGTTTTTGAGCCTCTTCCCATAAAATTCCACTGGTTGTGTCAGCAACAATTCTGACCATATTACTCCTCCTGTGATTTTATTAAAAGAATGAAACGAGGCGTTTGATTCGTTTGTTAATCGTCAGCGGTGATTGAATTTGCCGAAGGGAGGGTAGCTGCAGAAGCAGCTGCCAATAACGCCGTTAAGGATCGCCTGAGTAACAACCTGGGCGGCATAAGCGCCAACAATGTTGACATCTGCTTTTTTCTTGTTGGTGGCAAGGGCAAAGATGGTATCGCCATCGAGCATAGAATGCGCTGGACGCACTACTGATGCAAGGCCATTATGGGCCATTTGAGCTACTTTGTTGATTTCTTCTTTGCCAAGACGGGCATTGGTGGCGACAGCACCGATGATTGTGTTCTGGCGGGAAGCAAATTCCAGTATGGTCCGACCAGCCATGTTTTTCATGACCTGCATGGTGTCGGCGAATACAGGGCCGGATCCGATCCTGATCGGTCCTTTTTGCATGGTGCGGGCACCAGCGATGATGGCGCCATCTTCAGGGGAAATGATATCGCCAAAGGCGTTGACGGCGATGATGGCACCAACAACAACTCCGTTTCCGATTTCTATAGCCGCAGTGCCAATACCGGATTTCATCGATTGACCAGGGCCAAGGATTTTTCCAACGGTTGCGCCCGTGCCGGCACCAAAATTGCCCTGACTGGGTGGTTCCGCGGATGCATTGAGACAAGCCTGGTAGCCCATTTTTTTGTCTGGGCGGACCTGAGGGTCACCGATAGCGAGGTCAAACAGGATAGCCGAGGGAACAATGGGTACCCTGGCGGGGCCAGTATTGATGCCGCGGCCTTGTTCTTCCAGATATTGCATGACGCCGCTGGCTGCATCCAGGCCGAAGGCTGAACCACCGCCAAGCAGGATGGCATCAACATGTGTGACGAGATGCATGGGTCTCAGGAGGTCGGTCTCGCGGGTGCCTGGTGCGCCGCCGCGCTGGTCAACACCGCCAGTAGTGCCTTCAGGGCAGAGGATAACGGTGCATCCGGTAAGGGCCTGATCGTCTTGTGCATGGCCTACAGCGATTCCGGAAATATCAGTAATTGCGTTAGACAATTTCACAGAGCATTCCTTCGGGGAGTCAGAAATGATTACTGTCGCATTTTGCAATTTGGACAGACGGCAGTGGTTTGGGAAATGACAAAGCCACAATGGCGGCAAGTGGTAGGTTGAATGTCTCCCAGTGGTGCGCCACACATAATGCAGGAGGGTTCTCCTACGGGATTTGCCGTGGCGCAATAGGCACATTCGAGACGGCGCAAGTTTTCAGATAATTCAAGACTGGCACCGAAATCCTTGACCGTAGATTCAATAACCTGCCATATGTCATCTGACAACTGGAGCGATTCAATATCCTGGGCGATATCATCCAGACGGCCCAGCAAACTGAGGGGATTTCTGATGGCGGCCAGTGCGGATGCGCCCAGGCTGGCGGCAACACCGAGTACAGCCTGTTTGCCAACCGTAACCATGACGCCGTCTTCAACCGATTGAATGGAGATGTTTAGCGAGGTCTGACCGCCAGATGAGGGTCTGGCGACAGTGGATACCTGGACGACGGTTTCATCTTCACTGCCAAATTTGCGAACCTGATAATTTCCGCGGCTGAAATGTGCGGACAGACTGCGGGAAAGGTTTGCAGGGGTAAGGTTTCCGTGGTAGATTCGTTGGTTCATACAATGGATTATAATCAATATTTGGAAAAATTCGGTAAGAAAAGGGAGTTGAATTTTATGCGGCAGCGCAGCGCGATGATTTTGTTATTACTACTGATAACTGGTCTCTTCACTATTCTGAATACGCCTTACCCGGTAAACGCCCAGATCCCGACCGTGGATATTGCAACGGTGACCGGGACGGCTTCGGGCCCGTATATTGTGGTAAAGCAGGATGCAGAGCAGACCCAGATCAATGTACGTTCAGGACCAGGTACTTTTTATGACAAGGTTGGGGTTCTTGCTGACTGGACAACAGGTACCTGCGAAAGGTCGATCAGTCGGAGGGGAGTGGATCTATATTGAGTATCCTGGAGTAACTGGCAGCGCTGCCTGGGTTTATTCCCCGCTTGTAGAGGTGTTTGGCGGGACATTGCCGATCGTTGAACCACCTCCAACACCGACGCCATTGATCACTGCAACGATTGACCCAACCCTGGCAGCTCAATTCATCGTGACCAATGCGCCAACGAGGCTGCCTACCTATACCGAACCGGCGCCGCTGGTCATCCCAACTTTCACTGCGGTTGAAAACGACCAGGGCATTGCCGGAATCCCGGTGGGCATGATCATCATCGTGATTTCCGGATTGGGAATTTTGTTGGGATTGATTGCTTTGGCTCAGGGACGCTAGTGCTTAGACGGTGATACAGTGTGCAGGCCGCTGGTTTTCAGCGGCCTGTTTTTTCTATGGCGTGGAATGACCAGGGGCTGGGCTGCTTATTCCATATTGTTCTTTTTGACGATCCAGTCGATGATGGCGAGAACGAGGATGATCAGGAGGACAGGAACCAGACCAGCAAGGATACACAGCAGCCCTGTGATGGCTGCCCCGCCACCATAGATGAGGTAGATCAGCCCGCCGCCAACGATAATGAGCAGCAGAATACCACCAATGATAAGGCGGGTGTTGGTTTGTTTCGCGTATTTTCTAAGATCGTTTGGCATTTTCTAATACTCTTGTCATATTTGGTGGGCCTGTAGAGCCACGCTGCCGTGCAAAGCGTCTTTGCATTATAGCGGATATTCAGGAAATTGGCATTTGTTTGTTTGGCGCTTTTTCATAATTGACTGAATAGGGGTAGAAATGCAGTCTTATGTTAAAATGGTGCAATGGATATTAAAATTATTGCTAGAAATCGAAAAGCGAAATTCGAATATTTTCTGCTGGAGACTTTTGAGGCGGGGATTGAGTTGAAAGGCAGTGAAATCAAGTCGATTCGCGCGGGTCAGATCAGTCTGACGGAAGCTTATATTCGTGTGGACGCCAGGCAGGCATGGTTGGTGAACGCCAATATTGCTCCATATGAACAGGCGAATCGCTACAATCATGATCCGATCCGGGATCGGCGTTTGTTACTGCACAAGAAAGAGATCAGGCTGCTCTGGGATTCGATACGCCAGAAGGGTGTGACGGTTATTCCTACGAATGATTTATCTAAAGGGCGGACGCGCGAAGCTTGAAATTGCTATCGCCAAAGGAAAGAAATTGTACGATAAACGGCATGAAATTGCGAAGAGGGACGAGGCGCGAGATATCGAGCGGCAAAGCCGCATCCGATAACCGGGAGGATCGAATACGATGTTAAAAAATCCCTGGGTTGCGATGGGGGTGACTTTCCTGATTGCGCTGGCATGGCTGCGGATCAATGATTTTTTCGCGCATAAAGGCTGGGTAGACAGTAAATTGAGCAGGAAGATTATTCATATCGGGACGGGGCCGGTATTTGTATTGTGCTGGCTGTTGTTCCCGGATGTGCCTGTTTCCCGATTTCTGGCGGCGCTTGTTCCGGCCGGCATCTCTGTTCAGTTTGCTGCGGTTGGTTTCGGTATTTTGAAAGACCAGGCTGCTGTGGATGCAATGTCTCGAAGCGGCGATCGCAGGGAGATATTGAAGGGGCCATTACTGTACGGGATTGTGTTTGTGGTGCTAACGTTGGTTTTTTGGAAAACGAGTGAGATTGGGGATTATTGCGCTGATGATGCTGTGCGGAGGGGATGGACTGGCAGATGTGATCGGCACTCGGGTAAAATCTGGCGCCCTTGAAGTGGTCAAAGAATAAAACAGTGGCAGGCACGCTGGGTGTTTTCATTGGCGGGCTTGATATTTTCAGCTTGCGTTTTGTATGTTTTTGTGGCAAATGGGGTATTTGTCGGACCGATGAGCAGACATTTTTGGCGGTTGGCATTGATTGCCTTTGCTGCGCAGCTGTTGTTGAATCACTGCCGGTGAAAGATATTGATAATGTAACTGTGCCGTTGACCGTTGTGATTCTTGGAATTTTCCTTTATTGACATTGAGTGAATAATGATAAATCGAAGAGATTTTCTTAAATTGAATATGCTTGGTGCTGGTGCGATATTGACAAACCCCTGGAAGAGATGGTCCGCGCTGGGAGAAGACTGGCCGGATGCTGAAAAGATGGGGCGCAATTGCACGAGCGGCTGGATCACCTTGCGGTCTCGACCAACCACAGACAGCCAGGATTTGGGCAAAATTTATGAAGATACGATTGTGGTCTGGCTGCGTGAAGTAGTTGGTGCACCCGTATCGTTAAGCCGCCGATGGGTCGAGACGCCTGAGGGATATTTATATGCACCCGCATTGCAACCTGTGTACAACAAGCCGAATACGCCCGTAGGTGATTTGCAGACCACATCATTGGGACGGGGAATGTGGGTGGAAGTTACTGTGCCATATGTTGATATTTACCCGGAGCATTCGCCTTGCTCAGCGTGGCTGCGGGAAGTTCCTCAGCCGCGGTTGTATTACAGCCAGGTGATATGGGTGGATGACATGAAAGCAAATGATAATGGTCAGATGATGTACCGGGTCAATGAATTGTACGGGAACTGTGGCGATATATATTGGGCGGCCGCGGAAGCATTCCGGCCACTGGGTGAGGATGATCTTTCGCCGATTAACCCTGATGCAGCCGACAAGAAGATCGTTGTGGATTTGAACCATCAGGTATTGAGTTGTTATGAAGGCCAGCAGGAAGTGTATTTTTGCCAGATTTCTTCCGGGGCAAAATTTGATGCCTCGGGGAATGTGGTGGATAAATGGTCAACCCCGGTTGGGGCACATTTGCCGTGGCGAAAGATCGATTTCGTTGCATTTGGCTGGAGGATCAACCGGTGCCGGATGGGATACGCCGGGTATTGCATGGACGATTTTATTTGATCCCAATGGCGCGGCGATCCATTCCACATTCTGGCATAATGATTTTGGTGTGGCTCGAGTCGCATGGCTGTGTGAATGCGCGCCCCGAAGATTCTAAAATGGATATTTCGATGGGCAGCACCCAATGTCTCGTATGCTCCGGGGGATGTTCAGATGAGTGGACCTGGCGGAACGATAGTGGACGTAAAAGGAACCTGACAGGTTAATCTTATGGTTGTTATACGGTTTATGTAAAAACGGATTGCGCGGCAGTGTGATGAAGCGCTTGCGATGCTGGAAGAATTGGCTGAGGTCGTGCCGCATCGGTTGGTGGAAATTCCAATTGATATGACCCAGATTTATTGCTTTGTATGGCGAGAAATGCTCCAGTGATTACATGCAGGCCCTTACCGATTGAAGTTCCCTTTCACCAAACAGGACCTTGAGGTTGTATTGCGGTCTGCCCAAGACAGGGTGAAAGCTTTCAAAGAGGATGATACGGGTCAATATCAAAAGCAAGTAGCGCGAAGGGCAAAGGCCACTGGTGCGGATCGATTCACATATTGGCTTGGTGATCATTATATGATCCTCTTCAATCTGCTGGCTTTTCTGTTTGTCGGGTTATCATTTTTAGCGCCGGTAATGATGCAAGCTGGACTGGAGGCGCCTGCAAAGATACTTTATACTGCTTACAGGCCAATGTGTCACCAATTTGCGTTTCGGTCCTGGTTTTTGTTTGGCGATCAGCCGTACTATCCACGCGAATTGGCAGGTGTGGAAGGGGTGATGACGTACGAGGAACTGGCTGTTTAATTCCTGATGAACTCATTACTGTTGATGGGAAAGATGCTTTTGAGGCATATACTTTCTCTCGATTCCCGGAGCGGATCATTCCACCGGAGGCCCCAGCGTGGGAATTGAGTGCTCGGAAATTTATTGGTGTGAATAATGATGTGGTGAATACTGGATATAAAACAGCGCTTTGTGAGCGAGATGTGGCAATGTGGGGATCTTTTTTCATGTTTGGTTTGCTGTTTGCTGTATTTCGCAAGAGAATCAAACCATTGCCCTGGTATCTGTGGCTTTTGCTAGCGATATTCCCTGTCGGATTGGATGGCGGGTCTCAGTTGCTAGGGTTCCTGTCGGATATATTTCCTGGTCTGGTGATCATTCGGGAAAGTACGCCTTTGCTGCGCACATTGACGGGATCAATGTTTGGCGTTTTTACCGGCTGGTTTATTTATCCGCAGATTGAAACAACCATGGCGGGAACGCGCCGGTTTATGAAGAAAAAATTCGCTTCTATTGCCCAACAACAGGCCGAGCTTGAAGGAATGGAATTGTAGATGGCGTTTGTTGCGCAGAATGATATCCGCTATTTTTCGTTTGACAGCTTTGCGGGCGAGGCGGTGCTGAATGCTGTGTTCACACGACATGGCGGAGCAAGTCCAGCAGCCATGGGCTTCCCTGAATCTGGGCGGAACGGTTGGCGATGAGCGTGAGTGTGTGGTGGAAAATCGCAGGCGCATGTTTGAGGCTGTTGATCTGCCAGTTGAATCGTTATATGATGCCTGGCAGGTGCATGGAGACCGAGTGATGGTGATTGATGCACCGCGGCCATTAACCCGGGAACACGAGAAGGCTGATGCACTGATCACGAACAAGCATGATGTTACTTTGTTGATGCGCTTTGCAGATTGCGTGCCCATTTTCCTGTATGATCCTGTGAAACAAGTGATCGGGATTGCCCATGCTGGCTGGATGGGTACGGTAAAAAAAATCGGTTTGAAAACCGTTCAGAAAATGGAAACCGTTTTTGGCGTTAATCCTGGCGATGTGTTAGCAGGGATTGGCCCATCAATTGGGCCGAACGAGTATGAAATTGGCGATGATGTGATAGAAGCCGTTCGGGTTGCTTTTCCTGATGATGTAGAGGACCTGCTATTGAAGAAACAGAATGGCTCCGTACATCTTGATCTTTGGTCGGCCAATCGGCTGGCATTGATTGAAGCCGGAGTAGAAAGGATCGAGATTGCCGGAATTAGCACGGCAGCCCATACGGATGATTGGTTTTCGCATCGCGCAGAGAATGGGAAGACTGGCCGGATGGGTGCATTGATTGCCCTGCGGTGAGGTGTTTGGAATGTCTGACAGGAATCAATTGAGTTTGCAGATTCGAAAAAACAAAGAGGCGATTCAGGAGAAAATTGCTTTTGCAGCACAACGCAGCGGACGGGATGACCGGGATGTAAAATTGATCACGGTATCTAAAAAGAAGTCTGTTGAAGTACTGCAAGCGGCTGTGCAGGCAGGGATCACCCTGTTTGGTGAGAATTATCCTGAAGAAACAATTGAGAAAATGGATGTTCTTAACAAGGAACATTCTGAAGTAGTCTGGCATATGATTGGACATTTGCAAAGCAGAAAGGCGCGCTTGGTGGCGGAGCGATTTGATATGATGCATTCGCTGGACAGCGTGCGATTGGCAAATAAGCTGGGTAGATCATTGGCATGAGCACCACAAAACTCTGCCGGTACTGCTGGAAATGAACGTTAGCGGAGAGGAATCCAAAGGCGGTTGGGCTGCCTGGAATGAGAAAGATTGGGAGCGTTTGATCCCTGAAATTGAACAGGTGCTCGCTGTGGATACCTTGATTGTCAAGGGATTGATGGCAATGCCACCGTTGTCAGCGGATGCTGAAATGACCCGCCCGTATTTCCTCCGTCTGCGGAAACTGCGAGATTGGCTTGGAAAGAATTTCCCTCAAGCCGAGTGGGATGAATTGTCAATGGGGACGAGTCTGGATTTTGAGGTTGCGGTTGAGGAAGGGGCAACATTTGTACGGATCGGGACAGCAATTCTTGGGGCCAGGACGTATTAACAGCCAGTTTACGGATTTTATTGCTATAATTAGGACCAGAAGAGGAGTGGGATGGTTATTTCATTTATTCGGTTATTGCTAGATTTATTGGCGCTCGTTGTTATTGTTGATGTTCTGCTGGGATATGTTCTGGACCCATTCCATCCAGTTAAGGCAAGTTTGGATAGAATAGTTGAACCGATGCTCGGACCTATCCGCCGGATGATCCCGCCAGTCAACATGATCGATTTCAGCCCGCTGGTATTAATCATCCTCATTCAAGTAGTGGATTTTATTCTTGTTCAAATAGCATAGAGGGTGAGTAATGAAAAGGTCACTAAAAAGATTTCATGATGGGAAAACAGGGGCAGCAATTACATTGGCGCTTCAATATGGCGCAAAAACAGCAAAAATCGTAAATTTCCAGAAAGATGGTACGGTGATTATTGCGCTAACCAACGCGGCACCGGGAAGCCAGGCAGATAATGAATTGATGCGGTTTCCTTGCGAAAACGCTGAATGTGGACCAAAAAAATCTGGAAGTGTTGGCAGGAAGCGATGAAAATAAATTGATTTCAATTGTAGATATTTCCCCAGAGGAAGTTGATCTGAAATTTCGTGCTTTGCTATAAGCACGCTGGAAATGTCGCAGTGAATAAAACCGCCCAAATCGGGCGGTTTCTCTGTTTTTACATACGGTATATGGGAATTCGTGGAGGAGATGTTTGTTTGGACGGATTAGAAAATGCCGCTGATGGACATAACCCAAAAGCTGAAGATGGCGGCATTCTGTAAGACACCGCTGGTGGTTTGGGCCATATCTGTGATGCCTTGTACTGAGTCGATTTGAGGGATGGTACGCAAATAAGTCAGGGCGGAGATGCGCTCATCTGGCAGACCACTGGACAAGGCTTGAAGCAGTAAATCCAGCGGGGTTTTATCGATACCGATGCTGGAACCCTGTTTAGCGGCAAAGGCCAACAGCCAGGGAGATTCTGATGGTTCAGGCAAGGGGGCGGGAACGTAAGGATTGAGGCTGTCCATCGCTTCAACTGCCTGAGCGGCGGCGTTGCGCACAACCCATTGGCTATCTTCAATGGTACTTCTTTCTAGAATGTCACGTGCCCAATCTTCCTTGATTTGGGCGAGGCCGAAGACTGCGGCGCGCCTGACAAGGAGATTTTGAGACTCGATTGCTTCACGCAAAATCTCGTGACCTTCGGCAGGTTTGTGGGCCATGACCTCTGCTGCGGTGAGCTGCAAAGCTTCGTCCTCAGTTACGAGGGCATCTGTAACTGCTTGCACAGCAGCGTCGTTCCAGATGGCGCCCAGGGCAAGGACTGCCGCTTTGCGAATGTTCGTCTCTGGATCGGTAAAGAGTTTTTTAAGAGCAGGGACAGCGTTCACATCACGGATCGCACCAGCACCAAGCGCAGCCAACCAACGAACTTCGGTGGAACCGGTTTCAAGCAGCTTATTGAACAGCAACGGAACGGACGGATCGTTGGCGGTAACAAAAGCGGCGACGAAGCGGGCGCGGATGGCAAATGGAATGGACTGATTGTGAATCAAACCAAGCAGGTATTTGAGTGTTTGTGTTCTCCAGCGGATATCTGCAGGCGTATCGCGTAACCAGCGAGCGGTTTTGAGAACATTGGTAAAGAGGAGGTCGGCTTCCTGCGAGAGTGCGCGCTTATGCCAGGCAGCAGTTTTGTCCTGGACGGCAAGAAAATGCAAGGCTTCTTTGTTCAGTTCCCAATATTCGTCTGCCGGGATCTCTGTCTCCGGGGCAGTAACGGCGAAGCTGGCAAGATAACCAGCAATAAGCGGATGGGAGAATCGGATGTTGTGTTGTACGTGTTCAGTAAAAACGCGGCCATCCAGCAGATCAGAAATCGCACGTTCGCTGGAAGACACCTTTTGTTTTTGGAGGTTTTGCTTACGGCGATGAAGGTGTTGATCCTCGGTGGGTTCGTTGGTTTGGTTATCTTCTTCGGGCGATTGTTCCTCAAGGACTTCATCGGGATTGAATTTGGCAAGAAAACGGTTGGCCTGGCCGTACGGCATGAAAGTCTGCCCTTGAACGAGGAGTTCCTTGGCGAAACTTTCCAGTGCCAGACGTGGAACAGACCTGGTGGAGAATCGACCTATGTATGCTTCCAGCGCGCTCATAGTAGAGAGGCCGTGAAGGTCACCGGCGTATACGCCCCAAACGAGCAATGACCACTCCAGGGGAGAGAGAATCGCCTTATGGTTCTTGATCCAGTTTTTAAGCAAGTATGCCTGGGAGGAGTGTTCGGTTTTTTGTTGTCCGGGCGAAGCATACCAGGCAAGCGCCCATTTATCGACGAATGTTTCGACTTCCAGCGCATTCCAGGGTTTGAGGGCCATGGGGAAAAAGCCAAGCTGAATCAATCCACCGGCGTGATTTGATGAACCCGTTGTAATGATGCGCAAATTGTTTAACGATTCCAATAGCTTGTTTAGATAGGCAATTGCGTGCTGGTGTTCTTTCTGGTTTAGCTCATCCATGCCATCAAGCAGCAAAATCGCCCTGTCTTCGGTGAGGGCAGCTCTTATGTGACGGCGCAAGGATTTTGCATTGCGTCCAGGGTTTTGCAGGACACAGGCATCAAGCAGTAAATCAACCACATCTTCGTCTTCCTTATTTCTAAAGGAATGTTGATGTCAAGAATGTGCAGGAAAATCGGCATAAGGTTGGCAAGTACCCCAGTCGATTCGTCACGGTTAGCTATTTGTGAAGCGAGGTAAGAGAGAGTTGTTGTTTTGCCTGTGCCGGCGTTTCCCACCAAAACAATCCTTGCGCCTTTTTGTAATGCATCCGCTGGGGTCAGGGTGGAGACAGGATATTGAGCGTTCAACTCAGGCCAATCTGGAAGATAGGGCAATACCCTTGCGGTGACGGAGGCAGTGGACAGGTTTTGAGCTACCTCCCGGTTAGGATCAAATTCAAGGGGTGGGGGGAGTAACAATGGGGGGATAATGATGGTGTCGAGGGGGAAAAAGGCCCCGGTGAGGTGCTGCCCTTGAGCTGTTTCGAGGACGTTTAGGTTGAAATAAATTTCGTCAGCAGATAATTGGTGCTGGCGGGCAACTTCGATGCCTTTATCTTTGATTTCCTGAATTTTGGGGAGAGAAATTTTGACTTTTTTGTATAGCCAGAGAGCAATACCGGCGCTGACAAAACCGAGCCAGAAGGAAAGATGGTCAATGCGAAAATTTCTGAGCCAGGAGAACATGGGCTACCCTGCGAATATGATCCTTTTGCAGGTAGGGCAAAAGGTGATTTCTTTTGGAGACCTTGCGGCTTGAAGGGTTGCAGATCGAATTGTGGCGCCACAGGCTGTGCAAGTATCATCCTCAAGCGGTATGACTGCTGTGCCGAATTTTGTTTTAATCAACTGGTCATAGATGTCAAGATGTGATGGTTCAATCGAACCAGAGATTGCATCGCGCTCAGACAAGAGGCGATCGCGGGTTTTGGTGAGCTGAGACAGCTCACCATTCAGGGATGCGTGATCGGTCAATGTTTGTGCTTCTGTCTGCTGCAATTGATTTTCAGCAGCACTCTGGGCTGCTTCGGCTTCTTCCAAACCAATCATTGCGGTAAGCTGCTTGTCTTCCAAAGCTGCCAGTCGTTTTTTTGATGCGGCAACATCCAGTTGAATATCCTGCAATTCCTTGGGATTCGTAATGCGCCCGCCGTACAGCTTTGCGTTACTGGTTTCCAGCTTGACGCGTACCTCTTTGGCTTTCTCTTCAATTGTACGCAAGGCTTGCTGTGCTTTCAAGGTCTGTTGGACTGTCTTTTTAATGGCCTGCTGAGCAGCAAGGACGCGTTTATCGCCGCTGATGGTTTTCCTGATTTCAGCGATGCGCTGATCGATACTCTTGATTTTGGTATCAGTTTGCTGTAATTGGTAGAGACTAGATGCAGGGTTCATAGAACGATTATAAGGGAGTTGTGCATAATCAGGCAAGCCAGTATGGGAAAATTGTGGTGAATATACCAAAAATTGCCTGGCATGCCCTTCTAATGTATACTTTGATAGATGGATAATCATGTCGCATATCAACGTAAGTTTACAGCCTTTTTGTGCTTATTTGCCATTGTGATTGTCTTGCCGTATGGCTTGGCATTGTTCGCGGGTGGGGACACACATGTATTCGGTGGCTTCCTGCTGAATCCATTGGATGGGAACAGTTACCTGGCAAAGATGCAACAGGGAGCTTCGGGATCATGGCGGTTCACGCTTCCGTTCACTCCTGAACCAGGGGAAGGGGCCTATCTTTTTCTGTTTTACCTTGCTCTGGGGCATTTGTGCCGGCTGACTGGTCTGCCGCTAATATGGATGTTCCACATCTGGCGAGTATCAGGCGGACTGTTCTTGTTGTTCACACTGAGACAGTATTTCCTGTTCATTTTTGGCAACGATGACAAAACCGCCTGGCGAGCACTGTTGCTTTCTGGAATTGGCAGCGGGCTGGGGTGGACGGTGTTTGCCTTTGGACAAATGACGGGCGATTTTTGGGTGGCTGAGGCGTATCCTTTTCTGTCGAGTTATGCGAATCCACATTTCCCAATTGGGTTGGGAATGATGCTTTGGGTCATGCTCTTTGCTTTCAACGGGAGAAGAAGTTATTGGCAGATAGCTGCCTTAGCGTTGCTGCTGGGCGTGATTATGCCATTTGGTGTAGTGGTTGATTGCATGGTGATGGGGGGGATGGTGCTGATAGATTTCATCAAAAAGCGAAAAGCAAACTTGCTGCCGTTCATCCTGACCATCGTTTTTGGTGGTTTGATGATCGCCTATCAGGTGGGCGTAACGATCTGGGATCCGGTTTTTGCCAGCTGGAATGCACAGAATGTGACCCCAGCCACGGCGTGGTGGGATATCCTGTTATCCTTTTCGCCAGCTCTATTGCTGGCACTGTCTACACTGTTCCTTGCGAGAATGGACTTATTGAATGAAAAGGTTGCAATCCTCGTCGTGTGGCTTGCGGGGGCGGTGCTGTTGATCCTGCTACCAGTGCGTTTGCAGCGGCGGTTTATTTTGGGGTTGTATATTCCTGTGGCAGGATTGGCTGTATATGGATGTAAATTGCTTGCAGAGCGACGCAAAGTCTCTTCTGTGCGAATTAATAAACTATTGTTGGGGCTTTCGATCCCGACCAACGTGATCCTGCTATTGGCGGGTATGCTGGGTGTGTTCAGTAAAAACCCGATGATATTTATGACGGCGGCTGAAAAAGAGGCGATGGTTTGGTTGGCGGATCGGCAAGATGAGGAGTGTCTGGTTTTGGGGGCACCACAGTTGGGGATGTTCGTTCCTGGACATAGTGGGTGCAGGGTGATGTATGGACATCCGTATGAGTCGATGAATGCGGAACAGGAAGAAGCACGGATTGAAGCGTTTTATGAAGGCGTGATGTCAACGGAAGAAGCGGAAAAATATCTGCGCAACAACGATATCAACTACATCGTGTTCGGAGAACGGGAAAAGGCATTGGGAGAACCGGAAATATTGCAATCCTTGCCGATTGTTTTTGAAGAGAGTGAAGTTAGAATCTTTTCGGTAGAATTTCCATGACAAAAACGCAAAAGTTTGTTGCACTGCTTGTTTTCCTGTTTATTTTGGGGTTGCTGCTCCCGTATGTCAATCAGTTTGCTTATCCTGGGCAGTCTTCCTATTCTGATGTAACCATTTCCCATTATCCCAATCTGTTGTATTTGCAGCGATCACTGGCTAGCGGGCGGATTCCGTTGTGGTCAAATACGATTTTGTCTGGTTACCCATTTGCCGCAAATCCTTTATCGGGGATGTGGTATCCGCCATTGTGGATGGCATTGCTATTTCAGGGCGCAACCGGATTGAATGTGGTGGTGGCACTCCATTTGCTGCTTGGGAGCGTACGGCATGCTGGTTTTCCTTCGGGAAGAAGGACTGCCGTATGAGATTGCCTTGTTGGGGGGGCAGCTTTTCAATTGATGCCTAAGGTGCAGGCGCATTTCGCGGCAGGGCATATTACGATGGTTTGCGCGGTGATGTGGACGCCATGGCTGCTATGGGTTTTGAAACGGTTTCGGGATGAACAGGGATACCGCGCAACAGTGTGGAGCGGCGTAGTTCTGGGGTTGATTGCGCTGGTGGATTTGCGCTGGGCGGCGTATGCCGGGGCGCTATGGGCTGCATATTCTATCTACTTGTTTGGTGTATCTATATGGGGCGGGTGGCATGAAAATGCGATTCGGTTTTGGAAAGCTATTGGTAAATGGTGTTTGAAAACCGGCGTGGCGATTATTCTGGCTCTGGGAATTGCGGCACCACAGCTCATTCCTTTGATGGAATATTCATCATTGACAACGCGGAGTTTACTAACCCCTGAGGACAATCTTGCCTTTTCGCTGCCGTTGGAGAGATTGATCAATCTTTTCTTCCCAGATATTGGCGGATACGCTGAGTTTGCGATTTATCCAGGAGCACTGGTACTGCTGCTATTTGTTAGCGCGATAATAGATAAATCAATTTGGAAAAAGAAAGGATTCTGGTTTGCAGCTTTTGCCATTAGCGGGATATATGCAGTAGGCGATGCGTTTGTGTTGAATTCGTCTTATCGCAGGATTGCCAGGATTTAGCCTGCTTCGGGTTCCTTCACGGGCGTTGTTCATTAGCAATATCTCGGTAATCGTGATCATATGCGATGCGCTGTCTGGCATTTTTGCTGAAGGCCGATTTCCTGCCAAGCAGAAGAAAATCAAAATCCTGATTTCAGCAATGATGGTAATGCTGGCAGTTATGTTGACTATCGGACTACGGATTATGGTTGGGGAAATTCCATTTGAAATGGTCTATGGCTCAATCATGTTGGTTTTGGCTTTTGTTCTTATTATCTTGCTGATGCGGGGTGTGCTTCGTAAGCATGTTGGCATTGCAGTGCTGGTGGCTTTCCTTGTCCTGGACATGGGCACAGTCAATCGGTCCAGTATGGCTTTCTGGACTTTTGATAAAGCGGTTGCCCAGGGTGCTGAAACAGCTATGTATCTGGCTGAACAAAACGGCATGTTCAGGGTATATTCGCCTTCCTATAGCATTCCGCAGCATACGGCTGCTGTGTATGGCCTTGAACTGGTGGACGGGATTGACCCCCTGCAATTGCAGGTTTATTCGAATTACATGGAGGATGCAACGGGGGTGGACTTGCCGGTGTACAGTGTGACCATTCCCGCGTTTATGGATGGCGAGGTGGCGAGCGCTAACGAAGGTGCTATCCCTGACACTGAAATGCTTGGGAAGTTGAACGTGCGTTTTGTGGCGGCAGAATTTGACATCACTGTGCCTGGGTTGGTGCCGGCGGCGCAGTTTGGCGACACCAGGATCTATGAAAATGAAAAAGTGTATCCGCGCGCGTGGGTGCAAACTGGTGAGACGAATCTGCCAGCGGAATTAGAGGAACGGCAACCAAATAAAATTCATTTGAATGCGAATGGCCCTGGTGTGGCTGTGATCAGTGAATTGATGTTTCCAGGCTGGCGTGTGACAGTTGACGGCGTCCCGGCGGAGATCAAGACGGTTGATGGAATGTTCCGTGGGGTAGAAATCGCTGCCGGGAGTCACGAGATTGTTTTCAGTTTTCACCCGGTGAGTGTGTATGTCGGCTGCATCGTTGGACTTGCGGTCTGGGGGAGTATTGGATTGTATTTTATCTTCTCCAATCGAAAACTGAGGGCGGAATGAAAACACAGACGGAAAAGAAATGGCTGCTGCTTTACACTCTGGCAGTGCTGGGCGTGACGACCATCCCATATGTGATGGGATTTGTCTTGCAGGGCGAGGAGTGGCGGTATACAGGGTTTGTTTTTGGTGTTGAAGACGGCAACTCGTACATCGCCAAGATGCTGTCAGGGGCATATGGGGCATGGTTGTTCAAGACGCCCTATACTGCTTATCCGCAAAATGGATTCTTTGGTTTTTTTCCATATCTGCTTTTAGGCAAGATTTCTTTTCAAGGGATGCAGCATACCAGCCTTGTCGTATTGTTTCATGCTTTCCGTTGGGCAGGGGGGACTTTGATGATTTGGGCAACGTATGATTTTGTCTCGTTTTTCATCGAGGATATGCAAACCCGGCGGTGGGCTGCTGTGCTGGCGACTATTGGAGGAGGGCTGGGCTGGCTGGCGTTATTTGGTTTGAGTGGGTTGTGGGGCGATGGCATGCCGCTATCGTTTTACTCACCGGAGAGTTTTGGCTTCCTGTCAATATATGGGCTGCCTCATCTGGCCTGCGCCAGGGCGATGCTGCTATGGGGATTGGGGAGGTATCTTGCGTGCAAAGGACGATCCTGGAAAGATGGATTGGAAACCAGCGGATTGTGGCTGGTGTTGAGCCTGATGCAGCCAATTACTGTTGTGGTGGGCGGCGCCTTGATTGGTTGGCATCTTCTCATAACGGGCGCAAAAGCGTTGATCACAAAACGTGAGGCAGTTGAAAGACAGGTGGAAGGAGCAGTTCAGTTTCGCACTGAAGATGGCGATCTTGCCCGCGCCAGTGGTGGTCTATACTGCCTGGGCTTTTTTCAGTGATCCCTTTCTGTCAGAATGGTCAACCCAGAATATTATCCAATCGCCGCCGTTTTGGGATTATTTGCTCGCATATGGCGTCATGCTGATCCTGGGCATTGTTGGTCTCAAGACTGTATGGGCAAAAAAGAATCAAAATGCCTGGCTGTTCCTGATAGGGTGGGTGGTCCTGTTTCCATTATTGGCATACGCGCCTTTTGGCGTGCAACGTCGATTGCCGGAAGGAGTATGGGTTGCGATCACTGTGCTGGGCATGAGCGGAGCCGCTGCATTGTCAGTGCGGTTACGAAAAATAGCGTATGTATTTGCCGTTGTGTCAGTCTTTCCTGCGGTTATACTGGTGATGGGCGGTGTGACCGCGGTGATGAATATCTCTACTCCGCTTTACCGGCCAGCCAATGAAGTTGAGGCTTTCGAGTGGCTGCGGGAGAACGGAGGGTCAGGAGAAGTCGTTTTGGCGGCATACGAAACAGCGAATCCGTTACCGGCCTGGACACCCCAGCGCTGCCTGACGGGGCATGGACCAGAAAGTATTCATCTTGAGGAAGTCAACGCCCGCGTGGAAAGGTTCTACGAAGAAATCACCACCGATACAGAGCGCAGGTCTTTGATCGAGGAGTTTGCCGTTGATTTTGTGATCCACGGACCCGAGGAGAAGGATATGGGTGGCTGGAATCCGGAGACCGCTTCATTCATGGCGTTAAGTTATGAAAATGCGGAATTCAAAATATTCAGATTTGTTGAATAAGAATGAGACGGAAATTTGAACTAATGATACAGAAGTTGAAAAGCAAACTTGACTTGCCAGTAATCATTATCATACTTGTGCCCTTGATCCTGCTGGGGAAGACGATTTTCAGAGGGCGGGCGCTATATTGGGGGTTGCCGGCTATGCAGTTTGTGCCCTGGCAGGCATACGCGTGGGAGCAGCTTCGTGAGGGTATTCTCCCACTGTGGAATGATCTGAGCGGGATGGGTGCGCCGCTGCTGGCGAATTATCAATTGGGAATTTTTTATCCGCCGAGCTGGCTGTTGTATTTGTGCGCTGCTGTGGGCGGAGTTCCTGCACTTGCCTGGGCAAACACAGTTTTGGTATATCTGCATCTGGTGTGGGCTGGTTTGGGAATGCTGCGGCTGGTACGTGAGATTGGCGGGAAAGCGCTGCCGCAGACTATTGCTGCGTTGGCTTTTTCAATGAGCGGTTTTTTTGTAGCCCGAGTGGGCTTCTTCTCGATCCTTTGGGCAGCAGCCTGGATGCCATGGGTTGTTCTTTACGCAAACAGGATTGCATCACCGGTGAGGCAGGATGAAAACACCGGTAGGGGCAGAGTTTTTCCGATACCACTGATCCTTGTGCACAACGGCTATGTTGCTTGCCGGGCATGCACAAATGAGTTGGTATATCGCTTTGTACGCGGCAATGTGGGTGTTTGCAGGGGCAATGGTACATTATGGGTGGAAAGAAGCCGTTATTTTCGCTGACAAGGCTGGGTGTTTCATTTGGGTTGGGGGCATTGGTCAGTTCAGTTCAATTACTGCCGACGGCTGAATATCTGATGTTGTCCCAGCGCACGTCAGCGGTGGATTACGCGACTGCAATGGCTTATTCGTTCTGGCCATGGCGGTTCATCACCTTTCTTGCCCCAAATTTTTTTGGAAATCCAGGGCAGGGGAATTATTGGGGGTATGCCAGTTTTCATGAGGATGCGGTATATATTGGTCTGCTGCCATTTTTGTTAGCGATGGTAACGTTATTTGCTTTGTTTTCCAGGAAGAGGCAAGAGAGACTTGGGTTGCTGACGCCGCTGGTTCGTTACTTGTGGATTGTGATTGGGATTGGCTTGATCCTGGGACTGGGTAAATTTACACCGATTTTCCCATTTCTATTTGCGCATGTACCAACGTTTGATATGTTCCATGGGCCGGTTCGCATTATGGTATGGGTGGTATTTTCTTTAGCCCTTCTGGCAGCTATTGCCTGTGAAAAGCTTTGGGAACGCCCAGTGGGGAAGGGACTGTATTGGACACGATTGGCGACTGCAGGGGGCGTAGCGGTGACGATTGGCGCGTTTTTGGGCTGGTATTTCTTGCGAGATGTGAATGTTACTTTCATTCAGGCGACAGCTTTGGCGGGGCTGTGGGGCGTGGGGGCTGGCGTGCTGACCTTGCTTGTGCCGATGAAAATCACAAATGGAAGACGATATTCAATATGGCAGGTGGCTGTCGCAATATGGGTCAGCATTGATCTGCTTGTGGCTGGTTGGTGGATCAACCCTGATGTTGATTTACTGTTCTACGCACAGCAGCCGCACGAGAGTGAATTGATGAATGTTGTTGGTGATGGGAGGGTTTATCAGTCTCTGTCGGATAATTACCGTCTCAAATTCAAGCGCTTTGTGCGTTTGAAAAATTATCTTCCTGCTGAACCGGTGAGCACGATGCGGGAAATTGGACTACCGAATATTAATTTACTGGATGGAGTGTCTTTTGTAAATAATTTTGATCCTTTCTCACCGCAGCGGTATGCAGAGTGGATGGAGGTCGTTGATACTTTGCCAGAGGATGATTTATCCAACTGGTTGACCCTGGCGAATGTCTCTGTGTATCAACAGGTGAATCCAGAGGTTCCTCGCGGGGTGAATTATATCCATATTGACTCACGGGAGCGATTTGAGTTAGCTGAGTTGTGCGCATCAGGTGCAAACCAGTGACGCAGCATGGCGAGCAATTGAGAAAATGGCTGGTATTGAAGAACAATATTGCACAGTGATTGAGTCCGATGGTGAGATTGAGCCGTATAAAGAAAATCAGACGTGGAATATCGTTGAAACACTTACTTATCCCGGGCGTATTGAGCTATCTGTGGAGAGTGAGAATGGCGGTTGGCTGGTAGTGAGGGACACATGGTATCCTGGGTGGGTAGGGCGAGTTGATGGCGATCGAGTTGAAATTTACAAGGCCGATTATCTATTCAGATCTATCCCGGTGTCAGCTGGCGAGCATATTGTGGAAATGAGATATCAACCGAAGTCTTTCACAATTGGGGTAATCTTTAGTATGATTGGGGTTGC
The DNA here is from genome assembly GCA_963753895.1 of uncultured Chloroflexia bacterium. Taxonomy (GTDB): domain Bacteria; phylum Chloroflexota; class Anaerolineae; order Anaerolineales; family Anaerolineaceae; genus SMBSF63. The sequence continues at coordinate 31,140 of CAVWEE010000007.1, read as the reverse complement.
AGTACTGCTTTGTATTAATTGGAAAATGAAACGAGCTGTGTAGTTATAAAGAAATGGAGCATTCCGCGTATGAATATTTCCGATATCCAACCTTTCAGTAAAAAGATTATTGAAAATCTTGAGAAAGTAATTGTTGGCAAGACAACTTCTCTTGAAATGATCGTGACCGGACTATTATGCCAGGGGCATTTGCTGATTGAAGATGTGCCAGGCGTTGGAAAAACGATGGTGGCGCGCAGTTTGGCAAAATCATTGGGATGTTCGTTTAAACGGATCCAGTTCACACCGGATATGCTGCCGAGTGACGTGACTGGTGTTTCGATATTTAATCAAGGGACTCGCGAGTTTGAATTTCGCCCAGGCCCGTTGATGGCGCAGGTTGTTTTGGTAGATGAGATCAATCGGGCAACACCGAAGACGCAATCGGCACTGCTGGAAGCAATGGAAGAACGGCAAATCACCGTGGATGGTGTCACCCATATTTTGCCATCACCATTTATGGTGCTGGCAACGCAAAACCCAATCGAGTATGAAGGAACATTCCCGCTGCCTGAAGCGCAGCTTGACCGCTTTTTGCTGCGGGTACGACTTGGTTATCCGGGTATTATGGAGGAGGTGAAGGTACTGGAACTTCAGCAGCTTCGCCATCCGATTGAAACACTGGAACCGATTGCCTCCACTGAGGAACTACTGGAAGCACAAGCGACAATCAAAACAGTGTATGTTGCACCGGTGATCAAGCGTTATATCGTTCAGCTGATCCGCTTGACCCGTGAAAGCTCTGATGTGTATCTGGGGGCCAGCCCGCGTGGTAGTCTTGGGTTGTTCCGGACCGCGCAGGCAAAGGCCGCCATGGAGGGCAGGGATTATGTGCTGCCAGATGATGTAAAGTATCTGGCAGAGGAAGTGCTAGCTCACAGGATTGTGATTGACCCCGCAGCCCGGTTACGGGATATCAATGCACGGGTTATTCTGGATGAAATTTTGCGCACATTACCTGTGCCACAAAGCGGCATGGTCCAAAATGACAGCGCGAAGTAAACCTCCATATCACGGATGAAACTTCGACGAACGTTCTGGTATATTCTTGCCATTACTGCGGTAAGTATTTGGGGAGCTTTTCGCACGCAGGCTGATATTTTCAGTAATATCATCTTTCTGTGCGCGTTTTTGCTGCTCTCCAGTTTTATAATGGGGGCATTTTCCGTGCGAGGATATGAAGTGCGGCGGTCTTCACGCGAGGCACGAAAAGAATACGGGCAGGTATTTGAAGAGCGTTTTGAAGTCGAAAATACATTGCCTTTCATCCGAATGTGGATAGAAGTGATGGACGGTTCGACGCTGGCCGGTGGCGGCGGGGCGAGAGTGTTGTCGTGGGTGGGGAAAAAAGAGCAAAGGAATTATTCAGCATATACGTTATTGTTAGAGCGCGGGGATGTTATTTTAGGACCGACTGTATTGCATTCAGGGGATTTATTTGGATTGTTTGCATTTCAGAAAGAAATCCCGCATGTGAAACATTTGATCACGCTGCCTTACCTGGTTGACCTTGATTCGTTTCCGTATCCGCCTGGATTGCTGCCTGGTGGCAAGGCTCAGCGTTTTAGGTCTTTAGATGTTACACCTCATGCTGCTGGTGTCAGGGAGTATGTGCCTGGGGATGCATTGAAGCGGATACACTGGCCCAGCTCAGCAAAGAAGAACATGTTGATCGTGAAGGAGTATGAACAAAACCCGCAAGCTTCGGTTTGGGTGTTGCTGGATGGTGAGTCCGCTGTACATCGTGAGTTGCCTTATCAGCCGCCCAATCCCAAGGTGGATCAATTCTGGTTGTGGAAACACAAGGAAGAAATTCAATTGCCACCAAAATCATTTGAGTATGCGGTCAGCCTTGCTGGATCAATTGGGAAATACTTTATTCGCAACGGGCAAGATGTTGGGCTGGCTTGTGCGGAAAAAAGATTGCAAATACTGGCGCCTGAACACGGCCAGCGTCAATTGGGAAAAATGCTGGAATTATTGGCTTTTGTGAAGGCTCAAGGCAAAATGCCTTTGAGGGCACTGGTTGAAGCCCATATTCCACATATTGCACGGGGGAGTGTGGTTGTGCTTGTAACCACTTCTTTGACTGAAGACCTGGCCGGAAGTGTGGAGCAAATACTCTGGCGGGATTTAAGACCAGTAGTGGTGGTGGTGGATGCAAATTCATTTGACAAAGAGATTAAGGCGGATGAAACCATTGCTGCGTTTGCCAGCCTGAAGGGGAGAAATGTTCCTGTTGTGATTGTGAGTCGGGGCGATTTGTTGAAATTTGCTTTGGAGAGAGGTTTTAGCAAGAGTTATGCGAGTGAATGGAGACCCGCATACGATGTTAAGTAACCTGTTCTACAAAAGACCTGCCGGATTAATCAATAATACTACGCAGCCAGGTAATCAAATCGTCAGGCATGTAGGGTTTTAGGAGAAAGCCATCAGCACCTTTATCCATACATTCTTTTTGCAAATCCATACCAGAAGTCATTAAGACGAACATATCTTTAACTGGTCCTCCTGCTTGATTTTTACCAGCAGATCAATGCCATTGGAGTAAGTAAGATGCACATCCAACAACACAGCTCTGGGTTGTTCGTTCAAAAGGCAGGAGATGAATTTTTCATCGGTTGACTCGATAAATGGCACGGCGTGATACCCTTCCATGTCCAGAAGGTTTCGAGTAAGGACCGCATTGTTGGGTCATCGTCGCATAGTATGATTTTTGTCTTGTTGTTTCTCGCCATTGTTGTACCTGTGAACAATGGGCGTTGAATGGTGGTAAGGCGCCCTTTGGGAATAATCAACCAAGCGCCCCTGGCGGGAATTCGAACCCACAGCCTGCGGTTTAGAAGACCGACGCTCTGTCCATTGAGCTACAGGGGCTAGGTGATGAAGCGGTAATAATGTTGTAGCGTGAACATTATAAACCAGCTTTAGCTATTTTGGGCAGGGACGAATGCCTTTATAGACCCTTGTGCCGCCGATGGTTAGCAAAATTGTATTTGCAGCTTTATTGGTTGCTTCAGCAATTTCTAGCGGCGTCAACGGCGCATTGCCGTTGGCAAGGAAGAGGCGGAAGACTGCGTTTACCAGGGAGGTTTGCGGCGTGATAAACTCTGGCTGCTTGGCGCAGTGAGAAATAAGGGTATGTTGGATTCCATCCACTTGCTGCACCTCGGCGGTGTCTGGGATCAATCCAGTCAATCATGCCAGATTGATCCATGTCTTCAAATTGCTGTTTGTGTTCTTCACACAAATAGCTTTTGAGATAAACATGCCAGTTATTGTCATTCTCTTTCCACCAATCGAAATCAATATGAAAGGGGGTGTCTTTTGTTGGTTTGAGCAGGCTGAAACTTTTTTTGTCAGTCATTTGCACCTCCTGATTTGGTTGAGCTTTCCATGATGAAGTACAGATCGCCAAGGTGTTTGGCCCAGGAGGTTTTGACGAGAGCGTCCAAAATGGCAATAGGCGGGCAACGACGTATGATATTCACGGCTGCATACAGTTCAAGGGCGTGAACATGGCCTTGCTGGTTCAGCTTTGCCAATTCCTGAAAGGTGGAGGCGATGATTTTGTCAAAGGATTTCTTCTGAAGAGATTTATTCATCCACAATTCTTCAAGGGTTTCCGTATCAGGGACAACAACAGCCATGCGTTCGTTAAAGCCTGGGGGACGATCTGTTTGAGCATGGCAAAAACAATACCACCATCAGAACCAACCAGCGCAGTACGCATCCATTCGCGATTGGATCGTTTGCCTTCACAGCGGATGATGACTTTTCCGGGCTCTTCTCCACGGCGGACGTAGACCATGCTGCCGGGAATAAGCTCATTCTGTTCGTACCATTCCTTGAGCCCGTATACGTATTTGTCCGTTCTGACAACCCACCCCGGGAATGTTTCGTTGGTGTCGGCATCAATAAAGGTGAATTGAACTCGTGGGGCTTCGTAAGCGGTTGGGAATAGCCGATGAATTCTGTCAGAGAGAGGAAGGGTTCCAGACTGCCAGTGTGGGAAGATAAGAGTGACTGGCACTTCATCATCTTCACAGCAGGTGCTGTTTTCTGGCTGCAATTCATCAATCACATCTTCTTCCAGCATGTCGTTGAAATCTGGAGGTTTTCAAGATCATATTCAAATTGTGAATGCTTCAGGTAAACGGGGACCTCGCGAACCATGTCAGGTTCCAATTGATGGAGGAACCACAGGGTTTCACCAGCAGGGACCAACTTCATCAAAGCGGGGATCTTCCTGCAGGGCATAATTCAATGAGAATTCAGTCAGATTTTTCATTGACATCTGTAGGGAGTTCAATTTGCTTGAGGATGGAGTGAGTGGATAATGGGCCGCCTTCTTCCATTTCAAGAAGGGCTTCGGCCATATTGAGATATCCAATGTTGATATCGACGAGGAGGGCAAGGGGAAACCAACGGCCTGCAATTTGAACCAGGTTTTCATTTTCTGCCAGAGGTTTAGAGATGCTGGCACTTATGGCTTTTCCAAAATTTTCTACAACTTGTTGTGGATCGTAAAGCGGATCGTTTTCCATGGGGGAAGCCGGATCGTTCAATACATGATCTTCCAAGTCGCATGCGAAGCTATGGGTTTCACCAGATTCCAACGCAACATCAATAACTTTGAATGGGGCAATCGCCGGGTTTACTCCGGCACGAACAGCGGTAACGCTGCCTTTTTGATACTCCAAGGCCGGGAAAGCAAGTTCCTGCCCAACTTGATAGTTGTTTTTAGGAAGGAACAGCTCGGCGGCAGAGGCGCGTTCCGCCTCAAATTTCTCTTGTTCGCAAGTTGATCCTTTCTTCGACCAGTGCCGCAATGAGCTCATTTGTTGTCAGCGGTGTTTCGCGTTCAAGTAAATGATTATAGAGGAATTGAAGATCTGTTTCAGCAGAATTGGAATGATGTCCAGTATGCTTCGGTGATGTTTGTTTGTGGATTGTTATTTTTTGACATAAGAATACTACCTGAGCGAATATTTCGCTATTTGAATTTTGTTAATTGCCCTTTATTATTATACCGTAGGTTCAATTTATTGAAAGATTGCAGATGTTACGGAAACGAGTTATTTAGCCAATCGAGTGGATTAATTTGCACACCGCCTACCCAAAGATCCCAATGCAGATGCGGTCCGGTTGAGCGGCCTGTGTTGCCAATTTGTCCGATGAGTGAACCCTGTGTGATTTGCTCGCCGGCGTTAACGAGGATTTCCGATTGGTGATAAATACCACTGAAAACTCCCTGGCCGTGATCAATAATGGTTGCATTACCTCTCACGTTCCACGGCCCGGCAAATATGACCACGCCGTTGGCCGGGGCGTAGATGTTCAAGTTTTGGGCACAAACTCCATAATCAACGCCGGTGTGGAAAGTTGTAGTATGCGCCATTGTTGTATGATCGGCTGGTGCCATACGGCGCATTGATGCAGGGTTCATCTGTGAGAGCCGAGAATGGGCCGTCCCAATACTGGATAGGGGTGATGGGGGTGATGATTGCGTTGACATATTCTTCTTCAGGTTCCGTGATCGCGGGGTCAATCATCATGGGATCAACAATAATGCTGGCTTGCTTGCCAAAATTGACGGCTTGAACCAGAAGAAACTGCGTATAGCCATTGATGAACCTGGTCTGGCCCCTGAATATTGAGTTGAAATTCAGCCAGGCCGGGCTCTTCCCTGCCATTAATACCTTGAATTGCGACGTATTCGCCGGAAGCTGTTTGATAAAAATTCAGCGTGTGTCCAGCCAGGCTGCCTGTAACCGAAATGGGCTGGTCCGTTTGGATTTTTACAGTAGTGGTCTGGCCCTGTTTGAGCGGAAGGGGGGTGATTTCCAATCCAGTGATATACGCAGAGACAGGGTACAGTGGGTTTTTGTCCGCTATAGAGGAAGAGAAGATTTGTTCAGTGGGGAGCATATCCCAACTGCCTTTTTGATGATTGACTGCGAGCAGAGACCAGGGGTTTTGGTCTAATTCAACAGCTGCTTCAAGTGTCGTCTGATGCGCTTTTACAGCGAGGTATGGAGAAAGGAGTTCATCTTCTTCAATCTCTGGCATTAATAGACTGACCCCCGTCACAATTTCCGCAGGGCTGGTGATGCGATTGAGTTTTATGAATTGCGTTTCAGGCAATTGGCGGGTTTTCAGGATTTGTTGATAGTTGCTGCCTAAAGGTACCACGCTGGTTGTAAGCCGTCCCTGGATGCCTTCCAGACCAGGAATGCGTAGTTCTGCATTGACGGAAATGGTGTTGGCATCCACGATCCCATTTTCCGCGATGATGTCGTTGACGGAAACACCAAAGCGGGCTGCAATGATGGCGAGCGTATCGCCAGGCTGGACAACATAGGTGGGAGCTTCCGGGGTTTCCTGGGCGTAAATATTGCCCATTGGGAGAGAAGCGACAATGAGCAGGCAGATACAGATCTGGAGTACTTGTTTACGCATCATCAAGCCGTAACTGATCCCCAACCTGGAAATCGGATAATCGAGCAGGATGGGTTTCGAGAATATAGCTGGCTGGCGATTGAGGAGAATACTGCACTTTCCAACGTTTTGCCAGAACTGTGTCTACAACCTGAAGGTCGTCGTTAATCCAGATAGCGGCGATATCAAAATTCATAAACAGCATATGTATGGAAGCATTTAATTTTGATTCGGTAGATTCGACCAGCAATACGCCCTCATCGGGCAAGATGCTCTTTTGCATCATTAAACCACGAAAGCGACACAAAAATGTGTCGCAATACTTTGCTGTTATTGGCAGACAATCTGAATTTGATTGATTAATGATGGTTTTGTTTTTCATTCACCCAGGCGGTTTACCCTTTGTTCTCCCTTGAGTTGATCACTTTTTCAATGCTGTTAAGCAGATCTTCGGGGTGAAAGGGTTTGCTGATGTAGTCATCTACTTTGGCAATATGCAGTCCCAATACACGATCAATGGGTTGGGATTTGGCCGTGATGACGATTACCGGGATATCCCGTGTTTGGGCATTTGCTTTCAATTGTTGGTACAAATCCCAGCCATCCAGGTCGGGCATCATCAAGTCAAGAAGGATCAAGTCGGGTAATTCAACATTGACGAGGTCCAATCCTTCGCGCCCACCGTGGGCACCCTTTACCAAAAACCCACGACGGCTTAGAATAAGTGTAACCAGGTTGATCATTTCTGGATCATCTTCAATGTATACAACTGTAAGGGATTGTCTAGTTTCCATAAATGAAGTTCTCCTCGACTTTAAAATAAGTTTACCACAGGAAAGAAAATCAATAATGAAAATTACTACATGGAATGTAAATGGAATTCGTGCTGCAATGAAGAAAGGCTTTCTTGATTGGTTTGGTGAATCCGAACCGGATGTCTTGTGTTTGCAGGAGGTGAAAGCATACAAAGAACAGGTTTCAGAAGAGTTAACCCATGTGTCTGGGTACCATCAATTCTGGAATTCCGCCGAGCGTGCAGGGTACAGTGGGGTAGCTACTTTTTCAAAATCTGAGCCGCTAAGCGTAACGGCAGGATTTGGCGCGGAAAAATTTATTGGTGAAGGGCGTACGATCGTAACAAAATTTCCGGAATTCTATTTGTTCAATATTTATTTTCCAAATGGGCAACGCGACCAGGAACGGCTGGATTATAAACTTGGATTTTACGAAGCTTTGCTGTCGCATTGTGATGAGTTGATTGCAGCAGGGAATGAAGTGATCATTACCGGTGATTTTAATACTGCGCATCGGGAAATTGATCTGGCAAATCCAAAATCAAACGAGAAGAACTCGGGTTTTATGCCAATTGAACGCGAATGGATTGATCGTTATCTGGAACATGGTTTTATTGATGCATTCCGGGAACTGCATCCAGAAAAGGTTCAGTATTCGTGGTGGACATACCGTTTTGGCGCACGGTCACGAAATGTAGGATGGCGACTTGATTATTATCTGGTTACCAAAGGTGTGATGGAGAATGTAAAGGACGTGATCATTCATGACGATGTGATGGGATCCGATCACTGTCCAGTGTCCTTGATTTTGAAAGATTAATCTGGCGGGAAATACCCGGATCAAAATTTTCCCGTAATGACGCCAGAGTTTTGAGAATTCAGCGGGTTCATACCAATGGATTTTTAAATCTTTGTACGCCGGATCAATGAATCCATACCCCCTAACAGCATCATAGGCAGCAAAGACCATGTAATGAGCCCAAACGGGACGCCATTCACCGATGATGACGATTTGCACATTATCGTTTGTCAAATTGCTCAACAAATCATATTCGGTTGCAAAAGGTTTCCAGTGGGAATTCAGTTTCAGTAATTGCAACAGGTATGTGGTGCCCCACGGCATTGTGGCGGATTTGGGGACACGTTGAAAGATAGGCATAATCCCTTTCCAACGGAAAGTGTGCAGTGCGTTGGTAAATTTCAAACCATCAGCATTTTGAAAACCAAGAGCTTTGGCAGTAATTGCGGCGCAGTATGGGCCGCAATTATTTGTTTTTCCCTGATATTGATGAGATGCCTGGAGTTGAGTGAAATAAGGGGTTTTGATCATCATGTTCTCGCGGATTGATAAGAGAAAGCTGGTTTTGTGGGAAGATAATCGCTTCTTCAAGGATTATACACTGGGGTACAATAGAGGGGAATTTAAGATATGTGTGGAGGAACCAAAATGACCAAACAGCGATTATTGCTGGTCGATGATCACGAAGTTGTCCGCCTGGGTTTGCGGGCTTTATTGGAGCACCATCCGCAATTTGAAGTTGTGGGAGAAGCCGCCAACTCAAAGGAAACTATGGAGATGGTTGAGGCGATCAAACCTGATATTGTATTGCTGGATATCCGCCTGCCCGGGGTTTCAGGGGTTGAAGTCTGTGAAGAGATCACCCAGAAATATCCTGATGTGCGTGTGATCATTCTGACCTCTTATGCTGAAGATGAGATGTTGTTTTCTGCGATTCGAGCAGGCGCATCTGGTTATGTGCTAAAGCAAATTGGAGGTGATGGACTGATTCGGGCGATTGAGGCAGTGGGGCGAGGTGAGGCGCTCCTGGATCCTGCAGTAACACAACGTGTTTTTCAGGAAGTACGCCGCGCCGTCAAGGAAGAAGAGGCGTCTGCATTTGTAAACTTGAGTCAACAGGAGAAGCATGTGCTTTTGCTGGTGTCCGAAGGAAAGACGAATCGGGAAATTGCCAAGGCATTATATCTGGGCGAGGGTACGGTTCGCAACTATGTGAGCAGTATTCTCTCAAAATTGGGGGTCAGCAATCGCGCAGAGGCAGCAGCATATGCCGTTGAACATAGCTTGAGAGAATATTTGTAAGGATAGAGACAATAATCAAGACAGAGAAATACTGCGTGTAGCCAACGGCGCGCGCAGTTTTTTGTTGTTAATATATCGTTTGGCTGTAAAAATGGTATTGTCTGAACGAAGCACTAAGCACCAAACAAGCGGTTGATGGCAGGAATGAAAAGCAACAACAGTCCAATGAGTGCCGCAAAGAATGAGGAGATGAGAACGGCAGCGGCACCAACATCTTTGCCAACTTTGGCGAGCGGATGATGTTCCGGGCTGGCGAGATCAACAATGGCCTCCAGCGCGGTATTGATGAATTCAGCTGTCCAAACAGACCCAATTGCCAGGAAAAGGATAGCCCATTCATGGGGATGCAATTGCAGCCACAAGGCCAGAACTACGACAAGGCCGGTGGCAATGGCGTGCAGCCAGGCATTCTTCTGCGTTTTGAGGACGTACCAAAGACCAGAAAAGGCATGTCCAAAAGATTTGATGCGGGAGCGGAGGAAGGGCAACATAGGAATTTGGGGTGACTATGGGGGAGATGAGCAGCCGAACGGTTACAGGATTTGATCCTGAATAGTCCCACATTTCGTTTTTGCTCAGTATCTGTGGCATGATCGTAGCCCAACAAATGCAAAATGCCGTGGACTACCATAAGGCGCATTTCGCATTCAATGGTTTGCTGTAGCGCCTGTGACTGTACTTTTTCCCAAGAGATGATGATGTCACCAAGATAGGTTTCCCCGGTTTCTGGATCGATTTCGCCGGAAGGGAAGGAAAGCACATCGGTGGGGGCGTCAATGCCACGGAATTGCTTATTCAATTCGCGGAGTTTTTCGTTATTGTCAATAACAATTGAAAGAGCTGACATCGGGGGAGATTTCCTGGTGGTGCAAAACCGATGATGCGATTTCTTCAAGAAAATTCTCCGCAATTTTGTCCTTGTAAGCTTCTGCAATAATGATATTGATCATACAAGGATATCCATTTTCTCAGTGGCCGTTTGTCTTGATTTGGGTTCAGGGTATTTTATCCTGGGGTGGTAGGTATTACGAAGTGTTGTGATGAATGATTCGGCGACAAGATTCAATTGTTTCAGCGTTAACGAAGTGTTGTCAAGCTGTTCCTCATGCTGGATATATTCAATATAACTCTTTACCAAATTTCGAATTTCTTCATCGTTTTTGGGAACTTCTGCCCTGGCACGCGCTTCACAGCCATCAGCCAGCATGAGGAGGGCTGTTTCTGGTGAGCCAGGTTTGGGGCCAGGATAGCGAAACAGATCGATGTCAATTTCTTCATCGTTTGCGGCCAGTCTGGTTGCCTGATTGTATTGATAGCGAGTGACCATCGTTCCATGGTGTTCGCGGATGAAATCCTGAATTCTTTCTGGTAAGCGGTATTTCCTTGCCAGTTTAACTCCATCTGTCACATGAGCAATAATCGTTTTCGAACTTTCGAGGGGAGCTATGTCGTTATGTGGGTTGAGTTTCCCTCCAACCTGGTTTTCAATAAAAAATAGCGGATTTAATGCTTTCCCAGCATCGTGGTGCAGTGCTCCAACACGAACCAGGAGGGCATCCGCACCTATGGCTTTTGCTGCCTGTTCGGCAAGATTGGCAACTTGAAGGCTGTGCTGGTAGGTTCCCGGCGCATTTTGCAAGATCATTTGCAGGAGGGGGTGATCCGGGCGAGAGAGATCGAGCAATTGGAGTGAGGTTGTGATCCCCAAGGTTTGAGATAATACGAACTGGAGCAAAAGGGTGAGACCGGCAGAGGCAAATCCATTGAAGAATGCTGCACCGATCAAGGTAATGATGCCGAGCCAGTCCGTGGTTAAAGTTGGGATGCGGTATGCCAAGACCACAGCGGCGCCTGCAATACCAATGCCGAGACCTGCCCAGAAAAAAGTGGAAATTCTGCGGCCTTTGCCAAGAATCATAATGCCAATCAGACTGGCGAGCATGTAGAACATGGTGAGATCAAGACTATATGGCGCACCAAAAGCTGAGAGGATGCTGAGCAGAATGGAGAGGATGATTCCCAAGTCCTGATGGGAAGAGACTGGCAACCGTGAGGCCAAATGCAGGGAGTGGATAAATGTACGGGATAACCGTTCGATTGGGAATGAGGGTCTGCGCACCAAACAGGAAGATAACAAAACTGATGGCGATTAACATCTGGCTGTTCACTTCTTCGGTGAATGGCGGAGACATGCGCGAAAAATAAAAAACCGTTACGGCTATTGTTAACGCGATAAGCGCAATGGCAGCGATTAAGTTAACCCCTCTCGTCTGAGTCTGGATAAGGCCAAATTCTTCCAGTGCTTCACGAACGAGCGGGGAAATGATTTGGCCGCGGCTTACGATAGCTTCACCAGCGATGAATTTTCTGGTGACTTCGGTGATTTCACTTTGTGCGTTTTCAATAGCCTGGAGGGTTAGCTCTTCGCTGTATAAGCTTGTGGCGGTGATAAAAGGTTTGACAAGCTCTTCGGTAATCAGAGCCTGGGTTTCAGGAAGGTTGAAGTTGATGAGTGTAGGCACCGAGCGTCGCACTTCGTAAACCTGATCGTCTTTTATCGTGTTGCGCATCGCGGTTTCCAAGAACTGAAAGCGCTTCTTGCTGGGTTTCTATCCAGCGATCTTGATCCAGATTGAGGATAGTTTCTGCCATCTGCTCCTGAAGGTTGATGCCGGAAAGTTGTCCAAGATCAGAAAGTTTTTGTGCTTGTGAAGCGTAGGTATCGTCGCGAATGACGTTAATATAGTTGATTGCACTCTGCAGATTGGCGATTTGTTTCCTGGTGATACTCGGATCTGCGGGCAGGTAAATAGGGGCAATGTTTGCCTCGACTTCCTTGCGCGCTTGTTCAGTCAATACTTCGGAAACATAAGACAATGTTTGCGGTGCTTGTATGTCTTGAGGAGACACCTCCCCGACGATATATGCGCCATTCGAAGCGCTTGCGGAAAAGGGTCTCACCAGAATGACAATCGAAAGAATCCCTGTGATTGCAAGAATTACAAGTTGAGCGGTTTTTTTATTTTCAAGCAGTTTAATATAACGCAACCTCTTTTTTGGCAATTCAGTCACCTTGTCAGGAAAGTAGCTCTCTGGCGATTTGGCTGATGAGTTTGTTGGACGCTCTGCCCTGGATGCGTTCAGCGGCACCTTGCATAACAGATCCCATGTCTTTCATCGTGGTAGCGCCAACTTCGGTTACAACCTCCTGAATGATCTGACGCACTTCATCTTCTGTCATTTGTGCGGGAAGGAAGGCTTTTAAATATTCGATCTCAGTCTGGTTTTTCTCGATGATATCAGCGCGTTCGCCTTTTTCGGCTTCCTTGATGGATTCCTGGCGCATTTTAATCTCTTTTTGGATCAATGCGATAACACCGCTTTCGTCTTGATCACCACGATCCACTTCTACCAGTTTAAGGTTGGACAATACCAGACGGATGACGTTTTTGGCAGTTTTGTCACCAGAACGCATAGCGTCTTTTAAGGCCAGTTCAAGTTTTTGTTTTGTATCCATAGTAGTTATTATACCTTTCTTGATGATCAGGCGTTTTGCCTTCGTTTTTTATTGTATGACAATCAAATCCTTAAACCCATCAAGGGTTTTCTCGCCAATCCCGGAGACTTCAAGGATGTCTTCCAGTGAGTTGAATGGCCCGTTGGTTGAACGGTATTCAATGATGGCTGCCGCTTTTGAAGGACCAATGCCAGGCAAGGTTTCAAGTTCTTCTTGCGTGGCTGTGTTGATGTTGATAGGTTGAATGTCGCTGACTGATGCAGACACTGATAGTTCTTCCAGCGGGTTTGATTTTATGGCAGGAAGTTGTTCGCCCTCAAGAGGGATAATGATCTTTTGCCCATCCATGACTTTGGCTGCCATATTTACAGCAGATTCGTTTGCATCAGGCAGCAATCCCCCGGCGATTTGTACGGCATCTTGCACGCGGGCATCCAGTGCTAATTCGTATACACCAGGCTCGTGTACTGCTCCAGATACGTCAACAAACAATGGAGACGGGGTGGGCGGCGGGGCAAGTTGAATCGGGACACCCCGCGGCGGCGTAGATATGAGGAGGATCAACGCGGATGCTAATAAACCACAAGCCAAGCCAAACAGAACGTATTTCAATTTTTCCATGAGAATGCCTCCCGCTCTACATACCAGTATAGCCTGACGCAAAGGTGTGTCAAGCTAAATGTGGGCAAACAAAAGCGGATATTTACTCCGGGTTCTCCAAGGCATACATGGTATTGAAGGCGGCAATTGAGATTTCCAGCATTTCAAGGGTTGGTTCTCTGGTAACCAGCCTTTGCAGGGCGAGATTGGGACGGATCATGAACCGCACTATTCCTGATTCAAGGTGATTGCCGGTCCATCTGATGTATTCATAGGATATGCACGCCAGCAGAGGCAAAAAGAGAATTCGCGTGGCGAGCCGCCAGAACCAGCTCAATGGTCCCAGAGCAGAAAAGAAGAGCAATGAAATCAGGATGAGGGTGAGCAGGAATGCGGTACCACAGCGCGGATGTTCACGGGAATATGTTTGCACATTTTCAGGAGTCAGATCCGCACCAGCTTCAAAGGCATTGATCGTTTTATGCTCTGCGCCGTGATAGCCGAAAACCCGGTCAATCTCGTCCATTTTTCCAATGACGACAACGTAGATCACAGTGAAGACGAGACGAACAATTCCCTCAATAAGATTGCTGAGCCAGGCAGAGAGATCGAGTAGTTTGCCCAGCCATTGACCCAGCGCAGCTGGAGTAATAAAGAAAAGCACTACAGCCAGAGCAAGAGATGCAAGCAGGGTGAGATAGAGGGTCGGACCTTCAATTTTCTCGTCCTCGCCAGTTTGTGCATTTGCTGAAAGGGTCAGGAATCTTGTCCCCAGCACAAGGGCGTCCCAGAGGACGATTAACCCACGCAGGAAGGGAATTTTTCTGATTTTGCTGTTGTAGATACCGGATAATTTTTCTGAAACGATATCAATGCTGCCGTCAGGCAGCCGAAATGCGGCGGCGACGTAATTCGCACCGCGCATTAATATACCTTCTAGTAAAGCCTGGCCGCCATAGGACGGCATTTTTAGTTTTTCCATTTTTCTTTCAACCTATATTTTTGTCATATTTGTGAAAAAGTGAATCAGCGTGTCGATCCCGTTTTTCCAGGTAGGGAGATGCAGTCTTTCATTTGGAGAATGGATATTGTCGCCGGGGAGTCCAAATCCAGTGAGGACAGATTTCATGCCGAGGATCGTTTCCATGCTTCCCACCACGGGGACACTACCGCCTTCAAGCTTGTAGACCGGGGCTTTGCCCCAAACGGTCTCAAGTGCGTCTCTGAGGGCAACGGTGGCAGGCAGGTTGCGATCGACAATGGATGCAGATGCGCCCCGCGGGCCTTTGATATCCCAGGTGACGGTATCAGGAATCTTCGCTTCCAGGTATTCGAGGATTTGTTGCTTTACTTCAGTGGGATCCTGGTTCGGAACGAGGCGCAGGGACACTTTGCCGTGGGCAAAGGACGGTATGATCGTTTTAGAGCCTTCACCAAGATAGCCCGAATACATACCATTGATTTCCAGCGTGGGACGCGCACCAATTCTTTCGTGGCGCAGTGAATTCTGATTCTCCCCATAATTTGGGTACGCCTGTTTGCTCGATATAAGTATTGTCATTCATCGGCAAGCGGGCAAGTTCTTCCCTATCGTCTTTCGGCAGTGCCCGGACGCTGTCGTAAAATCCGGGCAAGGCAACACTACCATCAGCGTTGTGCATGCCAGAAAGGACATCACACATGACCTGGGCGGGGTTGTGAACCACGCCGCCAAACATACCTGAGTGCAAATCGCGGTTGGGGCCATAAATGTTCAGTTCAAAATGGGCAACGCCGCGCTAGTCCCAGGGTGATGGTTGGCACATCGGGAGAGATCATGCCCGTATCAGGATTGAGGGCAATGTCTGCGGAAAGAAGGTTCTTGTTTTCTTTCAGAAATTTTTTCAGGCTGGGTGAGCCGATTTCCTCTTCGCCTTCGATCATAAATTTGACATTGACTTTCAAGTTGTCAAATTTGAGCAGGGATTCGACAGCATTGAATACTGGCAATGACCTGGCCTTTCATGTCCGAAGTGCCGCGTCCATACAGGAATTCTCCACGAATTTCAGGTGTGAAAGGCCCCGTTTCCCATAAGTCCAGCGGATCGGGTGGCTGAACATCGTAGTGTCCATAGACAAGAATTGTAGGAGCGTCTGGGGCAAATTTGTATTCAGCGAAAACAATGGGGTGTTTGTCTGTTTTGAAAACCTGCGAGGAAAAACCCAAGGTTGACAATTTGTTTTTCAGCCATTGGGCCGCTTTGTGCATATCTGCCGCATGTTCAGGGTTTGTAGATACAGAAGGGATTTTTACAAGTTCATTCAATTCATTCAGTGTGTTCTGGTGATTTTCATGTGCGAAATGAATTGCATTTGTGACAGTTTATGGTCATGGTGACTCCTCAGTGGTATGATTATTGCAGTTTGAATTATACTGCTGAAATATTGAAAATATGTAAGCGTTTAGCAAACTTGAAGGTGGGGTACATGCCATTTCTGTTGAATTACTGTTTTTTTTGAAGTAATATGACACCAATTGTCCAAATTGCCATGAAAAACGCTTGCATATTTTATTAATATACCTATAATATATATGGACGATATACTGGTAATAGGAAGAAGTGGAAGATTTTATTGGTTGTTTATTCCCTGTTCCAACTTATTTCCTTAGAATATATAGATACCTGAACATTATCGTTTCATTTTCGCCGAAATTGCGGCAAAACAATTACAGGTGTTAGGTTTTTGTTTAACCCATTAATGTGGTTGGCGGGAATTTGATCATTATTGGCGGCAAGGAAAATACATGGAACTGACGATCATTGAACAAAACGGATGGAAGAAGTCAGTAGAAATTGAGAAGGCGGTTATTCGCATTGGCAGCGCACCTGGCAATGATGTGATATTTAACTTCTCAGCAATTATCCCCAGTACAATTGCAACTCCATTATTTACAAGATAATCCTTCCACTTGCAAGGTCTTAAATGTGGGCGGCGAAGTCGTTGTCTGGCAAAACCAAAGTCAGGCTGTTCTGCCCCCATACGCAATGACACATATCAGCAATGGCAGTGAAATTATTCTTGGGGAATATCGACTTCAGTTCACATTACCTTTTGCCGCCAGGACTGTCACTGATTCGAATTCAATTTAGGCTATGTTGTCATTCTCCGACGCCACCTTGCGTTCGGAGAGTGCGACAACAGGCGTTTTATCCCTCAAGAATACGGGATTGGAATCTGCATGCCAATTCGAAGTGTTGTTACAAGGATTTCCAGTAGATTGTATGCAGGTTGACCCTGTGCCGCTTTTGTATCCAGGCGCCCAGGAAGATGTGAGAGTGCAATTGTTTCATCGCAAGTTGTATCCTGCGGCCGGGGCACAGGAGTTGGTTGTGATGGTTTCTTCTCCAACCAGTTATCCGGGTGAACAGGTGGTTATCCGGCAAGGAATATATGTTGCCCCGGTGCTTGAACATTCTGTGAAAATTTTTGATGATATGGCTCGTGAGGAACCAATTGAAGCGGAACAGATTGCAGAAGCGCCGGTCACGGTACCTGTCCAGGCTTCTGTTCCTATGATGGCTGAACAAGTTCCCTCCCCAATAGGCGAGGAGATTGAGCCTTTAACTCCTGTCTCTGTGCCTGCCGTGCAAACGCTTCCTGTTTCCAATGCGCCGGTTGAGTCTGTTAGCCCGCCATCCATTGTTGTATCCAGGCCGGCACCACCTCAAGATATAACTCCCGAAAACTCAAGACCGATAGAACCGAAAACACCTCCAAAAGTGCCTGTTCAGGCATCACCTCCGCCGCCACCACCCCAGCAGCAAGCTAGTGAGGAAAAAGCTCAAGAAGAAGCGGTGCAAACGCCCTCCACGGAAAATGATGTAAAGTCTACCTCCCAGGCAGCCCCGAAACCCAGGGTGGTGCGCAGTCCATCTGATGACTTTTGGGATGAGGAGTGATGATGCCAAATTTTGTGACTGACTTACTACCAATATTATTAAAGGTTCTGATTTCTGCTGGCGCAACATTGGTAATTTTGGGCGTGGGGGTTTTGCTGGTTGTTTTACTCGTTAAGACGCTTCGGGTAAAGGCCGATCGAGAGCATAGTATAGCTCTGGTCAATACTGGAAATTGCCAAAGCAAGTATTACCTTTGGGCAGAATTGACAGAACCGGAATTGACTTTCAGCTTTTTATATAATCAAATTCCTCTTGCTCCGGTGGAAGAATTGGTTGAAGAGAAGATTGAAGGAGATTTGGAAGCGGTTCAAGCAAAATCAAGCAAGGCTAAAAAATTGAGGAAGGCTGGTAAAAAATCTGGTGATGCTGTCAAGACAGGTCAAGCCGTAGCGGCGAAGACCGGTGCAGCCGCCAGCCTGATTGGAACATTGGGCAGTATACTCCCTGGGAAAATGGGAGATGGTTTGAAATCTCAGGCCGATGCCGCCCGAGATATGCAAGCCAAGACAGCCAAGGCAACCCAGGCACCGAAAGCTGCACAGCGAAAAATGGATTCCCTTAAGCAGTCCAGTGGAAAACTGGGTGTAAAAGCAGATGGGAACAACACTCAGGGTAGTTCCGCGACGGTCAATGGACAGGATGCTTTTGAAAGCGATGCTCAAGTTGAGGCCACAAGCATAGAGCACAGGGTAAAGAAATTCTCCGAAAGTCAGAGAATGGCGCAGTCATTGTGCAATCTGTGGAAACAGGCCCCGGAGAAACGCAAAAGATCTCGTTAAAAATTGGAAAATCGAAGAGACGGTACCCGACAGGGAGTTTTTCTTATACCGTTTGGTCTCAACTCATCCCAATGGATGACCGGTTTGGCAGCGCAAAACCGGTTGCCAAGAGCGGGCTTGTTTCTTTTAAACCTATTGGGGGGTGGCGTTACCTGTTGCCTGGCGCATGTGGTGTGCTGGTTATGTTGCTGGCAATATTTGGAGTGATTTCGTTGATCCCATTGATTTGGGGATAATTATCCCTGGCGGGACAAGGCTAAGAAAAGAGTGGCACTATGACAGAATTTAACTTCTCGAAAAATTCAACGATTGCCCAGGAACATGATTTTGAGCAGCCTGTAGTGAGCATTGGCAGCCATGTGGACAATGATATTGTCCTGGCTGGCTCCGACGTACTGCCTTTTCATGCTACTGCAGTTAGTCGATGGTGAGTACTGCCGTTTGATCCCAATGGAACCAGGGGCATTGATTCTTGTTGATGGCGCATCTGTGGGGGAGACACCTGTTGCTGTTGAAGGATTTCCAGCAGGTGGAAATTGGCAATCATGTATTATTTTTCCAGCGCAATGGGACCGCCCTGCGCGTTTTGATGCGGCCAATAAATGAGAAAGCTGCGGCGCAGTATGCTGCGAATGAAGGGGAAAATACCATTCTGTTGAATGTCTTTACTGGAGAAGCTGAAATCGATGTGGAACAGACTGCTGTTTATGAATTTGAGGTGGTCAATGCCGGGCCGATTGTAGCCAGTTTCTATGTGACGGTGAAAGGTTGTCCTGCTGAGTGGGTTGAGATCAGTCCGGATACGATCAATCTGAATGAAGGCCAGCGCCGCAATGTGGAAATTCAGATCACACCACCGCGGGATCCTTCAAGCCATGCCGGCACACACCCCATCGAGGTGATTGTTCACTCACCGAATTATGGCGGTCAGCGGGGTGGTGCCGAGTTGTCGTTGACCATTCACCCGTATTATGAATACGCTCTCGGAAATCTCTCGCCAAAGAATTAGCGAATCCGTTGGCGCAAAAAGAGCGGGATGACGTATCTGCCCATCACCAATATGAGCAATGGGCCAGCTGATTTCAGTCTAATGGCAATGGATGATGAAAACGGCTGCACCTTCGATTTTTGTATTGATGAGGAATGTCAGCTCACGCGTCAGGCGACGACAAAACTGGCAGCGGGAGAATCAGCCGATGTGCCGATCCAGATTACGCCGACCAAGAATCCGATGTTTGCATTTCGAAACAAGCGTTACCACTACACTACAAATGTCAGTATTCCCCAAAATCCAGGGGCACCACAGGTGTTGAGCGGTTCGGCAACCAGTGTACCGCTCTTTGGCTGGTGGAGCATTATGCTTTCGATTGCTGTTTTTGCAATCGCGGCCTTCTTTGCCTTGCAGCCAAATATTCGATCATTTGATGTGGCGGCGGGGAAGGATGTGATCGAGCTGGGCGACACGACCAAGCTGCTGTGGGATGTTTCGCCCTTTGCAACGAGGTTGAGCATTTCGAATGTTGACGAACCGATCAACCGGGGGCAGTTCTCAAGGACGGTAGCGCCCGAGGAATCGACGACTTACGAGTTGGTGTCTGGGAACTGGCTGTCGGGATTGTTCGGGTTGGACCAGAAAGAAATCGTGACGGTGCTTGTGGTGCCGCCGACGCCGCAGGTGAATGTATTTGAAGTGGATGAGACGACGATTGCCAAGGGCAAGCCGATCAATGTTCGCTGGTCAGTAAAAGAAGCTGATGAGGCTTTTTTGACAATTGATGAAGTCGTTTATCCATTAACAACTGAGGAATTCAGCGGTGAACAGGAAGTGATTCTGGAGAAGGATGCTCTGGTGACGCTGGAAGCACGCAATGCCAGTGGTAGCGAACTACAAAGTTATTTTGTGAACGTGGTACCGCCATTTATTGATATTAATTCCTATACAGTATGGGTGCGGCCTGATGAAGGAACGGTCACAGCGGAAGCCGAGGATGAGACAACAGCGAGTGTGGAAGGTGCAGGAAAGGCGCTGATGTCAAAGACAACCGCACCAGACCCAGGCTTCCCGGTTAAGTTTGTGGAATTGGTAGCTGACCCGAACAGTGAGACAGGGTACCGGGTGGTGTTTAATCCCAATGTGCGTGAGGAATTACAAAAGGGTGAGCAGGTTGTCCTTGAATGGAATGTTGACGGCGTGGAATCGCTGGAAATCGCCCCGTTTGCTGATGCTTTACCTGCACGGGGTAGCCAGCCAGCCTTCCCGCAGGAATCGATGAATTTTGTGATGACAGCGCAGAGCGGGGAACTGCAAGGTATTTATATGTTGCCGATCAAGGTGTTTGACGGCGAGCCGCCTGAAGCACCAAAGATCGAATTCTTTACTGCGTCGCCTTCCACAATGACGGGAGCGGGCGATTCAGAATTTGCCTGGTCAGTATCGGGTGAGTGGACACGTATTCAGATTTCCAGTGGGGAAGAGATCATTGCGGATTATTTGAATGCACAAGGATTTAAGACGATCAGTATCGACAAGACGAAAAATATTCTACTGACGGCCTGGAATGGTGATCTGTCTTCTTCAAAGATCATTGAAGTGGTGGTTGATCCGGCACTTAAGCCTTTAAATGTTGTAATTACCGATATTCGAGACCATTCCGGTTTCTTCTATGTTGGCGATACGGTAAATGTATTTGTTGAGTTAACAGACCCAGAGTTACCTGATCCAGATAATCCAGGCGAATTTCTGCCACCTTCGCCATATCCAACTGGAACAGTAACGGTTTCGGATGGTTATGCCACCTGTATTATTGATTTGCCGTTGAAATATTGTGCTGATGGTTTTACCTTCAATGCTCCTGGTGATCCGGATGATGGAAACAGGAAATCAATTGTTGCCAGATATTCAGGGGATGATATCTACCTGGGTGGAGATTCAGAGCCTTACACCAAGCAGGATATTATTGTTCAGGCGAATACTGTAACCCTGGCCCCCAGGTTTTATGAATATTACGTTGCAGCTGACGGAACCGGTGCTTATATTCCAACTGAGCTAAAGCCTTTGGATCAAGCTGACTTGAAAGTTGGAGAGGGATTGTTTATTGAGGTGACAATTACAGCTACGAGAGGGCCGTTAGAAGTAGATGATGACAAAGGTCAGGTGGTAGCGAGGTATTGTCCGATTATCAATGACGAGGTCCAGCTTGATGAGTGTATCAGGACATTGCCTGCGACCGTTAATATCGTTGGGGATCCACAGATTAGGAATTAATCAAGGGCACGCCGAAATTATATTCCAAATTTGCAAGCTGCAAAAAAATACCAAATGTTGATTTCTTATTCCCATTTGGATGGGGCATACGAATTAACTTTGCTGGATGATGAGGATAATCAATTTACAGTAAAGCAGGGCAGTATTGTATTAAGACCAGCTGGATTGGCTGCTTGCAATAGTGCTGCTTGTGAAATTGCTGGTCGGACTAATAGCGCTTTGAACTTCAATGCAAAACTGGTCGTCAACGGTCAGGAACTACCTCTATACGCTACTTACCCAGAACCAGAAGATAGACAGGCTAATATTTTCACTCTCTGAATACCAACATGGGGCTGTGGTAGAACAATGGGCTGATAACTGCTCGTGGGCCGCAACAGATAAATGGCGATTGGAATGTAAAGACATTACGATAAATGTGGATGGGAACATTCAATACAGCTTATGATTTTAATTATGTTGGTGGGAAAAGTATTTCGGTTACCGTAAAAACCGTTACCGAGATTATTGTAGATGATGATTTTAAGAACGATCTTTTTGTAGGCGAAACGATTGATTTACAACAAGGAAATACCTTTGTTCGGGAAAGTGAATCCCCTGATGATCCACTTGTGCCAGATGCGTACCCGCCAGGGGGAGCAGTTGTGTATATGTCTGTGGACGGGGTGGCCGATATCAGCACTTTGCTTGATGTTATCCCTGATGGCGATGGAGTTACAACAAATGATTGCAGAGTGGTGGGTGGGGATTGATGATGCCGCAAAGCGTCGACTCCGGGAACTGATTCGCTGTCAAGGTGTTCTTCAGGCATGCAGGAATCTATGATGTGAAATTTGTTTTTTGAAGGGGATGCGAATTATGAAAAAATCAAATTCCAGCGCAGTATATACTGTACAATGGACAGATACAAATCGATTGGGAGACACCCGTTATACCTGCTCCTGTTCCCCCGAACATATACGCCTCTCGCTGATAATTCGCCATGGGAAATCTATGAATTTATTCCAGTCCACATGAAGTTTTAGAATTGCAATCCAAATGTAGCTGGAACAAATTGCACTGCTTTTGAATGTCGTCTTTGTCGGAGGCCAGGTTATCAAATTTGACCTTAATAACACCCAGGATTGTGCCGTATATTATCCGGATGAAAACACTGAACTTGACAACGGCACGATGACTTTGCCCGATATCCCGTGGCGGGAATATGGGAATTGATGCGAAATTGCGGTGCAAGAATTGGATCAATGACTGATAGATCATTGAGTTTGTCTATCCATCGGATGTTGATTTTATTACCTTCGATGATCAAGGTGGCTCAAAAAGGGTTTTGAGATTATTCAGAAGGAAGTGACGCTCGAACCAGAGGTGAGTATTTATACAGATACGGGTAACGACTGAGCAAATCATTGCGGATTTAGCTTCTGGTGCAACCGGGTCCCTGGTGCTTTAGGCAACAATGTCCCTAGTAACAAACAATACGATGCAACATTTTGGTTGGTGAAAAATGTTGATTTCACGGAATTTGCTATGCCAGCTAGATGCTCAACCGACTTCGGATGATCAGGCTTGTTCATGGAATGGCCAAATGGCTTTGATACCGCAGTAAAGAATGATTTTGATGATTGTGCTGATGAATATACTGGACCGCAGTCAGTGGCGGGGTTGCGATTGTGCCCTTGAACTTGGAAAAGTCAATCCGACTGATTCAACTGGAAAGCGGATTTGTAGTTCATTCCTAATCAACATTGATGATGTTGCTCCCAATTCAACGAATCTCATTTGATATTTCTGTGGACTCTGCAGGTTGATGGGACTTCAGCCAGTATCAATCAGACTGCTGATATTGCCAAGCGTTCTGTGAGTATTGCCACCTCCATTGTTGGCGGAACTAAGTAGTTAGTGGCAGTGAAGAAAATTATTATGCACTGACAGATCCCAAATTGAATTTAGTTTTCAGTGATGCGACATTATCAGGTTGATGGGTTAACAACCTGGAATAATGATTTAGAAGTTATGTGGAATCCAACAAGTCCTCAAGTGACATTGACTTGTTCAAAAATAAATCCTACAACCATTCAGTGCGAAATTCCAGACGCAGAAGTTGTAGACAGGAAATACAGAGTGCGATATGAAAATAATGCCTATTTTGCTGACAATTTGGTGAATGCGGTAGATCTGAACATTGTGGCAATCCCAGTTGAACTCAAAAGCTTTGCCAGTGGAGCAGATCGAGATTTTCCAGAAGAAACCATATCATGTATTTGGATGGGCAGTAGTGGAAATTGCGGGACTTATGGCTGGCCTAATGACGGTGTAGACGTAGCATATGTTGATAGAGAATATTCTCTCAACTTTGAAGTTGGCGCAGAGAAAGGAATTACTGCAGAAGTTGAGGGATATATAACTATTGATTTTGATTTCCACCCCAAATTGCAACGTTGCGGTAACAAGTGGAAATGCAACATCCATGGGCGGGTGTAAATATCGGGTGCAAATTACAAACGAACAGGCAAACTTTCGATGGAAATTCTTGACGAATGATAGCAGCCGAACGTATGAGTTAGGCTATACGAGCAATTCAGAATATCCATTCGAGAAAGGAACATTGGGTTGGCCTTCATCAGCGAATTTCTCAGTATACAAATGGCTTGAGTTTACCCCAGAACAATATACAGCTGGTGTGAAAATTATGGATGAAGATGGAAATGAATTTGCAGTAACAAACAGCGGTTATCTCGTATATATTGAATATCCAGCTAACGGTGGCAATAAAGCTGATGGTACTGCTGCTGGTTATAATCAAACCTACTTGGAATGTGAAGGGGAGATGTCATTGTTGGGGAGTTGCCCGTGTGTATGATAAGGATGGGGGGGGCGATGAGGACGAAAAGATTAATACTGGACCTAATTGGGGAACATGAATCAATGATGGCGTTCAATATCACATAATGATTAGAGGTGATGGATATTTGGGATGGAAGAAAAACCTTTTTCCTTGAGATAAAGAGTGTTAGGAAAGCTAGATGATAAGGGCGTGATTAGTGACGATGCGAAGCAAAAATATTAGAAAATTCAGCATAATGACACTGGCAATCCTCCTCTTCCTCTCTGGCTGCAAACGCAGCGAGACGGCGCAGGTGCCGGTAGGTGGACTGTGGGAGGCGAACGCTAGCAAGGGGGAGATTGACTGGAAAACGGCTTCCCTGCTGGCGCAGGAGCAGTATGCGGGATTTGACCTGGCGAATGAGAGCGCCGGATTTACTGCGTACAGTTTTGGCGAAGGCAACCGTCAGGATGATGTGCAGATGGCTGTGCGCAATATGGTGGAAGGGCAGGAGGATCCAAAGGTTGACCCTGTGCTGGCAATCATGGGGGGGACGACAAACGAGGCCACTACACGGGCAGCTGCATTGGCGAATTTCTTCAATGTGCCGATGATCGTACCGAGCGCGAGTGGGGACAATTTGCTGCCAACCACAAATTTGTGGGCGTTCCAGTTGAGCGCGTCCGATTCGGCCTATGCTGATTACATCATTGGAAGTGTACTGACCAAGCAAGTGCTGGGCAGCGGTCTGGAGGATGGATTTTCGCCAGAAGTGCGCGTAGCCGTATTCTATGAACAAAATACCTATGGTGAAAGCGCAGCTGTAGCCACAGCAACGGCCGCGTTGGAGCAGGAATTTGAGATCGTCGTGTATGAAAAGTTTGATACATATGATCCGGACGAGTTTGGCTTGCGCCTTCTTGTGAATGAAGTGATCAATCAGGATGCGCAGATGGTATTCCTGATCAGCAGCAATCCGGTTGTTTCTCAGAAAATAGTAGATACCTTTACAAGTTTGCTGGATCCGCTTTCGATGCCCATTTTGGTTGGCATGGCAGGGGGCTTTACCAGCCAGGAATTTCTGGAGTTGGGACAGGCAGAGCGTGTGTATGTGCTGCGGCAGCAGATGAGTAATGGAAGTTGTCCGAAAGAGGTCAATTCTCTCTATTCCGCTCAAAGCTATGCAGCCGTGAAGCTGCTGGAATATGCGATTGAGGAGTCCGGCAAGTTGGATCTGGACCTGACGAGTGTTTCTATCGATAGTGTGAAGATTGATTCCTTAAGTTTGCAGCGCGAAGCGGTGCGGGATGTGATAAAGGAAGCCGACCTGGAATTGCCCTGTTTGGGGCGGGTTGCATTTGACAATAATGGGCAAAACAAGCAACTGCGGTTTGAGATCATTAAAACGGACGGCGGAAATAACAGTCAGATGCCAATGGATGATTTTGTATTAAGTGTAAAGCAGCGATTAGGGTTAACAAGCATGAATTTGGACTAAAATAGTCAAATATAGCTTATAATACATTTATCAAAATGGAGTGAAACAAAAATGTCTGGCACGATCAATTTGGAACGATCTTATTTGCAAGCGGTACTTTCCTGGCTGGATGCACGCCTGGAACAGAATGTGCGCCGCTGGCAGATGGCAGGGCAAGATCCAGCTGATCGTTTCCGGGGGTTATATGTGTCCGATGCCAAGGCGCTGGAAATGGTGCGCCGCGGTGCGGGAACACAATGGGGTACCGGGGTTGAGCTGCCCGAAGATGAAGCCAAACAGCTTGAAGAGATGGCAGCATCAGCGTTGGAAACAATGCGGGCGCTGGAAAATGAAGCCGAGGCCAGCAGTGTGGTTTTGCGCCTTAAGGCTGTACAAACGATTTTCAAATTGAGCGATTTTGAGTGGCAGGCTTTTGTGCTGTGTTTGGCGCCAGCGCTTGACTTGCGTTATGAGCGTATTTATGGTTATTTGCAGGATGATGTAACCAGAACGTTTGCAAGTGTTGACTTGTTATTAAACCTGCTTGTTCCAGAGGGACTGTTCCGGCTGCAATATTTGCCTGTGTTTGATCGCCAGAGTACACTTCAAACCTTCCGATTGATTGTTCCGATTGAAGAATCTGGCAAATTAAACAGCGCGCTGCGGCAGGCATTTCGTGTGGAACCCGGTGTGGTGAACTGGCTGTTGGGGGCCTATTCACCATCTGCGGAACTGGGAGAAGGGGCTGTGCTGTATGCGGCCGACAAAGAGGCTACAGATCTGTCAGCGACAGAAATTTTCTCTTTGCCGAAGATGCCGGATAAAGATACGGTGATCCATGTGAAGCCAATGCTTTCTTTACATGGGCCGGATATCCTGCAGCAGGAATTGACCGCTCGTCAGATGGCAGCAGCCCTGGGGCGTTCTCTGTTGGAGATAAAGATTGCAAGCGATGAAGAACAGTCGGCGGCTCTGGAAAGACTGTATCCCGCAGTGCGGGATGCGCAACTGATGGATGCGCTGCTGTTTGTGCAAGGCTGTGATCTCTTCATTGACAGCGAAGGTTGCTTGCTACCAAGTGTATTTCATATATTAAATTTGATTGAAGACACGGTCATAACGGGAAGCAAACGGGCATTTCACTTCAATCCTGATATGACCGGGAATGATTCTCCATTGATGAGTGTACATTTCGAAAAAATGACAACAGCCGAGAGAGCTGAGTTATGGACTGTCTTACTGGAAGGTGTTGCTGACGAAATAGGTGAAGAAGAGTTTCTTATTCTGTCTGGTCAGTTTAATATGACAGGCGGTCAAATTGTTGCTGCAGCTTCATCTGCAATGTCAAGTGCCTTGCAGAAAAGGCGCAATCTGCAAGCTGCTGATTTATTTGAGGCTGCTCGCTTACATTCGGGGCATCATCTGGCTGACCTTGCACGAAAGATCGAACCACGGTATGAATGGGCAGATTTGGTGCTTCCAGAAACCCCCATCACAATGTTGTCGGAAATGGTCAGTATGGTGCAATCCCGTCCATTGGTACTTGAGACCTGGGGTCTGGGACGCAAATTGACAGCCGGCGCAGGCGTATCAGCATTGTTTTCGGGTCCCCCTGGTACAGGAAAAACGCTGGCAGCGCAGATCATGGCGAACCAGTTGGGGATTGACCTGTACCGGATTGATCTTTCCACTGTGGTGAGCAAGTATATTGGAGAAACTGAGAAAAACCTGGAGCGCATTTTTAGAGAAGCTTCAGAAAGCAACGCGATCCTATTCTTTGACGAGGCAGACAGCATTTTTGGCAAGCGGTCAGAGGTGAAGGATGCACATGATCGCTATGCAAATATAGAGGTGGGCTATCTCTTGCAACGGATGGAAGATTATAGTGGTGTAGCAATTTTGGCGACGAATTTGCGGGCCAATCTGGATGAGGCCTTTACTCGCCGGCTGCAATTCATCATCAACTTCCCATTCCCGGATGAAGAGTATCGCTTACGTATTTGGAAGGTATTGATGCCGCCTGATCTGCCAGTTTCAGATGGATTGGATTTCGAGTTGCTGGCAGACCGTTTCAAAATGGCGGGCGGAAGTATTCGTAACATCATCGTCAGCGCAGCCTATCTGGCGGCGGCTGACGGAGGCGTTGTGACCATGGATCATTTGATGCACGGTACACGGCGAGAGTACCAAAAAATGGGTCGGTTGTTGCATGATGGAGATTTTTCTCTGTCCTCGTCTAAAGGAGTGTGAGTATGTCCGGTATGCAGAAACAAAACCAAAAACAAGAAGCAAAGACAACGGCAAAATCCAAAAAATCGGAGCAAAAAGCCAGTCAACAACTCAATGCCATGCAGATGATGGATGCTCCTGAGACGATGCGCAGCGAGGATGTGCTGGCCGCCCAGCAACAGGTTGGAAACCAGGTGGTACAGCGCACTTTAGGCAAAGGGAAAAAAGACGCGGGTGCAACGGACGAAAAGGGTAATTTGCGACCTGAGATTGCGTCAACGATCCAACAAAAACGTGGGGGCGGGGAAGCACTCCCGGAGGGGGTTCGTAAAGAAGCTCAAAAGGTATTGGGAAAAGCGTTTAAGAATGTGCGCATCCATAAGGACAGAACATCTGACAGATTAAGCCGTTCAGTCAATGCGCGTGCTTTTACGATCGGGTCGGATATTTTCTTCAAGAATGGCGTTTTTGCTCCAGGCACGAGCAAAGGGCGGGAAACGCTAATGCATGAATTAACCGCATGTTGTGCAGCAATCGGGCAGCAGTAAAAGTTCAGGGGGAAAATTGAAGCTGGGCGGTCCGGAGACCGCAATGGAAAAGCAAGCAGATCATATTGGCAAAAAACACGCACAGGCAAAGGTCGGCGCGGCAGCCAGTGCTATCGGCACTGTTCAGAAAGCACCGCTTGACGATGAAGAACTCTTCAGGGGCAACCTGAGGAGGAAGAGCTCCAGATGCAGCCGGATGCAGGCAATGTTGTTCAGCGGGTTGAGGAAGAAGAGCTGATTCAAGGGGCGCCTGAGGAAGAAGAGCTCCAGATGCAGCCGGATGCGGGCAATGTTGTTCAGCGGGTTGAGGATGACAGTTTATGAGGCGCACCTGAAGAAGAAGAGCTTCAGATGCAGCCAGATGTGGGTAATGTTGTCCAGCGTGATTGGGAAGATGGTTTTTGATAAGGGAAAGCTAAATTATAAAAAGTATTCAAGAGCGTATTGGGCGGACAAAGGATTGCTCCGGGGATAGTAAACAGGTTGCTGATGTTTTGGAGGGGAGATTGGTCTAGACGACAGAAGACGGGTCGAAGAGTGAGCTCCAAAGTCCCCGATGGTAAAGGAAAAAAGGTGCTTAGCAGACCTAAACCACAGGTGCCTGCGAAAAAGCTAGACATAACCGGACGTGATCCCAAAGACACAGGGCGGAAACGTCGACAACTTGGCAAACAAGGTGTGATTTCCAACAGAACCGATTCCGACCACGGCGGTCGGGAACAAGAAAACCTCCGCCTTTGCCAACAAAACCAAAGCCGAAGCGGGCGCCGCCGTGTAAAACCTCCCGCACAAACATTGAAGCACCACCCCACTTCACCAACTATGGGTAAAAATAGAAAGGCCACTTTCATTATCAGATCCAGATCAAGGCGAAGAGTAAAAGCATGCGCTCAAATAAGCAAAGGGAAAACCTGGCGAAGTTGGAACAAGACCGTATGCAAAAACCGGCACGCGTGTCAGTGAACAGTATATGGAAGACCAGGCGAATAAGCCGAAGTCAAAATGGGACAAATTCAAAGGATTTGCCAAGAAGGCAGGCGGCAAGGCTTTAGGTTTGGGAAACTTGCAGGCATGGCTGCAATTGGCAAGGTGGGCAGCACGATCAAAGGTAATTTAACTCAAGCGAAAGAACAATTCTTTGGCAAAAGTAAAGAAGAAGAGGAAGCAAGAAGCACCGAAAGCTTCCCCGGTAACGATTAATAATTACGGTGGCGGCAGTGGAGGTGGAGGGGGAAGTGGCGGTGGCGGCGGAGGTATGGCCGAGACCATTTCCGATCTTGTTCCAGGAGAACAAAAGGTTGAAAACGCAGATTGCTGAACTTGAGAAAGAAAAAGAGAAAGTATAGAAACGCAGAGAAGACAAGGTGAGATAACGTGATAACTGACGTAGATGAAGCCCTTCGCAAGCTGCTGATCCGCGAAATCGAGATCAAGGGAAATGAGGTTGATGTCAAATTTGACCAACCGAAACGGGAATGGTCTTCGCGCATAAGCAAACCAACCCTGAATTTGTTCCTGTTTGACATGCGGGAAAATTTACGCCTGCGCGGTGCGGAACAATATACAACGATCAATCTGCCGAATGGGACATCGGAAATCAAACGCAATCCGGTGCGTATGGACCTGCGTTATTTGATGACTGCCTGGGTGAAAGAAGCAGAGGATGAGCATTTGCTGTTGTCTTCAGCTTTGTCCGGGCTTTTGCGCAATCCATTCCTCCCAGAGGATCTGTGGGTTGGGCGTTTGAAAGAACAGCCCGCGCCTGTTCCGATTGAAGTAGCCACCTTTATTCCTGAAATGGGACCGATAGATAAGTTTTCAGAAATCTGGGGCGTTCTGGATAACGAGATGCGCTTGAGTGTGCTGATCACTGTCACGGTTTCTATTGATCCTTATGAGCCAACGGTGTTCAAGCAGGTAGCTACCCGCGAGATGCGTTTTGTCCAGGATACCGGCATTGGTGTGCTTGATGCACCTGAGTCGACGAGAAGTTTATCGAAAAGCTATCTGTCTGTTAGTGGTGTGATCAAAAGTAAAAAATATGCCCCTTCAAGCCTGTCAATACTGTTGGTAGAGAAGCAGGAAGAGATCAAAATCTCTGAAGAAGGTGGTTATGTTTTGCAAAAGATTGAAGATGGCGAATATCATCTGGATATTATGTTCAATGAGAAGGTTTTGAAACGGCAGAAGATTGTCAGTCTGGTCCCTCAGAGTGATGCAGGGCTTCTTAAAAAAGTAAGCTTCTTTTTGTACTCCTCCGGAATCGGTAACTACAAAGGAGCATTTGTCTTCCAGATACAGCATATCAAGAAAACCGATAGGTTCGATTACCTGGATGTCTTCTTCTTCTGAAACTGAGGTCTTTTTCTTTCATCATCTTCCGCGTCCGCGGGTGGAGCGGGGAACAATTTCTCTTTTCGGATCAACGCTGTTCAGAGCTTCCACAATGCTCTTAAGCCTGTCGGGATTATCCGTGTTTTCGGCACGGTGAAACGTTATCGGCATGAACTGATCAGGAACGTTCATTGCTGATTTGCTCAGCATCTTTCGGTAAAACAGGGAGGCATCCAGCATGATGTCGCCGG
>CAVWEE010000006.1:0-105452 GCA_963753895.1 uncultured Chloroflexia bacterium | reverse complement strand
TAAAACTGTTTAGAAAGGTTTTCGCCGGATAATCCCCCTATCTTCAGGTAGGGGATACAGGAGGCGGTGGCGAAGCCACACGACAGAACATATGTGCTATAATTAAATGTGTGAAGAATTCTGATTGGCGGTCAACAAGCAATTCAGTGTATCTATTGAATTACCATTTTGTGTGGTCTACGAAGTATCGCAAACGGGTTCTTCTTCCGCCTATTGATTTAAGGTTATCACAAATTATCCATAACATTTGTGATAAGAACGATGTAGAGATTCTCCAAAGTGAAATTATGCCAGACCATGTGCATTTATTTCTTTTTGCGAAGCCTACTCAATCACCGTCAGAGTTAATGAGATTGCTTCGCGGGACAACAGCTTATCAGCTATTCAAAGAGTTTCCCTGGCTACGACGAAAATTATGGAAGGGGCATCTCTGGAATCCTTCTTACTACGTTGGAACCGCTGGGCAAATGTCGGCTGAAACAATAAAAAAATATATTCAAAACCAAAAGACAAAATGACAACCATCACACTTGTATCGAAAATTATCGCGAACCCGTCAGCAGAAGCAACGCTGTATGACGCAATGCGCAGTGCGACAAAAGTGTTTAATGGGTTGATTTGGCATTTACGAAAGCAATACGAAGAAACGGGCAAAGCACCTGTCAGTCGAAAAAATCTAAATAAGATCATGAAAGAGTTGCCACGCAGAAAAGAATATTATTCTCTTTCAGCACAAGCCACCCGCGATGAAGTGATTGGGGCGTACAAGTCGTTCTTTGCACTCAAAAGAAAGGATGATGAAAAAGCCCGTCCGCCTGGTTTCCGCAAGAAAAACGCGTATTCAAACTTGCGATACTATGACGGGTTTGGGTTTGAAGTGATTGGCACCAAAATCAAGTTGAGATTTGGGAGGAGTAGACTTGATGGTGTAAAGGAAGTTGAAGTTGAAATACAGGGACGAGATGATGTCCAATACACAAAGGTCAGAAACGTTGTCATTACCTACGACAAGAATCTTGGGTTGCAAGCCCACCTGGTAGTCGATGTTGAAGACCAAGAACCCCTCGGTGATAGGGTAGTCGCTGTGGACTTGGGCGAAACACAAATCATCTCTGCACTGTTTGATGATGGTACAACGCTTTTGTATAGTGGAAAGGAAATCAAGGCAATTCGTCGATATTGGAACAAGGTTCGCAGGATGGTCAAACCGCCGATTGAAGGGCAGCGCAAATCCCGTCGATTTAAAGAAATTGAGCGCAAGGAAAATCGGCAGGTCAATCATCGACTGCACCAAATTTCAAAAGATTTTGTCAACCGGTGTTATGAGGCTGGTGTGGCGACCATCGTTCTTGGTGACTTAACCGGAATCCGTGAGAACATCCAATACGGCACAAAAATGAATTAACGGCTTCATGCCTGGTCGTTTGCTAAACTGATTGACCAAATCAAATACAAAGCCGCGATGAAGGGTATCAAGGTGGTTCAGATTTCCGAAGCCTACACGAGTTAAACCTGTCATCAATGCGGCAGGGTCGCAAAATCAAACCGCAAGCATCGAGGTTTCTACCAGTGTTCCTGTGGCTGGTCAGCCCATGCGGATATCAATTCTGCAGCAAATATATTTGAACGATTTGCCAATGTATCTCCCTTGAAACGGAGTAGTGGGGCTGTGGCAGCCCCCGTAGTCTTGCCTCTAAGAAATAACTGGCATACGGTCTACGAACCAATAGATGCCCCTTTCTTTAGATAGGGGAGGATGTCACGGTAGAGCAGATGGGCGAAACCTAATAAGGCTGCATCTTGAAACCATTATAGAAGATCAAGGAGGATCAACAGTATGTGGATAGAAAACCTGGAACGCTACGATGAACTGGTCGCAAAATGCCCCCGATTTGAAAGAAAAGGGAAAACAATGCCCTATACATCGGCAAATGGACACATGTTTTCCTTGCTAAATAAAGATGGGCAATTGGGAATCCGGTTTTCAAAAGAAGTTCAGGAAAAGTATATGAAAGAATTTGACACAACGATATTTAAATCCCATGGGGCAGTTATGAGAGGGTATGTGTTGATTCCCGATCAGATGCTGGAAGATTTGGATATGTTGTCGGCCTATCTTAACGAGAGTTACGATTACGTAATGACATTGGAACCAAAATAGTAAATATCCCCCAGATGGCCAATATTCAACACGGGGGAATATGCTAAAATAAATAGCGAATAAAGGAGATGCAATGACAGACAGCCGCCACTAAACCACGTAATTTTCAGGGAAACTTCCTCGTTTGTTTTGATTCATGCGGACCGCGGGCGTTTGCCCCCGGTTTTTGGTTTTTAAAGGCAGGTTTGTTTTATGTTTACAGTGCATCAGGTTTCAAAATCATTTGGTATTACGCCCGTTTTGGAGAACATTTCTTTCAGTTTGAATGGCGGCGAGCGGCTGGGGCTGGTGGGGGTGAATGGCTGCGGCAAGACGACGCTGCTGCGTATCATGGCCGGGCAGGAGGTGGCCGACTCGGGTAGTGTGCAGCGCACACCGGTTGACTTGCGTGTGGGCTATCTTCCCCAGGGCTTTGAATTCCCCGAAGGTGAAACTGTGGGCGGTTTCAGCGACCGCATGCAGGGCGGCTTGCTGCGCCTGAGTGATGAGTTGGAACGCCTGGCGGTTGAACTGGCAGATCGACCGGATTCCCCATCTTTACAGCAAGCGTATGACAGCGTGCTGGCGCAGATCAGCCTGGCGGCCGAATCCGGGTGGCGCGGGCCGGGTATTCTCGCCAGTCTGGGGCTGGGTGAACTGGATGTTGATATGCCAGTGGCGCACCTCAGCGGTGGACAAAAGACCCGCCTGGCGCTGGCGGGCGTGCTGCTGGGCAATCCGCAGGTGCTGCTGCTGGACGAACCCACCAACCACCTTGATCTGGATATGCTCACCTGGCTGGAAGACTGGCTGCTGGATTTTAAGGGCGGCGTGTTGATCGTTTCGCATGACCGCGCTTTCCTTGACCGGGTTGCTACGGGCATCCTGGACCTGGATGAAGATACACACCGGTTGACCGCTTACCCCGGTAATTATTCTGATTATCTGGAACAGAAGGTGGGCGAGCAGGAGAAACAGTGGCAGGAGTACAAGGATCAGCAGGACGAGATCGCGCAGTTGACCAGCGCGGCGTCGCATGTGCGTGCAAAGGCGCAGTTCCGCAAGGGCGGCAAGGCAGATACAAACGCAGGGACAGACGGTTTTTCGGCGGGCTTTTTTGCCAATCGCTCGCTGGAAACAATGCGGCGTGCCAAGCACCTGGAGAAGCGATTGGAACAGCTCACTGGCGAGGATGCGATTGATAAACCGCGCATCGGCTGGCAGATGAAACTGGAATTTGTCGATACCCCTGACAGCGGTCGGGACGTGCTGCGACTGGAAGAGTTGAGTGTGGGCTACGACAGTGCGCCCCTGCTGCGGAAAATCGACCTGACGGTGCATCTGGGGCAGCGCATTGTGCTTGCAGGGCCAAACGGCACGGGCAAGACGACGCTGCTGCGCACCATTGCGGGGCGCATTCCGCCGCTGGCGGGGCGCGCGCGGCTGGGGGCGGGCGTGCAGCTGGGTTATATGACCCAGGAGCAGGAAGATCTGACGCCCGAATGGACGCCGCTGCGCACGATCCAGGAGATCACCCGCGGGGGCGAGACCGAGGCACGCACTTTTCTGCACCAGTTCCTCTTTGGCAGGGGATGATGTCTTTGTGCCAGTGGGTGCATTATCCTACGGCGAGCGGGCGCGGTTGTCACTGGCGCGGCTGGTGGCACTGCGCTGCAATTTCCTGCTGCTGGATGAGCCTGTCAATCATCTCGACATCCCCTCACGCACACGCTTTGAGCAGGCATTGGCCAAATTTGATGGCACGGTGCTGGCTGTGGTGCATGACCGTTATTTCATCGAGGGCTTTGCATCCGAGGTGTGGCGGGTGGAGGGGGATGAAGTGAAGCGGGGGTGGGTGTAGGAGTTTGGTAGATTGGTGCGGTTTCCCCGAAAGGACGGGACAAGGCCGGTCCTTTCGGGCGCATAGCATCCAATGCTTTGTTGGAAGCCTTGCGTCCTTATGAATTGCTGCATGTCTTCCCGCAAGGAAGTTTGTTGTGCGCAGGGAGCAGTGCGATAAAGCTGGAGGGCATTAACGGGGTTTTATCAAAACCAACCTGCGGGAGGGGCATATTGAGAGTTTGTCAGACAAGGATTGCGTCCAGGAGACATTCTTTAAGATAATTGGCTAGTCAATATGCCAATTTACAGCAAAATCCATGCTGTTTGTCATTCCAATCCCCTTCCCATTTGCCTGACAAATTCACTATAATAGTATGTGAAAGAAAATTCGCATCCCCAATCTATTTATAGAAAAGGATATAAATCAAATGAGAAAGCACAATTTTAACGCAGGCCCTTCTATTCTCCCGCAGTACACATTGGACAGGACTGTTGAAGCAGTCAAGGATTTCGACGGCATCGGCATGTCCATTCTGGAAGTCTCACATCGCAGCGCCGAATTTCAGGCTGTGATGGACGAAACGGTTGCTTTGTTCACGGAACTGCTGGACATTCCTGAAGGCTACAAGGTTATTTTTGTCGGCGGCGGCGCAAGCACCCAGTTCTTCCATATTCCTTATAACCTTTTGGCAACCAAGGCAGCCTATCTCAACACCGGCGCATGGTCGACCAAGGCGATCAAGGAAGCCAAATTGTTTGGCGAAGTTGAGGTTGTGGCTTCTTCAGAAGACAAGGCATTCACCTATATTCCCAAAGATTACACGATCCCGACCGATGCGGACTATTTCTACATTACAACCAATAACACCGTACGCGGTACCGAAATCAAAACCGATCTCGATTCGCCGGTCACCCTGGTGGCGGATATGTCTTCTGACATTCTCAGCCGTCCGGTGGACGTTTCCAAGTATGGTTTGATTTACGGCGGCGCGCAGAAGAACCTAGCCCCGGCCGGCGTCACTTTTGTTGTCGTGAAGGAAGATATTCTTGGCAAGGTGGATCGCCCGATGCCCACGATGGTGGATTATCGCACCCACATCAAGAAAGGCTCGATGTTCAACACCCCGCCAGTGATCTGTATCTATTCCATGCTCCAGACCCTGAAGTGGCTGAAAGACCTGGGCGGCGTAAAAGCTGTACAGAAGATGAATATCGAAAAAGCTGCCTTGTTATATGACGAGATTGATCGCAACAAATTCTTCCGCGGTACCGTGATCAATGCTGAAGACCGCTCTCTGATGAACGCGACCTTCGTGATGCAGGATGAATATGCTGAACTGGCAGGTGAATTCCTCACCCTGACCAAAGAGCGCAACATGGTGGGCGTCAAGGGTCATCGTGATGTGGGCGGCTTCCGCGCTTCGATGTACAACGCATTGCCCAAAGCCAGTGTGGAAGCATTGGTTCAGGCCATGCGCGACTTTGAAGCGCAGCACTAAGCGGAAAGCAGAAAAGGAGAACAGGATGACCAAGGTATTGGTGGCAACTGAAAAGCCGTTTGCAGCGGAAGCAGTGGAGAAGATCCGTCAAGTCGTTGAGACTGCCGGCTATGAGCTTGCTCTTTTGGAGAAATACACCGACAAGGCCCAGTTTTTGAGCGCGGTGGCCGACGCAGACGCGTTGATCGTGCGCTCTGACAAGGTTGATCGCGAAGTGGTCGAGGCGGCCAAAGAATTGAAAATTGTGGTGCGCGCGGGCGCAGGTTTCAACAACCTGGACCTGGAAGCCTGCACCGACAAGGGCGTTGTGGCCGAGAATACCCCTGGCCAGAACTCAGACGCGGTGGCTGAGCTGGCCATCGGGATGATGATCTATCTGGCGCGCGGCGGATTCAATGGCAAGCCTGGCACCGAGCTAAAAGGCAAGAAGCTGGGCATCCACGCTTATGGGAATGTCGGCAAGCGGGTTGGCTTGATCGCCAAGGGTATGGGCATGGAAGTGTATGCCTTTGATCCCTTCCTCCCCGATGAGGCGATTGAAAAAGACGGCGTGACCTGCCTGCATTCTGCCGAAGAATTGTACAGCACCTGCAACTACATCTCGCTTCACATCCCCGCGAATGATAAGACCAAGGAATCGATCAATTATGCCTTACTTTCGTCTATGCCGGAACCAGCAGTACTGGTCAATACAGCGCGCGCGGAAGTGATCCATGAGGCGGATTTGCTGAAGCTGATGGCAGACAAGCCGGGCTTTTCGTATGTGTCAGACGTGGCTCCGAAATGTGCCGCAGAGTTTGAACCGTTTGCCGGGCGCTATTTCTTCACCCCCAAGAAGATGGGTGCGCAGACCGTGGAAGCCAATGTTAATGCTGGTGTTGCTGCTGCAAAGCAGATCCAGGCTTTCATTGAAGAAGGCGATACCACTTTCCAGGTGAATAAGTAGATTACCAGATTGGATTGTAATTCAAACGAGGCTGCCTGAATGGGCAGCCTCGTTCTGTAAATGTAGGAAGGCAGAATAGAGATAGTGTTTCTCCGGAGAAAATCTGCTCCTGCAATTTATTGATTATTTGTCCCGCTGGACGACGTCCCCGCCGCCGGAGATGGAACTGTTCACTGTAGGGCTGCCGTAATAATACACACTGCCGCCGCCGCTGACGTTCACGTTCAGGGATTCTTCTGCCCACACGATCAGGTCGCCGCCGCCGCTAACGCTGGCGGTAACCAACTGGCTTTGCAGGTCGGGCGCGTCGTATTTTCCACCGCCGCTGACATGGACATCCTGTTCTTCCACTACCCCGTTCTTGATCCGGATGTCGCCGCCACCACTGATGTGTGCTTCCAGCTTGTCTGCCTCAAGGTTGTCGATATCCAGATTGCCGCCACCGCTGATGTTGGTGTCCAGGTCTGAGGTGGAGATCTCACGGGCTTCAATATCTCCACCACCGCTGATCGCTATCCCGCGGATATCTTTCATGGTGAGGTAATAATTGATCGGGCGCGTGGTCATGAAGCTTCTGCGGGCCGAGTCATCGAATTCCAGAATGAGGGTGTTGTTGACGACGCGGCTGGTCAGGTAGGGCATGATGTTATCTTCCGCTTCGATTTCCAGGGCTTCGGAGTCTCCCTGTACGAGGTACAGGTTGCCGCCATCGTGAATTTCAACGCGGTCGAAATCGCTCACGTTACGGGTTTCAGAGATCAAGGTGCCTGAACCGCGCAGGATGCCAACGCTGCCAAAGCTGCATGCCATCAGGATCAAGGCACTGGCTGTCAGGATGAGGAGTGTTATCCGATTTTTCTTCATTTTAATATTCCTTCTACTTGCTAAAAATGTTTTTGATGAGCAGGAAGCCGCCCAACCCGATCAACAAGAGGGGGGTGAGGATGCCGCCAATGTTGCTGAGGCTCAGCAGCATTTCAAAGAATACTGCGCCGACAAGGAAGATGATCAGACCGATGGTGACAACAGTCTTGCCGGAGCTGACCATATCCGGTCGATTCTTGCGCGAACCATACAACCACAGGCCGGCGCCGATGGAGGTTGGGGCGAGCAATGCCCACGAATAGGCCCAGCTTGCCCAGTGGCCGGTCACGCTTTGGTAAAGCAGCATCAGGCCGAGAGTGGTGGTCATGCTGCCCAGGATGGCCAGCGGCTCGCCGTTGGTTACCTTTTTCGAGAAGGCGAAAGAAAGCAGCAACGCGCCAGGAGCGATGATGAAGAAGGGCCACAGAAACCGCCCGATGCGGATGTTGAGCAGCTGTCCGCCGATCGTCATCAGGCCGAAAGCGACCAGTATTGTGCCAATGATCAGGTTGTTGCGGTTGAGACCAGATGCAGGACGGGGTTCCGGTGCTTGCTGCGCTTTGGGGGCAGGGTCACTTTCCATCACCGGGGGGATGGCTTCTTCCATTGCGGGGACTTCTTCTGGAGAGATTTCAACAGACGGGGTTTCTTTTTCAGACATGGGTTACTCCTTTGGTTTATTTTTCCCTTTGGGTGAAATTTCCCCTGATCACGGGATCAGGGGAAATTTGGATTTGGTTATTTGCTGCCGCGGCTCTGGATGTTGCCAACACCGGAGACATCCTGCGAAACGCGCGGATCGCCCCAGTATTCCACATTGCCGGCGCCGCTGACTTCGATGTACAGGTTGTCAGTGGCCCACACTTCCATATCGCCTGCGCCGCTGAGGGCTACGCTGGCAGTCTGGCTTTTCAGGTCTTTTGCATGGTAGCTGCCCAGTCCGCTGACGCGGATGTCCTGATCCTGCACTTCGCCGGCCAATTCACATTTGCCCGCGCCGCTGTAGACGACGTTGAGGTCTTTGGCCTGCAAGTTTTCGATCTCGACATTGCCTGCACCGCTCACATCGAGGTCCAGTTGGGTGGTTTCCAGGCTGTCCATCCGAATGTCGGCTGCGCCGGAAAGGTCGATGCTGTTCAGGTCGATCACACCAATATCAAAGGTGATGGTGCGGGTGGGGAGGATGTTGCGGCTCCAGCGCTGATCATCATATGAGATATAGAGGGTGTCGTTGCGAACTTTGGAGGTGATGTGAGGCAGGATATTGTCTTCGGCTTCGATTTCCAGGTATTCATTTTCGCCCTGGGTAATGTTGACATTGCCGAAGCCTTCAATCACGATGGCGTCAAAATCACTGACGTCACGTGTTTCAGATTCCAAAATCCCCGATCCACGGGTGACAAAGACACCGCATGCGCTGAAAATAAATACAGAGGCCAGCAGGGCAAAGATGATAACAATTCGGTTGGTTTTCATTGAAACTCTCCTTATAATTAATGCATTGAAACAATGTTCAAAAACGTTTTCTTTCATTAGGGTATACGTCTTGAGGGAGAAAAAGTTGCAAACAGGGTTCGCGATCCCCGGGAACTTTCCTTGGAAGGATGTCGTCTTTAACCTAGAGAACCCTTGAGAAGGAGAAAAGCGTATGATGACGAAAAAATGGATTGTTCCTTTATTGTTGATGATGGCGGCGTTTGTGGTTGGCGCCTGCTCTTTGTTGCCTGGACAGAGAACGGTTGAAGAGGGCGAACAACTGAACACGGTGGTCGCACAAACGGTGCAGGCGGAATTGACCAGCGCGGTGCTGGAGACTGCGCTGGCAAAGTCCACGCAATTGCCCACGCAGCAGGTGGACACTGCCACGCCGCAGCCCTCCGCGACAAACCAGCCAACGCCCACCGCCAGCCCCTATCCCACGTCAACCCCGAAACCTGTGCCTTGCCTCGGCATTCAGTTTGTGATGGATGTGACCATACCGGATGGAACCATGTTTGCGCCCGGCACCAGTTTCGTCAAGACCTGGCGGCTGCGCAATGCCGGCTCCTGCACCTGGACGCCGGATTATTCCCTGGTCTTTCGCGGCGGGAATGCGATGGGCGCTTCCGGGGTGGTGTATTTGAATTCGACGGTGTATCCCGGACAGAATGTGGATGTTTCAGTGACCCTGACCGCGCCAGCCGCCGCGGGCACGTATGAAGGACTGTGGTCCTTACGCAGCCCCAATGGGGTGTTGTTCGCCCTGGGCGATAATGCCGATGTGTCCTTCTGGGTGAAGATCGTTACCATGGATGCACAAGCTACCTGGCCGGCCAGCCAGCCGCTGGACTTTGCCGCAAATTTCTGTTCCGCCATGTGGGTCAATGAAGCCGGATTGATTTCCTGCCCATCGACATTTGATGATTTCAACCTTGGTTCGGTGTACCGCACTTTTGACCCGAAGATCGAAGACAATTATCAGGATGATGAGATCACCCTGGTGGTGATCCCCTCAGCGGGAACGGTTGGCGTTGTTTCGGGACGGTATCCGGCGGTGACGGTGCAGAATGGCGACCGTTTCCAGGCGCTGGTGGGCTGCATGGATGATATGGATGATTGTGATGTGACTTTCCGGCTGAAATATATGGATGGCAGGTGGAGTTTACACGCTGGGCTCGTGGCATGAAGTGTATGAAGGCATGCACACCCGCATTGATGTTGACCTTTCCGGGTTGGCGGGGCAGCAGGTGCAGTTCATCCTGGAAGTGGATAATAATGACTCTTCGTATGAGGACAAGGTGTTCTGGATGGCGCCGCATATCAAGCGGTAAAGCCCTTTCCTTGTAATCCTGCTACGCAGTAATATACTTTCCCTCTCCCGGCAAGCGGGGGAGGGACTTGATTTTCGATATAGGTGGATTGTGTATGGATGGGTTTGTTGTCTATTCGTTGAGGGATTTCACTAATCCAATGCCTGTGCAGCTTCCGCAATGGACGATTCTTCTGTCTGGAAGGGGTTCCTCTAACCGGTGCCCGGCGCGCAGGTGCATGGCAATAAATCCCAGAGCAGCCACTGCTGAGATGATGCCGCAGGCGTACCACACCCAGTTGGGGTTGTAGTTGTCCATGATGACGCCGGCGGCCAGGGGACCAATGGCAGAGGGAATGATCCAGGCGAAGCCAAACAGGGCCATGTAACGGCCGCGCATGTCTTCCGGCGCAAAGCGGGCGACCAGGGCCTGCCCAACCGGCGCCCAGATCATTTCGCCGATGGTCAGGATGATCATGGCGACGATGAAAAACGGCATACAAATTGGTGAAGCCAAACATCGCCAGACCAACACCGACCAGCAGCGTGCCGAGCGCCATCATCAGCAGGGGAGGATATTTATTCAGGCGGCGAGTGACCCAGAATTGGAGGACGACGACCATTGCGGCATTCATACTGAGCAAATAGCCATAACCTTGCGGGGCAATATCGTGCACGTCCCGCAGGAAAACGGGCAGGGAGTTGTTCATCTGCATATAGGCGAGGGTCAGCAGCATGGAGATGAGGATGTAAACGATATATAACCGGTCCTTGAGAACGATGCCGTATCCGGCCAGTGTTTTCCCCAGGCTTTGCTCTTCATGTTCTTCGCTGGTTTCCGGTTTTGTTTCGGGCAGGACAACAAACACAAAGATGGCGGTGATGGTGGAGATAACTGCATCCAAGATGAAGAGGTAAAGGTAGGATCGTGAGGCCAGCAGCCCGCCGATGGCAGGGCCGATGACCACAGCCAGGTTGGCAACCACGCGCATCACGCCAAATCCCTCTGTGCGCTGCTTTTCCGGCAGCAGGTCGGCAACCATCGCCTGCTGGGCTGGCCCACCGGCGTTGGAGAACAAGCCGACCACAGCGGTGAGGAAATAGAAGACAGTAAACTCATTGACAAAACCCATCAGAAGGGAAGTCAGGGCGCTGACCACCAGGCCAAAGATGATCATGGTCTTGCGGCCAAACTTGTCGGTCATTGCCCCGCCGATGATGTTGCCGAACACCCCGAAGATGGCAAAGATCGCGAAGATTTGACCGACCTGCGTCATGCCGACGCCGAATTTATCGGTGATGAACAGGGAGAGGAAGGGATAGATCAATGCCCCGCCGACGTGGTCGATGAAGACGGCAATGATCAACATCCAGAATGTGTGGGGATATTCGTGATAGGTGTTTTTGATTTTATCTATCATTTGATTATTGCCACCTTGTAAAGTGGATATGGTTTGTCGGAATATGAGTATACTGTATTCTCGACAATGTGAATGCAGGCTGCTTAAAGCCCAATTATGACGGCAGAAGACGTCACTATATAATACGCTTCTCCTGTGAAAAAGTTGCAAATGTTATTCTGACGAATCTCATAACTGAATTCAGATATATAATCACTATGATTTATGTTGGGCGGAATTGTCCGCTCAATATTATGGGGTAAGGAGGTATATTAATGGATTTGGACAGATATACACAGAAAGCACAGGAAGCGATTTTTCAGGCGCAGCAACTGGCGATGGGTCTTCATCATCAGACGATTGAGCCTGCTCATTTGCTGTTGGCATTATTGCAACAAGAAGAAGGCGTAGTGCCGGCGGTGGTAACCAAGGTGGCCGGCAGTGTTCAGGCCGTACGGGAAGAATTGCGCGCTGACCTGGAGAATCAGCCGAAAGTATATGGCGCTGAAACCCAGCAGGTGGGCATCTCCCGCCAGACGGCGGATGTGTTTGCCGCAGCGGAACGGCGCGCCAAAGGCATGCAGGATGAGTACATTTCCACCGAGCATATTTTGTTGGCTTTAACGGAAAGTGTGGAAGGCAAACGGCTCAACCAGTATGGGTTGACCACGGATGCGATCCTCAAGGCGCTCATGTCGATCCGCGGCAGCCAGCGGGTGACGTCCCAGAACCCGGAGAGCACTTACCAGTCGTTGGAGAAGTACGGCCGCGACCTGACTGCCATGGCGCGTCAGGGCAAGCTGGACCCGGTCATCGGGCGGGACGAAGAGATCCGCCGCACGATCCAGATCCTCTCGCGGCGGACGAAGAACAACCCGGCCCTGATTGGCGAACCCGGCGTGGGCAAGACCGCTATTGTGGAAGGCCTGGCGCAGCGCATTGTGAAAGGCGACGTGCCGGAAGGGTTGAAGCACAAACGCCTGGTGCAGCTCGATATGGGCGCATTGGTGGCAGGGGCCAAATTCCGCGGCGAGTTTGAGGAGCGTCTCAAGGCTGTGCTGAAGGAAATTACCGACTCGGCTGGGGAAGTGATCCTGTTTGTCGATGAAATGCACACCGTGGTCGGGGCCGGCGCCGCCGAAGGCTCGATGGATGCCAGCAATATGCTCAAACCCATGCTGGCGCGCGGCGAACTGCACCTGATTGGCGCGACCACCCTGGATGAATACCGCAAATATATTGAAAAAGACCCCGCTCTGGAGCGGCGATTCCAGCCTGTTTTGGTGCTGGAGCCGTCTGTAGAGGACACGGTCAGCATTCTGCGCGGCCTCAAACAGCGCTATGAAGTGCATCATGGGGTGCGCATCACCGATGGGGCGGTGATTGCTGCGGCCACGCTTTCTGATCGCTATATCACTGACCGCAAGATGCCGGACAAGGCCATCGACCTGATTGACGAGGCTGCCGCGCGTCTGCGTACCGAGATTGACTCGAAACCGCAGCCGCTGGATGAAGTGGACCGCCAGATCATGCAGACCGAGATGGAACTGGAGGCCCTGAAGAAAGAGAAGGATAAGGCTTCCAAAGAGCGGCGTGATGGTCTGAAGCAGAGCCTGGCGGATTTGAAGGAACGCTCCACCGAGTTGACCGCCCGCTGGCAGACCGAGAAAGAATCGATTGCCGAACTGCAGGGTATCAAGGAACAGATGGAGCAGGTGGAAGTACAGATGGATGAGGCCCAGCGCCAGAATGATCTGGCCGAGGCTTCGCGCCTGCGCTATGGGGTCATCCCCGACCTGGAGCAGCGCCGCACGGAAGCGATTGAGAAATTACAGCGATTGCAGACAGAAGGCGCGCTGTTAAAGGAAGAAGTGGACGCCGAGGAGATCGCCGAGATCGTGGGCAAATGGACGGGCATTCCCGTTTCTCGTTTGCTGGAAGGCGAGGTGGAGAAGCTGGTG
Source organism: uncultured Chloroflexia bacterium (assembly GCA_963753895.1). Taxonomy (GTDB): domain Bacteria; phylum Chloroflexota; class Anaerolineae; order Anaerolineales; family Anaerolineaceae; genus SMBSF63. The sequence continues at coordinate 92,012 of CAVWEE010000006.1, read as the reverse complement.
CACATGGAAGAACGCCTGCACCAGCGGGTGATCGGCCAGGATGAGGCCATCCGTGCTGTGTCGAACGCGGTACGCCGTTCACGGGCCGGTTTGCAGGACCCCAACCGACCGATGGGTTCTTTCATCTTCCTGGGGCCGACCGGCGTGGGTAAGACCGAACTGGCGCGCGCCCTGGCGCAGTTCATGTTTGATGATGAAAAAGCCATGATCCGCATTGACATGAGCGAGTATCAGGAAAAGCACACCGTGGCACGCTTGATCGGCGCGCCTCCCGGATACGTGGGCTATGACGAGGGCGGGCAGTTGACCGAAGCGGTGCGCCGCCGGCCGTACAGCGTCGTGCTGTTTGATGAGATCGAGAAAGCCCACACCGAAGTTTTCAATGTGCTGCTGCAACTGCTGGATGACGGCCGCCTGACCGATGGACACGGCCGCACGGTGGATTTCAAGAACACGGTCATCATCATGACCAGCAACCTGGGTGGCCAGTTGTGGCTGAACGAGAACAAGGATGTGAGCCGCGAGCAGGTGAATGCCGTCTTGCAGGCGCATTTCCGCCCTGAGTTCCTCAACCGCGTGGATGAGATCGTTGTTTTCCATCCGCTGGGGAAGGAGCATCTGGCGCAGATCGTGAATATCCAACTTCAGCATGTCTCCAACCTGCTGTCCGATCGCGGCTATGCGTTGGATGTGACGCCGGAGGCTGCGGCGTATCTGGCCGAGGCCGGGTATGATCCCAACTACGGCGCACGCCCGTTGAAGCGGGCTATCCAGCGCGAATTGCAGGATCCGCTGGCGTTGGCGCTGCTGTCCGGTGAAATCCCTGTGGGGAGCAAAATCCGCGTGGCGGTGGAAGCGGATGGGCTGGTGTTTACGGCAGGTTAATGCGTGTAGGTAAATACAGGGATGGCTTGCGGTTTGTCGTTGGCACTCTCTTTAAAACTCTCTCCCGACTGCGGGAGAGAGTTTGGTTTATGGAAAAGATTGGTTTCGGATATCGTTACGTTTACGCAGCAGGATACGGACAGGTTAGAAACCTGTCCCTACACATTCCTTGACCCGCATATCATCTGCGGGTATGATTTTCTTACTCATATATCAATTGTAGTAACCACTTCAGTGGTTATTTCTTGCATGCAGAAACGACTTGCCGCAGGGTTATTACAATTATTTTAAGGACACCAATGGTTTTCACTTTCCCCGAAAAACTATGCATGGCTCAGCTTCCCACACCGATCCAGGAAATGGGACGTCTGACTGCCCGCTGGGGCGGCCCGATGCTATACATCAAACGGGATGATCTGACCGGTATGGCGGTTTCGGGCAACAAGGTGCGCAAACTGGAGTTCAGCGCGGCCAAGGCCCTGCGCGACGGGTTGCACGGTGCTGATCACCTGCGGCGGCGGGCAGTCCAACCATGCCCGCGCTACGGCAGCGGTGGCTGCCAAACTGGGGATGCGCTGCCACCTGGTGCTTTCCGGCGCACCGGACCAGGCGCAGCGGGGCAACCTTTTCCTCGACCGTCTGCTGGGGGCGGAGATCACTTTCCTGCCCGAGGCCAGTCTGGAGGATTTTGAGGATGCGATGGCCGAAGTGGCCGCGGACTACGCCCGCCAGGGCAAGAGGGCAATGGTTATTCCTTTGGGCGCTTCGGATGCCACCGGCACACTGGGCTATGCCTGGGCGGTGAAGGAGATGGTCGAACAGTTTGACGCCATGCAGTGGACGCCGGATCATATCGTGGTGGGCTGCGGATCGGGCGGCACACTGGCCGGGCTGCTGCTGGGCAAGGAGATGTTCGGGCTGAGCAGCCAGATTTGGGGCATCAACGTACGCGCCGATGCGGAATATTTTCAGCAGACAGCGGTCAAGATCTACGCAGACTTTGCGCGGGAGTATGGCTATCAGGCGAACATTCAGGCCAGTGACGTGCACATGATTGACGGCTATGTGGGCGCGGGCTATGCGATCAGCGGTCCGGCAGAGATGGCGGTGATCGCCGAGGCAGCCCGCGAAGAGGCGATCCTGCTGGATACGGCTTATACCGGCAAGGCTTTTTACGGCCTGTCGCAGGAGATCCGCAAGGGGCGCTTCAAGAAAGACGAGAGCGTATTGTTTCTGCATACGGGCGGTCTGTTTGGCATGTTCCCGCACGCAGAAGAATTTGATCAAAATAATTTCCAGGCAGGTGACGAATGAACCAGCAGTTGAGAATTGAAACGATCGGTCGATTTGTAGGTGTATTTCTGGGGGCAGTGGTGAGTATTGTTGCCCTGATTTTGGCAGGCCCCAGTGTGGAAGGCGCCGAGAGCAGCACGATGAGTGATGTGATGCTGGTTGTGTCGGCGGTGGTGTTGATCGGCGTCTACCTCGGCGTCAGCAAGCTGGCTGAACGCTATGGCCGCAGCAAGGCGCAGCAGGATATGGTCGCGTCACAGGAACAAGGGCAAGGCCAGACTGGCGACAGAAGAGATGGAATCGCTGCCTGGTGTGGGTGATGCGCCTATCTTTGCTGGATTGGCAGGCACATGAAACCACGCAGGAACATCTGGAAGAAGGCGAGTCGGTGCAGGGCTATGCCAGCGGCTGGGTGAGTGCGCTGGACAGTCTGTTTGTGGTCACCGACCGCGCGGTGCATATCATTCGTGTTAACCGTGATTACACGCCTCATCCCAAAGGCTTCCATTTTGTTTTCAAGCGCGATGGTGATGGCATCCGCCTGAAATCGGCAGATGCAGACCGCAATGATGCCCGCTTTGGTTTCGTGCGGCGATTCAAGATTGCCAGTCTTGGAGAAAAAGATGAAGATTTGATGCTGCTGCTGTGGCTGTATGAAGCAGAGCGCACCGGGCTTTCCAATCCACAGAACGATCTCTTTGAGCAGGCTTTGGAAGAAATGAAGAAGGATGATTTTGCTGAGATTGAGGAAAAGCAGCAAAGTAAGGGCTTGACCGGCAAGTTCCGCTCGTGGTTCATGGGGAAGCGCTTTTAGAGATTGCAGCAGGATAGTGAATGGCTCCCGCAGATATGACCTGCGGGAGTTTTTTATTATCAATGCTGACGATTCTTCACCGCGAAAATTCACCAAGCGGTCCTTCGAGGGGGCGGGTGCCTCCCGCTTGAGTTATTCAGAGCAGGACGGTTTCATGTTCAGTACACCTTCCGATGAGTTGGCAGAGATCGACCAGTTTGGTGTGCAGGGGTGGATCCTGCACGACGGGGGTGGGAAAATGGGGTGGTTTGCCCTGGCTTTCGGTGAGTTCGACGGCGATGTCGCGCACAAGGTCCGGTTGGATGTAAAGCATGTAATAGGTGAGCGCATGTCCTTCAACCGGATTGCAGGCATGCACTTCGTTAGCGTTGATAAGGGCGATGTCGCCGCGCTGGATGATCTCGGTGATACCGTGATGGAAGTAGGCGGTCTGGCCACCGTTGACAACGCCGATGGAGTAGGTGCGGTGGAAGTGTTTGTTAAAGGCGTGCTCGCGGTACTGTGAGAAACGCAGCTCGATGTCCTTCAGTCGCGAGCTGCGTGTGAATCTCACCTGAGGATCGTTGGATGTCATGGCAGGAACGGAGCCAGTGGGCCGGCGGGGTCGACCATGGGCTGCAGGGCAGCGTAGGGTACGCAGGGCCTGCTGGGGTCCGACCGCATAAGGGGCGATTTGATAGGGGTCAAACGAGATGAGAATGCCATCGGGGGTGATATTCCAGTTGCGGTAGTTGTCCGGTTTGGGGGCGGCACCTTCCGGCCAGTCCATGTAGCCGGTTTCACTGATGATCTGGATACATTGCGTTGAGAGTACGCCCAGATAATCACTGCCAGGCAGGAAAAGTTCTTCCAGTTGCAAGGTTCTCTCTTGCGCCAGATCGTAGTTCAGCGTGCTGCTGTAGGAGAAGGGGTGCGCTGCGCCCATCACATAGGTGGAAACGGTGAAATGGATGCTGACGATGCCGCGTCCGGTGTTGGTGGGGGCGTATTCCAGATGCATGGAATTGTAACCAAAGGTTTGCGCATTCTCGGCCTGGAAGTCCAGGTTTTCTGTGACGATATCGGTGAAGCTGTTGATCTCGGTCTGCACCAGGGTTTCGATCGTCTGATTGAAGGTGGCTGCCTTGCTTTCGGGCTGTTCCATCACTGGCTGGGTGAGGAAGATATCCATCATCATCTCATTATCATGGATTTCGGACTCATGTGAGCTGAGGACGACGGTCAGGTCAATCGGGGTCGGCGAGGGGATGGGTGTCGGCTCCGTGGTGGGCGGCGGGACGGGGGTGGCCGTAGGCTCGACCTTGCTGCCGCCAAAGGCGCAGGCGCTGAGCAGGAAGAAAGCGGCTGTCAGGATGAGGATGGTTCGTCTTTTTTGCATGAATGAGAATCTCCTGTGATGGTTTACGCCGGATTGCCGCATACCGGGCAGTCCGGTTTTTTGTCGAAGAGGATGGTCTGGAAGCTCATCTCGAGGCCATCGAAAAGCAGCAGTTTGCCGATCATGGGTTCGCCGATGCCGAGGATGCACTTGACGGCTTCGGTGACCTGCAGGGTGGCGATCACCCCGGGCAGGGCGCTGAACACGCCGGGCGGCTCGGTGTTCTCACCATTCTGGGGCGGCTCGTTGAAGAGGCAGTTATAACACGGTCCGCGGCGGGCGTCGAAGACGCTCATCTGGCCGTCGAACTGGAATACGCCGCCATAGATGTAAGGCTTGCCCAGTTTGACGGCGATGCGGTTGATCACATTGCGTGTCGCCAGATTGTCTGTGCCGTCCATGAGCAGGTCATAGGGGGCGGCCAGGCGTTCGGCGTTCTCCGCGGTGAAGCGCTCGGGGTAGAGGTCGAGCTGCACCGCGCTGTTCAGGTCATGCAGGCGGCGGGCGGCGGATTCTACCTTTCGGCTCGTTCAGGTTCGCTTCCCCGTGGATGATCTGGCGCTGGAGGTTGGAGAGGGCGAGTACGTCCGAGTCGACCAGTCCGATGCGCCCGAATCCGGCGGCGGCCATGTACATCGCCAGGGGGGAGCCCAGTCCGCCCACGCCCACGATGAGGGCAGAGGCGGCTTTCAGCTTGCGCTGGCCTTCCTCGCCCATCTCGGGGATGCGCAGGTGGCGGTCGTAGCGGTCTTTTTCCTGTGGGGTGAATTCGGGGAGCATGGGTACCTCCGGGGGAATCGGGTGGATGTGAGTCTGATTAAACCATGAAATGAGGGATGGGTGAGTAAATTTATATTCGATGCTCACGCAAAGTTGCAAAGGCGCAAAGCACCCCATCCTAACTTCCCGTCATTGCAGAAGCGCAACGAAGGCGATATGGCGAGTCTCTCTGCTGGCGGTTGAGAATGCTTTGTCAGGCAGAGTCTTACTCAGGGATTGCAGTTTTGTCAATCTTGATTTATTCCCCGGTTACCAGCCACCCGATCCGCGAGAAGGTCAGGTAATCCGGGGCGGTGATGTTGAGGGCGGCGTCGTAGGTGGTGAGCTTCCGGTTCGACGGGTTCAGGCGGCTGAGGCTGAGGGCGTAGCCGTCACCGGCGGGGACGGTGCCGGAGAGGATGAGGCTTTCTTCGTCCGGGGACCAGCGGATGGTGGAGTTGTAGGTCTCGATGGTGGCCAGCTCCTGGATGCCCCAGTTGGCGGGGGTGAGGATGTAGTTGGTGACGTTGAACTGCTTGCCGGTGTAGTTGCTGCGCTCGATCACTTGCAGGGCGAGGCGCTCGCCGTCAGCGGACCAGGCGGCGTCGGCCAGGTAGTATTCCCATTTGGGATTGCCGGGCAGGGGCAGCTCGCGTACCATTTCGCCGTCCAGGCTGCGGATGATGAGGGTGGAGTCCTCACTGCCGTAGGCGTAGCGCTCAGTGGCGGCGGAGAAGTAGGGCTGGCTGGTTGCTTCGAGGGGGGAATTGAGGTATGTAGATTTGAAATCACTTGATTGTATCCGGAAATGGGACTCAAAACCAGCTTCGTTTTCAATAATAACCAGATCATCTTTCCCAGTTTTGGTTAGACTAATGGGAACCTCTGGTGGAAAAGTGAGTTCCCATGCCATGGCGATCATACTGTTGGAACTATAGAAATAGTGAGTGCCCCAAGCCATGTGCTCGTGTTTTGTGTTGATCATTGCGAAGTTGCGCTCATCCAGCCACAAAGCGGTACTCTTTTCTGGGTTTAGATACAAATTTCACAAATGAATTATGATTTTGTTCCAAGTTGCTTAAGTCGAGAAAGAATAGCTCTTCTCCACGGTTGACGGCAAGCGCGTTGCCGTCCGGGGAGACATCCTGCAGGTCATAGCCAACAGGCAGCAGGCGGTGGAGCTGCTGGGCTGTGAAGTCGAAGAGGAAGACGCCGGCGGCGATGTAGTCTTCGCCCTGGCGCTCGGAGACGCCAAAGACGAGCACGTCATTGCCGCTGGCGCGCAGGTCCTGGAGGGCCTCCAGGGAGATGATCTCTTCCGGCAGGGTGGCGCTGCTGATGATCTCGGCCGCGCTGGCTTCGGTGGCGGCGATGATGGGGGCTTCGACGGTTTCATCGTCCTTGGCATTGGCGCTGCGCCACAGGTTATCGAGGGTTTTCAAGGCCGTGTAGCTGCGTTCGTTCCAGGCCTGCTTGCTGAGGTGGAAGCCGTCGGGACGGTCAGGGTCCAGGCCGCGGTTGGAGAGGGCCTGGGCGGCCAGCCAGAAGTTCCACAGGGGCAGGTCGTATTCATAGGCCAGGCGGGCGGTGGCGAGGTTGATGCTGTGGTCGCCTTCCACGTTGTCGGCCTTGGTGGAGAGGATGGGCACGGCGCCGTGGTCGATGCTGTATTCGATGATGCGGCGCATGTATTCTTCGTAGCGCTCGACGGAGCGGCCTTCCCACCATACTTCCAGGCTGATGATGACGAAGGTCGGTTTGTGGATGCGGATCTCGCACTCGATGGGGTTCTCACCGGCCTGGCAGTTCTCGGGGTCGGCCCACAGGGGGGAAAGCACCGAGGCGGCGTTGAAACCGCCCTTGACGGCCTGACCGTTGCGGTCGAAGGAACCGGCGAAGTGGTCGATGGTTTCCTGGAGGTACTGGTCTTCGTCACGCAGGACGTAGTTGCCGGGCTGGTCATACATGCCGAGGAGGACTTCCTTGATGCTCTGGCAGTCACCGACCTTGGAGAAGGCGTGCGGGTCTGTGCCCATGGCCAGGCCGCGCTGGTAGATGACACGGGCGCGTTCGGAGAGTTCGGGGACGATGGGCCAGTCGCGCCAGTCCTCGGGGGGCAGGTGGGTGGCGTCGGGGTCGTAGGGCAGGGGTTCGGCTTCGGCGATTTCGATGGTCTCGCGCTGTGGGGGCGGCTTTCGGCTGCGGGGGTGTCGGCCTGTTGGGAGGCTGGTGTGTCTGCGGTTGCGGGCGCATCCTGGGTGGGGGTATCTGCAGCGGGCTGCGGGGCAGCGGGGGTGCACGCGGTGACAGCAGCAGGGCGGTGATGAGCAGGAGGAAGAGGGTACGGGTAGTATGTCTTCATAGGCGGGGTTCCGTTATCTGTCAGGGTATTAACGGGTCAATGATAATCGATGCGGGGAGGGATGTCAAAACCCCCTCCTAACCTCCCCCAAGTTGCAAAAGCATGCAACTTAGGGGAGGCATATGATGATCTCGCGAGTGACGGTGATTTTTGAGTAGAGGGGGAGATTGCTCACATGCACTGATCCGCAACGCGGTGCACGTGTCGTCGCTCCGCTTCTCGCAATGACATGACAGGAGATGTCTATAGATACACTGTCTCGATGCCGGTGACGTATTTGGAGTTGCGGTTGAGGCCGAAGGGGAAGAAGCTGGCGATGCGGTCGGCCTGGGTGTCGAGGTGCTGGTCGTATTTCAATTCGAACACAACATGGTTGTGGTCAACGTATTTGTGGGCAAAGCGGTTGTGCTCCCGTTTGACGCGGTAATAGGTCATACCGGTGTCGATGGTGATGCGGAAGCGCCCGTCGCGGGTGGCGTAATACCAGCGGTAGTAGCGGTTGCACAGGCTGACGTGCAGGTTGCGCAGATAGAATTTTGTGCGCTCGGGCAGTTCGGCGGTCTGGATGAGGCGCTTGCATGTCGGTTTGGGCAAAGCCGTCTTCAAAGTGAAAGTCCGGCAGGGGGAAGCTGTATTTGGTGCCGACGAGGCCTTTCTTGACTTTGAACTCCAGCATGGGGTTTTGCGCCTCGCCAAAGAGGTCACCATACCAGCGGATGCGGGCTTTGTGGCGCTCCTCTGCTCCGCATGAGATTGTCCTCATAGTTTTGCAGGTCTTCGGAATCGAGGTAGAGGTTATTGATGAAGCGCGGCGGGAAGGGCTCGTAAAACATGCCGGGATGGCGGCGCACCAGCATACGGACCTGCCCCGCGTCCAGGCCTTCGACCAGGGATTTGCGCTCGTAGCGCCAGACTTTGGCAGCTGTTTTTGGGGACAGTTTCAGTCATTACCAGAGGCCCTTGTTGTCCATGAAGGTGATCTCAAGGGCGGGAGAGAGGGCGCGCAGGGCGGTGCGGGCCTGTTCCATATCGGCCATGTCGCGGAATTCGATCAGGTAGGCGGCTTCGAGGGCGGTGGCGCTTTCATCAAAACGCAGCAGTTTCAATTTGGCGGTGTGCTGGCGCAGGGTCTCGGTGATCGCCTCCAATTGGACCATGATGGGGTCGTGGCTGGCGATGGTGACGTGCAGGTTGACGTCTGCATCCGATCGGCGGAAGACATGCCGCAGTCCGATGATGAGGATGCCGACTGCCAGGGCGACAAAGGTGATCAGACGTTGGTTATCCCCCAGGCCGATGCCCAGACCGATGGCGAAGAAGAGATAGGCCAGTTCCTCCGGCTCTTTGACGGCGGTGCGGAAACGTACGATGGAGAGAGCGCCGACCAGACCGAGGCTGAGGGCGACGGAAGAACGCACTACAAGGATGATGAAGGTGGTGGTGATGGTCATGAGCATGAAGTTGGCGGCGAATTTGCGCCGGTTGCTGAGGGAAGAGCCCCAGTGGATGTAAACAATGCTCAGGATGTAGGCACATACGGCGGACAGGAGCATATTGATGAAGAAGGTGGTCAGTTCGATCTGGGTGGCCTGCTGGGCGAAGAGTGCTTCGATCAGGCCGCGTTTGTCCAGCGGTCCCTGGGCTGGGTCTGTGGTGAGCTGGTATCGTCGGGATCGCTACCGTCTTCTGCGGGCGGCTCGTCCATCAGGTTCCCCTTCGCAGGCGGCGGTTCTTCGCCAGGAGGTTCATCACTGGCGGGCATGCCTTCTGCTTGGGTGCCGCCCAGTGTCACCTCATCGATTTCCAGGGTAACCCTGCCCAGGGGCTGGAAGAAGATGCCGCCCGCTCCTGGCGGGGTGGGATCTTCGGCGGTTAATCAACAATTGGTCATTGATTGATATCTGGTGTTGAGAGCCGGAAACCGAGATGGAGAGCGTTGCCCAGGTGTTGGCTGACAAACCAGCACTCGCTTTTCCAAGTTCGACTTACTGTCCCGCTCGTCTCTTTTTCCAGTACCATGTATGAGGTACCCACGATGAGGTTGTAACGGCCTTCTTCGCGCATGTTATAGGCGATCAGGGTTTCTCCTTCACCGCTCATGCGGATCTGGGTGGAGAGTTTGATGTCCGACCACTCGCCCAGGCGGAAGGCAAAGCTGTCTGGCGGCAAATACAGTACGCCATCAGCAATTTTTGCCTGGGGGTGGATTTCCCAGCCTTCCGGTGAAGCAGAGTCGAAGGTTTCTTTTACCGCCGCCTTCCTGTGCCATGGCTGGCGAAGGGCTGAGGCAGAAGGCCAACGCGATGACGATCAAAAGGACAGTGAACAGGCGAGTTTTGGTTTGCATGGTGTTCCTCTCTTATGGCTCTGGCGGGGCAAATTCATTGATTGCTTCGGATTGGCTTCGGGGGCGGTCTTCCATGCGCCGGATTGCAGCACGCCATACAGGTACTGGCTGCGCTGGGCGGTGAGCTGGATCAGGTCCGTGCGGTCCTGGGTGAAACTGTCGATGGAATACATGGCATCTGCGCCGGTGTAATGCTTGTCACCGCTTTCTTTACTCAGATAGGGGGAGATCATCTCCTGCCAGGCGATGGCCTGAGGGCCAAGTATATCGGCGTTGAACTGGTAGCGGATGAGCAGATCGACATAGGCGGCGTAGTCCTGGCGGTAGCGCTCGACCTGAAAGACTTTGGTGAAAAGGGGCGCCCATTGCAGCGGGCCGATGCAGCAGGGTTGGCCGTACAGCGGGAAAGTGGCCTCGCCCGCGAAATGCCCCCAGGAATTGTTCAGGTCCCAGGCCAGGAAGGAGAACTTGCCCGTCATGGGATCGTCGTAAATGTAGTAGTTATTGCCGGTGTAGGGATAGGTGTCCAGGTTGAGGGTGGTGAAGATGACGGCGATGTAGCGCAGATAGGTATCGACATCGAATACCTCTTCCAGGGCGGCGGTGAAAGCCGCTTCGCTCTCGTACTCCGTGCCGTCGATCACTTTGCACAGGTTGATGATGTCGCTGTAATCGGGATCGTCGAGGTTGGTCTGCAGCCCGTAGGCCACCTCGCCGCGCGGCATGGGGTAATTGTTGATGTCCTCGCCGTAGTAGGCCAGATCGGCGGCGCCTTCCTCAAACCAGGCATCGGCTTTGTAAAGGTTGCCGATGCCGGCGTCGCGTCCGAAGCGGTTGCCGACGAATTTGCTATCCACGCGCTCGACCATGGTGTAGACGCCCCAGTATTCTGACGGTTCGTCATCATCGGTGATGTCGATCCAGAACTCGACATAAGCGGTGTGGCCGGCAGGCACGCCCGCGAAGTGCATGATGTCATAGGCCAGCTTCTCGCGCAGCATGGAGGCATCGGCGAAGTTGTTGTGGAAGAGGATCTGCTTCAGGTTGTGGTATTCCTGCTCGGCGACGAAGTGGTTGGTGTCGATCTTCCAGGATTTCTTCTCACCGGAGCCGCCCAATGAGCCGTTGCCTTTCATGCTCACCGAGATATCCTCGACCAGCTCGCCAAAGAGTACGAAATCAGCCTGCACGCGGGTCTTGGCATCGGGCTGCTGCCACATGCGGTCCCATTCGGCCTGGCTGATGCGCAGCTCGACGCGGCGGATCTGGCTGTCATCGAAGATGGTCCAGTAATCAACGCTGCTGGCGGCGGGATGGCGCACGCTGATGTTGACGGTGTCGGTGGCGACATTGCCCTGGTCGTCCATCACGCGCAGGGTAACGAGGTATTCACCGGGTTTCGTATAGGTATAAGAGGTGTAGCCGCCGGTGGTGGTGGCATCGGTGTCATAGCGGCCATTGGCGTCCAGGTCCCATTCATAGCGGGTGATATTGCCATTGGTGGAATGGCTGTTGAAGGCACTGAAATAAACAGTGAGGGGCGCCCAGCCCTGGTGGGGCATGGCGTAAGCGTAAGCCGTGATTTTGCTGGAATCAGCCACGGACTGCACCAGCGTGTCTGTCTGTGCCGGGCTGAGGACAACCATGACGGCTACAATGAGAACAAAGATCGCGAGGATAGCTTTCTCGAAGATGCGGTACTGCATGGAGTTGGGTCTCCGTTTGTTGAGCAGGGGGGACTGGGATGTGTGCTTGTGTGTTTATACCCGTGTTTGTTAGGTTAATTATACTGAGATTTGGATTGGGCGGGGATGCGGTAACAGCTTTCCAATCTGCCGGATCAAGATTTTGCGACCTGGGGAATCCCCCCTGTTGTTCCCGTGGAACAGCTTCCCCCATTTGGCAAGGAGGGCTTTAAAACAAAAAAAACAGGTTCTTGCAAAATTTCGCAAGAACCTGAATGTATCCGGGCTTCATTTATGCCGTGCCGAATTGTCGGTCTCCGGCGTCGCCAAGGCCGGGCACGATGTAGCCGATCTCGTTGAGACGCTCGTCCACCGCAGCGACGTGAATGTCTACATCCGGGTGGGCTTCATGCAGTGGCCTGGATGCCTTCGGGGGCGGCAATCAGGCCAACGAATTTGATCTTCTTCACGCCCCAGCGTTTGAGCACTTCAACTGTGGCAGTAGCAGAGCCACCGGTCGCCAGCATGGGGTCGAGGATCAGACATACCTGCACAGTGGGATCTAGGGGCAGCTTATTGTAATATTCCACAGGACGCAGAGTGTCCTCGTCGCGGTAGAGGCCGATGTGCCATACCTCGGAGGAGGGCATCAATTCCCATACGCCTTCCGTCATGCCCAGGCCGGCGCGCAGGATGGGGATCAGGCCAATGTTGTCCTGCAATTCCTGACCAATACAGGTTGTCATGGGGGTGGTTACTTCCACAGGCCGGGTCTTGAGGTCCATGGTGGCTTCATAGGTCAACAATGCGCCCAGTTCGCGCACCAATTCACGGAACTTCTTTGAATTCGGTATTCACGTCCCGCAGGACGTGCAGCTTGTGGGCAACCAGTGGGTGGGATGATACGTGTACATTTTCATAGTTTGAAAGATCGAAATCAGTCATAATTTATACTCCCTGGGATTTTAATTGATTATAGCTGGTTTTTCGGAAATTGTGAGGAAATCGCAGTTGTCTGGTCAAATCCGCCAATTCTTTAGAATTCTGTTCTAAAAACCATAAGAACGGGAGGTGATTAAGGGTATAATTTATGCCATGAGTGACCCACAGGAACGAGAGATTCATCCCGAAAAGAAACCCGGCGACCGGGTGGATTTGACCCTGCGCCCGAAGCTGCTGCAGGAAGTGATTGGACAGGAGCAGATCAAGGAAAACCTGTCGATCCTGGTAGAGGCTGCCCAGCAGCGCGGCGAAGCCCTGGACCACGTTCTGTTTTATGGCCCGCCTGGGTTGGGCAAGACCACGCTGGCGCATGTACTGGCCAATGAGATGGGCGTGAATATCAAGATCACCGCCGGGCCGGCAGTTGAACGCACTGGCGATCTGGTTTCGGTGTTGACCAATCTGCATGCTGGGGACGTGCTCTTCATTGATGAAATCCACCGCCTGGGACGAGCAGTGGAAGAGATCCTGTATCCGGCGATGGAAGATTTTGCGCTGGATATCATCATCGGTAAAGGCCCTTCGGCGCGCTCGATCCGGCTCAAACTGCCGCATTTCACCGTCATTGGGGCAACCACACGACTGGCGCTGGTCACGGCGCCTTTGCGGGCGCGTTTTGGTGCCGTCTATCGGTTGAATTATTATGGACTGGATGCAATGGAAGAGATCGTGCGCCGCGCGTCAGGTATGCTGGGGGTGGCCGATGGACGATGACGGCATCAAGGTGGTTGCCGGCCGGGCACGCGGTACGCCGCGTGTAGCGCTGCGTTTGCTGCGTCGGGCAAGGGATTTTGCCGAAGTGCGCGCGGATGGCGATCATTACCGCGCGGTTGCCGAGGATGCCCTCGATCTGTTGAATGTCGACAGGCTGGGCCTGGATGATATGGACCGGCGTGTGTTGAACACAATTATCAAGAAATATAACGGCGGTCCGGTGGGATTGAGCACGATCAGTGCTTCGATCAGTGAGGAACCGGACACGATTATGGACGTGGTGGAACCCTATTTGATGCAGCTTGGTTTTCTGGAGCGCACGCAGCAGGGACGCCTGGCGACTCGTGGCGCTTATGAGCATCTTGGTTTGACCCCGCCGGAAAGTACAGCGCCACAGCCAACCTTATTTAACTCATGAAAACAGACGATTTTTATTACGACCTGCCAGAGGCTTTCATCGCCCAAACTCCGATAGAGCCGCGGCATAATTCCCGCATGTGTGTGCTGCCTAAAGATGGCGGCCTGTTGCAACACCGCCATTTCTGGGAGATTGACGAGTATCTAAAACCCGGTGACCTGCTGGTGATCAACCGTACGCGGGTCATCCCGGCGCGCATTTATGCCCGCAAGGATACCGGCGGCAAGATTGAGGTACTCCTCCTGCGCCGTGAAGATGATTGCACCTGGGAAGCCATGGTGGGCGGCAAACGTCTAATTGAAGGCCGCCGCATTCAGATGGAGAATGGGCCAGGCGCCGAGATTGTGGCTGTGATGGATGGTCCACGCCGACTGGTGCGCTTTGATGAGCCGGTGGAGCCGTTTTTGCAGCAGGTAGGGCAGATGCCCCTGCCGCCGTATATCCATACCCCCTTGCAGGACCCCGAACGCTATCAGACGGTCTATTCCCAGACGCCTGGTTCGGCGGCTGCCCCCACTGCCGGCCTGCATTTTACGCCGGAGTTGATGGATCGCCTGCGTGCGAAGGGCGTTGGCTTTGCCGATGTGACCCTGCATGTTGGCCTGGATACCTTTGCACCGGTAACCGAGGATGATCCCTGAGAGCACCAGATCCATACCGAGTGGTGCGAGCTAACCTCCGGCTGTGGCAGAGCAGATCAACGCTGCCAAACGGGCTGGCGGACGGATCATCGCCGTGGGCACGACCAGTGTGCGTACGCTGGAGACGGCTGCTCAAAATGCCGGCACCCGGTGATGTGGTGGCGCCATTCTCCGGACCGACCAGCATTTATATCCTGCCCGGCTATACTTTCAAGGCGGTGGATGTGATGATCACCAATTTCCACCTGCCGCGCTCCACCCTGCTGATGCTGGTGAGTGCTTTCGTGGGCCGCGAGCGCATTTTGGGGGCGTATGAAGAAGCCAAAGCCGAGGGCTATCGCTTCTTCTCCTTTGGCGATGCGATGCTGCTGATGTGATATTCTTTTGCAACTTTTCTTGGCTTTCATCCGTATTAGATGTTAACAAACCTTTACAAGAAGGTTCTGTTTATGATGCCTTAATTAAGTTATAAATAGAATAGTACACTGATAGAACCTGGTTTTTGTAATTAGAATACAGTCAAAGCTTTTGCTTCTGAAGGATGGATACAATGGTCGATAAAATTCTATTCATTTCCATTTTTAAAGAAGGGTATGGCGGGGGAGAAGGGCGCGTGGCGTATGAAATGGCGCGCTGGTTTTCAAAGCATTATGATGTGGTCATGCTCTGCCCGGGGGAAAAGACGGGTCTGGTTGAGGATGAAACCGGGTTCAAGGAATTTCATGTACGCAGTTCTGGCGACAAGAATCTTTATCTCCCTTTGCTGAATGCAATCGAAGTCAAGCGCATTTATGATTTTCTGGAAAAATTTAAGCCGGATGTGATCCACATGCATGACCCAGCCCTGCTGGATGTGATTGGCCAGTTGTGGGCCAAGTACATCCCGCGTGCCGGTGTTTTATACGGCTCATATCCTGCCCGACCGCGCGCTGGATTTTGGCGCGACGGAAATTTCCCGTCTTTTGAATACGCCGATCAATGACCAATTGGTGAAGCGCTATTTGCTCAATTTCTATCAGCAGTGTGATGCGGTCATTGGGTTGAACCAGATCACGGCGACAAAGATCCGAAATTTGGGTATCGCGGACGCATTTTCCAGATCCCCAATGGGCGTGATCTGGCGCTGTATCACAACAAGAAATGTGCTGATATTCGAGAAGATGAAAAGCGGCTGACTTTTGTCGGTTCGCTTGATAAACGCAAAAATCAGGCATTTCTGATTGAGGCAATGCAATATCTGCCGGCTTCATATCACCTGCAACTGGCAGGGGTGCCGCTGAATGCTTCGTATGAGAAGCTACCTCAAGGAACAGGCCGAGAAATTGGGGGTGAAGGTCAGTTTTCTGGGACAGCTTTCTCAGCAGGAGGTGGCGGGTGTGCTGGCGCAAGACCCATGCTTTTGTTTCCGCCTCCAAAATGGAAGTGCAAAGTCTGGCGATCATTGAAGCCCTGGCTTCGGGTTCGCCGGTGATTGGTCTGGGCAATGAGACGGTGGATGAGCTGGTGGATGAAACCAATGGCAGTACGGTTGCCGAATGATGCCAGCGCCAGAGGAATTTGCAGCGGCGGTACGCAGTGTGTGTGAACGCCCGCCGGCGGCGTACACACAAATTATGCCAGAATGCTTATGCCAGGGTGTCTGCACTGGATTGGTCCTGTGTGATGGAGAAAACGATCCAGTGTTATGAAACGGTACTGGCACTTCAGTCGGGCAAGACTTCAATCTCAGGGATCAAGATTTACCGGCAGTTTATTTCGCATATTCCCAGCAGAAGGCTGAGAAATGAGATCATCAAGCTGGCAGCACATTTGCCAGGGCTGCCCAAGAAAAAACATTTCCATGCCGATCAAAGCCTTGAGCATTGCTTTGTTGAATATGAGTGTCTCGGTGTTTGGGTACTATTTGCTCAAGATTGGGTTTGCGGTATGAAAAAACTGGTTAAGAAAAAATAAGTCAGTTCGTTTGCATTTTCGGCAGGGACAGTTCATTCGTACCTGGCCCTGTTTTTTTCCTTCCCATTCGGGGTTAAAATAGAAGGCATTGGGAGGAAGCCATGACAGATTTGACATTTGCAGCAGTTGGAAGATGAGATGATCAACTGCCGGCGCTGCCCGCGCCTGGTGGAATGGCGGGAAGAGGTGGCACGGGTCAAGCGGCGCGCTTACCGCGATTTTGAATACTGGGGCAAGCCCGTACCCGGTTTTGGGGACCCGCAGGCGCGGGTGCTGGTTGTTGGGCTGGCGCCGGGGGCGCATGGCTCGAACCGCACGGGGCGCATGTTCACCGGCGATGCTTCGGGGGATTTCCTTTTCCCGGCTTTGCATAAGGCCGGTTTTGCCAGCCAGCCGCTGGCGGAGACCCGGGATGATGACCTGACCTTGCAAGACTTGTTCATTACGGCGGTGTGCCGCTGCGCGCCGCCAGGCAATAAACCCAACCGCGAGGAGATGGACAACTGCCTGCCGTACCTGTGGGGGGAGATGGAGCGCCTGCCGCGCATGGCGGGGATCGTGGCGCTGGGCAAGATCGGTTTTGATAATGTGCTGCGCGTGTATCGCCAGCATGGTTATGAAATTCCCTCTTTGAAATTTGGACACGGTGCTTTTTACCAGCTTGGCGAGGGTCTGCCCTGGCTGCTGGCTTCGTACCATCCCAGCCGGCAGAATACCCAGACCGGACGTCTGACAGAGGAAATGTTTGCGGCTATTTGGTCGCAGGCCAGGGACTTGCTGGACGGCAAGGCAGGATCAGGACATGAAAAAGGGACTAAAAATTCTGGTATGTGCGTGTCAGGGCTGCTGGCGGTGCTGCTGATCGGACCGTTTTTCCTGCCGGTCAGCGGTGCGCGGGGTACAGCTACCGCGGCTGACCTGGCTGCGGAGAACGGCAGCTTTGTAGAGGTGGACGGACTGACCGTGTATACCGAGCAGATGGGGGAAGGAGAACCAGCACATCATCCTGCTGCATGGGTACGGCGCCAGTGTGTATTCCTGGCGGGGGGTGATGCCCGCGCTGGCGGAGTATGGTACGGTGATTGCCTATGACCGCCCGGCTTTTGGGTTCACCGAGCGGCCGCTGCCCGCAGAGTGGAAAGGGAAAAGCCAATCCATACCGCGGTTCTTCCCAGCCTGAGCTGCTGGTGGGGCTGATGGATGAACTGGGGATTGAACAGGCGATTCTGGTGGGGCACTCGGCTGGCGGGCGGGCGGCTGTGCTGACGGCGCTGACCTACCCTGAACGGGTTTCTGCGCTGGTGCTGGTAGACCCCGCATTATATGGCGAGATGTCGCCGGGCTGGCTGCAGGTACTTAGCGGTATCCCACAGGTGGACCGCCTGGCGCCGTTTCTGGTGCGCTCGATCCAGGACAAAGGGGTGTGAGATCATTTACCGCGCATGGCATAACCCTGATCTGGTCACCGATGATGTTGTGGCAGCATACAAGGAACCGCTGCAACTGGCAAGCTGGGATCGTGCCTTGTGGGAGTACAGCAAGGTGGCAGGGGATGCAGCTGTTGCGGATCGCTTGGGTGAGCTTGGACCTGCCAGTGCTGGTGGTTACGGGGGATGATGACCAGGTGGTGCCAACCGAAGAGAGTGTGCAGGCTGCTGCGGATATTCCCGGAGCGCAGCTGGCAGTCTTCCCGGACTGCGGACATGTGCCCAATGAGGAATGTCCGGAAGATTTTTTGGCAGCTGTAAAGCCGTTTCTGTCCGGCTTGGTCGATACGCCGTGAAGGATCATTTGCACACCCAAAAACGAATAAGTGATATGATACGGGTGTTGTAAACACAGTATCATGGAGGAATATATGGATAAATTAATGGTAGGCGACCGCGCGCCGGATTTTACTCTGGCCGGCGCAGACGGTGAAATGATCAGCTTGTCTGAGGTGTATGCCAGGCAGAATGTGATCCTGGTTTTTAATATTGGTTTTGCCTGACCGCACTGCATCAATCATATGGCGCAGTTGCGTCATGACTATGCAAAAATCCAGGCTTTGAAGGGCGAGGTGATGGTGATGGTGCCCAATGGACCGAAGATGATCGGCCGCTATCTGGAGAAATATGGGACGCCGTATCCTGATCTTGAGTGATAAAGGCTCAAAAGTGGCTGGACAATATTTTCAGACGAAGCATTTCTTTGCTCTTGGGAACGCCCACGTGTTTGTGGTGGACAAGCAGGGCATGATCCGCTATGCGTATTATGCGAAATCTTTGCTAGAAGAGCCGGCGACGGAAGAGCCGCTGGCTGTGCTGGCGGAGCTGGCAGGGGCGGTATATTTTCACTGGTTGGTGAGTTGCATTGCTGGAGGGAGATTGCGTCGTCGCTCACCTGCACTGCTGCGCACTGCGGGACAAGTGACCGCTTCCTCAATGACAGAAAGATAGAAAAACGGCTGGCCCAATCGGGCCAGCCGTTTTGTATTTCTAAATCGTGCCGGTCTAGCGGCGGGAAGCCAGGGCGCTCCAGCCAGCATATTTGGCAGTTTCGGCCAATTCGGCTTCGATGCGCAGCAGCTGGTTGTACTTGGCAACGCGGTCGGAGCGGGCGGGGGCGCCGGTCTTGATCTGGCCGGTGTTGAGGGCCACGGCCAGGTCGGCGATGGTGGTGTCTTCGGTCTCACCGGAGCGGTGGGAAGTAACGGCGGTCCAGCCAGCGCGGTGGCACATGCTCAACAGCTTCGATGGTCTCGGTCAGGGAACCGATCTGGTTCAGCTTGACCAGCAGGGAGTTGGCAGCCTTCTCCTCGATGCCGCGGGCAACACGTTCGGTGTTGGTCACCAGCAGGTCATCACCGACGATCTGGATCTTGTCGCCCATGACTTCCATCATCTTGCAGAAACCGTCCCAGTCATCTTCGGCCAGACCATCTTCAATGGAGACGATCGGGTACTGGTCAACCCAGCTCTTCCAGAATTCAACCATCTCTTCGCTGTTCAGCTTCTTGCCTTCAATGCGCAGGTTGTAGACTTTGTCTTCTTTGTCATAGAACTCGGAGGCAGCGGGGTCAAGGGCGATGCAAACTTCGTCGCCAGGCTTGTAGCCGGCTTTTTTGATGGCTTCCAGGATCATTTCAACGGCTTTGGCGTTGAGCCCAATGCCGGGGCATAACCGCCTTCATCACCGATCAGGGTGGTGAAGCCGTGGCTTTTGAGACACGCTTTCAGGGCGTGGTAGATCTCGGCACCCCAGCGCAGCGCTTCGGAGAAGCTGGATGCGCCAAAGGGCATGACCATGAATTCCTGCGCGTCGGTGGACTGCCAGCCAGTGTGCTTGCCGCCGTTGAGGATGTTCAACATCGGAACGGGCAGAACATGGGCATGTACGCCGCCGATGTAGCGGTACAGGGGCAGCCCAACGGAGGCGGCGCCGGCTTTGGCAACGGCCAGGCTGGTGCCGAGGATGGCGTTGGCGCCCAGTTTGGCTTTGTTGGGGGTGCCGTCAAGCTCGAGCAGGGCCATGTCGATGGCGCGCTGTTCGGTGGCGTCCCAGCCGACCAACAGGTCTGCAGATGTCATTATTGACGTTCTCAACGGCTTTCAGGGTGCCTTTGCCCAGATAGCGGCTCTTGTCGCCATCGCGCAGTTCGAGGGCTTCGTGCACACCGGTGGATGCGCCGGAAGGCACAGCCGCGCGGCCCCAATTGCCGTCAGCCAGGATGACTTCAACTTCCACGGTCGGATTGCCGCGGGAGTCCAGGATTTCTTGAGCGGATACAGATTCAATTTCAGCGTACATGTGGTTTTACCTCTTATCAGAAAATTTCGTGATCTCGGCGGGCACTTTGCCCGCTGGATAGATTGTTTACACAACCTCTTTAAGTATAATCCATTTTTAAGTCTACATATTAATGAACTCGGGACTTCGGGATCAATTGAACTCACTTTTCCTCCGGAAAAATTTCCTGCTGCTGGCAGTCAATGCCCGCGCTGCTGGCAAGCTGCGCGCACAAAGGCCATGAACAGGGAGTGCGGGCGGTTGGGCCGTGAGAGGAATTCCGGGTGGAACTGGGAGCCGAGCATGAAGGGGTGATCTTTCAGCTCAACGATCTCAACCAGCCGCCCGTCAGGCGAAAGCCCTGAGAAACGCATGCCTTTTTCTTCCAGCACTTGCTCTGTATTCATTGTTGAATTCAAAGCGGTGGCGGTGGCGCTCGTGAACGATCTCCCTCTTGTAGGCATTGGCGGCAATTGTGCCGCGGCTGCAATTTGCAGGGGTACAGCCCCAGGCGCATGGTGCCGCCCATGTCAACGATTTCGCGCTGGTCGGGCATCAGGTCAATCACCGGATGCGGGGTTGCGGGGTCAAATTCGGTGGAGTTGGCTTTTTCATCACCGAGGACAAAGCGGGCAAACTCGACCACCTGCATCTGCATGCCCAGGCACAGGCCGAAGTAGGGCAGCTTCTTGGTGCGGCAGTGGCGGGCAACATGGATCTTGCCTTCAATGCCGCGCTCGCCGAAGCCGCCGGGGACGACGACGCCGTCCACTTCGGAAACTTCGTCCCAGCCTTCGTCTTTTTCCAGCCCGCCGGAATGCACCCAACGCAGATCAAGGTCGACGCCCAGATGCAGGGCGGCATGGTTCAAGGATTCGCGCACGCTCATGTAGGCGTCGTGCAGTTCCACATATTTGCCCACCAGGGCGATCTTGACTTTGGGCTTTTCCTTGTGGATCTCGTCCACCAGGCGCTGCCAGGGCTGCCAATCGGGTTCCTGGCGTGCGGTGAGCTGCATGCGCTTCAACAGGTATTCGCCAACGGCGGCTTCTTCCAGCAGGAGAGGGATTTCGTATAGATTATTCGCGGTCACCATCGGAATGACGGCTTTGCGATCAACATCGCAGTGCAGGGCGATCTTGTCCCGCAGGGCATCGTCTACCGGGGTGTCAGAGCGCGCCATGATCATGTCCGGTGAGATACCGATGGAGCGCAGCTCTCGCACGGAATGCTGGGTGGGCTTGGTTTTCAATTCGCCGGTCGCGCCGATCATCGGCAGCCAGGTGACGTGGATATAAAGGGTGTTGTCGCGCCCCAGGTCGCTGCGCAGCTGCCGCAGGGCTTCCAGGAAGGGCAGGCTTTCGATGTCGCCGACCGTGCCGCCGACTTCCACCAGCACGATCTCGGCGCCGGTGGTCTTGGCGACCATGCCGATGCGGCGTTTGATCTCGTTGGTGATGTGGGGAACGACCTGGATGGTGCCGCCCAGGTAGTCGCCGTGACGTTCTTTGCGATGACTTCGGCATAGACCTGGCCGGTGGTGATGTTGCACTCGCGGTTGAGGCGGATGTCGATGAAGCGCTCATAATGGCCCAGGTCGAGGTCGGTCTCGGCGCCGTCATCCAGGACGAAGACTTCGCCGTGCTGGTAGGGGCTCATCGTGCCGGGGTCAACGTTGATGTAGGGGTCGAGTTTCTGGACTGCGACGGAGAAACCGCGTTCCTTGAGCAGGCCGCCCAACAGCCGCGCTGGTGACGCCTTTACCAACCGAGCTGACCACACCACCGGTGAAGAAGATGTATTTTGTTTCCATGAAATTCCCTTTCCTGATGCCCTGCCTGGCAGCGGGCTATGAAAAAACTGAATAATAAAAGAAGCAGGGAGGGCCGTTTACCGGCGCCTCCCTGAAGCGATTATGGTACAGGTATGAAAATGTGGATGCTGCTTTTGACTGCTCATGCCAAATACCTTGCTATAGTGTAAAATGACTTATAGAGTTTACCACAATTTTCAGGGATGGCTGTGGTGCACTGTCAGGGACTCGCAATGATACTCGCTTCGTAGTTTTCTATGCTTCAGTTATTTCAGGTCAGGCTTGTTAATCTAAAACCACCGCCTTGCTGGTGCAAAGCGGTGGTTCTAATCTGGCGTAGAAATCGGGTGAAGATTCTACCGTAAGGCTTCAATCTTCTGAAGATTCCTTACTTTCCAGTGTTCGAGCCAGAATATCTGCCTGGGCCTGAGAAGCTTCTTTTTGTTTCTTGTTTTTCTTGCTGGCCTTTTTCTCGGCAGATTTGCGTTCCTTGGCCGAATTCCATGGCATTGCGCAGGGCAATTTCCATGGCGGTCGGCTGGGGTTCGTTCAAGTCGCTGATCGTGTAGACCTGGGCTTCGCCGCCGCGGCGTTTGTCGCCTTTCGTCCGCCACCGCGCTTCTTGCCCTTGGTTTTGATGAAATCGCCATCGGCAATCTGTTCGGGTTCGGGCGCGGGCTGCGTGGCCTTCATGCTCAATTTGATCTGCTTCTTGCGGCGCTGAACATCCAGCACCTGGGCTTCGACTTCGTCGCCAACCTTGACCATATCGCCAGGGGTTTTGACATAGCCGTGAGCCATTTCACTGATGTGAACCAGACCCGGGCGCTCGGCGCCGATTTCAATGAAAGCACCGAATTTTTCGAGGCGCACCACGGTGCCCTTGACATTCATGCCTTTTTTGATCTCGCGCCATTCCAGAGCCAGAGGCTCGTTCATGGTCAGTTCAATATGGTCTTCCTTGACCCGGCGCACCCAAACGTGATTTCCTGGCCAACGGCCAGAACGTCTTCCACACGATTGGATGCACTGTCATCGCTTGCTTCACCAAGGTTAACCTGGGAAACATGCAGAACAGCCGGCTGGGCGGCTACCAATATCGACCACAGCCCCGGCCAGGCTGGTCTTGATGACCTTGCCTGTGAATTTCATTTTTGATTTGACCTCAACGGCTGCGCCGTCTTCGGTCTTAACGTTCGATTCCATACGCCACTCTCCATTTTGTGTATTTTCGCAAGGCTGAATTATACCGCCGCCGCATAGAACTGTCAATTACAGACTCGCCCTGTTTGGTCACATTTAAGGAAACTGGTGACCGTTTACGAAGGATTCCGTCATGAATACCATGAATTGTGTACAAAATACCTCGCTGTGTTAAAATTCCCACATCTATTGCAGCAAGCGCAAACAGGAGAAAATGATGTCATTACCGCAAAATTATGCAGAACGGGTATACGCCGGAGTATTGGGAAAGGCAATCGGTGTTTTTTTGGGACACCCTTTTGAGTTGTGGACGTATCAGCAGGTGATGGAAGAACTGGGGGAGATCACCGGTTATGTAAGCGACCGTTTTAATATAGCCCGGTGGTAGTGACCGATGATGATTTGGCCGGTACGTTCACCTTTTTGCGGGCTTTGCCTGATTATGGATGCAGCCTTGACCTGACGGCAGAACAGGTCGGACAGACCTGGTTAAACTATCTGGTGGAGGGACGCACTCTCATTTGGTGGGGTGGGCTGGGTAATTCCACCGAGCATACTGCCTATCTGAACTTGAAACGCGGCATCCCTGCCCCGCGCAGTGGATCCATCGCGCAGAATGGACGGCGTGGTGGCCGAGCAGCTTGGTTCGCAGATCTTCATTGATGGCTTTGCGATGGTGGCTGGGGGTGATCCTGCGCTGGCAGCAGACCTGGCCCGGCGCGCGGCCAGCGTGAGCCATGACGGCGAGGCTATCTATGCCGCGCAGGTGATGGCGGCGATGGAAGCCCAGGCTTTTGTGGAACCCGACCTGACGCGCTGTGTGGACACGGCATTGGAATTCATCCCCCATGATTCTGGATATCTACCGTTTGATCCAGAACCTGCGCGAGTGGCATGCCGCCGAGCCGGACTGGCGGGTGGCACGCGAGAAGCTGGAAGCGGGTTATGGTTATGACAGCTATCCCGGGGTGTGCCATGTGGTGCCCAATCATGGATTGATCCATCTGAGCCTGTTGTATGGCGGCGATGATTTTCAGGAAGCAATGAAGATCGTCAATACCTCCGGCTGGGACACGGACTGCAACGCGGGCAATGTGGGCTGCTTTCTGGGGATCAAGAACGGGCTGGCTGCCTTTGATGGCCCGGTGGACTGGCGCGGCCCGATCGCTGACCGTTTCTACATGCCTTCTGCCGACGGCGGGCGGGCAATCACGGATGCCGTGCGCGAGAGCATCGAGGTGATCAACCTGCGCCGCCGTCTGGATGGCGAAACGCTGCTGCATACCCAAGCAGGGCGCGCGTTTTCATTTTGAATTCCCCGGCGCGGTGCAGGGCTTTGAGACAACGGATGAAACCCTGCGCGTGGAGAATGTATTCGGGAACAGCGGACTGGGGAAACGCAGCCTGGCCCTGCGCTATGACCTGCGGCAGCCCGGTCATGCCCCTGCGGGCGGCCACGCCAACCTTCATCCCGGAGGAGTTCAAGACAGCCACCCAGCTCACCAGCGAAGAATTGACCGCCAGCCCGACCCTGTATCCTGGTCAACGTATCCGCGCCAGCCTGAAGGCGGACGCCGATAACCCTGCCGCAGTGGGGGCCTGTTTGTTCATCTCCTTCTATGGCGCGGATGATGTGATAGAGCACGCCGTGGGCGAACTGTGTTGGATCTCACCCGGTATTACGACCGAGATGGCCTGGACGGTGCCGGATTTGCACGGGCGGCCGGTGGTGGCGGTGGGCGTGCAGGTGGAATCCGACCAGGTGCAGCAGGGATGCGGTCTATCTGGACTGGCTGACCTGGGACGGTGCGCCGCGTGCCTGGCTGGGCGACCCGGGGGACGGGGGCAGCATGTGGCGGCGGGCCTGGGTGAATGCCTGCTCGGCCGCCGAGCGCGACCAGCATCCCGACCCCAAACAGCGCCATGCCACCTTCCTGGTGCAGAACGAAGGGCGCGGGCTGTATCTTGCAGGGTACGCAGGAATGGACCAACTATGCCGTGCATGCCGAGATCAATGTGACCACGGCGCGCGCGCATGGCGTGGCAGCCTGTGTGCAGGGCCTGCGGCGCTATTATGCCCTCTTGCTGGATATGGCAGGGCAGGCGCGTCTGGTGAAGATGTTCGACGGTCAGGAGACCGTGCTGGCCCAAGGCGGATTTTGCCTGGAAGGCGGGGGCGAATGTGGCCTTCCGGCTGGAGACCTGCGGCGGGAAGTTGAAGGCGGCCTTGGATGGGCAGGTGTTGTTCGAGGTGGAGGATACGGAGAAGCCCTTTACCCACGGCTCGGTGGCGTATGTGATCGAGGAGGGCTGCCTGCGCAGTCAGGCGATGAGGATTGAGCCGATCGTGTGCGAGGAGTAGGATTTGTAGGGGCGAGGCGCAGCTCCAGTGCTTTTTGATGGCAAATCGCCCTTTTTTCATACCAATTGAATTGCAATAATTTAATTTCGGAAGCATAATACAGTAATCGTGATCATGAGATGGAAAGGGGTGTTACCTTGAAACGATATTTGATCCTGTCTGGTGTTGTTTGCCGTGCTCCTGGCTGGCTGCGGTCCCCAGGTGGAGGAAATTGACCGCTACGGCTCCGCCCGCGCCGACGGATGTGCCGACAGACGCGCCGACAGTACAGCCGACAATTCCGCCTGCTGCCACGAGTACGGCTATGCCGAGCGTACCAACCGATATACCCAAACCCGCACCGGTGGCGACAGAGCGTCCTCCCAATGAGCCGGAATTCCATGGGATATTCAAGTGCGATATAGAAAAATGGAATGCTTCAATGGCTTTTAGTCAAGATGGGAAAAAGATAGCCATTCTTGCTGAAACTATTCAACTATGGAATGTTGATACATTGGAGCTTATAACCAAATTCAGGTTTCAAGACCCTGCATAGTGATACTTATGCGGCAACAAAAGCTGTTTTTAGTTCGGATGATAGTTTGTTAGCGGTCAATGTATATGATAAAAGAAATGAGTATGCTTTGTCCGATATTGATAATCGTATATTGATTTTTGATGTAGTTTCGGGGGAAGTATTGCAGGAATCGCAATTAGAAGATGCGATTATGCCTGATTCCAGTTATTATCCTGAACCGTATGAGATCAGACTTAATGCAATGGAATTTATTCCGGGAAGTTCGCGATTAGTTTTTGCCACTGGCAACCGTTTAGAAATGAGGGATGTTCTTCAAGATGAAGTCCCTGTTGTTATTGAATTGGGGAAAGAAATGTACGCGGATCAAATCTCAATACGAGAAGTTGCGATTCGTTTCAATTTTGATTATTGGTATAAAGACCATTCATGGCCCAGTACCTGGCGAGAGCATTTCCGCGCACAAGTATGGCATATTGGCACACAAACGCTTAGACGGGATTTGCGTTTTGAAGAAGTAAGACCAGGTAATGAAAGTATGTATCTTGTTGGGCCCATTTTGATGCACAGAAATGAAAATCAAGCCACATTGAGTGGGCAGGATTTGTACAATGAAACTGAATATCAATTTCCTTTTCGCCTCGGCTTGAATGTCTTGAGTGCTGACGCAACCCGGTTACTTATATTCCGTTATCGGTATTTTTGGGGTGTGCCAGAAGATGAACACAGGATCGAGATATGGGATACATATCATGGTGGGTTGTTATTTGATTATGATTTTAATTTCCCTTTAGAGCAATACCGGTATAGTAGTGGTGCATTTAGTCCTGATAATCGTTTATTGGCGATACTCCATAATGACCAAGTTTATATCTGGAAATTACCGCAGGATATTGAAGCGGATTTGTATGAGAGTGACTGAGCTTGAGAGAACGGGCGAAGTGAGCTTGGCCCGTTTGAATTCAAAGGGAAAACAGGTTGGTATTTGGGATTGTAGGGGGGGGCCTCAAATCCCGGTTTGACATCTTTCGAGGTTGCTGGGCGGACGCCATCTAAAAAACATTAGATCCTGCTCACCCTACATTTTCTTCCCCACTCCTCCGGCGAGCGGCTGACGAGGAAGACCAGCCACAGGACGGCGGGATAGATGTGCAGGTAGAGGCGTTCGACGGAATGGGTGACATGCCATTCCAGGGGGTGGGGGGTGATCAGGTAGGTGACGAAGTAGCCTGCCAGCAGGAGGAGGAAGGCCGTGATCCAGAAGCGCAGGACCTGGCGGTGGCCGTCTTGCAAGGGGCGGCGGCCAGCCAGCAGGAGGTAGCCCAGAGGGAGTAGCCACACGGTGAAGAGGGAATGACCGAATTTTCCCGCCTCAGCGGCCATCAGCCTGAAGGTGAGCTGCCAGCGCTGGGGGTCAAAGAGCAGGGCGCTCAGTTCGGCGGGGCTGCGGCTGCCGACCAGGTCATTGGCGGGGGCCAGGGCGAGCTTGAAGACCAGCAAGGCGGTCAGCGGCAGGAGGAGACCTAATCCGTAGGATAATAATTCCTTGAATCCCTGGCGTTTGTCTTCCCGTCCGCGCAGGCTGAAGATGAGCAGCAGGAGGGAGGTCAGCACCAGGAAGAGCAGACCTTCGTTCTTGGTCCAGGCAGCCAGCCCGGCGGTGAGACCCGCCAGGGTGAGGAAACCGCGTTTTTCGTCCGGGTGCAGGAAGTGCAGGCTGATCAGGATGCAGGTGGCGAGGATCATTGTTGCGAGGGGCACGTCCGCCAATTGCCACACGCCGACCAGCACGAAGAGCGGGGTGCTGAGCAGGGCCAGCGCGGCCAGGGCGGCCTGTGACCAGCCGCGCAGGGCATGCAGGGCGGACCATAAGAGTCCCGCGCCGGACAGGGTGAAGAGGGCGGCCTGGATAGCAGGTACGTATGGGGTTTCCCGGCCTACGAAGAACCAGCCCATAGCGGTGTTCAGCGGCAGGAGGACTGGATAGTCGGGGTGGAATTCCCAGCTCAGCAGGGGAGAGAAGGCGGCCTGCCAGTTGGCGGGATCACGAAAGATGAAGCGCGCTTTCAGGTTCCAGAAGGCGTAGGCGTCGAAGCTGCCGTTGGGGGAGTAGCGGGTGTAGAGGAGGAAGTAGGCACCGGCTGCGGCGGCGAGGAGGGCGAGGAGGGCGGTTAAAGCCCAGGACGAGTTTGGTGGGTTTGGAGGGCGCAGCGTAGGCTGAGATTGCCGAAGCCGTAGCGGCGGGGGACTGCGATCCTGCATCCTTTGGCTTCGTATAGCCAATAAAAATGGTAATGCCCCAGCGGCGACCAAAAACCAGTTCCAAAATCAGGAAGCCCGGGCGGGCGGGGCCGAGCCAGCAGACACCAGACGAAATAGAGCAGAGAGGATAGGCCAAGACCAAGGGGATGCTCAGAGAGAGCATCAGCGGCCAGGCGCGGCGCCACGCTGGAGGGCCAGAAGCGCCCAGACCGCGACGAACCCCAAGGACAGGGGCGGCACGAAGACGAGCAGGCTTTTCAGGATTGTCATCGTCCACCGCCGGTGTAGAGGTAAATGCGCTGGCCGAGGTCTTCCTTCAGGGTCAGGCCAAGTTCGGCGGCGTCCTCCTCGCTGAGTGGGTCGGTGATGTTGCCGATGACCAACTCTTCATCCATGCTGCGGATGAGGATGTGCGGGGCGAGGGCGTACTGCGTCCAGATGAATTCAAGGGTTTCCTGGAAGGCGTCGAAGTCAGAGATGCCGGCCAGGTCGCGGTCGGAGAAGTAGCCCACCGGGCCGGACCCGGGCAGCACTTCGGGCAGGCGGCCGAGGCGTTCGGCCCACAGGGCGGGGTCGTCCTGGCCGGGCTGCTTGCTGGCGCGCAGGTCGAGCATTTCGCTGGCGAAGAGGCCGATCGCATACAGGCTGTGGGCGGCGATGAGCAGCACGCCGATCCAGGGCAGCCAGCGCGGGCGGGAGGGTTTTTGTTCAGGGGAGGGAGGGGAAGGAGGTCATAGGTTTGATGAGTAAATTTGTGAATGTTGATCTCAATCGTTCTGAATAAATCGTAACATGGATTATTATGACAAAGTGGCGGACAGGTCATGTCCCATGTAACTCTTCGGGTACGATGAGGGATGCTTCGCAAAGACCTGTCCCAATAAAAAAGGGAAAAGGCGCACACGTGCTTTTGTGTGCGCCTTGATGGTCATTCTAGTACGGGCAGCCGTCAGGATAGGGCGGGAACCAGCCCCACCAGGCGTCTGTCGGGTGGGATTCGGGCAGCGGGGGGCAACTGCAATCGGCCGGGTTGGGCCACTCGCCGTAATAGCATTTGATGGGTGTCCAGCCGCGGCGGAAGCTGACCGGGGAAGTCCACAGCACTTCACCGCCAGCGTTGACGACCTGCACATCGTAGGAGATCTGCCAGAAGGGCGGGTTGATGATGAATTGGTGGGTTTCCACGGAGTAGGCCATAGTGGGAACGTCTTCCAGTACCGTCAAGGGAGAAGTGCGGAACGCATGGCCGTTGGCATCGAGGAACTGAACCTCGACATCTTCGTTCACCGGCGTGTTAAAGGTGAAGGCGAAGGTGCAGCTTGAAACCTGGGTGGTGATCTCAGGGATGTTATCCACGATCTGGTATGCCGTGGCGGCATCCGGCATGCTGCCATCGGCGTTGATACGTTCGATCAGAGAACTGGTATTACGCGGCAGGCACCAGGCGTTAAAGCCGTCAGCGGCCAGGCTGAGTTTGTCGGGGGTAGCGGTGGGGGTAGGTTCGGGGGGCGCCGGTTCCGGTGTGGCAGTGACGATCACTTCCACGATCTCGGTCACAACGACGGTTTCCTGCACGATGCGGGTGACTTCAACTTCCGTTGCGGCGGCGGGCGCCGGGCTGCAAGCGGCAATGCTGAGTGCCAGCATGGTCAGGATCAGGATGGTGTACCTGATGGATGATTTCTTAAGGATAGACATATGCGATGATACCTCCTGAGGATGTCAAATTTCGAGTTTGATTATACTACCGGATTTTTGGGAGGGGGATGAGGAAAATGATAAATATTGTCGCACAGCACGAAAATATTGTGATGTTTCGTTGTGAGAGGTATTGATGGTGGGAAAGATTGCCACGCCCTCGGCGAGGGCTACGGCCAGATGAGCCAGATGATGAGGGTGGTGACAATGCCGAGGATGGTGCCCCCATAGACCTGGGCGGGGGTGTGACCGATGACTTCCTTGAGCCGCTCTTCGAGGAGTTCGTTTTCAATGAGGGGCTTGCCTGCCAGGAAATCGTCAAATTGGCTGATGAATTCATTGAAACTGTCGGTGACCAGTTCAAATTGCTTGCGCATGTCATTGATGCGGGCAGCATGGAAACCGGCCTGGCGGCGCACGCCACTGGCATCATAGGTGACGATCATGGTGATCGCCATAGCGAGGGCGAAGAGGGGGGTGTCAAAGCCTTCATACAGCCCGATGGCAACGGTGGTGCCAACCACGAGGGAGGAGTGGGAGCTGGGCATGCCGCCACTGGCGAACCACTGGCTGAAATCCAGTTCGCGGGTGAAGAACCAGTGGATGGGCACTTTGAGCGCCTGGGCCAGCCACCAGCCGACCAGACCGCAGACCAGCACCTGATTACTGAAGAGTTGGCGAAAGAACATTATCCGTCCTGGTTCTGATCGACATTGCCGAGTTCTTTGTCGGCAAGCTGTTGCAGTTTCAATTCGGCGTTTTCGAGCAGGTCTGCGCAGCGGCTGGTAAGGGCCTGACCTCTTTCGTATAGCTTAATGGCGTCTTCAAGAGGAGGCTGCTCGCCTTCCAACTGGTTGACGATGCCTTCCAGTTCAGCGAAGGCTTTTTCATAGCTCAATTCTTCTACTGGTTTGAGTTTCTCTGTCATCGTGTTTTCCTCAAGGTGAATTATAGTGCAAGGTGGACACCGGTATAGGGAAAATCGCCTGTTGGGAGGGGAATTTACCCATATTTTATTCTGTTTGAAGATCGGCAGCGATTGAATTCGTGCCAGCAATGATCATTCCGTTTCCACCGTCCGGGCGTCGATTTTGCCATCGCTGAGCTGGATGTGGATGGTGTCACCGGGCTGCACCTGTCCCACGCTGCGCACAAGGCTGCCGTCATCCTGGGTGATAATGGCATAGCCGCGTTTCAGCACAGCCTGCGGGTTGAGGGCACCCAGGCGCTGGCTGAGGCTCTGGCTTTGCGTGCGGTGCAGATTGAGGATGTGGCGCAAGGCGCGGGTGGAGCGTTGTTCCAGCTCGTCGAGGCGCTGCTGGTCGCTGTGGATCTGATAAATGGGTGAGACGCGTTCCAGACGGTTGTACACCCCTTGCAGACGGTCGGTGTAGGTTTCCAGAATGGATTGGTAATTGTACTGGAGGCGGTACACACTGCCTTGCAGCATTTCGTACAGGTCGCGTACATCCGGCGTGGCTTCCACGGCGGCAGCGGTGGGGGTGGGGGCGCGCAGGTCGGCGGCGAAATCGGACAGGGTGAAGTCGGTTTCATGTCCTACGCCGGTGATGATGGGGATGGTTGAGGCGGCAATCGCCCGAACAACGCGTTCGTCATTGAAGCACCACAGGTCTTCCAGTGAGCCGCCGCCGCGGGCGACAAGGATGATATCAATATCATCCCGGCGGTTGAGGGCACGGATGGCGCGCACGATCTCGGGCGGGGCGGCAATGCCCTGCACAGAGGCGGGGGCCAGGATGACCTCCACCAGCGGGTAGCGGTTTTGCAGGGTGTTGAGCATGTCCTGCAGGGCGGCGGCATTGGTGGAGGTGACAATGCCGATCTTGCGCGGTTGGGCGGGGATGGTCTGCTTCCGTTCGGGGTCAAACAGCCCTTCGGCTTCCAGTTGGGCTTTGAGGCGCAGAAATTCCTGATACAGACGGCCTTCCCCGGCAGGCTGCACGCTGCGTACGTAAAGCTGGTACTGCCCACTGGCTTCGTAGACCCCTATCGAGCCGTGGGCTTCGATGGCCATACCATCTTGCATATCAATGGGGATGCGGGACGCGTTACTGCGCCAGATGACGCAGCGCAATGCGGCGCCGGCGTCCTTGAGGGTGAAGTAGATATGCCCCGAGCGCGGACGGGAGAGGTTGGAAATTTCACCGGCGACGCGCACGTTCATCAACACCGGGTCTTCTTCAAGCACCTCGCGGATGTAGCGCGTCAGGTCGGTGACGGTCAGCGCGGAGGGGGTAGGGGCAACGAACAGGTCGGGTTGGAGCATGGGATCCCCTTAGATAAATTTTACGCGGCGGGCGGCAAACAACACCATGCGCAGGAGCAGCCAACCGTGTTTCCAGCGCTGGATGTTGGTGTCGCCGTAGGTGCGTTCACGATAGCGCACGGGCAGATCGACGATTTTCAGATTGAGTTTGGCAGCCCCGAAGAGCAGGTCAAAATCGCCGAAGGGGTCGAAGTCGCCAAAATAGCTGCGGTTGGCGGCCAGGGTTTCGTAATCAGATTTCCACAGCACTTTCGTGCCGCACAGCGAGTCTTTGATGGGCTGGCCCAGCAGCCAGGTGAAGATCAGGCTGAAAGCCTTGTTGCCGAGGAAATTAAAGAAGCGCATGGCATCTTTTTCCATGGGGTAAACCAGACGCACACCGTTGATGAAGTCGCCCTTGCCGCTGACGATGGCGTCGTAAAAGCGGGGCAGGTCTTCAGGGGGCACGGTCAGGTCGGCATCCAGGATCATCAGGATGTCGCCTTTGGCTTCACTGTATCCCAGGCGGACGGCATCGCCTTTGCCTTTGCCAGTCTGGCGCATGAGGCGGGCGTCGCGTTGGGGAAATTGTTTCAGCACGGTTTCGATGGTTGCGTAGGTATCGTCGCTGGAATGCCCTTCGACGAAGATCAGCTCGGTGCCGGCACCCATCTCGGGTACACGCTCGAAGATGGCGCGGATGTTGCCGGCTTCGTTGCGGGCTGGCACAACCACCGTGACCACGGGCAGGTCGTTTCCCCGCGGGGTGTGGGCTGCGGGCGGGCCATGGTGAAGTTGGTCAGGGCCAGGTGTTTGAATGGCCACAGCCGCACCAGGAAGCGGTTGCACAGCGGGGCGACCAGCGGCAGGGGCAAGGGCAGCATGATCTCCTGGCTTTTGCGGATGACTTCAAAACCGGACAGGTAGAGCAGGTTTTGCACGTCATCGGGGGTGAGCCAGTTCTGATAGAGGTGGGGGTGGGCGCGTTTCAGCCCGGCGGCAATCTTCAGGGGCAGCTCCCACAGGCGGCTGTAGTAATTGATCAGGATGCGCGAGGAGGGGGTTACCAGACTGGACAACTGCTCAAAGACAGCCTGCACGTCCCACAGATCATTAACCACTTCGGAGAGGATGATGAAGTCAAAGGGACCTTCGAGTGCCAGATCATGGGCGTCACCCTGCATGAAATGCAGATCGGGGTGGTTTTCCTGAGCAATATCGACCATGCCGCTGGAAAAGTCAATGCCGACGCCGTGGGCAGGCTGCAAGGATGCCAGCAGGTCGCCGGCGCCGCAGCCGATTTCAAGGATGCGCTTGCCGGGGGGCACCATCCATTGATAGCGTTTATTCAATAATTGGTGATAGTAGCGTCCGCTGATGCTGCGAAAGGTTTGTAAATGCTCAGCAATGAAATCCCAATGGGAGATGCGTTCCTGCTGGTAGCTTAGATATCTGATGTCGTCTTTGTAGGGGTTGCTCACGTGTTGCACCTGATCCTGAAATGTAGAATTTTCTGGTATTGCTGGCAGCGCAAATTAGTATACCATTATCGACATGCTCCACACCCAAGAAAATGAATAGACCCCCTTACATTTTTTGGAAACTTATAATATTAACTTCTTGACAATACTGTGTAATATACAGTATAATGCAAATAACAATAAAGTATACAACACACATTACAGTGATGAAAATTACATGAAAGGAATTGATGAT
Organism: uncultured Chloroflexia bacterium; assembly: GCA_963753895.1. Classification (GTDB taxonomy): domain Bacteria; phylum Chloroflexota; class Anaerolineae; order Anaerolineales; family Anaerolineaceae; genus SMBSF63. The sequence continues at coordinate 58,159 of CAVWEE010000006.1, read as the reverse complement.
GGCAAAAAAAGAAACACAAAGCAGTCTCCCGGAAAGCATGACTCTGGAACTGCGCCGCGGCGTCATCATCCTGGCCGTTCTCAGCCAGCTTGACGAGGAACAGTATGGATACTCACTGATGAGCAAGTTGACCGAGAAAGGACTGGAGATTGACCAGGGCACGTTGTATCCCCTGCTGCGCCGTCTTGAATCAAAAGAATTGTTGGAAAGCGACTGGCGGGTGGAAAAATCCCGCCCGCGCCGCTACTATACGATCAGCGCCAAAGGGGCTGAGGTCCTGCCCCTGCTGAAAGAAGAATGGAATCGTTTAACAGAAGTGATGAAAGGGTTATTGCAATGAAAGCAAATCAAGATGGACGCTATTTGATTGATAGCTATGTGGAAGAAGTGGGCAGCCAACTGCCAATGCGCCAGCGGGGCGACATCCAGACCGAGATCCGCTCTCTGCTGGAGGATACGCTGGAAGACCGCCTGAGCGAAAGCGGCGGAGAAGCTGATGTGGAGATGGTGGCCGGCCTGCTGGAAGAATTTGGGTCACCGAAGAAAATGGCAGTGCAGTATGCGCCGGACCGATATCTGGTTGGGCCAAAGCTTTTTTCATTATTCCTGCTGGTATTGAAAACAGTCTTCTCAGTGATCATCGTTCTGGGGTTGATCGGTGCAGGGATTGTTCTCTCGCAAGCTGCTTCATTAGCCGAAGGCATAGAAATTTTCGTTCAGCATGTGATCGATCTGGCCGGCACATTGATGACCATCTTTGGGAATATTGTGATCGTCTTCGCCATCCTTGAACGCGTTTTGCCGGAGAGTGAGAAAGACGATGAAGACTGGGACCCGCGCAAGATGGAACGCGTTGCCGATCAAGACAAGATCGGTCGGGTTGAGGTGATTGTCGGGATGGTATTTGCCACCATCGGGGTGATCGTATTCAATTTCTTCCCGCAGCTTGTGCGTGGGATCAGTTTCAGCGACGGTCAGATGCACACTTTCCAAATTCTGGATGCCAACTTCCTGCGCTTCATCCCCTGGTTGACTGCCTTGTGGGTACTGGAAATCCTGTTCAGCATCGTTCTCCTTTGGCGACGGGTGTGGGAACCGACTACGCGCTGGATCCGGGCTGGTATTGATGTGCTGGAGATGGTCTTCCTGGCTGTGTTGATCTTTGGCGGCCCGCTGATCGCCACCACACCGGAAGCCCTGGCTGCCTGGCCGAGTGAGAACCTGGTTCCGCTGGCAGAGACCGGTCTGCGCATCGCCCTGGGGATTGCCCTGGTGATGGATGGGGTTTCCCTGGTAGAGACATTGGTCAAGCAGTTCAAAAAGAAAGCGCTGAAAGTGATCTGATTTTCAACAGCACATCTGTCTGATACGAACAATTCCCTGCAAGTGATTGGCTTGCGGGGAATTTGTCATTTCTGAACGGAACCTCTTTTTTGTAAGGGATATTCTTATCAAAACATCAGAAGAATGCAAAACGATATCATCATTAAATGGAGAAACATCATGGCATTAAAATTTGCCGTACTTTACGGATCGGTGCGCAGTGACCGACAAGGCATCAAGGCCGCCCGATTTATCATCAACCAGATAAAATTGCGCGGCCATGAAGCCGTGTTAATCGATCCTTTGGAGTATCCGCTCCCATTGATCGACAAGCAATTCAAAGATTACCCTGAGGGAGAAGCCCCGACAAGCATGACCCAGGTTGCTGATATTTTGTGTAAAGCAGATGCCTTTATTATCGTCAGTGGTGAATACAACCACACCATGCCCCCCGCATTGACCAATCTGATCGATCACTTCAATAAAGAATTTCACTGGCGAGCAGCAGGCATCATCAGTTATTCTACCGGTTCATTTGGCGGCGTCCGCGCCACAAGTCACTTGCGAGATTTTCTTTCCAATGTGGGCTTGTTCGTCTTGCCATATACATTACCTATTCCAAAAGTCCAGGAAGCTTTTGATGACCAAGGCCAAACCATCGACAAGAATTATGATCGGCGCGGGAACCGTTTTTTGGACGAATTGGAATGGTATACCCGTGCCCTTCTGGAAGCTCGCAAAGCAGGTGTTCCACACTCGTGAGAGGTGTCTTATGACTGAACTAACCATACCTATTATAAATTTTGATAACCCCTTGCATCAATTATCCTGGAAGTCTATTGACGATGTGGTGATGGGCGGCCGCTCGCAAAGTCAGATGGTAATTACTACTGAAAAAACGGCTTTGTTTGAAGGCCGTGTTTCCCTGGAAAATTTCGGCGGATTTGCATCTATTCGCAGCTTGCCGCAGGAACATGACTTGAGCGCTTTTCAGGGACTGCAAATCCGGGTGCGCGGTGATGGACGCATTTACCAGATGCGGTTGATCTCCTCACAGAACTACGCCGGGATCAACTATGTGTCCGAGTTTCGCACACAGCCCAACCAATGGCAGGAGGTCCGCCTTCCGTTTCGCAGTTTTCGGGCTACTTTCCGCGGGATGCCGGTGCCACTGGCGCCACGATTGAACACCAAACATATCTATACATTTGGATTTCTGATCGCCAGAAAACAGGCCGGGAATTTTCGTCTGGAAATTGATTTGATCCAGGCTTATCAGGAGTAAGGTTCTGATCAAACAAAAGCTGGCGAGGTTTTCGCCAGCTTTTGTCATTGTCTGATATCCAGACATGCTACATTTTGCTTCCAAATTTCTCGCGCAGATATTCCAGCACAGCAATATCAATGACTGCTTCCGTGCCCGTCCAGCGTTCTTCCAGATTTTCGATTCCCACCAGACCGCGCAGGGCATCACGGGTATCCTGGTCAAAATCACCGTTGATCGGGCCGTGATAATGGCCGGTGCGGCTGAATATCTCCTGTAATTCGGTCGCTACCCGATTCAGGGAGACAGCCGTGGACTGGTCCACTTCGCCAAAATAGAGATGGTGCATTGCCAGCAAGCGTTTCAGTTCCTTGATCGGGGTGGGGTGGTCGTCCACGCGCAGGTCGAGGTAGCGGTCATTGTTGCCGCCATAGCCGCCGCCTTCGCGAACCACTAACACGGCTGCGGACTGGCGCCCGCGTTTGTCACCGCCAGCCTCCTGTCCGGCGGCCAGTGCGGCCACCAGCCAGTCGGCCAGTTCTCCCCCTTTGCCGCGCACCGCTTCAAATTTGTCTGCCATGGCTTCCACCGTGCCTGGTACAAGGATGTTGCCCTGGCAGGCATAACCGTCGCCGACCACATGGCCGGCCCAGTCGTGGCATTTTTCGCCGGTGTAAGAGGCTGCATTACCGTTGGCGTCCACCATGCCCACCTGGCGCAGGTCACGGTTTTCATCTTCGGCGATGAGGGTATCAATGGCGGCCTGCGCCGAACTGCCGGCGGCCATGCGTTCCAGCCCCATCGGGCCGTACATCAGGTTGGCATACGACTGTGTGGCAACCGCCCCTGCACCGGCTTTGGCCCATGAGACCACTGAACCAACGGCCATGAATTTTGATTGCACGGCCACCCCCCATTCCTTTTTTTTCGCATCATAGCCAACGATTGAAAATGTCGCAATGGGTTTCATCAGCATTCTCCTTTTTCCATAATCTGAATGCACAGATTGACGATGAGGACTGACCGCAGGGTCACTACAATTCATTATGACAGCAAATGGATTGAGTTTTATGTTAAGGTTTTTTGTCAGGTTTTGTCAAAATCGTTTTCCATTTGCACCCAGGCACTGCCCGGCGAGGACTCGAGAATAAGACTACCGCCTGGCGCAATGCGCCTTCATCAATATCATAATTGGATGTGTGCGCCCGCAGGATTTGATGGTGTTTCTCTTTCTCCGTTGAGCGGATGCCGGAGACATCTGCGCCCAGTCCCACGGAAACGGCCAGACCGCCATTTTGCTGTACACGCTGCATCATGTAGGTCACATCTTCGCTGCCCCCGCTCTTGAAAGCGGGCAGAAAATGATATCCGCCGACTGTCCGCGCTGCGGCTTCTACCCGTTCGGACAGTGCCCGGTCGCTGCCTGCGCTTTCTGCGGCGCCCATTGGTCGTATCTCCAGACGGCAGTCGTACATTTCTGCAGCCGACCGCAATACGCGCTGCGCCTGTGCGTACATATACTTGCTTAATTCACTGTTCTCCCCGCGGGTTTCGATCACCAGATGTGCTTCGGCAGGGATGACATTGCGCCCGCTGCCGGCTGTCATCCGGCCGACGTTGATACGGGTCAATCCGCCGCTGTGACGGGGAATGGCATATAGATTCAGCACAGCTGTCGACGCGGCCAGCAAGGCGTTCTTGCCGGCCTGTGGACTGCCCCCGGCATGGGATGGCTGGCCGTAGAAGAAGGCGTCAAATTTTCGCGTGGCGGCAAATCCACCAATGCCGGAGACCATTTCATCGGCGGCCCAGCCGCTGAAGAAATGAAAATCGACGAGCATATCGACATCATCCACCACTCCGGCGGCTGTCATCGCTTTTGCCCCGCGCACGCCCTTCCTCGGCGGGCTGGAAGATCAGTTTGAGCGTGCCTTGCCACTGGTCCTGCAAGGATGCCAGGATGCTGGCAATGCCCAGTCCCACGGCAGTATGGGCATCATGCCCGCAGGCGTGCATCACCCCTGCGTTGACGGAAGCAAATCCCTCGCGCTGGGGCGGTGTTCTGGGGAGTTGCTTTCGGGAATGTCGAGCGCATCCATTTCAAAGCGCATGCCCAGGGTGGGGCCTTTTCCGTTCTTCAGTGTGCCCACCACGCCAGTGAAACCTCCCCGCAGGGCAGGCAAGAACTGCCGCATCGCCGCCCTGCGCGGCAGCTCGCTGATAGTGTGCTTCGAGGGCAGCATCATCCGGCAATCCCATGCGTTCTTCATCCGCCAGCACATCGCGTCCCAGAGAGACCTGATAGCCCAGATCGGTCAGCCGCCGGGCAACCAGCGACGCCGTGCGGAATTCTGTCCATCCGGCTTCGGCATAACCGATGAAAATCCCGCCGGTCGGCAATCACACGGCTTTCGATTTGCTCTGCCAGCTCTTTTACGGACTGATGAAATGAGATCATGCGCCCCTCCCTGATTTTTTGCATTTGTTTTTCTTCGCGCCTTTGCGGCCTTGCGTGATATTTTTTCTCACGCCAGGCGGCAAAAGTATGGGCAAACATCCTGTAAATTTAATTCATTGTCATTTGTTCTCAGATTTATGTTTTGGAGCCAAAACTCCCCAGCGTGACCAGCATCAATCCCAGACCGAGCATGGCCAGAATGCCAAACAGCCACCAGCGTTCACGGGATTCATATTCTGCCTGGGGATTGCGGCGGTCGGGGTCACTGAGACAACCGATGTTGGGAAAGCCGGTCAATGTGGGCGCAGGCGTTTGGTGTTTAGCAGTGGCGGGATGCATAAGTTGGTGTGGCTGTGCCAGCCAATGCCGGCTTTGACCATGCGGATGTGCAGTTTTTGCCCGACGTACAGGATTGGGTTTTCTGCCGAGAGGCCATTGATGGCTGCCAGATCGGCGACGGTCGAGCCGTATGCATCAGCGATCGCCCACAAGGATTGTCCCGGGCGCACTTCATGGACCACGCCGCCCATCCGCATCCGGCACGGCTGTCCACACTGCGATGACCAACTGCGATACTGCCGGGGGAGTGGGGGTGCCGTTCGGATCAGGGGTGGCATTTGGGTCGGGGGTGGTGATCACGCCTGGTTGATAGATGCCATTGGAAGTGTATCCGGCATGCAGCACGTAGAAAAACTTGCCGTCCAACTCTACAATTGCCGCGCCAATATGGCGGTAATTGGGATTGACCCACGGGATGGCGTGGAGGGCGTCGTTCCACGGGCCGGCCAGCACATCACTGATCGACATATTGGGCCCGCTGGCAACATTTTCAGTTCCCCAGGGCACATCGCCAGCGCCATACCCGGCCGCGATCAGCTTTTCACGCGTGTTGCCCGAATGGTCCAGATATCCGGTGTAAGCCCACGCCTCGGCCACAGCCTGCGCGCTGGCCATCAGCACAGGATCAATGGTCAGCGCGGCATAGCCATTGCCATTGCGCAGCCAGTTGACGCGCGTGATCAATTGGTATGGATCCGGCACGGGGATGGGTGTGGGCGTTTCGTATTGCGCCTGCGCCGCGGGGATACCGCCGAACAAGAGCAGGAAAAGCAACAGGATGGGACTGAATGCCCTGATGACCTTGCGCATCATCGATATTACTCCATCATTATCCTTGCATCGCAAAACGGGCATAACACGATTCCCTCGCCGACGGACTTTACCGCCTGGGCATTCTCGGCCACCGGACCGCCGCAGGCCGGGCATTCTTTGGGCAGGTCGCTGGCGGACACTTGCATCGGTGCGGGGAACCGGGTCAGGAAACCCTTCATCAAGAGAGGATACTTCCTCCGCTTCGCCGGTATCATCCGGTTTGATTTCCTCATGAAGTTCCGGAGCGGGGGCTTCTTCTTCCTCCGGCATCAGGGACTGGACCAGCATACTGAGCCCGATCAGGATCAAGATCCCTGGCCAGAACGCATCCAGCAAAAAGAGGACGCCCAGACCGATCAGCCATACCCCTGACTGCACATTTTTAAGCGTTTTTCGCGACCATTTTTTGTTCATTGTTTTTTCCTTATTCCCTTCTTTGCAGCATAGCCGAGAGGTATCCCGGTATGTGTTCTTCCCATTCATCTATTTGATGCCACGGGTTTTGTGCAATCAGTGCGTCCAGAAAACCCTGCCGGAAGAAGCGCCGCACATGCCCGTGATAGCGATACATATCTGTACCGATGTGTTCACCCTGACCGTACAATTCATTTTCGACAGATTTTACCCGCAGGGCAAACAGGCCATTTAATCCTATCACACGATGGATTTCTGCGAAGATGAAAGATGTGGTGTCATCATCAAAATAATGCAGTGAAAGATGGGCAAAGACGGCTGAAAATACGTCATCTGCGAAAGGCAGTCCCTGCGTCAGATGTTGCTGCACCAACCGCGCATCCCCGGCCAGGCTGTGCTGTGCGGCGGTGAGGGCCTGCCGCGAGAAATCCAGCCCGACAGGCTGCATACCGGCAGCCGCAAAGAGCTGACAATCTTCTCCGGCGCCGCAGCCGAGTTCCAGCAGGCGGCCGGGCGCCTGTTTGTCCAGCAAGGTAGCAAAAAGCTGCGCAAAGGCGCTGGAACGGCCTGAATTGTGTTCCTGTCCGGCAAAGCGCGCATACAGCTCATTCCAATGCGCCTGCTGGTCAAACGGTGAGGTTCCCAATGTCATGTGTATATCCTCTTCTGGCTTAATTATACGATAATCGCCCCTTGCTGGCATGGTTTTTCAGGTACTCTTGACAATTCCTAAAAACAGGGTAGACTATTAGTGTATAATATTACACTAATAAGGATATGGGATATGAATACACTTCAGGAACAAGCAAAACTTTTCCTGCCCTGGCTGGAAAGCTGGCTGGCAGAACGACCAGCCCTGGCGTTGAGCGAAGCCGCAGACTCCCCGGAGCAAATTGCCATCTTTTCGGTGGACGTGATCAAGGGCTTTTGCAGCACCGGCCCGCTGTCCAGCCCGCGGGTGAACGCGATCATCGCGCCCATTGTGGAGTTGATGCAGACCGCCTGGGACGGCGGCGTGCGCCACATTGTCCTCTCCCAGGACAGCCACGAGCCGGATGCGGTGGAGTTTGGCGCTTTCCCGCCGCACTGCGTGCGCGGCACAGAAGAAGCCGAGACGGTGGACGAATTTACCGCCCTGCCCTTCTTTGATCAAATTACCGTTATTGAAAAGAACTCGATTGATTCTGGCCTGAATACCGGGCTGGATGCCTGGCTGGCGGCCCACCCGCAGGTGAAGACCTGCATCGTGGTGGGTGACTGCACCGACCTGTGCGTGTACCAGCTTGCGATGCATTTACGTCTGGATGCCAACGCCCGTCAATTGGAACGCCGGGTGATCGTGCCGGTCAATGCGGTGGATACCTACGACACGCCCATGTCCGTGGCCGAAGATCTGGGCATCTTCCCCCACCCCGGCGACCTGTTGCACGCGACATTCCTGTATCACATGGCCGTGAATGGGATTGAGGTTGTGAAAGGGATTGAATAAGCTTTTCCTGTAGGTTGGGTTGCCAACCCAACCTACTACTAATATAGGAAATCAAACCAATATATAATCAATCCATGAAACGAATTCCAGTATTCCTTTTCTTCTTGATCCTCCTGGCCGCCTGCGCCCCCGTTGCCGTGGACACCTCACGCCAGCACCCAGCGCCACAGCCCAGCCCAGCGCGACGGCAACGCACACGCCGCAGCCTTCCCCAACACCATCAAGCTCTGAAACGATTTCTGGAAAATTGTAAGACAAATCGCTTGAGAATGAATACCAAATATATGTAAACTTGGACTCCAATAATGAGATTTATACGATCATAATGAATGATTCTCAAAAACGCAGAATGGATTTTGTCATTCTGAACTTAACGATGAAGAAATTCACGCATCTGTTGAGAACGTCTTATCGCCAGGAATTTCTTTTGATTTGAGTTCATGGCTTGATGAGAATACCGGTATTGAACTGGAATACATTCTGGATTTCCTGAAGGAGATAAATATTTATCTGATTGGTGAAATGCCTTCAGAAAAGTCGTAATTGGGGATATAACTATATCATTACGATGTATGATCAGGAAAATGGGTATAAGAATATTATGATTTGGAAAAACTTTTCAACGGTTGTCCCTTGTACGCATTATTGATCCTGTCAAGTATCGCCTGGCTAGCTGATCAACAATGTAATCTGAATATTCATCAAGTGATCAGATAGTAGAATCGATGATCTCATACAGCATCCAGTTGATACATGTTAGCCAATATCGATTTCCTGGATTTCTAAGAATGGTGATAGGCGGTCAGTCTGCCAACTGCAACAGATGGTTATAATAGCCGTTGGGATCAAATGGAATATATCTGGGGAACTGAATGTTGATAGCGACTCAGACCTGGATTCTATGTTGGATGAAGACCTAACGTAATGAATTACTAACATGAATTGGATGAGTAGAAAATAACGGATACCCCAGCACAGCTTTGGTTTGACTATGAGCGATATCGCATAGATTATGAAGGAAAGTATTACTATTTTCATGAAGTTGGGAATGGCGAATATAATGATACAAATGAAGGAAATATAGCTCGTTTCAATGTTGAAACAGGGGAGATAGAAACGATCATTTCTTCGCAGGAACTAAAAGACAAGGGATTGCTATCAACGGATTGATTCATGTATATATCTCCAGATGGCGATCAATTATTATCTGCGAAATTCTAACTGGGATTATATATACATATACAATATTGACAAAAGAACCGATAGAAATGCTCAGTACCGCTTTAATCGCCAAAACCATCATATAATCAACGTATGAAACGATTATTGGTATTCCTCCCCCTGCTTATCCTCCTGGCCGCCTGCGCCCCCGCTCCGGCCAGCACCCCCACGCCCGCGCCCAGCGCCACACCGCAGCCCAGCGCGACGCATTACGAACACACCCCTACCCACAGCCACCCTGAACCCACCGCAACACCCACCCTCACCCCCACTGCCACACCGGCCGTGCTGGTTGGTGCGGGTGACATTGCCATCTGCGGCCAGGACGGCGACGACCAGACCGCCGCCTTGCTGGATGATATTCCCGGGGTGATCTTCACCACCGGCGACAACGTCAATGAAGACGCCACCCTGTATCAATTCGAGACCTGTTTTGACCCCTCCTGGGGACGGCACAAGGAGCGTATCCGCCCCGCTGCCGGCAACCACGAATACAAGGTTGACCATGCCGCGGACTACTTCGAATACTTCGGCGAGGCGGCGGGCAAGATCCGCGAAGGCTGGTACAGCTACGATGTAGGCGACTGGCATATTGTTGTGCTTAACTCGGCCTGCCTGTGGGTTGACGGCTGCGGCCCCAGCTCTCCGCAGGTGGCCTGGCTGAAGGAAGACCTGGCGGCTCATCCCAATGACTGTACCCTGGCCTACTGGCACGATCCGCGCTGGAGTTCCGGCCTGGGCGGCAGCGCGCACTGGCTGGATGCTTTCTGGCAGGAGTTGTATGCTGCCGGGGTGGAGGTGGTACTGAGCAGTGACGATCACAACTATGAGCGCTTTGCCCCGCAGGATCCGCAGGGCAACCTGGATGAGGCCTTTGGCATCCGCCAGTTCGTGATCGGCACCGGCGGCGCCAGCCAGCGGCCCTATCAGAAGATCCTCGAGAACAGCGAAGTGTTCAACTCCGGCACGTACGGGGTACTCAAATTCAATTTGTACAGGATCGTTATGAATGGGAATTCATCCCGGTGGAGGGCGGTGAGTTTACAGACTCGGGCAGCGGCAGCTGCCATCCCGCGCCACCTCAGACAATAGAGGAATAGCTCCTTGTGCAGTGTTTTGAAGCTGATTAAACAATCCCGCCCCAGACTTCATGCTGGAGGCGGGATTTGTATTGCCAAATTCGCGGGCAATGAGACAGGTCAGGGGTTATTCCTTGTCCGTGCGCCAGTATTCAGAGCCGTTGTTGGTGCGGTTGAGGATAGCCGAAGTCGACCAGCTCACGGCGCAGACGGGGGTAATCCTCGTTGTATTTCTCGAGGATGTCATTGATCTGCTGCTCGGTGTAGCGCACGTCTTTTTCAATATCCCGCAGCACGTAGCGCAGCACGGCCAGCATCTTCTTCTGCTGGAAAGGGATCGCCTTTCAGGGTTCCATCGGGATTGCTGTAATTTTTGATCACTTTCTTGTCGTAGGCGTCCATGTCCAGGTCAGCGGCCACTGAGGGCAGGGCATCCTTTGCCAGCAGACGGCGGGACATATCTTCGATGGCATCTGCTTCAGATGATAGATGTTGTAGTAGCTCTCCGAACGTGCGCTGACCAACCCGCTTTGGTAAGCCTGGTCAGGTGGTGGGAAGCCGTCGATGCGCTGACGCCGATCATTTCGGCAATTTGCTCAACAGACAGATCCTGCTGGGAAAGCAGGCCGACGATTTTCAGCCGGTTGGGTTCCGAGAGGGCTTTGAAAAAAGTCAGTAATTCTTCGTTATATTGCAGCGGGGTCATATTTCACCTCTTTGAAATTAATTCTATAACTGTCGAATTAATTATACATAAATCGATGTGATTGTCAAGGGGGAATGCAATTTAGAATGAAAAATGTACAATTTGTAATGAAAAACAGGGATCAGTCAATGAGGTGATCAGGAAGGGGAATGATGTTCTGATCCGTAGGGCTAAAACAATGTCATCTGCTTTGGTTGGGGGGGCGGGGTGTAGCGCGGGACGCGGGTGGCGATGCCGTATTGCTTGCACAATTTGTTGAAGTGCGTCTTCGAGGGCGCGGATATTGGGCGGGACGTTTTGATAGCTTTCGCCGTAGGCTCGCCGGTATTTGTCACTAAGCCCGGGTAATGTTCATCCAGTTTTTCGAAGTAGTATTCCCGCTGGCGGTCGCGCAGGCTCAATGCCATGGAGGGCAGGATGTAGCTGCCGCCGTGTTGATGTGTGGCTTCTACGATGGCGGTGATGTTTTCCAGTGTGTCTTCGATAAAGGGCAGGATGGGCATCAGCATCACCCCGCAGGGGATGCCGTTCTCGACCAGGGTCTGCATGGCGCGCAGGCGCGCCGAAGGCAGGGGAGCGTGGGGTTCGAGGATGGCGGCCAGGTCATCGTCGGCGGTGGTGAGGGTGAAGCTGACAATGGCGAAGACCTCATTGATCTGCTTGAGCAGGTCGAGGTCGCGCAGCACCAGGTCGCTTTTGGTGAGCATGTGCACCGGATAGCGCATCTCGGCGATCACTTCCAGCGCCTGGCGGGTGAGCTGGTATTTGCGCTCGATCTGGGTATAGGGGTCGCTCATCGAACCGGAGCCGATGGTGCCCTTGACGCGCTTGCCGGCCAGTTCCTTGCGCAGCAGGGGGATGGCGTTGACCTTGACCAGCACGTCGTTGAAATCCTCGATCTGGTAGCACTCGCTGCGCGAGTCGCAGTAGATGCACTGGTGCTGGCAGCCGCGGTAGATGTTCATGTTGTATTTGACGCCGAACCAGGAGTCGGGTTCTTTGCGGTGGGAGAGCATCGTTTTGGCCTCGATTTCGCGGATCATCAGGATTTCCCTTTGCGGCCGCCGATGAAATCCGTACCCAGCCAGCCGAATTGTTTCAGGTCTATGCGTCCGCTGAGGCTGAAATACGACGCCTTCATCTTCCAGCATCTGGCGCTGCAAGCTGGTGCCGATGCCGTCACCGTGGGCGCTGATCCGTCCCTGGCTGTTGATCACCCGCTGCCAGGGGACGTCAACGTCTTCCGGCCCGATGGCGTGCATGGCATAGCCGACCATGCGCGCCGTACAGCGGTCCACCAGTCTGGCGATCTGCCCATAGCTGGCGACTTTGCCCGGCGGGATCTGGCGCACAATGGCATAGACTTGCTGGTAGGTTGTTTTCTGCATGGCTTTTATTTTTAACCCAAACAGGCCCGGATCAAGGATCTGTTTGAACCCGGGCCTGCTGCTGTAAGGGGACTGCCTAATTTGCGTCAGGCAGTAGAACGATCTTGCCTTTCACGGCCCCTTTTTCCACCAGCGACAGGGCTTCCGCTGCCTGGCTGAGGGGCATGCGTTTTTCGATGAAGGGTTTCACCTTGCCGGCTTGCAGCAGTTCAAATAATTTTTGCAAGTCCTGTCTGAACCATTCGGGATGTTGATTTCTCAGGCCGTTGATGCTGTAGAATTTTGCGGCTTTGCCGTTGGGCAGGGCATTCATCAGCAAGACGCGCATGAATTCCAGCGGGATGCTCCCCCCGCGCCCCAGGGCGGTGTTCAAAAAACCATAGGCGACCAGTGTGCCGCCGCGGGCAAGGGTTTTGAAAGAGCGCGCATAGTAATCTCCGCCGATGCCGTCAAACACGGCATGCATCCCCTCGGGGGCAACCTCAGCCAGGCGGGTGACAAAATCTTCCTTGCGGTAGTCAATCGGCACTGCACCCAGAGATTCGATCAGTTCCTGTTTGTCTCGTGGAGCCCGTGCCGTACATTTCCAATCCAACCCGGTGTCCGAGCTGCAGCAAGGCTGTCCCCACAGCGCCGCCTGCGCCGTGGATCAGAATGCGTTGCCCGGCTTTTATTTTTGCCTCGCGGTGAAGCATCTGGTAGGCGGTCATGTATGATAATACCATGCTGACCGCTTCGGCGGGGTCAAGGCCTTCTGGTACTGGCACCAGTTGGTCAGCCGGCAGGCACAGGTATTCCTGGTGGGCGCGGTACTGCGGCATGGCGGCGATGGTCTGGCCAACCTGTACGCTGGACACATCATCTGCCACAGCATCCACTATTCCGACCAGGTCATAGCCGGGGAAAGGGGCGGTTTTTGTTTGACATCCGGGTACTGATTGGAAATAACCAGCAGATCGGTAAAACAGGCGCTGGTCGCCAGCATTTTCAGGCGCACTTCACCGGATGCCGGTTTGGGAAGTGTGGGTTCCTGGACGACTTGCAGGTTTTCAGGGCCGCCATATTGGGAAAGAACGATTTTTTGTAAACATTGTTTCTACTCCTGTGTCCGGTAAGTGCCGGAAATTGATCATGGTTTATTGGCTTGCCGGAACGGTCAGAATCTGATCTCAAATCCGGCTTGCCGAATTAATTGGTGCATCTGATATTCAAAGAATGCATCCACGTCGGGAAACATACATAATTGATCAATCAATTCAAGGGAAATGAATCCGTGCAGGCGTGTCCATCCCTCCAGGGTAAGGTACAGCACTGCCGGAGGCACATCATACTGACGATTGGCAATCACCCCCGCCAACTGTGCGGAAAGGTTCTCCGGGAGGCTGGGCAGTTCAGGCAGATCTTGCAGATAGGCCTGTTTGAAAGCTTCCAGAAAGATGTCCATGACCTCGCTGGCGTAGGGGGAAAGGATGGGCCAGGATTGGTGAAATCCCGGAACGGGTGTGCCGTAGATGAGGGCAAATTTCTCCGGGTTTTGATGTGACCACTGGCGGTATAGATGGCTGAGCAGCAGAATGCGTTGGATAGGTTCTTCACCCTCATCTGCAGGCGGGAGGGTTTGCAAGGCCGCCACCTGATGTTGGTAGGCATCTTTGCAAAGTTCCGTCAACAGGGCATCTCGGTTCTCAAAATAGCGGTAGATGGCCGCCGAACTGAGGCGCATCTGGCGGGCGATGGCACGCAGTGACAGATTGGCAGGACCTTGCTCGGTCATTTGCTGCCAGGCCAGGTCTTTGATCGTCTGCAGCATTTCTTCGCGGCGTTCTTCACGCAATGTTTTTGACATCATGCGTTACCTTCTTTTAGTTATCAATAGTAACTTTGTTATCATTGATAACATTGTAGTCTGGGGATCATTTTTTGTCAAGTGGTTTTAATGAAAAAGGTGCGCTGTCAATCAGCGCACCTAAAAACGCAATATTCCCGGATACCAAGGGGGATTCTTGGAAGACTTTCTTTCTACAGGTTAGGATTTGGACACCACCTCATACAGATACAACCCGAGGGTTGTGTCCTCATCGATCAATTTCCAGCCGGGATAGGAATAGTTATGGGAGACGACACGCGTGCCAGGGCGCAGCTCCATGTCCAGTTTGTTGAACAGCTTGTTGTTGGTATCCTGCAGCAGATAGGTAAATACAATGTCTGCCTGGCTCAGGTCCTGCTCGAAGAAATTGCCAAGTTTGACGGTGATGCGTTTGCGCAGCCCGAGGATGGTGATGATGATTTGCACCAGGATGAAACGCAGCGGGTCGATTTCAATGCCCACAGCGCGGGCCTGGAAGCGGCGGGCAGCCATGATGAGCACTCGCCCGTCTCCACAGCCGAGGTCATAAAGGACTTCGTCCGCCTGTACGTTTGCCATCTCCAGCATGCGCAGCACTTTGTTCTGCGGCGTCGGCCACCACGGCGCGCCGGTCAGGCCAGGCCATTGGATGGAAAGCAGAATGATCACGGTGATGATCACGAGCAGCAGGATGATACCGACAATGTCCATTGGCAATTCCTTGATGAAGTTACCTGTTTATGACGACTAATTTCGTTATTCCAATTGCCACAATTCAGGTTAAAGTATACAACACGGGCGTTGGAATGGGGGGATACATCGCTCACGGTGCACGTTCGGCAAGTTCAGTGCGCGACTTGAAAAAAAACACCAGCCGAAGGATATATCGGCTGGTGAGAATGGCAATTTTTGAGAGGGATTATTCTGCGGTGTAGCTGAACCAGGCAGAGCCGCCTTCGACGGGGATGCCTTCGCCGGTGACCAGTGCCCAGTAGGTGGTGTGAACCCGTAAATCTTCAGAGCCAAAGGCACCCAGGCTGAAATCTGCTTTCTCGCCGGGGGCAACATTGCGGCCCAGGGGGATATGGGTGGTGCTGGTGAAGCGGTCGCCGCCGACATATACGAGGGCATAGCCGGGATCCCAGGTGACTTCGCCGATATTCTCAAAACCAAAACCAATGTTGAAAATCTCGTTGGGGTAGAACACCCGGCGGTTCTCCGGGAAGGTGTTTGCGTACAGGAATTTGGCCTGGTTACCAGATGGTTTTGGAGTGGCAGTGGGGCCGGGGGTGGGGGTTTCAGTCGGGATGACGACAGCTGTGTAGGTCGGGTAGGGGGTGTAGGTTGGCGGCAAGGTAAAGACGGCCGTCGGGTTTGCCTGTGCTGCAGCGGTGATCTCGGCTACCACGGTCTGGCGGGCATTGTCTTGCAGCACGAGGGGGTCTGGGGTAGGTTCAGCAGGGGTAAAGACGCTGCACGCTGTGAGCAGGAAGGAAAGGGTGAGGATCAACACTGCGGCTGACCGGAATTTATTTGAGAACATGAAACCTCCAGGTAAACATCAGGACTTGTGAAGCGAATAACCTGCATATTGTACTATTAAATGAGGGCCTGGCGGCGGGGGATTTTGCCGAAATGTTCTTGCAAGGAATCGTCGCTGCTATGAAATGGTTCTTTTCTGACGTGGGGCGGACAGATTTGGAAATCTGTCCCAACATTTGCTAAGGAGTTTCCCTGTCCTATGCTACAATTTCTGCATGACCAATACCATTTATTTTGGCGATAATCTGACCATCCTCAAAGACATGCCATCCGAATCGGTGGATTTGATCTACATCGATCCGCCATTTAATACCGGGCACGCGCAGGCGCGCACACAGATCAAGACTGTGCGGGATGAAGATGGCGACAGGGTGGGATTTGGCGGGCGGAGTTATCGAACCGAGGCACTGGGCAGCCGGGCTTATGCTGACCAGTTTGATGATTTCACCGGGTTTATTGCCCCACGGCTGGAGCAGGCGCACAGAGTGTTAAAATCCAATGGCAGTTTGTATTTTCACATCGATTACCGCGAGGTGCATTACTGCAAGGTGCTGCTGGACAGAATCTTTGGACGGGCAAGCTTCCTGAACGAGATCATCTGGGCGTATGACTACGGCGGCCGCTCGCGAAAAAAGTGGCCTGCCAAGCATGACAATATCCTCTATTACGTCAAAGACCCCAAAAATTACACTTTCAACTATGAAGAAGTGGGGCGCATTCCCTATATGGCCCCTGGCCTGGTGGGGAAAGAAAAAGCCGCCCGCGGAAAATTCCCCACAGATACCTGGTGGCATACCATTGTCGGTACCAATTCGAAAGAGAAGACGGGCTACCCCACCCAGAAACCGGTGGGTGTGCTGAAGCGTATTTTGCAGGCGTCATCCAATCCGGGGGATGTGGTGATGGATTTCTTCGCCGGCAGCGGCACGATTGGCGAGGTATGCCTGGCGATGGACCGCAAGTTCATCCTGGTGGATAACAACCCGCAGGCGATTGAAGTGATGCGCAAGCGCTTTGCCGGGGTGGATATCCATTGGGCTGTCAGCGATAAAGATATTGATTGATAGTTAAATCGCGGGGGAAATGGAAATAGTAGATCAACCTGGATTGGCGCAGGGATAAGTACATCAACGATAAGCGGTTAAGTATCCTGGCGGTAGGGCAGCCGCACGGTAACCCGTGTGCCTTGCCCTGGTTTGCTTTCGAGGTTCACCTGACCTTTATGCAGATCGGTTATGCGGGAGACCAATACCAGGCCCAGTCCTGTGCCTTCGTAGCTGCGATTTAGATTGCTATCTACCTGGACAAAAGGCTGGAAAAGCATATTCTGATCTTCTGCAGAAATGCCGATCCCGGTATCCCACACAATGAATTGCACCATTTTTTCATCCTCGGGGTCATCTTTGACTTCCAGCCCTATATTGCCGTGATCGGGTGTGAATTTCACCGCATTGCTTAATAGGTTGATCAGAATTTGTTTCAGTCGGCGACCGTCGGCTTCAATCACCGGGGAGCGGGTTTCCTGAGTGTACTGGAATTTTAGATGCTTGTCCTTGGCCTGCTTTTGCACAAAAGCCAGGCTGGCTTCACAGATATCCCGCAAATCCAGTTTCTGTACATCCAGTTTGATGAATTTGGCTT
Source organism: uncultured Chloroflexia bacterium (assembly GCA_963753895.1). Taxonomy (GTDB): domain Bacteria; phylum Chloroflexota; class Anaerolineae; order Anaerolineales; family Anaerolineaceae; genus SMBSF63. The sequence goes on along the minus strand of CAVWEE010000006.1, from coordinate 40,636 downwards.
CCATTTTGGAAAGATCCAGTACATCATTGATGAGTTGGAGCAGATGTTCTCCACTGCTGTAAATGTTCCTGACGAAATGCATTTGCCTTTCATTCAGCGGTCCGCGGAGTTGTTCTTCAAGGATCTCTGACATGCCCAGGATGGCGGTCAGTGGGGTGCGCAATTCGTGGCTCATGTTGGCCAGGAAAGCATCCCGGGTACGCATTGCCTCTTGCAGCGCTTCATTGCTGGTTATCAATTGGGCGGTGCGTTCTTCCACTTTTTGTTCAAGTTCAGCATTGAGCTGCTGGACTTCCATTGCCGCCAGCTTGCGTTCGGTGATATCCTGGATGACACCAGATACCTTGATCGGGGTGCCCGTTTCGTTCTTGATCAGTTCCGCTTTGGAGGTGATGATGGTAAAGCGTCCGTGGGGCGGACGGATCTCGAACTCAAGATCATAGGGTTTTTCTTCGTTGATCAAATCAATCAGGGCTTGATGGACCATTTCTTTTTCTGGAATGAAAGTCTCAATGATGTCAATGGGCAGAGCATTGTCCGAAGGGACCTCGATGCCGTAAATATGGAAGCCTTCATCGGACGCCCATATTTCATCTGTGGCGAGATTGTATTCCCAACTCCCCACACGTCCAATCTCTTGTGATTTTTGCAGACGATCTTTATGCAATTGTAGTTCTTCTTCTGCCCGTTTGCGGCCAGAGATATCCGAAATCATTGCCAATGAGCCTTGATAATGATCTCCTTCGTCAAAAATGGGCCTTGTTGAGATCAGCGTCCAGACATCCTGTCCATTTTTGTGCGTAAATCGAAAATCGTGCTGGTCGCTGATACCCTGGCGGCGGCGTTTCAGATTTTCTTTTGCATCTTCAATTCCGCGTTCATCCATGAAATCGAACAATCCTGAACCGATCATCTCTTCAACCTGGTATCCAAGCAAATCTGCCATCTTTTGATTTACAAATACCGTAATATTTTCTGCGTCGATCATCCAGATGCCTTCTTCAGCAGTTTCAACGATGCGTCGGTATTGGGCTTCGCTTTTCTCCAGCGCAGCCATTGCCGAAATACGTGCTGTCACCTCGACTCCAATTGCCCAATAATGCCAGCCAGGGATGGAAATATCACTTAAACTGGATGACCAGGAAATTGTTTTCGGTGTCCCGTCTTTGGCAGTTAAGGTGAATTCCACATCGATGAAATTTTCTTGAGGACCAGCGTATTCTTTGATAATTCTTTTGCGTTGTTCCGGATCCGGGTACAACATCGCGAGGGCATCCGGGTTATTAACAATTTCCTCAGCTGCATATCCGGTAACCCGCTCACATTCTTTGTTCCAGACGATGATATTGTTATTTTCATCGAAAGCATCCAGCATGACCGGCATGTTTTGAACTACTCGGCGCAGGTTTTCTTCGCTTTCTTGCAGTTTTTGATAGGTTTTCTTACGGGTGCGCTGATGGATGAGCAGATGGCCCAGCAAGACACCTGCAATGGGAAACATGATCAGAATTGGGATGGAAATGGTGCGCAGCAATTCAGGACCTTCCGGCGGGGGAAGCAGCAGCCATATGCAACCCAGCATGCTTAAGGTAACGATCATGCTGAAAATATAGAGTTCAGGATTGCGGTAGGGACCGCTTCTGAATTTGGGCCTGAATTTTTGCCAGAAAATTCCTGTTCCAGCTGAAGTGATGATCAGGGCAATCCCGGTATACATACCAATACCCCCCAGATATACTCGAAAAAGCAGGGTTATGGTTAATGCAATCAGGGTGGAGAAGGGCGCAAAAAACAATCCGCTGATGCTCAGGAGGATTGACCGGGCATCAACGATGATCCCTGGTTGAGGGCTCCAGGGTGATGATATGACGGCTACTCCGATCAACCCGATCAGGATGCCGCTCAAGGTGCGCAGCAAGAGGGAATTGGATTTAGGCTTCAGCGCAATGTAATCATACAACGCGCCTAAAGAAAGCAACAGGATGGTGTTCTTTAGCAGGGTGATGAGAAGGTTTTCGAACATGGACTATTCCTGTTGCGGGATATTTACATATTTTCATCAATGGAAAACGAATGATTGATAGATGGCGGCAAACAATACATCTATTATACGGTAGATTTTTTTGAGGATTATTATGCAGCAGGAAGTTTATGGAATTGGTTTCGTTGCGAAAAGGTTTTAATACGTTTCTTCACAATTATAAAAGGTATCGTTGCCGCCGCCGCCATAGCAAATATCATATCCTCCGCCGCCATCGATGATATCATCCCCTGTTCCCCCCAGGATGATCTCAGCTTTCTTGCTGCCATTGATCGTATCGTTTCCTGCCCCGGCCATGATGCAGACAGTCAACCATTTACTCCCTTTATTGCTGGAATTGATGGTGTCAGCAATATTGCTGCCCAGAATGAGGTTGTTGGATCTTGTGCCATTGATCGTGCCGCTGCCGGCCGTGATCTCATCCAAGTTGATTGAAGCACATTCGTCTGGTTTGAGATCATTCGCGCCGATTGTTGGGCCGGTATATGCGCCGATATAGGTGGCGGGGACAATATTCGCCCCAGCCAGTGCTGTGCCTGCACTGATCATGCCCAAAAAGAGCAGACTCAGGAGAAGTATTTTCGAAAAGGAAAGGCGTTTCATTGTTTTAACCTGTGTTCTAAATCAATTGGTAAATATATTAATATCATACCTGTTTTGCAACGAGAAAATATAAATAATCTGTGAATTCAATAGGTTTCTTCGCAATTTGAAAACGAGTCAGTGCCACCGCCGCCATAGCAAATATCATTTCCTCCGCCGCCGTTGATGGTGTCATTTCCCGGCCCGCCGATAATGATCTCGGCATGCTTTGATCCATATATCCCGTCGTTTCCACCTCCCGCTACAATGCAATTGGGCCCAGTCCCACTGTAAATAAGCATGCCCAAAAAGTTTTCTCCAGCACTGGTCCCCAGAATGAGGGTATTTTGAGGGTAAACCCAGGACCAGTAGCCGCCGACACTGATGCTGGTCAGGCTGTTTGCGATGGAAGCGCATTCTGGCGGCGCCAGGTCTCTGACCCTGATGGGTCTTTGTAAATCATCGACATGGGTTACGGGAACGATATTCGCCGCAGACATGGCTGTGAAGGCACTGAGGGAAATGAGCAACACCAGAGAGGCCACAAACACCTTCGGGCGAAGCAGTTTCTTGATCATGTTTATTCACTCGTTTCCGCTGTCAGGTCAATCAGGGTGTGACCAGCTTCCAGTTCTTCATTGATTTCATTTACAGTTAGCGGAGGCCGGACGAAGAAGCCCTGGACTTCATCGCAGGCATTGAGTTGGAAGAAGCCTAATTCTTCGGAGGTTTCGACGCCCATGGCAATCACATTCACTTTGCGGGCGCGGGCATTGGCGAACCATTCCAGAGGACCATCCCCGGTTCCTTCAGTGATGCTTTTCTGCAGAACAGAATAGTCAACCTTGATCTGGCTGGCAATCTCGGGGGTGTTTTCGAGCAGGTTTTTGTCTCGGCTGCTGATGGTGATGCCAATGCCCAGGTTGCGCAGCGATTTAAGATTTTTCAGGATGTCCATGTTCATAATGAACTGGTCTTCTGAAATATCAATTTGCAATGCATCTGCTGGCAGGTTGTTTTCCTGCAAGGCGACTTCGACGATGTCGACAATATTTGGCATAATCAGATGGCCGGAAGAAATGTTAATGGCCATGGGGAAATGGGGGAAACCGGCATCACGCCATTGGCGTAACTGCGCGCAGCCAGTCCGCAATACCCAGTTGTCAATCCATCCCATCATATCGCCTGCTTCGGCTTCCGGCAAAAATGCCCCAGGCATCAATAAGCCGCGTTCGGGGTGGTTCCAACGTACGAGAGCTTCCACCTGGTTAATTTTTCCGGTGCGTCAGGGAGACACTGGGCTGATATTGCAGTATGAGTTCATTGTTTTCAATCGCACGCAGCAATTCCCGTTGGAAGCTGTATTCACCATCTGTCAGATTATATTGGAATTCCATCTGCCGGTAGCGGTAGACAACACCATTATCCCGTACATAGTAATTGATATAAGGGGGTTCTTTGTGGAAGAGCACAGCGCCGCCATAGCGTTCGACAAGGCTATACCAGTTCTCCCAGGCTGTGCAGGTCTACCATGCGGTCGTTTTTCCCGAAGGGGATCGTGCTGACGCCCAGCATGTGCTCGCCGAATTGCAATTTGGCCCACAGGCGTTCGTCACTGGTCTTCGGCTTCCTTGAAAACAAGGGTGGCCACTCCGGCACCGACAGCCGCCAGAACGAGGCAAACGATCGCAATGATCCGCGCCGTAAACACTGGCAGGGGGATTTGGAAGATATTGATGATATTGGGTACCATTTTCTCCCGGGACAAAATGCCGACTGAGCCGGGTTTAAAGGGGTCCTGGTCTTCTTCAGTATATTGTATTGAGATACACCTGGTTCGGTTCCATGACAAATTCCAGAGCAGGGCAAAACTGTCTTCAAATACTTGACCGTCAACCAATGCCGTTGACCGTCACGGTGGGGATCAGGAGCAGGGAGTAGGTGCTTTGCATGGCGCCGGTGGCTTTGTGTTTGTCGTCGATCAATTCCTGGGCTGCGCATATATCCATCACCTGCTCGGTGTGGAAAGCTGCTGCCCTCAAAGCTGGTTTCGGTGCTGATGGGGATGAGGCGGTTCCAGCCAGAATTATCCCGCACTTCGGCATTGACCACATAGCTGCCGCCGCCGGAGAAAGGCTTGGGCGTATGCAGGATGTAATCGAAGGTGAAATTGACCGTGCAGCCCAGAACGGGGAAAATCGGATCGCCTGTTTCGATTTTCTGGGCATCGTAAACTTCATTGGTAGCGCTGCCGCTGTAGCTGAAATAGCCGGTTTGCTGGTAGAGGGTTTCATCGCTGCTTTTGCGCAATACGGGCCGGGTGAAGGCAAACACACCCAGCAGGATGCCAGCAGCCGCCAGCATGTAAACCACGAGCCAGAAATTATCTTTCCAGTCTGCCAGTAATTCCCCCGTTGTGTTTAAGAATGAGCTGAAGAATGATGGCTTCTTTTTTGGTTTGGACAATCTCTGTGGTTTTTGGATCTTCTGATTTCGAACATAGACATTCCTATAATTAGTGTGCTTAACCCCGCTACCAACGCCAATATCCAGGGCTGCCTGAAAGATAACGAGAATTTTACCAGCACCGGGGATGATGAAACCAGTATTTTCCAGTCAGATCTGCGCGCACCGGTTCGTAGGGGTCAATCCAGTCGTTGTTGTCTCCCTGGAGGAGGTAATGATCCAGGTTGCGGTCGATGATACGGTGAATGACGGGGCCAATGCTGGGGTGTTTATAGGTGACGATGTCACCTATTTCGTATTCCGGCTGTGCTCGCAAGAGCACCAGATCGCCTTTGTGAAGCACAGGTTCCATGCTGTTCCCGTTGACGATCACATAGGATGTTTGCCCGCCCATTTGCAGCGGCACGAGCAATACCCATGCCAGGGCCATGATGATGATGCCGATGGCGGCACGCAGGGTTTTGAGATGGAAGAAATCGTTTGAGGGCTTTCAGAAGTTTTCCCCTGGATAAAAAGATGGCGCAGCCACAGATCGCAGCCGCGCCCATAATTGTACTATGCTTGATTAGTCAGCAGCGACCACACGCAGGTTGTCAGCGGACAGGGCAGCAACGCCACCGCCAGTGATGGTGCAGGTTACGGCACCAGTTGTGTTCGGTGCAGGTATACCATGTGCCGCCAGCATCAACCAACTGGATTGAAACAGTGTCAGCGTTGGTGGGGGTGATGTCGAATGTCACCGTGGCGATCAATGAAGGATTGGTAGCCATCCAAAATGTAGTCAATATTCGATGATGGTGTAGCCACTGATGTTTCGTCGCCGTCACCTGCAGAGGTGGTGGCGGGCAGGGTGTTGGCTAGCTGCGAAAGCAAAGGTGGCAACGGTCAGGATCAGGGCGATCAGGATGATGCCGGAGAGACGATGTGATTTTTTCATGATTATTTCCTTTTTTTATAATAGTTTGTTATGAGTTTTCTCATCTGGTCTTAATATACAATAGTTTTGTATTTTTTTACCTTTCATTATTGAAAGGTAAGAAGGATTTACATAAAATTTTACGGGTATGAATTTGGATGTATTCAATGCTATCGTTGCAAGAAAAATGCCAGAAAATGGGCTGCTCTTGCTATAATGGATGAAAATTCCCAGCACAAAAGGATGGAAATATGAAAACAGAAAGCTGCCCGATCCTCGAATTTGATCCTGATCGCGAGGCGATCCTGAACCCCAATCGATCCAAACAGCAGGTGAACCTGCCCAAACGCGCCGTACTTTGCTTTTTTCAGGAAGTGTTGTCTGACTTGGCTGGCAGAGGGAAAGCTTGTGCCGGTATCGAATTTGATGTCCGAGATCGGGAGAAATCCCATTTATGTTTTGGAGTATGAAGGTCAGCAGATCACGGTCATGCATCCCGGGGTGGGCGCAGCTTTGGCAGCGGGGTTTCTGGAGGAGTTGATTGCCCAGGACGTGGACACGATTCATCGCTGTGGGCGGGGCAGGGGTACTTACCCATACAACGGATGCCGGGCATCCCTTTCATCATCACCTCGGCGGTGCGGGATGAGGGCACGTCGTATCATTATTTGCCCCCGGCGCGCGAGGTGCAGCCTGCGCCGCAGGCAGTGGCTGCCTTGCAAGCCGCACTGGACGCGGAAGGGATGCCCTATGAAATGGTGAAAGCCTGGACAACGGATGGCCTGTACCGCGAAACGGCGGCCAAGCGCGACCTGCGCGTCAGCGAAGGCTGTCATGTGGTGGAAATGGAAGCGGCAGCTTTCTTTGCTGTGGCCCAGTTCCGCGGGGTGACCTTCGGGCAGATGGTGTATGGCGGCGACCTGGTGGTGCCGGAAGGCTGGGACAAGCGCGGCTGGCATGAGCGCACGGATGATCGTCAGCGTATGTTCTGGCTGGCGGTGGAGGCGTGCCTGCGATTGTGAGGCTTGCCCTCACCTGACTTTCTGCTGCGCAGGGAACGGTTTTTTAACTGCGTGACGTAATATAGACCGGCCGAAAATGTGCTGTGGTATGCAAAACTTCTCGCAATGGAAATGAAAGCCCCTCTACCGCTTGTCGGGAGAGGGGCTTGGGGTGAGGGGAAATTAGTTTCGCACAGCGACAAACAAGCCGTCGGGGTGCAGGATTTCTACGGATGGGTTTTGTCCATCCGTGGTGACTGAAAAGCTAACCGTGATACGGGGGTAATCGATCGTTTGGAAGATGTCTTTATCGACAGCTTTCAGTGCAAGCGGAGCCTGGCCGGGGAGCTGGATGCTGAGCTGGCTTTCAGGAGAGAGAATGCACGAGGACTTCCTGGCCGTCTTCCAGCCAGTATGTGCCGGTGCAGGCTTGCAACAGTTCAGGGGCAAGGGTCTCCGCCACCCGGTTGAAGATCATCGGGGGAACGTCGGCTTCTGCTGGCAGGCGTACGGCGCTGACGCGGCCGTCTTCATCGCTGAGGAAGGTCAGCCGTTTCCATTCGCCGAGGGGCGAGGCGGCCTCAAAGGTATCGAAATGCACATGGGTCAGGGTGATGGGAATCAGATTGAACTGCCCGGCTAAAGAGAACGGATCACCGTTTTTCTGTGCTTCCCGAACCGCTTCAACTTTCAGGGCACCATAACCTGGATGGGCGTAGGTTCCGAGGTATTCGTCTGCCGGATGGCTGGGCTTTGTGCCTGGGACAATCAGGGCTTTTTGTTTCTCGCTGCCCGCTTTGGCAGCCGCTTGTGCTTTGCCTTCATGGGTCAGGTAGCGTTGGCTCCAGTTGGGCGGTTCGATGCCCATCAGCCGGTCAAAGATCTCGAAGGTGACCGGCACGGGGCTGTTGCCTTCGTCCAGGTTGGAGAGGATGATCACGCCGATGTTTTCTTCGGGCAGCATGGCGAGGAAACTGCCATAGCCGTCAATCCCGCCGCTGTGGAAGACCATACGGCGTCCGCGGTAATGGCGCAGGAACCAGCCCAGGCCGTACGACCGCGGGCCAAGCTCGGGATAGGAAATCAGGCTGGCGGGAAAGACTTCCTGGATGACCATTTGCGGGCGGTGACATTCTGCCAATCCGCTGGGGGAAATGAGGCGCTGGCCTTTCATGGTCCCCTGGTTGAGGTGCAGGCGCACCCAGTTGAGCATATCTGTCGTTGTTGAATTGATCGAGCCGGCCGGGCCGAGGGCGTCCACGTTGGCGAAGGGGATGCGCGTGGTCTGGTCTTTCAGGGTGCCGTACGGCATGGCGATGTTTTCCATGCCCTGCATGGTGTCGACGGAGAAATTGCTGCGGGTCATGTGCAGACGGTCAAAGACCTCGCGCTGGATGAAGTGCTCCCAGCTTTCGCCGGTGAGCTGTTCGACGAGGAATCCGGCGGTGACGAACATCATGTTTTGATACTGGTAGAAGGAGCGGAAAGCTTTGTTGGGGGGCAGGTCGGCCAGGCGGCGCACGACTTCTTCCCGGCTGGCGCCGCTCTGATACCAGGCACGGTCGTGGCGCGGCAGGCCGCTGCGGTGGCAGACCAGGTCACGCGGGGTGATGCCGCTGCTGGCGGCAGTGTCTTGCAGACGAAACCAGGGGATATATGCCCGCACGGGCTTGTCCCAGTCCAGTTGACCGCGCTCGACCAGCAGAGCCATGGCAAAGGTGGTGAAGGCTTTGCTGACCGAGGCGATGCCAAAGATGGTGTCAGGGGTGACGGGCAGGTTTTGTTCCACGTCCCGCAATCCATAACCTGCGTTGAGGATGATTTCGTCGTCTTTGACGACGCCGATCGCCATGCCGGGCACACGCCAGTCTTGCAGCACCTGGTTGATGTGGGATTTAAGATGGTCGAGGGGATTTGTCATGAGGGCCTCCAGAAATAATATGGAAAAGATTATGTTTATTGTATAGGAAATTGCAGGGATTTAAAAACACCCCCACCCAAACCTCCCCCAAAATCTTCTTCGATTTTAGGGGAGGCGTTTGTTGGTCTTCGTATTCGTGGAAATTTACTCCACAGCAAAATTTTCCGTTTCTTCTTCAACAGGCATTTCTTCCGCAGCGACAGCTTCAGCCGCGGCGGCGTCCAGTTTGGCCTGGTGTTTGGGCAGGAATTCCGGAACGGCCAGGTTTTCCCACAAAAGGGCTTTGCCATAGCGCAGTTTGACATACCACCAGATGAGCACACTGCCAAGAAAAACAGCGGCAATGCCAATCAACCCTGCTTCGGGGCCAAAAGCGCCGCCCGTGAAGATGTCAGGACCGCTCTGTTTGATGGCGACCAGGGTGGCGCCGGCGTTTGTGCCGCTGACCGGGAAGCCAAACACATTGCCCTGGAAGAAATTCCAGGTGATGTGAATGCCGATGGGGATGGCCAGTTCGCCAGTTAGCATGTAACCTGTCGCCAGGAAGACGCCAGCGAGGATGATGTTAAGGAACTTATCCAGGTGGCATTGGGGTTGGTGGCGTGTGCCAGACCAAAAATCGTGGAAGAAAGCACCAGGCTGATCACTATAGCGACCTGCGGGTTGATCCGTTTGAAGGCATTGAACCCTTCTGCCAGGTTTTTCAAGTGGAAGCCGCGGAAGAAGAATTCTTCATAAATGCCGACGTTGATGAAGAACAGCAATTGCAGCAGAAAGCCAACCCAGAAGGGAAACGGTAGGGAAGCCATCTGGAATGTACCGGTAATGGCAATCCACCCGAGGGAATGTTCAATCAGGAAGATCAAGCCCATCAAGGCTGCCCCAAGCAGGGCGCCAAAGCCAAGATCAATCCACCAGTTGCGCGAGAATTGTACGCCAAAATCAGAAAATTTGCGGCGTCCGAACAGGCGGCCAGTGAGCCAGATGCTGCCCACAAATCCGAAAAGGCCAGTCACGATCGCCAGGAAATTTAATCCGATCAGTGCCCCGGCAGTGGGCTGGATTGAGCTAGTCATTAAGAAATATTGTAAAATGCCGATCGGGAGGGACAGGAGGAACATAAAGATGAGTTGGATGATCAGCCGCCAGACCATGGGCAGACGTTTTTCTTCGGGAATCCAGAATAATCTTGAAAATTTCATTGGTTATCCTTTGTGTTGAGATTTATCAGTGTGCCTGTATTAGTATATCCGCATTTACAAGAAAAAAGCAGCGGCATTGAAGGCCGCTGCTGGTAAAACTGTTTGGCTTATTCTCAGCTTTGCCGCGCGGCGCTGAGTTTGCCGTAGCGTTCGCTGAGGGCGCGCACCTGTTCGGCGGCATGGTACGAAGAGCGCACCAGCGGGCCGCTCTCCACCCATTTGAAGCCGATCTCTTCGCCGTAGCGTTTCAGTTCCGCAAATTCTTCTGGGCGGTAATAGCGGGCGATGGGCCAGTGATGGCGGCTGGGCTGCAAGTACTGGCCGATGGTGAGGATATCCACGTCCCATTCGCGCAGCTCGTCCATGGCAGCCTTGACTTCGTCCAGTTCCTCGCCCATGCCGACCATCAGGCCGGATTTGGTGAGGACGTGCGGATCAAGTTTCTTGGCGTTGACCAGGGTGTCGCGGCTCCATTCGAGGCGGTTTTGCGGGCTGCACTTCTTTGGACAGACGCGGCACCACTTCCAGGTTGTGATTGAGGATGTCCGGGTGGGCATCCATGACGATCTTGAGGGCGTCAATGCTGCCCTTGAAATCCGGGATGAGTACTTCTACCGAGCATTCGGGCTGCAATTCGCGGATGCGGGTGATGATACCTGCGAAGATGGGCGCGCCGCCGTCCTTGCGATTATCGCGGTTGACGCTGGTGATGACGGCGTGCTTGAGGTTCATCGATTTGACGGCCTGGGCGATGCGTTCCGGTTCGTCCCAGTCGATGGGGCCCGGGCGGCCGTGCTTCACGTCGCAGAACTTGCAGGCGCGGGTGCAGGTATCGCCCAGCACAAGGAAGGTGGCCGTGCCGCTGCCAAAGCATTCCCCGATATTGGGGCAGTGGGCTTCTTCGCACACCGTGTGCAGCACCTTGACGTTGATCAATTCCTTGACATGCTTGTAAGACGTGCCGGATGGCGGCTGTACGCGGATCCATTCCGGCCGCCGCTGCGGAGGGGTGGTGATTTTTGCGGGATCCATACGGTCCCGGGAGGGGTCTCGTTGTGTTGTCATGTGGCGGATTATACCATTGGGAAGGAAGTCAATCAGTACCCAGTCAACCAGGAATCAGGGTGCGTGAAATCAACCTCAATCGTACTTTCCTGATTGACTGATTGACGCATCTATTGATTGCCGTTCCTTCCCCATGATATACTGCAAACAACAAAATCTGACCCCACAGGAGGGCAGTGGATGCTCTATCTGGTTGCAACCCCGATTGGCAATTTAGGCGATATCACCCTGCGCGCGTTGGAAACTTTGCGTGAGGTGGACCTGGTCGCTTCGGAAGACACGCGCAAGACCGGCATGCTATTGAAGCATTTCGAAATCAAGAAGCCGCAGATGTCTTTCCATGAGCATAATGAGCAGAAAGCTTTGCCGAAGCTGCTGCGCGAGCTGGAAGCCGGCAAGAAGGTGGCGGTAGTCACCGATGCAGGCAGTCCGGCAGTTTCAGACCCGGGGTTCATCCTCGTGCGGGCCGCGGTGGAAGCGGGGATCCCGGTGACGGCCATTCCCGGTCCGACGGCAGTGATCACGGCATTGGTGGTCTCGGGACTGCCGGTAAACAGTTTCACCTTCCGCGGATTCCCGCCACGCAAGTCCGGCGCCCGGCAAAATTTCTTTGCAGTGGATGTGAATTCGCCGCATACGCTTGTGTTTTACGAAAGTCCGCACCGTCTGACTGCGTTTCTGGAAGATGCCCTGGCCGTGTTTGGTGACCGCCAGGCGGCGGTGGCCAATGATCTGACCAAGATGTTTGAAATGGTGGATCGCGGCACGCTGTCCGAGTTGATCGCCCATTTTGGCGAAGTAGAGCCGCGCGGTGAGTATACGGTTGTCATCGCCGGATTGGATCGCAAGACTGCGAAAACCATCGCGAAGGCCGCCGCGAAAGCCGCGGCAAAAGCCGCAAAGTTCGAGGCCAAAGGGGAGTAGGATGCACCGATTTTTCATTTCTCCAGACTGTATTCAATCGAATTTGGTGAATTTCCCATCCGAGACAGAGCACCAGATGCGGCGCGTGCTGCGTTTGGAAGACGGTCAGCAGGTGATGGTTTTGGATAATCGGGGGAATGAGTTTGAAGTGGTATTGCGGGGAAATGAAGCGGGCAAGCTCAGCGGCGAAGTATTGGCCTCCCGCAATGCAGAGGGCGAGCCTCAGACCCATTTGACGCTGTATTTGTGCCTGTCACAACGCGAGAAATTCGAGTGGATGCTGCAAAAATGCACCGAGGTGGGCGCGGCGGCATTCGTGCCGGTAATCTCCAGCCGCAGTCTGGTGCAGAAGGCAGGGGCAGTGGAGAAGAAGTTCTCCAGATGGCAGAAGATCATCCAGGAAGCCGCCGAGCAGAGTGGGCGGGGACTTATTCCGACTTTGGGGGCTGTGATGCCGTTTGCCAGGGCGATTGAATCTGCCGTGGCAAGTGACATTGCCCTTATCCCCTGGACGGGAGAACATGCGCATAGCCTTGAACAGGTGCTGGCGGGTGCTTCCATAGATGGAACGTCGATTGCGGTGATGATTGGCCCTGAGGGGGGATTTTCAGACGAAGAAGCCGCTGCGGCACGGGATGCAGGTGTGCAGCCGGTTACGTTAGGCAAGCGTATTCTTAGAATGGAAACCGCCGCCGTGGTCACGGCAGCGGTGGTGATGCAGCTTATGGGGGAAATGGAGTAGGGTAGGTTTCAATTGTTTACCCTTTTTTAATCGTACTTTATTGCGCATGGTGAGTGATTTTTTACCCAATCATCTTATGACTGATGAAGATCATTGTTCACCCCATGGCCTAACCTTCCCCATTTTGCGGTGAAACTGCAAAATAAGGAAGGCATTAGGTGATTTTGTTTATTGCGATAATGACCTTCTCAAATATGGGAGGGATAGGCGGGGGTGTTATTACGGTCTCACCAGCTCAATTGGCTCGGGAGGCTGGCTGGCGGTGATCTGCACGGTCACGCGGGCGCCTTCAATGGTGGGGCTGAGCAGGGCGGCATATACTTCCCACACGCCGTCGGCGGCGGGCAGGGTGAAGGAACCGTCTTCCAGGGTGCTGCCCCAGGCGCGGGCGCCGTCGCTGGTACGTTCGGCAAAGACGCGCATTTTGGCGGCCGGGTTGCCTTGCCAGTCTTTCACGGTCCCTGTGATGTAGGTGGTGGCTTGCTGGTAAACAAATTCCAGCGGGTCAAGTTGGGGCAAGACCAGGTCTATATTTTCCTTGATGGTGAAATAGTGACTTACGTAGCAATTATCATCCGTGATGCGGCTGCCACAGCGCACACTGGTGATGGTCACGCGCCAGGAGGTATAACTGTTGACGGGTACGTACGCGTAGAATGTGCCATCTGACCCGCTGACGGTGTCAATGCGGAAAGACTGGTTGCCGTTTTTGGGCAGCAGGGCGATGGATACGCCGCCAATCGGTTGGCCATTGCTGTCCGCGACCAGGCCTTTTACATTGAAACTGTTTTCAATTTCCTCAATCGGAATATTGTTCAAGTCTGTGGTGAACAGGAGGTGTACGGCGTACATCCAGCCTGTTTGACCGCCATTTGACTGCACCTTGACCCATTGGTTGCCTTTGGCCCGGGCGGTGATGGTGAGAACGTCGCCTTTTTTATAGGTGGCGACAACGGGGTGCAATGGGCTGGGGCCTTCCCGCATATTGAGACCGTCAGGTTTTACCTCGGCCTGGATGGCCGCCGGTACGGTGGCGGTGGGGGGCACTGGAGATGGTGCTGTTGTTGGTGTGGCAGTTTCAGTGATCGGTGTTTCTGTCGGGGCTGGCGGCTCTGGCGTGGGTTCGGCCTTTGCAAAGGCTGCACATCCAACCGTCAGCAGGAAAATGACCGATACCAGAATAGCGTTGCGAATTTTCGTCTTCATTTTTCCTCCTCACTCATCTGCTGCGATTGTAACATGGGTGGGGTGAGTGTTTTTATTCCGCTGGCGGGCCAATATCGCCGTAGTCCCACACTTCGCGGGTCTGGGAATTGGGCAGGTTAGGGCTGATGATACCGGCATCTTCCATAGAGTCGATCAGCCGCGCGGCGCGCGTATAGCCGATGCGCATGCGCCGCTGGAGCATGGTGATTGAGGCGCGCCCTTCCCTGCGGACGAGGTCCACGGCTGAGTCATATAAGGTGTCTTTGTTGGGGTCTTCCTCTTCTTCATCCCATAAGGGAGCCTGATGCAGGGGCACGCCGCGCGGGATGTCGTCCACGCGGTCGCCGGGAATGCGCTCGGGGTGCTGCAGGGATTCGGCCATGCCGCGCCAGTATTCCACCAGGCGCTGGGTTTCTGTTTCGGAGACAAACACGCCCTGAATACGAACAGGTGAGGAAGCGTCCGGGGCCTGGAAGAGCATGTCGCCGCGGCCCAGGAGGCGCTCGGCGCCGGGCTGGTCAAGGATCACACGGCTGTCCACGCCGGAGGCCACCGCAAAGGCGATGCGCGCCGGGAAGTTGGCTTTGATCAGACCCGTGACCACGTTCACCGAGGGGCGCTGGGTGGCAAGGATCAGGTGGATGCCGGTGGCGCGCGCCAGCTGTGCCAGACGGGTGATGCTGCGTTCGGTTTCGTCCGGGGCGAGCATCATCAGGTCTGCTAATTCGTCGATCACCACGACCAGATGGGGCAGGTGGCGGTCGGGGAACTGCTTGTTAAATTCGGTGATGTTGCGCACGCCTTCTTTGGAGAATTTGTGATAGCGGCTGTCCATCTCGCGCTGCATCCATTGCAACGCGCCCACCACGCGCTCGGCATCGGTGATGACCGGGGAAAGCAGGTGGGGAATGCCGTTGTAGCCGGTCAGCTCCACCCGTTTGGGGTCAACCAGCACCAGGCGCAGGTTGGCGGGGCTGTTGTTGAGCAGGAAGGCGGTCAGGATGGCATTCACGCACACCGATTTACCCGAGCCAGTGGTACCGGCGATGAGCAGATGGGGCATTTTCGCCAGGTCAACGCCGCGCGGCTTGCCGGAAACGTCCTTGCCAAGCACAAAGCGCAGGGGGGCTTTGAGGCGTTTGTAGGATTTGCTGTGCATGCCTTCCAGCAGGGAAACCAGGCTGACTTCCACGTTGGGCACTTCGATGCCGACATAGCTGTGCCCGGGGACGGGGGCCTGGATGCGGATGCTTTGCGCGGCCAGGGCCAGGGCCAGGTCGTCCTGCAGGGTGGTGATCTTGTTGACGCGCACGCGGGTGCGTCCGCGGTTGGTTTCGATATAGTCCGGTTCCACGCCAAACTGGGTGACGGTCGGGCCGCGGTTGACGGCCACCACGTGGGCGGGCACGTTGAATGCGGCCAGGGTTTCTTCGATCACATGCGCCATTTCCTGGTCCAGATTCTCCTGAATGACGGACGGAGAGGTTGGGTCGAGGATCATGGCTGGATCCGGCAGCACCCAGGGAATGGAAAGGACAGGTCCGGTAGCAGCAGCGCCGTCCAGCGGTTCATGCTCAGCTTCGACTGTTTCGGGTTCCGGCTTGGCTTTTCGGGAACTCTTTTTCGGTTTTACTTTCGCTGCTGCGGCAATGCCGCCATCCGGCAAAACGTGGAAGTCGGGCGGCAGGTCAGTATTGCCCTGGGCTTCATCCGGCAGGGTGTTATCAAATTCCGGCTCGGTCAGGTCATCAAGCTGGTTCTGGGTGTGCCATGGTTGTCTGCGGCGCTGCAAATCCGGTGAGAGGCGGTGAATGACATCGGCAATGGTGCTTTCAAGGGTGATCGAAAGGGCAATAAAGACCCAGGCAATGACGACAACCCATGCCCCGGCCTTGCCCAGTCCGACCACCAGCAGGCGTTCAAAGAGGGCGCCGATATGCCCGCCGCCTTCCCCATTTTTGGCGACGTCCATCCCGCCGCCGCCCATCAGGTGCAGGATGGTGAGGAAGGCCAGGTAGAGCAGGACGAGGCCGATCATGCGAGTCAGGGAGGGGGTGGGCAGCTTCTCGATCTTGCGGAAGACCAGCCACAGGCCAATGGCGATCAACGCGACCGGCAGGACGAAGGCTCCCCAGCCAGCGAGCCAGTAAAGGGCCCCCATCCACAGGCCGGTCAGGCGGCCGTTTTGCGGAGAGGCCAGGCTGAGCAGGGTCAGCAGGCCAAGCAGGGCCAGGACCACGCCGACGATGTCCAGCTTGCGGTCCAGGGAGAGCGATTTCCAGCTCCAGATGGCGGGAGGCGTCTGCTGTTTTGAGCTGCTTTTTCCCCGGCTTCTGCTGGACGTAGATTTGGTGGAGCGTGATCGGGTGCCGGTGCTCTTGCCGCGGGTGGATGTGGACTTTGAACGGCTGCTGCCGGTGCTTTTGCTGCGGCTGGAGGTTGAACGGCTCCCGCTTTTTGATCGTGAGCCGCTGGATTTGGTTGATTTGGAGCGTGAACCGGATGATTTTGTTGCCACGTGTGATTCCTTTGTTTGTGTTAACAGAACAAGTGTACAACTTATGGATTAATTTTATCATTAAAGGGGATAAGGGATTAGATGATTAGGCAACTAGGGATTAGGGGGCGGCAATCAGTTGATCAGGCAATCAGTCAATCAGGAAAAGTTCATCACAACTTGATATTTTCTTTGCGGTCTTGCGGGCGATTTGTTATTGTTCCGATGCTATGACAAAATTCAATTTTTGCAGTTGCGCTATAACCATGAATAGGGGGCGGTGCAAACTCACCATAGTTCGACGTTGGAATTTGGAGTATCTCGAATTAGAGTCAGGTATTTGGTGAATTTTTAATTGGTTTCACCGCCAGTCGGGACACCGACCACCTTCAAAAATTGTCGTGATCTCACTGCTTGCAATATTAACTATTGCAATATTATTGGATTTCTCCTACGACCAGGTGCTTTCCATCAGGGTCCCCATGATGGACAGTCAAAAAAGCCTTCGGCAAGTTTTGTTAGATTTTCCCCGTTCCTGCAAATTATATATAAGCCATCCTTTTTGACGAAGGCCAGGTATTCACCGTCTTTTGACCATGCAGGTTGTTCTGCATCTTCTATGATGGCTTGTACTGTTTTGTCAGGGGAAAGGATTTTGATTTGATATTGAGTATTCAGATATTGCCAAAGGCGAGCCAATTTCCTTCTGAGAAAACTGCTTCCACTATGTTGGAGTTATTAGCTGCCTTGTAAAGTTCCCCAGTTTTTTCACAGGTTTCCAGATCGTAAGTATGCAACTGTAGCATCAATTCTCTATGGCTATAATTGTGTTATCTCCGGTAAATTGAATACTGCGAGAGTAAAAGTTTGTTCCACGGGGGGATATTTCCCTTGAACAATAGACAAAGTTTTCATGCCTGTCAATGATGAATGGAATGCCTAATATGGCGGAATTCCATCACAATAGTATTGCATCCCAATTGCATCTCCGTTTTTACTCCATAGAACGGCGCTGTGAAAGGCTTGTGTGTCTCGGTCAAATGGACGAAGTGATCGAAAGTGACCAGCAGGAATTTTGACTTGCTTTGTTTCCAGGCCGCTTCCATCAGCATTTATAAAGCCAATGTGATGTCCTTCATCATCGTAGAAGCTAAACACAATTTCCCGATCCGGTATGCCGCTGCCTTTTGGAAGAAAAATCGGTTGTGCGGAGGTTGAATAGATACAAAATCCCAGAATGGCAAGAGTGAGGATAATTATCCAGGTTTTCTTTTTCATGATTTCCACCCAATAGTGAACGAACAGTTACTCCCAATACGCTGGCTCAAAAATGATCTTCTCATTGGTGGTGAAGGCCAGGGGCGGCAATGCATCGCGGGAGAAGAAGCCCGCGTTGGCGGCATCGTCGCCGGCTTGTAATTCGCCGCCGGTGATGGCGGCGTTATACAGCAGGAGGATGTCGGCGCCGTTGCGGTGCTCGCGGCCGGAGAGGACGGCGGCCAGTTTGTCGATCTTAACTTCCAGGCCGGTCTCTTCCAGGCATTCGCGCACGGCGGCGTCCTGCGGGTCTTCGTAGGCATTCACGAAGCCTGCCGGCAGGCTCCATTTGCCCAGCTCGGGGGTGCGGTCGCGCTGCACGAGGAGGACTGCCCCGTCCTGCTCGACAAGCAGGATGACGGCTACCTTGGGATCAGGCAGGTAGACCCAGTCGCAGGAGGGGCAGACCGGATGAATTTCACCGTAGACGTGTTGATTTTGTGTGGGGACGCCGCAGTAGGGACAGAATTTGACCTCGCGCGGTTTCATTAGTATCTCTTACGCGGAATGAGGAAGGAGATCAGCATGGCAACGACGGCAAATGCCCCCAGGCCGATTTGCAGCCAGCGGCGGGCGGGCATGCGCTCTTGCCCTTCCGGCAAGGGGGCGGGAATGGGCGGTTCAGTTTGACCTGGATCTGGCCCTGTTCTTCTTCCGGCGGGATGCCGAGGATGATGGATCTGGCTCGGATCGCTTCGGTTCATGACTTTTTCTGTCGGCGAAGGTTTTTTCTAGCGGTGCGCTTCGGTTCAGCGCAGCGCGTTCCGTGCCCATGGGGGCGCGGTGGGTAAGCTGGGGAACGGCGTTGGCAGCAGGGGCTTCTTCCGCGGCTTCGCCTTCCATCCGCGGCATCGCCGCAGTTGCTTCTTCTTCGGCAGATGGCAGGGGCTTCGGCCATAGGCAAGCCTCGGCAGCAGGGGCAGCTTCCTCCATGACCATGGTTTCCAATTCCGGCTTCGTCCTCTGCAAGGGAATTTCTCCCTGCGGGCCGCCGCCCAGGCCGTCTGCTTCTGGCGCGATTCCACCGCCGAGACCCGGTTCGGGCTGTTCGTCCCACAGGAGGATCATTGGTTCTTCGGCAGCTTCGGCTGGGGCTTCTTCCATCATCATTTCCATGGCGGGCGCAGGGGCGGCATCCTGGGCCATTTTTGCCATGAGCGGTCCACCGCCCATGAATTCAAGGGCGAAGGTCAGTGCGAGCATTAATGCAGCGGCTGATGAGGAAAAACGCAGGGTGGGCACGAGGAAGCTGAATATCCGGCGGCGCGGGGCGCGCACCATATCCGGGGTGAGGGTGAAGTTGCGCGGCACACGGCGTTTGGGCAACCCGCGCAGCATCTTGCGGGTGCGCAGCAAGTCCTGATATTCTACACGCAGTGCCGAATCACGGCAGACAACCGCTTCTCAAGACGGGCTGCCTTGTTAGCGGGCAGTTGACCATCCATGTAAGTGGAGAGTTCGATCCAGTGGCGGGTTATTTGCTGCGATTTCATAGAGATGCCTCATCCTCTAGACGATATTGGCCATCCCAAAGTTCCCGGAAATGATCCAGACAGTCACGCAGTTTGTAAGCGCGCGCGCGCCAGACGGCTTTTAACCGTGCCGAGCGGCTTGCCAATGGCATCCGCCACTTCCTGGTATTCGAAATCCTGCACGTCGACCATCACGGCCACGATGCGGAAATCTTCCGGCAGGCGGGAGATACACTCTTCAATGGCTTCAGCCAGCAGGGTTTGTTCACTGTGTTCTTCGGGGGAGGGGGCATCATCTTCCAGCCAGGACGGAGATTTCAATCTCTTCCTCGCTGTCATCCATGATGGGATTGAGTGCGGTTTCGGGGTGGCGTTTCTGGCGGCGCAGTTCATCGTAGCATTTGTTGGTCACCACGCGCAGCAGCCAGGCTTTGAAGGACCCGCCGCGGAAAGAGCGCAGGTTATTGTAGGCAGAGATAAAACTCTCCTGTACGGCATCTTCGGCGGCGTCGGGGTTGACCAGGATGCGGCAGGCAACATTGAAGACCATCTCCTGGTAGCTCAGGATGAGACGGTTGAAAGCGTCCAGGTCGTCATGTTGCGCGGCTTTGATCAGGGCCAGTTCGTCCATAATTGGGATTATATCGCAAAAGGGGATGGGGAAGGAAATCGTCAATCAGGGATCAGAATATTCGGTAAATAGGTAACTCGGTACTTGGGGAGTAGGTGAGTGGATCGTCAATCAGGTAACCAAGGACAAAATCTCACCGTGGGGCGCAGTCGCCAAACTACAGAAAGGAAGTATTTCCCCCGCCTTGTAAAAGGGGGGGCGCGAAGCGGCGGGGGGATTCCTTGGATCAAGGTGAATTTTAGCGCTAGAGGGAAAGAAATTCAGACAGCTTTACTCAACCCCAGCCAGGGCATCGGCGATGCGGATGAAGTCGTCCGTGCGCAGCAGGTCGCCGGAGTGGGGCGGCCACTGGCCCTGGAGCTGTTCCTGCCAGGCGGCGGGGATGGCGCTGAGGCCATAGGCAGCGCCGGCCAGGGCGCCGCCACGCTGGCGGCGGTATCGGCATCCTGCCCCAGGTTGGCAACCTGCACCACGGCTTCGCTGAAGGAGGTGGTGTTCATCAGTCCCCAGATGGCGCTTTCGAGGGTATGGCGCACCCAGCCGGTGTTTTTGAGGTCTCTGCGCTGCTGGCGGGGCGCTTTTTCGATCATCTGACGGAAGTTGTCGGATAGTTCAACAGATTGCAATGCAGCCTGGAAAGCTTCCTGTTTTGGCACACCCTGAATGAGGTCAACGATCATCAGGTTGGTGAAGACGCAGGCGGCCTGGCAGTCGGGGTGGGGGTGGGTGATCTGGCTTTGCAGGCGGGTGTCAGCGATGCGCTCCGAGCGGCCTTTGAGCCAGGCCAGGGCCACCGGCCAGCAGCGCATCAATGAGCCATTGCCCGCGCTGTCCGGCATTTCCAGTTGGGTGCGCGCCAGCACATCCGCAAAGGGGTGGCCGGAGGCCAGCCAACTGAGGATGCGGCTGGTCTGGATGCCGATGTCGGGCGGGTTGGTGTGGAACCAGGCGACAAAGCGCTGGATGAGGTCGTTTGTATCGAGGGGTTTTTGGAAGAGCAGGCTTTCCGCCAGGGCGATGGCCATTTCGGTGTCGTCGGTGAAGCTGCCGGCGGGCATGCGCCCGGCCTGCATCTCACGCACGAGGGCATTTTCCGGGCTGGGCGGGCCGAATTCCAGGGGCATGCCGAGGGCATCCCCGATGGCGGCGCCCACGGCACAGCCGCGCAGACGGTCTTGAATGGCAGGGTCCATCATCTATCTTGATCTCAACTGGATGAGGGCTTTCTGGTATTCGTCAAGGTTGGAGGGGCTGAGCTTGATGATGGCCTCAACGACTTCGATGGCCTGGTCGTTCTTGTCTTCATCAACCAGCTTGTTGGCGAGCATGTCCAGGTGGGTAACGGCCTGTTCGCGTCGTCCGGCGATGGTGTAGATCTGGGCCAGTTTCATGTGCAATTCCACCTTGTCGGGCATCATGTCCAGCACCTGGCCGAGGAATCCGATGGCGACGCTGTGCTTGCCGTTGTTTGCCAGCAGGCTGGTGAAGCGGTCAATTTCGGTCATGGCGACCTGCTCCCGCCCAAGGCGGTAGTTGAGGTCAACAAGTTCGAAGCGCACGTCGGGGTCTTCCGGTTCCAGGGTGCGGATTTGTTCAAGGACGCGCACGGCCTGACGCCAGTCGAGGCGCTGGCGGTCGATGTCGGCCAGCTTGGTGAGGATCTTGATATTCCACTGCTGGTTGCTGCGGGAGCGCTGGGTCATGCGCAGGGCTTCGGTATAGGTTTCGCGGGCCATGTCCAGTTCGGCAAGCTGATAATAGACATTCGCCAGTTCCATATATTGTTCGAGAACATCATTGATCTCGCCCTGGGCCACCAACAGGTTGATGAGCTGCTTGCGGATGGAAATGTCCATCGGCACCACGCGGGTGACCTTGTTCAACAGGCGGGTGGCCTGGGCAGCCTCGCCGCGCAGATTGTAGAGCTGCGAGATGAGCAGGAATTTTTCAACGGCCTTGGAGGGCTGGTCCTCTTTCATCAGAATTTCAGCGATCTGGGTGTGCATGGGCAGGAAAGTAGGTGAATATTGCAGGGTATGGAAGGCTTCTTCCATCGCCGAGCGGGTTTTATCGCGCTGAATGAGCTGGGTAACGAAGGAAAGCGATTTGATCACCTCGCCGCTGCTGGTTTGCAGCAGCATTTCTGCCAGGGGAACGGGCGGAGAATCCGGCGAACCCTGGGGCAACTGCTTGCGGGCTGTTTTCAGGTGCTCACGCCAGTCAGGGCGCAGGATCTGCGCGGTAACGCTTTTATAGATCCCCCGCAGGGTTTTAAGGTCTGTTTCCTGTGATTGGGATTCGATCAACGGCTCGTAGAGTTGCTTCAAGTCGGCAGGCTTGTTCTGCTGGTACAACAGCGGCGTCGGCCAGACGCAGCGCCTGCACACAGGCTGCAGCGGCTTCCCCATCCTTGTCTGCACGGTGGTAGAGTTCGGCCATCAGCAGGTATGAAGCGAGGGAGTAGTCGGGATGTTTGACTGAATTGCGCAACTGGGTGAGGGCTTCCTCTCCGATGTTTTGCTCTTTTTGCAGCAGACCAAGGTCGAAATAGGCAGCCGCGTGATTCAGACCGGTGCTGACAGCGCGGGAAAGTTCGGAGTTGGCTTGTTTGAATTCGCCGCGGGATTGCAATTCAATGGCCTGACCGATATGCAACTGGATACGGCTGCGGTCTGCTTCTCCAGAAGGCATGCTGGATTTGCCGCCGGTGAGGGCAGCATCCCACGCCGGTGACTGCCATTGCCGCCAGTCAGGGCATCGCCCTGTTCAAAAAGCAGCTCAGCCAATGCGGCCAGCGCCAGACGGCGTGCCTCGGCGATGGGATCCTGAACATGCTTGGGAGTTTCCAGTGATGTGGTATTTGAAAGTGGCCCGGTTTTCTTTTTTGAAGGCGCTGATGAAGCAAGTTTGGGTGCCTCGGGCAAGGGCAGGGGATGACGGCCTTGCAGGGCGTTTTTGGCTTGCAGGGCATCTACGTGATCCGGCACAAGGCGCAGGGCGTAGTCCACCAATTCGATGGCTTTACTGGTTTCTCCGCGATGCTGCATCAGGCTGGCAATACTGATGTATTCCGTAACGGCGTCCATTTTCCGGCCTAACCGTTCGTGAACCAGGGCCAGTTTGCGGTGCGCATCAAGGTGGCCGGGGTCAAAGGCCAGCACTTTGTGCCAGTTGTCGATGGCTTTTTCGACATCGCGCTGTTTCAGATACAGGTCTGCGGCCTGGAGATAAGCCTGAATGGCTTCCGGCTGCATGCCTTGCAGGTCATTGATCTCGGCGATTTTTTCGAATGGCAGGGGATCGTTGGGGGAGAGGCTCGCTGGCTTTTTCATACAGGCCGAGCGCTTCCTCAAAGTCTTTTAACTCAAAGAGGGCCAGCCCATAACTGGTCAGGGCTGTGGCATTTTCGGGAATGATGTCAATCGCCTGCCGGTAAAACCCGGCGGCTTTTTCCCATTTCTGATCCCAGGCGGCAGAATGCCCCTGGTTCATTGCTCTTCGAAACGCGTTCTGGATTCCTGTCATACATTCACCATTATGTGTTAAACCATAGTTTCAATCATGTTTTGCTGCTGTTGTGCGAGAAGAGATCTCGAATTTATTTTGCCATTGTATATTCTATGCAGGCGGTAACGACTGAAGTCGTTACTGCATTTGTGGTTCGCCTTTGCAGGTAATCATCACTGAAGCTGCCCGGCTGGCCGTCTGTTTGCTTGTCTATATGATTATACAGAATTTAACCGTTTTTGTATGGTTTTAGTGTACCCCAACTATCGCCCCAGCGGGCATCTGTGATCAGGGGGATGCTGAGTGTGTAGGTATTTTCCATCACGGTCCGGGTGGTACGCACTGTTTTGTGCAGTTCTGCTTCGGGGCATTCCAGGATCAACTCATCGTGGATTTGCAGGGCGATCTGTGCTTTCAATCCGGCATCCAGCAATGCCTGCGGCATCTGGATCATGGCCAGTTTCATAATGTCAGCAGCAGTACCCTGGATGGGGGCGTTGATTGCTTCGCGTTCTTCACGGCGGCGCAGGTTGTTATTGGCCTGACGCTGTAAATTGGGGAAGTAGCGCCGCCGGCCCAGCAAGGTTTCGACGTACCCTGCTTCGGCAGCAGACTGACGCAGTCCGTCCAGGTAATTCTTCACTTTGGGGAATTGATCAAAATAGGCGCTGACGAAATTTTCAGCTTCTGCCAGGGTGAGGCCGGTGGTGTTGGAAAGGCCGAAAGGACTCATCCCATAGATGAGACCGAAATTGATCGCTTTGGCGTGCCGGCGCTGATCCTTGTTAACATCTTCCAGAGGAATTCCGTATATGGCGGCAGCGGTGGTGGCATGGATGTCCTGCCCGGCACGGAAGGCAGCCAGCATGGCTTCATCTCCCGACATATGGGCGACGATGCGCAGCTCGATCTGCGAGTAGTCCACGGCGACCAGCAGGCAGCCGGGAGCGGACACAAAACCGTTGCGCACCCGGCGTCCCAGATCGGTGCGGGTGGGGATGTTCTGCAAATTTGGGTTGTTGGAGGAAATGCGGCCGGTTACGGTGCCGGTCTGATTAAAGGAAGTATGCACCCGTCCGGTGACGGGATTGACCTGTTTGGGCAGGGCGTCAACATAGGTGGACTGGAGCTTGGTTACTTCACGATATTCGAGCAGCCAGTTGATGACCGGGTGCTGGTTTTCCATGGCTTCGAGTACGCTGGCGGCGGTTGAGTAATGACCGCTGCTGGTTTTTTTCTTTGTGGGCGGGGTCAGGCCGAGGTTTTCAAACAGGGCTGTGGAAAGCTGCTGGGTGGAATTGATATTGAAGTTGTATCCCACTGCCTGGCAGATCAGGTTTCTGCAATTCTTCCTGTCGCTGCAGCAATTCTTCCGAGAATTTCTCAAAGAAGGCCGTGTCCAGGGTGATGCCGACCTGCTCCATTTGGGCCAGCACGGGCACAAGGGGCATTTCCATCGTTCTGAAAATATCGGTGGCGTTGACCTCTGCCATTTGCTTCTGAACCACGGGCTTGAGCTGCAGGGTAACGTCAGCGTCTGCGGCGGCATAGGCGGCTGCGTCTGCGATGACGGTTTTATCCATTGTGATCTGCGATTTCCCGCTGCCAATCAGTTCATCGATATGGGTCATTTGGATGCCCAGCTCATCCTGGGCCAGGTCTTTCAGGCCGAGGTGACGTGAGGCGGGGGCGATCAGAAAAGCAGCGATGAGGGTGTCAAAGCTGTAGGGTTCGATTTTCAGGCCGTTGCGCTCGAGGATGATCCCGTCGTATTTGAGGTTATGACCGACTTTCTCAATGGCGGGGTTCGTCATGGCTGGACGCAGGGCTTCCATGACGGTCTCGATGGGCAGTTGTGGGGCATCAGTTTGATGCCCGACCGGAATATAGTAGCCCTGGCCTGTCTGCACAGACAGGGAGATGCCGACCAGCTCGGCCTGCATGGGGTCGGTGGAAGTGGTTTCGGTATCAAAAGCGATCACGTCGGCTGTGTTGAGCGCGGTACATAGGGCATCCAGCGATGCCTGGCTGTCCACCAAAATCACCTCAGGTGAATAGCTGGCCGGGACGCCAACCCGTTTGGCTGATTCGCCAAACAGGGACAATTGCTGGTCGCCCAACGGGGCCTGACCCGTGGACATCATATTGCGCAGTCTGGTGCGCAGGGTGCGGAATTCCATCTCCTGGAAGAAGCTGTCTACATCGTTCAGGTTGATGTGTTTGGTGTTGGCGTCTTCCAGGTCGAGGGTGATTTCGACATCGGTGCGGATGCGGGCGAGATCGTAGCTCAGTTCGGCGGATTCACGGTTGCCGCGCAGACGGTTCTGGGCGCGGGTGGGCAGATCATCGATATGCGCATAGATATCAGCGAGGGTTTCGTAGTCTTGCAGCAGGTCAGTGGCGGTCTTTTTGCCTATGCCGGGCACGCCGGGGATATTATCGGAAGAGTCGCCAGCCAGTGCTTTGAAATCGACCACCTGTTTGGGGCGGATGCCCATGTATTCCACCACGTCTTTGGCGGTGTAGTCGCGTGAATCGGACAGGCTTTTTCCGGGTAGGTTGACAATGATGCGGTCATCGACAAGTTGCAGCAGATCGCGGTCGCCGGTGAGGATCTTGACGCCAAAGCCCTGCCTCACGGCGTCCTGGGCAATGCTGCCGAGGACATCATCGGCTTCAAAGCCTTCTTTCTCCAGGCGGGGCAGGTGGAAGGCGTCTACGAGTTGGAAAATGCGGTTGAACTGGGCGCGCAGGTCATCCGGCATTTTTTCGCGCGTGCCTTTGTATTCGGGAAAGATTTCATCGCGGAAGGTCTTGCCAGTATCAAATACTACAGCCAGGTACTCGGGCTGGTCTTGCTCCAATAAACGCAGGAGGACACTGGCAAAGCCATACACGCCGGCAGTGGGTTCGCCGCTGCTGGTTTGGAAGCGGTCGCCGCCCGTGGCGCTGAGGGCATAATAGGTTCGATAGGCCAGGGCATGGCCGTCAATGAGGTAAAGAATAGGGGGCATGGCAATCCTTGTTTGAGAGATATGATCAATGCCGCGACCCGTTGCTGCGGTTTGACTGGTGGATTCGCTGCAAGAATTCTTTTATCGAATTATCGTCAGGGGCATCATTCCCGCTGACGACCAGATAATTGGCTGCCCAGAAGTTTTCGGAAAGGGCTTCGTATTTCAGCCGGGGGTGGACTTCATAGAGCATATCGGAAGTTTCTTCGCGGATGATTTTCACCATCTGGCCGGTGGTCACATTAGGGGGGATGCGCGCTGTCCACAGCATGCCCGAGGGGCGGGCGGTCATATTGATCAATTTCCAATGGTTATTCTTGCAGACAGTGTTCATGCTTTTTGCCAGGATCTGGGCAAGTTCACGAGTCAGGGCATGGCGTTTGAGGAGGGGGGTCACGAAGGTGGTGTAGGTGTATACGCAGTCTGCGTATTCATCATCTTCTACCTCTTCTTCTTCAAATTGTGCTTTGTCAGCAGCCCGTTTTAACGGCGATGTGCCAGCTTTTGTATCCCCGTTTTCTTCGCCTTCGGTTTCATCTTCCTGGGTATCATCTTCACGATGCCAGCCATTGCCCAATGGGCTTTCGGATGCACTTTCCAGATCAGTGAAATCCGGCAGCGGTTCAAAATCATCTTCATTGAATTCATCGTGCCCGTTGGGCGGCTGCTCACTCAAGCTGGCGGTATTTGTTTCCCAGGGGCTGCGCAGGCTTTCCACGGCATCCTGTTCAGGTGATTCAGGTATGATCAATTCCTTCGGGGGGCGGCGCCAGGTGTGCGGTGTGGGTTTCCCATGCGTTGCGCGGCGGTTCAACGGCATCTTGCGAAATGACTGGTTGGTCATCCTGTGGTTGTTCAATCGGGTTGGGCAGGTTGATTGAAAGATGGTTCTTCAACGCTGTCGTCATCTGATTCCCAGGGGAACCGCAGGCTTTCTATCGCATCCTGCGCGGTGAACGGGGAAATCTCTCCATGCGTTTTCATCAGGTTCCTCGGGTTCACCGGGAGGGGAATCGGCCAGACTGCCTGTGCCTGTTTGCCAGGGATAGTTCAGGTTTTCTTCATTATTCTCTTGTGAGTTGAGGGGTCCGGTTTTTTGGGGTTTTGGCTCGGTTGCCTCTGGTGCGCTGGAAGGAATTGCGTCCAGACTGCCCGTGTCTGACCATGGCGCGCGCAGGCTTTCGACTGCATCATGGGTTGGCGTTTCAGGTTCAGAGGCATTATCTGCTTCCAGTTCCCAGGGGAATGGTTGGGTTTCTAGTGTGTCCTCGGTTGGCGGTGTTGGTTCTTCGGGACTGCTGGATTCCATCTCCCAGGGGTATGGCTCTCTTCCTCCGGTATCCGGGTCAGTTGGTTCAGGGGTTTTCAGCTTGTCAGTATTGGTTTTCCAGCGGGAGTATGGTGTTTCTGCAATTTTCCCGTTAGGCGTTTCGGGAAGGTCCAGACTGCCATCCGTCTCCCAGGGAGAAGGTTTTCTTTCCGGGACATGCGGAGCGGGTGTTGGGGGTTCTTCGTCCACGCTGTCATCCGAATCCCATGAGATATCGCAGGCTTTCCACCGCATTTTGGGTGATGTTTGGGTCGTCTTGCGTCCGTATTGGTATTGTGCGCTCAAGAGGTTCAGGCACATCCGGGTCAGGTGAAGGCATTTTGGAAAGGAGTTCTTCGAGGTGGAATTGGTCCGGGTCGAATTCATCATCGGCGATGTCATCCACATCCTCCAGATCTTCAGTATTCCTCTGTCTTCCTGCTGATCGGTAATCTCATTCTTTACAGGTTCTTCCTGACGATCCGCTGTAACCATAGGATCGAGACTGCCAGTGACCATACGCATGCGTTGGGAAAAGACATCATCGGGATCATCGATGAATTCCATTTTCAGCGATACCTGTGTCATTTTTGGGTGCAGTCGGGGCTTCGTCGAGCAGAACGCGAGCCAGTTTGCTGATCTGTCTATGCGGCTGGCTGAGGGGGGTGTCGGGTTGGTATAGTGCGGCAACACAGCTTCATTGACCAGGGCGGTCACATAAAGCAAATAAGCGTTGTTCATTGGCCCGAGGTGAATGAAGCGTACCAGATCACTGTTTTTGCTGTCTTTGTCCCAGTATCGGGTAAATCGATTGGCAATTTCCTGCGCGGCAGAGACTTCCAACTGGTCTGAATAGGCCAGTACTTTGTCGAAACGGGCAATCATGGCCGCTTTGTGCAGAGCAAATGGGCAGTGCTTTTCGAGGTGTGCGCTGGCGATCTGGGCGTCTTCCAGCCAGGCAGCTTCATACGTCCTGATGCTGCACCGGCTGCGATT
Organism: uncultured Chloroflexia bacterium; assembly: GCA_963753895.1. Lineage (GTDB taxonomy): Bacteria > Chloroflexota > Anaerolineae > Anaerolineales > Anaerolineaceae > SMBSF63. The sequence goes on along the minus strand of CAVWEE010000006.1, from coordinate 11,827 downwards.
TCCTGGATTTCCTGGACGGTCGTGCTTTCTGTTCGGGGGCCGGAATTGAGATCGATTCTTCAACTGTTGGGAATGCGCTATCGATTAATTCCAGAAATTCCGGCATATACAGCAGGTGGTCCACACAGCCCAGCGGAGCGAGTGCCATCCAGCGAGGGGTATTCATCTTCCGCTTCGGGGAAGATGAGGACCAACTGCATGTCGGGCTGCATGGTTTTTAGATCTTTCCAGAGGTCATGAAAAGAGGGGCCGGGTATTTCAGTGTCGATGATCGCCAGGCTGAACTTATCTTGAGACGCGACGAGCAAAGCCTCGGCACTGTTATGGGTTAAATACGGAAAGTAAGTCTGACTTTCCGCCAACCCCAGACGAAGCATTTCACCAAAATCATGGTACGGAGTAAGAATTAAGATATTTTCCGTCACGTTAAGAGTGTATCATGGCGAGGGCTGTGAAGCAAGAAAAAGGTGTGGACAATTGTATGGTTTGCACCCGGCATGACTTCTCCTTTCCCTGCTGGAAGGGGTGCAAGGTTTGAGCCAGGCAATCAGTCAACAACGGAACTATAGTCAATTAGGGATTGAGGATGAAAAAAGACAATCAGTTTTTCAGACGGTGCTGTAATTTCTCTTGTTCCTAATTGCCTGATTGCCTAAATACCTTGCTGCCTGATTTCCTGATTCACTGGTTGCCAGATTGACCGGTTGACTTTTTCCTAATTGACTGGCCCCTAATCCCCCATTTCCTTTATAATCATGTCAGTTCTAGATCCCAAAAGATCAAGGAGTTGACTGTGAAATTTGAAAAAATCTGTGTTCTGGGGTTAGGGTATATTGGCCTGCCGACATCCAGCACTTTTGCCTCGCATGGTTTGAAGGTGGTGGGAGTGGATGTGAACCCGCGGGTTGTGAAAACCCTCAAACAGGGCAAACTACATATCTATGAGCCGGGACTGCGCACGCTGGTGCAGGCCGGGCTGCGTTCCGGCAATCTGGTGGTGAGTGAAGCGCCAGAACCGGCGGATGCCTTCATCATCTCGGTGCCCACGCCATTTTAAGGAAGACAAGAAAGCGGATATGCGCTATGTGGTTTCGGCTACCGAAGCGATCGTGCCCCATCTGCAGAAGGGGAATCTGGTGATCCTCGAGTCCACCTCCCCGCCACTGACGACGACAGATGTGGTCGTGCCCATTCTGGAGCGCTCCGGTTTGAAAGCCGGGGAGGATTTTATGGTGGCTTATTCGCCTGAACGTGTGCTGCCCGGGCAGATCCTGCGTGAGTTGATCGAGAATGCGCGTGTGATCGGCGGCATCGACCGGGCTTCCGCAGAAGCCGGGCGTGACCTGTACGGCATCTTTGTGCGCGGTGAGATCATTCTGACCGATGCCACCACGGCCGAGATGGTCAAGATCATGGAGAATACCTACCGCGATGTGAATATCGGCATCGCTACCGAATTTTCCCGCCTGGCAGAGCGTTTTGGCGTGGACGTGTGGGAGGCGGTGGAGATCGCCAACCTGCACCCGCGGGTGTCGATCCTCAAACCGGGGATTGGCGTTGGCGGGCACTGCATCAGCGTGGACCCGTGGTTCTTTGTCGAGGCGGCACCGGATATCACCCCGTTGATCGCTACAGCCCGGCGCGTGAATGACGGGCAGCCGCGTTTCGTGGTGGATATTGTCCGTCGCGAGATGGGCGAAAACCTGAACAACAGGCGTGTTGCCGTGCTGGGGTTGGCCTATAAACCCAATGTGGATGATATGCGTGAAAGCCCGGCGGTGGATGTTGCCCGGCTGCTGGCCGAGTCCGGTGCGCAGGTGAAGGCGTTTGATCCCTTTAAGCCTGAATTGGAAATCGCAGGCGTGGATGTCGTCGCAACATTGGAAGAAGCCATTGCTGATGCGGAAGCGCTGGTGCTGACTGTGGGGCATAAGGATTTGTGTGAACTTGACCCGGCTGTATTGCCGGACAAACGTCAGCCCGCCTGGCGCTGGATATGATCCACGGCTGGGATATTGAGACCTGGCAGCAAGCTGGTTTCACGGTCAAAGGCCTGGGAATCCGGCAGGGATAAAAATGAAAGACTTACGCGTACTCTCGATTTTCGGCACCCGACCAGAGGCCGTCAAGATGGCGCCAGTGGTGAAAACGCTGGCTGCCACGCCGGGGATTGAGTCCCTGGTGTGCGTGACTGCCCAGCACCGCGAGATGCTGGACCAGGTGATGGATTTGTTTGATATTCAGCCGGACGTTGATTTGAATTTGATGCAGCCCGGCCAGACTTTGGCGGGGTTGACAGCATCCATCTTTACCCACCTTGACCCGGTGCTGCGAGACTTGAAACCGGATTGGGTGCTGGTGCAGGGCGACACGACGACGGTCATGTCGGCGGCTTTGCTTTCCTATTATCATCGCATCCACGTCGGACATGTGGAAGCCGGTCTGCGTACTGGCGATAAATGGCAGCCTTTCCCGGAGGAGATCAACCGCCGGGTGGCAGGGGTAGTGGCGGATCTGCATTTCGCACCCACTGAACACAGCCGTCAGAATTTGCTGGCCGAAGGTGTGCCGGATGCCAATATTCTGGTTACGGGCAATACCGTGATAGACGCTTTGCGGGAAATCGTACAGCGTCCTGCGCCGCAGGAAGCCGCTGACTTGCTGGAAGCGAAAGGATATTCGTCCCGGTGGCAAGGAACTGATCCTGGTCACTGCCCACCGCCGAGAGAATTTTGACGAACCACTGGAAGAGATCTGCCAGGCATTGCGTGAGCTGGCCGAGACGTATGCGGACCGTCTGGAGCTGGTTTACCCGGTGCATCTAAACCCGAATGTGAAAGGGCCGGTGCATCGTCTGCTGGCGGACGTGCCCAATATCACTTTGCTGCCCCCGCTGCAGTACCTGCCGCTGGTGCATTTGATGAAGCATTGCAAGCTGGTGTTGACCGATTCGGGCGGGATTCAGGAAGAGGCAACTGCCCTGGGCGTGCCGACCCTGGTGCTGCGCGAAGTGACGGAGCGGCCGGAGGGCGTGGAGGCTGGCGTGCTGGAATTGGTAGGCACGGACCGCGAGCGGATTGTGCGCTCGGCCCGGCGCTTGCTGGAAGATGAAGCGGCTTACCAGGCAGTGGCGTCTGCCAAAAACCCCTTCGGGGATGGGCGTGCAGCGGAACGCATCGCGGCGGCGCTGTTGGCAGCGTGAGGGTGGGTTGGCAACCCACAACGGAGTAGCTGACTTGCTCAGCCCGGGGTAAATCCCCCTGCCGCTTCGCGGCATCCCCCTTTGACAAGGGGGACAGAAACCTTGCTCAAACGAATGGGACCGAAGCAGAAACAAATTTACTTGGGGAGGGTGAACGGGTTTCTAACCTGTCCCTATAAAAAAATATCAGGATAACCGTTTGAAATTTTCCGGCAGTATTTGCTTTTTACCAAAACTTGAGGGGCTGGGTGGACCGGCCTCTTTTCAAACGCGGCTGATGGCGGATTTTCGCAGCCGCGGGATTGAAGTGCACCATGACCCGACTGCGCCGGACTGTGCTGGCCATCCTGGTCAGCGGCGGAACGCGGCAAGTGCTGGCGCTGTGGCGCGCCAAACGGCGCGGGGTGCGGATTGTGCAGCGTCTGGCACAGATGAACTGGATCCATCGTGTACACAAAAGCGGCTGGCGCCATTATCTGCGCTCCGAGCGTAATAACCGCTTGCTTGCTTTCATCCGCCGCAGACTTGCCGACCGTGTGATATATCAGAGCGATTTTGTGAAAGGCATGTGGGTGGATGCCTTTGGCGAGGTGAGAATCGCCGGATGCCATTATCCATAATAGCGTGGATTTGCAGATTTATACCCCTGATGGCTCACATCAACGTCCAGAGGATCACGTACGCATGCTGGTGGTGGAAGGCCATCTGGGGCGCGGCAACGAGCCGCACCTGGAGAATGCGATCCGCCTGGCGGAAGCGGTTCAGGCGCAGCTTGACCAGAAACTGGAATTGATGATTGTCGGGGATGCACCGCAGTCTTTGCAAGACCGTTGGAACAAAGACAGCGACATATGGTTGACCTGGGTGGGAACAGTGCCCCGTGAACGCATCCCTGAGATTGACCGCTCGGCACATGTGCTCTATTCCAGCGAGCTGAATGGCGGCTGTCCCAATGCGGTGATCGAGGCGCTGGCTTGCGGCTTGCCGGTGGTGGGTTATGCAACTGGCGCACTGCCCGAACTGGTGCCGGATGAGGCCGGGCGGGTGGTGCCATATGGTGCGGATCACTGGAAGCTGGAAGCACCGGATACGCCGACCCTGGCAAGAGCGACGCTGGAAGTGCTGGCGGATCAGGATACTTTCCGCCGTGGGGCGCGGGCACATGCCGAGGCGCATTTTGATCTTGCGAAGATGGGGGAGCGGTATCTGGCTGTGCTGGCGGGGGAGTGATCCCCGGGTAATAATCTGGACAGGATTTTGATGATTGGTGGGTTCAAAAGCGAACCCATCCTTGTGGTGGTTTTGAAGATGGAAAATGGATCATGAAACGAGGGATTGATTATATCGGTGTGGGGGTAGGGGCTGTGCTGGTCAACGATGCAGGCGAGATCTTTTTGGCGCAGCGTGGACCGTTGGCGAAGAATGAGCGCGGTCTGTGGGAGTTCCCTGGCGGTTCGGTGGAGTTTGGCGAAACTCTGGCAGAAGCATTGAAACGGGAGATGATGGAAGAGTTTGGCATCCAGATCGCGGTGGGAGATTTGCTGGATGTGGCTGACCATATCCTGCCTGAGGAAGGGCAGCATTGGGTGTCGCCAACGTATTTATGCCGGATCGTGTCCGGTGAGCCGCGCATCATGGAGTCGGGCAAATGCAGCGCGATTGGCTGGTTTGACCCGGATGACGTTCCCGAGAAGTTGTCACAGATCAGCCGGGTGAATCTGGCGAATTACCGCCGGAGACAGGGTTGGAAATAATCTTGTTGAGGGTAAAAATGAGGGAAATCCAAAGTGTGTTATACTAAAACCTCTGTGTGAACCAGTTACACAGTAAAAAAATATAACATTTGTGTTTCAGGGACTGGCCAAAACATCGTTTTGAAGATACAGATGCTTATGCCGTCCTTTTTTGCTGCCCTTTTGGCGCTTTTCTGAACCTGTTTTATCTGGGTTCCTTCATTTGTGGTGCCAGCATGTTTATCATCGCTGGCCGCGACGTGTCTTTTCCCTATTCGCTTTTCTAGCCGCACATGATTATTTGCGCTCCCGTGAGAGTTTTTCTCATGGTGTGGTTCATTACACCATGATATTTATTTATTGGAGGTTGCTTTTGGCTTTTATCGAGATTCGTGATTTGTATAAGGTTTTTGGACGCAACCCGTTGGGTGTGGTCAAGGTTTTGGAAAAAGGGGGAACCAAGACAGATATTCTGCAAAAATCAAAGCATACCGTTGCTTTGCAGAATGTTTCGCTGGAAATTGAAAAAGGGGAAACCTTTGTGATTATGGGTTTGTCGGGCAGCGGCAAATCGACCCTGGTGCGTTGCTTAAATCGTCTGATTGAGCCCACTTCAGGCAAAATCTGGGTAGACGGGAAAAACGTCCTGGCTTTTGATGATGATGAACTGCGCGATTTCCGCCGCCACAAAATGAATATGGTCTTTCAGCAGTTTGGCTTGCTGCCGCACCGCACTGTGGTTGAAAATGTCAGTTTTGGGTTGGAAATTTGCGGGATCAAAAGTGATGAGCGCCGCACAGCAGCTACCCGCTGGTTGGATATCGTGGGTTTCAAAGGCTGGGAAGAAAGCTATCCTCATGAGTTGAGTGGTGGGATGCAGCAGCGCGTGGGTCTGGCCCGGGCGTTATGCAGTGACCCCGAGATCCTCCTGATGGATGAACCTTTCAGTGCCCTGGATCCGCTTATTCGCCGTCAAATGCAAAATGAATTGATCGACCTGGCAGCCAAAATTAACAAAACGATCATCTTCATTACCCATGACCTGGATGAAGCCCTGCGTCTTGGGGGACCGTATCGCAATTTTGAAAGATGGTCTGCTGGTACAGGTGGGCACGCCGGAGGATATCCTCCTGGATCCGGCAACGGATTATGTGGTCGATTTCACCCGGGATGTGAACCTGAGCCGCATTCTGACCGCTGGAACAGCGATGGTAACCCCGTATGCGATTGTCTCAGACCGCAATGGCCCGCGTGCTGCAATGGAAGCCATGCGCAAGGAAAACCATTCCAGTGTGTTCGTGGTCAACCGGCAAAACCAGTTGCAGGGTCTTGTAACCATTGAGCAGGCGATGGAAGCCAAAAAGCAGAATGTGAAACTGCTTAGCGAGATTGAATTGCAGGAAGTTTATTCCACTGATCCGGAAACGTCGCTTGAGGAATTGTTCCCCATGTTGGCAGATATGAAATGGCCGGTCGCTGTGGTGAATGAGAACAATGGTTTATTGGGGATTGTGCCCCGTGTTGCCATTCTGGAGGCGCTCTCAAGAGAGAGCAGTGTTGAAGAAGTTGTTTAAATTTCATCCATTAATCCTGAACGGGAAATTCAAAATATGCGGATGAAATCACATAGAGAAAGAGAGAGAAAATGTTTTTGAAAAAGAAATCGATATTAATTTATTAGTGTTTTGATCGTGGTGCTGTTGGTCAGTGCATGCCAACCGGCTGTTACAGAAGCGCCGGCCGCGGCAGATGCTGATACAACCTGCCCAGGCAGAAGAAGCTGCTGCGGACGGCCCTAAAGAGACCATTGTTTTTGCTGATACGAGATGGCAATCCATGTGGATCAATAATGAGATTGCCATGTTCATTGTTGAAAATGGATATGACTATCCCACGGAAGTGGTTACCGTCACTACCCCGGTCTTTCAACAGGCGATGGTTGACGATGAAGTACAGGTCATCATGGAAGTGTGGTGGGCGAATATTGAAGACTGGTGGAATTCAGAGCGCGAAGCTGACACCATCGTTGAGTTGGGCGATATTTTTGAGAGTTCTGCCCAGGGTTTCTATGTGCCTCGCTATGTGATTGAAGGCGATGCCGAACGCGGGATTGAGCCGATGGCACCTGACCTGAAGTCAGTTTCGGATCTGCCCCAATACAAGGATGTCTTTGCCGATCCTGAAGACCCGAACAAAGGTATTTTGATCAGCTGCGTTACCGGCTGGAATTGTGCCGAAGTGATCCGCATCAAAACCTATGCATATGGTCTTGAAGAAACTTACAATCTTTCCGAGCCGGGTTCCTCCGGTGCGCTGGATGCCGGTATCGCTGGCCCTTACAAAAAAGGCGAAGCTGTTGTTTCCTATTATTGGGAACCGACCTGGCTGCTAGGTGTTTATGATATGGTGCTGCTTGAAGAACCGGCATACAACGATGAGTGCTGGGCCAAGATCATCGAGATCAGTGCCGCAGGCGTGGTTGATGAAAGCCTTGCCGGGACTGTTCCGGCTGATGCGGGCTGCGGATTTGAGAATATCAGCCATCCCCAAGGCCGTTTCTGCCGGTATGGCGGAACGCAACCCTGAACTGGTTTCCTTCCTCGATACCATGTTCATCGGTACGGATAACCTGAATAAAATTTCGGCATACATGACCGAGAATGAAGCGGAAGTTGAAGAAGCCGCAATGTGGTACTTTGAGAATTATGAAGACCAGTGGCGCTGCATGGCTTCCTGAAGATGTGGCCGAGAAGGTTGCCTCTGCTCTTGCTGCACAATAAACTGTAAGAGATGAATTAGGGGCAGGGTATCCCGTTGCGGATGCCCTGCCTTTCAATCTTTGAAGATAGAAATGATTTATTTGTTTTGAAGGTGGTTTTATGGAATTCCCTGAATTATTTGTGATCCCCCTGGATAAGTGGATTGATGCCCTGGTGGACTGGCTGACCGTTGAAGGTGATTTTCTCTTTGATGCGCTTGGCGGTTTTTTGCTCAAACCTATGCTGGGCATTGAAAAATTCTTGCTATGGTTGCCCTGGTTCGTTTTCATTATTGTTGTTGCGCTGATTGCCTGGAGACTGAGCAGTTGGAAATTGGCAGCCGGTGTCATTGTGGGATTGATTTTCATTGGCAGTCTGGGGCTGTGGGAAGATGCGATGAAAACTTTGTCCATTGTCTTTGCTGCTACCGGGCTGGCAATCCTTACCGGGGTGCCCGATGGGAATCTTGATTGCGCAAAGCAACAAATTACGGAGTGTTGTGCGCCCTTTCCTGGATTTGATGCAAACAATGCCCAGTTTTGTATACCTGATCCCGGCGCTGATGTTCTTTGGTCTGGGGAAGGTGCCCGCGTTGATCGCGGTCTATATTTATGCTGTTCCTCCGGCGATCCGTCTAACGGACTTGGGGATTCGCCAGGTGGATGCCAATACGGTGGAAGCAGCGAGAGCTTTTGGGGCAACCAGGTGGCAAATTCTTACAAATGTACAACTGCCGCTTGCCTTGCCGACTCTGATGACGGGCATTAATCAGACGATCATGATGGCGCTTTCGATGGTTGTTGTGGCCTCCATGATTGGCGCGGGCGGTTTGGGTACAGAAGTATTGAACGGCATTGCCCGGCTTGAAGTTGGCCGTGGTTTTAATGGCGGGATCAGCATTGTCATTTTGGCAATTATTATTGATCGTTTAACACAAAACCTTGTCCGAAAACAGAATGGAAACGGGCAATCTGAAACTGAAACAAATTAGAACGGAAAGGAGATATTTTGGCTACTACAGTAAAATTACGTCCCAATGAATCGCAGCAAGACTTGCTGAAGCGGTTTCGCAAGAAAGTAACGCGCAGCGGCAGCCTGTCTGCATTACGGAGCAAGCGCTGGTTTGTCTCAAGGACCGAACAACGTCGCATGGATCGCAAAAAAGCGATTCGCCGCATGAAACAACGTGCGCGCAAGGCGCAGCAAAAAAAGCGCTGGTAAGATCAAATCATGACGCCCTCGTGATGTCAACGAGGGCGATGGTTTTTAATCAGGGCAGGATCAATTCGATGGCATGGGGGGCAGCAAACTGCCTTCCAGATCGCGGTCAATCTCCCAGGGATAGACGATATAGGCATCGGTGCTGGCAGCGAAGTAATCCGGGCGCGCATTGCCAAACAGGTTGCGGTAGGGGTTGAAATGCAGCACGCAGGTGGAGGGTTTGCCGCCAGCGCTGACGACGCGGTTTTTGACAGCTGTGATGGTGCGGCCTGATCCCCATACGTCATCAACGATCAGGATCTGTTGGTCTTTCAACAGGGCATCAACCGGAAACTGGATGAATTTTGGCAGGGCGTACAGACGGGAGTCGGTGCGCTTCCGTTCCATTTCCATCTCGGCGGGGAAGTCTACGGCTGCAGTGAGGATATTGACCACATCCAGGGCTTCGGCCAGCAGGCCGCCCGGCACAACACCGCCGCGGGTGATGATCATCATCGCGTCAAACTCGGTTTCAAATTGGGGGATCAGGTGATCGATGAGCTGGTCGATATCATTCCAGGTTAGTGCTTCTCGCCGCATGTAAGGACGTCCTTCTTGTCAGAAATTTGTGCCTGTATTATAGCAGGTCTTTCCCAGTTCAAAATATGCTAAAATGGAATTGCTGATCAGAGGGACTGGAATACGACGAATGAACCGTGATGATGTTATTATCAAAGCTCAATGCACAACGCCTAGGATTGTTACAGGAGTATGGTGTTGCTTCATTATATCCTGTTTGGCTCGGTTGCTCGAGATGAAGCCAGTATTGGCAGTGACGTTGATTTACTGGTTGAATTTAAGGAGCCTATTGGCCTGTTTCGATTTATTGAACTTCAGCACCATTTGGAAAAATTGCTTGGATTGTGAAGTTGACTTAGGTACAAGACGTTCACTTAAATTTCAATTGGAAGATACCGTGATAGGAGAGATGCAATTCGTGTCGCCTAGAAAATGGGAAATCTCGTATTCATGATATGCTTGCCTGCTCACGTAATATTCTAACTTTTACGACCGGGATGGATTTTACTTCTTTTCTTAGTGATGCCAAAACAATACGAGCTGTAGCTTTCGAGTTAACAACAATTGGTGAGGCGCTGTACGCGCCATGCCACAAGAAATTCAGGACAAATATCCTGAAATTCCCTGGCAGGAAATGCAAGAGCATTCGTAATATACTAGTGCATGAGTATTTTCATTTAGATGAAGAAATTCTATGGAAAACCATTCAGGATGATGTTCCAGCTTTGATAGAAGAACTGGAAAAGATTATAAACTGATCGTATTGTATTTTGTGGGAATTTAAAAAACACCTTCCTAGATTTCCTGTGGGAAGGTGTTTTTGTATTTTTAAGGTGCTATTATGCTGCAACCGGCTCAACTTCTTTCGTGTAGACATCAAACTCAGGCGGGTTTTCCATGTGCTTTTTGACGGCGCACAGGCTGGCGGAGCGCACCAGCGCTTCGTGGTAGCGTTGCGGGAAGGTGGGGGGAACCTGGATTTCGAGGTCGATCTTGTCTACCATGCCGGTGAAGTGGGTTTTGGCGGATGCGCTGCATGATCTGGATCCCTTCGGTGGGCAGGCCGCGCTGCTTGCAAAAACCAAGCACGTAGATGCCGGCGCAGGTGCCTAATGAGGCCAGAAATGTGGCAAACGGCGAGGGGGCAGAACCGTCCTGGTCGGTGATGATGGTGTGGGGGCCAAATTCAGCATTGACTCGTGCGCCGCCGGGGAAGTTGATTTTCATTTCCATGTGTTTTCTCCTTGTGTACCAATAAAGATATGTTGATTTCATTTTTCACTACTATAGATGCGGAACCATTGAAAAAGTTACATGGTTGATCAATTTTCTTCGTGTCATATTCCCGTTTGCTTTTTGTCATAGCTGCAGGATACGCATGTAACACTGGCAGGTAAGATTTGTCTGCTGAATGAGGATGTTTGCCACTACTCCGCATTTCTCGCTGTGGTTAATATTGTTGGTATGATTGATAAAAAATATTTTGATCTGCCCATCTTTCAAGATTTGAGCGCGGCGCAGCTGGATGCGTTGAACGCTATCTTTGAGTACAGGACGTATGCGCCGGAGGAGATTGTCTTTGAACAGGAGCAATCTGCCGGATCATTTGTATTTTCTGCTGGAAGGGGAGGTATTGATCAATTACAAGCCTTATGATGGACCGCCGTTGACCGTGGCGCGCATTGCGCCGGGGGGCGTATTTGGCTGGTCCACTGCACTGGGGCGCAAGTGTCACACTACTGCTGCCCAGGCTGGCAAGGTGTGCAAGATGGCGCGCCTCAACCGAGGGACGATGACGGGGTTGAGCTTGCGGGCACCCGAAGTCGGGGAAGCGCTGCTGGAAAAGCTGGCCGGGGCCATCGTACGCCAGACGATCAAGACCGGGCGCAACTATCCCAATTTTGATCAGCAGATGCAGGAGCATGTGGTCGTATCCTTGCAGAAATTGTTTGAATCCAGGCAGGAACTGCCAACGACGTAAAGGGGAACAGCAGACGCTCTGCTTCTAGTTATAATGGCGTGAAAAACGCACTGCTGTCCCGGATTTCATCATCCGGGTATTTTGTTTCGTGTATACTATAGTTAGTTGTCATGATTGACAATTCTCCCATAACTTGCGGTCATTCTGATAAATTTACGGCGCAGGCTTTTCTGGTTGGCTCTTAGCACAGTACTTTCAGATTGTATTGTGCAATTGAAGTTATTTCGTGTTGTGGAGATTAAGTCATGAAAAAGAAATCCCCGGTCACCCTAAAGCAAACCAAGCCCTTGCAGGAATCTCAACCATCTGAAAATACACCTTCCCTGCAGGATGTGGCTGCGCCGGGCATTGGGCAACCTCAGTTCCCCATAAT
>CAVWEE010000005.1:0-163750 GCA_963753895.1 uncultured Chloroflexia bacterium | reverse complement strand
TAATTACGGGAAAACAGATGAAAAATCCACATACGCCATTACGTCATGTCATTTTAATCACTACTTTCATATTAGTCTTACTGGGCGGAACCATCTTTGTCCCTTCCACACAAATCCATGCACAAGAACTTCCAAAAGAAGTGCTCATCCTAAATTCCTATCACCAGGGACTTGGTTGGTCAGATAGTATTGTCGATGGCATAAGATCCACACTTGAATCGCAGGTCAATGTTGAAATCCGCGTTGAATATATGGACACACGCCGTATATTCAACGATGTCTATTTAGATGAATTGCTCACTTTGATTTAAATCACGTTTCCAAAACCATCAATTTGATATCGTAATTGCCACTGACAACAATGCTTTTAATTTTTTGCGTGAACACAGAGATGTGCTATTCCCAAAGACACCCGTTATCTTTTGCGGCGTCAACAACTACCAGGATAGTATGCTCAATGACATTAATGGTTTTACTGGCGTGGCAGAAGAAGTAGACTTTGAAGAAAGTGCTTCTCTGGCGCTATCACTTCATCCTGACACAGAACACATCTTTATCATCAACGACCAAACAAACACAGGAAACGCCACCCAGATCCTGATAGACGAGGCCTTCAAGCCATATCAAAACGCCTATGAGATCGAGACCATCCGTCAGTTCACATGGCAGGATTTGCAAGGCAAGCTGGCACAGCTTCCGCCAAACAGCCTGATTTTTCTTTTCGTTGTCAGCCGTGATGATGAAGGGATTTTCCTTGATTACGATGAAGCAGCCAAAATTCTCCTTGCGATGGCAAATGCGCCAACATACAGCGTATGGGATTTTTACCTTGGATATGGCATTGTTGGCGGCAAATTATCTTCAGGCAGTGCGCAAGGCGAAGCTGCTGCAAAAATGGCTCTTCAAGTTCTTGATGGTCAACCCATCGAAAACATTCCTGTATTGGATGAAAGCCCAAATCAGTATATGTTTGATTACCGTCAGTTGAAAAAATGGAAAATTGCCTCGCGTTCTCTACCTGAAGGAAGCACACTCGTCAACAACCCTTTCCGTGATTTTTTCGCCAAGAACATTTACTGGCTCACCATCACCGGAATTGGACTGCTCTTTCTCAGCCTTACCATCTTAATCTTAATTCTTACTGTTCGAAAAAAAACCGAGCGGCTGCGTCAATCTAATGAAACCTTACAAGAAGAAGTCGAAGAAAGAAAGAAGATTTCCAAGGAACTGGAAGCTCAACAAACTTTCACAACAATCGCCCTGGATAATGTTTATACAGGTGTGATTTCCTGTAATCTCGCAGGCAAACCACAAGATTTTAATAACACTTTTTTGAAATTATATGGCATTCCAAATCGAAACACCCCCTTCTCTGAATGGCGCACTCACTACACGTTTTGTTCTCCAGTTAACGGAGAACCTATTCCCATCGAAGAACATCCGCGAATCCTTGCGCTGCAAGGCGCTACAGTTCAAAACGCCGAATTTATCCTCAAAACGAAGAATAAGCATTTCCGTGTTTGGGTTAACAGCCAGGCATTAAAAGATACAAACGGGAAAATCGTCGGCACAATCTGTACTACCTACGACATCACTGAACATAAAGAAGCCCAGGAAAATTTTCGGAGGTTTGTTGACGCATCTCCCATTCCAACGATTATTTATTCCTCTACAGAGCAAAGCATCCAATTTATCAACCAAAAATTCACTGAAATCTTCGGCTATACCAAAGAAGATATCCCCGACACCAAAACATGGTTACAAAAAGCCTTCCCCGACCCCGAATATCGCGAAAAAGTTATTTCTGTATGGGGAACAAAAATGAGTTCAGAGGAAGTCCCAAGCCATACCGAGGTCCAGGTTGCCTGCAAAGATGGTTCATCCAGAACCATAGAAGGCCATATGGCAATAATTGGTGAAAATCTAATGTTTCTGTATAACGACGTGTCCGAACGAAAAGAGATGGAAAACGCCCTTCATTTAGAGCGCGAATTACTTGCACACCGCGTCGAGCAGCGTACTGAAGAATTACATATTGCAAATGCTGAATTATCCCGCGCCTCGCGCATGAAGGATGAATTTTTAGCTTCAATGAGCCATGAACTGCGCACACCGCTCAATGCGATTTTAGGATTATCAGAAGGTTTGCAAGAAAAAATCTATGGCCCGCTGAATGAGCGGCAAAACAAATACATCAAAATCATTGAAGATAGTGGGCATCACTTATTGACACTAATTAATGACATCCTCGATCTTTCAAAGATTGAAGCTGGGGAAATGATCACTCAGTTTGAAACAGTAGATATTCAATCTCTGTGTCAATCCAGTATAAAATTCATTGAGAACCTGGCAAGGAAGAAAAACATTTCCATTTCGACATGTTATGACCCTCAAATACAAACTTTGGTTGCAGACCCTCGCCGTCTAAAACAAATCCTCGTAAACCTTCTCAACAACGCTGTCAAATTCACGCCCACTGGCGGCAAGGTAGGCTTGGAAATAAAAAGCAGTTCCAGAGATGGCACAATAAATTTTGTCGTATGGGATACAGGTATCGGCATTGCACAAGAAAATATCAAGAGGCTCTTTCGTCCCTTTGTACAACTGGATAGCAGTCTCTCCCGCTCCTACGAAGGCACCGGCCTGGGGCTGGCACTAGTCTACAGGCTAACTCAGATGCATGGGGGCAAAGTAAATGTGAGCAGTGAACTCGACAAAGGCAGTCGGTTTACAATCACTATCCCTATTACTCAACAGGCACAATCCCAATCAATATCACAGTACGTGGAAGCGCCTTCTAACTCTCATGAATGGATAAAACATGCATTAATCATTGAGGACTCATCAGCGGCTTCTGAACAAATCACTCGTTACCTTCATGATATAAGCATCGAATCCAACATTTGCGAAAACGGCAATCAAGCCTTTGATGAGGTGCTAAAGAACATGCCAGATGTGATAATTTTGGATATCCTGCTTCCTGGAAAAAGTGGATGGGATGTACTCAATCAACTCAAACAACACCCTGTCACGCAACACATCCCGGTTCTGGTCATCTCCATCGTAGATGAACCAGAAAAAGCCAAAAACCTTGGTGCATCTGCCTGTCTTGTAAAACCCATTTCCCGCCAAGCCCTGGCAGAATCGCTTAATCATTTGAAGCTCCCTAAACTGGAGACATCGTCCAAATCCATTGAAAAACGATCTCCTGTTCAACCCACAATTTTGCTAGCGGAAGATAATCCAGCAAATGCACAAACCATTTCCGATTATCTAAAGACCTGCGGATATCAGATGATGACCGCCTCGAATGGCGCTGAAGCATTGCAAAGAATGGATTCATGCATCCCTTCGCTCATTCTAATGGATATTCAAATGCCTGTAATGGATGGTCTTGAAACAATCAAACACATCCGTGAAAACGTTGCATACCAACATCTGCCAGTGATCGCCCTCACTGCCTTGGCAATGCCAGGGGACCGTGAACGTTGTCTGGAAGCAGGAGCTGATGATTACCTAAGCAAACCAGTTAGGTTGAGAAAGCTCCACAATGTAATTGAAAGATTATTAGGGAAGGGATAATTATTCTGCGATTCGCAGATGCTGCGGTTTCTTTCCGGCACACGCTCGATCAATCCCCGCGCTTCCAGATCCAGTTTGACCGTGGTCACATACCAACTCACCGAGCCGGGGAATGTATCCCCCAGCAGCCTGCGCACTGCGCTGGTCAAGTCGCCAAAAGTCACTTCCGGTGCGGCCCCAACAACTTCCAGAATGGCTGCTTTGATCACTTCATACTTACCCGTATCAATATTCACGCCCTCTTTTTGCGGGTCCGGGTGCAGGGTCAAAATGCGCTCTGTCATTTCTTTTCCTCGCCTTGTCAGCCTCCTGCAAACCTTCCTGCTGGGACTGCCGCAATGCTGCCAGACGCTCATAAACGATGGCTTCATACCCTTCCTGTGAAGGCTTGTAAAAATACTCGCCCTGTAAATAATCCGGCAGGTACTGCTGGGACACATGGTGCCCTTCAAAAGCATGCGGGTACTTGTACCCTTCTCCGTGTCCCAGCCCTTTGGCATCGCGGCTGGCATCCTTGAGATGGTTGGGCACACCGCCCACGCCCTCCTGCTTGATCTGCTCGACCACCTTGAAATAAGACAGGGCTGAGTTGGACTTTGGGCGCCGTCGCCAGATACAGGGTCGCTTCCACGATCGGGAAAATACCCTCCGGCAAACCGATGTACTCAAAGGCATACGCCGCCGAAGTGGCCACCTGCAAGCCGTGCGGGTCAGCCAGGCCAATATCCTCCCCGGCCAGGATGATCAACCGCCGCAGGATAAAGCGCGGCGACTCGCCGGACTCCAGCATCTTCGCCAGCCAGTACAGGGCCGCGTCCGGGTCAGAGCCGCGCACCGACTTGATGAAAGCGGAGATGGTATCGTAATGCGCATCCCCGTCCTTGTCATACAGCAGCGCCCGCTCCTGGATGGATTCTTCCGCCACTTTAAGGTGACATGGACTCTCTTCTCCGCATCCGGCTCGGTACTCTCCACTGCCAGTTCGAGGGCATTGAGCACATTGCGCGCATCCCCGTTCGCCAGGCGGATGATGTGCGCCCGCGCGTCATCGTCAAGCTGAATTGGCCGCCCGCCATAACCCGCGCTGCGGGTCATTCAGGGCAGTGTCAATGATCTCATTCAGGTTTTCATCCGTCAGTGGCTCCAAATGAAAAATGCGGCTGCGTGAAACCAGCGCCGAATTGACTTCAAAATAGGGGTTCTCCGTGGTGGCGCCAATCAGGGTGATTAATCCGCTCTCCACATATGGCAGGAGGGCATCCTGCTGGGCCTTGTTCCAGCGGTGGACTTCATCAATGAAGAGAATGGTTTGCTTGCCGTACAGGCGGCGATCATCTTCCGCGCGGCCAATCACCTCGCGAA
Organism: uncultured Chloroflexia bacterium; assembly: GCA_963753895.1. GTDB lineage: Bacteria > Chloroflexota > Anaerolineae > Anaerolineales > Anaerolineaceae > SMBSF63. The sequence continues at coordinate 158,806 of CAVWEE010000005.1, read as the reverse complement.
GCTGCGCCTTGCCAGCCATCACCGCCGAGAGTGTCTCAAAACTCGATCTCGGTATGGTTGGCAATCACCATCGCCAGGGTGGTCTTGCCCGTACCGGGCGGCCCCCACAGGATCAACGAGGACAGTTTGTCGGCAGCAATCGCCCGCCGCAGCAGCTTGCCCTGCCCGACGATATGCGCCTGCCCGATGTACTCATCCAGGTTCTTGGGCCGCATCCGCGCCGCCAGCGGCGACTCGGTCTCCATCTTCTTTTTCATCGAATGACTGAAAAGATCCATGCTGTGATTGTACCATGAACAGGTGTTCTAAAGCAATTCAAAGAACGGGCTTTGTGCACACCACGCAAAGATGCCTTATTTCCAATAAAGCATCAAAATGAAAATAACGGGGGTTTCTGTTTATCACTTTTATGAAAACAAACCTTTCCTGAACCCAGAGAAGGTTTGTCGATATTCAAAATCATTTGCCTAAAACAGCGCACAAATCGCATCCGCGGCTTTCTGGCCGCGCTCCTCGCGCAGTTCCTCCTTGAACATGACCGCATTCGCACCGCCCAGGATTCTGGCACCCTTGCCCTTCAGCAAAGCCTGCATCTGCCGCTGCGCCCGGTTGGCACCCATCCAGGGAGCCATCAGGCCCTGTGTGGTCAGGCAGACCGCAGGGGCGTCCACGCTGTCAAGCTGACCAAGATAATACGTCATCGCCCTGTTCAGGGAAAAGGCTTCCACAAAAGAGCCAAACACATACGCATCATAGCCACCAATCTTCGGCATCGACTTGAAGTTGGCGTCGGTCACCGGACCCGATCCCTCCACCTTCTGATGGAGTTCAACCTTCAAATAATCCACTGCGTGCCCTTTGGCCTGCAACCCTTCTTCAACTTTCTTTGCCACCGATGCGGTGTTCCCCGTCTGCGAATAAACAACAATTCCGATCTTCATCATCTTTCTCCAGTTTTTAAATAAAGAAACGTGCACAACCACTATATATACGTTCAAAATCCCATTCTGGTTGCAAAAAAAGCCGTACCCTTCGAAACCATCGGGTACGACTGGATCACTTCTATCTAGATCCTAACTATAAATTTTACATTCTACATTATGAATTGCTGTTTTCCATCCACTCCAGCAATTCAACCAGCGAAGTGACCTGCGCATCCGGCTCCCAAACGCTTACCGCGGATTTCCTGACAGGGTTGTTGACCCGTCGGGTGATCCACACAGCCTGCATACCCATCTTCTTCGCCCCGGCGATGTCCGCATTCAATCGGTCACCAACCATTAATACCCGCGACAGATCTGTGACGCCCAACGACTGAATGGCTTCCTCAAACATCTTCGGATGGGGTTTCCGCATCCCCACCATCGCGGAAGTATACACCGCGTCCAGATAGGGCCGCAGACCAGCATTGTCCACCTGTCGCTGCACATCATCGTCATCCGCCGCATTGGAAACAAGTCCCACCTTGCAGTCATGTTCTTTCAGCACCTGTAATACAGGCAACGCATCTTCTTCCACATGCCAATTGACTTCAAACACCTCGTACATGGCCTGCAAAGCCGTGCGCACATCTTCCTCAGGCGCGTTGGAATATCCATGATCCGCCAATAATTCCGTTAGCAATCTGCGCGTCGTATATTCAATCAGGTCTTCATCGCGATGCCCAAAATAGCGCTGCAGGCGAGTCTCATAAGCATTGATCAAAACATAGGTGCTGATCTCATACCCCAGTTCCTGCACCGTACGCGCAAGGGCACGATTGGCATGATGAATAACTTCTTCTTTATCCCCTTCGAAATAAATCAGCGTGCCACCCAGATCAAACAATATCGCATCGAAAGCGCAATTCATCCCCAACGAAAATTCCTCTCCAAATAATTCCAATCAATATCCTTTTTGTACATCATATTGATTATATAACGGTTCGCCATTTACGTACCGGCGCAAATTCTCGGCGAACAATTTTGCTGCACGCTGGCGGTACTGCGGACTGGTCCAGGCGACATGCGGTGTGATGATGGCATTCGGCAGCGACCAGAATGGCGATTCCGCCGGCAGCGGTTCTTTCACAAAAACATCCAGCACCGCACCAGCCAGTTTTTCTTCCTTCAAAGCCGCATAGAGGGCGTCCGCATCAATCACTCCCCCACGGCCCACATCCACCAGCATAGCCGTCGGTTTCATTGCCGCAAATTCTTTTTCTCCGATCAAACCCATCGTGTCGGGTGTGCTGGGCAGCGTGGAGATAACAAAATCACATTCCTTCATCATCGAACGTCGTGCTTCGATCGGATACAGGCGGGTAAAATACTTTCCCTCGGGATCACCTATTCCATCCAGGCGAAAGCCCTTGTCTTCAGGCTGCATAACATTGCGCTTGGCTGCCAGGATGGTCACGTCAAACGGCTGCAAAAGACGCGCAATTTCCCGCCCAATGCTCCCATACCCCAGGATGCCCACTGTGCTGCCGCGCAACTCTAATGGCTCAAAACGATCCCATCGGCGGTCAGGCCAACCAGCCTCACGTTGATTCGCCATCAAGTCCGGCAGGCGGTGGCCCAGGGCAAGCATCATCGCCACGGTATATTCCGCCACCTGCGGCGCAGCTGCCCCGCTCATCGTCGTGATGATCAAACCCGGCATTTCAAGAATGCCGCCGCCCCACTCTGATTCTATCCCCGCAAAATGGGATTGATACCATTTCAATGCCGGCACCGCGTCCGCTTCCGGCAACTGACGGGCTGCATAAAGCACCTCGGTCCGCTTCAAGATATCTGATGAAATGTCTTCCAGTTTTCTGGATGTGATATTCACACGGGGGGAAACCCCACGCAGCTCTTCGAGAATTTCCTCAGGATAAGGCACCGTGATTAAAACTTCAATTCGCTCTGATGCAGGCATCGATTAGTAACCCCTTTTCTGCTTTTCTTTTTCTTTGCGTTTTTTCATACGTTTTTCCCGCTCCAATTTACTCCGCTGACCCATCTTGCGCAGCGATACGAAACGGGCGCTTTCTTCCGGTTCTTCACGGTTTTTCACCCGCAGCACAATTCCCAACGTCATCAAAGCCGCTCCCGCCGTCAACAGCCCCATCCCGCCACTCTCGGGTTCGGTAATGAAGTAGATCGCCACACAGATGAAGCCTACTAAAAGAAAAAAACCACCAACACGTCTGAGAAAACTCATCTTCCTCCAAAAAAAACAGCGGCCGGCTCCCTAACAATACCCTCTCAACCGGGATACCGGCCGCCCATCATACATTCCTTATGCTTTGGCGATCACCGTGCGGCTCTGCTCGCGCATATACATGGCGAGGTAATACGGTCCGCCGGCATTCTTGCCGGTTGCGCCGGAGGCTTTCCAGCCGCCAAAAGGCTGGAATCCCGGCCATGCGCCGGTGCTGGCGCCTTGCGGCCGGTTGACATAACTCACCCCGACTTCAATATTGTCAAAGAACCATTCAGCTTCTTCCGGCGTACCATAGAAGCCCGCCGTCAGGCCGTAGTCCACGCTGTTGGCGATCTCCATGGCCTCATCCAGGCTCTTCACCTTGCCGATCGTGGTGATCGGCAGGAACATCTCCTGCTTCCACAGACGGTGGTCGAAGGGCAGGTCTGCTGCCAGGGTCGGCGCGCAGAAATAGCCTTTCGACAGCTCGCCTTCCGTCCACACCTTGCCGCCGGTGAGGAATGGTGCCGTCGCTGCGCAGCTCTTCCACAAATTCCTGGTATTCCTGATAGGATTTCTTGTTGATCACCGGGCCGAGATACACACTGCGGTCGGTTGGGTCGCCAATACTCAGCTTCTCTGTCAGGGCAACCACGCGCTCAACCAGGGCATCATAGACCGGCGCTTCCACCATACACCCGCGAGCAAGCCGAGCATTTCTGGCCCTGCAAGCCAAATGCCGAGCGGACAATGCCCAGCGCTGCAGTCTCAATATCCGCATTGCGGGAAATGATCGCGCAGTTCTTGCCGCCCAATTCCATGATCAAAGGGCGCACATATTTGCGATTCAGCAAAGGAGCGGTAAATGCCCATGCCCACCGGATACGAACCGGTGAAGGTCACGCCATCCACTTCCGGGCTGTCGATCAGCGCCTGGCCAATCGTGCGGCCGGGACCGGTGACGAAATTGACCACGCCTTCGGGAAGCCCGCGTCCAGCAGACAGCGCGCGAACAGATAGGGCAGCAGCGGCGTATCGCTGGAGGGTTTGATCACCACCGTGTTACCGGCCACCAGCGCCGCCCCCACCGGGCCGCCGGTCAAAGCCGCCGGGAAATTGAACGGGCTGATCACCAGCCACACGCCGTACGGGCGCATCACCGATGTGTTTCGGATACAAACCCGGGCAGCGGGTCAGGCAGCATGGGGGTCACAAAGCCGTTATGCTCTTCCATCATCTGGCAGGCATGGCGCATCAACTCCGCCGATTTCGCCACATCGCCCAGTGATTCCATGCGGTTCTTGCCAACCTCGAATGTCATCGCCGCGCTCATTTCAAACAGGCGCTCGTCGATCAAGTCGGCAGCCTTGCGCACCAATGCCACACGGTCCTGCCACTTCATCCGGCTCCAAACGGGAAAAGCCTTGCGGGCAGCTGCCAGCGCATCCTGCCCGTCTTTGGCGGTACCTTTTTGAAAAACACCCAAAACCTGCTCAGCATCCATTGGCGTGCGGTCATCAAACTTTTCTTTACAGAAACGTTCTTCCCCGCCAATCAGCAACGGATATTCCTTCCCCATGTCTGCTTTTACCTTCACCAATGCATCATTAAATCTGGTGTGCAGTTCTTCTGGGGGATTAAACATCGTAGCATACGTCAGCTTGAACGAGCTTTCAGCCGTCATACCGGAACAACCTCCTTGAAAAGATACATGAAAGACAATACTAACCGGACCTCCCGGTCATAAAATAAGTATAGCCTAACTGCCACCGCTCGTCAAAACATGTTCAGCAGGCAGGCTCAACCATCAAACTTATTTGCGCCGCGAAGGCCATTCTGCGCTACACTCAAAATATGACCATGGATTCATTACACACCACCTGCATCGGCATCGACATTGCCCCCAGCCGCCGCCCTTTCAGCTATGCCGCCCTGGATAGCGAGAAGCGCCTGCTGGCAATGGGCCAATGCCAGATCCTTGAAGTGCTGGCCTTCACCAGCGGGCAGCAGCAAGCCCTGATCGCCCTGAATGCCCCTTTCCGCCCCAACCAGGGACTGATGCAGCAGGACGAGATTCGCAAATCCCTCTCGCCGCGCCCCAAAGCAATCACTGGACAGACCTGCGCGTGGCGGAGTACCAGCTCCACGCCGCCGGAATCACCTTCCTCACACCCCCGCCCGCGAGAAAGACTGCCACGCCTGGCAGCGGCACGGCTTCACCCTGGCGCACAACTTCGCCAGCTACGGCTTTCGGCAGTACACCCCGTCCGAAAACGCGCCGCTGCAAATGCTGGAAACCCAGACCGACGCCATCTTTCACCTGATCACCGGGCATGCCCCCGCCGAAGACAGACTGCTGGAAGGCCGCTTGCAGCGCCAGTTGCTGCTGCACGAACACGACATGCCCGTCACCGACCCGATGGACTTGTTCGAAGAGATCACCCGCTTCCGCCTGCTGAAAGGCGAGCTGGCGATCAACAACGTCCTCTCCACCGGCGAACTGAACGCCCTCATCGCCGCCTGGATGGCCTGGACGGCCGTCAACGAACCTGAAAAAATCCAGAAATTCGGCGTTGCCGAAGAAGGGGAAATCTTCCTGCCGCTGGCGAAAGAGGAGCAGGGGTTTTAGTTTTTCCTGAACTATCCCTACAACCCCACGGGATATCCGCCTTGATGGCGGCCAGATACATCTCCCAATTCCCTTCTGCATCATACCCGTTGCCAATACTAAATAATCTCCGTTGACTTCGCGGATTCATCTACCTGTCATAATTGTTGGAAATCTGCGTGATTTTACCGTGTGCTGATCTGGTATAGATAAATCTCTTCATTTCCTTCCTTTTCACATCCTCTTCCAAACCACGTAATCCCCATTAACTTGAGGGATTATAATCATCCTTCATTGTTATGGGAAATCTTGGATAATCGTCCCGTTGCTTATCTGGTATAAATAAATTTCATATGTCTCCATCTGCATTCCCATACCACACCACATAATCCCCACTAACTTGAGGACCCACATCACCCTGCTGTATTGTCGGTATTTGCTGTGGTCGTGCCATTACTGATCTGATAAGATAGATTTTATTCCATCGTTCCCAACTCCACTCTCCCAGGCCACACAACATAATCCCCATTAATCTTGGGATAATAATAAAATGCCGTGTTATTGGATAACTTGTATTGTCTTACCATTGCTGAATCTAATATAAGAAAATTTGCTTGTATCCATCTTCTAGTACTCCCATCCCATATTACATAATTCTCCATTGATTTGAGGATAAATATCATCTTCCGTGTTGTTGGAAACTTGTTTAGTCGTGCCGTTACTGATCTGGTATAAATATATCTCTGCGCCTATCTCTCCAACAGGCCAACGAAATCCCATACTATGTAATCCTCGTTGAATTCGAGGAGACTGTATCCATAGCCTTATTATCAGTAATATTGTGTGATTTTGCCGGCGCTAATTTCATACAGATAGATATCCCAAAATCCTTCTTGATTCCCAACCCACACACTATGTAATCCCCGTTGATTTGAGGATCCACATCAGTACTGCCGCAGTTATTCGTTATCTGCTGTGGTCATGCCACTGCTGATCTGATATAGGTAAATTTCTTCTCTCCAATCCTCTTCCGCTCACCACACCACGTAGTCTCCATCAATTTCGGGATTCCATGTCATATTCCTTGTTATTGGAAATCTGCGTAACTAAAACCCAGACGCACCCCTTCATCCCCCACGCTGCACTCGGGTGTAGGCGTTACAGTCGGCACCGGCACTTCTTCCGTGCTTTCCTGCTCCACCTGTGGCGTAACTGTAGGTTCAGGAGAAGGCGCCAGCGTGGGCGCTATCTTCAACCTGTGCGGTGGGTGTAGGGCTTTCTATTGCATTTGTCGGCGCGCAGCCAGAAAGAAGAAGCAGGAATAATGTAACCATCAGAACAATTCGCCGCATTGAAAATTCCCTCCCAATCGTGATTCAAGTTTTTATCATTTTAGTACATACTTCTTGTACCCCAGGGAAACTAATTACAAAGAAGGAAGCTCCGCGCCCCCGTACCCTTCGACTCCCTTCGAGAGAAATCATCTCGAAGGGACAGGTGCTCGCTCAGGGCACAGCTATATCACCCTGATCCCTGATTGACCGGTTGACTGATTCACTGATTGACGATAATACGGTATCATGTATAAAACAACAACCACCGGAGTTATCCCGCGTCCATGCTGACCATTTTCGACATCATTTCCAATATCTTCACCATCGCCATCCTGCTCATCACCGGGCTGGAAGCCTGGGGCGTCTTCAAACCCAGCCTGCGCAGCCGCATGTTTTATGCTCTTGTCCGCTACGGCTATAAACCCCTTACCCACCGCCTCCCGCTTGCCAAACGAAAAGCGCGTTTCGAATTGCTGCGCCACCTCGTGCCGCGCAACATCACCACCCGCCAGATCAAGGTGGGCGACATCCCCGCAGAATGGGTGCACCCCGCTGTTCACCTCTAACGAATATGTCCTGCTCTACCTGCACGGCGGCGGCTACACCAGCGGCTCGCCCGCCCTGCACCGTGACCTTATACACCGCATCGCGCGCGCCAGCGGCATGTCCGCCCTGGCGATCGATTACCGTCTGGCCCCCGAACATCCCTATCCCGCCGCACTGGAATGACGCCCTCTTTGCCTACCGCTGGCTGCTGGAACAGGGCTACCCCCCGGAGAAAATCGCCATCGCCGGAGATTCGGCCGGCGGCGGTTTGTCGCGCCGCCCTGCTGCTGCACCCTGCGCGACCATGGCGAACCCCTTCCCGCCGCAGCCGTCCTCCTCTCCCCCTGGACAGATCTGACCATGAGCACCGAGTCCGACAACGAACTGGAACCGATTGACGCCCAGCTCACCAAACGCGGCCTGCTGGAAATGGCCGATGCCTACCGCGGCGCACACGCCGCCGATGAACCGCTCCTCTCCCCCCTGTTCGGCGACCTGCACGGCCTGCCGCCCCTCCTCATCCTGGCCGGCACAGACGAAATGCTGCTGGATGACTCTGTCCTGTTTGCCGAAAAAGCCGGCAAAGCCGGTGTTGACGTCACCCTGCAAGTCCGTGAAAATATGGGACACGTCTACCCCGCTTTCGCCATGGTCGTCCCCGAAGGCCGGCAGGCCATCCGCTTCATCGGCGACTTCATCCGCCGTCACACGGGGAAAATAAACTAAGCATAAAGACCCGCAAAAAAATCCTTCTCCAAAACCGGAAGAAGGGGTATTTAATGAAAATCGTCAACCAGAAAATCTATTTTTTTTTCGCTTCCTTATTTTCTTTTGCCGTACGCTTTCCCCGCAGCCCAAAGATCAACAAGCCCGCCCCTGCCCCCAACGCATACAGGCCGGAAATCCCCGGCGGCAGCATCCATACCATGCCCAAAATCGAAAGGGCAAAGATCCCGAAAACGATGATCTTCTTCACCCAGACTTCATCCCCGCCATCCAAAAGGGAAATGGTCAGCCAGCCCATGGCCGCGCCAAGCACCAGCAAGCCAATGCCGCCTGACAATGAACCCAGCAATTGCTCAATAAATCCTAATGCCTCGTACATGATATTATCCTTTCCTTCCAGATCAATTTCCTAGAATACCAGCGCCCACAGGGCCCACAGGCCCATCATCACCAGTCCGATCGCACCGCGCACCAGCACGGCCTGTCCAAACCCCAGGGCCATGCCACCGGTGGAACCCAGCGCTTCGCGCCAATTCTTCAACCGGATCACTTCCACCAGGAAGAGACCTGCCAACATCACCAGCAGCCCGCCGATAGGTGTCAGGAAAAAACTGGCGATGAACCCGGCCAGAAACGCGCCGCCAATCGCCCACCAGCTGGCGCCCTTCTCGCGCGCGCCGGCGCCCATGATGACGTTGTCCGCCAGGTTGCCGGCGATCATCAGCAAGGTGATCACAATGAAAATGACCCATACCCACCAGGCAGAAAAACCCGTGATCAGCGCATACACCAATGCCGCCACCCAGATGACCACCAGGCCCGGCATCCCGGGGATGACCAGGCTCAGCAAGCCAACCAGCATGACCGCAAAGGTCAGCGCGTTGAGAAATACCAATCCAAATTCAGCCATGTGTTCCTTATGTTTCTTGTCATTGCGAGCCCGAAGGGCAGTGGCAATCTCCACTCCACTGCTTGGAGATTGCCACGTCGCTACGCTCCTCGCAATGACAAATCTCATCTGTCTTCCAACTACTCCGGCTGGATCACCTCAATGCCGCCCATCCACGGGCGCAGCACCTCAGGCACCACCACGGAGCCATCCGCCTGCTGGAAATTCTCCAGCACGGCGATCATCGTGCGCGGCATGCCCAGACCGGAACCATTCAACGTATGCACCAATTGTAAGCGTTTTTCTCCTTCGGGGCGATACTTTATATTCGCCCGCCGCGCCTGAAAGTCCGTAACATTTGAAACCGATGACACTTCCAGCCATTCGCCGCATCCCGGCGCCCACACTTCGATATCATAGGTCACTGCCGCGCCGAAGCCCAGATCACCCGTGCAAAGCTGCAAAATGCGGTAGGTCAGGCCCAGCTCCGCGCAGGTCTGTTCGGCATCAGCCAGCATTTTCTCCAGCTTCTGCTGGCTTTCTTCCGGCTTGCAGTAAATATACATCTCCACCTTGTCGAACTGGTGACCACGTTTGATCCCGCGCACATCGCGTCCGGCGCTCATTTTCTCCCGCCGGAAACAGGGCGTGTAAGCCGTATAGTGACGGGGCAGGGCAGCCTCTTCAAAAACATCGTCCATGTGCAAACCTGTCAGCGGCACTTCCGCCGTAGGCACCATCCACAAATCTTCTTCGTGATCATGGTACAGATTGCCCTCAAACTTGGGCAACTGGCCGGAAGCGTACAGGGTAGCCTCGCGCACCATGAAAGGCGTGTACTTCTCGGTGTAGCCCTGGCGGATGTGCAGGTCCAGCATCCAGGCGATCAAAGCCCGCTGCAAGCGCGCCCCGGCCCCGCTCAACACATAAAAGCGCGAACCGGTGATCTTGACGCCCTGGTCAAAATTGAGCACGCCCAACTGCGGGCCAAGTTCCCAATGCGGCAGGGGTTCAAAACCCAGCTGCGGAATATCACCCACCGTGCGCACGACCACATTTTCGCTTTCATCCTTGCCCAGCGGTGTGATCGGATCAGGGATATTGGGAATGCCTTCCACCAGTTTGGTCAGGGCATCTTCCACCTGCTTCACCTGCTCATCCAGTTCGGTGATCTTGTCTGCCACGCCGCGCATTTCTTCAATCTTCGCCTGGCGGGCATCCTTGTCCTTCATCTTGCCAATCTCGCGGGAGACGGTATTGCGCTCGGCTTTCAGTGTTTCCACCTCCACCAGCAGGCTGCGGCGCTGTACGTCCAGCGCGGCCATTTCGTCCACCACGGCGGTATCCATATTTCGTTTTTGCAATGCTTCGCGCACCACGTCCGGTTCTTCCCGTACCAAATTGATATCCAGCATCGTTCACCTCTCTGTAAACAGAAATAAAAAGCCCCCCTCTCGTCTGCAGGACGAAGGGGGTCATCGTGGTGCCACCTGCATTTACGTTCTATTCCGCATGGCGAAACAGAAGTCTCATTCTGCGATAACGGATGCAACCGGTTCCCTTACGGCCTAAAGCCCCTCCAGGAACAACGCATCCCCCAAAGGGGATGGTCGGGGTGGAAATTCGCCGTTCTGCCTGCCAGCTCACACCGTCCGCTGGCTCTCTGAAAAGCATCCTGACTACTGTGCCCCGAGCTCGTTTTTCATATTGAACTGACAGCATTATAACAAAGAATTAAAAAGAGTGCGTCATCAACGCACTCTGAAAATAGCCTACGAAGCTTATTCCGCTACGGGATCTCTAACCTGTACCCCACCCCGCGCACGGTCTTGATATAGCGCGGATGGCGCGGGTCTTCTTCCACGGCCTGGCGCAGCCAGCTGATATGCACATCCAGCGTGCGGGTATCGTCTGTGTAGGCAGTCTCCCAAACCTGGCTGAACAGATTTTCGCGTTTCAAAATTTTTCCGGGGTTTTCCATCAGCAGCCGCATCAACACCACCAGGCGGGGCGTCAGGCTGGTCTTGCGATTCTCACAGCGCACCCAGCGGTGGTCAACATCCAGGGACAAAGGCCCAACCTTGAGCAGACTATCTTCCTCTACAGGAAGTAAAGGACGGATCCGGTTGAGCAATTTTTGCAGGGTAAAAGGCTGGATCAACACGCAATCGGCTTCCACACTATCCGGGTCGGCGTAATCCTTGCCGATAATGAAGATCACCGGCAAGTTTGGCGCGGCGCGGTTCAGGGCGCGCACAATGCCCTTTCCGTTGGCCCGCATCGACTCGGCATCCACCACGACCACATGCGGGCGCACACCATCCAGATGCTCCAGCGCAGCCTTGCCGCTGAGTACACTCTCCACCTCATAACCCTTGCGGGTCAATCCGGTGAAAAAGGATGGACGATCTGCCCGTTTTCCTTCTACAAGGAGTATGCTGGCCTTTGGAGTTGCCAAAAAATGCGCCTGCCTTTCGATTCTGCCAAAATAATTGCAAATCATAACACTATTTCACTTCAAAGGTGCAGTGAATTGAAATAGGCAAGTGTCAACACCTGTGTTTTGATCAGCAGCGTTGTTCATGCCAAACCAATCAATCCCCCAGCCCCGTCCCAATTCATATCATAGCTTGATAACAAAGTTTTTTGCCCAGGGGGGTAAGGTTACACTATTATACACGAATCTTTAATGCATTTGTTAAAAAACCTTCAATCTTAACAAACTTTAATACAACTGTCTATCAGTCGGAAGATACTTGGCCTTGCAGTCATTGAGAGGTACATTTATTTGCATGCAGTCGGCCCGCCGTGTTAGAATAGGTCAGATTGATTTTCAAATCCCAAAATTCGGGAGTATGTATGTCTCAAATGATAGAAGTTGTCATCGAAAGCCTGCGCGTCAGCCTCACCAACCAGCAGCGAATTGTTGTGCTGCGGGAGTTGGACGTTGACCGCTACCTCCCGATCTGGATCGGCCCTTTTGAAGCCGAATCCATCACCATCGCCCTGCAGGAAATCGAAATTGCCCGCCCCCAGACCCACGACCTGATGAAAAACCTCCTCGGCATCCTGGGCGCCCGTCTGATGCGTGTTGAGATCAGCACCCTGCGCGATGATGTCTTCTACGGTAATCTCGTACTGGATGTAAATGGCGACACCATTAACGTGGACTCGCGCCCTTCGGATGCACTGGCGCTGGCCGTTCGCGCGCATGTCCCCATCCTCGTCGAAAAAGAGGTGATGGAAAAAGCCGGCATTGTCCCCGAAGAAGCCATCGAAACTCCACAAGGTCGAGATCCGAGCCAACGAAAACGGAGAGCATGAAGAGATCAAAACGGAACGTTTAAGCATTTTTGAGAATTTCCTCGAAAACCTTGAAAAGCGATGACGATGAGACGAGCCAGGACGAAGATGCCTGGCAACTCCGAAGACGCTCCCGCTCTATAGAAATCCAAGTTTTCTGGGGGGATGACAATTGTCCAGGGATCAAAACCCTGGCATCAGAGAAGGTTTAACCGGTACCCTTTATGAGCGACCAGATTTTCTCAAACGAAGGCATTTCGGAAGAGATCCAGGCCCAGCCCAACAGCCGCGAAGCAGAAGAAGCGGTGCTGGGTGCTGTGTTGATGGATCAGGAAATGTATTATGACGTCGCCCAGTTTTTGCAGGCCGAGGATTTTTACATCGTCCGCAATCGCTGGATCTGGGAAACCTTCTCACATCTGGTAGAGCGCCGCGCCCCGATCGACTTCATCACCGTCTGCGAAGACCTGGAAAACGAAGGCCACCTGCAAGAAGTCGGCGGACAGGCCTACATCACCTCGCTGATCAACCAGACCCCCACCTCCCTGCACGCTGAAGCCTACGGGCACATCATTGAAGAAATGGCCCTGCGCCGAAAAATGCTCCAGTCGGCCAACCAACTTGCCGGTCTGGCCTTTGACCAGGCCAAATCGGTCGATACCGTCCTTGATGAAGCCGAGAAATCCATCTTCGGCATCAGCGAGCGGCGCGCCTCCACCACCCTGCAGCCCATCGACCAGGTGTTGAGCAACGTCTACGACCGCATTGACCAGCTCTCCAAGCGCGATGAAGATATTTATGGCGTGCCGACCGGGCTGTTCAAACTGGACGGCCTGCTGGGCGGCCTGCAAAAATCCGATCTGCTGATCATCGCCGGACGCCCTGGTATGGGTAAGACCGGTTTCATGCTCGGTGTGGCAAAAAACGCCGCCCAGAAACATAAAAAACACGTCGCCATGTTCTCGCTGGAAATGTCCAACGAGCAGCTTGTGCAGCGTCTCATCGCCCAGGAAACCGGCATTGACTCGCAGCGCCTGCGCACCGGCAAACTCAACGAAAACGAATGGCCGCTTTTCACCCATGCCATCGAAGTCCTCTCGGACACCACCATCTTCCTCGATGACACTCCGGCCATCACCCCCTTGCAGCTGCGCACCAAATGCCGCCGCCTGCACCTGGAATTCAATCTTGACCTGATCATCGTTGACTATCTGCAATTGATGAGCGGCGACCTGCGCAACGATAACCGCGTGCAGGAAGTCTCTTACATCTCCCGTAACCTGAAAGTGCTGGCCCGCGAGCTGAACGTGCCCGTGCTGGTCGGCGCCCAGCTTTCACGTGCTGTTGAGCAGCGCGTGGACAAGAAGCCCGTGCTCTCCGACCTGCGCGAATCCGGCAGTCTCGAGCAGGACGCCGACATCGTCATGTTCATCCACCGCCCCGAAGACGCGGTCAACTGAAAATCAGGATTTCGTCAAATCCGAGATCATTGTCGCCAAGCATCGTAATGGTCCCACCCATCCCGGCATTGACACCATCTTCATGAACCGCCTGGCCCGCTTTGAAAACGCCGCGGCGGAAGAGTACCACTAAACCGATGATGAACGCCTTCCCCGGCTTTTCAGCAGGCAAGACCGCGATGATCGACATCCCGGAGCCGTTCTTCACCGAACTGCTGCCGCAGATCGACAATCTTGCCGAACTGAAAGTTACCCTGTACGCCCTGTGGTTCTTCAACCACCAGGAAGGCAGCATCCGCTACATCCGCGAGGATGACTTCAGCACGGATGCCAGCTTCCTCAACGGACTGGATGCCAACGCTGACGCCGCCCGCAAACTGCTGGCGGACGGGCTGGAACGGGCGGTGCAGCGCAACACCCTGGTCAAGGCAGACAACCGGAACGCAGGCCATCTACTTCCTCAACTCTCCCCGCGGACGGGCTGCCGTCACCGCCCTTGAAGCGGGCAAATGGTCACCGGATGAAATCCATCCCGCACCGGTCAACCTGGAAGTGGAACGGCCCAACGCTTTTCAGTTATACGAACAAAATATCGGTCCACTGACCCCGCTCATCGCAGACACCCTGCGCGAGGCGATGGAAACCTACCAGCCGCAGTGGATCGAAGAAGCTATTCAAATTGCCGTGGAAAAAAATGTACGCAACTGGCGCTACATTGAAGCCATCCTTGACTCCTGGCAGAAAGAAGGACGCGATGGAACCTCTCGACAAGGCTCTGAATCAAGTCGGAAAAAATACCTCGGCGGCGAACTCGCCGACTTCATCGAACACTGAGTTCCACACTACCCTCGGTGATCCCAACTGCAAGGTCTGCGGCGGGGTGGGCTTTGTCTATAACAACGTGCCCCTCAGCCACCCGGACTATGGCAAGATGCAGGTCTGCGTCTGCCGCCAGCGGGACGTGCGCCAGCAGCAGCAGGAGCGCCTCTTCCGTCTGAGCAATCTGGAAGCCTTCCGCGAGATGACCTTCGACAGTTTCAAAACAAAGGGTCACATCGCCCTGAATGAACGCCAGATGCAGTCGTTGAGCGCCGCCCACAATGCCGCCCAGCACCTGTCCGAGCATCTCGATGGCTGGCTGGTGCTGATGGGGCAATACGGCTGCGGCAAAACCCATCTGGCCGCCGCCGCCGCCAACTTCGTGGTGAGCATGGGTATACCGACCATCTTCCTGACCGTACCCGACCTGCTGGACTGGCTGCGTTTCTCCTACGGCAGTCAGGAAACCAATTTCGAGAGCCGCTTTCAACGAAATCCGCGACATCCGCCTGCTGGTGCTGGATGACCTCGGCACGCAGAACGCCACCCCCTGGGCCGCAGAGAAACTGTACCAGATCATCAATTACCGCTATGTCAACCGCCTGCCCACCATCGTCACCACCAATGTGGAACTGGATGACATCGACGGGCGCGTCAGCTCCCGCCTGCAGGACCCTGACCTGGTGACCGTGATCAAGATCCTCGCCCCCGATTACCGCGCGCCGGGCAAGGATACCAGCCATCCCGCAGCTTTCTTCCCTGCACCTGCATGCCAAACGCACCTTTGGCAATTTCAGCATGCGTGAAAATGAGAAACTGCCCGCCCCGCAGCAAAAAACCATGGACAAAACCTTCCGCGCCGCCCAGCGTTTCGCCGAGAAGCCCTCCGGCTGGCTGGTCTTGATGGGCGCATACAGCACCGGCAAGACCCATCTGGCAGCGGCCATTGGCAACTACCGCCACGCCGAAGGCGACGAACCCATGTTCGTCGTCGTCCCCGACCTGCTGGATCACCTGCGCGCCACATTCAGCCCCAGCAGTACCGTTTCATACGACCGCCTGTTCCAGGAAGTGCGCACTTCCCCGCTGCTCATCCTTGATGACCTCGGTACGCAGAGCGCCACCCCCTGGGCACGCGAGAAGCTCTATCAGTTGCTCAACTACCGCTACAATGCCGAGCTGCCTACGGTGATCACCACCTCCTCTCCACTGGAAGAGATCGACAACCGCATCAGCAGCCGCATGCTGGACGCCACCCTGTGCACCATCCACTACATCGACGTCCCGCCCTACCGGCCAGGGAGCAGTAAACGGCGTAAATAGCACTGGAGATTTTGTAGAGACTGGTCATTGCGAAGCATCCCTCATGGGCTGACCGTTCCACCGCTCTCAGAAAACCAAACCTCGCTCGTAAAATCAATATGGCAATATCCATTATTGCCATCAACATAGCCAATGGGAACCGGACAGATCAGATATCATGCCCGTTAGGGGAAACCTGTCCCAACAATTGGTGCATATCTGCCGGATGTCATATCGAATCAGTGACATCCGGCATCTTGTTATATTTCCGAAATACATTCATAATTGTGAATATAATAATACATTCAGCTTATTGAATATAAAGGAACTGTATGATGGTTGAAAAGAAATTGACGGATCTGTTCAAGGTGCTCGCCCATCCGGCCCGCTTGCAGATGCTGCGCATGTTTAACGAGGACGAGGTGTGCGTGTGCCAGATGGAAGCGGTATTGGGCAAACGCCAGGCGTATATCTCGCAGCAGATGAGTGTGCTGCGGGAAGCAGGTCTGGTGGAGGCTTCGAAGACCGGGCGTAATAATTTTTATCGGTTGACGGATCCGAAGGTGCTGGATGTGGTTGCAGGCCGCGGCGGAGTATCTGGGGGTGGCATTACCTGAGGTGGTAGTGCCGGAGATTTCCGAGGTTTCGGCATGTGGGTGTCCGGTGCCGCGAGGGATAAGGAATTAAGTTGGAGGATAACCTGTCAACTTGTACCGAATGGATTAGCTTTGATGTGGCATAGCGACGCAGTACCGTTCGAGCAAGCTGAGGGTACAATTTGAATTATTGGAGGCATAAGTTTTGGACGTATTATCGTATGTTGTGAATTTGTTGCAAACTGGTCTGGGCAGCCTGGCTGCTTACCTGGCGGCGCATGTGCTGCTGTGCCTGCTGCCGGCGTTCTTCATTGCTGGCGCGCTGTCGGCGCTGTTTCCCAAAGAGGCGGTGACCAAGTATCTGGGCCGCGGCGCTTCCAAATGGGTGTCTTATCCGGCTTCGGCCATTGGCGGTTTCGTGCTGGCGGTGTGTTCGTGCACGATCATGCCCCTCTTCGCCAGCATCTACAAGAAGGGCGCGGGGCTTGGCCCGGCGATCACCTTCCTCTTCGTGGGCCCGGCGATCAACATTCTGGCGATCTCCTTCACCGGCGTACAGATCGGTATGGACATCGCCATGGCGCGCCTGTTCCTGTCGCTGATCTTTGGGGTGACAATCGGTCTGCTGATGGCGTGGATCTTCCGCAAGGACGACGCCGAGCATGCCGCCGAGACCAATAACAGCAAGGCTTTTGCCCAGGAAGCGAAAGTCCCCGGGCGGGTGTGGGCTATCTTTGGCCTGCTGCTGGGCGTATCTGATCGCGGGAACGCTGCAGATTGGCTTGCTGACCAGAAGCTATGTCAGCTTCACTTTGCGCCGATGCCTGGGCAGCCGGGCTTTCAGAGCCTGGCTGGATCGTTTCGTGCCGCCCAATGCTGCGTTGGGGATTGAGGGGTGAGCGTGCATGGTGTGCTCTTGATCGCTCTGCTGTTCTGATCGCTTTTGCCGCCTGGAAAGGCCTGAACAAGGTTGATGAAGCTTTCACCGGCTGGACGGTGGCTGCGCTGGGCTTGATCACGCTGACCCTGGTCGTGGCAGTCGTTCAAGGTGCAGGCTGTACCGCAGGGCTTGCAGGTTGGTCTGACCGGCAAATTATTTGCCGAGATCATTCTGATCGGGTTGGTGTGGTGGGTGGCGCGCACGCCAGTATGAGATCTATGAAATCCAGGAATGGATGTGGGAGATGTGGCGCTTTGTGAAGCAGATCATCCCCTTGCTGCTGGTGGGCGTGTTCGTGGCCGGTATGGCGCGGGCACTGATCCCGGCGACCTGGATCCAGACCATCGCTGGCAGTAATACGGTGTGGGCCAATCTGGTGGGTGTGCTGTTCGGCGTGTTCATGTACTTCCCCACTCTGGTGGAAGTGCCGATTGCGCAGACCTTCCTCTCGCTGGGCATGGCCCGCGGTCCGCTGCTGGCCTATCTGCTGGCAGACCCGGAGTTGAGTTTGCAGTCGATCCTGATCACCAATTCGGTGATCGGCAAGAAGAAGACAGCCACCTATGTGGCATTGGTAACGGTGTTCAGCACCCTGGCCGGGTTGATCTTTGGCTGGGTGATACGGTAGGTTTATACTCATAGAGTGAGATTGCCACGACCCCTCCGGACAAAAATATGTCCTTCGGGGTCTCGCAATGACAGATTTGAAAAAGGAGAAAAAATGGAAATCAAGATCTTAGGCGGGGGCTGCGCAAATTGTCATCGGCTGGAGAAGCTGGCGCAGGAAGCCGCAGCAGAACTGGGCATTACCGCTATTTTCACTGAAGTCAAGGATATGAATGACATCATGGAATATGACATCATTAGCACGCCGGCACTGGTGGTGAATGAAGTGGTCAAGTCTTCGGGGCGCGTGCCTTCAAAGGATGAGATCAAAGGTTTTTTGCAGGCAGCGTAGATTTTGGAGGAAGAGATGATTCAGATCAAGGTTTTTGGCACGACACCGGCCTGCGCGAACTGCAAACGCGCAGAACAGCAGGCTTTTAAGGCTGCTGAGCAATTTCCCGGGCAGGTGGAAGTGCTCAAGCTGGATGCCCTGGGCCCTGAGGCAGACGCCTACGGAATTATGAGCACCCCGATGATCGTGATCAATGAGGAAGTGGTCAGCGTGGGCAAGGTGCTGCCTGCGGCAAAACTGGTTGACATTCTAGAAAAAGCTTTGAAAGGAGCGTAGGATATGGTGCAATTGGAAATCTTTTCGGGTGATCCCCCCTGCCCGGGCTGCGTGGCAATCATTGACCTTGCCAAACGGGTGGCGGCACAGTATTCCGACCAGGTGGAATTGACGGTCCTGGTAGGGCAAGATTGTATGGAGAAGTTCGAAGCCTACAAATTGTTCTGCGTCCCGGCGGCAGTGGTCAATGGCACTGTGCGCATTGAGGGCATGTGCCCCAGTGAGCAGACCTTGAAGACCGCGCTGCGGGAAGGTGGGGTGACATTATGATCCGTATCGAAGCATTTGTGTCTATCCCGCCCTGCTCGGGCGGCGTCGCGCTCAAACGTCTGTTGAAAGAGATCGAAGCTGAGTTTGGCTCACATGTGGAGATCGTTTACCATACCGGCCCCGGTGACAAGGAATGGGAAGAATACGCGATCAGCAATGCGCCGGCCCTGGTGGTGGGTGACCTGGTCAAATTTGTCGGTCTGTCGCCCAGCAAGGAAAGCCTGGTTTCGGCTTTGCATGAGGCTGGCCTGGAGTAAGCGATTTAGAATTTGTAATGAAAAACCTTCTGCCGGCGGCAGGAGGTTTTTTTGCTTTAAACTTTCTCACGCAGAGGCGCAAAGAAAAAACATTGGAATGTCATTGCGAGGGAGCGTAGCTGCGACCATGGGCAATCTCCCGCACGGTCAGTGAGATTGCTTCATCGGGTCATGACCCTCTCCGCAATGACAAAAAATATTATTCCTGATCCGCAATAAAGGCAAACACGGTGCGGGGAAATTTATCGGTGGCGATGAGGAAGCCGTGCAGACCGCTGGCATCATCATCCAGGCGGACGAGGGCTTCCCAGTTGCGGGGAATGCGCAGGTCAGAGAGCTTGATCTGCACCGGCGGACGCTCGGTGAGGGTGATGCCTTCGGGCGTGTATTGCATTTCCAGCAGGCGTTCCACATTCTCCTGGCGGCGGTGGTTTGCGCCTTCGCCGTATTTTTCGGCAATGGGGTCCACGTCGGCATAGTAGACCGGCTCGCCATCCCAATAGATGTTGATCACCCAGAAGCGGCCCTGTTCATCGAGGGCGGTAGCATCCGTCAGGCGGTATTCAATATGGGGCATGGAACGCGGGAAGGGGCCTTCCAGTTCATGGCTGAAATAGCGTGCAAAGGGGTTGGTGTTAATGTCAATGCCATTGACTTCGTACAGGGTCACGACTTCATCAGGGGTCACAAAAATCACTTCGTCGGATTTGTTGGTGCGGTTGGCCTGTGAGGGCAGGCGCTGGATGGTGTCTGCATCGAGAATGATCTGGCTCAGGTCGGGGGCTGATTTGTCCGCTGACGATGTAGCCAACAACGCCGTTATCGTCCGAGGCTTCAATGGTCATGTAAACCTGATCGCCGTTGAAGGCAATCCCTTCAAAGCCGTCAAAACCGATTATGCTCAGATACAGGCCGTCAACAGAGATAGGGATGGTCTGTGGCGAGAGCTTGCTGCTGCTCTTTCCACTGAGGCGATTGACCAGATCTTCTTTGCTAATGGCATACAGGTTGCCATCCCAACTACTTTCTTCATCACTGAACCATGGATATTGCGGCACAATGATGAGGGTGTCGCCATACCAGGCCATACTGGAGATCTCTGAGTTCCAGGAAGACAGCGGTTTTGCCAGGGGGATGCGCCTAAGTTTGGCTTCCGGGAGGATGGATGCCGCATAAGAGGTGTGCGGGGGGAAGATGATGCCTTGCTGCCAGGCCAGCAACAGAGCTGCCAGGAAAAAGGCCAGTGCCAGAATAAAATACCATCGTTTTTTCATGAGTGTTCCTTGTACGCTGTACCAATAAGAAAAATTGACCGGGAAGCCGTGCCACATGGTTTTGATTGTATCACCAGCGGCGGCTTCCCGGTTATTGGGTCTGGTCGAATGCTACTGGGTTAATCAAGCCAATACTCGTTATAACAGTAGTGCGTATCAAAAAAACCAAGTGGCACATACAATCCGCCGTACTCATCCTGGTAGATAGAATAGTTCTCGAACAATTGATCTGAAAGGTCATTCATCAACCGGATCGCTTTGACATTGGACGGGTGATAACTTTGCCAGGATACGGGATTTTCTTCAGCTTCCTGGGCCGCCATCGTGAGGCGGCATACCAGTTCTGCGCCCAGTTCATCATGTGCTTCTGCGGACAGCTTCGGATTTTGGTACGCCTGGACCATGATTGGCACTGCATCGTTGGACAGCTCGGCCAGGTAATTGCCATCCAAAGCGAATCTCGAAGATTGCAGATCAGGATGTAACGCGCGCTGGATATTCTGCCGGGCAATGAAGGCGTCCACGTTCATCACGCCCAGGGCGATGGCAAAGCTGAAGCTGAAGACCAGCAGGGCCAGGCCAAACCGTCCGCGGTTGCCGGTCAGTTCCAGCACAACGGTGGCGATGAGCAGAGCAGCCAGACAGAAGATGAAAACATGTGTATAGGTTCGCAGGCGGGTGAAGCCGTATGCGCTTTCATAGAGCAGCATGCGCTGCAAACTGGAAGCCAGCATGACCAGCACCAGCGCCATCAGCAGGGTAGAAAGGACGCTAAAGCTCCGTTTTTGCCCCTGTGTTTTCGTGCGGGTGACGGCAGCCAGACAGAGGTAGATCAGCAGGCTGAGGACAGCCACAGTGACCAGTTCACCGAAACCTTTGCGGGCGTATTCCGAATAGGTGTAGCCGGCGGCGGTGATGTTGGCCTGCCCGCCGAAGAGGTAGCGGAACTGGATGGTGACAAAGAAGACGAACAGCAGGTTGATGCTGCCCAGCACAATGGCAGATTCCGTCCAGCCCAGGAAAGGTTTCACCCAGGTGCGTTTGTGATCCGGGCGTTCCTCTGTCTTTTTAGGCAGCACAGCTTGCAGGAGGATGCCGGTGAAAGTGTATGTCAGCACAACAATATAGAAGACACGGAAGATGTATTCAGGCAGGCGTTCCAGATCAAACAGCTCGAAGAATTTTTCCAGCCGGTCGGCAAAGATCATATCCGCAGACGAAAGCAAGGCGCCCAGAATGAGGACGATGGGTGTGGCGATCAATAGTCCGCGCAAAACCGGCAGGAAATACCGCATAACCTGTGACAACGCAGATTTTCGTTCCGTATCCCCCTCATCGCCAGTGGGCTGGGTGAGGACTTTGCCAGGGCGGCCAAGCCCGCCGAAAATAGTGACGATGGTGGGGATGAAGTAGTCGACCACCCGGTAGTAGAACCAATGGCCGTTGGTGAAAGTGGCTGCCAGCAGGATCAGGCCGCCCAGGGCGAGGGAAGTATTCATAAAGCGGGTGAAGCCTTCCATGCGCAGGACGGTCATGGCAGTCATCAAGAGGATACCCAGACCAAGCAGCAGGCTGAGCTTTGAATGGCGCGTCTTTTCATTGCGCGCAAGGAGAAAGAGGCCGGCCAGGGCGAGGACGATCCAGATGGCGATGGAGATGCCGGTTGGTTTTTTCCAGAAGAGCAGGTCTACCCCCCAGCCAAGGATCACGCCAGCCGCCAGAAAGGCGGAAGGGGATTTGGCTTTGGGGTCAGTTACAGTCTGTGGTGCCTGTATAGGTGGAGAATCAGAAACGGGGTTGGTCATGAGAGACCTCCTGTGGGTTTAGATTGCCTAAGTATAGTCGTGTGAAAGCTCTCAAAAACTGTCAGAAGACTCCAGAAGCTATCAGGTTTGGTAAATCAGGGATTGGTCAGCATGGATAAGAAGAAGGAGTGGGGGAAAAATGGTAATGAAATCATACCAGGGCCGCGGAACGTCACCCCCTTTCCGGGATGTTGCCACATCACCTTCAGTTCCCCGCAATGGCAACAACTGTATTAAAACTGTGAGCGCCGGGGACGCCGACCCCGGCGCTCTTCATTAAGGAGGAGAAAAAGAAGAGAAGTCGCCCTTTGCTTATGTAGTAATAATAGCAAAAATCGAGCGAGCTTACTTGACGCTAACTATACGATTACCCTACGATTTGGATAAAATAACCGTAGAAATGACCAAAAAATGAAAGTTTGTAGTTTTAGGAGGGTTAAAACCGCATGGTAGACAGCAACATCGAGAGGATGATGATGATCGCTACCGCAGCAAACATGATTTGCTGGGTACGCTGGCTCTTTTTCTGCCGCCGGTTGGGTTTTGGGGTTTTTGGTTTTGACATAATTTTTCACCTGATTTCGGATAATATTTTACCATGATTAAGATGGCAATTAAAACATGAATGCGTCTGGATGGATATCACCCTTGGAGCGAATGATCCTTTTTTGCTGATGGAGGTTTCGCCACCAACCTCATCTTAGCCTTCCCCGCGACCTGTGCTAGAATAAGAACAGCAGGCTCGATACTGATCCTGCTGTTTTCTTGTCAAGGAGGTACGATGGAATTTTTATCAAACAGTTTTTTGGAAAATTCAATGCAAACATGGCTGCTGGCTGTGTTGATCACGGCTTTGCTGTATGGTTTGTTCTGGTTAGTTCAAAAGCTTGTCCTGAAACGGGTATGCAAACTTGCGGCACAGACCAAGAATGATGTAGATGATCTTTTCTGCGAAATTTTGGCTGATCTGCGGAAATTTTTCCTGCTCGGCCTGGCGGTTTTGCTGGCCTCACGTATGTTGATCCTGTCAATCGAAGTAAAAGAAGGCATCCGTGTTGGATTTGTGATTCTGGCAATTTTGCAAGGCGGTTTCCTGGTCAATCGCCTGGTGATGTACCTGCTTGAAAAGCAGATGAACCAGGAGACCGGGCAGGAGCAGTCGGCAAGCCTGAAAACGATTGGCCGCTTCATCCGTGGGATGGTTTGGGCGATTGTGATTGTGATGGCCCTGGACAGTGTGCCGGGTATTGAGGTCAGCACCCTGGTGACCACCCTGGGGATTACCGGGATTGCTGTGGCTTTTGCCATTCAGAACGTGCTTTCCGATTTGTTTTCTGCGTTGTCCATCACTTTTGACCAGCCATTTGTTGTGGGGGATGTGATTGTGGTGGATGATCTGGCGGGAATCGTAGAGCAGATCGGTTTGAAATCAACGCGGGTACGCAGCCTTTCCGGGTGAACTGCTGGTGTTTTCCAATTCCGATCTGCTGAACAGCCGAATTCACAATTTCCAGCAGATGGACAGGCGGCGGGTGGTGTTGAAGTTTGGGGTTACCTATCAGACGCCCCGGGAAAAACTCCAGGCAATCCCTGAAATGGTTAAGCATGTGATTGCGGATCGAGAGAAGGTCAGTTTTGACCGGGCGCATTTCACCGGTTTTGGCGATTCTACGCTGGACTTTGAAGTGGTGTACTGGCTGGAAAGTTCGGAGTATGGTTTTTATATGGACTCTCAGCAGGCGATTGATCTGGGTATTTATGAACGTTTCGAAGAAGAAGGCATTGAGTTTGCATATCCCACGCAGACGATTTTTGTTGAGCAAAATTAATTTCTGATCAACCTCTCCACTGAAATAAGACAACAAAAAACACCCGCAGGGTTCTGAACCTTGCGGGTGAGATGTTTATATGTCAGGCTGGTTTAGGGCTGCCAGACGGGGTCGGTTTCGTTGGGGGCGGTAAAGGTGATCATCGTCATCTGGCTGCCATCGGGGGTAACGGCAAAGAGTTCCATGCCGCCAGTGCGCTGCGAGTTGAAGGCGATGTATTTGCCATCAGGTGACCAGGCGGGGAACAGATCCAGGGTATCTTCTCTGGTAACGTTGAATCTCATCGCTGCCATCGGGATTGATGGTGTAGATCTTGTAGAAGCCATCCCGGCTGGAGACGATAGGCAATCCGTGAGCCGTCAGGAGACCAGGCAGGCTGTACCGTTGTCGCCTTCGGTGAAAGTCAGGCGGGTGGGGTTTGAGCCGTCTACGCCCATCACATACAGGTTCAGACCGCCGTCACGGTCAGAGGCAAAGGCGATCAGATCGCCGGCCTGGGAGACCATGCCAGGTCACCGTCATAAGATTCGTTGGTGGTGATACGCACGATGTTCGTACCATCGGCGTTCATGGTGTAGATTTCGCTGTTGCCATCAATATCGGAAGCAAAGGCGATCTGGCTGCCGTCAGGCGACCACACAGCCGGGCCGTCAAAGGAGGGGCCAGGGGTCAGGTTGACCTGATCACTGCCGTCGGCGTTCATTACAAAGATGTTGAAGGCACCATCGCGATTGGAAATGAAGATCAGTTTTTGCCCGTCAGGAGAATAGACCGGGGCCACGTCTTCGGCCGGGTTATTGGTCAGGTTGACGATATTGGTGCCGTCAGCGCTGATTGTGTAAATCTCGGAGTTGCCATCCTGATCGCTGACATAAGCCAGACGCCCTGTGCCACCGCCGGACGTGGCGTTCAATGCCATTGAGGTAACGCCTTCTGCGCCGGGGAAGGCATTTGCGCCTGGGGCATCTGGGGCTTCAACTTCGGGAGCTTCAGCAGGTGTGCTTTCCGGGGATGTGCCGCAAGCGGCGATCAGCAGGGAAATGATCAAAAGTAAGAATATGGTTTGTAGTTTTTTCATTTTTTATTTTTCCTGTGTTGTTAAAAGATGGTGCGAATTATAACAGGATGTATTCCTGTTAACGGAGATAATGGTTGCAAGGTTGGTGCCGGAGGATGGATTTGCTGCTAATGGTTGTTGTCAAGCATACTGGAAACCAATACAGAGAATTCTTTTCTGAAAGATTGACTTGGAATTGGTTGTTCGGGCAGCTGCAAATCGAAGAGGGGAATAGTGTGAAGAATAGATTTGAGCAGGGTCTTTTCCTGTTCTTGCCACTCCCCTATCCTTGGAACCAAATGGGGATGAGATTCTATCACGAACCTGATAAAGTGCTGGACCTCAGAAAAATTCAATGTGAACAAGTTCTCCAGAACAACATCTGAGTTTTGCAAAGGTTGAAATGCTGCTTCTTTTTCCTGCGAGTTATGCAGCAGTACAAGTCCGGAAGCGACAGCCTGATCGCATGTTTCGAGATGCGGCCAGGCATGAGCAGTTTCCATTCGCAGAGGCCATTTTAGCGTGTTGTGGCTCAATCTGCGCAGCAGGCTGAACCCTTTGATTTTGAGTTTCTGCCAGGCAGAAAGGGATGCGGCGATTTCCGGCACCCATTTAATAATTGGTTGGTAGAGGTGATGCCGGGTAACATAGGACAAACTCTGCGGTTGCGGTGTCAGGAAAACATAATCATCTGCGTGCGGCTGCCAGAAGGTCTGTTTGTCAGAGAGCAGGATCGCGTTGATGGTGGTTTTGCCGATACCGGGTTTGGAGGCAAAGACTATGCTTTTCCCGTTATGCACCACGGCGCTGGCATGCAGCATGAAGACACCCAACTGTGCTGAGAGATAGCGCAGTCCGGGGTGGACAAGCATGTGGTGGATCATTGGAATGGCAAATGCATTGCCGGAAGCCAGGATTTCGATGTGATCTTGTTTGAAGGAAATTTCGTGCCGCCAGTGCGCCAGCCATTTATGCCGGTGTCGAAAGGATTTCTCTGTTACGGGATGCCGGTCACTGTTGAGATACAGTTTCACCATTGCCTGATGGGGCTGCTTGTTTTGCACCATGTGGTGGCCGTATTCACTGATATAGAAACGACGCACGCGTTCATCGTCGCTCCAGATTTCCAGATGAATGAGTTGATGGAAATTGAAAATGAGGGGATACAAAGAGCGGCTCCGGTGGGGCAGGATTGATTAAAAACGAATGAGTGTAATCTTATCATACCGGTCGTGTGATTGGTTTGCTTTCCATGTTATTATTTTTAAAACCCAAATTAATTGACCTGCTGAGGTGATGATGAGTATCCATTCCTTTATTGAGGCGATGCCCAAAATTGAATTGCATGTGCATATGGAAGGCTCTATCCGTCCGGCCACGCTGCTGAAGCTGGCCAAGCGGCACGGCATTGAAGTGCCCGCGGATGATGTGGAAGGGCTGCATGACTGGTATACCTTCACCGATTTTGACCATTTCATTGAAATATACCGCGTCATATCTCGCTGCCTGCGCACCTATGAGGATATTGAAACAATTGCACGTGAATTTTTGGTTGGGCAGGCGGAGCAGAACATCCGCTATAGCGAAGTGACCTACACCGCTTTTTCACAGTTCTACGCGTCCCGGCTAAGCTTCAAGGGGCAGTTGGCGGCGATCAACCGCGCCCGCGCCTGGGCAGCGAAACATTTGGATACGCATATCGCATTGGTCATCGATATTCCGCGGATCATCCCGGCCATGGCAGGACGGATGGTGGCACGGTGGGCTGTTTCGGGGATGGATGACGGCGTATGTGCTTTAGGGCTGGGGGGTCCGGAGGTGGGTAACCCGCCGGAGCGCTACAAGGGAGCCTTCAACCGTGCCTGGAAGGCCGGACTGCCGAGTGTTCCGCATGCCGGTGAAACCGTTGGGCCGGAGAGTATGTGGGGAGCCCTGAATACGCTGCATGCGGTGCGCCTGGGGCATGGGGTGCGCTGTCTGGAAGACCCGGCACTCGTGGCTGAATTGCGCCGGCGGCAGATCCCGCTGGAGGTGTGCCCGACGAGCAATGTATGCCTGAAGGTTGTGCCGGATCTGGCCTCCCATCCGCTGCCAAAATTGTTGGAAGAGGGATTATATGTGACGTTGAATTCCGATGATCCGCCCATGTTCAATACCACGCTTACGCAGGAATACCAAAAGGTGGTGGAGACGTTTGGCTTTGATGCTGACACAATTGAAAAACTGGTGTTCAATGCTTTGCATGCGTCCTTCCTGCCGGATGCGCGCAAGGAGGAGCTGGAAAGGGAAATGCGGGCGGATTTCAAGCGTTTGAGGAAGGAGCACTTGGGGGAATAAAAAATCACACGGCCCGCTGCGCGAAATCGAAAAGAAAATAAACACACCCTCCTGGCCTCCCCCGAATTGCTTTCGCAATTCAAGGGAGGGATGGGGGATTTTTCATCAGGGTTGATACACTCGTGTCTCGGGTTTGAACGCAGCCCAGGAGAACCAGAAGTGATTGACCGCTACCACGGGGGTGAGCTGTTCGCCGGATGTAGAGCGGCCGAGGATGTCCCATTCTGTTCCGTTTAAGTCGATCATACTGCCATCCTGGCTGATAAAGGTGAGTACTTCACCGTTGATTTCCCGTGAAAATGCGGCCGCCGCGCCGACGTCACGGCCCTGGGCGATGGCGCCGGTATCCAACGCAGAGGCGGTGCCGGACTGCCAGAAGACGGCGATGGGCTGCCCGCCGACCTCGTCGTTGATCACTCCGACTTCTTCCAGCAGGTCATAGGGGTAGGCCACGGTTTCGCCATTCAAGTCAACGGTCAGGACGCGCGTCATGGGGAGCAGTTCGCCAGGGGTAGGCGGGCCATCATACAGGAAAGGCGGGTTGTTAACATCATCATAGCCCGTATAGGGGTTTTGCCCATAAGGCCGGCCAAGCCCGGTATCGCGGGAGAGGACTTCGCCCTGTGGGTAGGTTTCCGCAAAGTCCTGCCAGGAGATGATGGCTGCGGGATAGAAGACAAGCTGGCTGCCGGTCAGTTCTCCGGCGATGGCCTGACCGCTGGCCTGCTGCCACCAGGTTTCCGTCTGGCGGTCATACATGATCAGGTTGCTGTAGCGCAGGCGTCCGGTGGTGCCAAAATCAAGCACCTGACCGTCAATGGTGCGCTCATAGGCGATAGCAGTATTGCATAGGGGGCAGAAGGTGATCGACAGGGGTACACCACCTACGCTGTCGTTGACGATCTCATGCCACATGAGAATTTGAATGGGATAGGCTTTTGCCGCGCCGCCGGCCTCGACCAGGATCACTGGTTCCACATCTGCGAGCCAGGCGTCGGCTTCTTCAACTGTTGCGAAGGCTGGCTGGTCGATAGAGGGGATGCCGTCTTTGGGCGGCCCGCCAGAGAGGACTTCTTCATAGGAGATGATCGTCTTGTCAAAGTCCGTGCTGAACTCGCTTTCTGCACCGCCGGGGGGCTGTTGACCGGGCTCCAATCCAGTTCAAGGGCAGGTGATTGATCAGCCATTGGTTCCGTTGTGTTTTCTGCAGGGGAAGATTGAGTTGGACCTTCTTCCGCAACAGGAGGCGGGGCAACATCTTCAACCGGTGGCGGTACTGCGCCAGAATCTGTGTTTGCCTCCATTGCCGGGGCACAGGCTGCCAGAATGAGAATAAATACCGATACCAATAAGAAGGGGAACCGTCTGGTGTTCATCACTACTTCCTTTCACTACCAATAATGTGGTCCGTGCTATGGTAATCCGGATCGGAGCTGATGTCAAGGAGAATGACTCCTTACGGAACAGAAACCCCGCACATCGGTCAATGTGCGGGGTTTTCATCTATCAAAATCAGCGCTTTTCAAGCGTAGGGTTGGTCGAAGGGGATCAGGGTAGTCGATTCTCCAGCGCCTGAAACAATTTTCTCCACCAGTTCCTGACTGCGGGCCGCATTGGCGCCATCGGCAGAGGGCTGCTGACGGGTTTCAAGACAGTCGAAGAATTCGCGAACCTGGCCGGTGAAGCCGCGTTCTTCCATCGCACTGACCCAGCGTCCGGGGCGGTCCTGCCCGTAGACTTCCACCTTGTTACCCACCTTTACCCGCAGTTCGCGGAAGGCGTCTACTTCGATCGTCATCCCATCCCCATGCAAGGTGATCCTTTCCTGCCAGGTTCCGGCTGCCAGAGAGGTTTGCAACAGGGCAGCGCCGCCGTCTTCACGCTGCATTGCGCAAGCTGTCCAGGCTACCCGCCCGTCTTTCATCTGGAAAGCGGTATGCAGGGGCTCCAATTCTCCGCAGAAGAAACGCAGCAGGTCGATCTGGTGAATGATGTCATCCAGATAGTAGTTGTACAGGCTGACGTAGTACGCCGAGGGACGGTGTTTTTCGGCGATGCACATCTGCACGGGGCGGTCTCCGAGGATATCCCTGGCCTGGCGGTAAAGCAGGGAAAATCGCCGGTTGAATCCCACCATCAGAACGCGTTCTTTTTCCCGGGCCAGAGCGGTCAAATCCCAAATCAGCTGGAGAGGCTTGTGTGGCCGGTTTTTCCAGAAAGACATCTACCCCGGCATTCAATAGCTGACGAGTGTGTTCGGCGTGCAAGTCAGTGGGACTAAGCACAAACACCGCCTCCGGTTTTTGATCGAGCATGGCCTGTATCTCAGTGGTGCCATGCTGGATCTGCCATTCGGCACAGGCGAGTTGTGCGGATTCGGAAGTGCGGCTGCATACGCTGACGATTTCCACACCCGGCCAGGCGCGCAACAGTGGCAGGTAGGCTTTTTTTGCGATACGACCGATGCCGAGGAGTGCTATACGGACAGGTTTTGGGTGGGACATGGATTGCTCCTTGTGAGGGTTTCTTATCCCCCCTACCCCCCTTTTTCAAGGGTGGGCTTGTGGCGTTTCAGGGACTGAGATGGCTTGATCCCCCCTGGCCCTATTTCTGTTAAATGCGGGGGAACAAATGGGGGAGTTGTTATAGCGGCAAATCCAGCATCTCGCCGTTTGTGCGCCCGGAGCGATACGCCGCTTCAAGAATTTCCTGCACCTTGAGGGCGGACTGGAAGTCGGATTTTGAGGGGGTGTTCTGCTGCACACACTGCAGGAAATCATAACAGGAAGCCATGTGGGTATCCTGGAATTTTCCCTGTGACATCTTCGCGCTGGGGTAGATGGAGGAGATGGGCCGCTCGCCAGAGACGTCTTCGTAGGGCAGCTTGCCGCTTTTCCAGCAGCCGGTTTTCAGGTCATGGATGCGGATCTCGTGCGGGTTGCTGGCATCCAGATGCAGGGAGCCGTTGCGGCAGAAGACTTGCAGGGTGATCTCGTCGCTGATGCCGGCGGACATGCGCGTGGCTTCGATGTTACCGATGGCGCCGTTTTTTAATTCCATCGTACACAGCGCCCAGTCATCCACATCCACGGTTTCCATCTGGTCTGAGCCGCGGGTGGTGGGGCGTTCGGTGATGAAGGTGCGCATTTTTGCGCCCACGCGGGCGGCGTCGCCCAGTAGATACTTCACCAGATCAACCATGTGTGCGCCCAGATCGGCGAAGGCTCCGCCGCCAGACTCTGCCCAGCGCAGGCGCCAGGACATGGGGCGCTGCGGATCAAGGTAACTGCTGTGAAAGATGGTGCTGCGGAAATTGAGCACTTCGCCAAACTCGCCAGAGTCTAGCGCGGCTTTCATCTGGCGCACGGCGGGCAGATAGCGCTGGGTGAAGGCCATGTGGGTAAGGATGTTATGCTCAGCGGCGGCCTCAGCCATAATGCGGGCATCAGCCAGGTCTTTGCCGAGCGGCTTTTCGCAGTACACGGGGATGCCGCGGCGGGCAGCTTCCAGCACGTAGTCGGTGTGCATCGCAGAGGGGGAACATACGTCCACCAGGTCGAGGTCCTGCGCGAAGAACTCTTCCAGGCTGGTGGTTTCCATCTCCATGCCAACCGTCTGCATGAAATCCTGGTCGCGTCCCAGACCTGTGCGCAGGACGGCTTTCAGGTTAGCAATCACCTGCGGCTGGGGGAAGCACAGGGCAATATCGCGGTAGCCGATGGCGTGGATCTTGCCGATGAACCCCAGGCCAACCAGG
Organism: uncultured Chloroflexia bacterium; assembly: GCA_963753895.1. Taxonomy (GTDB): domain Bacteria; phylum Chloroflexota; class Anaerolineae; order Anaerolineales; family Anaerolineaceae; genus SMBSF63. The sequence continues at coordinate 127,295 of CAVWEE010000005.1, read as the reverse complement.
CCGACGTTGAGTTGTTTTTTCATTTTCAGTCCTTTACTTTTCAAAGATGACTTTGCCCTTGACCATCGTCAGGTACACATTCACATCTTCATCGATCACGATCAGGTTGGCGTCCTTGCCCGCTTCGATGCTGCCGATGCGTTTGTCTTCGCCAATCACTCTGGCGGGATTGAGGGAAGCCATCTTGATCGCTTCCGGCAGGGTCACACCGACCAGTTTGTGCAGGTTGTCCACGCATACATTGAGGGTGGAGGCACCGCCGGCAATGGTACCATCCGCCTGGGTAGCTTTGCCGTCCTTCACCGAGACGGGTTTGCCGACCAGTTCATAGTCGCCGTCGCCGAAACCGGCCGCGGCCATCGCATCGGTGATCGCCACCACGCGGTCGGTGCCCAGGCAGCGCACGAGGGTGATCATCGCACCGGGGTGCACGTGGATCGTGTCGGGGATCAGTTCAGCGGTGACCTTGTCCGAAGCAAAGATGGCACCAACCACGCCCGGCTCACGATGATTGAAGCCGCGCTGTGCGTTATAGGTGTGGGTAACGTGGGTGAAATCCCCGCGCAGTGCATCTGCGGCCACTTCATAGCTTGTATTGCTGTGGCCCAGGGCGGCCACGCAGCCTGCTTCCTGCATCATGGCAGCCACTTCAGCGGAGTGGGCGAATTCAGGGGCGATGGTCATCTGTTTGGCCCAGCCTTTGGCGGCTTTCAGGTAGCGTTCCATTTCTTCGATCGTAGGTTCCCGCAGCCAGTTGGGGTTGAATGCGCCTTTTTTCTCTCTGCACAGGAAAGGGCCTTCCAGGTGCAGGCCGATAGCTTCTGCGCCTTCGTCAAAACCGGGCAGCATCCCGGCATACTCGACGATCATGGCTTCTTCCTCTTCCGGTGTGCCCTGTACGACAGACATCAGGAAGCCGGTTACGCCGAACCCCTTGATCGAGCGGGCGTAGTGGACAAGGTCTGCTTTCAGGTCTGCGCCATCGCCAAAGGTGATGCCGAAACCGCCGTGCGTGTGGATATCAATAAAGCCCGGGCTGAGGATGCGGCCGGCCAGGTCAATGCGCCTGCCTTGCGCGGTGAGGGCGCCTGCTTTGGGACCAACGTAGCTGATCTTGCCGCTGTCGTCCACGATGACCATACCATCATCGATCATCTCCAGCGGGGTGCAGATAGTGCCGTTCTCAAATATGGTTATCATGAGAGAACCTCCTTCGGTTCAAATAGCGGTTCGTGGATTATTGTTTCCCCCAGGAAACGATTTATCTCCATTTCATCCGCTTTAGCTTGTAATGATATGTTGTGATTATACTGCTTTATGGGGGGAAATTTGCGGGCGGTTGGAGGCGATGAGCGGTGGTTGCGAACATTTTGTGGAAAGGGAGTAGTGAATCAGGGATTAGTTGATCAGGAAAGACACAAGATTTTGAAAAGGATTTTAGCTTATTGCGGCACAGGGCAGGACGATGAAAAAACCACCCGCAATTCAATTCTGCGGGTGGTTGGTGTTGATGTCGTAAGGATGTCTGTGCTATTTCGTCAGGATCTCGATGGCTTTCTCAAGCTGCGAATCCCGTTCAGCTTCGATGTCTTCTTCGGTAATCTCAACTTCCACGTCAGGCTCGATACCAACATTGTGGATGTGGCGTTCGTCGGGGGTCAGCCAGCGGGCAATGGTCACGCGCACCGCGCCCTGGTCGTTCATCAGCGGAATCCAGTTTTGCACAGAGCCTTTGCCGAAGGTGGTCGTGCCGACCAGCGTACCGCGATCATAATCCTGAATAGCCCCGGCAAAGATCTCGGAAGCTGAAGCGGAGCCTTCGTTGATCAGTACCACCAGCGGGATATCCGTTGCCAGCCCGCCTTTTTTCGAGCGGAAAATCGTACGCGTGCCGTCACCCATCTCTTCATAGAGGACGACCTGATCGCCTTCAATGAATTGTGACATGACGTCCACCGATGTGTTGAGATAGCCGCCGCCGTTGAAGCGCAGATCAACGATCAAGCCGACCGGGTCCTGAGCCAACACATCATTCAGGGCGTTTCGCAATTCCTTGTCGGTCTTTACGCCGAAGGTGCTGATCTGGACATAGGCCACATCGCCTTCAAGGATCTCGCCGGTTACGCTGGGAACTTCGATCTTTGCACGGGTGATGGTCACGTCAAAGGGTTCTTCTTCGCCTTCGCGCTGGATGGTGAGAACGACGTCTGTGCCAGCCGGGCCAAGGACGCGGAGCAATACCAGGTCGCCATCCACGCCGGTCATGTCATCGCCGTCTACGGCAATCACCAGATCATTGGGACGCAGACCTGCTTTTTCCGCCGGGGAGTCGGGCATGGGGCTGGTGATGGCGAGGTAGTCGCCTGAGATGTCAACCCAGGCGCCGATGCCTTCATATTCCCCGTCGAGGGGCGCGTTGGTGGCTGCGTATTCTTCGGGATCCATGTAGGACGTATGCGGGTCTCCGAGAGAGTCCAGCATCCCGCGGATCGCGCCGCGCATCAGTTCCATATCATCAACCGGTTGCTCAACGTACTGATCATGAATCAAATTCCAGGATTCCCAGAAGGGCTGGAAAAGGGCGTCGAGATCTTCATCCGGCGCAGCGGCTTGCTCAGTGGATGGATTGATAAACGGGATGTATTTTTGCATCTCCGGGGCAGCCGTTACGGCAACCCCAACGGCGATGCCGCTGGAGAAGATGACTGTAAATAAAGCCACGCCAATGACGATGGCCAATATAATGCGTGCAGGTTTAGACATAATATGCTCCTGGTTTCTTTTCTTTGTAATCACGTAGCTTCAGCCTGGTTGAGGAGCTGAGAAATAAGCGTATCACATAATTATTAACATACTATTTGGATGGATTGGGAACAATGTTTTTTACCCCCAAATCGTGGAAATGCATTTTCTCTGGCTGACAGACATCATTTTACAATGGATCGTTATGCAGAGTTCAATGGTAATACCTCCGGGAGATCGGTGATGACCGGGATGCGGGGATGGGTGATTTCTCCCTGGGGATGATTGCCGACCTGGACGGTAAAGAAACCCAATTTGCTGGCGCTGTCCAGGTTGGGGTGGCGGTCATCCATAAAGACGCATGTCGCGGGGTCATCCACGCCGGCCATTTGCAGGGCGGTGTGATACGCATTGGGATGGGGTTTGCTGTGCGGATCAATGTCGAGGATGTCAATGATGCCTTTGAAGCAATCTGCAATATTCAGTACTTGCATGATGCGCCGGGCATGACCTGCGTCGGCATTGGTGAAGACCCATTTTTCCTGGGGGTAAGCTTGCAGCATGCGGCGCAAGTCCGGGTCGGGCTGCAGGTGATCGGTAAGGGGCAGGTCGTGTACGTAGTCCAGGAAATCCTGGTCGTCAATCTCATATTCACGGCGCAGACCGCCGAAAGTGGTGCCGTAGGTTTTGAAGAGCCGAACCCGCAGTTCAGGGACGATGGCGGGGTCAAGGCCCATGCGTTCGATCATGTAGCCAGAGATGCGGTCTGTGATAATTTGCCATAACCCACTGCCGGTTGGGTAGAGGGTTTCATCAAGGTCAAAGAATAGGGTTGTGTATTTCATGAGGAAAAGTATACACTGTAATGGGAATCAGTCAATTAGGGATTAATCAACTGGTCAAACAGTCAACCAGTCGATCAGAGATCAGGAGAAAGGTTGCCAGTCAGGAGTAGATAAGTTTTTCCAGGCTGCTTTTCAATGCAGTCAGGTTTTTGTCAATAATATCCCAGACAATTTGCAGCTTTACCTGGTCATATCCGTGCACGATGACGTTTCGAGTTCCAATGATCGACGACCACGGAATCTCCTGGTGTTCTTCTTGAAATTCTCGTGGAATCTTATTGGCCGCTTCACCGAGAATAATGAGATTGAACATGATCGCATCTTGAGTTTTTACATCTTGAAGGAAAACATCATAAGATGAAACAGTATAAGATTCGATGGATGTGATTGCTGACAACATATCCTGAAGATATTTGTTGATCTTCTTCATAAGGCAACAGCTTCATTCTGAATGTTTTTGACGAATTCACGATCGCTGACTTGTGGTAATACTGACACTGGAACAACATCCACCGGGATACCGAGCAACTGTTCGGTTTCATAACCAAAGCCAGCAACACCAAACAGGGAAGCACCATCCTGCATTTCGACAAGGAAATCAATATCGCTTTGAGCGGTCGCTTCCTCACGCACCACAGACCCAAATACATAGATTTTCGTGATGCCATGTTTTTTGGCAATCGAAAAGATTTGAGGCGATAAATTGCGGATTTGTTCGAATTTCATAGTTTGGCTGCTTCTTATGTTTTTGGCCCAATCATAATTATCATCATTATTTGCTATCTTTATTATACCGACAAATCAGGATGATTATGTTTTGAACAACAAGAAGCCATCAAATTTCCATCCGCGGCACAATTAACGGCGGGCCGCTTTGTGGATTGGGGATGACGCTCAACGGCACGTTGTAGGTTTCACTGAGCAAGGGGGCAGTCAGCACCTCTTTCGGTGTGCCGATGGCGCGCAAACGGCCATCACTGAGCAGCGCCACCTGGTCGGCAAAGCGTGAGACAAGGTTGAGGTCGTGCAGGGTGATCAGTACAGCCAGGTTACATTCGCGGGCCAGTTGCTGCACCATTTGCAACAGAGTGAGCTGGTGCTGCAGGTCGAGGTGGGCGGTAGGTTCATCCAGCAGGAGGATGGGGGCAGCCTGGGTCAGGGCACGCGCCAGCAGCAGGCGCTGCTGTTCTCCGCCGGAAACTTCGCCGATGTGCCGCGCCGCAAATTGCAGGGTGTTGGTCTGCCGCATGGCATGGCGGGCGATGTCCTCGTCGCTGATTGAAACTTGTCCCAGCCAGTTGAGATGGGGTGTGCGCCCGAGCAGCACGGTTTCCCAGGCTGTGAAGCCGTTGGGCAGGCGGGAGGCCTGGGGGACAACGGCAATGCAGCGAGCCAGTTCTTCGTGGTCATACTCCCCCAGATCGCGGCCCATGATCTCCACGGTACCGCGTTGCATTTTCACTACCCGGCTGAGCACACGGATGAGGGTTGATTTACCGACCCCGTTGGGGCCGATCACCGCCAGCACTTCCCCGGCGTGCAGGGAGAAACTGACATCTTGCAGAACAAGCTGATTTTCATAGCTGGCGGTGAGGTTGTTCACCTGGATCATGGGTGTTGTTTGATTTTCTTTCATAAGGAACCTACCAGGAATATTTCTGTTTGGCGCGGCGCAGCACCCACAGGAAGAAGGGCGCGCCGACCAGAGCGGTGATGATACCGGTGGGGATCTCGCGCGGGGCAAGAGCAGTGCGAGCGATCAGGTCGGCTGTCAACAGCATGGTGGCGCCGTTGAGGATGGATAGAGGCATGATACGCCGGTAGTCGTTGCCCCACAGGATGCGCATGAGATGGGGAACGATCAACCCGACAAAGCCAATCACGCCGGAGAAGGAAACCGCCGCGGCCGTGGTGAGGGAGGCGGCCGCCAGGATCCAGCGGCGGATGCGCTCCACTGGCAGGCCAAGCTGCTGGGCCTGTTCATCGCCGAATTGGAGCACATTCAGTTTGTGTCCCATGGTGAGCAGCGCGCCCAATCCGAGGACGGTATAGGGCAGGGCCATCAGTACCGGCTGCCAGCCGCTGACGGAGTTGCCGCCCAGCAGCCAGGCAATCGCGCGGTGCAGTTCGTCCCGCGAAAACAACATTAAGAAGGAGGTGATCGCGGACGCGAAGGCGCTGACTGCCACGCCGGCCAGGATCAGGTTGGTGGTGGGCACAGTTTTGCCGACTCTGGCAAGGGAATAAACGAGAATGACGGTCAAAATTGCCCCGATGAAAGCTGCTGCCGGGATGGCGAGCAGACCCAGCGGGGTATAGGGCCAGTTGATCGTCATCGCCAACACAGCGCCCAGCCCCGCGCCGGAGGAAATCCCGATCAGGTAGGGGTCGGCCAGCGGGTTGCGGAACAACCCCTGGTACGCGGTGCCGCTGGCGCCCAATGCGGCACCGGTCATGGCGATCAGCGCAGCGCGCGGGATGCGCAGTTTGTAGACGATGATGGCAAATTTCTGCCATTCAGAGGGAATCTCCTGACCGGTCAATGGGGATGTGAGCAGACTGGTCAGGATTTTAGGTGGGATCAAGGTGCTGCCCGCCATCACGCTGAAGAATGCGATCAGCGCGAGGAGGATGAGACTTATCAGGTATGGGCGGGCAGTTTTTTGCATTTTATTCAAACAGTTCCGGGTGGATGGCCCGGGCGAGGGCTTCAAGGCCGTCGATCAGGCGCGGGCCTGGCCGGGCAACAAGATCATCGTTGAAAGGCTGCACCTGACCGTTGACCACAGCGCTGATGCCTTCCCATCCGGGACGTTCGGCGACCATTTCCGGGGTAACACCCCACATGGCATCACCGAGGAGGATGATCTGCGGGTCCTGGATGATGAGTTCTTCCTGGCTGTACTGCGCCCAGGGTGTGTCCATTGCTGCGGCGATGTTGGCGCCCCCAGCCATGGTAATGAGGGTGTCAATGAAGGTGCCGGAACCGCTGGTCCACGGCTTGGTGGGGTCGGTGGCATCCAGTTCGTAGAAGACGGTGGGGGTGGTGTCTGCCCGGGCAATGGTTTCTTCCACGGCGGCGACACGTTCTTTTGCTGTCTCGATCCAGGCTTCGGTCTCGGTTTCATGGCCGGTCAATTGGGCCACGATGCGCATATTTTCATACAGCCCATCCAGATCAACCGGATTGGCAACCTGGAAGACGGTGATTCCGAGGTCTTCAATGGCCTTGATCTGCTCGGGGGCATTCACATCGGCAGCTAACACCAGGTCGGGCTGCAAGCTGACGATCATCTCTAGGCTGTATTCCTGGGTGTTGCCAATGCTGGGCAGATCCAGGGCGGCTTCGGGATAGTTGGAAAAATCTTCGCGGGCGATCACCTGGTCACCAGCACCGACGCCGAACAGCAGCTCGGTGTTGGATGGGGCCAGGGAGACGATCGCTTGCGCCGGAGCTGCCAATGTTACTTCGCGGCCCAGGCCGTCGGTGAGGACGATGGAGGCCGCGGGGGCTTCGACTGCTGGTGCTTCTTCAGCAGGAGCAGCTTCCTCTTCCACGGCGGGTGCCGCGGGAGCTTCGACTGCTGCGGGGGCACAGGCAGCCAGGCTCATTACGATCAAAAGGGCAAACAGGGGGAAGAAACGTTTCATCTGGATCAAACTCCTTCTTTGGTTGTGGTATTTTCTTCCACCGCGAATCAGGATCAGGCATTGCAATAAAAAGCCCCTGTCATCAGGACAGGGGTGCGGTTTCTTTTCAGGAAATCTGCGTCAATGTTCCGTCACCCGTTCCACGAGGTTGGTGGGAACGCAAATTCAGGTAGTCGACCTGGCTTAGAGCGTCAGCTCATCACAGTTGCGGGTCAGCACCGGATTTGCACCGGTTTCGCTTCCCGCCTTCTCTTTTTATCGAAGGCGGTCAAACCTGAATTGTTGCGATCTTTATGGATTGATTGTAATGATAAAGGGGAGGAGTGTCAAGCATGGCAATGTACAATGCATAACTCATAATGCACAATGATGGGATTTCACTCTTCCGGCGCGGCCATCCAGCCCCACATTCCTCCCACAATAAACCATTGCACGACATCAATATCCTCAGCCACCTGTGCGGCAATCCCTTGCTCCAAACTGATCCAGAGCACACGATTGTGTTCTGATAAGTAGTCGCCAAGCATCAGCAACTGCTTACTATCCGGCGACCAAAGAGGGGTTGGAGGGCTTGGGATACCGGCACTTAGAACATCAAGTGGCATGCAGCAATCAATGAGCTCTAGAGTTTCTGTATCCAAAATAGCCAAACGACTTGTTCCAATTCCATCAGGAACCAAATAGAAAGCAATATAGCGTCCATCTGGTGACCAACTGGGATACGTAGCGATAATTTCATAACCCAAGGATGCAAGATTGGTCATTTGAGTCACATGCCCGTCTTTTGTGATCACAAACAACTCGGATTTGAAATCTTCATCTAAATACCACTCTATTCCTCCAAGCGCAAACTGAGCGTTGTCTGGAGACCAGGCAGGCAGCGGATAATAGTAGAAAAAATTATCCATTTTCATAATAGATTCGAGACTGAGCACAAGCTGCTGTTCAGCTATATTCCAAAGACGATAGGTATAGTGCGTTGGATTTCCTTCCATATCTTGAGGATAAAGCGACATGGTGTATGTGGGATCCAAAAGCAGAGAGGCAAAACCAGGCCATATACCAGTCGGCGCATGCGTTTTTATATATTGATCCCAACCAGGTGCTATATTGGTAAGTTCTATTCTCTGTCGTTCATCATTGAATGGATCAATTTTCAATAGAGAGTAATTATTTCTATTTCTATCAAAATCAACACTCAGCAGAACATGTTGGTCATCTTTCCAACCCAATAAACTGCGCCAGTTCTCTTCCCAGGGGATGCTCTTCAACCGCTCTCCACTGGCATCTGCAATGACCAGTTCGTGCCCTGACCTATTTCCTGCATCATCATACAGAATGTTGTCGATCGCGATGAAGTTTCTGTTAGGCGAAACCTTACAAATCATACGGCTTCTCATTCTGCAAGGACATTTTGGTGAGTTGCTGAGTTGCCATATCGAGCAAGTAGATTTTTCGGTCTTTCATTAACACGACAACACCGCTGGCTTCTGCGCTGTCAGGCATCTCGGGCAGAATTTCCAGACACTGGATTGTGTTTTGTGCTCCGATTGGGATGGGAGGCGGGGTAGAGGTGTGTGTAGGAACAGGTGTGTTTGAAGGTGTATAAGTGAGCGTAGGCGTCAGGGTTTTCGTAGTTGGTGGGGTGATCGTCGAGGTTACGATACGCCAAAAGCTGGCTTTGCTGGGTGTGGTGGAGGGCAGCGCGGGGGTGGAGGAGGGCGGCGCTGGGGTGGAGGAGGGTGGCGCAGGAGTGGAGGATGCGGTAGGTGGTTGGATTGGTTCTCCAGCACAGCCGGCGAGCAGGATGAGGACGAGGCAGCATGTGAGCAGAACAGATTTCTTCATGGGATTTTCCCTGGGTGGAAAAAAGATCTCACGGTATTCTGTATTATAGTACGGAGCTAGGTTGTATAGGGAAAGAGCTGCCCTCACAAACACTTTGTCTGACCTGTCCGGCCTCACCCATAGATTGGCCCTGAATGGACAGATTTTTTCGTCTTTCAACTAATCCGTATTCCTGATTGCCTCAGTGACAATAACTCGCTTCCCATTTGCACATCCGGGAAATTGGGCCTATACTTGGAATGATCTCCCGTTGATCAGCCCATTTGCCAGTGGAGGAACAATGCAAAATTACTTAGCTGTATTGACCATCATCCTCATGATCGGCATGGTGCTGACCCGGGTGCGCATGATGAAGAAACGCGGCATCGCAGTCCTGCATTTCGGGAAACTCGACAAGACCGACTTTCTCATCCCGCCCTTTGCCCTTTTCTATTTCTACCTCGTGTTTGCCGTTGCCTTCCATCTCCCAATACCAAGCACGCAGGAATTTTTCCCGTCTGATTTCGTAGCCTGGATCGGCGTGGCCTTGTGCCTGGCCGGGCTGTTGATCCTCTTGTGGAGCCTGGTTTCATTCGGGCAAAGCTTTCGCATCGGCATCGACACCACCCGGCCCGACCAACTGATCACCAGCGGCATTTTCGCCTACAGCCGCAACCCCATCTATACGGCCTTTGCCATGATCCTGCTCGGCCAATTCCTGGTCTTCTCCAACTGGATCCTGCTGGTCTATACCTGCGCCGCCTTTTGGTTGTTCCACCGTCAGGTCCTGCGCGAAGAAGACTTCTTAAAAGAACATTACAGCGAAGCCTTCACGGCCTATTGCCAAAATGTCAGAAGATATCTATAAGCAGACAAAATGAACCAAAAGCATTCCGCAGAAACTGTAGTCGAAACCCAACGCCTCCTCCTGCGCCGCCCGGAGGCCAGCGACCAGTCCACCCTCGCGCGCATCTTCTGCGACGCGGACATGATGCGCTACCTCGGCGGCCCGTGGAGCGCGGCGCAGACGGCCGAAGTGCTCGCCGAATGGCACGCTGATTGGGGCATCGAGCACCGCTGGACGGGCGTCCTCGTCCTCAATGACAGCCTGACAGCCATCGGCACCGCCGGCATCACCGAGAACACCATCGCGGACGAGGAAGGCTGTGAGCTCTCCTGGTTTGTGCTGCCGGAGTACCAGCATCAAGGCTACGCCAGCGAGATCACGCGTGCCTTATTGCACTTTGCCTTTGAGACCCTCAACGCCCCCCGCGCCCTCGCCGAAACCCACCCCGACAACCCCGCCGCCAACCGCCTGCTGGGAAAGACTGGGCTTCACCTGCCTCGGCGAGCGCCACCACGCCTACGATGACCTCCCCGGCTTTGATACCCAGGTTTTGTGGGGAATGACGCGGGAAGAATGGCATTTATAGATCACCCGAAAAGAAACCAAAAAAGGACCTGTTATGACTAAAACCATCCCCACAGAAAAACTCTCCAAAGAGATCATGGATATCCTCGAAGAAACCTTCGAGACACATCACGGCGTCTACCTCGACGAAGGCACCACCCTGTCCGACACCCTGGAACCGGTCAGCGCGGAAGAGGCTTCGGTTCCGGCTGGCATGAATGGCTCCACCATCGCTGCCCAGCTTGAACACGTCATCTTCTATCTGAATGTGTTGGGCAAGGTGATCGCCGGGCAGGAAGTTGGCACCTTGGATTGGGGCGAGATCTGGGAGCGGGTCGGCGCAGTCACCCCGGAAGAATGGGACGACCTCAAAGCGCGTCTCAAAGCGGCCTACAAGAAAACGAGCACCCTACTGCAGGGCATTGAGGATTGGGAAGAGAACGACGCCATCGGGGGAGCCATCGCTATCTTGGCACACACCGCCTATCATCTCGGCGAGCTTAGGCAAACGCTGTATACGATCAGGCAAACGAGTGAATGATTCACAGTTTGCGTGTCTGAGGAATTGCGCCTATACTTGGCATGGTGGAATACAAGGATATGAACAATGAACTCTGAAGAAACGCACCAATCAAATAGCAAGTTCACTTTCTTCAAAAATCTTCCCTTACTGGTCAAGATACCTGTTAATCATTCTCGTCAGTCTGGTCCTTCTCATCGCAGCGCTTTATCTTGGGGATTACATATATTGCAATACAATCGCATTTTGTGACCCAGTTCCGATTAATCAATCTCCCGAAGCTATAGCAACCATTACGACCAACCAATATCAATTGGCACTTCAAGACATTGAATTCGGGCAACTATGACATGGCAAGCAAACGCCTTGAATACATCATCAGCCTCGATCCGGAAATTTTCGCGGCATGGGAAAAACTGAACGAAATTCAGTTACTAATTACCCCTACACCTACTCAATCAACCGCCTCCACACCAGAACCCATATATCTTACTACAAAGATGAGTATGGATTCATATTCTTTCCCCAAACAGCACAACCTAATCTGTGGTCAGATATTTCTCCTGATAAGATCACCCTCTTTCCCTACGAGAGGCCTCAATGACTATGTGATCGATAAGCAAGGTGGACTTTGGGCTGTGGGTGGGTTTGGTATCCTGCACTGGACGTAAACGGTCAAGAGACCTGGTACAACCTGAAAAATGGTTCTCGCGGCAATACTTCACCAGATTGCCATCTCCCCATCCGGGGAAGTATGGGTAGGCGGCCCAGAAAACGCCCTTTTCCGCTTTGATGGGGAACAATGGATTGACGAAGGCGAGAAGCTGCCACCCCCGTATGATAATGAGAAGTGGCTGGCTATGTTACTCAGAAAATATCAGCGGCATTGATTTTGGGCCTGATGGTGAAACCTGGGTGATGAACAATGGCGCTGAAATCTATTATCAGATCAATGGTCACTGGGCAAATTTCCCTTTTCCAAAACACCTTTTGCCATTGGCTGGCGGTGGGGCTTGCCCGGAAGGATTACGTGTTGAATCAGCGCAAGAGATCATCATCAAGCTCGGTCCCTGTTGAATGTCTTATCCCACTGGCTATCAGTTTGATGGCCTAACCTGGACCACAACTTACCGCTATGGTGTTGTAGACGCATTGTACAAGAGCCGCCGACAAACAAGTGATGAGGAAATAATAAACCTGGTATCTGCAATTCAAAACACTAAACCAGGTGCATATCCTCCCGAAATAACAGAATTTCTACCAACAGGCTCTTCAGGGCAGATAACAACGGACCATGATGGAAATTTGTGGCTTTTCGATTATGATCTGTACAAATTTTCATCTGATCGTTTTCACAACAATGCTCAATCCACAGATGGAATTCGAAACAACGAAGAACCGGATATCAGGCAAAGCAACATACTAAATTTTGGCAATGAAGCTGTCTTCTATCAACTCGGCAAGAGCCCTTATCGAGCCCAATGGAGTTTCGGAGAATTATTTCAAGTACACTCTCTCATTGCCCTGGATCAGGAAGACCGCCTGTGGTTTTATCATGCGGGCCAGGGGCTCACAATGATCGACCATGAAGTAAGCCGGAATTCTGGGAAAATTCCCCGGCAACGGAGCTTCGGGCGTTCAAATCTTTTCAGATGATCGTGTGTGGGTCAGCAACTCCGGGAACATCTGGGAATACGAAAATGGACAATGGCAGCAATACATCCTTCCCAATGCAACAGAGATCTTTTCCTATTTTGCTGAAGGGAAAGACAACACAATTTATGGTGCAACAGATACAGGCGTCATTCAAATAGATGGTTCATCCTTTGTGGAAAACGATTTTGTCCTGCAAGGAGTAAAGCCCCTTATCCTCTCTGCAGACCATGCCATGGCAGATTGCTCTTATCACAAACGTTATACCGCTCTGGCAAACTGCCTTTATCTTGGAGTTCAAAGACCCCTGATTACCAATTTGAAGCCTTGTATCTCGGAAACGTACAGGATGACAGCAGTGTTATCTTCATCAACAATCACCTCATCGCCCGCCTAGATGATGGCGAATGGCGCAGCTTCTTCTTTGACACCCTAACTTTCAACGATGCCACAGTGGATAAAGACGGCAATATCTGGCTCTACACCGAATGGGATGGCCTCCTGCGCCTCGATCCTGATGTATTTGAAGACTACGATGACACGCCTCCCTGGACAACAGAACCCTGATTCTACCTCCGCCTGATCAACCGCGCCGAATTCGCCAAGATCCCCAAATTCAACAAAAAACTTTCCCCCCTTGTCAAAGGGGGGAAGGGGGGATTAGATTTGAACACCGATTATCACAACTTCATCCCACCGGCGAGAACACCCCCTACCTCTGCCTGATCAACCGCACAGAATTCACCAATATCCCCTGGTCCGGTAATGACTGCTCCGCGGCCGCCAGCGCAGTCAGGGACAAAATAGTAGTGTGGGTTGGCAACCCACACTACTTAGAATGTGAATACACTTTATCTATTCAAGGATCCAACCTTGTCAAGGTTTGAACTTCGCACCTACTTCTGCCTGATCAACCTCGCCGAATTCGCCAGAATCCCCAGATCCGGCAAGGACTGCGCCGCCGCGGCCAGCACTGGCGGGAGGATACCCACCGCCGCCAATGACAACCCCACCAGGTTATACACCCCCGTAAAGATCAGATTCCCGCGCACCACGCCCATCGTGCGCCGTGCGATCTGCAGGGTCTGCGGCACCAGCGTCCAGTCGGGGCGCATCAGCACCACGTCCGCGGCCTCGCTGGCGATATGCGTACCGCCCGCATCCCCGCCCATGGCGATACCCACATCCGCCTGCGCCAGGGCCGGCGCGTCATTGACCCCATCCCCCACCATCACCACTGTCTTGCCCTGTGCCTGATACTCCTTCACAATCGCGATCTTGTCCTCCGGCAGCAGCTCGGCGCGGCAGGCGATACCCAGCGAAGCGGCCAGCGTTTCGGCAATCGCCTGCTGGTCACCGGTCAGCAGCTCGATGTGTTTCACCCCCAGGCGGCGCACTTCCTTTAAAGCCTCGCCCACCTCGGGGCGCAGTGTATCCGCGGCCAGCAGCGTCCCGGCCAATTCGCCGTCACACTGCACAAACAACTGCGTTCTGCCTTCCCGATCCGGGATGCTTTCCCCGCCGTTCACCAGGGTGCGCTGGCTGCCCACCGCCACCTGTTTTCCATCTACTGCGGCAAATATCGCCCTCACCGGCCACGGCGCGGAAGTCCTCCGGCAGGGCCAGGCTGATCCCCCGCTCTTTGGCCGCCCTGCGAATCGCTTCCCCATACACATGCTCGGAGTAGCGCTCGGCGCTGGCCGCCAGATGCAGCACATCCTCCACCGAGAAACCGTTTTCGGGCAGCACCTCCACGATCTGCGGCTCGCCCAGGGTGAGCGTGCCGGTCTTGTCCACCAGCAGCACATCCGCCTTCGCCAGCACTTCCAGCACCTTGCCGCCCTTCACCAGCAGGCCGCGTTTGGCCCCCGCCCCGATCGAGGCCAGCATGGCGATCGGCGTCGCCAGGGCAAAGGAACACGAACAGGCCACCACCAGCACCGCCGCCACCGAGATCGGGTCGCGGCGCAGGAGGAAGGTCAACGCGGCAATCGCTCAACACCAGCGGCAGGAAGTAGCCCGCAAAGCGGTCTGCCAGGCGCTGCACGTCGGCCTTGTTGGCTTCGGCCTCTTCCACCAGGCGCACCACCCGCCCGAAGGTCGTATCCTCGCCCAGGGCAGTGGTCTGTATCCGCAAAGCGCCCTGCTCCGCGATGGTCACCGCGTACACTGACGAGCCAGCCGCCACATCCACCGGCACCGACTCGCCGGTGATAGCGGCCTGGTCGATCATTGCCTGGCCGCTGAGCACCTCGCCGTCCACCGGGATCATCTCGCCCGGCCGCACGACAACCACTTCCCCCAGCACAACTTCCTTGATCGGGACTTCCACTTCCTCGCCCGCCCGCTCGACGCGCGCCGTCTGCGGCGACAGGGCCGTCAAATCCTTGACCGCCCGGCGCGCCTTCTCGGCGGTGAACTTCTCGGTATAATCCCCCACCCGCATGAAGAACACCACCACCGCCGCGGTGGCCCACTGGCCGACCAAAACCGCCGCCAGCACGCCAATCGTCATCAGCGTATGGGCGATGATCTGCTTGTTGAGCGTGGCACGCAGCACGTTGCGAAATACCGGCCAGCCCGCCAGAAGGATCAGCGGCAGGCCAATATACCAGGGCAGGTTCTCGGTGACTTTGTCAAGCAGTCCCAGCCATTCCCCCACAACCACCAGAAAGAGGATCGCCCCCGCCACCACCCCCACCAGGGTCATCACCTGACGGGCAAAGTCTGCGGCTTGCGGTTCTTCCGGTGCAGCAGAGCCATCTTCATTCTGCTCCGGCACGGTATAGCCCGGCCCCCGCCACCGCCGTCTGGATATCCGTCCAGCTCACCTGCTCCGGGTCCAACTGCAAGACTGCCTTCTCCGAGGCCAGATAGACCTGCACCTGCCCCACCCCCGGCAATTTCGCCAGGGCGTGTTCCACATGCGCGGCGCATTCGGCGCAATCCATTCCTTTAACAGGGACTTCCAGGCTTTGTTGTGTGCTCATTTTACGCTCCGTTAATTCGATAATTTATGTCTGTATTATATCATTTTCCCTGGCTGACGTTAAGAAACGAGAAAGCGAAATAGATTGGTAGAGCATGAACACTTGGTACCTCATTCCCGTTTCGCGGGAAATGCTGATTTCTCGAAAAGCTCTGAGGCAATCAATGAAATAGACTATCGTAATCCCTCCTCCCCTTTTGGGCAAGGGGGTAAATCGTCCCAGCTTCGCAGGAACCTTGTCCCCTGATCAACTGATTGACTGATCCCTAACCCCAAATTACCGAGTTGCCTGATTGACGTTGCACCTTCTACGCACATTGTGCAGTGCCTTCACATGGTAAAATCACCCCATGACAAACTGGCTGAAAAAATACTGGAAGTTCCTGCTGGGCGTGGTGATCAGCGCCTTCTTCATTACGTTGCCCTGCGCGGGCAGCACCTGGGTGAAGTCTGGGAAACCACGCGCGGCGCCCGTTTTGGCTGGCTGATCCCTGCCGTGGCGGTTTATTTCGTGGGGGTATGGATGCGCACCTGGCGCTGGCATTACCTGCTGCGCCCGCTTAAAAAAATCCCCATCCGCAACATGTTCCCCATGTCTGCATTGGCTATATGGGCAACAATATCTACCCCGCCCGCGCCGGCGAAGTGCTGCGCTCGGTGGTGCTCAAACGCCGCGAAGATGTGCCCATCTCGGCTTCGCTGGCGACCGTCGTCGTCGAACGCATCTTCGATGGCGTGGTCATGCTGGGCTTTGTCTTTCTCAACCTGCCCTTCATCGCCAGCCAGATCGGCGATGCCAAAACCGTCGGCTGGATCCAGAGCCTGGCGCTGTGGGGCGGCATCGCCTTCGCCGTGGCGCTGGTCATCTTCCTGCTGGCTGCCATGTATCCGCAAATTGCCGAAAAATGGATCAATTTCTTTGTTGACCGGCTCATCGCCTGCCCGTTGGCGCGAGAAGATCTACCCCCTCGTGACCCGCTTTCTGAGCGGGCTCAGCTCCATGCGCTCGCCGCGGGAAGCGCTGATGGTCTTCTTCACCTCGGTCACCATCTGGCTGCTGGAAACCTGCACCTACTGGTTTGTGATGCAGGCCTTTGATTTCAGCGTGAGCTTCTTCGCCCTGATGCTGATGAACGGCATCGTCAACCTGGCCACCATCATCCCGGCTGCCCCCGGTTATGTGGGCACCTTTGACCTGCCCTTTATCACCCTGCTGAAAGCCTACAACGTATCCCCCGATCTGGCTGCCAGTTTCACCCTGCTGCTGCACGCGACCCTGTGGCTGCCGATCACCCTGCTGGGCGCATACTACTTCGCCCGCGAGGGACTCAAATGGGGATCAACCGAATATCGCGACACTGACACTGAGGAGAAACCTGCATGAAGATCGCTGTGATTGGCGCTGGATTTGGCGGGATGAGCGCCGCCTGGGATCTGATCCGCGAAGGACATGACGTCACCATTTTTGAAGCAGCCGACCACACCGGCGGTCTGGCCTCCGGTTTCAAAGAACCCCACTGGGACTGGTCGGTGGAGTATTTCTACCACCACTGGTTCGCCAGCGATGAGCACATGCTCGGCCTGATCGAAGAACTTGGCCTGAGTGATAACGTCATCTTCCCCCGCCCGACCACCGTCATGTATCACAAGGGGAAATTCTACCCCTTCGACTCGATCCTCGCCGCCCTGCTCTATCCCGGCCTCGGCTGGGGGATCAACAAGATCCGCTTTGGCCTGGTCGGCCTCTACCTGCGCATCACCAAAAACTGGCAGGCCCTCGAAAAGACCACCGTCGATGCCTGGATGCGCAAATGGGCCGGCGACAAGGTCTACGAAGAAATGTGGGAACCCCTCGTCATCGGTAAATTTGGCGAGAAACATGCCCGCACGGTCAACATGGCCTGGATGTGGGCGCGCATGCATGCCCGCACCACCAACCTGGGCACCTATAAAGGCGGCTTTCAGGCCTTCTCGGATGACTTTGCTGCCGCCCTCACCGAGCGCGGCGTGGACATCCGCCTCTCCACACCCGTCAGCGGTATCCGTTCGCTGCCCGAAGGCGGCGTCTCCCTGATCCACCCCTACCGGCGAAGAAAGCTTCGACCAGTGTCTCTTCACCGTCTCCCCCGGGCTGCTGGCAAAGCTGGCCCCTGACCTGTCAGCAGACTACCTGCAGGGCCTGCTGGCGCTGAAGAGCATGGGGGCCGTCGTCCTGACCGTCAGCATCAAGCACCAGTTCTCCCCTGAAGGCTACTACTGGTACAACATGCCCAAGTCCGCTGGCTACCCCTTCCTCGCCCTGGTCGAACACACCAACTACGTCTCGCCGGACAACTTCGGCGGCGACCACATCCTCTACATCGGCGACTACCTGGAGCCCGACCATGAGTATTTCGACCTCAGCAAGGAAGAACTGCTGGAACGCTTCCTGCCCTCGCTGGAGCGCATCAACCCGGACTTCTCCCGCGACTGGGTCAAAAATACCTGGCTCTACCGCACCACCTATGCCCAGCCAGTCCCGCTGGTCAACCACTCGCAGAACATCCCCGACATTGCCACCCCCATGCCCGGCCTGTACTTTGCCAGCATGAGCCAGGTCTACCCCTGGGACCGCGGCACCAACTTTGCCGTTGAGATCGGACGCAAGGCCGCCAGACGTATGCTTTCGGGTGATTAAACAGGCAGTTTCCAGATTTTGGAAGTTTTCCACAGGATTTTCAGAATTCCTTCCACGCGCTTTCTATAAGATTGCACCCCCCATCTGTGGCAATTTCGCATATCTTTTCATCCACACCCCCATATATGGGGGTGTGGATAACTTTGACCGCCCCCTGTGGATAAATTATCCACAGCCTCAAAATCATGTTTTTCGTGGTCTCCGCTCAAGCTTTTGTTAACATTAGGCTTCTTAAAATATTCGAATCTTTTAGATAGTTTGGGCAGTTTTGGCTTGTTCGATTCGAGTCTTTCTGCTAGAATCTAAAGCATCAAGCAGTATCGCGAACAAACTCACCGCTTTTTTCCTGAAGTTTTTCAGGCTAATGGATATGAAAAACAAAATAACCCACAGCAAACGCTGTGGATGTGTATTTCATGCGCCTGTTCGCTGATCAAAAAAATGAGGGAGAGAAATGTTATGAATGCAGAACAGGCATGGCAGGCAACCGTCGGACAGCTCCAGATGGAAATGTCCAAAGCCGCATTTGATACCTGGGTCAAGAGCGCTGAACTGATCGCTTATGATGAGGAGACCTTCACCATCGGCGTGCAAAACGCTTATGCCCGCGATTGGCTGGAAAGCCGCTTATCCAGCAAGGTGACCCGGCTGCTGACGGGTATCATGAACCGCCCGCAAATCGCCCGCTTTGTCGTCTGGCAAAAAGACAACCCTGCCCCCGCCCCTGAAACGCATGAGGAAGAACAGCCTGCCGCTCTCCCGCCCCACCCCGACCACCAACAATGGCACCACTGCCCTCAACAGCCGCTACACCTTCGACTCCTTCGTCGTCGGCCCCAGCAACCGCATGGCGCACGCCGCCTGCATGGCCGTGGCCGAATTTGCCGACTCCATCCACAACTCCCGCTCTTATAATCCCCTCTTCCTGTATGGCGGCGTCGGTATGGGCAAGACCCACCTGCTGCACGCCATCGGCAATGCCGCCCAGGAAAAAGGGCTGTATGTGCTGTATGTCTCCTCCGAAGAATTCACCAACGACCTGGTGGAAGCCATCCGCAACCGCTCCACTGCCGCCTTCCGCGAACGCTATCGCCGCGCAGACGTGCTGCTGGTCGATGATATCCAGTTCATCGCCGGCAAGGAATCCACCCAGGAAGAATTCTTCCACACTTTCAACACCCTGCACGGGCAGGACAAACAGATCATCATGTCTTCCGACCGCCCGCCCAAGGCCATGGTCACCCTCGAAGAACGGCTGCTCTCCCGCTTTGAATGGGGCCTGACCGTGGACATCCAGCCCCCGGACATGGAAACCCGTATCGCCATCCTGCGCACCAAAGCCGAGCGCTCTGGCCGCCAGGTGCCCCCCGAAATTCTGGACAGCATCGCCCGCCAGATCCAGTCCAACATCCGCGAGATGGAAGGCGCCCTGACCCGCGTCCTGGCCTACGCCGACCTGAGCGGTCAGGCGCTGACCCCCGAACTGGTCAACACTGCCCTGGCTGACCTGCTGCCCAACCGCAGCACGATCGAACCGGACCAGATCGTCACCGCTGTGGCTGCTGCCTTTGGCCTGACCACCGAGAGGCTGATCGGCCGCGACCGCACCCGCGAAGTCGCCCTGCCGCGCCAGATTGCCATGTACCTGCTGCGCGAAGAGATCAACATCTCCCTGCCGCAGATTGGCGCCCAGCTCGGCGGACGCGATCACACCACCGTGATGTACGCCTGCGACAAGGTCAACGACCTCATCGAGCGCGATGACCGCATGCGCCGCCAGATCCTCCAGATCCGCGAGACGCTGTACGGCCGGGTCACTGTAGCGGTCTAAACGGACAACACCCACATCACATCAATAATTCTTAAAAACTTCCGTCTGGTTGAAATGCAACCAGACGGTAGTTTCATTATAAAGAAAGGAATCCTCTTACTTTGTTGCAGACATGATCCCCAATTCTCTGGCCTGTGTAACGGCCTGGGTGCGGTTACTACTCCCCAACTTCTGAAAAATATTCCGCGTATGCACCTTTACCGTGTTCGGAGAAAGATACAGCTGTGATGCAACCTCGGCATTGGTCAGACCTTCCGCGATTTTCTCAAGCACTTCAAGCTCTCGCTCACTCAAAGGTTCGACAAGCGGCTGCATTGGAACAGGACGGTCTCCAAAAGCAAGCAGCAAACGGGAAATGTATTTTTTCAACCGCTTATCGTCCACTATGATCATTTTCAATAACGATTCCATCGGCTCACCTTCATCAACGAAAATGCGCACAAAACCATCAAGCTCTGCCAGGCGCAGTGCCTCCTCAAGTGTCTTCACAGCGGCGCTCATTTTCTTCTGCGCCTGCAAAGCCAATGCTTGCAGCACAAGCACTTCTATATGCTTATTCTTCCACTCCTTGTCAGCAAGCAATGCCAACAGGTCTTGCAGCAAAACCTGTGCTTTATCAAGATAAGCGCTATTGCCATATTCCCGGCCAAGCGCGATCAGCGCACGCGCATGCATCGTATAGATCAGTCTGGCTTTGAAGAAAGTGATCGCCTCCAGATCGAGGTTCTCATTTTGCAACCAGGCCTCAATATCGCGAAATCTCTTCTGTGCCAGCCAGACCATCACTTGAGGGTACTCCATCCCGCGCATATCGATCAATGGCGCTTTGCCGGGATGTGTATTTTTCGCCACTTCCAGCGTTCGTTCCGCTGCCTCTAATATTTCCTTGCGCAAGATAGATGTGCGCCAATTGATAATGTCCAAGTTTCTCAACCCGGTTATCCCCCAACCGCCGGCAAAAGCTGATCCCTTCCCGGACGTGCTCGGTTGCCTTTTCCAATTCATTCAATTGATACAATGGCCTTGCAATATAAATATTCAAATATCCCGTCAAGGGCATTTTCTTGCCGTCAGACTGCGTCAACGAAAAAGCATCCGCGCAAAGATCTCTCGCCTGATGCAAGCGGCCCTGCTGGTCAAAGGCATGGGACAAATACATCTTGCTGACCACCGTCACCCGCGCATGGCCGGACACTTTTCCCAATTTCCTCAGCCTGTCTGAAATGCTCGATCGCCTTGCTCATCTCTCCAATTCCCCAATGCGCTACCCCCATTGTCATGGCACAATAACCCAGCACCCAGTGTTTTTTCGGCAAGCAATTGGATGCCTTTCCAAAACACTCAAACATGAAATCATCATCCCAAATCCACTCGGAATATAATGTTTTCACCCCGGCCAGATACCCCCTCATTTTCTCCTTTTCACATTCATCGGAGACAGCATCCACAAGCCAATCCGTGTCTGCCAGCATCTTTGCGGCCTGCTCCAGCTTCCCTGTCAATACCAGCGCCCAGGCATAGTAAATGTACAGCCAGGGAGAACGGCCGCGTATCTCTTGCGGGATCCGTTCTATTGCATTAAAGATGAAACCAAAATTGCTGCTTTCGAGTGCGTTTTCAGCTCCTTTTTCGATCAAACGCACAGCGGCAGCAATATTTTCACCCGTAAATGCATGATAGATTGCATCTGTTAAATAGCCCCGATCTTCATACCATGCCATCGCCCTATTGTGCAGTTCATTTACACTATCCGGATCTATGGAATAAAGTCTTTGCCGCAATAATTCTGAAAACAAATGATGATAGCGATACCATTTACGTTCATTGTCCAATGCGATCACAAACAAATTGCGTTGATCGAGGTATTTCAACACCTCGAAGCTGTTCTCCTGCCCGGTTAGCGTATCACACAGCGCACCATTTAAACGATCCAAAATCGACGTTTGCAATAGAAAAGTTTGCATTTCCTCTGTCTGCTTGCTGAGTACATCCTCAATTAAATAATCCATTACGTGGCGGTTGCTGCCGGTAAAGGACTGGATCAAGGCGGTGGTGTCAGTCTGCCCTTGCAAGGAGATCGCCGCCAACTGCAAACCCGCGATCCAGCCCTCGGTACGGCCCTCCAAAGCCTTGATATCCTCCGATATCAGGTTTAGCCCCATCACCTGGTTGAGGAATGAAGCCGACTCATCCATCGAAAAGCGCAGGTCGGTTGCGCGCACCTCGGTCAGTTGATTCCTGACACGCAAACGCGACAGCGGCAATGGCGGATCCTCGCGCGTGATGAGCAGAATGTGAAATTGGGGCGGCGCATTTTCCAGCAGGAAGCTCAACGCATCATGGATCGGATTCTGTCTTGATCAGATGATAATCTTCCAGCACGAGCAGCAAATCCCCTTCATACGCCGCGATCCTGTTGATCAGGGATGGAAGAATGGAATCGAAAGGCGTCGTCTGCGAAGATTGGAGCAAATTCCGCAGATCTTCCCAATAATCATCCTCACGATCATCTGCGCGATCCAATGCCGCCAGCAGATAGCGCAGAAAACGGTTCTCTGCGTTATCCACTTCATCCAGCGAGATCCAGGCAGCCTTCACCCCTGGCTCACGCTGCACTTCATCAAGCCAATTGATCACCAGAGTAGATTTGCCAAACCCAGCCGGCGCAGAGACAAGCGTCAAATTCCGGCGGCATCCCGCCTGCAATTTTTCGGTCAACCGGGAGCGACGCACCAATTGTTCACGGAGTCTGGGAATTTCCAATTTGGTCGTCAACAAAATATCTGACATCGTTTTCATCCTGTGGGATCATAGAACAAATCATGTCGATTAACTACTCAGTATATCAGTGCGCACCCCTTTGGGGCACTAATAAAAAGGCCGCCGTCACGCCATTGAAGCAGCACCCAGGGCAGGCGGGCGATCTCCCGGCCATTGAAACACTCATGAATAGTCCCCTAGTTTTTCTTCCTCCGGTTCCGGTTCCTTCTCTTTTATCGCCGCATGTTTCTCAGCGCTCTTCTTGTCAAACCACGCCAGCGCCTCGGTGATCGCATCCTCAATTGGCCGCGGCGCTTTCAGGCCAAGTTCGGTGCGCGCCTTGCGGTTATCGTAGAAGAACAACTGCCCCGCAATGTTCAAGGTTTCAACCCCTACGGGCAAATTCATGAACCGCTGTAAAAAATTCATCGGCCGCACCAACCGCCCCGCCACACCGCCAGGCAGCACCAGCACTGGCGGATTCACCCCCGCGATCTCGCCCACCTTGCGCGCAAAGGCAATATAAGACAAATTTTCCCCGCCGAGGATATACCGTTCCCCGCAGCGTCCAGAGCGCATTGCCGCCAAAAGACCATCCACCACATCCAGCACATGTACAAAATTGAATCCCCCGGAAATCAGGAACGGCAACTCCTGCCGCGCAATCTGCATCACCAGCGAATGAGCCTGTCGATGGACATCCTGTGATCCAATGATAAACCCGGGATTGACCATGACCACATCCAGCCCGCGGGCAACCGCCTTTTGTACTTCCATCTCGGCCATATATTTTGTATAGCCAATCGGCCAGCGGTCTCCGCGAAAATTCCAGGTATGGTGTTCATTGAGCAGCACAGGCTGTCCGTGGCGGGCAATCGATGGTTCAGGCACACCCAGCGCCATCACACAGCTCGTGTGCACCACGCGCTGCACGCCAGCCTCCAGCGCCGCCTGTAAAAGGCTGCGCGTACCTTCCACCATCACGGTATACATGCGCCCTGCTGTGCTGTGGCTGCTGGCAACCCCAGCCACATGATAGACAATTTCCACGTCCTGCATGGCAGCTTCAATCGTGTCCGGCTCGGTCAGGTCACCAATGGCATGTTCCACATCCAAACCGTCCAGCAGGCGCAGCGAAGAGCTGGCCCGGCGAAAAACGCGCACCGTCTCTCCCTGTGCCAGCAAGGCACGGCAAAGATGTGACCCAACCAATCCGGTAGCCCCTGTAAGCAGAACACGCATCGTTTTGTAACCCTTCCTGGAAGTGGCAAAGCAGCAGCCTGCCAATGAAGTGATTGTACCATTTTAGCAAAGCTTCCTTGAAAATCAAGGCTGTATTTTGCCTGCTCATTAACCTTTAAGTATTGTTAAGGTTTCTAACAAACGGAATTAATCTAATTTTAATGATTTCGTTGCAACAGAAGGCAACAAATATTGTATAATTAGTTTGCACTCATTTGTCCAGAGATCAATTAATAAGGGGATCACATCCATGCGTCACCGGCGTGAAGTTAAAGGCGTAACAATTACAAAACTCGCGCAGTTCATTATTCTTGTGACCATCTCGCTTTTATTGGCGGGGTGCAACATGCCTGTACCATCAGCGGGGAATTCCTCATCAGAAATCCCGGCCTATGCGGTCACACCGGTACTGCGAGAGTTCTATACCAACCTGGGAAGTGAACGCTATCTCGGGCCGCCCATTTCAGCCGGCTTTGAATATCAGGGCGCGACCTGCCAATACACCGCTAATGCCCTCATGTGTATGAACCCATCAGAGACAGATCCCGTAAAACGCTTTTATCTGGAATCGCTTGGGAACAACCTGAATGTTGCTGAGGCGCCAGACAATACTGCCAACCCTGTCAGCCCCTTTACCGTCAACAACTACCATGTCTATGAAGCCTTCAAAGTTGTTTTTGACCAGATGAATGGCAGCATGTATTGTGGTCTGCCCATCAGCAATGTTAAATTCAATGCACAAAAGAACCGTATGGAGCAGTACTTCGAAAACGTTGGTTTCTATATTCAGAACACCCCCGATGCCCACGTTGAATTGCTGCCTTACGGGTATTATTCCTGCGCAACCTGTCAGGGTCCCCTGCAGCAGCGCCCCACGCTTGCTGTGCCCCAAACCACATTTGACCAGGACCAGGTTTTCAGGAACGGGATCAACCGGCTTGGCGGCACGGCCATCTTCGGCAACCCGATTTCAGGAACCATCACCCGCCCGGACGGGACCATCGAGCAAGTGTACGAAACCATAGCCGTATATGCCACCCCGGACCAGCCCGAGATCATCCGCTTTCGCCCCCTGCCCGTCATCCTGGGTATGAAAACGCATCCGCCAGTCTATCCAGACAGCGAAAACAAGGCAAATATGTATTTCTACCCCATTCAGGGCAAAGTGGAAGGTTACTACGTGCCGGTCGCGTTTGACAAGTTTATCCAACTGCACGGCGGCAGACAGGTCTCCGGCGACCCCATTTCGACCACCTTCAAGGTCCCCGAACAGGATAACGAAATCTTCGGACGACAATGTTTTGTCAATTACTGTCTGGATTATCTGCGCAATCTGCCGGAAGATCAGGCCGTCCGTATCACCCCATTGGGCATGCGCTATCTTGAACAGAGCCAATCATCAGCACCGCCTGCCGGACAGCCTCAGGTACAGGAGACCGCTCAACCCGCCGGGCAGCCTGTCACCCAGGCCATTGTACCCAACACTTCTCCGGCATTGCAATTGCTGGTCAGCGAGATGCTGCCCAAACCAGCCAGCAATGAATACCAGACCTTGAGCATTGCCGTCTTCCAGGCGGGCAGCAGCCAGCCCATCGCCGGGGTTCAGGTCATCGCGACCATCACCGCCCCTACTGGCAACCAGCAAACCTACACATCTGCTCCCACGAATGATGCGGGCAGCACCATTGTTTCTTTTCCACCCCCGCCCGGCGCAAAACATGGTGACGTGATCACCTACCAGGTTTGCATCACCCAAAACGCCGGACAGCCGGTGTGCCAGTTTGAATCCTATCTCATCTGGGATCTGAAGTAATTTTCCACTGCTTTCAGGGTCTCGCCTCGGCCAGCGCTTCCACGCTGGTTATTTTTTTACCCCCCACAGCATACACTTCAGCCGTCACAGTGACAATTTCTCCGCCGCCGATCAGCACCTGACCTTCCCAACGCCGCCAGCCAATCACCTGACCCGATGTGTTTTTAGCCGTCAGGGCTACCCACACCACCGCCTCAACCGCTTCGTCCTGCTCCAGCCGCAAGCTGCCCTGCACACGCGCCGAACTGCCATCCCCCGAGATTTCCACCTGCTCCACTTCCCATTGCACCGGCAAATAGCGCTCATCCGCCGTGGCTGCCGGCAAAGCTGCCGCCAACTGCGCGCTGACACCAGGCTGCGCGGGCACAGGCGGCGAAAAATAGGCCCCCGCCGGAAGGGATGCCCCCGCCGGGATCACATTCAGCAGCGGCGCCGTTCGTCGGGATACCGCATCGCTGCCTTCTGCCGCAGCCATATTCATTAATACCGATACGCTTTCTACAGCCTCTTCCAGAGGATTATGGACCAGCGCAAAACACCACATGCCCCCGTCCTGGGAAGGCCAGCAATCCGGCGCGGACACTTCCACCGGCACGGGTGTAGCCGCCGCGCTGGCGGCCAGCGCCTCATCCTGGGCCGCGTTGGGAATCAGCAGCACAGTACCCACACTCATCAGATTCGGATTCACATCCGGGTTCGCGGCCACCAAAGCGGCCGTTTTGATCCCGTACAAAAAGGCAATCCCGCCAAAATCCTCCCCCTGCGCCACAGTATGCGTGCGCGGTGTGGGTGTCGGCGAGGGCAGCGGAGTCAATGTCGGCGGACTTTCCACCACAGGCGGTGGAGACGGCGTGCGAGTAGCATATACAACCAGACCAGGCGTCTGCGATGGGACAGGCGTCTCTTCAACGGCGCCTACTGCGCAGCCTGACAAAATTATTCCAAACAAAGTAAACATCACCAGAATTTTCTTTACCATCATGTCCAGATTATACCCTTAGAAAGAATGTTGATCCGTGATTCAGTCAATCAGGTTGGTGAATGGATCGTTCCCCGTTTTTCCTGATTGACCGGTTGACTGATTCCTGATTTCCGTTTTTTTCCATTCTCCTCACTTGCCGACAAATTCATGCTGTGCTAAACTCAAAGCGTGGGTATTGAAGAGAATATTTATAACGAAGCTCTGGCAGCCATTCAGGCGGACGACCTTGCGCGCGCCCGTGATTTACTCACGCGTCTGATCAAACGCAACCCCCGCAACGCGGATTACTGGCTGTGGATGAGTTCAGTGGTCGACTCGCTGCGCGAGCGCAAGTACTGCCTGCGGCAAGCCTACAAGATCAACCCAGACCACGAAGAAGTCAAACAGGGCCTCATCATTCTCGGCGAACTCCCCCTGGATGAGAAAATGATCGTCAGTCCAGACAAGCTTTACCAGGACTGGCAAAAAGACCTGCGTAAAGACTACCTGACCCGTTTCAGACCGCCCAGTATCAAGGATTTCTTCACCCCCAAACGTCTCCTCATCGGAGCCGGTGCCAGTGTGCTGGTGCTGGCGCTGGTCGCGATTGGCATCTTTGCCCCATCGCTGCGCTTCACCCAGCGCGCCACCCCCACCCGGATCGTCATGGCGACCTTCCGTCCGCCCGCCTCCCTGGCGCAAACCATGGATGTCACCCCCACTGAAGAACTGATCACGCCTACCCAGGCTGGCCCCACACCGCTGTGGATGCTGCTTGAGGAGACGCTCACCCCCACGCCGCGCTACGTCAACACCCCGCATCCGCGCGCTGAAGCCTTCAAAACCGGCATGCGCGCCTTCGAAAACGAAGAATGGGATGAAGTCATTACCTATATGGAACAGGCCGCCGACGTGGAACCGGATGCACCCGATATTTACTACTACATTGGGGAAGCCTACCGCAATAAGGAATACGATCTGCCGGCGATCAAAGCCTATAACCAGGCCCTGACCCGCGACGGCAATTTTGCCCCCGCCTACCTCGGGCTTGGAAAAACCTACCTCTACGAGATGGACCAATGGGAAAACGCCCGCGACAATTTCGAGCTGGCGATCAAGAATGATCCCCAAATTCTGGAAGCCTATCTGGACCTGACCTTGATCCTCCTCGACCAGGAAAATGGGGAAGACGCACTTGAGATTCTGGACGAAGCCGACGAAGCCGGCCTGGAATCCCCCTTCCTGCCGTTATACCGCGCCCAGGCGCTGCTGCTGATCGATGAACCGGAAAAAGCCCTGGAAAGCGCGCTGCTTGCTAATGAGATGGACCCCACACACCTGCAAAGTTACCGCGTGCTGGGGCAATCCTACCTGGCGGCAGGCGAAATCGGCGAGGCGCTGGACATCCTCACCATTTACCTGGCCCACGAGAAATATGACGGAGAAGCTTACACCTGGCTCGGCCTGTGCCATGAGGCCCGCGGCGAGCAGGCCCTGGCTTTTGACGCCTATTCCCGGGCGATCAAGCTGGACAACAAACAGGCCGTTGCCTACTTGCAGCGCGGTTTGATCCATTTTGAACGGGAAGAATATGAACAGGCCAAATCGGATCTGGTGCGCTCCCTGGACCTGGACAAACATTCCTTCATTTTGAACATGACCCTCGGCCAAACCTACCTCATCCTCGAAGACTACGGCAACGCCTACCAAAAACTCAGCGAGTGTGAAGCCTACGCCGAAGGGGATGAAGACTGGGCGCAGATCTACTTCTGGCGGGCACAGGCCCTTGAGGGGCTTGACGGCCAGGCAACGGTTGCCCGCAAAAACTGGAGCAACCTGCTCAAACTGCCTGAAGACACCTATCCTGCGGAATGGAAGAAGATCGCCGAAGAACACCTCGGACGGGTTGCCACCTTCACCCGTACCCCCACCCTGACGCGCACCGTCACGCCGACCCGCACCCCCACGCCGAAACGAACCGCCACGCCAAAACCGTGATGCGGCCCCTACCCCACCATGCGTCTGCTTGATCTAAACCTCCTCATCCAGCGCCGCCGCCGGCAGGCCTCTGCCCGCCGCAAAAGCGCCGAAAAACGCATCAGCCGCATCACCCTTGGGCTGGGTGCGGTTGCCGGTTTGCTGGCAGCAGCCGCCATCATCTGGGGCGGAATAAGCTATGCGCAATTAACGCCTGACCTGCCCTCCCTCAGCCTGCTGCCGGAGCTTTTGGACCGGCAGAACGGCCTCCTGCAGCAGCCCACACAAATCTATGACCGCAGCGGAGAAACCCTGCTGCTGACCCTCGAAAACCCTGGCATCCCCCGCTCAGCTTTGAGCCTTGAATCCACAGCAGGAAGATTCTTTCGCCCCTATCTTCATCCAGACCACGATCTCCCTCAACGACCCCCGCTTCTGGCAGCACCCCGGCTTCCAGTGGCGCAATATCACCGATCCCCAGCCGCACACCCTGGCCGAGCAACTGGTGCATGACCTGATGCTGGAAAACGAGCCGCCTGGCCTGCGCCGCAGCCTGCGCATGCGCCTGTTGGCCGCGCAGCTGGTGCAGCGCTTTGGCCGCGCCCAGGTGCTGGAATGGTATCTGAACAGCGCCTATTACGGCCACCTGGCCTATGGTGCAGAAAGCGCCGCACATCTTTACCTGGGCAAATCTGCCCACAACCTCTCCCTGGCAGAGGCCGCCTTGCTGGCCGCCCTGCCAGACACCCCCGCTCTTAACCCGCTGGACGCCCCTGCTGCCGCCATTGAAAACCAGCAGCAGGCTCTCCAGCAGCTTGTTGACCAGGGCTGGATCGGAAATGAAGAATTTGAAACTGCCCGCGAGGAAGAGATCATCTTCGTGGATGCCCCCCAATCCTCCCCAACCTACGCCGATGCCTACACCGCACTGGTACTGAACCAACTTGCCAGACAGCTCGGCCAGCAGCGCATTGAACGCGGCGGGCTGCGCATCATCACCAGCCTGGATTATGACCAGCAGCTCGAAATGACCTGCACCGCCCGCACCCAGCTTGGGCGTCTCACCGGGCAGTCCCTGCAAGTCAACCTGCCGGAGAGCGCGTGTGACACCGCCCGCCTGCTGCCCACCCTGCCGCCGGATGCTCCCCAACTGCCCGGCGACCTGAGCGCCAATGCCCTCCTGCTTGATCTTGCCACGGGAGAAGTGCTTGCCATGCTGGGTGACGTGGACAGTGCCGGGACACCGGTCAACGTCAGCACCCACCAGCCCGGTTCGCTGCTCAGCCCTTTCGTGGCCGTCACCAGCTTTGCCCGCGGTGAAAGCCCCGCCAGTCTGGTTTGGGATGTTCCCCCCGGCGAAGAGTTCCCCTCTCGCCAATATGCATAATCCTGATGGCACCTATCACGGCCCGCAGCGCATGCGCACGGCCCTGGCAAACGATCACCTGATGGCTCTCTCGCAGCTGCTCGCGCAAATCGGCCCGGCCAATGCCTGGCGGCTGGCAGCCCCCTTCGGCATGGAAGACATTGAAAATGACCCCAACCCGGGCACCCTGCTGTTTGCCGGTGGAAACGCCTCGCTGCTGGATGTTGCCCGGGCATACAGCACCTTCGCCCATCTCGGAAACCAGGTGGGACAGCGCACCAACCGCGATGAAGTCGAACCTGTGCTGGTGCTAAAAGTAGAAGACAATCACGGGCGCGTCCTTCTGCAAGCCGGCGCACCGGAAATGCAGTCCATCCTCAGCGAGCAATTGGCCTACCTGGTCCATCATGTGCTGAACGATGAAACCGCCCGCCAGGCCAGCCTCGGCTATCCCAACCCCCTGCAACTGGGCCGCCCCACTGGCGCCAAGCTCGGCCAGGCGCAGGACAACCAGCAAGTATGGACCGTCGGATATACCCGCAGCCACCTGATCGTAACCTGGCTGGGCTGGCCCGACAGTCAGGAGAACCCCGCCCGTCTCGACCCCAAAGCATCCGCAGGAATATGGTACGCCCTCATGCAGGATGTCTCGCGTCAGGAACCTGTCGAAGACTGGCCCCGACCGGCAGGCATCACCACGATGGATGTATGCAATCCTTCCGGTTTGCTGCCCACTGCTGACTGCCCCGCCATCGCCAGCGAAATCTTCATCAATGGCAGCGAACCTGTCAGCTATGACAACCTGCATCAGACCTACCAGGTCAACCGAGAGACCGGGCAGCTTGCCACCGTTTTCACCCCGCTGGAACTGATCGAAGACCAGACGTATCTGATCGTGCCGCCCGAGGCCCGGGAATGGGCGGTTACCGCCGGTATTCCGCTGCCCCCCACGGCGTATGACGTCATCCAGAATCCGCCCCAAACCGAAAACGCCAACATCAGCAGCCCAGGCATTTTTTCCTATGTACACGGCGCCATTGATGTGCAAGGAACAGCCGCGGGAGATGGCTTCGCAAATTACCAGCTTCAGGTCGGCGAAGGGCTCAATCCCCTC
Organism: uncultured Chloroflexia bacterium; assembly: GCA_963753895.1. Lineage (GTDB taxonomy): Bacteria > Chloroflexota > Anaerolineae > Anaerolineales > Anaerolineaceae > SMBSF63. The sequence continues at coordinate 95,916 of CAVWEE010000005.1, read as the reverse complement.
ACCTGGCTGCAAATCGCTGATGGGGAGCAAGCCCGTGCGCAATGGCGGCACCCTGGGCACCTGGCAGACTGGCAAGGACGGTCTGTATGCCATGCGCTTAATGGTCACCAACAAAGACCAGGAACTGGAAACCGCCATCATCCAGCTCACTGTCGATAACACCCCGCCCCGCTTGAGCGTGCCTTACCCCACTGCCGGTCAGGTATTCACATATAACCAAAACAATGAGATCACCCTGCAAGCCAAAACCGAAGACGCCATCGGCATTGCCCGGGTGGAATGGTTCATCAATGACCGCCTGATTGGCGAAACCACCCAGATCCCCTTCAGTCTTCCCTGGGCGGCCCTCCCCGGCACACACACCCTCATCGTTAAAGCCTATGACCTGGCGGGCAACATCACCGAATCCACCCCCATCGAATTTACGGTCAATCAGTAACCTGCCCCTTCCTATGAAAAAAGCTGCCTCAGAATAACTGAGACAGCCTGTTTTCAAATTCCTGCATGCACAATTATAAATTGTACATTTTGCATTCTAAATTGACTTAGCCTTTGTTGGGCAAATACCGCGCCAGCTTCTGCGCCAGATTGGACAGCGGCAGGCTCTCCAGCCAGATGCGGCCGGGTCCGGACAACGTCGCCAGGAACAAGCCCTCACCGCTGAAGAGAATATTCTTCAAGCCCTTCACTGCTTCAATATTGTATTGCACAGATGCATCAAAGGCGGCAATATGACCCGGATCGACCTTGATCTGCTGTCCTTCCTTCAGAGTGTAGGACCGCACCTCGCCCGGGATCTCCAGAAAAGCCGTGCCGGGGCCAGTGATCTTCTGGAGGATGAAGCCTTCACCCCCAAACAAGCCTGCGCCCAGATGTTTGCGGAAATGCATCTCCAGCGTAACCGAATCCTCTGCACACATGAACGCATCCTTCTGACAGATCAGCGTTTCACCAGCAGCCAGTTCCATCGGAACAACCTTGCCGGGGCCTTCTGGAGTGAACGCAATCATGCCCTTTGAACCGGCGCAGGTGTATGTCGTCATAAACAATGACTCGCCAGCCAGTTTACGTCCCAAACCGGCCATCACGCCGCCTTTGGTGTTGGTTTCCATTTGAACATTGCCAATCATCCAGGCCATGCCGCCTAACTCAGTGAACACCTTCTCGCCCTGATCCAGGAAAACATCAAGGGACTGCATAACCGTGCCGTGAATTTCGTATCGCATTTTTACCTCCATATAAACACTGAATAGTCCAATTAGTGAAATTGTAGCATGGTGCTACCTGAAAAACAACAAAATGCGATTGGGAGATCCACCTTTTCGATTTCGACAAGATCACACGCAGTGCCAACGCCGACTTTTGCGAAATGAACTGCTGACAGGGAATGATATCCCAACAGAAAATGGTAAAATCAAAAGCAACAAGTATCCCCTCTTCCAAGCAAAGGTGAACCGCATGGCCTTCGAAAACAGCCCCAAATTTACGGATCCCACAGAAACCAGCCCGGCTACATTCAAAGACCGCCTCTACCAAAACCGGCGCAAGTGGATAACTGCCGGCATCATTTTTGCCGTCGTTTGGATACTGGGTACAACCATCCTCTTTCTCATGACCTCAAATATTCTCAAACCACCTGGCGGGGCGGAAGGCTATCTCGTTACGCCCACCGGTCAGGCTGCCCAGGCAGTGGTGACCATCGACAACGTCACCCAGCGCACGTATGATGACGGATATTTCTTCTTCTCTGAGCTGCCGCCTGGCGAATATGAAATGCGCATTGAAACCAATTATGGCATCTGGTATGAGCCGGTAACCATCATAAGCGGACAAGCCACCGATATGGGCAAGATCGTGTTACGGAAATAAAATTGACATCAACACGCTGGTCCTCGTTCCACGATAAAAACCAGGTTCTTAAGAATCCAGCAGCACATTCATCAGATCCGCCGTGCCCGGCAGGATGAGATCCGCCCCGGCACGCAGCAGTTCCTTTTCCCTGCCAAAACCGCACAACACCCCCACCGTCTGCGCCCCGGCAGCCTTGCCGGCACGGATGTCCACCGTGGTATCGCCAACCATCAAACAATGCTCCGGCGGGACCCCCATTTCCCCTGCTGCCCACAACACCGGATCGGCAAAAGGTTTGGTGTACTGACAGGTACGCGCTGTTGCCACAACTCCGAACCGTTCCGTCAATGAAAATTGCTCCAGAAAAGCCAGCGTTCCAGCCTCATCGCGCGCAGTGACCACAGCCAGCGGATAGCGTGCCGCCAATCCCTTCAGCAGCTCGGCCACGCCCTCAATCAGCCAGAATGAGGGCGATGGTTTTTCCTTCTTCCCGATACGTTCTTGTAGCGGATACAGCACAGTGTCATCCATCCGTGTCCGGTCCACAGCAGCATAAGCCAGATTACCGGGTGTTTCCATTGCCATCACCATCCAGCGCGACAAACCCTGCACAGCATACCGGGATAGCAATTGCGAAGTGTACAATGGGCGCAGCAAGGTATACAGACGATGCACAAACACATCATCGGTATCACTGAGCGTGCCGTCCACATCAAAACAAATGGCTTGTATTCGTTTAATATCCAGAGGCATGAATTGTCTCCTAATTTGCCAGCACATAATTGATGCCATATTCTGCATCACTATACAACGGGTTGACCTGCAACGCTTCTTCAAAAGAAGCCAACGCCCCTTCGCGGTCGCCCATGCGGTACAAACCCCATCCCTGCCACAGCAGGGTCTCCTCCGAGTTGGGCGTACTCTTCAGAGAGTAGGCCGTCATCGCCAGCAGGTCTTCTGTGCGACCGGCGTGAAAATAGGCATGAAATGGACCGAACTGGTAGCGCAGCATCCGCTGCGGCATGCCCAATTCACGCACGCGGTCATACGCCTGCGCCGCTTCAGCATATCGTTCAAAATAGACCAGGTTGGTACCCAGATTGAACCATTCGAATGAGTCCTCAGGATCAACTTCAACGGCAGCCTGTGCGGCATCCAGGGCATGCTGACGATTGGCATCGCGGTTCCATTCCGCACCCAGCACACCTGCCACTTCATCTTCCTGATCGGGCGGATAGAGCACCAGATATACGCGGTTGAAAGTCTTCCAGCTGGCTTCCAGATTGGCATAGCGCACAACCTGATTGCGGCCAACATATGAATCCTGGGCAATGAAAGTCTGTGCCGCCTCGTCATACCCCGTCAACAGCAAATAATGCCCCGACCATAGATCGTCCTCAAACCAGAACGCTTCCGGCAACTTGAACGACTCCTCGATCATCACCGGGAACCCGGCAGCCAGCAACCGTCTGAGCATCTCCACATCACCACCCACACGGTACTGCACGTTCAGCTCCGGGACGCTGTTGATCACATAAGCCGCCAGTTCCTCCACATTTACGTTGCGGTCACGGCGGTTGGCCTTGATCTCCTCCGAGACGGTAAACTGGTCACCCTCCCATCCGTACATGCGCAGGTGCATGGCCAGCGTCGCCGGGCCGCAGGCATTCCAGTCCTGCCGCTCAAAAGCCGGCGCAGTCAGTTTGACCGTCTGCGGCAGTGCGGTAGGCGAAGGCATTGGGGTAGGTGATTTCGCGGGGGCTTCCGCCGTTGGTTCCGCCGGCGCTGTGATTGCAGGTACTCAGTGTTTGCGTCGGGACAGCCGTGGCTTCATGGGTGATGTGTACAACAGGCATCGGCAGCGGGGTAGGCACCTCGCCCACCGGATCCAATGCCACGCGAATAAATGCCCCAGCCGCATCCAACCGCCATTCTACACGGCTGCGCACTGCCGGAACCTGATACAATCCCACCGCCAAAAGAATAAGCCCTGCAATGCAAGCAGGATAAATTGCCACCAAGCCGGCGTTTTTTAGTTTTTAGTTGAGAAAACATACCCTCGATTTTACCAGAAACCGCCCCCCCTTTTCATTCACCTCTTCTCCCGCAAGATTCCCCCAGATTGACGAATTACCTGATGAACGATTGTCCAACCGATCAAATTGAATCAAAATTGCCGTAAATATGTCTAGACAACCATTGAATCCCATCTCCGTTTTTGCTATACTTAAATTGGCACTCCGAAAAGGTGAAACCCGCGAAAGCCGGTGGAGCAAAGTCCAGGACCTACAGCCGGTTCAGGCCAGGGAAACCAGACTACCGAAAAGGCAAACCTGGTGAAAGCCAGGGGCGCAAAGTTATGGGTCTAAAAGCCGATGCTTGCTTGCATGTTTCGGAAAGGACAGCCAGACAACCGAAAAGGTAAATCCAGCGAAAGCTGGAGACGCAAAGCCGAGGGTCTACAGTCGTTTTTCACAATTTGACTATGACAGCCAGGCAGCCGAAGAGTGCCATAGCACAAGCCCCTTGGGGAGTGTGCCTGGTGCTTATTTTCGTCCCCTGCCGGGCACACTCTATTTTTTTAATTATCAATGTACAGCACATATTTTTGCTCTATTGTGCCGGTTACTCATAATGGATCGCATCCAGACACCCGTAATCTGGCTGCCCGCAATGAAGGAAAGATAGCAGCAAGCTGTGAAGCCAAAATCGCAATCAGTAATCCATTAATGATCCCCTGAGCTGGCATAAGGAAATCCAGCTCATAACCCGACATGGCCATCATCGCCAGTAAAAAGATACGCGAGAGCAGCACCCCCAGCAACACCCCCAGAATACCGCCCATAATGCCCATAATGGCCGCCTCCGCCAGAACCATCCACACCACTTGCCAGCGCGTCATACCAATGCTGCGCAGCATACCAATCTCACGGGTTCGTTCCATCACATTCATTGTCAGGGTATTGACGACCCCCAGAGAAGCTACGATCACCGAGATCATAGCCAATACATCAAACATACTGAATGACTGCGCCATCATTGAAGAAATTCTTTTCTTGATATCCTGATTGGAATCAATGGTGAGTTTATACCGCGATCCATACAGGTGATCAATCAGAGTGCCTACATACTCCGCATCGGCATCATCTTCTACCTTGAGCAAAAAGGTGCTGGCATCGCTTTCCTTATAGTAACGCCGCATATCATTCCAGCCGAGCTCAATGACATTGCCCTGATTGTAAAAATCAACCACAATGCCAGCCACTTCAAAAGGCTGCTTTCCGCGGCGGGTTTGGAGCTGAATTTGGCTGCCCTGTGCAAGATCATATTTCTCAGCCAAAACACTCGAAATGAATACCGCATTCCCCTCCGAGAGACGTTGCAACGAAGACTGAGGATCTCTGACCTTATCACTGAAAACAAACGAGGTTACCCGTTGATATGAGAAAGGATCAATCACCATTAGGCTGATATCCTCCTGTGTGCCATCCGGCAAATACCAGGACGTTTCCAAATATCGGATAGGAGCCACAGCATCCACGCCAGGCACAGCCTCCAATCGACGGGACAGTTCCTGGCGCATTGGCAAGGAAGAAGAAACATAGAAATCACCGCCAATATAGGAGTTGATCCAGGCTTCCAGGTCAGTACCAAAAGATGCCGTCATGCTCTTCACGATCAACACCATTGCCACCCCCACCATCAAAGCTGCCACCGTCAGGGTTGCCCGCAATCGGGAGCGTTGCAAATTCCGGCTGCCAAGATAGCCCGCGTTGCCATAGATACGGCGCACAACCGGCCGCACCAAACGCTCCCACAGGTTCATACTGTCCGGGATCAACAATGTAGCCCCAAAGAATAGGGTAAAGACAGTAACACTCCCCAACCGGAATTGGACGTCATAGGGGAAAGGATTGGCGATCAGAATGACCGTAGAAATAACCAGCAGCACCAGTCCTACTTTTCCGCCATGCCGGATCAGCCAGCCCTCTCTTTCGATTCCCCTGACACGCAATGCTTCAAGAGGAGATATTTTCCCTGCCTGTACAGCAGGCAGCACAGCGGCAAACACCGTCACCAAAACCCCAACCGAGATACTGATCACCAGAAGCTGGGTATCCAGAACGACTTTATCCAGCTCTTGATCGATCACCCATGACATCACCCGGGTCAAGCCTGCCGCCATCAACATGCCTAACCCCACACCAAGTGCAGCCCCCAAAAAACCAAGTAAATTGGCTTCCGCCAGCACCTGCCCTACGACCTGCCTTCGCGTCATGCCAATAATACGCAGCGTACCAAATTCTCGTTTGCGTTCTACCACCGTCATGGTGAATGCATTGTAAATCAGGAAAGCACCAACAAATAACGCCATCCCACTCATAAAGTTCAGCCCAATCTGATAACTGCTGAGCATTTGCGCCATACGTTTCCCCTGGCTGGCAGGAAAAATAACCGAATATTCTTCCCCCAGCCGATCTTGAAGATGGATTTTCATCAAATCCAAAGCTTCCGCACTGGTGTAATCTGATTGAAGGATCAAGTCAATCTGGGTATATTTGCCGTGCAATTCAAAAAACTTCTGGGCAGTTTCAAGTGGAATAACGCCAAACGCACCATTGTTTACCTGCCCTACCCCCTCACGGGCAATCATTCCCACCAGACGCAAATCCTCTTTCCCCCCGGGGTGAGAATGGGAATCCGGTCGCCAAGGTTCAGATCATTATCTTCGCAATAATCCTCCACCAGCACAATTTCCTGGGCTTTCAAATCGTCCGACAAAAATTCGCCAGCAACCAGAGTATATTCGCGGGTTCTCAAATCCTTTTCCGGCTCGATGCCATACAAAGTCAAACCGCTCATACTGGCCCCAAAAAAATTCAGCGAAATTGCATCCATCGGGGCGCTGTCAAATAGCATCGTCGTTACCTGCAGCGAAGGCACAGCTGTATACACCCCATTTACACCATTGACGCGGCTCAATGCCAACTCAGGAAAACTGACCTCACTACTGTCCGCACTATTCACAATCAAATTAGCTTTCCCGGAAGTACTTTCAAAAAGGCGTGTAATGGAACGCATGGCCGTTTGATTGGTTACGCCGATAGAGAGAATGCTGGCTACCCCCAGAACGATACCAAATGTGCTCAGAAAAGTCCGTAAAAAGCGCGAACGCAGCGATCGGAAAGTTAATAATCGAGAGAGTAAAAACGGGCCACCTGTCTTCATCAGAAATATCCTTCAATGTTAAGCATGGTGTCAGGCTCAGCGAAATGTTTCAAGATTTTCCATCTGTTCCATGATTTGGCGTACGTTTTCAGAAAGATCAGCTTCTTTTTGAAAATGAAGCTGGGAAACAATATTTCCGTCTAACAGAAAAACCACTCTGTCCGCAAAGGCTGCTGCGCGGGCATCATGCGTAACGACAATAATGGTCTGCGACAATGTGTCGCAAGACCGGCGAAGCAGCGTCATAATATTGGTTCCCGATTGGGAATCCAGATTCCCGGTCGGCTCATCGGCCAGCACAATCGCCGGCTCAGTGAGCAAAGCCCTGGCGATTGCCACACGCTGCTGCTCACCGCCAGAAAGCTGGTCAGGCTTGTGCGAGCGCCGGTCACTAAGCCCCACCAGATCCAGCATTTGATCGGCACGCGTCTGAAAATCTGAAGCCTTTTTGCCATCGATAATGATCGGCAGCAAGATATTTTCCTCAGCCGTCAGGGTCGGCAGCAGGTTAAAGAATTGAAAAATAAACCCCACATTGTGCCGCCGCACAAGGGTGATCTGTTTGTCATCCAATTCCTTCAGCGGATGCTCTGCAAGGATGATCTCCCCCTCACTTGGCTGGTCCAACCCACCCAGCAAATGAAGTAAAGTGGATTTGCCGCTGCCAGAAGGCCCCATGATGGCGACAAACTCCCCCTTATTAACGGTCATATCCACCCCGCGCAGGGCATTGACCGTATGCTCACCCAATAAATATTGCTTGGTAAGTGCTTGAGATACAAGGACTTGATTGATTTCTGGCATGATTATCCTTTCGTTTTGCTCTTGTGTGTTTGCAACATTTCTTCTACCGGGATTCTGTCTTCATCCAGCAAAATTACTTCCCCTTTATATCCATCCACGGTAATCACGGCACCATCCAGTAATCGCGTAGCATCTGGCACAGATACAACCGCGGGGATGTTATATTCCCGGGCGATGATGGAACTATGTGACAACATACCGCCACATTCCGACACCACAGCAGCCGCCTTGGCAAACAATGGCGACCAGCTCACATCTGAAAATGGGACGATCAAAATCTCTCCCTCTTCCATTTTGTCAAAATCGCGCATCCCCATAACCACCCGGGCTTTTCCCGTACACACACCACGCGAAGTAGGCGTACCCACCAAACGCTTGCGGGGAGAAAGCTCAATAAGCGGCGGGTCATCCCCAAAAACGATCAATGGCAGATCAATTGCCCTGGCCGCTTCCATTTCCTGTTTGCGGCGGTGGATCAGTTTGGCAGGTTCAGCAATGAATTGAGGATCCATCACCAGTCGGCGCACCTCTTCATCAAACAAATAGTACACATCTTCCGGCTCATCAAGCAATCCCTTCTCAGCCAGCTCTTGCCCAAGGGAAAGGTAATATACCCGAAAAAGCCCCATCCCATAGGTGAAAGTAGAACTGACATGCTCGCGAAAATAGCGAAAGAGCCGGGCGCGGCGATAAATGTGACCAAAGATCAAGCGATGAAAACCCTTCAACGGCAGATCCTGATACCCTACCATTTTCTTGAAATTGGAAACTGGCACCTGATATTGGATGATCAACTGCAGGATCAGGTCAGGATTCTCGCGCCAGGGAATGCTCGAAAAATCATTGCCGCTATCGCTCAGATGACCATACTGCGCCAGAAAAGCCTGCACTTCTTGCTGAAACGATTCTAATTTGCGGCAGTTGGAGAAATTCCAGGTAACTGCAATTGGCAATTATCTTTTTTACTCCTTCATGCAGCTGTTCGAAATCCTGATTTAACTTCTTCAGCGCAATGGAAGGATCAAATTTCTGAATATCAACCAAACCATAGAGCAAATCAAACTGATCTGCATCGATTTCCAACTTCCTAAGTTGTCCGCGCAAAATGCCGCTGTATACCATCATCATCAGCGGACCTACAATATTAAAATGCGCCGTTTGATGATTCAAGTGATATAACCAATCCAGCATTTTTAATTTATCCTCAGTCCCCATTTCTTCTGGTACTTCAACTGGAATCCTGCGCAATTTCCGATCCATCTCCGGCAAAAAATTGGCGATCCGATGATGGAAAAATGCCAGGTGAATCATGAAAACCACAAGCCGGGGCAGCAACACAATCATCTTCCAACCCGGCTTAAATTTTGGCATACCTGAATTATCTCTCCCTGCCTTTTGTGAATCGGCAACCATCATCAATTCCAGAGATTCCTGCGGCATCCCCAGTTTCTTGAAATATGGTGCCGAATTTCCCCATATTGAAATAGGCCCGATAATAAAACTGTTTCACCAGGATATCTGGCGTGAGATCATTTTTCCCCACCATTCGGGTCAAAAGATCAATCCATGCCCCACTGACCAGCGGCACATTGACCGAAAAAACCAGCGGGGTGATCAAACCCGGCAGCATGTCTTTTGCCAGTTTATTGGAATAGAAACTGATATCCTGAAGGGAAGTGATTTCACGCATCTGCAACCAGTAGACTTGCGAGCCATCATAAACCCACTCGAGATCCACATCACGATTGAAGAGCGTGGAGATTTCTCCTGTCTGCTGCACAACCCGTTCAATCACCGCCAGATCAATTTCATTTTCCTCAGGCAAATCAATCCACTGTCCCCATTTGTACACCCAGCGCAATGGGGTTGCCCCTTCCTGAACCAGGGCAGTGCCAACCCCTTCCACAGCTTCAATAATCACCTCATCCATCCCGGTGATTGGATTCCGGCTAAAAGCGACCCCGGACAAAACCGGTGTTACCATTTTTTGAACAATCACTGCCATTTTCAAGTCGATTTTTCCGGGAAGCATCTTCTTCAAATAAGTCGTTACAGAGTCAGAGCGTGCTGTGGCCCAGATGGACCAGATCGCCTGTAAAACAGAATCGACTCCGCGTACGTTCAACACCGATTTAAACTGGCCCGCAAACGATTGTTCAAATTGGTCTTCGATATTGGCTGAGGAGCGAACCGCATATGCTGCATCCGGGTCAAGCAATTCCCCCAGTTCTGCTCGCAGTTGTTCTACCACAGCCACATCATTGTCAATATAGTGCTGGTATGCCAGCCAGGAACAAACGAAAGTCTCAGGAATGAGTATTTCCTTTTGCTGCAAAGTAAGCAAACTTTTCGCTTTATTTCCAATAGTATTTCTGTTTCGCTTCGAAGTTAGTGGAAGAAGATATCGTGATGAGGACATCATTTCACCCCTTTCAAAAACTCAATCAAAAATTTTCCAGTTCATCTTGTCTGCCATGCGCAGCAAGCCGCGTCCCATAGGATTGCTCTGCATATCTTCTCGCAATGTTGGTTTTCGTGGCAGATCCTTCTGAATTTTCATTATTGTGCGGATATCCGGCACAAGAGCAAGAATAAATGAAACATTCAAAATCACCGCATACGCCACATACCATAGATCATGTTTTGTAAACCAGAACCAGGGGATCAAAAAGAGCAATCCTCCCACAAAGACAAAGAGGAAGCTCTTGAGCACAAACAAACCCATCACAAATCCAGCCAGAGAACTAAGGATTGCTCCCAACCAATCAACAGCCAGCGCACCGCCATAGGCTGTCGAATAACCGTGTCCGCCCTTAAAACGATAATAGATCGGCCAATTATGACCAACCGTGCCAAATGATGCTGCAATCAAAAAATAGGGTTGATCCGGGTAGAGCAAACGCAAGACGAGCGTTGGCACAAAAACCTTGCCCATGTCCAGCATCCCACCAGACATCCAGCCTTGCTGCTGTGTGCATTGCCAACGGATGAAGCACCAATACCATGCTCCGTATAGGTCAGGTCTGTTCCGGCAATGGATCGTTCCATATCAACATAATCTTCCTGTGGTGCAAAAAATCTGTTAAACAATACGAGAAAATGATATCCCGCCTAAAAAATATGCACCTACACCCGGACAACAATCGCAATACCCACATTCATAAAACCCCTCGCTTACAAATTGAAAGACCAGCTGATAACAACCCCTGTGTTAAACAGAAATAATCGCTGGTTTCTGATAACACCCCTGAGCGACGGCAATGGTTCTATAGAGAAATGATTTGAATGGGCTATAAAGATCCAGGGAAATGGATATTTTTATTGTACATGAAAACGGAGTAAATTCAATCCTGGGGATTATCATTTATCAAATTGCCGTTCTCGTTTTCAATACCCATTGCATTATCCCCCGAATTGGCATACCATAAGAGCAAGATCAAAAACTCTATGGAGGATACGATTATGTCGAAAAATAAAGTTATCATTTTGGGCACCCTGGTGCTGTTGCTGACCATGGCCTGCGGCCTGGGAGGACTGACCGAGGGTCTGGTGGAAAAAGCACTGGAAGAAGCCGATCTGCCAGAAGGCGCACTGGAAACAGCCCAGGCCGGACTGGGCACTGTTGCCACCGAGGCAGCCGGCGTTGCCGAAGGAGCCATTGAAGATGCACAGGATGGAGAAATGAGCGATGCAATGGATGATGCCATCAATCAGATGCTGGAAGAAGCTACGAGCGCCATGGAAGGGATGGATGCCAGCGATATTCCCTACCCCATGCCTGATGATGCCCAGGTTTATGACTACAACGGTGGCATGGTCACCTTCCAGACCAATATGAATGTTGCCGGCGTGGTGGCCTTTTATCGCGCTGAGCTGGGCGCAAGGGGATATACCGAGCGCACTGTAAACACGATGGTGGATGAACAGGTTGCCAGCCTGGTATTTGACGGCGACCCCAGCGGGACCGAACTGGTAGTGCAGGTCACCGGCATGGGCGACATGAGCATCGTCAATGTCCGTCTGGAAGACATCTAATGCAGCATCAGAACAACAATTAAAAACAAACCGGCTGCCTCAAAAGGCAGCCGGTTTTCTGTTTAAATCCAACTAATTTAGCGGTAAATCATCGTCGTCGTCATCCAGATCGAGATCGCTTTGATAGTCAACCTCTATTCTGGCGGGATCAATGCGCAGCCACAACAGCAACACGTGACCGTCATCTGATTCCATGGAACGAGCCGCGATGATCGGCAGCTTCTCTTCCAGCCCCATATCGTTGCGATAATGCAAGTATATACTCTGCTGCTTGTGCCATGCACCATAGCAGCGCTCAACCAGAGCAGCCCCGTTGAAAGTTCGTAAACGGGTCAATGCCAGGTCAAACAAATACGGGCCTTCACTCAAGCCCAATGCCCATCCGTCATCAATAGCTTCAAATGTCGGCGGGGGTCCTTCGATAATTGTGATTTTTTCTTCTTCCATTTTCATTTCTCCAACGGGCAAATCATACCACAGATTTAAGTGTCAGAAAGAATGATTTTGATAAAAAATACCTTAATATATTGAGTAACCTGAACCTGATAAAAATTGACACAACGGTGCTTTTCCATATTGACATTTCCGCCAACCTTATGTTAAATATATAGAAGGAATAAAAAATATAAACAGAAATGGAGGGGTTCATGGTTGCTGCAAATATTTTGGCGTTTTTCAGGAGTGGGGGCATTTTCCTTTTTGATGAAGAAAATGCTGCCAGCGAGTCCACATACTACAAGGTAGAAGACCTGATGGGAGAGGAAGAAGGGATCAACATCACCCAGACAGAAGTAGATGAAGAAGGATTACTTTGTATTTTCTATGATTGCGAAGTAATGGACGACGAGCAGGCACTCGCGAAATATGCCAGCGGTGAATACGTGAAATCAATATAGCCGTTATCCGTCAAATTTTGCTTTTCAAAACGTTCACTCATGCCCTCCGCGAAGGAGGCTGCAGATACAGTGAACGTTTTCATTTCTTATATATTTCAGATTTTCCTCTAACAAAACGACAATCTTTCATTATCAATTCTCTTATATTCGGGGTCTATGATTATGTATAGAAATAAACACAAATGATTGCGAATCATATTCGCACAACCTTATCAATTGAAAGAGGAGAAAATAAAATGACACTCTATGTTAGCCGCCCTTACAACCGCATGGCCCGCCGTATGTTGAACGATATGATCCAGGAAACCCAGCCGGAATACGAACGCCGCCTGAAGGTGCCGATGAATGTTCATATGCAGGAAGACGCCTTTGTGGTTACCGCTCTGTTGCCCGGTGTCCAGTCAGATGACCTGAATATCCAGATCGTCAATGAAAACATCACCATCGAGGGCGAATTGAAACAGGCCGAAAGCCAGGAAGGCGAATGGCTCGCCCACGAAATCCCGTTCGGCAAATTCTATCGCTCCATTTCTCTGCCGGATGCACTTGATGCCAGCAAGGCAGAAGCAGAACTGCACGATGGCATTTTGCAGCTTCGTGTGCCCAAGGCCGAAGAAGCCATGCCGAAAACGATCAAGATCAAAACCGACAAATAATCGTACGCTTCCTCTCCATAACCCCGTCCGCGCATGCGCTGACGGGGTTTTCTTTAACTGTATGCCCGAATTAACCATTGAAGTGATGACTACAGCGTTTTGCTTTTGTTAATAAAATGCGAGTACAATTCAACCATGGAACCTGAAGCCCTCTCCTGTCTGCCCGTACCAGCGTACCGCTATTATGAAAGCGTGTCCTCAACCAATGACCTGGCCCAAACCTGGGCAGCATCCGGCGCGCCGGACGGAGCACTGATCGTAGCCGACACACAAACGGCTGGACGCGGCCGACTATCCCGCCGCTGGCTCACCCCTCCCGGCTGCGCCCTCGCCTTCAGCCTGGTGCTGCGCCCCACGGAACAAGAGCTGGACAAACCGGCCCTGTTTTCACCGCTCGGCGGACTGGCCCTGAGCATCGCCCTCGAATCCCGCTACAATCTCCATCCCGCCATCAAATGGCCCAACGATGTCCTCCTCGACGACAGGAAAACCGCCGGCATTCTGGCCGAGAGCGTCTGGCAAGACGGCAAGCCCCAGGCAATCATCCTCGGCATCGGCGTGAATGTCGGGCTGGCGTCCGTTCCGCCCGTTGACGAGGTACAGTTCCCCGCAACCTGCATTGAAGCCGCCGTGGGAAAGCCCGTTGACCGCTATGCTCTCCTGGCTGCCCTGCTGGAAGCCCTCTTCACATGGCGGAGGCAGTTACCCTCCCCCGCCTTCCTGCGGGCCTGGCAAAACCGCCTGGCCTTCATCGGTGAACAGGTACAGCTCATTCAGCCGGACCAGAAAACCATCACCGGCCGACTGAGCGGCATCAGCCCGCAAGGTGATCTGCGCCTGACACTGGCCGATGGCACCCAAAGCAGCTTTTCCGCCGGAGATGTTCACTTGCGCCGAATTGGTAAAAATCCGGTACAATAGTTGCAATGGTATTGTTATTAAATAATCGCAGAAACTCTTTGAATAAAGAGGGGTTCACAAGGAGAATAAAACATGCTGGACGATCTACGTAATTCAGCCGCATCATCTTACCTGGACGAAGAACCAATCCCGGAAGCACCGGAACCGTCACCGGGTAAAAAGAAGAAGAAAAAAGAAGATGCAAGATTCCTGGGTCTTACCGCGCCGCAGCGTTTCATCGTTGTACTGTTATTGATGATGATGACCTGCCTCCTGGGAACTTTTGTGCTCATCCTCACTGGTAAGGTCTGGCTGCCCATCGGCTAACATCGTCATCATCCCGCACGAGCACTGGCCCTCCCTGACAAGCTCAATGTGCGCGTTAATAAGAAAACCGGCTTCTTCTCCCGTCGTGGTCATCCACTATGGGCGAAAGAAACCGGTTTCGTATTTCAGTTTCAGGTGCGATCTATTCTTCCGGCGGACTGTCTGTCTCCAGACCTTCCTCCGTCAGATTCCTCTACGTTCTGTTCATCATCCGGCTCAACTTCCGCCTCCCCTTCTTCATCCATGGAGGGAGTTCTCGCCTCGCGCCTGTCTTTCCGGCAGCTTCTGAATCCGGGCCAATGAAACCACGCTGTCCTCATCCTTGACATCCATCAAATGCACACCGCGTGTAGGACGTCCAGAGACGGAAACACTTGTCACTTCGATCTTCAGCACAATGCCGGCTGAAGTGATAATGGTCAGCTGGTCTTCTTCCTGAACCACGCGCGCATCCACGATCTTGCCAATGTCTTTCAGGTGGCGGTGATTGGTGGTGTACACGCCCTGGGTATTGCGTCCCTTGACGGGGTATTCTTCCAGAGGCGTGCGCTTGCCATAGCCCAGCTCGGTGATCACGGCCAGGTAACCGTCCGGTTCGCTGATCTCGACCGCCGTTACGTAATCATTGGGCTTAAGCGTGATCGCATGGACACCGCGCGCCTGACGCCCCATCGCGCGCACCGTATCCTCGTGCATCCGCAGGGCGCGTCCCAAAGCTGTCACCAGGATCACATCATCCTTACCGCTGGTCAGGCGCACCCAACCCAGCTTATCATTATCTTCCAGACTGATCGCGATCAACCCGGAGGGGCGTACACTTTCAAATTCAGAAAGGGATACGCGCTTGATATAGCCATTGTTCGTGACCATCGTGCAATACTTGGCCGTCTTGAAATCAGGCACTGCCACCACTGCGGTGATCTGCTCTTCCGTGGTCAACGGCAGCATATTAATGATCGGCTTGCCGCGGTCAGCACGACCCGCTTCAGGGATATTGAAACAACGATCGCAATACACCTTGCCCTGATCAGAGAAGAACAGCAGACTATCATGCGTGCGGGCGTGGATCATTTCCATGATCTCATCTTCATCCCGCAAATTCTGGCCAGAAGCCCCCAACCGTCCGCGGTTACGCACCCGGTGGGCAGCGGTCGAAACGCGCTTGATGTACCCTTGCTCGGTGAGACTGATCAACACCGGCTCGTCCTTGACCAGGTCTTCCTCACGGAACTCGCCGAAAGCATATTTCTGAATGCGGGTGCGGCGTTCATCGCCGTACTTCTCGGTGATCTGCTCCAGGTCTTCCTTAATCAAGGCGCGGATTTTCTCAGGATGCGCAAGCAAGTCTTCCAGATACGCTACAAATTCTTTCACCTCGCGCATCTCGTCTTCGATCTTCATCCGCTCCAGGGCAGCCAGACGGCGCAGTTGCAGGTCAAGGATGGCCTGCGCCTGTACATCGGACAACTTGAAACGGGTCATCAGGTTTTCTTTGGCAACGTCTGCGTCGGGCGCCTGGCGGATGGTGTTGATGATATCATCCAGATTCGCCAGGGCGATCAACAAGCCTTCCAGGATATGTTTACGGCGGCGGGCTTTTGCCAGCTCAAATTCCGA
This sequence comes from uncultured Chloroflexia bacterium, assembly GCA_963753895.1. GTDB lineage: Bacteria > Chloroflexota > Anaerolineae > Anaerolineales > Anaerolineaceae > SMBSF63. The sequence continues at coordinate 79,601 of CAVWEE010000005.1, read as the reverse complement.
ACGGCGGGTGATCACGTCAAAACGGTGTTCAATGTAGATCAGCAGCGCGCGTTTGAGTGACAACAGGCGCGGCTCGCCATTCACCAGCGCCAGCAGGTTGACCCCGAAGGTCGATTGCAGGGCGGTGTATTTGTACAACTGGTTCACAATGCGCTGCGGCTGTGCCCCGCGTTTGACCTCGATGACAATATTCATCCCGTCGCGGTCCAACTCATCGCGCAGATCAGAAATTCCATCCAGCCGCCCGCCGCGCACCAGTTCAGCAATGCGCTCGATCAGGCTGGTTTTATTCAATTGATAGGGGATCTCAGTGATCACGATCGACATACGGCCGCTCGTCATCGGGCGGATTTCCACCTGTCCGCGCACAATGATCTTGCCGCGTCCGGTGCTGTATGCCTGCAGGATTGTTTCCCGGCTGGCGATCACGCCGCCCGTGGGGAAATCAGGCCCCTTGACAAATTCCATCAATTTCTCAGGTCCGACAGATTCAGCTTCTTCGTAATTGTCAATCAGATAGATCAATGCCGCACAAAGCTCATTCAGATTATGCGGAGGGATATTGGTCGCCATCCCCACGGCAATACCGGAAGAACCATTCAGCAGCAAATTGGGCAGGCGGGCAGGCAGCACCAGAGGTTCCTTGAGACTGCCGTCGAAATTCTCGCCCCAGTCAATGGTCTCTTTATCAATATCGACGAGCATTTCTTCGGCCCGGCGGTCCAGACGGGCTTCGGTATAACGCATCGCTGCCGGTGAGTCACCGTCGATGGAACCAAAGTTACCCTGACCATCCACCAGCGGATAGCGCAGGGAAAAATCCTGCGAGAGGCGCGCCATGGCTTCATAGACTGACGAGTCCCCGTGCGGGTGGTACTTACCCAGCACCTCACCCACAATACGCGCGGACTTCTTATGCGCGCCGCTGGCCCGGATACCCATATCATTCATCGCATACAGGATGCGGCGGTGCACCGGCTTCAGTCCGTCTCGCGCATCCGGCAGGGCGCGCGCAACGATCACGCTCATCGCATAGTCGATGTACGAACTACGCATCTCTTTGTTAATATCGATAGGTTCTACTTTATGTCCAATTTCCATACTGAATGCTCTTTTGCCTTCCTGATTTCAATGATTCCTCAACCCGTTAATTATACCGCTAAACGGCAGAATCCTTGTCAAGAGATACGTCCTGTGCTAAAATCATTCTCGCTATTCGGGCGCGTAGCTCAGCTGGTTAGAGTGCACGGTTCACATCCGTGAGGTCGTGAGTTCGAGTCTCTCCGCGCCCACAAAAGACAGCCACTCAGGTGGCTGTCGCTATTAATCCCCCGGAAAATCGTCCACAAAAATATTAAATCACCGATAATATCTCGATGTAAACCCGTCTCAAATAAACTACTCAATCATCCCAACCAGATCATCCAATGCATTCGCAACCTCGTCCGGATAAGCAAACCATAAAAAATGATCTGCGTCAGGCAACAATACTAATGGTGTTGATGCATGTTCCAGCTGCATATATTCGTACTGTTCCAGTGATCCCTCATCAAGCCCACCCACCATGTACACAATCGGAACGCTAACTTCGTTGAAGCGGCCCTGCCAGGTTTTCAAACTCTCTTCATAGTGAAAGAACTCCCAAGCCTGAGCTCGCACATGGCTGGGGCGCAGTTGCATCCGCAGCACAGCTTCGGCGTGCGCTGACGGCCATTCTGTCAACGGAGCCAAAATGGTAGACTGTTCAAAACGAGAGGGACCAATCACGATTGCGCCCAGCGGAGTATAGATCGTATTGAGTAAAAAATCACCGAGAACCGGGATCTCTACCAGGCTGTAAATAAAGTCCTCTTTGACTTCTTCTTCCCACACATAGGGATGCCCACCCAGCATCAAGATCCCTGAAAGCTCGTCAGGATACTGTACAGCATAGATCATCGCCACACCAGCCCCCCACGATTGCCCGATCAAAACCGGCCGCTCCAACCCCAGTTCCAGTGCCAATCCATACACCAGATCAGCCTGAGGACCTGCGCCAGCATGCGGTCCTGTTTCACTATATCCCAGACCCGGGCGGTCGATGATCACAACATGGTAATTTTCGATCAATACATCATATAGTGGGGAAAGTAAAAAATCATGCAAAGTACCGCTGCCCCCGTGGATAATCAATACATCAGCCCCCTCACCTGCTTCATGGTAATGCATCTGTGTACCGTCTACATCCACCAATGAGAAAGGCGGGAATTTTTCTGCTGTTCCAGCCTGATAAATGACTGTGAATACAAAGGCACCAAGAAGCACTATGACGATTACTGCAGTCAAGATAAGGAGTATTCTTTTGACCATCTCCCAGATACCCTCCATTTCTGTTTAGTGTAAAATTAATTGCCGGATAAAAATTGGTGTAATCATCAAAATGCTGCCTGATATACAATCAACAGGTCGATAAATTTTCCCCTTCCTGCTTAAGGAAACACTTCGTCCAGAAACCCCATCATCAATTCCACAACCCGCTCATGCTGTTCCGTCATAGGGATCACCGGCACCACATCCCCTTTCTGCGGCCCATAGTCGCCAAACTGCGCATGGCTGGCGCCTTCAATCGGGGCGAAGATCGTGTCCTCTGGCACCAAATATCTCTTGTCGTCAAAATTATCGGTATTGGGAATGCCGCCGGTCGTGCCGTGAATGGAGATCACGGCGATATCGTTATCCGACAGGTCCGCGCTGTCCGGCGGGTAGGAATCCCAAACCGCCAGCCCGTCGATTTTGTCCGGGTTGTTTTCTGCATAGATCCCGGCGGCTGCCCCGCCCAGAGAATGCCCGGCCAACACCCAGTTTCGTATCGCGGGATACGCCTCGATCACAGCATTGGCTTCATTCGTATCAAAGATGGCCAGGTTCAAGGGCATGGGCGTGATCACCACCAGCACGCCTTGTTCTGCAAGTTCACGCAAAACGGGGGCATACGCCTCGGGTGCCACCAGTCCGCCGGGGTAAAAGATCAGCCCTCCCTCTGGCTCGATGGCTGGCGTGAACACGATCCAGCGCCCTTGGGTAACCCGTACCGTGGAAGAAGATTCCAGGGCGGCCAGGGCGGTTTCACCCGCAGGATACGTGCTCGTCGCCGACCAGATGAAGAGGCCCGCGGCCGCAAGCACAAGCACAGCCAGCAAACCGATACCGGTAAATTTCAAGATCCTTTTGAATTTCATCATTTCTCCTTAAACTTTAAACGCTGCTACTAGTTTATCAGACAAAAAAAGAGCCGGGCATCTTACCCGGCTCATTATCCATTATCTCACTTCCGCCAACACTGCCCGCACCATGCGCTGATATTCGCAAATCCACTCTTCCTCACCCAAACCTTCTCAGCACCGTCCCGAACAGCACCGCAAAGGCCGCATCCACCAGTCCAACCATGTACACCGGCTGGTTGAGGTCAATCCTGTTTCGGGCAGCGAGGATCAGATAGATGAACAGTACCCCCACCACCAGCCCCAATGCCACAAATCCGCCGAAGGTCAGGTCCATGATCTGTTTTTCATCCAGCAGGGCATTCAGCTTCTTCTGCCGGTTGCGCAGCAGCCAATAGATGGCGATCAGCAGCAGCGGCATGACGGCCAGGCAGGCCAGGGCTAATAACCAGCCCGGGCGGTAGCGCTCGGCCAGCGGCAGCAGGTACGGCGGGACGAGCAGGGCCAGCCCCGCCAGCGCACATGTCAAGCCCACCTGATTCAGGCTGATGAAGACCACATCATCCCCGCGCTGCACGCGCTCGAACAACTTCCCTTCCGGCTGCGGCGCTGTGCGCGCCTGCAGCACCAGCCCGGCCAGCATCACCACCGTCTGGAAGGCCGAGATGACCAGCAGCAGCGTCCATTCCATGCTGATGTCCCAGTACAGGTATTCCGCCCCCAGATCATGCAGCAGGGCCGCATCGCTCAGGATCAGCATACCGGAAAGGATGACGGCGCTGAAAAACACCGCATTGAAAAACCGTGGCATATCCTGCCCGGTCAGCCGCCGCAAACTGAAGACCAGCAGGAATAAGTGGAACACCGCCACAACAAACATCGACAGGATGATCCCGATCGTCAGGCTGTCCACCAGCGCGGGCAGTTCCACATTCTCCGGCACCAGAATCGGACGTAAACGGAAATAGGCCCAGAAGCAGTATCCCATCCCCAGCACGGCCAGGCTTCCCAAAGCCGTGAAAATCTTTTTCGCCTTGCTCGTTCTCATTTTTCACCTCCATCCTGCTCGTCTTCGAGGTGGAAGACGTCATTGATGTTTGTCCCAAACGCTCTGGCAATCTTGAAAGCCAGCAGTGCGGAAGGCACAAATTTCTCTTTTTCAATGGAATAGATCGTCATGCGCGTCACGCCGACAGCATCCGCCAGTGCCTGTTGGCTCATCTCCCCGTTTTGAAAACGCAGTTCCCGAATTCGGTTTTTTAATTTCATAGGCGTTCTCCTTTGTTATCTGTATTGTATAGCAAACTATACATATTGTCAAGCAGGCTATACACAGCAAAAAGGGATCAGTCCATTCGTCAATCAGGAGAATGATCAACCAAAAACGGTGTCTTCCTGATTGACTGGTTGCCTGATCCCAGTTCCTTAAAAACAACACCACCTCTGAAATTCCAGAGATGGTGCCGAGGACCGTCCGATATCTTTTGTTGTTCATCCCCGTTTCTCTATTGTGCTCGATGGAACAGCATGCTATTCCACTACGGATTTCTTAACTCATTTACGTGAACCTCAATAGGTGAAAATGAAGATTACGTTGGCAGCAAGAAGTATCCCAAAATAAAAGCTGCCATAACCAGCATATTTAAAAGCAGTGGTTTTTCTTTTTGCATCAGGTTCCTTTCCAACCTTCCTGGAAATAATGCTCACACCTCGGAAAGATCGCAGATCCCATTGCCGTTTTTATCGACATAGCGCTTGCATTTTCCAGGGTAAGGATCGTTGACCAATCCGCGCGGGCAGGCAGAGCGCACATTCTTTTGTGCCGTGGGACAGCAGTCGCCGTTGGGCTGGCTGGCGCCGCCGTGGGACTGGATACCGCTGTCGCTGCAGGGACACTCGTTGCCCCCACAGTTGGTGCGGCCTCCTGCACCACAGCTGAGAATCGTATCAATTTCTTCCTTGCGCACACAGCCAGCCAACACTGCTGCTGCCACTGTTCCCGAAGCCATCACAAGGAAACGGCGGCGGGTCATTTCTTTTTCAACCATTATTCATTCCTCTTTCGATATTTTCTACCAATAATGTGGTCAGGGTTATCACCGGTGAAATGAAGATAAACCTCATTTACCAGTGTCGATGGTGATGGTGCATCGGCCGATGATGGCGCAACAAGCGGGCGATACATCATGCGCGGCCGCGGTCCCCACATCGGGCGCCGCCACAAAAATGGCGCAAAACTGAATACAATGAACAAACCTGCAACAATAATAATGGGGATCAAGACGAACATGGTGTACCTCCTTTTCAATTTGGTTTTTGATGTGTTGTGCACTACTTCACAACTACCCATATCTTATCGACAACCTGTTAAGAAGTTATTATGGAATGATAAGGAAATTGTGAAAATTTTGCGCCCAACCAATCATTCCCAACCCTCTACCTTGATATTTCAAATGCCACAAACAGCCAGCTTTGCGCCTTCCCATTGAGATATATCTGTGATATATTAGCAATATATCTGTGAAGACAATTTCCCTGTTTGACCAGTTTTCCCAAGGAGATGGAATGGAATTCAACATCCGCGATGCCCTGCAACAAGAAATGGCCCTGTCCACCGGCTGTACTGAGGTGGGCTGCATTGCCCTGCTGACCGCCGTGGCTGCGAAAGAACTGGGCGCCATCCCCGACCGGATTGACCTTGCTGTCAGCCCCAACATCATGAAGAACGGCATCAATGTATGCGTGCCCGGCACGGGCGGGCGCGGCATCCCCATCGCCGCCGCCATGGGCAGTGTGATGCAGACCCCGCAGGCAGGGCTTTCCATCCTGGAAAACGCCAACGAAGACGATTTATCACAGGCCGAGAAGCTGGTTGCCGAGAAGAAGATCCACGTGGATTTGCAGGATACAGATGAATTGATCTACGCCCAGGCGCGTCTGGAAAAAGACGGGCACACCGTTACCGCCACGCTGAGCGGGGGACACCAGCGCATCAGCGAGATCAGAAAAGATGACAGTGTGTGTTTCTTTGCGGAAGAAACGGTCACCACGGATGGCCCGGAAAAATTCCATTTCCGTGGAATCGCTGGCAGTGCTTTGATCGAAGCTGCCCTGAATGAAGACCCGGCACAATACGAGTTCCTCTGGGATGCCGCCCAGACCAATTTGCAGGCCGCACAGGCAGGACTGGAGAAGAACAAGGATGGTATCGGCCAGGCCATGCAAAATATGGAAGAGGAACTCCCCCTGCCCTTTGCCGCCGTACACCAGGCACAGCTGTGGACCAGCGCAGCCAGTGAGGCGCGCATGGGCGGGCTGCCGGTACCCATCATGTCGATTGCCGGCAGCGGCAACCACGGCATCGCCAATTTTCTGGGGATGCTGGCGGTAGGCAAAGCGCTGGGCGCCCCCCGCGAGGAGATCATCCGCGCCATCACCCTCAGTTCCGTGCTGACGAGTCTACACCAAGGAATACACCGGACGGGTAACCGCGTACTGTGGATCGGCCCTCGCCCCCACCGCCGGCGTGGCCGCCGGAACGGTCTTCCTGCTGGGCGGGGATATCGAAACCATGGCAGCGGCCATCCAGACCCTGCTGGGCACCTACACTGGCATCCTGTGCGATGGCGCCAAAGAATCCTGCGCCTACAAGGTCAGCCGGGGCGTTTCCGCCGCGGTCGAGGCCGCCTTCCTGGCGATGGATCACGCCAGTATCCCGTCCATGAACGGCATTGTGGGCGGCAGTCTGGAAGAAACCCTGGAAAACCTGGGAAAGATCAATGACCCGGGCATGGTGGAAACCGACCGTCTGGTGCTGGAGATGATCCGCGAGCGGGTAAACTAACGGGCAATGTTATAATCGCAGCGGAAGCAAGGACAACAAACGAGGCATCCCATGACGAATCAACAAAGAATCTTTAGCCGATCAGGCATACCGCCTGCTAAAAAATGACATCATCACCTGCGAATTTCCACCAGGAGAGCAGATCGCCCAGGCGGCGCTCACCGAGCGCTACGAGATTGGCATTACCCCCATCCGTGAAGCCCTGCAGCGGCTGTCCCTGGAAGGCTTTGTGCAATCCATCCCGCGTCTGGGCTATATCGTCACCCCGATCACTTTTTCAGATGTGCATGAGATGTATGAACTGCGCACCATTGTAGAGGTGGCGGCGGCGCGGCTGGCCGCCCTGCGTGCCCCGCAGGACGCCCTGGAAAAATTGATCGCCAGTTCCGATTTCAGCTATGTGTATCAGGATATTGAAAGCTATAAGGATTTCCTGGGGCAAAACCGCGATTTTCACATCGGCATCGCCAGGCTGTCCGGCAACCAGCGGCTGGTAGATTTGATCTCCAACCTGCTCGACGAACTGACCCGCCTGTTTCATCTGGGGTTGGGCATCCGTGACAGCGCCGCCGAAATGCACGATGCCCACACCGCGCTGGCGCAGGCCATCCGCGAACGCGATCCCGACCGCGCCGAACAGATTGTGCGCAATGAGATCGAAATGTCCAAAAACCGCGTGCTGGAAGCGTTAACCGGAAGGAACAATCCCCCTTCCCACAGGATAGTTTTGTAGGTATGGTCATGGTTTTGACCGATCATTATGACGGGAACAAGAGTCATCCGAACTGTCCGTTGGTAACGCACCAAAAAACTGACAGGCACTGGAAATATCCACAAATTAGAAGTTACCCGGAGGAGAACCACATGGAATGTAAAAAAGAACGCAATCTGGTCAACTGCAATTGCAGCTATGGCTCCTGCTCACGCAAAGGCGTGTGCTGTGACTGCATGCAATACCACCTGCGCAACCGCGAACTGCCCGCCTGCTCCTTCCCCGATTCAGCCGAACGCACCTATGACCGCTCCTTTGAGCACTTCGCCCGGCTGGTTCAATCTGGACAGGTGTAGCAGAAACAGTCCCATACATTTTTAGAGAAACGAAAAAAGGCCGCTCATCGCGGCCTTTTCATCCTTAATTGCTGTTCAACTGATTGGAGAAGTCTTCCTAATTCCAGCGTCTTCCATTGCCTTTGCCAACCTGTCCGTTTCCAGCGCCATTCTGACTGGCCATGATCTCATCATACCGATCCTGGGTCATATATTGCGGCGTGTAGGCAGTGCCAGACTGGTTTCCATCACGCGCACAAATGCGCGCAAGTGATTTTCTGAACCCTGCAGCAAACTCTGATACACAAGCTGGATATCCGCTTTATCGGTCTGCGCGATGCGTTCTTCCAAATCAAGAATATCAATCTCTTCAATCGCTGCACCCACCAAAAAAGCATCCTGCAAAGACTGGCTGCCCTGGGCAATCAACTGATCATAAAGCGCCTGAAGATCCGGGTTGCTGAACACGCCAGGTCAGCAACAGCAGGGTCTGCAATGCCATACTGGTTGAGCAGGCTCAGAACCGATTCGTGTGCGTGTCCTCGGCTGCCGGCAATATTCTGGAACACCGAGCTGCCATACATGTTATAAAAATAGCGGTACACATCACCAGCCAGTTTTTCTTCTTCCCGCATGAACAACAAACCTTCCATTTCTGCATCAGTCAGAACGCCATCAGTAAGCAGGCGCACACTCAATCAGCCGCTGTTTCATTTGAAGCAGGCACCGCCTCAACGGCTGCCGGTTCACTCACGGATGCCACAGTTTCCTGCACCACCGGTCTCTTCAATCATTTTTTCTGCACGGCTGCACTCGCAGGACTGCAAGCAACACTGGCTAACCATCAATACCAGGGATATCACCATCAACATCATTTTTTTCATATTTTTCGAATTTCATTTCAAATCTCCTTTCATCCTTCATTGGATGATATGAATATACAATTCACCTGTGAAGAATTGATGAATAAGAGATAGTGATTTGATGAAATTTGGGGCAGTCATTGTTATGGAAAATAAACACATCGCGCTGCCGCCCGGTGACAGAAAGGGACGGCAGCGCAATTGGATTGTCAAATCAGAAGATAGGCTAGGGTTGATACGGCCGGTCAAAACGCCGGTCATAGGCATCATGCTTGCGCAGGTTCATATTCCAGTAAAATTCGTCAGACCGGTAAGCGTAACGAGCCGGAACATAAAGGCATTCAAGGCACTGAAACGGTAAGGCTTACGCAGCGTCATGATCCTGCCCAGGTCCCATGACCCGGTTTCCGCCAGGTCTTTGCCAAATGCACGCATACTTTCGTAAAGTTTCCGCGTCATCTGCTCCGGCTGGATCTGGATCCCTTCCACCCCGCCCTTGATGATCGTGCCAATATACTCCGCGCTCAGACGATCAGTCAGCTTCTCCAGATACGCTTCCACGTGGGCAGAATGCACCGCCTCGGGGAAACCAGACTGCACCAGAAAGCCGATCTTGAAACCCGGCTGCTTTTGCACCGGCGCCAGCGCTTCGATGAACGCCTTGACAATGCCGGGCATCGAATCGGTATACAGGGGGAAAGCCAGGATCACCAGGTCTGCTGCTTCATACGCCGCCACCTGCTCGGCCAGTTGTCCGGTTTTGGCAAGAAAATGCACAGACACGTCCGCCTCACCGCCGGCAGCTTCATAACCCGCCAGCATCTGTTCCATCAGCAGACGGGTGTTACTCTTTACCCCTCGGGGTGAACCATTAAACACGGCTAACTGCATATGCGGCCTCCTGGGGGGTGGTCTGGGCCACGCTGGTAAATACCTTCAGGTCAGCGCGGAAGTTGAGCGCAAAGCGTTGATACAGATCGTCAATGATCTCCAGATCATAGGCATCTGTATCGGCTTCCTCATTGACGATCAACGCCAGGTCGGGATATTTCTCATAGCGTTTACGATGGTGGCACTCGCCCTGTACAATTTCGATGTAGGGATGAAGCAGCGCCACAGAACGGTCATTGACCTTTTTCAGCAGGCTGCTGACAAAGCCCATCGAGAGCGGGCTGAACATGACCAGCCTGTCGGCGGCCATCATGGCGGGGTACACCTGCTCCATATCATCCTGAAAAACACAGCGGCCGGGGGTCTTCCACCAGCAGGTCCAGCAGCCAGTGCAATATTTGATATCCATGTCACGCAGGGTGAAAACATTCACCTGATTCCCTTCGGACTCCAGTTGTTCTACCATGCTGTTCAGATATGCCTGGCTGTCATGATCCTGAGGATCGGGGATTGCATCGAAAACTACAATGTTCATTATCTTCTCCGGTAAATACACAAAACCTAATTTTATAAGGAGTATATTGCATCACCTCTATGATTGTATACGGGAACATCGAGGAATAGTTGCAAAGAAAAGGAAATCAGCCCCTGGAAATTCTTAATTTCACTCAATAAAATCAAAACTTCATTTAATTGTCAGACAATATTGTCTGACAATATGTAGCCAAAAAGAAGGATGCCTGCTATAATAACCACTCGAGTGGTTACCAATTCAAGTTATGCAACAGAAATCAGGCAGCAAAGTCTTGATATAACCAGGCTGAAAGTTTAACCAAATTCTGAAAAATCGTCAGGTTTTCAATGGTTATACCGGTTTTTACGGCGCGAAACTTGAATCAATAAATATGTTTGAAAGGAAATACGATCATGAGCGGCTATAACGCAGTATTAGCAAGAAACACGGAAAATGCACCAAAAAGTTCGGTCTCTATCACAAACTGTAGCTTTTTCTCATTACAATAATATTTCAGCTCAATTACCTGTAGATCCTAAAATCTGGTGAAATTGTAGCTGGTGGTGTAAAAGAGCAGGCAAAGCAGTGCTTAGCAAATATTAAAGCAATTGTAGAAAGTATCGACCATGTTATGGACGATGTTGTTAGAATCAATATATTCCTTAAGAATATCTCAGATATTGACGCTGTAAACGAAGTTTATGCAACATTCTTCCCAAGCTATCTTCCTACACGGACGACAGTCGCAGTTGCAGCTTTACCTATGGATGATGCTTTGGTACAAATTGAAGCAGTTATTTCAAACGGTGAAGGTACACCTTCACAAGCGCCTTCGCGATCTCATAAAAGTTGCAAGAAACACGGAAAATGCGCCAAAAAGTTCTGTATCTACACAAACTGTAGCTTTTTCTCATTACAATAATATTTCAGCTCAATTACCTATCGATCCTAAATCTGGTGAAATGGTAGCTGGTGGTGTAAAAGAGCAGGCTGGACAGTGCCTAAAAAATATCAAGGCAATTTTAGAAAGTATCGACGTTCCTTTTGACGATATTGTTAAAATAAATATCTTCCTTAAAAACCTCTCGGATATTGAAGCCGTAAACGAAGTTTATACAACATTTTTCCCAGACTCGGCTATCGCCAGGACCGCAGCCTATGTTCCTGCACGGACAACAGTTGCAGCTTCAGCTTTACCTATGGATGCTTTGGTACAAATTGATGCAGTTGTGTCACACGGAGATGGTACACCCCCACAAGCTGTTGAAGACAGGCATGGACTCGTCATAAGGGCAAACAATACGGAAAATGCACCAAAAAGTTCTGTATCTACACAAACTGTAGCTTTTTCTCATTACAATCATATTTCAGGTCAATTACCTTTAGACCCAAAAACTGGTGAAATGGTAGCTGGTGGTGTAAAAGAGCAGGCTGGACAGTGCCTAAAAAATATCAAGGCAATTGTGGAAAGTGTCGACCACGTTATGGACGATGTAGTTAAAGTAAATATCCAACTTAAAAATATCGCAGATATTGATGCTGTAAACGAAGTTTACACAACATTCTTCAAAAGCGATCTTCCTGCACGAACAACAGTTGGCGTTTCAGCTATCCCTATGGATGCTTTGGTACAAATTGATGCAGTTGTTTCTAACGGTGAAGGTACACCTCCACAAGCATAATTTGTTGGCCACCTTTTATGCCCTCTTTTTAAAACTGTCAGGTGGCTAGTCTAAATCAACACAGAGCTGTTCCCGCATAACTGGAACAGCTCTTTTCTTTAACCTGGGTCAAGAGCAAAGCAGATCAACCGCTATGCCCTTGCTTAATTCTGTGAATTCAGGCTAAAATAGTCCTATATAATCTGTCAAACAACAACCATAGCAATCAGGAAGATATAAATGGACAAGAAACCAAAAATCCGCGAATACCAGGGCAAGGGCGTCACCATCCAGTACGATGTCAAACGCTGCATCCATGCTGAAGAATGTATCCATGCCCTGCCAGAAGTCTTCAGTCAGCACCAGCGCCCCTGGGTGCAGCCCAACGATACCCCCGCCGAGGAACTGGTCAATGCCGTGCTGGGCTGCCCGACTGGCGCCCTGCATTTTGTACGTACAGACGGAGGAGAAACCGAGCGCCCTCCGGTCAAGAACAGAGCCTGGTTCGTCAAGGATGGCCCCCTCTATGTGCATGGCAATATCGAGCTGATCGACCCGGAAGGCAATGTATTACACAAGGACACCCGCATGGCCCTCTGCCGCTGCGGTGATTTCAAAAACAAGCCTTTCTGCGATAACACCCATTTGGAAACTGGCTTTACTGCCGACGGTGTCGGCACACCTCGAGCATCCGTTGAGCAGTCAGCAGAGGATGACGTGCTGCGCATTATGGTCAGGCCAAACAAGTCGATCCGCTTTATGGGGAATTTTGAGGTATTCAATGGACGGGCGAACTGCTCTACTCCGGCTGCCGGGCAGGCATGTGCCGCTGTGGCGCATCCAAACAGAAACCCTTCTGCGACAGCACTCACAACGACATCGGCTGGACGAGTGATTAATACATGACTTTGCCACCTTGCAGAACAGGTTCTTAACCTAAACAAAAATGCTCACGCAAAGCTGCAACGCAAAGAAAAAAACTCCTCACGCAGCGTTCACCCGCGGGAGGAGCTTTTCATTATCCATTGTGCATTATAAATTATGCACTTACCCGCCAGGGCCGCCTGCTGCATTTCGATAATTTCTCCAATCCCCTTTTCGGCCAGTGCCAGCATGGCATCCAGCATGGCGCGGTCAAACGGCTCACCTTCGGCGGTGCCCTGCACTTCAATAAAGCGGCCATCCGCCGTCATGACCACATTCAGATCCACTTCGGCCTGGTGATCTTCTTCATAGCACAGGTCAAGGAGAGGAATGCCGTCAATATTGCCAATGCTGATTGCTGCAACCGGGGGCAATAATGCATCAGCAGGTATCAAACCGTTGGCAGCGAGCCGCTGCAAAGCCAGGCCCACAGCCACATACCCGCCATTGACCGAAGCCGTGCGCGTGCCGCCATCCGCCTGCAGCACATCACAGTCCACCAGAATGGTAAATTCACCTAATTTTTCCAGGTCTACTGCTGCCCGCAGGGAACGGCCCACCAAACGGCGGATCTCCTGCGTGCGTCCCTTGAGACCCTTCGTCTCCCGCGGAGAACGGGTATGGGTGGCACGTGGCAGCATGGCATATTCCGCCGTTAGCCAGCCTGTACCGCGTCCGCTCATCCATTTTGGCACACCCTCTTCAATGCTCACATTGCACAGCACCCGCGTCTTGCCCATCTCAATCAGGACCGAGCCTTCCGGGTATTCCACATAATCCGGGGTAAATTTCACCTCGCGCAGCGCATCCGCTGCACGGCCATCACTTCTGTGGTTTGCATTTGACATGATCCACCAACCTTTTCAAACAAATTTTACATTCCTGGCTACAAATCAAATTCACGAAGCCCCTCCCTCAAAAATGTTGTTTTTGGATAAAATTTTATATACCTGACTACAAATCAAATTCACGAAGCCCCTCCCTTTAAAGAATATCTATTTGGGGGAGGTTGGGAAGGGGTGTATTTCCTCTCACTTCACAAAATAGATCACCGACACGATCAGACCAATCACCACGATCACACGGCGCAGCACCTGCGGCTTGACCTTGCCTGCCAGCCGGCCGCCCAGCGTCCCGCCAGCATAGGCAAACACGGCCATGATCAGTGCCGCAAGCCAGTACACCCGCCCGGAGAAGAGAAAGAAAATCGCTCCCGCCGTGTTGACGGCGAAGGAAATACTCTGCTTGAGAGCATTCAGCCGCGTGATGCTGTCGTTATACACCAATCCCAATACAGCCAGGGTGATCACGCCCAGCCCGGCCCCAAAATAACCGCCATAGATCGCCGCCAGCCCAACCGGCAGAGGCGCCCATTTTTCCAGAGATGCCGCCGTTTTGCCTTCCTCGCCGCGTTTGATCACCCATTTGCGCAGAGGTGCGCCTACCGCCAGCAAAACCGTCGCCAGCAGGATCAGGTACGGCACCAGCGCATCAAAAACCGATTCATCTATGCGAATTAATAGAATGCCGCCCAGCAGCCCGCCCAGCGCAGAAATGGGCAGCAAAATGCGCGTCCGCTTTTCCTGTCCCTTCAAGTCCTTGCGCTGTGCCATGGTCGCCCCAAAATAACCGGGCACCAGGGCGATCGTATTGGTCACATTGGCCGAAACGGGAGGGATGCCCACCGCCGTCATCATCGGGAATGTGATCAGCGTGCCACCGCCGGCCAGGGCATTCACTGCCCCGCCCAGGAAAGCCGCCACGCCGATCAGGATGTATTGAAATATTGTCATATAGGTTTAAAGTCCTTAATTGTTTAATTTTGAAGTTCAATCCCACTTCAGCTTCCCGTTCAGAATGTTCACAAAGTTCTATGCACGAAAATGCCGTAGGGACAGGTTTCGCATTCCTGTATCCTTCGAAGCCCCGATTCAGGGTTACTCATAAGCTCGCCGTACGGTGTTCTTCGACATAAGTTATTTACCCTTCCTTGCCCGCAATAACGCAGACAATCCCTTAAAAAATCTGCCGTTCATCATCGTCAACAAGCCATCCAGCATCCCGGCATTGAGCGGTCCACCGCCCATCATCAACAAATTACGCAGCGGCATTTCCTTGATCATGGTCTTCATCATCAACGCCGTAGGAGTATCTTCATCTCCGGCAATCATTTTGGCAACTTGCTTCTGCATCATCTTGTAAAGCTGCCGCCCGACAAAAGACCCGCCCAATTCACAGATGGGTGTATTCAGGGTATATGCGCCCTTCTTCTCACCATCATTGGACGGCAAAGGCCGCCCCAGCAAGGCTGCAAAATCGGCATCGCTGATCGCTGCACCCTTCGGGAAATTCTCGTATGCGGGGTGCTTCCGTACGACACTCCCGGTCTCGATAATCGTACTCACCCGGATATCCTGCGAAGAAGCCCCCACCAGAATCTCAAATGCACCGGCTTCCACGACCCAGTCCTTGCGCACCGTGTCATAAAAAGCAAAAGCGCGGCTGTCCAGTTCCATCGTCACCACGGTTTCTTCACCTGGCTGCAAAGACACCCGCGCAAAGCCCTTCAATTCCTTCTCCGGCCGGAAAACGCTGGCTTCCACGTCGCGCACATACAGCTGGACGATTTCGTCACCCGCCACAGCACCGGTATTCCTCACCTTCAAGGTGACGACAAATGAGTCACGTCTCCGCTCCCGGCTGGACGGCCAGATCGCTGTAGGCAAAACTGGTATAGCTCAAACCGTGTCCGAAAGGAAACAGCACTTCCTGCTGGACAGCATCGTAATAGCGGTAACCAACATAGATACTCTCACGGTACTCGACCGTAGCCGGGCCGCCGGGGAAGTTTCGATAAGACGGATTGTCTTCCAGCCGCAGTGGGAAGGTCTCGGCCAGCTTGCCGCCAGGGTTGACCCGGCCAAGCAAAATATCCGCGATGCCGCCCGCGCCAGCCTGCCCGCCAAGATAGCCTTCCAATATGGCCTGCACATCATTCACCCAGGGCATTTCCACCGGTGAACCGTTGCTCAACACCACAACCACCCGCGCGTGTGCCTCCGCCAGCTTTTGAATGAGAACATCATGTCCAGGGGGCATGTGCATGTGTTTGCGGTCCAGCCCTTCCGTCTCATACAGATCAGGCAAACCAGCACACACCACGACCACATCCGCATCCTTGCTGATTTCGATCGCTTCCCGGATCAGGTCTTCGTCAGGCAAGTCACCTTTCTCGTCATAACCGGGTGCATAGTGCAGGGTGTCCGCTCCGACCAGCTTAAGCATCTCGTCATACAGGGTATCCAGTTGCGTCGGTTCCATTAACGAAGACCCCCCGCCCTGATAACGCGGCGCTTTGGCAAAGCGCCCCACCAGAGCAATTTTAGCCCCTTCCATCACGGGCAGCGCAGCGTTGTCATTTTTGAGCAGCACCGCCCCCTTGCCAGCCACTTTCCGTGCCAGGGCATGATGTGCCTCTTTGTCATATGCAAAAACCTCAGAAAGCGTTTCTTCAGCCTTGAAGATCATCGTCAAAATGCGTTCCACCGCGCGGTCCAGAACCGCTTCATCCAGTTCCCCGGACTGCACAGCCGCCACGATCTTTGCATCGTTGCCGTTGGGCATCCCGGGCATTTCCAGCTCGACCCCTGCACGCAGACCATCTACGCGCCCGTTCATCGCGCCCCAGTCGGTTACCACCAGACCCTCATGCCCCCATTCTCTCTTGAGCACATCCGTCATCAGGAAGGCGTTCTCTGAGCAGTAGGTGCCGTTCACGCGGTTGTAGGCGCACATCACTGTCCACGGCTGGGCTTCTTTAACCGCCGTTTCATAACCAGCCAGATAAATTTCCCGCAGGGCGCGCTCATCCACCACCGCGTCAATCGTCATCCGGCGGGACTCCTGATTGTTAACCACAAAATGCTTCAAAGAGGTACCAATCCCCTGGCTCTGTACACCGTTGATATGGCTCTTTGCCATCTGTCCGGACAGGTAAGGGTCTTCCGAGAAATATTCGAAATTGCGCCCGCACAGCGGCGAGCGTTTGATATTGGCCCCCGGCCCGAGGATGACGGCCACTTCTTCCTGGCGGCATTCTTCCCCCAATGCGACACCCACCTGATAGATCAGGTCACGATCCCAGGTGGCAGCCAGCGCCGATGCCGTAGGGAAGCACACCGCCGGGACGGTGTCCCGCAAACCAAGCTGGTCGCTCCTCCCGGCCTGCTTGCGCAGCCCATGAGGTCCATCCGTGACCATCATTTCAGGAATGCCCAATCGCTCGATGCCCTTCAAAAACCAAAAATCCTTGCCAGAACATAACGAGGCTTTTTCCTCAACCGTCATTTGTGTGATCAAATTTTTGATGTCTTTCATGGTTTTTCCCTCAGGGTTTTATAATGGATATGAATTACTATAAATTATAGCTGATAACAAAGAACAACCCGACGAAACCCCAATAAGCATCCCCTGTTTTTGCGTCTTTTTGCAAAATACTTCGTCTTTAAGAATGAAGACAATATCAAAAAAGGAGTTTAAAATGGACGATAAAACCATCAAGGATGCAGTGAAAGAAAAATATCGGGGCGTTGCCCTGACCAAAAGTGGTTGCTGTGGCAGTGGATCCAGTTGTTGCAGTGACATTGACCTGGATATGAGCCAGTTGATTGATTATGATGCGGGCGGCATAAAACCTGTAGAAGGTTCGGATCTTGGCCTGGGATGCGGCATGCCAACCCAGTTTGCGCAGATCCTGCCCGGCCAAACCATTCTCGACCTTGGCAGCGGAGCAGGGATTGATGTTTTTCTGGCCGCTCAAAAAGTTGGCCCCGATGGCCTGGCAATCGGCGTAGATATGACCGAAGAAATGATCCAGAGAGCACGTGCCAATGCCGAAAAAGCCGGCATCACCAATGTTGAATTCCGCCTGGGAGAGATTGAAAACTTGCCCGTAGATGATGACAGCATTGACCTGATCCTCTCCAATTGCGTCATCAACCTGGCCCCGGACAAACGTCGCGTGCTTAAAGAAATGCAGCGCGTCCTGAAACCCGGCGGAAAATTCTGCATTTCGGATGTGGTAACATTTGGGAAAGTCCCGGAAGCTATCCGCCAGGATATGAACTTATGGGCAGGCTGCGTGGCTGGCGCAATGGACAAAACAGAATTTCTGGAGCTTGTCCGTGATTGCGGCTTTGATGATCTGATCATCCACAATTTCAAAATCTATGATGCCACAAAGCATGAAGAGTATGGCACAGGCAGTCTCACCCTGGAGGGCGTCAAACAGTAATGGATGTATGTACGCATTGTGTGTGGGAACAATTCAGCCAACAATTAAAAAACTTCATTCTCAAGCGAGTGAATGACCGGCAGGATGCAGATGATATTCTGCAGGATGTCTTTCTCAAAATCCACCAGAACATCCACTCCTTGAGAGATGACGAACGTCTGCTTTCCTGGCTGTACCAGATCACCCGCAACACGATCATCGATCATTACCGCACCCAGCGTCCGCCCGACTCTCCCCTTAATGAAGAGAATATTCCGGTTTGGTCACCGGAGCCACTTGCTGCAAATGAAATCGCAAATGGTTTGAAAGACTTTATTGCAGAACTGCCGGAGAAATACCATCAGGCCCTGATGATGACCGAGTTTGAAAACGTGTCACAAAAAGACCTTGCCCAGCATCTTTCCCTCTCAATCAGCGGCGCCAAGTCGCGTGTCCAGCGCGGTCGGGCTTTGCTCAAAAAAAACCTCGAAGACTGCTGCCAGTTTGAATTTGACCGGTACGGGCACCTGATCGACTATACGCCAAACAAATCCGATTGCTGTGACAACTGCAGCGAGGGGTGCTGAGTGACCTGAAAGCACCCGAATAAGTAATATTCACTCAGCCCGCCAAATGGCGGGCTGAGTGCTGAAAATCAATTACAAAATATGACGGGGATTATTTCAACCCTGAATGCAGGAAGCTCTGAATAAACCGCCGCTGGAACACCAGGAAAACAATGAACAAGGGTGCGATCACCATCAAAGTCGCCGCGGTAAGCAATGACCACTGCGCGCCAATCTCCCCCAGCTGGGTGAACCGCACCAGCCCGGCCGTCAACGGTCGGCTCTTGTCGCTGTTGGTGATGATCAGCGGCCACAGGAACTCGTTCCAGTGCCAGGTGGCCGAGGAAAGACCAAAAGCGATGAGAGTAGGTACGGCTGGCGGCAGATACACATGCACGATCAACTGCCACCATGAGCAGCCGTCCATAATGCCCGCATCCACCAGGTCACGCGGCACTTCCAGAAATGCCTGCCGCATCAAAAAGGTGCCAAAAGCCGAGCCAAAATATGGAATGGCGATCGCCAGGCGGGTGTCAAAGATGCCCAACTCGCGGATAGTGGCAAAGTTTGGCGCCAGAAGTGCGGAAGTGGGGATCATCATTTGCAGCAAGACGAAGAAGAACACCCATTTTTTTCCCATAAACTTGTAATTAGCGAAGGCAAAACCAGCCAAAATGATTGTCACCAGCTGCACAGCCAGAATAAGCAATACAACGATGATTGTATTGAGATAATACTGCCCGAAGGGAGCCATTGACCAGGCGCGGGTGTAATTCTCCACTGTGAGGCTGGTGCTGAACCACACATCGCCGTGACTGATAGCATCATTGGCAGGGCGGAAAGAAGCCACCACCGCCCAGATCACCGGCACAGACCACAGCAGGGCCAGGCCAGTGGTAAACGCACTGCCAAGCCACCTGCCAATCTGTTTGCGTAAGCGGGCCTTTTTGGGCATGGATGCAGACATGTCAGGCCTCCTTCCGCTCAGATACAATGAAATTAGTGATAGTGAAGGCCAGCAGAATGACCACAAAAATGACCGTGATCGCCGCTGAAATGCCAATATCCTGGTACTCAAAACGCTGTGACCATAGTTCAAACAGCAGCACTGTACTGCCCCGGCTGGGGCCGCCTGCGGTAAGAACGAAGATATGGTCGATCGTGCGGAAGGCATCAATGAAAGCCACCGTGCTGATGAAAAGGGTCGTGCGGCGCAGCAGGGGGAAAGTGATCTTCCACAGGGTTTGCCAGTCGCTGGCGCCGTCCAATGCCGCTGCTTCAAAAACATCCCCCGGCAGGTTTTGCAGCCCTGCCAGATAAAAAATCATATAATAGCCGGAATTTTTCCAGATCGCTACAATGATGACGGATAATAACGCCAGATCAGGATTGCCCGTCCAGTTTTGCGGGCCGCTGTAGCCCAAAAAGCGCAGCGCAGTATTGAACAGGCCATAATCAGGAGTGAAGAAAAACAGCCAGATAGTTGCCGCACTGACCATTGGCAGCACCATTGGATGAAAGAAAGCCAGACGAAAGAAGCCCACCCCGCGCACTTTTCGGTTGACCAGCAAGGCAAACAGGAACCCTAAAATGATACTGATCGGTACTGTGCCGATGATGTACTTCAACGTATTGCTGATGACCTTGATGAAATAAGGATCCTGAAACAGCTCAATATAATTCCCGAGACCGATCCAGGACGGTTCCCGAAATTTGGCAATGTTCATCCGCTGGCGGAAGAAACTTTGGTACACAGAAAGCAGCACCGGCCACACGGTGAACACGGCGACAAAAACTGCTGTTGGCAGAATAAGGAGATACGGCAGGGGTTTGAATGGTTTGCGGGCAGCCTGGGTTTGCACGGCAAGCTCCTTGGAAACATCGGGGGTGACCATAATGGTCACCCCCATTATAGATCATTCGGGGTTACGTGATTCTTATTCGCAGAAATCCGCCAGGGCAGCTTCCGCTTCGGCCTGGGCGGCCTGCATGGCCTCTGCAGCACCCATCTCACCATTGATCGCCCGCTGCAGGTAATCGTGGAAAATACCACGTACCTGACCCAGATTCTGGGTTGCCAGTTCGGCGCCGGCAGATTGCAGGGCATCACGGGTCAACAGAGCCTGAGGCACGTCAGCAACGTAAGCCTGCATGGCATCAGTGTCATAAGCGCTATAGCGATTGGCAATATAGCCAGTGTTGATGCTGAAATCAGCTACATAGTCGGGGCGGGTGATGAATTCCACAAATTTCCAGGCAGCATCCTGCTTTTCGGGGGAAACGCCGTTCATCATATAAATATTGCCGCCACCAGGAACGCTGGCCGTGGTGCCTTCTTCCTTGCCAGGATAGGGCATTACACCCAGCTCGAAGTCAGCCTGTTCCAGCAAACCAGTCAAACTGCCGGAAGAGTGCACGATCATTGCCGTGGCGCCGCTTGCCAGATCCGGGGGATCCGTCGGCCAGCTGGCCTGCACCCCGGCGGGCATGGCACCATACTCGGCGGAAAGATCAATGTAGAACTGAACAGCTTCGATCACAGCAGGATCATCAAAGGTAACCGTGCA
Organism: uncultured Chloroflexia bacterium; assembly: GCA_963753895.1. GTDB lineage: Bacteria > Chloroflexota > Anaerolineae > Anaerolineales > Anaerolineaceae > SMBSF63. Next base: position 58,252 of record CAVWEE010000005.1, on the reverse strand, counting down.
GTCATCATCCAGGATATTCTGCCCGGCGCCAATCGCCAGGGGCTGGAAGAGCCAGTACGGCCAATCAGAGGAGAAGTGCAGACCATAATTGGTCACGTCACCATCCTGAACAGTCAAAGCCTGTGCGGCTTCGGCCCAGGTTTGCCAGCTTGTGGGCGGTTCCAGCCCAGCTTCCTTGAACATATCAACGTTGTAATACATCACTACAGCACTGCGCTGGAAGGGAACGCTCCAAAGCTGGTCGTCGTAATAAGAATTAGCCAGGAATGCGGGCAGGAAATCATCCACATAGGCATCGCCGCCATCCATGCCAGCAATATAGCCATCCAAAGGAACGATGTAATCGGCATTGATCAGGTCATAGATCGCGGTAGCCAGCATCACTGCCAGCGCGGGCGGTTCGCCGCCGCCATCAATGGTGGTCTGAATGGCCGTCTGCACATCGCCATAGCCGCCGGAGAAGACCGGTTCTACGGTGATATACGGATATTCCGCCTGGAAGTCATCAATATAGCCTTGCAGAATGGCAGCAATGGGGGCGTCCACTGCGACTGGATAGAACACCTGAATGGTAACCGGTTCCATTGCAGGTTCTTCCTCAACAGGAGCTGCCTCTTCTTCGACCGGGGCCGCTTCTTCAACCGGAGCTGCTTCTTCGGCAGGAGCTTCCTCCATCGGCGCTTCGGCAGGGGCAGCCGGTGTGCAGGCGGACAATAAACCAAGCATCAAGATCAACAGGACAAACAACATTCGTTTAGGTGTGCTCATCTTTTTTTCCTTTTTCTAGAACAGGGACTATTTTTTGCGGATCATCCGCACAATATTCAATTCCATAATATTGGAATTGAAACAAATCTTGCTGTAGGCTACCGGTTTGTTATCCTCAGCAAAAATTGTCGAACCAATGGAAAGAACAGGTGTGCCTTCAGGAAGCTGCAAGCATTCCGAAATTTCCGGCGGCACCGCGGCAGCGCGGATCCTGGATTGGATTTGATGCAGCGGAGTACCGAAAGTAGAAGAAAGCACTTCCACCATATTGCCTTTAAAATTGTCCCAATCGATGGCTTCCGCTTCCACCAGCGGGGACAAATAATCGTCAACATAAATCGCGGGCTGCTGGTCAGCCAGCACAATGCGCTTGATGTGAAAAACGGATGTTGAAGCCAGCACATCCAACTCATCGCAAATATCTGACGAAGCATTGATATGGTTAATGGAAAGAGTTTTGAAATGCGGGGTATAGCCGACATCTTCGATGATCTGTGCGAAGGGCAAAAAATCATTCAGCGAGTCGCTGATATAAGGCGCCTGGGCGACAAACGTGCCAATCCCGTGCCGCCGGACAATCACGCCCTCATTTTCCAGCGAAACATACGCCTCGCGCAATGTATTGCGGCTGACCCCCAGTGTTTTGGCAATCGATGCCTCTGATGGCAGCTGGTCATTGCGCTTCAACTGATTGCGCTCAATGTAATTCAGTAAATATGCCTTCACTTGCTGGATACGACTGCCAGTATTGATCGCCATTTTCACCACATTTTCACTTTTATTATTGAGAGGTTGGACGTCCAATCTCTAGTATACAGATTTTTGAAAGGAAAGTCAACAGGTTTTTCGCGAAAATCACAAAATGTTAACCTTCGCGAGAAAAGCAGACATATGTTGTTTTCATTCGATGGAAAATTTTTGCAGATTGAAGACTGGCGAAGCGGGCCTCGCCACTACTGAAAATGTGGCAATTATCTTTACGAAGACGTCAGTCAAACAAGCTCAATAAGTGCCTCCCCTAATTTGCAGCTCACGCAAAATGCGGAGGAGGGTAGGAGGGGGTGTGGTGATTTCTACTCGTACGATATCGCCTCGCGGATCGTCAAATGCGTGGCGCTGCGCGCCGGCAGAATGCTGGCAACCACCGCCAGGACAACAGCAATCACAAACCAGTACACAAATCCGATCGCGGAAAATGAATAGGTAGCCGGCACATCAAACAAGGCATAGCTGATCGTATTGGATAACCCCCGGCTGATGGGCAATGGAAAGCAATCCGCCCAAAAACCAGCTCATCAAACCAATCAACAGGCCCTCGACGATCACCATCTGGGTGATGACCTTGTCATGGGCACCGATGGCACGCATAATACCGATCTCCCGCGTGCGGTCGATCACATTCATGCTCATCGTTCCGGTCAGGCCAATACTGCCCACCAGAGCAGTGAGGACAGACATGATCATCAAAAACTGGGTAATGATATCCAGCCCATCCGTGGCGGCTTCCTGCAATGAAGAACCGCCCTGCATATCACGGATGCGCACCCCTTTGTCATCCAGATAGGCATTCAACTGGCTGCGAAACCAGGCCTGCTCATCAAGCGGGACCTGCTCTTCATCCAGCTTGATGCGGAAAACGATCGCCTGCTCCTGCTGATCGATCTCCTTGACCAGCGAATCATAATCCGTATAGGTAATATACCCGGCGCTCTTGCCTGCCAGTTGAAAGAAACCAACCACTTTCCACTCGGTCGTCTCGCCATTGACCCGCAGCTCGAGCAGTTCCCCTACGCTCAAATCGGGAAAATCATTCAGGAACTGTTCGTTCAGGGCAATCTCGTTTTTACCAGCATTCTCGATCCAGCGGCCGGAAATCAGGATCGGCTCAACCATGGGACTATTTATCGGCGGCGCCATGATCGTTACCGATGTGCCGGACATATCCTCATCCCTTCCGGGCATTTCACAGCGCGCAATGGTCCAGCCTTCAACTTCCTCGATCCCGGAGATAGAGGATAGATAATGCTCAATCTGGCTGATGCGGTAGGGCCGGCTCATGGTGATGTTGATATCCGCCAGATAATAACGCCCGACTTGATCCATATACGCATCCAGCGAAGCACGCACGCTTAACGTGGCAATAAAGATGGCCCCGCCGAGAGAGAGGGTGACCAATGTCAGAATGAGACGGCCTTTTCGACGGAAGGTATTACGCAAAGAAATCCGCATGGGGCGGGAAAGTTTGCGGAAACGGCTCAGAAATCTACCCAGGCCGGTATCCGCCTGGGGCACCTCACCGCCAAAGCCGCTCAAGGCGTCCTGGATCTTGACCCGCGTTCCTTGCAGCACGGGGAACAAACCCGCCAACTGCGGCACGATAAATGCCACCAATGCCTGAACAAGGACGGCCGAAAAAACGAAATGCTTCGGCTGCAACTGATAATTCAACGCAGCAATGAGACCATTCAGCACCTGATAAGCCCCCCAATAGGAGAGCGGGATAGAGATCATCAAGCCAAGCAGACCCAGCACAAACAACAGCAGCACATACATCAGGATGATTTGTTTGCTGCTTGCCCCAAAACTCTTCATGATGCCAATCTGCTCGCGCTGCTGGTTGAGCAGCGCCGTCAGAGTATTACTGATCAGGGAGCCGCTTAAAAAGACGATGAACAGGCCCAGGAAAATGAGAATATTCCCAATTGTGTTCGCATAAATGGATGTGGGATGGTCACTGCTGCGCCGGACGCTGGAACTGAGCAATTCCAGATGGGCATGCTTGACCATATCCTGCAGTTCCTCGTTCAATCGATTGAGACTGTCCAGATCATCACCGCCATTGGATGCGGTGACCAAGCAGCGTGTTATAAACCTGCGGCTGGCCCAGCCTGGGCATGGCATCCATCTGCACATAGCCCTGCACCGGCGCAAGGAAAAAGCTGCCGCCGCCACTGGCTGCTCCGATGGTCTGATCCTGCACAATGCCGACCAGTGTCAGGGAACGGGTTTGACCATCCACAAGCTCGACTTGAAAAGTATCCCCCACAGCATAACCCAGTTCATCCAGTTTAAACTGATCGATGACAATTTCATAGCGATTCACAGGCAAGCGGCCTTCGAGCAAGGTCAGCATATTGACCTGCTGCTGCCTGAAATCATCGACTGCATTGATATCCAGTGCGATCCACTGTCCATCAATGGCCTGCGCCCGGAATGAGGCTATGCGCAATGCCTGCGCCCGATCTACCCCGTCCTGATGAGCAGCTTTGCTCAGCAATGTTTCGTCAAAACCGGCCAGCGAAAGATAAATATTGGCCGGATGGATGGCCCGATAACTAACATCCCGATCGGTTTCGATCACCTGATCAATGGTCACGATCATACCCAGGGCAAACAAGCCCACCGCAATGGACAGGATGACCAGCGCCGAGCGGGTGCGGTTCCCCCACAGGTCCTGCAGCACCTTGCTCCAGCGCGGACGCATCATCGGGCGTTCAGAGGGGATCATCCCTGCCCCCAGCGGTTTGCCGCCAATTCCCGCAGGCGCGCCAAAGCAGCAGGGACAGAAGCAACCCAATCCTCGTATTGCTCTGCTGTCAGACTGAGCAATTGCAGCGGCGTATCCCCGGCCTGCAAACCAATCTCATGCTCCGACAGGAATTTCAGGTCAAAAATGCTGACACAGTCTCCGGGGTGCAGCACGACCCTGCCGGACGCAAGCACCGCACCGGACTGGATCATATACAAGGGACGTTCCAGCACGATCGGTGCATCGGGCGCAAATTCCAGCGTCTGCCAGCATTCCGCAAGCCGCTCCATGTGCGCATAGGGCAGCATCGGCAGCGTGCGGGCAATGTCTGCCTCGACCATCTCACCATCTGTGATGAGGATGGTACGCGTGGCGCGCTGCGCCAGGCTGCGGTCATGCGTCACCATCACGATCGTCTTGCCGCGCTGCTTCATCCCTTCAAACAAATCCATCACCTGCGCCGCGGTTTTGGAATCCAGATTGCCGGTGGGTTCATCCGCCAGGATGACCGGCGGATCATTCGCCAGTGCCCGCGCAATGGCGGCACACTGCATCTGCCCGCCAGAGACCGCCGCCGGCAGGCTGTGTGCCTCATTTTCCAGCCCCACCAGTTTCAGGAGTTCCAACGCCCGATCTTCCCGTTCATCAAGGTCATACAGATTGCAAAAATCCATCGGCAGGACAACGTTTTCCAACAAAGACAGGATCGGCAGCAATTGAAAGAACTGGAACACCACCCCCAGATTTTTGCCCCGCCACAGGGCGCTCTCGCTTTCCTTCATTTCGGTCACACTGACCCCGCCCACCAGCACCTTCCCTGAAGTGGGATGATCGATGCCCGTGATCATATTCACCAGGGTCGACTTGCCGCTGCCCGATTTGCCGATGATGCTCACAAATTCGCCCTGATAGATGGTGTTGGAGACCTGCTTCAGGGCGGTGAAATTCCCCGCCGCGCTGGAAAAGGTCTTGACCACATCAACCATCTCGATCAGTGGCTTCATGTTGGCATTTGGCAGCGCGCTCATGCCAACCCTCCATTTTGCTTGCTGTCAAAAACAATCCGCCCATCCGCCAGATGAATGCTGCGCGACACACGGTGAGCAAAGCTCTCATCATGAGTTACCATCACCACCGTCTTCCCCTGGCGGACAAGCACCTCAAAAATACTGAAAATCGTCTCCGCCGTCACCGAATCCAGGCGGCCCGTGGGTTCATCCGCCACGATGATCGGCGGATCATTGGCCAAGGCGCGGGCGATGGCAACCCGCTGCTGCTGCCCGCCGGAGATCTTCGACGGCGGCTTGTGCATGTGTTCTTCCAGTTCCACCTGACACAGCAAATCCATCGCCTTGCGCGGACTGCGCAGCGGATGGTACTGCCCGCAAAAATCCATCGGCAGCATCACATTTTGCAGCAGGGTCAGGGTCGGCATCAGGTGAAAAGACTGGTAGATCACCCCCAGATTTTCCCCGCGCCACTGGGCCATCTCGGTTTCGCTCAAGCCATGCAGCGACACCCCGCCCACGATCACCTCGCCCGATGTGAGATCATCCACGCCGGTGATCATATTGATCAGCGTCGTCTTGCCCGCCCCGGACTTGCCAAAAATGCACACGAACTCACCGGCATCAATCGACAGGTCAAGGTCTTTTAACGCCTGCACCGGGCGGCCGCCGGAAGCGTAGGTCTTCGTCACCCCGCGCATCTGGATCAATGGCGTAAGATCAGCAGGCAGGGCGTTTGGCTGGGGTTGAGCTTTGTCGGGATTATTCATTTTTCTCAATTAAACGGGTATAATAATGAACATAATGTATATTATCTTACATTGTGTTCATATTATAACCAAACTTCAATCCATGTCAATCAGCAATCTAACCAACCTGTTCAATAATAGACACAGACACAGGAGTTGTTCATGAAACAGGACCGCCGTATCACCCGCACCCGCGCCCAACTGCGCGACTCCCTGTGGGATCTGATCCTCAAACAGGGCTACGACGCCATCACGATCAGCGACATCACCGAACACGCCGATCTCGGACGCACCACCTTCTACCTGCACTATAAAGACAAGGATGACCTGCTCACCCAATCCATAGACGAAGTTGCCGCCGAACTGGTGCAGCGCCTGGACGCTTTCCAGCCAGGGGTGGGCAAGCTCAAACCAGCCACAGAGCTGATCTTTGAACACGCCGCCGAAAACGCCGAATTTTATCAGATCCTGCTGCAAGGCCACGGGGTAGAAACCACCGCCGGGCGTGTCCAGGAGATCATCAATCACCATATCACCCAGGGATTTGAAATTGCACTGCAACAACTTGGCGGCAATGCCGCCTCCCTGTCCTTGCCCCTGCCGCTGCTGATCCAGTTTTTCTCCACCTCGCTGCTGGGGATCGTTATCTGGTGGCTGGAAAACGAAATGCCCTTTTCGCCGCAGGAAATAGCCGACCAGTATTACCAATTACTCATGCATGGCATCGGCGACACCCTGCGGCCTGCGATTGGCAACAAAGCGAGCTGAAAAAATTTCCTGCTTTGTAGTGTTGCAGCCAAGTAGACAAAAACCACATCCTGAAATAATCTCAGGATGTGGTTTTCTATTTACCTTGAAAACATAGCCGGGAAGCTCAACGCTGCGACGTGATCACCGGCGATTTTTGCACCCAACTGTCATCCGTCACCTGCTGGAGCATGAAAGCGGCCACATCGGCACGCGGGATTCGGCCGCCCATGCCTTTGCCCACGTAACCTACCCACGGTTCTCCTGCCGAGGGATCATCGGTCAACACCGGCACGCGCACCATCGTCCAATCCAGCCCGGACGCGCGCAGCAAATTGGCCGCGCCCAGCGAATCCGCCAGCACACGCTTTGCCAGCAAATTCAACAGTCCAGACATGATCCGGTTCCAGAATTGCGGGTTGTCCTGCGGGTCGCTGACCCCGGCCCCGGTGACCACAATCATCGCGGCGCATGCCATGTTCCTGCATCGCAGCAATCGTGTTCCTGACTGCCGTTTGCAGCATGTCCTCGCCGGACGTGCGGGTCGGCCCCAAGGCCGAGAGCACCACTTCATTGCCTGCGGCAGCCTTGCTGACAGCCGCTGCATCGGTGACGTCTCCCTGTACCACTGTCAGAGCACTCATCCTTCACATCCAGTTTTTGAGGGTTACGCACCAGGGCGGTAACCTGATGGCCTGCGGACAAAGCCTGTTGGACCAAATGTTGACCGGTACGGCCGGAAGCACCTAATATTAGTAATTTCATCTTTTAACTCCAAATTTATCTTAAATAATGTTCCGCCTGCAACAGGCGGTTGAAAACAATTCTATTCGGTTGAGAGCAGCAAACGCAGTTCTTTCGCCACTTGCAGCAACGGTTCGGCAGTGTGCCGGGTGCGGCTGAGAATGATCCCGCCCTCAATGGCGGCATTGATAAAAACCGCCAGCGATGCCGCCCGCTCTGCTGAAAAGCCACCACGCTCCAACCTCGCCTGGAAAATCTCCCGCCATGCGCGGTACATTTCCTGGCAAACCTGATTAACCCGTGGGCTGGTATTGGCTGTCTCAAGAGCAACCGTCGTCAATGGGCCGCCCAACCGGCAGTCAGATGCTTGCACATGCTCGCTCAATGCTTCCACAAAGCCGCCAAATGCATCCGCAAGGTTCGCTTCAGCACCAAGCACCGCAGCCATCTGCGCAGAAATCAGCTCCCCAGCCTGGCGGATGGCCTCTTCGGTGAGCTGCTCCTTCCCCTCAGGAAAATAGTAATACAGCGAACCTTTCGGCGAACCGCTTTCCTCGATGATCTGATTCAAGCCGGTGGCAAAATAGCCCTGTGCTTCCATCAGTTGTGAAGTAGCTGTCAAAATCTTTTCACGGGTGGTGTTCATTTCTGCTCCTTTGTGTTACAATAATTATAACGACTGGTCTATATATTGTCAAGAGGAAATTTGACAAATTCTATCTGATTTTAGAGGTGAGAACAAAATGGCAGCAAAAATAATGGTAACAGGTGCAACCGGAAATGTTGGCAGCGCCATCGTCAAGGAATTGCTCGCAAAAGGGCACGAAGTACGCGCCGCAGAATTTGAAGTTGAACGGGCAGAAGCCATGTTCGGTGACTCAGTTGAAGCCGTGGAATTTGATTTCTTCAAGCCGGAAAGTTTCGCCCCCGCCCTGGCGGGCATCGAGAAGATGTTCCTGATGCGTCCCCCGGCCATCTCGGACGTCCAGCAGTATCTTTTCCCCGCAATTGACGCCGCCATTGCCTCCGGGGTCAAACACATCGTCTTCCTCTCCCTGATCGGGATCGAGAAGAACAAGATCGTCCCCCATTACAAGGTCGAGCAGTACCTGCTGCAATGTGATGTCGCCTGGACCTTCCTGCGGCCCAGCTTCTTCATGCAGAACCTGAACACCACCCACCGCAGCGAGATCAAAGATGACAACGAGATTGCTGTGCCAGTTGGCAAAGGCAAGACCAGCTTCATCGACGTGCGCGACATCGCCGCAGTGGCCGCTCTTGCCCTGACCGAAGCAGGCCATGAGAACAAAGCCTACGAGCTGACCGGCCCGGAAGCCCTGGACTACAACCAGGTAACCGCCCTCTTCAGCAAAGTGCTGGGGCGGGATATCCGCTACCGCAGCCCTTCGCTGCTGCGCTTCATTCGCACGCAAACCAAAAAAGGCGTCAATCGTGAATTCGCCCTGGTGATGGCCGGGCTGTACACCTCCACCCGCTTTGGCATGGCAAACAAGGTGACCGATGGGTTCAAACAACTCACCGGCCGTGACCCCATCACCCTGCGCCAATATATTGAAGACTATCGGGAATCCTGGACGTAAACTTCACAAGACAACAACATGCCATTCAAACAACACGTCCCCAATTCGACATAAATGAATTGGGGACGCCTTTTCTATTGCACAAAAGTGCCGTTGCGCAGGTCCTGCAATGCCTGGCGGATCTCTTCCTGGGTGTTCATCACAAACGGACCATAGCGGGCAATCGGCTCACCCAGGGGATGCCCCATCACCAGTAGAAACCGCAGCGCCGTATACAACCCGGTGGCTTCCATCAGATCGCCTTCTCCCAGCACAAGCAGTTGAGGAGACTCATCAACATCCTGCCCGCCTATCCGCCCCGCCCCGCTGAAGACATACACAAAGGCGGTATGCCCTGTCGGGATGGAAAACCTGGCAGTCACGCCCAGCGGCACCGTCACATCCAGGTAGGTCGGATCGGCCAGCACCTCAGTCACCGGTCCGCGCACACCGTCCACCTCCCCGGCAATCACGCGGATGCGGGTGCCATCCGGCCGCTCGACCAGAGGAATATCCTCAGCCCTGATCTCCTGATACCGGGGCGGCATCATCTTGTGGCTGGCAGGCAGGTTCACCCATAGCTGAAAACCCTCCATGCGGCCCTCCTCAGAGCCAGGCATTTCTTCATGCATGATCCCCCCGCCAGCCGTCATCCACTGCACATCCCCAGCCTGAATCGTGCCCTGATTGCCCATGCTGTCCTGATGACTGACTTTTCCCGCCAGCATATAAGTAACCGTTTCGATCCCGCGATGCGGGTGCATCGGAAATCCGGCCAGATAATCCTGGGGGTCTTCAGACCCAAAATGATCAAACAGCAAAAAAGGGTCAAGATAATCCAATGTGGGCGTGGCAATGCTGCGCCGCAAACGCACCCCCGCACCTTCTGAAACCCACTGCGGAATGATCTTTCTGACAACCTGTCGCAAAATAGCCATAGCAGCCTCCTGCCTAAAACACTCGCTATAATTCACACCATTATTATCTTAATTATACATCAAAGCACAGATTTTTTTGATCCTATTTCACTCATCAATCCATCCCTCTTATGGTATAGTTTCACAAAATCAGTCTATCTTGTGGGAGCGCCCTATGTTTTCACTCTCTGCCAACCCTGAATACGCACTCTATCTGCTAATCTGGCTCGGCCTGTGGAGCCTGGGCGGCATCTGGATCGTGCGCCGCGCCTTCCGCCTGGAACCCCGCGAGGAAGTCATTCTCGGCATCCTCATTGGGCTGATCATCGAAACCATCCTCGCCAACTTTATCGGCCGGGTGATGCCCATGACGCTGGCTTTCTGGCTGTGCGCCGTGCTGGTCTTTGCCGCCGGGCTGCTGCTCAACCTGAAAAACGGCTGGAAAAGCCTGCTCCAGATCAAGGTCCGCCCGGTGCAAATGGCCGTCTTCCTGCTCCTGTTCGGGGTTAGCTTCCTCATCTCCCGCGGCTTTGCCATCTACGACGATTTTGCCAATATTCCAACCGTATCGATGATCGCCGCCGGAAACATCCCCCCCATTTACAGCCTCGCACCCAATGTTACCTACTCCTACCACTATTTCGTGATGCTCTTCACCGCCCAGGTGATCCGCATCAGCGGCCTGTATGTGTGGACCGCTTTTGACCTGGCGCGCGCCCTGGTGTATGCCCTGACGATCACCGCCGCCGGCCTATGGGGCTACCGCATGACCCGCAGCAAGGTGGCCGGCGCCCTGACCGGCCTGGTCACTGCCCTCGGCTCCGGCACGCGCTGGCTGCTCCTGCTCATCCCGCCGGGCATCCTCGCCCGCCTGTCAGCGCACATCACCCTGATCGGATCGGGCGCCAACACCGCCCCGACCCTGGCCGAAGCCTTGATGAACAACTGGGCGCTCGAAGGCGGCGGCCCGCGTCCCTTCTCCTTTGCCTTTGGCAACGGCCTGATCGGCAACAGTGCCATGAGCATGTTTGCCAGCAACAGCACGATCAACTCCGCCGTGATCTTCCTCCTGCTGTTGACCTTCAACCGCTGGCGCAATAAATGGGCGCTGGTCGTCACCATCTTCCTGATCGGCGCCACCGGCCTGATGTCCGAGACCTTCCTGGTCTTGATGACCGCCGCCTGGGGCCTGCTGACCGTACTCACCGCCATCCGCCAGCGCAGTCTCAAATTCCCGCCCGAATTCAAATCCTGGCTGCTGGCGGCAGCCATCGGCACAGTCTTTGCCCTGCTGCAGGGCGGCGCGCTCACCGACACCCTCGCCAGCAAGATCAGCGCCCTCTTCACCGGCGCACAAAGCACATCCTATCAAACCCTCGGCTTTGCCCTCGCCTGGCCGCCGGAGATCATCTCCACCCAACTGGGCGAACTGTCCCTGTTCAACCCCTGGCAGCTGCTCACCGCCCTGCTGGAGATCGGCCCGTCCATCCTCATCCTCCCCCTGCTGGTGATCTGGGGCTGGAAAGCCTGGCGCGCCGAACGCTGGTACGAAGCCGCCCTGGTGCTGTCCGGCGTCATCTCCCTTGCCATGCTCTTCGTCAACTTCACCGGCTCAACCGGCGTGCGCAACACCGTGCGCCTGTACACCTTTGCCGACCTGTCAATGCTCTTCTTCGTCCCCCTGGCCTGGAACTGGGCACGCCATCGCAAAGACGGCGCGAAACTGGCGGCCGGGACGGCGGGCGCGCTGCTCCTGGTCAGCGGGCTGGTCTATCTGACCACCGAGTTCTTCGCCATCCAGCAGCCGGTACTCAGCTACTTCATCGACCCGCTGGACGTGAAGATGATGGAAAACCACTGGGATAAACTGGAAGAAGGCAGCATGGTCTTCGACCCCCTGCCCTCGCGCTCGCCAACCCTCTTTGCCCGCGTCAGCGACTCCTACGCCACCTGGTATGAAGTCAAACCCGAGTGGCGCGCCCTGCAAAAAGAACCCTGGCTCGACGGCCTCGTCGCGGCGGGCTATGACTATCTGTATGTCGATGAACTGTACTGGGATGGACTCCCGCAGGCAGTGCAGGAATCACTGCAAGATGAGTGTGTGCTCCTGATAGATGAAAACACCGCCAAGCGCGAGCCGCGCTTTCGCAGGTTATACGATCTGCGGGGATGTGAGTAAAAGCGATATCGTAGGGGCGAAGCATGCGTCGCCCCTGCACAACCTTTCTCTACGGCTTATAAATCCCGATCAACTCCGCCTGCGCGAGGATATGCCCCTCCATCGCCTTCTCCAGCTTCGCCTTGCGCGCTCCATCCGGCAAATCCAGGCGCGTGTCCAGCGCATACAACTTAAAGAAATAACGGTGCCGTGCGCCGCCGGGAGGGCAGGGCCCGCCATAATCATTTCGCTGCCAGCTGTTGCGTCCGGGCTGCGCGCCTGACGGCAGGCTGGACACCGCTTCCGCCAGCTCGCGCGTTTCAGCGGGCAGGTTGAAAACCAGCCAGTGATCCCAGGTGCCAATCGGCGCATCGGGATCGTCCATGATCAGCACAAAACTCTGCGTTCCCGCTGGCGGCTGCGACCACTGCAAAGGCGGGGAAATATTCTTCCCCTTGCAGGTATACAATTCAGGGATGCCCTGCTCATGCGCAAATGCCGGGCTGGTGATTTCCAGTGTCATAAAATCCTCCTCTTCAAGCGCCGACCCCGCTGTACAGCCTGCGAGGAAAACGCCGCAAACGATCCAAAAGACAATCCAGTTTCTTCTCATACTTCCATTATCCATCAAACCGGATCAGAATAAAACCCTTCCGGCTGCAATTCTTCAAAGCCGCCAATCGTATATAAATGCCGCCGCACATCCACGCACAGGTGGCATTTGTCCACGTAGCCCTGCGGGAGCGGCTGATAGCCATATTCTTCCCGCGCCCAGGTGAACAGCCCATACGAACCGCCCTCGATCAGGCGCGTCAGCAAAGGCGGAGCCTCACCGGCCTGATAAGACGCGATCAATCCCGGCAGATCGTGCCAGTCCCCCAGGCTCAGCCCGCCGCAAAAAGCAGGGATGAAATTGCCGTACAGGTCCATGTGGGAATGGCGGCCGTGCAGGATTTCCCAGCGGCAGCTTTCGAGCCGAAATGCCTCAGGCGCTTTCCCCGGCACGAGATGCCCCAAACGATAACCGGAGCGTCCGCCGCCCATCAAGCCATACCCCTGCCAGAACATGCGCCCTGCCGCCTCGGCCCCAAATTCCTCCGTGTACCGTTCCAAGGGCGTGGGAAGGTCATCCCCGAACTGGCGCATTTGCTCCAGCCACTGCGACTGATACACGATCACCCGCTGCATGCCAAAGACTTCGATCGCCTTGCTGATCAGACGCATCGTGCGCTCAGGGGGAATGCTTTCCGCATGGAACGGCGAGCAGGAGATCAACACCGCCGCCAGCCCGGCCTGACGAAGCTGGCGCAGTTGATCGTCCACCAGGTCTTCGCGCACCGCCCAGCCCGCATTGGTTTCCAGATACACGGCAATCCCCAGCTCGCGGGCCGTCTCCACCGCATACAGCAGCAAGCGGAAAACGCAGGAAAGGCTCCCCGCCGGTGATATGCACCTGCACATCCGGCTGCCAGACCTGCATTGCCTCCAGTGCCTGGCGCACCGTCTCCTCGCCGGCCCAATCCTTCCAGCGCGGCCCGCAGTTATAGATGCAATGCGCGCAGTTGCTGTTGCATTGGTATGACAGGATCAGGCCCACGTCATTGGGCTGGATGACAGGCATCGTATTCATGAAATGATTTTAGCGAAGGCCACAAAGAAAAGCAAACCCTAATACTCCGGCTTGATCCCTTCGTTCACATAGCGCAGCATCTCGATGCTCGAGAAATCATCAATGCCCAGCTTGTCCAGCGTGCGCCCGCGGCGCCAGTAATCGGTCTGGTGGATGATGCAGGCCAGGCGGATCATGCTGTCCATCGCCGCGCACCGATGACCCCGTACCGCTGCCCCATCGCCGCGATCGGCACCAGGCTCATCGGGACATCCTCAAAGATATAGCGGTGGTTGAGCGTGCTGGGCGCTTTGATCCCATAATATCCGGCTCTGGTTGTGGATCGCTTCGTGCAAGTTCGTCCCCGGTCACATTGTATGCCATCTCAGCCATTCCATGGCCGTGCGGGCGCGGATGCCGATGCTGGCAGCCACCGTCACCCGTTCGCGGTCAAGCGCTTCCAAAACGGCGCCACCGATGGTGTCACCCCGTCGATATAGAACTGAAAATCGCCCTGCGTGGACTCAATCCGTCCGGCATTGAGGATGGTCAGCGCCGGATGGAAGATTGCGCCCATATTGTTCAGGCCGGTGTTGCAGCACATTGACCCCGTCAATGAATTGCGGGATATACATCATTGATCGCTTCCAGCACGCTCTGCTGTACGGGTGGCCGGCAGGGCCGCCAGCGGCACGGCGTTCTTGGTGCGGAAAATGCGCGCCTGCGCCGGGCCGTCTGAGCGGCTGGCATAGATAAAGGTCTCCGCCTCGGCGATGGTCACGTCGGCCGTACATTGCACTCTTCCAGCGACATATCAAACTCAATCGCGCCGCAGGTGCGGCCGGGATTGAGGATCATGATCTGCCCATCCTTCAAATACGGCGCCATGCCAGTCGCGCAATATCGCGTGCGCCGAGGACGGCACCACCACCATGATCACCTGCGCATCCTTCAGCGCTTCTTCCATATCTGATGTGACCAGTTTCAATTCTGCCAAAGCCGTGCGGTCCGCCCTCATAGCTTTCCAGCTCAATCCCTCCGCGGTCTGGCGATCATCTCAATATGGGCGTAGGTGCGGTTATACACCGTCACCTCTTTGCCCATGAGGCCAGATGGGCGGCCATCGACTTTCCGCCATGGCCGGCGCCGATCACTGTATATTTTGTTGGATATGTCATCATCAACTCCTCCAGGTTATATAAACCGATACGTATTTGCTCAGATCAGCGGACTGACCGTGCAGCATCCACCGCCTCACAGGCGCCATTGATCATACGTGTTGATTGCACCAGCCCCTGGCAAATGGATTATTGCTTCAGGTGCGGCGCATCCAGGATGCCGTGTGACCGCCTTTGCCAGGTAGTCCGGGTCAGTCAACGGATCTGCATGTGCCTGCCGAGGCCAGGTCGGCGATCGCATGCAGGGTGACCCTCGCTTCCTGCACCAGTTCCGCTTTGCGGGCCTGGACGCGTTCATCTGCCGTCATATCCGGCTGGCCGTTCAGCGCATTCTCGATCGCGCGGCGCGCCATTCGGCAGGCCTCGATCATGTCTTCGGCTGTCGCGGCATGGTGCGCTTCGGTGTGCCCGACCATGTGCACGATATGCGGTCGCAACGCCATCTGCAGATACACGCTGGCCGCCAGGTGCGCGCGGGCCGCATTCGCCTCCAGCGGATAGCTGAGCAGCCCGGTGCGGGTCTGCCGCCAGATGCGGAAATCATCGTCCTCGCAACGGCTCAATCATACTCAAGGACCGCCAGCATCTTGGCCAGGTCCATCGCGTCCGAAAGCCCGGGCGGGCTGTTGAACATCATCTGGGCAATATAGTCCCGCACGCCAAATGCGCGGGCGTTGTACGCCGAGAGGTAGGCCGAAACCACAAAGACCACATCCGGCGCATCGCGCATGCCCCAATGGTGCGGCTCATTCAGCTCCACCGGAATGCCGCGTTCCCCATACCAGCGCCATCACCTTCTGGTGCTCGCGGATCGAGCCTTCCAGATCCCACGGGCCGCGCCCGTCCATCTGGTTGAACCAGAACAGGGGGATCGCGCACCAGGCGATGTTGATCGTCTCGACATACATCTCCGCCAGTCGGATGAAATCATCGGTGCCGGAATAGGTGCGCAGCAGCGGATAATTTCCGCGCCGGCTGGCTGGAACAGAGCACGGTAATCCTGTCGCGCTGCGCACCGGCACGCCCCCCGCTCCTGTTCGGCGCGGGTTCCTGCCGTTCGGGATGGAAAAAGTTTGCCTGCGCGTCCTGGTCAATGCCCAGCGAGATCACATCCAGCAGGCGCGACTTCGGCGATCTTCGCAATCCCGTCAATCGTGGCCTCCATCGTCGGCAAGCCAAAATGATGGCGCAGGATGGGATAAGGCGCTTTCCAGTGATGCGTTCGACGGTGGTCTGCGGATAACTGGTCTCATTCAGGCGTCCAGCTGTTTCCCGCGCAGGAAAGCCAATGACTTCTTCACTGGTCTCGCTGCCGTCAAAGACATGCTCAAAGAAACCCATCTGCTGCCGCGCGTTCTGCCACCGGCGGTGTGCCGCCAAAAGCAAACCGCATCCCCTGCCCGCGCAGTTCGTCCGCGCTTCGGCAAACTCGCCCAGCAGGCGCTCGCCGGTCTCCGGCGTCAGGCGGTAAGAAACCGCCACCAGATCCGCCTTTTCTTCTCTGGCGGCCTGCAAGATCGCTCCGACAGACACAGCCGGGCCCAGAAAGACCGTCCGCCAGCCGGCCTGCTCTGCCAGGCGAAGGAAATTCATCACGCCGGCCACATGGACGCATTCGCCCAACGCACACGCAACAACTTTTTTCATATTTCCTCTATGAATAAAACACTAAATTAAGTCCTCTCACGCATCCGTGCGGATCGGAATTGCCAACACGTCTGATCTGTCAATGAAGATCAACTGGAATCGTAAACATATTGTATAGCGAAGACATCAAAAATACAAACGCGGCGGCCGGTTTCTTTAACATTCTGAAATAAATTACCTGTTTCTTCCCAAACCCATCGCTGGTTGGGCGCAATCTCCGACCCTCAGACCGATTGCAACTTTACAAACAGCGATTATCCTTGGAATATCGATATCTGCATCGCTGACACCGGCATTCCGCAGCTTTTCTTGCCTGTACTGGCCCTTTTTCTGCTGGAAAAATCTCTGGGCGTTCTGGGGTAGAATCTAAATATGAACAAAATCCGCCAATTCTTTTCCCCCATGAAACGCCTGCAGTGGAAACTGACCCTGGGCTATACCCTGGTTACTGTGACTGCCCTGTTTCTGATCGAATTAATTTTCTTCATGGGGCTTGCCTCCTTTGCCCAAAACCAGCCCGAACTGCCCCTGGCCGCCATCCGGGTGATCCGCGAAGAAGCCAACACACTGATTCCAGCCCTCACCCAGGATCCGCCCGACCAGGAAACCATCAAAGACTGGCTCATGAACATCAGAGGACCGGGCGGTCGCCTGTATGAGACAGAAATGGATGTAGCCATTCCCTTCAGCATGAGCAAGAGTGTGCTTGTCATCCTGGATCAGATCCGGTTTTGTTCTCGCATCCAACCAAACCGAAATCATTGAAGAAAATATTCCCATCCTGACAAGCATCTCATCCGAAGAAGCAGCGCTGATCAACAGAGTAAAAGATATTGACACCGATGCAGCAGAAATGTATCACGTCAACGATAACAAAAAATTATCCGTCGCTGTTCCCATTTTTCAACAATGAAGATCTGGTCGGGATCATTTTTGCACAGATTATCCCCCATCACTTTTCAGGAAACCATTCAGCTTGGCTTGCAAGCTTTCGTCCCAACCCTGGCATTCTTCTTTGCCATCGCAGGCGTGATTGGCATCTTTTTTGGCTTGATCATGGCGCGCTGGCTCACCCGCCGTCTGAACAGACTTTCCGACGCCGCCGCTGCCTGGGGGCAAGGGTGATTTCTCCGTCAGCGTCAATGACAATACCGGCGACGAGATCAGCGAACTGGCGGATGGGCTTAACCACATGTCACTGGAATTGCAAAACATGATGGAAACCAGGCAAAATCTGGCCGCCCTGGAAGAACGCAACCGTCTGGCGCGCGAACTGCATGACAGCGTCAAACAGCAGGTCTTCGCCATCACCATGACCCTCGGCGCGAGCCAAACTGCAATGGGAAGAAAACCCCGAACAGGCCCGCCGCGAGCTGGAATCCGCCAACCAGCTTTCACGCCAGGCGCAGGGAGAACTGAGCACCCTCATCCATACCCTGCGGCCGGTGCAGCTTGAAAGACCAGGGACTGGTGAAGCCCTGCGCGAACACATCAGCGATTGGGAAAAACGCAGCAATATCCCCACCATCTTCCAGGTGGAAGGCAGTGGCAGCGTGCCCAAAGAAACCGAACAAGCCCTCTTCCGTATCACCCAGGAAGCCTTTCCAACATCAATCGCCACAGTGAGCGCCACAGCAGCCAGCGTGATCCTGCATTTCAACACCACCCAGCTGCTGATGGAGATCAGCGACAACGGGCGCGGCTTTGACACCGACGCAGGAACACAAGGGCATGGGCCTGCACTCCATGCGGGAACGCATCCAGGCCGAAGGCGGACAATTGGAAATGATCAGCTCGAGAAAACGGCACGCGGCTCATCTTCAGCCTGCCGCTCAAGACCTCAAGAGGAGAACCCCAATGAGTGAAAACAAGATCACTGTCATGCTGGTCGATGACCACGCCATCGTGCGCGGCGGCGTGGCTGCCTACCTCTCGGCACAAAAAGACATTGAAGTCGTCGGCGAAGCTGCCTCCGGCAAAGAAGCCGTGGAACTGGCCGAAAAGCTGGCCCCGGACGTAGTCCTCATGGACCTGCTGATGCCCCAGATGGACGGGGTTGAAGCCACCTGGCGCGTGCGGCGCGTCAGCCCGCGTTCGCAGGTGATCGTGCTCACCTCCTATCACGAAGATACCCACATCTTCCCCGCCATCAAGGCCGGGGCGCTGTCCTACCTGCTCAAGGACATTGAACCGCAGGAACTGGCCGAAGCCATCCGCAGCGCATCCCGCGGCGAAGCCACCGTACACCCCAAAGTTGCCAGCCGAATGATGGCCGAACTGCGCGGTGATCAGGATCAAGCGATCAATTCCTATAATGCCCTCACCGAGCGCGAACAGGAAGTCCTGCGCCGCATCGCGGACGGTATGTCCAACGCCCAAATTGCCGAAGCCCTGGTAATCAGCGAGAAGACCGTCAAAAGCCACGTTAGCAATATCCTCAACAAGCTGCACCTCTCCGACCGCACCCAGGCCGCCGTCTTCGCCTGGCGGGAAGGCATCGTGCGCAAGGACAACTGACATCCCCTTGCAGGAACGACTTCTGCCATTCTCCCCATAAGCCATAACCATTAAAGTGGTCGGCTTGCCGTACAATTACTCATCTACACGCATTGCTTTTCCAATCAGCAAACTTAAGTTACAACCTTAAGAAATACCCGCACAAACCATTAACAAACTCCTTCCCCAAAAACGCTGTTCTTTTGGGGAAGGTTAGGATGGGGTGCAGTACCACCGTCCACCCTCATGCGTTAGCATCACTTCACTCCCCCAGCCATTTTCTCCACCGGCATAACCACTAAAGTGATCGGCTTGCCGTACAATGATTTATCTACACGCGATTAATTTCCGCTTCCATCAGCATAAGGAAAATAATCCATCTTCAAAAACCACCCCCACTAAATTTAACAAATGCCTTCCCCAAAAATGTAGTTCTTTTGGGGAAGGTTAGGATGGGGTGTATTCGGCCGAGGGAGTGGCCGACCCCGCTTCAGGGAAATAGTCAACGTATAGTTTATTCCGGCACGACCTCGATCAACACAGCACGTACAACCAGGCGGCTGGCATAATCTCCTGTCTCAGGATCATAATCATGGCAGGTGATCAGGGTCAGCCAATCCAGGTCTTCATGCGCCAGCGGGCTGGCATCATCCGGCGAAACCACCTGCTGGCTGCGCACTTCATATACAAAGCGCTCGCCCCAGGCCTGCACCTCAATCCGGTCGCCCCAATTCAGGGACACCAGGTCATGGAAAGGCCCCGGCTGGCCGTTTTCCAGCACGGCATGCGCCGTAAGGACGGTATTACCCGCATGTGTGGGGAAAGCTGTGCTTGCCAGATACCCGGCACTGGCTCCCAGCCAGGTCGTATCCCAGCCAGTGGTGCCCAGGGGCACGCCCACGATCTCCGTTGCCACACCCAGATCCGGGATAGTGAGGCATCATCGTTTCCATTGTCTGGTATTCCTGCACAGCAGGCTGCTCAGGCAGGGCGGTCACCTGGTCCGGCGCAAAGCCGGAGTTGGGCAAACCGTAGAACCGGCCCACCTTCCACAGCTCACGTCCATAATCCATGTTCCCTGCTGCGAAGATCAGCGAAGAATGGATAGCTGTCAAGTCCGTGGGCGAGGAACTGCCCCCGCGCTGGATATCGCCCACCCGAGCCGTGCTGTTTTCATTATACGGCGGCGCAGATTGCCATAGCTCCATGCCAAATTCGCCATCATCAGCGCGGAAGAAAAGCGTATCTCCCGCCGCGGTCAGATCCGAGATCTGCGATGCGGCGCTGCCCGGGCGAATGTCCTTCACCAGGTCAGTTGACTTCTTCGGTATAAGGATATTCAGACTTCCACAACTCCTGCCCGTTCACGCCATCATCCGCGATGAAGAACACCGTGCCATCGATCGACATCTTCTTGTCCGGCATGGAGCTAAAAAATCCGGTCCCAATATCTTCTACGCGTGACATGTACGTGGCCGTGTAGGGATACTCCACCTTGCGCAGCTCAAAGCCGCTCATTAGGCGGTACCCCGTATAAAGCAGGGTGCCGTTGGCAGCATGCAGGTCGAAAGCTTCTGAGCTGTAATCGCGCTCATCGAACTCGTCCACCAGCTCGGTACTGTACTCGTCATAGGGCGGGCGTGACTTCCACAACTCACGGTGGCCATCGCGGTCTGTTGCCGCAAAGAATAGGGTGTCATCGATGAAAGCAAATGAATCCGGGGAGGCATAGCCCTCCGCGTTGATCTGCTTTACGCGCTCCGTGCTGGCACTGTTATAGGGCGGGATGCTCTTGAAAAGTTCCTCCCCGCTGCTGTCGTGCGCCACGAAAAACAACGTCCAGCCGTGCGCGGTCAGGCGCTTCGGGTTAGAGCTGGCCCCGCCGGAAAACACATCCTCCACCAGGGATACTTCTGTATATGGCGGTTGGGTCTTCCATACCTCGCGCCCGCTGCCAATTCCTTCCGCCACAAAGAACAAAGCATTACCAACGCCGGTCAGCCATTCGGGATTCGAATCCCCATTCGGGTTCAGGTCGGTCACCATCCGCGCCGAGTAGTACGGGGGCTCAGTCAGCCATAATTCCACACCGCCGCTGGTGCCCCGCGCCTGGAAAAAAACCGTCTCGCCTACAGCAGCCAGTCCAGCCGGGTTGCTGTTCCCCTCGCCGGGGAAGATGTCTGCCACCAGACGGGTGCTGTCCGCATCATAGGGCGGTAGGCTCAGCCATAGTTCCACACCAGTCTCGGTGCTGTCCGCAGCGAAGAACAGAGTCTCCACCAACAGCCAGCAAGTGATCCGGCGACGAGCTTTTGCTATTCTCATTCA
This sequence comes from uncultured Chloroflexia bacterium, assembly GCA_963753895.1. Lineage (GTDB taxonomy): Bacteria > Chloroflexota > Anaerolineae > Anaerolineales > Anaerolineaceae > SMBSF63. The sequence goes on along the minus strand of CAVWEE010000005.1, from coordinate 36,795 downwards.
GGTCAACCGCCAGCACAGGCTCATCCGGCTCAATCACCGCGTGCGGCGCCGCCGATACCTGATCTGATGTCCAGAGCAGGGAGACCAACACAGCAGTCATCAATGCCTTGCGCCAGCCATTTTTGAAGGTCGATTTATTCATGGCGCAACGCCTCCACCGGCTCCAGACTGGCCGCGCGGTTGGCGGGGTAAATGCCAAAGAAGATGCCCACCGCAGCCGAGAACAACGTCGCCAGCAGGATCGAATTGGCAGTGAAGACCGGAGAAATATCCGTACCATTCGCTCTCTGCGATAAATGCCAACCCCTACCGCCAGCCCCCACCCCAGCAGGATCCCCAACACGCCGCCGATCAAACTCAATAAAGCCGACTCGGTCAGGAATTGAGTGAGGATATGCGACTTATGCGCACCCAGCGCCTTGCGCAGTCCAATCTCGCGTGTGCGCTCGGTCACCGAGACCAGCATGATGTTCATAATACCGATACCACCCACCAGCAGAGAAATACCAGCCACGCCGCCCAGGAAGATGATCAATACATTGGTAATGCTCTCTGCCATCTCGGCAACAGAATCTCTGGGTAAAAATCGTGAAGTCATCCGCTTCACCCGGGTCGATACGATGACGGTCACGAAGATATTCGCTTACCTCGTCTGTAGCAGCATTCACCGAATCCTGCATCCACTGCCTGGATGAAAATCACATCCACCTGCCCATATTCGTCACGGGAAACCAGACGCGTGCGTGCTGAGGATAGAGGAACGATGATAATATCATCTTCACTGCCCATCGCACCGCCGCCTTTCGCTTCGGTCAGGCCGATCACGCGGAATGGCTGGCCGTCCAGGCGAATGGTCTCGCCCACCACATCTTCTGTGCGGTCAAACAACTGCTCTGCCACATCCGGGCCGATCACAGCCACCGATGCCACGACCAAGCTGGTGCTCCTCGGTTAAAAATTCACCTTCATTCAACTTCAATACTGCGCACACTGGCATAGTCCGTTGTCGTCCCCGTCAGACTATAGGAGCCCGACTTCGCCACCATAAGGATGCCTCAACATTTCCACCAAGCGAAGCAACTGCCTTGCCCACAGAAGGGGCGTTGAAATGGATCGTTGAGCGCATCTACATCGGCCTCCTTCAAAGGCTCCACATTGCGGACCTCTTCCCCATCATTGCCGGAAAAAACGAACATCAAGTTGCTGCCCATGCTGTTGATCTCACCGGTAATGCTCGCCTGCACCCCTTCTCCCAAAGACAGCATCGCAATCACCGCGCCTACGCCAATCACCATACCAATAATCGTCAAACCTGAGCGCATTTTGTTTGCATTAAGGCTCTCTAAAGCCTCCATGATCACACCGCCAATATTCATGCGCCACTCTCCAGTAAACCATCTTTCAGTTTGATGATGCGATGTGCCTCTGCGCCGATCTCGGGGTCATGGGTAACGACAATCACGGTTACACCTTGTTCGCGGTTCAAGGTAAAGGAGCAAATCCATGATCTCCCGTCCTGATTTTGAATCCAGATTACCTGTTGGCTCATCAGCCATCAGGATGGCCGGATTGTTCACCAGAGCGCGGGCAACCGCCACGCGCTGCTGCTGGCCGCCGGAAAGTTCGGTTGGCTTATGGTGTACCCGGTCCCCCAGCCCTACTGATTCCAGGGCTTTGCGCGCACGTTCGTTGCGCTCAGGTTCCGAGACGCCGGCATACCGCATGGGTAGGGTCACATTCGCCAGCGCCGTGGACCGCGACAGCAAATTGAAGCTCTGGAAGCACAAAGCCCACCTTGCGGTTGCGGATGTCGGCCAGCTCATCTTGTGTCAGATCTGATACATGCTCGCCGTCAAGGATGAAATCTCCCGCTGGTCGGCAGGGATAGGCAGCCGAGGATATTCATCAACGTCGACTTACCAGCACCCGAAGGCCCCATGATCGAAAGCAGCTCTCCGCGCTGGATGTCGAAGCTCACGCCTGCCAGGGCATGCACTTCAATTTCACCCATCTGGTAACTCTTGACCAGATCGCGGGCTTGAATAACAACATCACTCATTAGAACCCTCCGCCGCCAGCGCCAGGGCGCGGCGCACCAGGCATCGCATCCATCACATCCGTCAATTTAGAAGGATTGGCCACAATCGTATCGCCTTCTTTTAGGTCACCGGAAAGCACCTGGCTATAGCTGTCCTGCGAAGCACCCAGGGTGACTTCCACAGGTTCATACTTGCCATCCACCACTTTGTAAACAACCTGCTTGCCATCCACACGTTCCACCGAGCGATTGGGTATGATCAGGATGTCACTCAATTCATAGGTAATGATATTCACAGCCGCCGTCATGCCGGGGCGCACCAGTTCATCAGGATCGGTCAATTCAATCGTTACGGTGAAGTCCACACCGCCCTGGGTTACTGTGCCCACCTGGGCCACTTTAACCACCTCGCCATTGTATTCCTCGCCCTGAATGGCGTCGAATGTCAGGCGCACAGGCTGTCCGATGGCAATCAGGTTAATATCTACTTCCGGCACGCCCACTTCAACCAGCAAACGACTCAGATCATCCACACGCATGGCGTATGTCCCCATCGTCACCTGGTCACCAGGCAGCAAATCCATATCCGTTACTGTTCCTGCAAAAGGTGCGGTGATATAGCGCAGATCATACGCAGCCTGAGCGGCAGATACCTGCGCCTCCGCGGCTGTGATGTCATCATCATCAGCGCCTTCCTTAACACGCTCCCATTCGCGCTGAGCATCGGCCAGATTGGCCTGTGCGACTTCCACCTCGGCTTCCGCCTCTGCAACCTCATTCGCTTCTGGCAAGGCTTCGGCATATTGCAGATTGTAATTCGCACGGTCATAGGCTTTTTGGGCATTCGAAAGCTGGCTGAGCGCCGCCGCCCGACCAACATCGGTCTCGGCACTGTCTTCAAATGCAGAATAAAACTCCTTGGCATCATCCAAAGTCTGCTGTGCCAGGATCAGATCCGCGCGGATGCCGTCCAGCGTGGCTGAGCTGGCACGCTGGTATTTTTTGCTTTCGCGGTCCTCCTCAGCATCTTCCAGGGCAATCTCCGCTTTGGCCAGGGCAAGCTGTGCCTGGGCCGTGGTAGCGTTTGAAGCCAGCAAATCATCCAGCCTGCGCTCCGCATTGATCAGCTCGGATTCTGAAAGAATAATGCTCTGCGAAAGCGAACTTTCCAGCAGCTCAGCCAAATGCTCATCGGTCTGCACGTTGTCCAACAAGGCCACATGCACATCATCCACGCGGCCGCTCGTCTGCCAGCTCAACTGCACTGACTGATTTGCGCGCACCGTGCCGGTACCACCCACTTCAGCCACCAGGTTGTCGCGGCTGATCTCCACCGTCTGGATTTCATCAGAATTTGCTGCTGCCCTTGCCTGAAGCATCGGATTGACCAAGAACACAAAGAGAACCACCACCGCTGCGATCACACCGGCAATGATCCAGATTTTTTTACCTGTTTTTTTCATGCTATCCCTCGTTAATGTTGATTTGATTTCGTCTTATAAAGGATAGTCGAAATGCCTACAATTTGGGATGGGTCTCAAGGCCCGTCTTAGCCCCGTCGCTGGGAGGATATGCAAAATCAGGTCAGTGGAGGAATCGCACCCTCCACCATTTGCCGTGAGAGGATAAAGACAAGCATTAGCAGCATTACCAGCAACAAAAAAACCTCCCGCTCAATCAGCGGGAGGCTCTTCAAGGAATTCTGTATTCTTACTTTTTCATCTTCGCCCAGGTATCACGCAGCGAAACCGTGCGGTTGAAGACCAGCGCATCCGGCTTTGAATCACCGGAGTCCAGACAGAAATACCCGTGACGGATGAACTGGAAGCGGTCATCCAGCGTGGCGTCGGCCAGGCCAGGCTCTACCATGCAGCCGATGAGTACTTCCAGCGAACTCAGGATTCAAATGCGCAGTGAAATCCTCACCATCAGGCGCCTTGTTGGGGTTCTCCACCAGGAACAGCTTGTCATACAGGCGCACTTCAGCTGCCACGCCATGTTCTGCCGAGACCCAGTGCAAAGTACCCTTCACCTTGCGGCCATCCGGGCTTGTACCACCTCGGGATTCGGGGTCATACGTGCAGCGCAATTCCACCACACGTGCCATCCTCGTCCTTCACCACTTCATCACAGGTGATGTAATATGCGCCCATCAGGCGGACTTCCTTGCCAGGGGCCAGGCGGAAGAATTTACGTGCCGGCTCTTCCATGAAGTCCGTCTCCTCGATATAAATCTCACGTGAGAAAGGAACCGTGCGCACCTGATTGCGTTCAGCATCATGCGGGAAGTCCTGCACTTCGAAACGCTCTGTCTTGTCTTCGGGGTAATTGGTGAGCACCACTTTCAACGGACGCAGTACAGCCATCACCCGCGGCGCAGTGTCGTTCAGTTCATCACGGATGGTATGCTCCAGCAAGGCCATGTCGATTACACTGTTGTTCTTGGCAACCCCTACCCGCTCGGCAAACTTGCGGATCGATGACGGTGTATAACCCCGCCGGCGGATGCCGGAGATGGTCACCATGCGGGGATCATCCCATCCGCGCACATGCCCATCCTGCACCAGCTTGATGAATTTGCGCTTGCTCATGACCGTGTAGTTCAGGTTCAGGCGGGCAAACTCAATTTGCTGTGGATGGTAAACGCCCAACTCATCAAGGAACCAGTCATACAACGGGCGGTGATCTTCAAACTCAAGCGTACAGATAGAATGGGTGATTCTCTCGATCGAATCTTCGATGCCGTGGGCAAAATCATACATCGGATAGATGCACCATTCGTCACCAGTGTTGTGGTGGGACTCATGTACGATGCGGTAAATGATCGGATCGCGCATATTCATATTCGGCGAGGCCATATCGATTTTGGCGCGCAGGGTGCGCGTGCCATCGGGGAATTCCCCGGCGCGCATGCGCTCAAACAAATCGAGGTTCTCTTCAATCGGGCGGTCGCGGTAAGGGCTGTTTTTGCCAGGTTCGGTCAACGTGCCGCGATATTCGCGCATCTCGTCCGCGGTCAAGTCACACACAAATGCCTTGCCTTTTTTAACCAACTGAACGGCATACTGGTACATCTGCTCGAAATAATCCGAGGCGTAATAAAGACGGTCTTCCCAGTCAAAGCCCAGCCAGCGGATGTCATCCTGGATGGAGTCAACATATTCCACATCCTCTTTGGAGGGATTGGTGTCATCAAAACGCAAATTGCACAATCCGCCAAAATCCTGCGCAATACCAAAATTGAGGCAGATCGACTTTGCATGCCCGATGTGCAAGTACCCATTCGGCTCCGGCGGGAAACGGGTATGCACCCGCCCATCGTTCTTGCCATTGGCAAGATCCTCATCAATGATCGTGCGGATAAAATCTCGCGGAACAAAGTCCTTTGATTCAGATGTTTCATTTGCAGCCATGATTCAAACTCCCAAATGCCGCTGACAGATTGGTTGGTCAGGGCTTAATATCCCTGATTATACAATGTATCAGGGTTTCAGGGAACAGATATTCGACAGGATTCAGTGAATCAGGAAGTCAGTTAATCAAAAATCCCCTAGTATGCTACGTTTATCCCCGCCGGCACCAGCATCTCAACGATCAACCCCGGACCATTGGGAGAGTTATAAATATTCAGCCGGCCGCCAACACTCTGCAAAATTGTGACCACCATCGGAATGCCCAGACCAAAGCCCGACACTTCCCCGGTAAACTTCGTTTCCACCCGTTGATAAGGTTCAACAATTGCGGCGCGCTGCTCAACAGAAAGGTGCAGTCCATCATCTTCAACCTTGATACTGATGGTGCCATCGTCAATTTTGCTGATGATCACTTTGATATTTGGGGCATGATCTGGATGGAATTTTTTGCTGTTTTCAAACAATTCCATCAAGATCAATTCAAAGGACACTTTCGAAAGCACGATGCTGCTGTTATGAACAGCAGCAGCTATTCTGCACAACCGCAGGTTTAATCCGAGGTCCTTACTAATCTCATGTGCAATTTCTGTAATTTTCAACAATGGGAAATTTTTCCCCTTCTTCACGGATGAAGGAGCCTGAAGATAATTCAGAATATCTTGCACATCCGACCGCAATCGCTCTGCGCTTACCAATGCCAACTGGGAAAGCTCGTTGATTTCGGTCCGGGACATATCATCGGCAGAGGCATTGAGCAGTTCTACGACCCCATACACCCCGTTAAGTGGTGTGTTCAACTTGTGTGAAATCAGGTAGTGGAATTTTTTGAAATCCTGTTCAGCATTCACTACCCCACTCACATTTCGCAAACTCACCACATTCACCTGATCATCATCAAGCCCGGAAAACACATCCACCTCCAACCAAAAAGCGCGATTTGAGCTGGTCTCAGGGATCATGAGATATCGCTGCTGATTGCTGGGCTCACGCCAATCATCCCACAGATAAGTTGGATAGCGTGTAAACTGCTTTTTGGTAATTTCAGAGAAAGTAATTTGACTGGAGGTTTCTTCTTCAAACGTCAACCCAAGGAAATCCCGCGCTTTCTGGTTAGCATAGACAATATGATCATGCTGATCAATCAGCAAATACCCCTCTCCCGCTTTTTCAACCGCCCATTTAAATTGTGCCCGTTCTTTTTGTAGTACTTTATAGCGGTTCAGACGCAAAATCGTTTTCACCCGTGCTGAAAGTTCCAAGACATCAAAAGGTTTTGAGATAAAATCATCTGCGCCTGCCTTGATACCTGCAAGGCGGGAATCCCGATCATTTAGTGCAGTCACCATAACGATCGGGACTTCGCGTAAATCTGGATGATCTCGCAGCATGCGGCAAACTTGAAACCCGTCCATCTCAGGCATCATGATGTCCAATAAAATCAAATCAGGCTGAATTTCCACGGCCTTATCATATGCTATCTGACCATCTTCAGCATAATATAAAGAAAAACCCTGATCAGCGAGCATGATTTCCATCGTCTGACGCACTGTTGGATTATCATCTGCTATCAGGATCACCGGGTCTTTTGAAAAATTCATCAACTCAATCCCTGTCTGGTCAAAACCATAGTATTCTGATCAAGATACTAACCTTAAACAAGCATACTATCCATTACCCGTGCATATAAAGTGCCAGAATAAATTACAATTTCCTGTCTATATACTAACAGATTTCCAACCATAACCCTTAAAATTCACATAAAAACCCCGCTCTCAAATTCGGAAGCGGGGCGGTGTCTTATTCTTCTATGGGCTGCCATTTTCCTGCCAGCCGTAGTCCCAACCCAATCAGGAGGGAAAATACAAATACACCCAGGTACTCAATAAATGGGATCCAGGTGATCTGATGAATGTTCTGTATGCCAAACAAGAAATTGTAAACCAGCACCGCTGCCGTCAAATAGACGGCCAGTATGCCCCAGCGCACCGCTTTGGATAGCCGCAGTCCGTGCATTTGGGTCAGCACGAAGATACCGCCAAATCCAAACGCAAACATGCCCCACATATTGTTGCCCTGCATCACTGCTACCAGCGCGCCGTGGATCATCACCAATGATTCCTGCACCACTTTCCACCACCGGTTGATATGAATGCGGGTAAAGAACAAACTACCTTGCAAGATCAACAGGAACATATAAAAGAATCCTGCCAGATGACCACTGGTACTGACCATCGGATGGAACCAGAAAGTATAGATAATCGCCCACGAAAAGAAATACCCGTGGTATTTGCGCGCCCACTGGATGATTTGCTTGCGAATCGGAACCTTCTTGCCCCAGAACAACCCCCGCTGCTTGTTTTCCATGAGTAGCACCCACACCAGCAGTACGATCACCGAGCCTTGCGACGTCCATACGGCCATGTCCTGCGCCAGACCGTCATACCACAGGTGGGTTTGCGCAAAATGCACAAGGACAAAGAACGCATTCCAACCCAAAGCCCACTTGTTCCAGCGATTTAGACTAGTGCTGTATTTCAGCTTCTCACGCTGGGCGCGGGCAATGAAATACCAGAAGCCGACCTGATGGATCACATACAGTCCCCAGGAAGTGAAGCGCGACCAGAAAGTTGGCACGGGCAGCCGCCATTCATACCAGGCCGGGCCAGTATCCGGCAGCAATTCAATCGCATCAAGGCGATTGCCCAGCGCCCACACCAGAGCTACCACAGCTGCGCTGAAAAGAATGCCACCCCATAAAGTGCGTACATCCTCGCGGGGTTCCATGTGCGTTGTTTTGGTTTCAGTCATTGATCCTGTCCTCCTGTTTTCACCTGATGTTCCTCATTATAAAGCAAACAGGCTTCTTCCGTCTGAAAGAAGCCTGCTGAAATTGCGTAAGATTATTCTAGATATAGAAATCCACCGCTTTGCCCAGCGAATATTCCAGCGCCGAACGAATGATTTCGGCGTAAGTCGGATGGGCATGGATGATTTCGGCCACATCATGAATATCCGTTTTGAGCGCGATCATATTGGCAAGCTCCTGCATGATCTCGGAAACACCATGCCCGATCGCCTGTGCAGCCACCACACGGTCGTCTCTGATCCACAACTTGATGAAGCCGTCGGTGAAATCTTCGATCCCGGCGCGCAAATTCGCAGCAAAAGGCACCTTGACCACCTGGACACCATCCAGATTTTCCGGCACAGTCCCCACGCCCACAATTTCGGGCAGACTGTAAATGACTGCCGGGATAACTTCATAATCCATTTCACGCAGCGGTTGTCCGGCCTTCGCCATGATATTCTCGGCAGCCACAATCCCCTGCTGGATACCCACATGGGCCAGAATGGATTTGCCGGTAGCGTCGCCAATCGCCCAGATGCCGGGCACGTTGGTCTGCTGATAGTCATTGACATCCACGCCGCGGCGGGTATATTCAATGCCCAGCGCGTCATACGTTTCTTCGTGCACAACAGCCACGCGTCCGATAGCAACCAGGGTCATGCTGCAATCAATCTTCACTTCTTCACCGGTCTTCTGGTTTTCCGCAGTGAGCACGCCATCTTTGACCGACTGCACCTTGTGTGAAGTCAGGATGCGCACACCATTGGCTTCCATCAATCGGGTGATCTCGGCAGACACGTCTTCATCCATACCGGCCAGCACGCGATCGAGGAATTCCACCACAGTCACCTGACTGCCCAGGTTGGAGAAAATGGTCGCAAACTCAAGACCAATCACCCCGCCGCCGACAATGGTCAGCTTCTCGGGGCGCTCATCAATCGTGATCAGGCGATTGCTGCTGACAACGGACGGATCATTCTTGTCCACAAAGCCGGGAATAAGCGGTTTGGAGCCAGTAGCGATGATGATGTTCTCCGTTTCCAGCATTTCTTCTCCCCCGCTGTAATGCATCGTCTCGCCTTCATCATCCAGCTTGCCATTCAACACGCGCACCTTGCCGGGGGCAACCATCTGCGCCTCGCCCTGGAAAAGGTCAATCTTGTGATGCAGCAGCAGGTCAGTGACTGCCTGGCGGGTGTTCAACACCACCTGATTGCGGCGGGCAGCCACACGGGCAAAATTGATCTGGAAGTCCGACACGTCAATGCCATATTTATGGCTGTCTTTCACATCGCGGGCAATCTTCGCGGACTCAATCATCGCCTTGCTGGGCGTACAGCCCCAGTTGGTGCAGATGCCGCCGATATAATCCCGTTCCACCAACGCCACCCGGCCGCCAAGCTGGGCAATGCGCACGGCTGCGCTGTGGCCCGAAGGCCCGCCGCCAATGATCACCGCAGTATATTTTTCCATTTTTTCTCCTTGATGTTTTACAAACAGCATTATAGCAAGATCACCATATGCGATAAATATTATCTTATATAGTATATTATAACGCATTCTTGCCAATATTTGGAAATGAGTTTTGGAGGAATTCATAACAAATCCCCCGCTAAACCATGAAGTATTGAGCGAGGTAAGGTAAAAGGAATTTTTCCACTTAAATCATCACCGCAACAAATTCACCATATGCTTCCCCTAAAAATGAGTTTTTGGGGGAACGCGCAGTGGAAGGGGGTGTTTTTACCCCTCCTTCGAGCGCTGATTTGCTGACTTGATCAAAATCTCCTGCGCATTGCGGGCTGTGCGCGCAGACCGCGGCTTGAGATGCCGGCTGCCGCCATCCGGCAGCATGACACGCGCCTTCACATTATCTTCCATCATCGTCTTCAAAATATAGGTGCGGATGCGGCGGGTCAGCGTGGTGTCCTCCACAGGGAAGAGCACCTCCACGCGGCGGTTGAGATTGCGCGGCATCAAGTCAGCGCTGCCCAGATAGATCTTCGGCTTGCCGCTCATTGCGGAAATAATAAATGCGGCTGTGCTCCAGGAATCGCCCCAGCACACTCACCACGCGGATATTCTCACTCATACCCTTGATGCCCGGGCGCAGCGAGCAAATCCCGCGCACGAGCAAATCAATCTTCACACCAACCTGTGACGCCTGATAAAGCAATTTGATCAAGGGCGGATCCACCAGCGAATTCATCTTGAAGATGATGTGCCCGCGTTCGCCTTTTTGCTGCACCTCCATCTCATGCCGGATCAGGTTTTCAAACTCGCTGCGCAGGTTGATCGGCGCCACCAGCAGCTTGCGGTAATCCTCTTTCAGCGAATAGCCCGTCAGATAATTGAACATATCGGTGCAATCTGCGCCAATTTCTGCATCGCAGGTGAACATGCCCACATCTTCATAGAGCTGGGCGGTGATGTGGTTGTAATTGCCCGTGCCGAGATGCACATAGCGGCGGATATGGTCGCCTTCCTTGCGTACCACCAGAGCGATCTTGCAGTGAGTCTTCAAGCCCACCAGACCATAAGTGACGTGCACGCCTTCCTGCTCCAGCATCCTGGCCCAGCCGATATTGGACTCCTCATCAAAACGTGCTTTCAACTCCACCAGCACCGCCACCTGCTTGCCATAGTCGCGGCGGGCTTCCAACAAAGCCTGCACAACCGGGGAATTCTTGCCCACCCGGTACAGGGTTTGCTTGATCGCCAGCACCTGGGGGTCACGCGCCGCAGCCCGCAAAAACTCCACCACCGGTGTGAAGAATTCATAAGGATGATGCAGAAGAATATCATTCTTGCGAATGCGGGAGAAAATGGTGATTTTAGGGTCTTCCAATGCCTTGAGCAACTGCGGCGGCACAGCGGGCACAAAGGGACGGTATTTCAGATCATACCGGTCTATCTTTCGCCAACTGCATCAAATCGCTGAAGCTGAGCGGGGTATCCATGAAATACACATCTTTGGGATCCATTTCCAGGTTTTCTTCCAGGATCTCGCGGATGTAATCGGGCATGTTCTTGTTGACCAGCAAACGCACCACGCGGCCAAAGCGGCGCTTGCGCACGTTCTCTTCCATCGTCTCCAGCAAATCCACCGCTTCCAGCTCCTGGATATCCAGGTCGGCGTTGCGGGTAACATGGAAAGGATGCGCTTCGATCACCTCCATACCGGGGAAGAGATCATCCAGATTAGCCATAATGACCTGGCTGTTCCACACGAAGTAATGATTATGCGGCACGGTGCCATCCTTGCGCACGCCGCCTGAAGACCGCTTGATCGGCACCAGATGCGGCAGGGTAGCCGGCACCTTAACCCGCGCAAAATGGTGAATCGCCCTCGCGGTCGCTGATCAGCACCGCCAGGTTAAGACTCAGATTGGAAATATGGGGGAAAGGATGCCCGGGGTCAAAGGCCAGCGGGGTTAACACCGGGAAAACCACCTCATCGAAATAAGCATCGACGGATACCTCTTTGTTTCTCACCTAGTTCATCATAATTGAGGATATGAATACCAGCCTCGTCCAAAGCAGGTTCAAGCACTTCATGAAAATATACCCGCACCTCTTCCATCAAATCCCCTGCCTGCCTTGCGGATGTCAGCCAATTGTTCTGCAGGGGTGAGCCCATCCACCGATAGGTCTGTCATCCCGGTCACCTGCTGGATAATGAGACCGCCCACGCGCACCATGAAGAACTCGTCCATGTTCGAGCCAACGATAGCCAGGAACTTCACCCGCTCCAGCAGAGGATTGCTCTCATCTTTGGCTTCTTCAAACACGCGCCACTGAAACTGGAGCAAGCCCATCTCACGGTTAATATAGTTGACGGGGTTATCCAGATTTTCGGGATCAAACGGAATTTTCGGGGTATCTGCCATGCTGCACTCTACCTTTATTGTACTTATTACCCTGTTGCACAACAGGGTTCTCTTCGAATTGCTTTAACTATACAACAGGGGGGAGGGATGCGTCAACCAGGGAATATGAACTAGCTATTTATTTCATTTGTTCCCTGCACCCTATCCCTGATTATTGACTTGACACGCTAATCATTTAGTTGTATAATCAAATTGTTTGATATTCAAACTATTAACAATATCCCCTTTCAGGAGATCAATTATGGCTCTTTCCGACAAAGAATATCTACAAATCAATCAGGCATTGTTCAGCCTGACAAACGCTTACGAATCACTTATGCTCAAAGATGAAAAACTACAGCAAACCGGCTTGCTGCTTTCAGACCGGGCAGTGCTGATGGTCCTGGGCCAATTGGCACCGCTGAATTCGCGCCAATTGGCTGGCATCATGGATATCACCCCAGGCACCATCTCGGTATACATTCAAAGGCTTGTCGAAAAAGGTCTGGTGGACAAATCGCAGGACCAGAATGACCGGCGCAACTGGCTGCTGCATCTCACCGAGGAAGGGCAGGCTCATTACCGCCAGACAATCTCCGGCACGGTTTCCTACTCGCAAAAATTTTTCTCCGTCCTCTCTGAAGATGAACAGCACATGCTGCACAAACTGCTGCTGAAAACTTCCCACAGTCTGGGGTTTTACTGGCAGTAAGGCGGAGAGGATAAGCATATGATGAAAGAAGTGAGCAAATTGGCAGCCCCGTTTTTTCACCATCTGGACAGGGCAGGCTTTGTCACTTATCAGCAGCGAGCTGGTGCAGTTTGCTCTGGTGTGGTGGCTGATCGATAAGCACCAAATCGGCAACCGTTTTGTCGATCGCTACCATGCTTGCCATCCTCCCCCAGGCGATCATCAGCCCGTTAAGCGGAGCATTGGTGGACCGCTGGAACCGGCGCAGGGTGATGATATTTGCCGATATGGGGATTGCCCTGGCACTGGTCTGGCTGGCCTATAGCTTTGCAACCGACAACGTACAGGTCTGGCAAATCTATGTAATCATCCTGCTTCGCGCCATCGGCGGCGCCTTTCACATGCCAGCCATGCTGGCCTCCACATCCCTCATGGTGCCGAATAAACACCTCTCTCGCGTTGCGGGCATGAATCAAATGATGAATGGCATTGTGATGGTCGCCGTTCCCCCACTGGGCGCACTACTGTTTAGGGTCATGTCGGTTGGTACTATTGTCGCGCTTGACATCGCCGGAGCATTGCTGGCGGTTTTCCCGCTGTTATTTATATCCATTCCGCAGCCGCAAGTTGACACGTCATCTGAGAGCGCAAGTTCTGTATGGAAAGATATTGTAAAAGGACTCCAATATATCAAGAACTGGCGCGGAGCAGTCGGGATGCTCAGCATATCCACTTTGATCAACTTCATCATGCGCCCTTCCTTTCAGTTGATTGCCGTACTGGTTGTCGGTCATTTTGGCGGCGATGAAATTGCCTTTGGCTGGATGGGCGCCGCTCTGGGAGCTGGCTTCGTAGCTGGCGGACTTGTCCTGAGTATCTGGGGCGGCTTCGATCGCAAGATGCAGACTTCATTGACCGGCATTGTGGGGGCAGGCTTTGCAATCCTGATTGTGGGGCTTTCACCGCAGACAGCATTATCACTTGGAGCGGGCGGTATCTTCTTGGCGGGCTTCATGATGCCCCTGTGCACGGGGCCGATCCAGGCCCTGGTACAAAGTACAGTCCCCCCATCCATGCAGGGGCGAGTGTTCACGATCATGAACAGCGCATCGACACTCATTTCTCCCCTCAGCCTGGGGATCGCTGGGCCGGTATTTGACACTCTAGGGCCGCTGATCTGGTATCGATGGGGCGGTCTCTTGGCAATCATCATCGGTGGTGTCGGCTTTGCGAATCCGGCCATCCTGAACCTGGGAAAGCCAGAACAAATGGATCCCGATACCAGAGGAGTGCGACGGCCGGTCAACTAAAAACTGCGGAAATATTCGGCAAGCAGCCCTCCCCTAGCTTTTTCAACTACTATACGCAAGAGCTGCGTCCCCTGCCAGGAATGTCAGGATCTGGTATCCGTGCACAAATTGGTTCATAGTACTCTGGCCATGCCAAAACGATCAAAATATCTGAACAGCTTCAAGATTTGACAGACTATTGACCTTCTGAATTTGTTGACTCGCAACCCTGTTTTTCATACAATAATCATAATCAAACGCTCTACATCATTTTGATTACAACAACTCAACATACTGATTATCATTCAAAATAATTTCACTGGAGAAATTACCACCTCAAAAGACATCTTTCCAATACAGAGGTAGTAGGACAAATTCAATCGTAGTACATGATTTGTCTCAAACGATGACGCTGGCTGGCTTTCTACTAACAATATATCTAAGGAAAGGGGCCTGCGATGCCCAGAAAAAACACGTTCTTTGAAATGCGGTGGACGTTAAACCAGAACTGGTTTAGTGTGTGGGGCGTACGAGACTACTACACCAATCTGGAGCGGCGCGCCAAAGCGGGGGCTGAAATCACCTTTGGATACATCTTGATGGTTGTCGTTTCAGCATTTTTAGCCACCGGAGGATTGCTGCTGAACAGCCCGGCCATCGTGATTGGTTCGATGTGCGTGGCGCCCTTCCTTGGTGCTTCAAGGGCAGTATGTATCGGCGGTCTTTTTCATAACCGTAAGGTTATGCTTGGTGGACTGGCAAAACAGCTCTTGGGCCTGGTGATCATTGGCGGAGGAGTTGCCTATGCCCTTACTGCGCTATTGCTAGCCAGCGTGCCCGGTATTGAGATCACCCCCGAAATCCTGCTGCGGGCCATGCCCACCATGCGAGAGGTGGTGCTCAGTATTATCGTTGCCATATCGGCAGGTGTAGCCGCATCCCTATCGCTGACAGCCGATCCCAAAATAGTAGAAACGCCATGGGGGCAGGTAGTAGACGCAGTCATTGGCGTCGAAATTGCGATTTCTCTCATCCCTCCCGCCTCCGTTATCGGCATCGGCCTGGCTTTTGGACAACCCAACATCAGCTATAACGCCTTTCTGTTGATGATCGTTAACGTTCTCGGGCTTGATCTGTTCGGCAGCATGTTCATGCTGGCTTTTCGGGGGATACGATACAAACATCTTGTCATGGAAAAGAAGATCCGTCAGGCTGTGGAGTTTGCCCTGATTGACTCACCAATCAACTGGCTGGGAGAATATACAATCAACGTCACCCTGCTGGGTGACGATATCGCAACAATCCAGGCCAAAGTGCGGTATCAGGCTCTTGAAACACCCCCCAATGATTTGGCCCGGTCCATCACCGCTTTCGTATATGAACGCACTGGATTTAGAAGTGAAGTGACCCTGGAAATCGTTCCTGCCCAAATCTCATCTACATTATAAACAGGAGGTTCAACAATGAAGCTCATTCATGTCATCGTTCGCAATGACAACGCGAACAAAGTCTCAGAGGCTTTGGTTTCGAATGGTTTTTATATCACGCGTCTGGCAAGTACCGGTGGTTTCTTGCGCATGGGCAATACGGTTTTCATCAGCGCAATTGAGGATGATGACCTGGACAGAATGTTGAAGATCATCCGGGCGCATGCCGAGGTTCACGTCCAACCTCCATCCTCCCGATTATTGGTCGAAACACAGGTAAGCAGAGCAGTCGTCTTTGTGCAGAACATGGAACAGATCATAAAGCTATAAAACGATTGCAAGTAATCAGACGGGGGATAGGGATGGAAGATATGAACAAAAAACGTTTCCTCATCATTTTGGGTGCAGCGGTTTTGATCGTGGCCGCGGTTTTCGCTTTCCTGCATTTCCGCGAGCAGGCGCAGTGGGTCACCTTTGCAGAATGTGAGGCAGCCGGCGGCACAGCCTGGCCGGTGGACCTCTTCCACCCCGACATTTGCCCCGACTGCGCAGCATACCGTGAGTGCGAGAGCTCCTACAACGACTACACGAATGAATGTCCCGTATGTTACGGTCCGTGTCAGGAATGTCAGGCGCAGTACGATTGGCTGGCATCCTGCCCGCAGTGCAATACCACCTGCCGCGAATGTGAGAACAAATACCTGCACAATTTCAAGGACGAGGAAGAACGCTACCAGCTCTGCCCGGACTGTAAGGTGTGTGAAGACTGCCGCGAAGAGATCCATACCAGGATCAGGAACTGCCCTCCCTGTGTGGAATGTGAGCAGTGCAAGGAAGAGAACAAGAAATACGAAGATATTCGCGACGTGTGTCCTGAGGTTGTGCCCTGTGGTGAATGTATGGAGGAAATGGGCATGTACCCCGATAAATGTCCGGGAGGGTAAGGAAAAGATTGGCAATATCTCCGATGCGGCGATGTGGTTCACCTGCTGCAAGTAAGCAGGCTGTAAATTTAACGACTTTCATCGAAGGAAAACTATGGAGCCTTACAGTGATTGAGGTCAAGCCAGTTGACCACCATGATCCCGCAATGGCGGCAGCTATCCATGCTGTCCACATGGCGGCGTACGCCCAGGAAGCCCGCTTGCTTGGGGCCAGGCATTTCCCGCCGCTGGAACGTACAGTTCTCGATATTCAAATTTCCACTGAGCAATATTTCGCAGCCTTTCGATGATAAGACTCTGGTCGGGGTGATCAGCGTTGGCCCGGATGAAGACCCTGAAGCGCAGAACATTACCTCACTTGTCGTGCACCCTGCTAGGCAGCGGGAAGGCATAGCAAGCATCCTTTTGCATACGCTGATTGAGAACTTCGGCGCTGATCCTATGACTGTGCAAACGGCGGCAAAGAACCTGCCTGCCCTTGCATTGTATGCGAAATTTGGTTTTGTCGACTGAAACGCTGGTCTGTGGGCGCAGAAGCCCTGGAACTGGTAAGATTGCATCGCCCGGGACACCTCGAAAAAGTAGCCTGTAAAACGATAGAGGTGTTTTCATTATCTGAATGAATTGGAGCGCAAGAAATGAACGATCAACTTGAACGCAACAAGAATACACGCAATGGCTTTTTATGACCTGATGTTTAATCAATGCAAGCCCGCCGAAGCCATCGAGAAATATGCCGGCGATGTTTATATTCAGCACAATCCCGAAGTCGGCGATGGCAAAGAAGCCTTCATTGCCTACTTCGACAAAATGGCGCAGGAATATCCCGGCAAACGCGTGCACTTCAAGCGCGCGATCGCTGAAGAGAACCTTGTTGTTTTGCATTGCTTCCAGGAATGGCCCGGGGATCAAAACTATGCCGGTATCGATATCTTCCGGCTGGATGATAGCGGCAAAGTTGTCGAGCATTGGGACGTTCTCCAGGTGATACCGGAGACATCAAAAAATGACAATACAATGTTTTAATCGATAGCATGTTCACCGAATAAATAGTCCAGGTGGATGAACAACTGAAAATCGGCGAATGTCTATAGTAAAGATAAAATACCTGTAGGGTAAAAATATGGAAATGAATATATATCACCACCCTGTTAGCAATTATTGCAGCCATTGCTTTCATTGTGATCGTTGCTCATTTTCTGCAGCGCACTCTGGTTGACCGTCGCTATTCACAACAACCTACACACACTTATGAAGTTCCACCATTACCCAAAACTCAATGGATGAGCTGCATTCGCCAGCTTCAACGTTATTGAACCAAGCCAGTATTCTGAAATATTCATTACAAACCCTGCTCAGTAACACTTCA
Organism: uncultured Chloroflexia bacterium; assembly: GCA_963753895.1. Classification (GTDB taxonomy): domain Bacteria; phylum Chloroflexota; class Anaerolineae; order Anaerolineales; family Anaerolineaceae; genus SMBSF63. The sequence continues at coordinate 18,907 of CAVWEE010000005.1, read as the reverse complement.
AAATGGAAGCACAAATTGATAATGTGTATGTTATATGCCTGCACAAAATACTCCAAATATTGGGAATTGCCACCCGAAAAAGCCAGGGGAAAACAATTTTGTGCAAATTCAAGATATTGCCAAAATAGAAGAAAGTCCATCGAGATTGCCGACCAGACATTGCCAATGAAATTTATCAGGCAGGCAGAATCGAGGAATCGGTTACTATCATTTCACTCTCATCTTCAGCGACGGGGCCGAACAAGAATATAGGACTGGAGACGCAGTGGATTTTGTGCCATTTCCAGCGGGCAAAACCAAATGCAGACATTATCGAAGTTATCCCTGGTTTCGGGGTCCAGGCAAAGACGTCTGACAAGGACTTGAAATATTATTGGTGCCTGTTCAGTTAGCTGCTTATTCAGCAAACGACCTCTCAACCGAAGGAAGAATAATCCATGAAACAATCCATCGTACACATCGCCCTGGTCGTAGACGACTACGACGAAGCCATCGACTTCTATACCAACAAGCTGCACTTCACCCTCATCGAGGACACCTACCAACCCGAGCAGGACAAACGCTGGGTGGTGGTGGCGCCCCCGGCTCCAGCGGTACGACCCTGCTGCTGGCACGCGCATCCAAACCCGAGCAGCGGCCTTTCATCGGCAACCAGGCCGGCGGGCGGGTGTTCCTCTTCCTCAACTCCGATGACTTCTGGCGGGACTACAACGAGATGGTGAGCAAAGGGATCAAATTTGTCCGCGAACCCAAGCAGGCGGAGTATGGCATGGTGGCTGTGTTTGAGGATTTGTATGGCAATCGCTGGGATTTGTTGCAGTTGAATGAGGATCATCCACTGAATGATCAGTAAATATAAACACCCCTTCCACTACGCGTTTCCCAAAAACAAATTTATTCGATGAAGACTTACCGACCGTGGTGCAATCCGCCCTTCGCTAGCGACGACATCCCAGTCTTTGACAAGGTGGACAAGAACCCTTCACTGACATTAATTATTTCTTTACAACCACCCCCGCGACCAATTTCACCAAATGCTTCCCTTATTTTGCGGCTTCTTCGCAAATTGGGGGAAGTTACGTAGGGGTGCAGTTAGACTCAGCGAACGCACTACCGCACCCCTTAAAAGTCAACCGCCCGACAGCCAACGGCCGCCGGGCGGTACTTCCAGGACGCGGAAGTCCCAAACAAAATTTATTCGGTGCCCTGCAAACGAGGATCGAGGGCATCGCGCAGGCCGTCACCGAGGAAGGTGAAGGCCAGCACCACCAGGGCCACGCAGATGGCCGGGGTCAGCAACACCCAGGGCTGGGCATTGATCGCCGACTGGCCGTCCAGCAGGAGGGAACCCCAACTGGTGATGAAGATGTCTTCCGGGTTGGTCGAAGGCCGCAGCCCCAGACCGAGGTAACCCAGAATGGCTTCGGTGATGATCATGGCCGGAATGGTGAAAGCGGTCTGAATGATGACCGGCCCCAGGCAGTTCGGCAGAATATAGCGGAACATGATATGCAGGTCACTGGCGCCCAGACAGCGCGCCGCTTCGATATATTCCTTCTCTTTGATCGAGAGCACCTGCCCGCGCACGATGCGCGCCACAGCCACCCAGTTGATCAGCGACAGTGCGCCAAACAAAAGGAAGAGTCCATTCAACATCTGTCCAATTGGCTTGTCACGCAGCGAGATCATGATGATGATGAAGAACAGCAGATCGGGGAAGGCATACACCACATCGGTGATGCGCATCAGGAAATTATCCACCCGCCCGCCGACATAGCCTGCCGTCAGCCCCATCAGAATGCCGACCACCAAAATGATCGCTGTGGGGAAGAAACCCACCACCATCGACACCCGCGCGCCGTAGATCACCCGGCTGAGAATGTCACGTCCCAGAGTGTCAGTCCCGAGCAGGAACTCACGTTCCGGGGTCAGGCCATTGGGTCCTTCTTCGATAAAGACCGGCGGGAGAAAACCCTTGCCGCCGTGGATCTCAATCGGGCTATAGGGCGCGATCTGTTTGGCAAAGATTGCCACAATACCAAAGAAAAGAATGATCACCAAACCCACCATAGAAGCTTTATTTCGCCGCAACCGATACCAGGCATCTGCCATCAGGTTGCGCGACTACGGCCTTCATCTCCAGGCTGGCGATTTTCGAGGATTGTTCTTTCGTAGTTAATTGAGCCATGATTTCACCTCAGTCCGACAGCCGGATGCGTGGATCCAGGAATACGTAAACAAAGTCGACACTCAAATTTGCCAGGGCCACCAGCACAGCATACATGATGGTCGTGCCCATGATCATCGAATAGTCTCGCTGCCCAATGGCAGTCACATAAGCCCGTCCCATACCAGGGAAGCTGAACATGGTCTCAATGATGAAAGAGCCCACCACCAGCCCGGCCAATGAAGGCCCGAGAATGGTCACCACGGGGATGAGGGCGTTCTTGAACATGTGGCGGGTGATCACCAGGCGTTCCTTCAGACCTTTGGCGCGCGCCGTGCGCACATAGTCCTGACGCAGCACTTCCAGCATCGAGGCGCGCGTCATGCGCGCGGTGCGGGCCAGGGTATTGAAGCCCAGCACCACCGCCGGCAGGATCCATACATTGACCTCATCCCAGGAAGTCGGCACGATGCTCACCAGATGCAGCCAGGATGCAAACACAATGATCAGGAAGATCGCGATCACAAAATTTGGCACCGAGATACCCAGCGTGACAATGAAGAGACTGACATAGTCAATGATCGAATTGCGTTTGAGGGCCGAGATCACGCCCACCGGCACACCGATCACGATCGCCATCGTCAATGAGATCAGGGCCAGACGCACAGAGTAACCAAAACGGCTGTACCAGAAACTCTTGTCTGTCGGCGGTTTGAAAAGGATATCCTGCACCGTGCGTCCGCGCTGGCGGTAGGACGGCCCAAGATTGCCGCAGATCAGCCCACACACAAAATTGCCGTCATTATCCTTGTCACCAATCATGTAGGCCATGTACTGGCGCCACATGGGTTTATCCAATCCATAATATTCATTCAAGCGTGCCTGCGTGAGAGCGTCTACCTGGCGTGCGCTGGGATCACGATCCCAGGGGCCGCCGGGGGCAGAGTGCATCAGGAAAAAGGTGATTGTAGAAACCACCAAGATCACGGGCACCATCCATAATAAGCGTTTGATCAAATACCTTAGCATCATCCTGTCCTGGAATTTGTAGGTTGGGGCGGCCAGCCCGAAAGCCAGCCGCCCCATTTCCCTTGCCGTCAGGGGGACGGCGTTGGGGTGATTAGTGATCTTCGACCGAAATGGTCAGGGACTGATAGGAGCCGGGCCAGTCAGCATCCTGGGCGGTCACGGTGACGCCCTTGACCCACGGCTTGACCAGATAGGTCTCAGCGCGGTTCCAGATGAGGCCAGCGGGAACCAGGTCGATCAACAGATCCTGAGCTTCCTGTTCCAGGCGCAGGCGTTCTTCATAATCCATCGTCGCGTCGGCGGTGGCCATCAGCTCATCCAATTCGGCATTGCTGAAAGCGATGCGCTCGCCGAAGGCGCCGGTGCGCCAGTAGGTGCCGAGCCAGTTCTGGGGATCCGGGTAGTCGGAGCACCAGCCGAGGATGTAAACCTGCGGGGCTGTCTCGCGGTCCTTGGTCAGGGCGGAGTAGGTGGTCGGCTCAACCGGGTTGAGGGAAATTTCGATACCGAAGATACCGCTCCACTGTGCTGCCAGCCATTCATAGCGCGTGCGGTTGCGGGGCGTATCAGAGAAGGTCAAAGTAACCGGCGGCATAGCGTCTGCGCTGCCATAGGAGGAGTCGGCAATTGCCTGCATAGCTGCGTCAGGATCGTAACCCCAACGGGTTTCGCCTTCTTTGTGTCCAGGGACACCCTTGGGAACCCAGGTCAAAGTGGGGACGCCAACGCCCTTCAAAACATCACGCACCCAGGCGTCGCGGTCGATAGCATAAGCAAAGGCTTCGCGCACCTTGGGATCGGTGAAAGGTTCTTTTTCGTGGTGGAACATAGCGCCGAAGGTGCAGGTGCCGGGGAACATCACCATTTCTTTGCTCAGAACGTCATCATTCTGAATGGTCTGGAAGTCTTCCACACCAAAAGCAAAGATATCCAGCTCGTCATTCTTGTAGGCTTCAAATGCCACTGCCGAGTCGGTGATGTAGTGATATTCCAGCTTGTACTGTGCCTTGTCACCCCAGTACTTCATGTTGGGCTCAAAGAGACCAATCTCATTCAGTTCCAGTTGGACGAGGTTGAAGGGGCCATTACCAACATGGTTGGATGCTTCCAGCCACCAGGTGTCGGGATCGGTTTCAATGATCTCTTCCTTGACGGGGAAAGCCACCCACAAACCAGCGATGTATGCAAAATAGGGGGCGGGCTGCTCAAGTTCGATCTTCAGGATGCGGCAGTTGGGATCGTCATAGCTGGTGCAGCGGGTATCGTCCATGTCATATGCCTGGACCATCACTGCATCTTCCAAAGCCTGCAATTCTTCTTCCGACAAGTTTTCAACATCGGCGCCGCGGTAAGCAACGGCGTTCTTGACATCATCGGTGATGTAAGCGTACTCACCGGCGGTGTAAGGATTCATCGTACGCTTGAGCGCATATTCGAAGCGCAGCGCGTTCAGCAAAGAACCATCAGCGTAAGTCAGACCTTCGCGCAGGGTGAAGACAATTGCCGTACCATCTTCGTTGAATTCCCAGGATTCTGCGGCGCCAGGGATGGCTTCCAGATCAGCATTCAGGCGGGTAAGGCCTTCATACATCTGGCGCAGATGGGAAATTTCGTTATTGAACGAAGATTTCTGGGGGTCGATCATATCGGGGAAACTGGTCAGGTTCACCCGCAAGATCGGCATTTCAGCCACAACTTCGGCGGCAGCTTCTTCTTCCGCAGAGGGTGCTTTCTCAGCTTCAGCAGCTGGTGCATCAGCAGCGGGAGCATCAGACGCGGCTTCCGGTGCCGCAGGTGCCGGCCGGCATGCGCTCAACAGCATGCTGGCAACCAGCAAAACAGCAAATATTACAGCAAACTTCTTTTTCATTGTTTTCTCCTTCTCTACATAGATTTGAGTTTTTCCGACAGCAATCCCTGCTGTACTTCACAAAATGGAATGGGGATACAACACCTCCTTCTCTTCTTTCCTCTTTTGGCGCAATAACTGCTCAAACTGCAAAATGACAGGCCACCCAATGCCCCGGGGCGGCTTCAAGAAATTCTGGCCGCTCACGGGCGCAAATATCACCCGCCAGAGGGCAGCGGGTTCTGAAACGGCAGCCAGATGGGGGATTTATCGGCGAAGGCACATCACCGGTCAGGATGATGCGCTCACGTTTCTTCTCAACTTTAGGATCCGGGATCGGCACAGCGGAAAGCAGCGCCTGGGTATACGGATGCAGCGGATTTTCGTACAATTCGGTGCGGTCTGCCAGCTCAACGATCACACCCAGATACATGACTGCCACGCGGGTGCTGATATGACGCACCATCGAGAGGTCATGAGCAATGAAAAGATAGGTCAAACCGAGCTTGTCCTGCAGATCTTCCAGCAGGTTGACCACCTGCGCCTGAATAGACACATCCAGTGCCGAGATCGGTTCATCGCATACGATCAGATCCGGGTCCAGCGCAAGTGCGCGGGCAATGCCGATGCGCTGGCGCTGACCGCCGGAGAACTCGTGCGGGTAGCGGTTGGTAAAAGCCGGGTTCAGACCAACCATTTCCAACAGTTCCTTGACCCGTCCTTCTACTTCATTGCGAGGCAGCAGCCCGTGAATACGAATGGGGTCGCCAATCGTCTCGCTGACCGTCATCCGCGGGTTCAGGCTCGCATAAGGATCCTGAAAAATCATCTGCATTTTCTGGCGCAGCTTGCGCACTTCACTCTTTGAGGCATGCACCAGGTCTGTCCCGGCATAGGCCACCTTCCCGGCTGTAGGGCGATACAATTGCAAAATCGTACGTCCTGTGGTGGACTTGCCACAGCCAGATTCACCGACCAGTCCCAGCGTTTCCCCCTGATACACATCAAAGGAAATATCATCTACAGCACGAAGCTGTTTGATCTCACGCCCCAGGAGCTTGCCCTGCACAACCGGGAAATATTTTTTCAACCCTTCTACATGCAGCAAAACCTCTTTTTCCATCATGCACGCTCCTTTCTTGTGACGGGGTCTACCCAGCAAGCGGCAAAATGGTCCAGTCCCACAAAATGCAGAGAAGGATTCTCTTGCAAACAAATATCAGTCCGGTAAGCGCAGCGCGGCGCAAATGGACAACAGGTTGGCTTTTCATACAACACCGGCGGCAGGCCTTCGATAGAAGCCAATTTCTGATGCTTCTCAATATCCAGACGAGGCAAACTACCCAGCAAGCCCATCGTATACGGGTGCTGAGGATTTTCATACAATTCATCAACAGTCGCCTGCTCGACAATGTACCCGCCGTACATCACATTCACCCGTTGGGCAATCCCGGCCACCACCCCCAGGTCATGGGTGATCCAGATAATGGCCATACCCAGCTGATCCTGCAGGCGGTTCACCAGATCAATGATCTGCGCCTGGATGGTGACATCCAGCGCAGTCGTCGGCTCATCTGCGATCAATATGGTGGGGTCGCAAGTCAGCGCCATGGCGATCATGGCCCGCTGGCGCATGCCGCCGGAAAACTGGTGCGGATAATCATTCAATCGCTGGCGGGCATTGGGAATGCCAACCAACTCCAGCACCTCGGCGCCGCGGTCGTAGGCATCTTTCTTCGTCATCCCCATATGTGTTTCCAACGGTTCGGCAATCTGCCTGCCAATGGTCAACACCGGGTTGAAAGACGTCATCGGATCCTGAAAAATGATGCTGATATGCGAACCGCGCACCCGACGCAGTTCCTCATTCGACATCTTCAACAAGTCCTGCCCGTTATACAGCGCCGTACCAGCGACCACTTCACCCGGCGGGGTTGGGACCAATCCCAGCATCGACATCACGGTTACACTTTTGCCGCAGCCGCTTTCGCCGACTACCCCCAGGGTCTCCCCTTCCTTCAAATGAAAAGACACGCCGTTAACGGCGTGTACTACGCCTTCCCGAGTACGGAAATGCGTTTCCAGTCCTTCGACTGCCAATAAATCTTCCATGCACCTTCCTCCGCGTCCTGTTACACAAAACCGGATTGGCTTTGCTCATCCAAGCATAAGGAAAAAACACTCATCTTGCGCCCCCCAATCAGACGGAGTTAGCACTGACCAATGAACGGGGATTGTCACTGGCCGGTCGAGCAGCTCATTACCTGGTCAACGGAACAGTATTGGCGTTTCAAATGGGGGCAAATGGTGGATTTTGTTCTATAATGATTAGTACAGTAGATAACTCAACGAATAAATGCTATTCTGTGCGCCTTTGCTTGACATTATCAATTCTTACAATAGCCGCTCTGGCATTTAGACAAATAGTTCAATTCATCTTCCAGGACACCAGCGGACGCCGTGAACCAGACAGAACGACACCCCGTTATCTCATACCTTGCCTTACTGTTCGTGGCCTTCTTGAGCCTGGGCAGTGTATTCCCCGTGCACGCCGGCATCATGCAAACCGCACCAGACCGCCTGCTGGCGCAAACACCGGCCGAAACGGTCCGCTTCGACAACCTTTCAGAAGATGATGGCCTGTCCAATAATCAGGTGCAGGCCATTCTGCAGGACCAAAACGGGTTCCTGTGGTTCGGCACGCAAAATGGTCTGAACAAATACAATGGCTATGAATTCACCGTCTACCAGCAAGACATCAATGACCCCGCATCCATTGCAAGCAACCACATTACCGTACTTTATGAGGACAGCCAGGGCATCCTGTGGATCGGCACCGACACCGGTCTGGAACGCTTTGATCCCCGTACCGGCATCTTCTCCCACTACCAGCACAATGCTTACAGCGAGAACGGCTTCAATGGCACCCGCGTTCTGTCGATCATGGAAGATCGGGACGGCAACCTGTGGATTGGCACCAACAATGGCGGGCTGAATCGCTTTGATAAAAGCTCCTATCTATTTACAAATTATCGGCACGACCTTGGCAATACCGATTCTCTCTCCAGTGACTATGCGCGGTCCGTGCTGGAAGACCAGCACGGCAACATCTGGATCGGTACCAATCAAGGGCTTGACCTGTTTGACCAGGAAAATGACCGCTTTATTCACTACACATACAATCCGGAATCACCCAACTCAATTGGTGAAGGCGCAGTAACCACCCTGGTTGAAGACAATCAGGGCTACCTGTGGATTGGCACCACCGAAGGGGAGGTCACCCGCTATGACCCGCGCCTGAAAACATTCACCCGGTACGCGTTCCAAAACGAAAGTGGGATTTCCTCCGTCAACGATGTCGTCTGGGATCTGGTCTTTGACCAAACCGGCGACCTGTGGATTGGCGCCAGCAGCGGCCTGTATCGTATGCTGCCCGGCAGCGGAGAAGTGGAGCTGCTCAACCACCTTCCCAACGACCCAACCAACCTTGTCAGCCGCGCAATCTCCTGTATCTTTGAAGACCGCACCGGCATCATCTGGTTTTCCGGCGGCATGGAAGGGGTTAACAAATTCCGCCCTGGCAACAGTTTTTCCCTCTTCCAACACGAGCCGGATAACCCCGACAGCCTGAGCAGTAACCCGGTCTATGCCCTCTATCAGGATAACCAGCAGATACTGTGGGCCGGCACATATGGCGGCGGGATTGAACAAACTGGACCCTGGCAGCGGAAATTTCCAGTCGTTTCTTCATGACCCGGGCAACGAAAATTCGATCAGCGGCAATGAAGTCAGCGCTATCCAGCAAGACCGATCCGGCATACTATGGGTGGGAACTGTATTCAATGGTCTGAACCGTTTTGACACGCGCACTGGCAAGTTCACCCACTATACCTATGACCCCGAAAATGCAGACAGCCTGAGCCAGGACCGTGTGACCACCCTTCTTGTGGATAAACTCAACCGTTTATGGGTGGGCACCTTTGATAACGGCCTCAATCTGCTGGATCGAGGCACCGGAGAATTCAAACACTACTGGTTTACACCCAGTGATTATTTTGGCATCAGCGATAACCACATTACCGCCCTCTACCAGGACCGCGAAGAATTTATCTGGGTCGGCACGTGGAAAGGCATTTCCATCCTCAACCTGCAAACAGGGTTGTTCACCCAATATCATCACAATCCTCTGGATGAAACCACCCTGAGCAACGAGGTCGTCCTTTCCTTCTACGAAGATGCCCTGGGCCAGATGTGGATCGGCACCAACGGCGGCGGCCTCAACCGCTTTGACCGCGAAACAAAATCTTTCCAGGCGTATACCGAAGAACACGGCCTGCCAGATAACACCATCTACGGCATCCTCGGCGGGCCGGATGGCGAACTCTGGCTGAGCACCCGCCGCGGTGTCGCCAGCTTTGATCCCCTCACCGAAACCGTACGCAGCTATGACGTTCAGGACGGGCTGCAGGGCAGTGAATTTAACCCGGGCGCCTACTTCCAGAGCGAGACCGGCGAAATGTTCTTTGGCGGCTCCAAAGGCTTCAACAGCTTCTATCCCCGTCAGGTTCGCTCAAACCCCTACATCCCCCCGATCGTGATTACCAATTTCAGCACCCTGGACCGCAGCGTGAAGCGCGACATCACCAGTGACGCCAGTTTTGAACTGACCTCTCGTGACTATTTCATCGCCTTTGAATTTGCTGCCCTGGATTTCACCACCCCGGAAATGAACGAGTACGCCTACAAGCTGGAAGGGGTCGATGAAGACTGGATCTACACCCGCCCGACCCGCCGTCTGGAACCCCACACAAACGTCCAGGAAGACGCCGATATTGAACGCAGTTGGTACTACACCGGCGCGCGGCGTTACGTCAGTTACCATGACCTGAAAGCCGGTGAATACGTCTTCCGCGTTAGAGGCGCCAACAACGACGGCGTATGGAATAACGAAGGGATCGCCATCACCATCAAGGTACCTCCTCCATTCTGGCAAACGCCCCTCTTCCTCATCAGCAGTGTCCTCTTCATCGGCATGGTGGCAGTGACCGGCTATATCTTCCGCACCCGCAGCATCGCCCGCCAGAACCGTGAGCTGGAAGACCAGATCGAAGAACGCACCTCCGAGATCGAGCAGCGCCGGCAGGTTGCCGAAGGGCTGCGCGACGTCCTTGCCATCATCAACTCCAACCAGCCCCTCGATGAAATCCTGCACCACATTGTCGTACAGGCCAGCAATCTGCTGGACTCAGATGCCTGTGTGCTGAGCAGTTTCAACGTAGCCGAAGACAATATCCACATCGAATCCCATCACAGGCTGCCCCAGGCACTGGCAGCCATCACGGATATTCCCCTTCTATCAAGGTAAGGCCAATCAAGCCCTTCTCAACCGGCAGCCCTACTCCGAAACCTACCTGATGGGCACCATCCAGCCCATCATGCATTCCGCTCTCGGTCTTGCCCCCCAATGGCAGAAATGGCAAACCATCATCCGCAATCATTACAATGCCTACATGGCCGTCCCCATCATCGTGCGGAATGAAGTCTTTGGCTGCTTTACCTTCTACTACCATCAGGTAGAACGCCTCGCCGGACACGAACAGGAAAAGATTGAACTGGCCGTGGTCTTTGCGGATCAGGCGGCCCTGGCCATCGAAAACGCCTTCCTGCGCTCGCAGGCCGAACAAACTGCGATCATTGCCGAGCGCAACCGCCTGGCCCGCGACCTGCATGATGCCGTCACCCAGACCCTTTTCTCCGCCAGCCTGATCGCCGAAGTCCTGCCCCGCATCTGGGAAAAAGACCAGCACGAAGGCGGCCGGCGGCTGGAAGAACTGCGTCAACTGACCCGCGGCGCACTGGCCGAAATGCGCACCCTCCTGCTGGAGCTACGCCCCGCCACCCTGGTCGAAAGCGAGCTGGGCGAGCTGCTCAAACAACTCGGCGAAGCCTTTGCCGGGCGGGCGCGCATTCCCACCAAACTGGACATCAACGGCCGCTGCGAGATCCCTCCCAGCGTGAAAATTGCCTTCTTCCGCATTGCCCAGGAGGCATTGAACAACACCAGCAAACACTCCGGCGCAACTGAAGTCACAATTTCTTTGAAATGCGACCCAAATTGGGTTAAACTTATGGTTACAGACAACGGGATTGGATTTGAACAAAACCTGATTACCCCCGACCATCTGGGGCTAAGTATCATGAAGGAACGCGCCGAAGCAGTGGAAGCCAGCATCTCAATTCAAAGCCAGCCAGGTGAGGGAACGCAAGTCCTGGTGGAATGGGTAAAAAGCGGGAGCAAATAAAAATGAGTGAACAAGATCTGATCAAGGTTTTAATCGTTGATGACCATGCCGTGGTTCGCAGCGGCCTGAGTGCTTTCCTGATGGTCTTTGATGATCTGGAACTGGTCGGCGAAGCAGGCAGCGGCAGTGAAGCCCTGCTCAAATGCGAAAGCCTGAAGCCCGATGTGGTGCTAATGGACCTTGTCATGCCCGAAATGGATGGGGCAGAAACCACACGGCAGATCCGCGCCCGCTGCCCCCATATTCAGGTGCTGGCCCTGACCAGCTTCAAGGAAGACAATCTGGTGCAGAATGCGCTGCAAGCCGGCGCAATTGGATACTTTAATGAAAAACATCTCTGCCGATGACCTGGCCGACGCCATCCGGGCTGCCCGAAAAGGCAAACCCACCCTCGCCCCCGAAGCCACCCAGGCATTGATCGATAACGCCAAAAAACCCAAACCGGAAGATTTCGAGATCACCCCGCGTGAGAAAGAAGTGCTGGCCCTGATGGTGGCCGGAATGAGCAACCCCCAGATCGCCGAAGAACTGGTCGTCAGCCGCTCGACAGTCAAGTTCCATGTCAGCAGCATCCTCTCCAAACTCAACGTAACCAGCCGCACCGAAGCCGTGGCTTTTGCCCTGCAAAATAACCTGGTCAAATGACCAGAGAAGATTAGACTGAACAGTCAGGACTCAGTCCCGCCCATTGCCCGATGCAGTGAGCGGGATTTTCATTTATCCTATACCCAATGAACAAGGATTTTTTTCATCAAACAGGTCACAATATGCGAGTGATCCTGGCAGACGGGCATCAAAATGTGCGTACCGCACTGCGGCTTCTCATTGAAGAAGAGCCGGAGTGGCACATAACGGCAGAAGCCCCCAACGCGGGCCGCCTGCTCTCGCTGGTTGCCCAAAACACTCCCGATCTTGTTCTGCTGGATGCCAGTCTCCCCGGCCGCCGCATGGAAGAACTGCTGGCAGAACTGCGCCTGAAATACCCCCAATTGATGATCATCATCCTCAGCGGCCGCCCTGAATCCCACCGCCCTGCTCTGCACGGCGGCGCCAATGCCTTCGTCAGCAAAGGCAGCCCTCCCGAAAACCTCCTCAAAACCCTGCATACCCTGATGGATTAATTTTTTAGTGTGGACAGAGTTTCAACCTAACCGCCTCTCCAAAAAAAGAACTTCTCAATCCAATCAGAGACATTCCCTACCCCATGCGCTCCACGGCCCCCTCTTTAGCAAGGTGGGCAAAAAATCACAGCATAGGATCCAGTGCTTTGCTGGATAGCATCCAGTGCTTTGCTGGACAGGGTACAATTGGTTCATCCTACTCACAGGAGGCGCCTCATGCCGCAAACCCTTGATTATCTCGACATCCTCGAACGCACCCACACCGGCCTCAAAATGGCAAGATCAGACTGGGACATGGACAAGGTCCTCCTGCCCGTGCGCAAACTGGTCAAAAAACATGACCTGCAATGGGACAAGAAACAAATCGTACCAAACGACCCTGATCTGGCTGACCGCGTCTTCCAGGCCGGGCTGGCCCTCGCCCAGCAAAGCGGCGTCTATGCCATCTCCACCGGTCGCGTGATCGAGTTCTCGATACAGGAAATCCAGACTGCTATGGACGCCATGCCAGCCAGCCTGGATATGGGCGAAGGCAACGACGCCCGCACCTTGTATGCCCGCCAGATCATGGACCAGCGCCCGCCCCTGGTGTGGGCTGGCAACCCGGGCGTCCCCACACCCGAGGCACTCTTCCTGCCCATGGTCAAAAGCTGGATGCAGGAACCCATTGTAGACATGGCCACCTGTGGATCCCTGACCCATGTGCGCGGCTACCCGGTGCGCACTGGCGAACCGATTGAAATCGCGGCCACACGCAATGAACTACGCTGGCTGCGCCAGGGCCTGCGTGAAGTCGGCCGCCCGGGCATGGGCCTGCTGGCTGCCCAAAGCGGTGTCTCCGAGATCGGAGACCTGGCCGCCGCCCACCCCGACTACCTGCGCCCCTGCGACGCTCACCTCGTCGCCATGTTCAATGAACTCATCATCAGCCAGGACAATATGGCCCGCGCCGCCAATGCCATCGAATACGGCATGCGCAATGCATCATTAGCCACAGTCATGGTCGGCGGTCTGGGCGGCGACGCCCCGGGCGCTGCCGTAGTGCAGGTGGCTTCTTTCCTGCTCGCCAACCTGGTCTGCATGGCAGACTATCACCTGCTGCATCCCATCCACATCCGCCATGTCGCCACCAGCACCCCCGCTGTCATGTGGGTGCAGAGCATCGTCCAGCAGGCCTTTGCCCGCAATGCCCCCTGCATCATCGTCTCCGACATCTACCCCAAAAGCGGCGCGATGACCCGTGAACTGCTCTACGAAACTGCCGCCAATGCCATCGCCATCACTGTCAGCGGCGGGCACCTGGAGGGCGTCGGCTCGGCAGACGGCGCCCTGCCCAACGGCAGCGGCCTGGAAGCCCGTTTGATGGGCGAAGTCGGCCATGCCGTGGCACGTCAGGGGCTGACCTGGCCGAAGCAGAGACCCTCATCCAACGCCTGCTGCCGCACTACCAGCACGTCTTCAAACAACAGAACGGTAATCCTGGCCTGCCGTTTGACCAGGTCTATGATCTGCAAAGCCTGCAGCCCCTGCCTGCCTGGCAGCACATGTATGATGAGGTAAGAAAACAATTGAATAAAACTGGGACTTGATCTCACGAAGTCGTAACGAGCTGGTGGAAAATTACCAATTTACAACCAATTAACAATTTATTAATCTCTTTGTTTCCAACCCAAAAAATGTTATCATATCATCATGGAAAAACCCGCCACCCCCGTTATTTCTCCTGACGGGGCATTAAAACATAACAACTTCGACCTATTTGATATTTTTCCTGCCCCTCTTTTCCTGATCGATGCCGAGAAAGGAAAAGAGTATTTGGTATCCCTGATTGAAATCCGGGATCACCGATATAGAAACATACCTGCGTGAACACCCTCTGGCAATATTGAAACTTGTTCAAAAAATAAAATTTCTGAATACCAACCAGGCAGCAGTCCAATTTTATGAAGCAAAAAACAAAATACAATTACTCAAAGGATTCCGTTCTCGCAATAGCGAACATATTCAATTATCATTTTCTCAGGATTTGCAAACTTTTTTTAACGAAAAAGGCAGCCTCGAAATCCAGGTAAACTACAGCACCCTCCTTGAAAAGCCGCTGCATCTCAAACTGAAACTACTATTCACAGATCAGGAAAACCCATCGTTCAGCAAGATCCTACTGATCGTGAGCGATACCACCACACAAGTGCAAATCGAAAAAGTGCAGGACGCGATATACAAAATATCAGAATATCACCCATGAAGTGCGCGACCTGCAGGAATTGTATAAATTCATCCACCAAACCGTAAACAAGCTCGTTCTGGCCAAGAATTTTTTCATTGCGCTCGCAGATTATGACAAAGAGGTCATTGAATTTCCTTACACCGTTGATGAATATGATGCCCGCCCTGACCCCTTACCGCTTGGGCAGGGATTCTCATCTTACGTATTGAAAACCGGAAAACCGTTGCTGGCTACGCCGGAAGTGGCCGATGCGCTCATCAAGAACGGGGACGTCATCACCCACGGCACAGACAGTGTCGACTGGCTGGGGATTCCCCTGATCATCAATGAAGCTGTCATTGGCGTGCTCACGGTGCAAACCTATCATAAAAACGAACGCCTGTCCCTCAAAGATATGGAGATCCTGCAATTTGTCTCCACACAAATTGCCATTGCGATTGATCGCAAAAAAACAGAGGAAGAGGTAAGAAAATTCAAGGCGCTCTCCAATTCTGCCAATTATGGCATTTCCATTATCGATGAGGAAGGCAATTATATCTACTGCAATGCCCACTATGCCCACATGCACGGTGTTGAACCGAAAGATATCATCGGCCGTCGTTTTCCCCTCTTTCAAAAAGTGTCTGACCCGGAAGAGTGGGACGCCTGGATGGCAACCCTGCTGAACTACGATGAATCAAATGTGCGCGAAGTGATGCACATCCACAGTGACGGGCATCAATTCCCTGTTCTGATGCATACTGCGCCCATTCGTGGTCAAAACCAATCCCCTGTCTTCACTGCACTCACCGCGGTGGATATCACGGACCAGAAGCAGCAAAACGAAGCGCTGCGGCGTTATGCCAATCGACTGGAAGCCCTGCATCAAATCGATCAGGCCATTCTGGAATCACGCTCACCGGAACAGCTCGCCGCCGCCGCCATTGGCAATCTGCAAAATTTGATCCGCCTCGATCATGCCTGCGTGATCTGGACGCGCATTGACGATTCAACGCCCGAACTGCTGGCTTTATATAATCATCCTTCCATCACAAATCCAAAGCTGCATACAAACATTGAAGCCATTTGCCGCGAAATATCGCTGCGCACTGAAGAAATGGAACTGGCAGTAAAAACACTGACCGCATCAGACACCCTTTCCCCTCTGGAAGAACTGCTCAAAAGGGCTGGCATCAAACATTTAATTTCTGTCCCCTTGCAAGTCAACAATGAACTGGTCGGTCTGTTATTCCTCGGGACAAAAATTCATCACCATTCCAATCAGGAGATTCTGGAAATCGTCCAGGAAGTCGGACGCATGCTTGCCATTGCCCTGCAGCAATCCAAACTGAACCACAAGATCCAGCAACTGGCAATCACAGATGATCTGACGGGCATATACAACCGGCGGCAATTGCTCAAGCTGGGGCAGCAGGAATTCAAACGCGCCAGGCGCTATAACAAACCGCTTTCCCTGATCATGTTTGACCCGGACAGTTTCAAAACCATCAACGATTCATACGGCCATCTGGTTGGGGATCAGGTACTGATCGAAATCACCCGGCGCTGCACGGCCCAAATCCGCGAAACGGACATCTTTGGCCGTTATGGCGGTGATGAATTCATTGTCATCCTGCCTGAAACCAATATTGAAGATGCCAAACTCGCTGCCAGGCGATTGTTAAAGCCGTCCACGACGAACCGATCCAAACCGAAAAAGGCAGTATCATGTTATCGATCAGTCTGGGGGTCACAGAACTTTCCGATGACGAAAAGACCAGGAATTAAAGGATCTGGTCAGCCGGGCAGACGTTGCCCTGTATGCCGCCAAACGCGCTGGCCGCAACCGGATCACCGTGCTGTAAACTCTCCCCCCTTTTTTTCAACCAGCCCCACATGAATATGTCATTGCGAGCCTCTGAAAGAGGCGTGGCAATCTCCTCCAATGCTCAACTCTCCATGTTTGCAACCAAACTCCTCTTTTTGCGTATTAATGAGTAGAAGATAAAAACACAGCATGTTGCTGTGCTGTTTCAAACGCATAGGAGGCGTATCATGTTTGGTCTTATCAAAGGTATTGATCGAGCTGGTTGTCGGTCTGGTCACCGGCATCTTTGGTCTGGTTTTTGGCATTCTGGGCGCAGTTTTTGGTCTGGTGATGAGCATCGTTGGCACCGTTCTGGGATTGATCCTCACCGTGCTGCTGCTCGGCGGGCTGGTTTTCCTGCTGGTACTGATTTTCTAGCCCCCAGCCGGCAGGGTATGAAAGCCTCTTCCCCATACACAAACCCTTTCTTCAGGACCTGACAGATAAGAAAAGGGTTTTTTCATTATGCAGTATGAATTGTACATTCTACATTTACGCGGCTAAATAAAAGAACTCCCGCAGTGGAGATATCCCACTGCGGGAGAATTACATTCAATCTAATGCAAGACCAGCTCAGCGCAGCAAAGCTTCAACCGCCGCATCCAGCACCGGGTCCCCATCTCCCAGCGCCACATCCGCCGTCACCGGCACCACCACTGAAGGCACAACCCCCACGCCTTCGATCAGGAGCTCACCGTCCATCGTCTGCGGACGGCCGGTGGGGAACTGCATATTGATGTCAAACGGCAGCGTATACTGCCCACGGCCCACCTCGCCTGCCGCCCCATTGGTCGGGAAACTGCCCACCACCACCGCACGGTCATCCACCGTCATCGCATTGGAGAACCATTCACAGGCACTCACGCAATTCGGGACTGACCAGCACCGCAATCTTGCCTTCAAACAGCATCGGCGCCGGCTTGATCCTGGAGGGATAATCATTGGCCTCAAATTCACCCGTCAACTCGTTGTAATACAGGGTCTCGGCCACGATCTATTTCTTCATCAAAGAAATAACCCACAAAATCCATCGCCAGACCGCCGCTGCCGCCGCCGTTGTTGCGCAGATCCAGCACCAGCTCAGTCACTTCATTGTCCAGCAAGACCTGAATATAGCTTTCCCACAGGCGGGCCATCAGGTTGTAATCATCCGAAAAAGTATTGATGCGGATATAGCCCACGCCGGAATCCAGGATCTCGGCCTCGATCGGCAGATTCCATCAGGTCCTGTGTCATTGTAGCCCAGGGCTTCAAAAAGCGAGTCATATTCCACATCAGCAAGCAAGATCGGTCTCTGCTGCACTGCCTGGATTCTTGAAAGTCACCTCGACCGTTTCGCCCACCGGCATACGCGTCAGGGAGAGTAACTGCCCCAGGCGGCGGCTGTGTGCCGTAGAATATGGGCCAAGAAATGGCTCAACCGCATCCAGTGCATCCTGCACCGGCTGACCATCCCAGGTGATGATCTCTGCCCCTGGCTCAATTCCGGCCTGTGCTGCAGCATAATCAGGGAGCACCTTTGTCACAATCACGCGTGTCATCCACCAGCTCTGCCAGCACCATGCCAAAGCTGCCGCCCTGTTCTTCATAATAATACCTGCGCATTGAAGGACACACCCACATGCGAATCGGGAATATCATAGGCGAAATCATGCAAAGCGCGGTACAGCTCATCTCTCGTTGGAAGCAGCGCCCACAGCCGGGGCATGCTTGTCATACAACGCCTGCCAGTCAATATTCTTGTCCGCAGTGAAAGGATATTCCACCGACACCTTCGCAAACATGGCATCAAATGCCTCGCCCGGGCTCATCGCCGAGTAATCATTGACCGCCCCTTCGCCCTCGATGAGGGTCATCTGCGGGTTGGCTTCCTTGTACACGCGGAAAGGCTCCTCATTCAAATCGACAATGCTGTATCCGGCCGGCACATCCTGCACCGGGTCATCTTCGGTGAACAGCATCGCATCATCGCCAAAACCGGAGGGGAAGCTCTGCGTATCATCCGGCGCCCAGATGATCAAATGCCCGCCGTTGATCTCGTTATCGCGGTCGGGATCAGTGGTTGTGGAGGCATACGCCGTTGACCAGCCCGTGCCGTCGCGCTCTTCAAGGAACGGACCGCCCCAGGTATTCGACCAGTATGCTACAGCAAACACCATCACGCCGCGGTCTTCGCTGCCGTCATTGTCCACATCGGTCAACACGCCCTGCGGCACGGCCGGCAGCGGCAGGCGAGTAATTCAACAGTCCTTCCTCCACCAGTTCCACCGGGCCAATCGCCTGGCCGTTCAGGGCGAAGGGCTGCGTCACATCCCGCGCCAGGAAACCGCTCTGGTCTTCCAGCAGCACGAACGGCTCGGCAATCC
>CAVWEE010000004.1:0-143114 GCA_963753895.1 uncultured Chloroflexia bacterium | reverse complement strand
TTGAGAATTCCAGACTTGGCATCAGTCCGGTGGCTGAACCCCAGGAAGTGAATGGTTCCAAAATACCTAAAAGGCTAACGTGATAGAACTCGTTGTTGCTGGAATTGTCATACTCACGCTGTGATTTTCCCTGGATCATTGTTTTAAGAATTTTATTTTCCTGCGCAACAGGGGAAAGGTTTTGAAACTGGTTAAGATTTGCTTCCAATACGGTGATGTAATTGTTGACAAATGAAGGTTCGGAACTGGAGTAACCACGATATTCTCCTTTGATATCGTAGGAAACCAATTTGAGACGCAAGGCCAGGCCGTCAACAAAGTTAAATCCATAGGGCGCCGTCGATTTCATTTTCTCCAGGCTCAAAGGTTATATCACCGAGAAGTTTAGCGAGACGTTTCATGTCTGCACGAGGAAATCGTTGCTGCGGGTCATGCGTTTCACCGCTGTGCGCCACCAACATAGTCTACGTAAGTAAAGAGATCGCGCAGCACATCGCGATTGTTGGAGAAGATGGTAAGAGGTTGTGGGTTGATGTTTTGAAGTTGCATAGTTAAGTGTAGATCGCCAAGTCGAAAGTTGAGTAATCAGTAAGACCTTTATATTCTTATGGTTTGATGATTTTTTCCACGAAGCCTGTTTTTTTTAAGCACTTTTTCAACGCTGGCGTGGGATTCTTTGGGGAAGGCAATGAAGTGGTCGTTAAGGACAATTAGCTTTTCCTGAAGTTCACGTTCGAGTTGGACGCGCAGGCTGAGATCGCGAACTCTGGCGAAGAGCAGGTTTTCGTGCAGGAGGGTTTTGCCCCATTGGGCATTGACCGTTTCAAGGGTTTTTTTGAAGGCAGGCAGATTTTCCGCCAGCCAGAGAGAGAGCGGATGATTGTGTTGGGCAGGTGTGGCGCGCCCAGTTTGATCAGGTTGGGAATAGCGAAGAGTTCGCCGTCCTGCAATTCAAGGTGGGTCAGGGCGTTGAGCAGGTCGAGGTCATGGAGCGGGACGAGGCGCAGGTCGATTTTGACAGCATTCGGCCTGGATGTTATCTCTGCCACTTTTAAGGGCGGCAGGATAGGGGGCATTCGTTTCCGCTGATGAATGCAAAGGTGCGAGGCGGTAATGGGGATGACGGTCAATATCCAGCTGAGACAGGAGTCCAATTCCCAGCCTTGTTTGAGCAATTTTGGAAGCGAGGGAAGCTCCGTGCCGAAGGCATAGATAGCAAGCGCAGGTTCAAGGGTTTTGGGGGAAATCCAGTTTTGGTTATCGAGCAATTTGAACGCGGCAACTGTGGGTGCAAGAGAGCAGGCGACATTGAGGGTGATGGGGAAGCTGCGGTACCATGCGGCGGTTTGCCAGTTTTCAATGGTGGAAAGCGAAAGAGGCTTGATGCCGAGGTAGATGCTACCGTCTTTTAAGCGGATGGATAGCGGATCATTTGGGATGGCGGGGCTGCCGCCAGTTAGTTCGAGTAGTTTGCGGCGGAGGGTGTGTCGTTTTCGATGCCGGGGTCATCACTATGGATGGCGGACAAGAGGCGGGAGATAGGGCGTGAATTCGGCGGCAGGGCAAAGCGCCAACGTTCCATTTGGACGGTGTCGCTACGCATTTTTACTTCAGCCATGACGACCAGTCCGCGTCTGACGAGCTTTTTTTTGACCAGGTCAAAGGTGGACTTGTAACGCTGTGTATAGGTTAAGCGCGGTATCGCCGTCCGTTTTTGTGCCGTAAAGACGCTCAAAGAAGGAAACTGCTACTCCCCCGCTTTCATTCAGCAGGTGCAGGGTGAAGATCTTTTAGGGTGAGGGAAGCCATGTTTTCAGCGACGCCAAGTGCTGTGACATAAAAGCTGGCAAAGGCAGTGCGTGAGACGGTCTCTTTATCGCCAAATCCGCGTGCCTTGCGAATGGCGTTTAAGTCAGCGTCAGAGATTTCGGCGCACATGCTGTGAAGTGAGTTGCTGGATGGTCATGCTGTTGATTGTAAAAGGTCGGGGGAGATGTGTCAATATCTGTTCGCGAAATTTTTTGAACAAAGTAGTAACCAGTGACGTTCTCCCCCAGTAAAGGATTTTGGGGATTGACTAAACCACCCAGGTAGGCTGGAAAAGACCTTTTTTGGGGCTTTGCTATCGTATTCCCGGTTCTGGTTTAATCTCACCTCGCTCGCATCCGGGGTGTCTCTGGTCAGGTTGATGTTGTGAATGGATCTGCAGTACCTTAAGGATTTTTTCTGTTTTTTGGGAATATTCGATCCGACGAGTTTTGATCAACCAATTTGTATTTTAATGATTGTATAATTGTTATGCGTGTCAAAACTTTCAAAAAGATCGTTTACCGGAAAGGATCGGTTTCTCAAATGATGGCAAAAAAGACCACGAAAATCTATCAGCTCAAGGTGACCTTGAAGGGGATTCCCCCAATTTGGCGGCGATTTCAGGTTAAGGAAATATCACGTTGCTGCAATTGCATGACATCTTGCAGTGGTCATGGGTTGGTATGACTGTCACCTTCACGTTTTCTACCATTGGAGGAAAAGAGTTACGGTGATCCAGCAGATGATGAATATAACGAGTTCGGCACGCTGGATGAATGCAATTATCCATTGGAGAAGGTGATTTCAGGCGAAGGCCAGCGCTTTTTGTATGAGTATGATTTTGGTGATAGCTGGGATCATGAAATCCTTGTGGAGAAGATCCTTGAACCCGAGAAGGGAGTAGATTACCCGGTATGCATCAAGGGGAAACGTGCTTGTCCACCGGAGGATGTCGGTGGGAAGTTGGGGGTATGAGAATTTCTTGGAAGCAATCCGTGATGGTAACCATGAGGAGCATGAGGAATACCTGGAATGGATCGGAGATGAATTTGATCCCGAAGAATTTGATCTGGATGCCATCAACGAAGAATTGCGCAACCTGAAGCAGCGCCGTACACGCGATGATGATTTTTGGGAGACAGAAGATCAGGAACTGGATGAAGAGGGAGCATACGATATTGTAAAGTGGCAGGAATCGCTTTCCCCGGAGGAGAATGATTTTGCAGAGAAGGCTTCCGCTGCGGCGGGATATGTTGGCTTTGCTGACGTACCTGCGAAATGCGAAGGTAACCGGGACAAGGGCTACTGGAAACTTTCCCTTGAAAGCTGTGGCAGAAATCTGTGCCAGGTTTGTGGAACCTGTTGCAATGGAAAGGAAAGAAGGGGATAAGGTTCGAAAAGTTCGCAGTGAGTTGGAAGTGTGGCCGCTTTTCTTCCGGCATATTTTAGCAAGCGCGCCTGGATTGATTGATGGTGGTCCAGGCAGGCGCTGGAAAATATTGCCAGGCGGAGAACGTTTCCTTGCTCTTCCGCCCGTGATGCAGGTTTGAATCTGACAGCAAGTTGGTGGACGCAAATCAATTGGGCGATTGCTTTTCCTTACAACTTCGCAGTGGTTATCTTGGGCTGGATTTTCAGGATGGTTGCGCTTCACAACTGCTGGCATTACCCCTGGACAAGAATCAGATTTCATAACCTTTTGCAGACAGGGTCATCAACGAAGCCGGCCTGGTTTGGACAGTCAAAGATCAAGAATTTGCGCGTTACATCATTTACGCACCATAGAAAAGATCGTGGTCAAGCCACATATCGATTTTGGGGTATTGGAGGTAACACAATACCAGATGAATTTCTGGGTGAGGTATCGGCAAATCTCCAGTATTACGATCACTCCTTTTGGCAAAAATCTTTTGGAATCGTTGAAAAGCATCGCCTTTTCAGAATAAAGCATTCAAGGTGCCAATTTTTGTTTTGGTTGAATATCACAGTTTGATGCTGACGGTTAACTTTAGATTACTCCTGCCTTCAGAGCGGTGTAAGGGTACCAGGTTGTTTCCGCAACCTGGTACCCTTACACTCGTAGTTTTGAGACAACCTAAAGGTGATTGGTTCAGACGCCTTTGAGAATATTTGTTGGTGGTTGCCAAGAATTTAGCTTACCGCTAAATCCCCAACTTAATTTCATCTATTCGTGATCCTAACTTTGGGGGGGACTTTAATCGCCTGCATAACTATTCACAACATGGTTGATTGGCTTTGATATTCTGATAATTCTTTATTTTGCACTTTGGACAACAAATACATTCGCATATTTTCAACCACACTTATCTTGTTTGTAATATGCGTATTGCACCGACACCCTCATATATATGTTTAATAGCCTGTTATTGAAATGGGTCTGCAATTTTCGGTGCAACCGGGTGCAATTAATTTTCAATTTGATTTTGAATTATGATAAGAAGCTCACCCTTTAAGGATGCAGCTTCTTGTTGTTTGCCAGGGAAGAGATGGCCAAAAATCTCAAACCGATGCCCGGGTTGAATGTGCTTCAAACGTATCGGAGGCGAATTTTTTCAGGGGAAAAGACACCCGGAAAGACTGACTTCATTTGAAATCCCAGAGGCTCATCGGCGCCGTTGCCGCACAAGTAACCTTGGAGTGAGGCAGCCAAGAAATCAAGCGTCGCACTCGGGTTGTACATATCTTTCCCAACCAGACGTCCTCCTTACAGATATCGGTGCTTGCCATCAAGATGGCAAGCAGTGAAGATTGGGAAACTGGAAAAATTTATTTGTATGTCAGCTAGAACTAAATGAACATGATGGCTTTTAAAAAATTGGTTTCGCAATCTAATAAAAATTTTAAAGGATGGTATTAGCACATATTTCGTATATTTATCACCGGGATTTTTTGCACCCTGTTGGAGTTCAGATAGTAAAGTATTGTCATAATTGAATTGTCTGTTTTCTTATTATCTCCATGCTCATTTGAAGCCCAAAAAAAATAAATTAATAAAAGGGATTGCATTCCATATGGCATGGGATGTGTCTCCGATTTTTACCTGCTTCAAACATCAAATTTTGTTAATACAGGATAATTGATAATGAAGAGTTTTTCGCAATATCAACCCACAAAGATTTTTTTTGGAAGCCGGTGTGTAAATAAAATCGCAAAATTTTTTCGGGGATGTGGAAATTCATCGTTGTTGGTTACATATCATCCCTCAAAACTGGCTAAAGCTCAAAAACAGGTCTGCGAAAAGTTCATTTCTTTGTTGGAAGAAGCTGGCATTCGAGTTGAGTATTACTATGGCGCTCTACCTAACCCGACAACGGATTGTGTTGATGACGGAGTGCACGCCGCCAAACAAAAAAAAGTGGATTGTATTTTAGCCTTGGGCGGTGGGTCGGTGATTGACACCGGCAAAAATGATTGCTTTCCGTCCGACAAACCCGGACTTGCAATGGGAGAAATTGTTTTCGGATTTTTCGAACCCATTTCCTGAAATCGAACCACAGTGTAATCCAGCCATGCCCTTGCTTGCTATTTCCACAACATCCGGGACGGGATCACAGGTTACACAGGCCGCCGTGATCACAAACACTGTTTCAGGACAGAAGACATCGGTGTTTCATTCTTACCTGTATCCGAAAATCTGCATTGTGGACCCGGAATTGATGCTAACAGTCCCGGCAAAAATCACAGCGGATACCGGCTTTGATGCCTTTTCCCACGCATTCGAAAGTTACATAAATAAGAATGCAACCCCATTTTCTGAAATCTTATCTTGGAAGCCATCCGATTGTTATTTAAATTACCGGTAGCTTGAAGACCAGTAATCTTGAAGCTAGGGAAAATTTGGCCTTTGCTGATACACTGGCTGGGAAAAGCTTATCCATGGCCGGTGCAGCACTTCCGCATCCTCTCAGTGAGGAAATAGGCAGTATGTTTCCGCAAATTGCCCATGGCCGTGCACTGGCTTTGGTCTATCCGGGCTTTTTAAATATGCAGCAATGAGTGCTCTTGAGAAATTCGCCGTTGTAGGACGAATCCTGGCCCCAAAATTGGAAAATGTGCCTGATTTAATTGCGGCCGTGAAAGCCAGCAATGCATTTGATAATTTCATGAAGTCCATCAATCAGTGGAATTCATCTGCGGAATATGACCTTGCGTTTTCTGATGTGCAAATTATCGCAAAAAACCTTGGTCCGATTGGTCTTAGGATGAGCCCCTGGATGGCAGGTGAAGAAGAAATAGAGAAGGTTTTACGGGATGCAGTGAAGCGTTGATCAGGTTAATCAAGAACATTTGTTTACAAGGAGAGCAAAATGCGTTTTATGACAGCAGAACCTTTCCGAATTAAGATGGTTGAACATGTAAAGAAAACAACGATTGAACAGCGAAGAAAATGGCTGGCAGAAGCGGGGTACAATGTTTTCAAACTGAGGGCTGAAAAGGTATATATCGACTGCCTGACGGACAGCGGCACATCAGCGATGAGTAATGAACAGTGGGCCGCTTTGATGCTTGGGGATGAATCCTACGCGGGAGCAAAAAGTTTTTACAAACTGGAAGGTTCTGTTCAGGATGTGTTTGGGATGCCATATGTACAGCCTACCCATCAGGGACGTGGCGCTGATTTCATTATGGCGCAAATTTACTGCCAGCCAGGAAAATATGCGATCGGGAAATATGCACTTTGACACCTTTAGAGGGAACGCAGAACTGATTGGGACACACCCTGTTGACCTTGTCTCGATGAAGGGATGGACGCGGCAAGTGGTTACCATCCTTTTAAAGGGAATATCGACACAAAAAAATGGAACGCTTTATTGCTGATAAGGGCGCTGAAAATATTTGCGTTGTGATCATCACGATTACCTGCAACAATAACGGCGGGCAACCGGTTTCCATGGAAAATATCCGCAACGTGAGCAATATGGCTGAAGCAAATCAATATTCCCGTGGTCATTGACAGCGCACGCCTTGCAGAAAATGCATATTTTATTAAAACGAGTGAAGAAGCATATAAAGACAAATCCATTAAAGAAATCACAAGGGAAATGTTCTCCTATTGTGAAACCAGTGTGATGAGTTCGAAGAAGGATGGGCTGGTAAATATTGGGGGTTTATTTGTAACCAGGAATGAAGAT
Source organism: uncultured Chloroflexia bacterium (assembly GCA_963753895.1). Classification (GTDB taxonomy): domain Bacteria; phylum Chloroflexota; class Anaerolineae; order Anaerolineales; family Anaerolineaceae; genus SMBSF63. Next base: position 136,152 of record CAVWEE010000004.1, on the reverse strand, counting down.
ATATACCATAAGTCCAATGATCTTGCGATTGCCCATGAAGGCTTCATCACTTATGGTGGTTGGCGGGCGCGACCTTGAAGCATCTGGCAGTCGGATTGCAGGAAGCATGTGATTTCCAGTACCTAAAATACAGGGTTGGACAGTTGGAATATCTTGGCCAATAAACTATTGGAAAGTAATATCCCGATCGATCACTCCAATAGGAGGACATGGGATTTATGTAGATGGATCACGATTCTTTCCCCAAATCAGACAAATCAATTCCCTTCCCAGCGGTTGGTGTGCGCCTTGTATGAAGAGGCAGGGGTACGAGCCGTAGAATTGGGCGCCTGCGCTTTTGGTTCAAAAGGATCCTGAAACTGGCGAAGATATTTGGCCGAAGCTGGAAGTGATGCGCATTGCTATTCCTCGCAGGGTGTATACCAATAATCATATGGATGTGATTGCAAATGCCCTTGGGTATATTTATCAGAAACGGGATACCTATCGCGGTATGCGCTTGACATACCAGGGCCCTATCATTTCATTACGCCACTTCACTGCGGGCTTTGAACTGCTCTAACAGAGATTTTTTGCAATTGACAATTAAGTTTCATTTCATTGGCACCTTTCTATAACGTGAGGATGTTCTTGAGTTGCGCCTATTCATATTTTAGGTCGTGGAGTTGGAGGTTGTTATGCGGTATAAACTGCTTGGAAAAAGTGGTTTGCGCGTTTCCGAATTATGTCTTGGAGCAATGACTTTTGGTGAAAAGGGGAGAACAGGGGCTTCGAAAGAAGAAGCGAAGCAGATATTTGATGTATTTACCAATGCTGGCGGGAATTTCATCGATACATCTAACCGGTATAGTTTTGGGGAGAGTGAAAAAATCGTTGGCGAGTTTATCCACGACGAAAGGGATCATCTTGTTATAGGAACAAAATTCACTCGTTCGATGTCAGCAAATGACCCAAATGCTTCAGGAAGTCACCGAAAGAATATGATGCAGTCTCTTGAGGCAAGTCTCAAGAGACTAAAGACGGATTACATCGATGTTTATTGGGTTCATATTTGGGATCCTCTTACCCCTATAGATGAAACAATGCGCGCCTTGGACGATATGATCTCCAGTGGGAAGATCCTGTATATTGGTATATCGAATGCCCCGGCCTGGGTGGTGGCGAGGGCAAATACATTGGCTGAATGCCGTGGCTGGTCGCAATTCATTGGTCTCCAAATTCAATATAGTTTGGCTGAGCGTTCTGCTGAGCGGAATTTATTACCCATGGCAAAAGAGTTCGGAACTGGGATTCTGGCGTGGGGAACATTAGGGTCTGGTGTGTTGACTGGAAAATACAATGTTGGAAATCATGCCAATGGAAATCGGGCCGAGGTCTTAGGGCAGTTGTCAACAGAAAAAAGAATTGATTGCTTTTCAGGTTGTTCGCGTTGCCCATGATATTGGTTGTACACCGGCACAGGTTGCTATCAACTGGGCCCGTCAGCAACCATTTGGAGTAATTCCGATCATGGGGGCTCGTACCGCAGAGCAATTGGAGACAAACCTTGGATGCCTGGAGCTCACCTTGGAAGATTCACATTTGGAAGCCCTGGATGATTGCAGCAAGATCGAGTTTGCGTATCCACATGATTTTATTGAATCAGAAGAAACTCGCAAAGCAGTTTATGGAGATGTGTACCCGTTGATTGATCGATAGAATACTGAACGAAATTTTTGGTGCTTGATTGGTTAGCTATTGTTAGTATCGCTTGCTCGTAAACTTGGAGATAGTAAAGTATTGTCACAACAAATCAGTTGTCGGAATTTACCAACTCAATAAGCACACCAATATGTAACTTCTTAGAATGAAATTGTAAAACTCGATAGAGAGGGAAGAAACAATGAAAAAAATAAAGATTGCAGCAGGTTGGCACATGTAAACTATGGGAAACTGGGTGATTTGGTTGAAAGTGCAACCAAAGCAGGTGTTGATATCATCCATGCCGAAGCGGCTGATATGCATGTATTGACCAATGAATCACTCATGGGCGGCTTTCAGGGACGTTGCAGGTATTCGTGATCGCACAGACCTGCCGATCGAGCTTCATTGTTATATCAAAACATGCAGTCTGAAATTCATTGACCAGGTTGCAGACGCCGGTGCAGATATGATCATTTTGCCAATAGATCATTTTTTGGGTGGAGCACCGCTTGCCTTTTTTATAAAAAGAGCGCGAGAACGTGGCATGAAATTCGGTTTGTTTTCCAACTGTATCACGCCAGCTTTTTTCTTCGAAGAAGCTATTCACTGGATCGACAGAATTCATGTGGTAACACATGGTATTCAAGATGATTATTATGGATGGCGCAGGTCGGTCATTCCTATGATCCAGCGGTTGCGAAAAATGATCGATGAGAAAAAGCCGGAAGTAGAATTGGCGTGTGATGGGGGGATCGTGCCTGAAAATGCAGAACCGCTCATTCTTGCCGGAGCAGATGTGCTGGAATTCTCCAGGCCGATTTTCGAATACCCGGAAAACATGGTCGAAAATGTGAAGAAGATCAGGGCCGCACTAGATGCTGCCGCTATGAAGATGGATTAGTTGAATATTACGGACATTACTCCGTTGATGGAGAATGATGATGAAAAAAGTGCAAATTGCAGCAGGCCTTTGTAATGCAGATTATGGACATATTGGCGATCAGGTTGCAGCAGCAACAGCAGCAGGCGTTGACATAATTCATGCCGAAGCAGCAGATATGTATGTTTTACCTGACCACCCGCTGATGGGTGGCCCTCAAGTTGTTGAAGGGATTCGCCCACGGACAGATCTGCCTATTGAAATGCACTGCTATATTCGAGAATGCGGCGAATTGTTTATTGATATCACTGCAGATGCGGGGGCCAACCGTATCATTTTGCCATTAGAGTATTTCCTGGGCGGAGCGCCGTTGGCATATTTGGCAAAACGGGCACGGCAGAAGAGGAATGGAATTCGGTCTCATGCTGGATTGCATTACGCCGGCGCGTTTTATGGAAGAAGCTATTTACTGGGTAGATCGTATCCATGTTGTTATTCATGATATTGACGAAGCCAACTGGGGCTGGCGAAGATCTCAAATTCCGATGATCAAAAAAGTTCGGAAAATGATCGATGACTTGAAACCGGATGTATCACTGGCCTGTGATGGGGGTATTGGCCGAAAATTTAGCGCCACTGGTGGCAGCAGGCGCAGATGTGCTTGAATTCTCAAGTCCGATTTTCAGACACCACATCCGGAATATAAACCAGTTTATGGTGATCAGATCAAGGCAAATGTGAAAAAATTGCGCCAGGCGATTGATGAGGCAACAGAAAAAGCGTTTGGAAAATAAAAGTTGAGGCGGCATGTTTGTTGCCAATTGGTGAAAAGTACAGGTGGAGGATTTTGATGAAGAGAGTAAAAATCGCTGCTGGATTGTGCTTTGCAGATTATGGACATATTGGAGATCAGGTAGCTGCTGCAACAGAAGCAGGGGTGGATTACATTCATGCGGAGGCAGCGGACCAATATGTTTCCCCAATGTGCCTTTGATGGGTGGGCCACAAGTTGTTGAAGGTATTCGTCCAAGGACAGATCTGCCTATTGAAATGCACTGCTATATTCGTGAATGCAGTGAACAATTTATTGATATTACTGCGAATGCAGGTGCAAACCGCATTATTCTTCCGTTTGAATATTTTGTGGGAGGCGCACCCCTTGCGTATCTTATTATTCGGGCAAGAAAAAGAGGAATGCAATTTGGTTAAATGTTGGACTGTATTTCCCCAGCAAATTTCATGGAAGAGGCGATTTATTGGGTAGACCGCATCCATGTTGTTGTTCACGATATTGACGAGGACAACTGGGGTTGGCGAAGAACTCAAATTCCGATGATCAAAGAATTGCGAAAGATGATTGATGAATTGAAACCCGAAGTGGAACTGGCTTGTGATGGCGGCATATCGGCGGAAAACCTCGAACCTCTGGTTGCGGCTGGTGTTGATGTGTTTGAGTTTTCCCGACCAATCTTTAGAAATCCGGATAACTCGCCAGCAAACAGGGAACAGATTATCGCGAATGTGAAGAAGCTGCGCCAGGCCATTGATGAGGCAACTGAGAAGCATTTTGGCAGCGCATAAGTAAGGACAACATGATTAAGCTGAATGATGTGACTAATGAAAATATGATCCTGTTAGATCTTGTGGTAGAGAGTAAAGACGAGGTTATTCAAGCTCTGGTTGATCGAATGGATGCGGCTGGAAAACTCTCTTCGAGGGAGGAATACCTGAAAAGTGTACGCGAGCGGGAAGAACTGCTGTCCACTTATTGCGGTATGGATATCGCAATTCCTCATGGCATTTCTGAAGCTGTTATTGAACCTGGTATTTGCTTTGCTCGTATCAATGAAATTGGATGGGGAAGTTCTGAAAACAAGGTGCATTTTGTGTTCTTGCTCGCTGTTCCAAAAAATGCAGATGGACAAAATCCAGATCATATTAGTCTGCTTTCAGCGATAGCTGTTTCCAGCCTGGAAGAAGGAAACCGAGCATTGTGGGAAGCAGCAAAAACAGAAAAGCAGAATTCTTAAATCATTAGAACCTGCAATCCAAAATCTTGAGAGTGACACCTAATCGAAGGAATTGATTTTACTGAGGAGGTGAATATTACATTTCTTTTTGCTGTCGGGTTGTTGATTCAATCATATATTACATAGGAGGAAGACGTGAATATCTGGGAAGAAATCAAAGACGTATTTAAGAATTTTTGGGCAGCATATGAGAACTGGCGCCTCATATATGTTGGGGGCACTGTTGATTGGGAGTTTGGCAACTGCGTTAGGCAGCTCGTTAGGCCGGGATAGCGAAACAGCCTTCTGGGGAGTTATTAACACTGTTGGTCAAATTGGTATGGACATTTTCCCGGCTGTGCTGGGTGCATTTATGGCCTATTCTATTGCAGATACTCCTGGCATTGCCCCTGGTTTGATCCTGGGCATTATGGCAAAGCAAAACGGCACGGGTTATTTGGGCGCAATGGTTTCTGGTGTGCTGGTTGCCATTCTTGTACGCATTTTCATGAAGGCAGAAGTTGGGAAGGTTTTGCAGACCACCTACAATATGTTCGCACCGGTTATTGCAACATTAATCGTCGGGCTGTTCATGGGGCTTGTTTTGGCGGGGCCAATTGAAGCAGGTACCAATGCTCTTGTCGTTGCCATTGAAAATATGGGCAATAGTGGCAAAGGGATTATGGGGGCACTTCTTGGTGGTATGCAAAATGTTGACTTTGGTGGTCCGATCTCCAAATCAGCCATGACAGTTGTCAATGCGTTATTCGAGAAGGGCAATACCAATGCGTACGGTATGGTTGGCGCGGCTGTGTTTGTTCCCCCGCTGGGTGTTTCCATTGCTGCATTGGTGGCCAAAAAATACTTCACCGAAGATGAATATGAATATGCCAAAGGTGGTGTGCTGATTTCAATTATCGGTGGTTTCACTGAACTGGTCATTCAATTTGCGGTGAATGATTTCTGGCCTGTTACGATTGCCAGCGCAGTTGGCGGTGCGGTTGCAGGAGCAATTGCCGGTGTTACTGATCTGGGTATGCTGGTGCCTGTACTTGGGATTGCAAACTTACCATTCTGGACAAACACCTGGGTGTATATTGGCGCAGTGATCGCTGGAACAATCACAACAGCAGTGGTTGTAATTGCTTTGAAGGCCTGGAAACAGAACCGCAAGGCACAGGTAGAAGCTGCCGAATAGTTGTACACTATATACATGGCCCATGATGGCAAAAACCATTTACTAGAGTGAAAGGTGTTGCGATGAAGATATTAATTATTGCGGGATGCCAGGCTGGCGTGGCTCACAGCAAAATGGTCACAGCGGCTATCAAAAAAGAAGCAGAAGCAAGGGGACACGAAGTCCTGTGAAGAGTATGGAGGTGGGGCGCACCACAGAAAGCTGACCGCAAGATTTGTGGAAAATGCAGATCTGGTTATTATGGCAACGGCAATTAAACTCATGGGCATGGAGCGAGTAAAAACATATCCCTACATACAAAGAAGAAGTGCATAAAGCGCTCATGGGATCCAAAGGGAACGCTTGATCGGGCTTTGGAAATGTATGAAAATCTAAAGAAGTAGAATTGCATTTTTAATGCACGAGTATGTGTTATCTGCTAAATGATAATTATCATACTCGTGCAAAATTCTCTTCAGCGAGTATCCAAGCTGCAAATTTGATTATGATGAAAGCGATGGTCTTTTGTGGAGATGGGAATTGGTTTTGATAGCCATTCAAAAGAAATTCTCGAAATCCTTGTTAGATCAAGTTCTGCAATAACAACACGCGAAATTGCAGATCAAATCGACATTACGCCACGTATGGTGCGATATCGAATTTCACCATTAAGTACTTGGGTCGAGCAAAAAGGGGGGTTATCAATATCAAGCCAAACGTTGGTGTGCAATCTGACATCCCGATGTAAAAAGAAGTGGTTTGCTGGATGATTTGATGCAGGAATGTTGTATTGATATATCTATGTCCTCTGAGGAACGACAAGATTTTATAAAATTGCTTTTGCTAATTTGTGATGTTCCTATTGCCTCAAAGCAGATTAAAATATGAGTTAGGGGTTTCAAGGGTAACCATATTGAAAGATTTGGATACTATTGAAAAATGGTTAAGCGATAAACATCTAAAATTGGTCCGAAAGCCCGGTTATGGTATTGAGATTTAAGGTCAGGAAAGTAATGTCAGAAATGCAATTATTGCATACTTGTTGGATAAATTGAGTGGACTTAGTCTAGCAAAATTATGCAGGGGCAGCAATGTTCTCCAGTCGACCAAATCATTGAAACGGCTGCATCTGAAAACAAAGCACACGTTAATGGATCATTGACACTCTTGATTTATCTTTTGCCTGGCAGTTGACGAATCAAGTGGAAAATAATTTGGATTATCCATTATCAGAGCATTCCTATATGGTTTCTGTGCTCTATTTTGCTCTGATTATTGACCGCCTGCGCAGGAAAAAGGCTATACCTGGGTCTGGCGAGGACAAGATAAATACCAAACCTGATGAAAATTACTACATAGCCAGGATCATTCTCGACAAGATTGAGCATCGATACGGTGTCGAAGTGACCAATGGGGAGGTTGATTTTATTATTAATTTTTTGTCTGGATCTTTAAAAACAAAGAAAATTGTATCTGATACGATTGTTGACATTAAACACCGACAAATTTCTGAAACAACAGAGGCCCTTACCAGGAAAATACTAGCGGATGTGTCACTGTTATTACATCCATACCTGCTGGTTGACCCGAGCTTGTATTTTGAACTCTCCAATCATATTCAAACTTTGCGCCACAGCTCGCGCATACCGATAAATTTCAGGCAAGATCTTTCTGACCAAATCAAAAAAGAATCACCGGATGTTTTTTCAATCGCGCTGAGGGCGACAAAGGAGCTTGAAGCGGCAATTGGTATTGAATTGCCAGAGGCAGAAACAGGCTTGTTGTCCGTTTTATTGATCTCTGCATTGGAAAGTAATATTTCCCCCCAACAGGATCATGCGGAATGTGATCATTGTAAACGATGGGGGTAAATCTGAAACAACATCATTGTTAAAATCGCGGTTATTGACCAATATATCGGAAATTGAGGTGATAGATTGCATTGGCCCTCTGGAACTGCTTACCAAGGATTTATCGCTTCCTGAATGCGATGCGATTATTACAACCATCGAACTGGAGAAAATAATATCCCGTGTATTGAAGTCAATCCATTTCTTTTTGCTACGGATATCCTGAGAATTAAAGAAACACTGAACATCCCTGTAAAATCCGATAAAGGCAAAATTGTCCCGCTTGTTCCTGCCCGTTTACATGATCTGCTACGTGACGATGCTATAGAATTGAGGGGCAATGTAACGCATTGGACTGAAGCAATCGAACAAGCCGGGCTGCTTTTATTAAATGTAGGAGCAATCTACCCGCGATATCACCGCAATGAAAGAATTGATCCGCGAAAATGGGCCATATGTGGTCAGTGGTCCTGGGCTCGCTTTATTGCATGCACGCCCGGATCAGGGAGCGAAGACAACGTGCTTGAGTTTGTTGCGGTTGGAAGAACCAATAAATTTTGGACACGTTGATAACGATCCTGTTGATTTGGTTTTTGCATTATCGGCGGCGATAGTATTTCTCCGCAAACAGCACTATATGAATTTGCGACATTGTTGCAGAACCGCGATGCTATAGATGAAATTCGACACGCAAAATCAAAAGAGGGGATTTTGGAAATATTGCAGAAAATCGTTGTTTAACGCCAAGATGAAAATTCGTGGATTGATATTTGATTTTGATGGTGTTGTCGTTGACACAGAATACGCCAAGTATATTTCATGGCAAGAGGTATTCAATTCTTTTGGTGTTGACATATCAATTTCATTTCTTGAGTTTGTTGTTGGGGGAGGATGGGCCTAATCCAGTAATTCCTCACCTGGAAAATTTGATTAATAATAAGGTAGACGAGGAGAAAATCCTGGTTTCTGTGAAAAAGAGGTTTTATGATCTCATAAAATTACTTCCCTTGAGACCAGGCGTAGCTGAATATTTAGATACTGCGCGAGAATTGGGCTTTAAAAATGGTAATTGCATCCAATGCGAAAGCTTCTCAAATTATGCCAATTATCCAGCGTTTGGAATACAAGGTTATTTTGATTGGATTCTTACGAAAGACGATGTTTTGAAAGCTAAACCAGATCCTGAGATGATTAAAATGGCATTATCAAAAATGGGGTTGTCGCCAAGTAAAGTTATTGCGTTTGATGATACAAATGTAGGATTAACGGGGGCAAGGCAGAAGTTTATTGTGTTGGGGTTGCCAATGAGGTGACAAAGCATTTCATCTTAGCGTCTCCAATATTCTGGTTATTCAATCATTGCGAGAAAAGATCTTGCGCTATCATCTTTACTAACCAAAATAGAGTGGAAATGGCTGTATGTTTGCATGATTAGACATTACAGAGACGAAACATGAAATTTCCAATCGAAGAAATCCTCGGAATGAAGATATCTTGGTTTTGCTAGTTATTTATATAGAACCAGTCATTAGGCAGACGAGTTGCCTTTCCAGATGATTTCTGGTGCACTGTGCAACCTGTGTAGAAATGATAGAAAAAATGGACAATATAGACGATTTTGACCACCATATGTAGACGCAATAGACAAAACAACTCCGCAGATACTGTATAGACAAAATCTTTGTCGACTTCGAATCAATTGCCTAGGCGTTCCCAAAGGCAATAATATTCGAGTTCGCCCCGGGGCGCCTAAACATTAAACGAAATTTGCCTCCCACTTGGGAGGCGTTTTGCTTTGGGGGATCAGGGCGAATGATCCGAAGGAAGGCATATTTAGGCAAGAGGGGCTATAATTTAGGTATGAGCCTTCGAAACCTGGTTATTCAAAGTCAACTGGTTGCGCCCAGCCAACGAAGCGGTTTGTTTCATCGGCCGCGTGTTGCGAAGTGTTTTTTGAATGCGCTGGAATTATCCGCTTAACGGTTGTGCAAGCCGGCACCGGGTATGGGAAGAGCACGGAATTGTCACTTTTGGCGGAAAAAGTACCTCATCTTATACTGGTACACTATCAGTGGGGCGGATCGTGATCCGCTGCTGTTCCTGGCAAACCTGTTTTCTGCATTCAATGTGGGGGATGCACAATTTGGCGAAACGGCCCTGCATGCGCTGGATGATTCGTGGGGGCGTGTTACGGAAAATGCCCTTACTCAGTTGATCAATGCTCTGACCCGGGATCTGCATGAGGATGCTATTTTTGTGCTGGATGATTACCATTTGGTGCAGGAGGTGGCGGAGATCAATGGTTTCATTGAGCGGCTGGTGGCTTATTGCCCACCCAATTTGCATCTGGTTCTATCCAGTCGGCGCATGCCGCGCTTTGAGGCGTTGTCGAAATGGCGTGTCAAGGGGCAATTGCTGGTGATTGGGCGCAAGGAATTGGCCTTCACCCAGCATGAGATCGCTTCCCTCTTCGGAGAGTTTTATGGGTATCCTCTTTCAAACGAAGATGAAAATTTATTGCTGATGCAGACAGAGGGCTGGGCAATTGCTTTGCAGATGATCTGGCAAAGCCTGCAAAGTGGTGCTGCAGCCAGTATTCCAGGCTGCACTGGACCGGCGCCCAACTACTTTGGAAGCCTTGTTTGATTATCTGGCGCGGGAAGTGCTGGCACAGCAAAGCTGAAGAGGTTCAGTCCTTTCTTTTGCAATCATCGATATTGACAGAGATGGATGCCGGGGTATGTGATGCAGTATTGGGGCTCTCGGAATCTCTGGAGGTGCTTGAAGGCCTGCAAAACAGTGGATTGTTTGTTGTGTCGGCGGGGGCGAATGTTTATCGCTATCAACATCTCTTTCATGATTTTCTTAAAGCACGTTTGCTAAAGGACGAGCAAGCTGCCTGGAATCTTCATTTGAAGGCGGCTGCATATTATCGAGAAAGATTGCCAGAAAAAGCGATATATCACTTGATGAAAGCCGAGCGGTTTGATGAAGCAGCCGATTTGTTGGAAGGAATTGGCAAAAATTTGGTCCGGCTGGGACGTTTTGATGCTCTGCTGGAGCGGATTGGTGAATTGCCGGAAGAGGTGCGCGATCAACATCCGGGTCTATATCTTTTTCTGGGAGATGTGCGCCGGCTGAACTTCCGATTTTGATGAGGCGCTGGAATGGTACGAGGCAGCGGAAGAACGCTTCAATCGTTTGGAAGATGCCCTGGGGCGCAGCAATGCCTTGCGCGGTCAGGCACAGGTGTATCTGGATACGGTGCGTCCGCTGCGGGCAGACAGCTTGCTGGAAGAAGCACTGCGTTTGTTGGAACCGCAGGCATTTCATAGTGAAACGGCAGCCTTGCTGGACTTGTTGGCAGAAAACAAATTGAATTTGGGACATCCCAGCCAGGCCAAGGCGCTGCATCATGAAGCCAAACTACTGCGCAATGAAGAAGATCCCGGCGATGTATATCTGGAAGCCCGCGCTTTGCTGCGAACGGGGTATTTGAAAGAAGGGCGGCGATTGTTGGAAGAGCGGGTGAAAGATGAGCAGCGCGAGATGCAGCAGTACACGCCCGCAGCGGTTTCATCGTGAAACGATGATGCTCCTGTCGCTGATCTGTGCCTTTCAGGGGGATGTGGAAAAAACCGCGTATTATGCCAGGGAAGGGATAGAAATTGGGAAACGATTGGATTCATCGTTTGTTGAAGCGGTAGGTCTTTTTCGCCTGGGTCATGCGTATGAATTACAGGATCTGGCACCCTGGAACAATAGCAAGCGCGAAGCGGCGATTGCCTGCTATGAAGAAGGGATTGCTAAAGCAAAAATGTTCAAGGTGACCCGGGTGCAGGTGGAACCATTATGGGGGCTGGCGAGAGTGTATGGTTACGCCAGTCAATTGACGCTGGCAGAGGAATATGCTTCCCAGGCGATGGAGATCGCTTTGCGGGCGGGTGACCAATGGTTATATTATCTGGTCAAACTGTCTTTGGGGGCCAGCCTGGTGATGGCCGGGCAGGCGGCGCAGGCCGAGGAGCATTTGCTGGCCTGTACTGAGGGCTTTACTCTGGTGGGGGATTCACATGGCGTGGCGGCTTCCCTGCTGTGGTCGGCGCTGAATGCGTGGTGGTCTGGCGAGGTTGAACGCTGTATGGCGGTTTTGGAGACACTGCTGCCGCTGGCAAAGATGGAAGGGTATGAAAATCTATTGATCCGGCCTACCTATCTTGGGTTGAAAGATGACCAAGCGGCACTGCCAATGTTGATCGAGGCGTATTCGCGCGGGGTTGAGACGGTATTTACTGAAAAACTTTTGCAGCAGAAAGGCGTGCTGGGGCTGTGTTATCACCCCGGGACAACTCTTTCTGTGCGGGCGCTGGGGTTGTTTGAGGTGTGGCGCGGGAATGAATTGGTAGGCACGAATGATTGGCGGCGGGAGAAGGCGCGTCAGCTTTTCCAGTTGTTCCTTACGCACCGTGGAAAATGGATGCAGCGTGAGCAGATCGTTGACCAGTTGTGGCCGGAGCTGGATGCCGATGCCGCCGTGCGGGATTTCAAGGTGGCGTTGAATGCCCTCAATCGTGCGTTGGAACCGGCACGTCCCCGCGGGGCAGCCCCGTTCTTTATTGCCCGGCATGATCATATGTATGCCCTCAACCCGATTGCCGAGCTGGTGGTGGATGTTGATTTGTTTGAGGAGATGTCGACCTGTGATGATGTGGCTGGCTTGCGCCAGGCACTGAATTTGTATATGGGAGATTTTTTACCGGACAGCTTGTACAGTGACTGGTCGATGGAAATGCGCAGTCGGTTGAGCCGCATGTATCTGGAAACGGCGGAGCGGCTGGCGCAGAAGCTGTTGCAAGCGGGCGAGGTGGAGGAACTGGTTGAGGTGTGTGATCTGATCTTGCATCGGGACCGATTTTGGGAAGAGGCTTACCGCCTGATGATGCAGGGGTATGCCAGCAAGCATAACCGCTCGCAGTTGATGCATACTTACCGGCGCTGTGAGCTTGTGTTACGTGATGGGTTGGGGATTGAGCCAGCCCGAGAGACGCAGGCGCTGTATGAGAAGTTGATGGGAAAATTGTAGGAGAAGAAGGTTTGAGTGAAAGGCTGTCCATGAGAAGGCTGCCTTTTTTGACAGGGCAGGCCATTTTATCCTGCGCACGGTGTCATTTGTCGATTTTTGACAATCTGGTAACTGATTTGTAACTGGCTTGCAACGGGGAACTGATACGCTGTAATTGGTTTTCAGGAGATGAATTGAAAACTGTGCTTTTAAACTATTGAATGGAGGCATAAGCCATGCGTTTGAAGGATAAGGTGTGTTTGATCACTGGTGGTGCGGCAGGGATTGGCAAAGCAACGGCGGTGCGTTTTGCTGAAGAAGGCGCAAAAGTTGTCATCTGCGATGTAGACCAGGAAGCAGGGGAAGCTGTAGCCGCTGAGCTGGGTGGAGACGCCAGCTTTTACAAGGTAAATGTGGCTGACCGTGAAGACGTGCAGAAGTGGGTTGACGATGTTTATGAAAAATACGGCAGCGTGGATGTGCTGGTGAATAACGCTGGAATCACCCGCGATGCCCGTTTTGTGAAAGTAAAAGATGGTGAACTGGTTGGGCAGATGGGGGAAGATGCTTTTGACATGGTGATCGCAGTTAACCTGAAAGGTGTTTTCAATTGTGGGCAGGCCGTCAGTGCGTATATGATCAAACAGAAATCAGGCGTGATCCTGAATGCCTCGTCGGTGGTTGGTCTGTATGGCAATTTTGGACAAACCAATTACACGGCAACCAAATTTGGCGTGATCGGTATGACCAAAGTATGGGCCCGCGAGTTGGGCAAGTACAATATTCGCGTGAATGCGGTTGCCCCTGGATTTGTGTTGACCGAAATGGTGCAAAAGATGCCAGAGAATGTGCTGGACACGATGCGCGGCAAGACACCGTTGGGCCGCTTGGGCGAACCGAGGGATATTGCGAATGTGTATTTGTGGTTGGCGAGCGATGAAGCCAGCTTTGTGCATGGCGCAACGATCAGCGCGGATGGCGGCATTGTTCTGGGGACATAAGACTTCGCATAGCCTTATCTTTCTTTTGATGACAGAACCATTTTGCGAGATGGATTTTCCAAGATAATGGAGGATGTGAATGAGCAGATATGCAACTATTCTCGGCACCGGGCGTTATGTGCCGGAGCGTGTCGTAACAAACGAAGAATTCAAGGAATATATGGGCAAAGTCAGCCCCAAATTACCTGAAGTTGTGGATAAATTTGAGGCCTCCAGCAATATTAGGCTGCGTCGCTATGCTCCGGAGGACTGGGTGACTTCTGATATCGCTGCGGAAGCCGGCAAGGATGCCCTGAAGGACGCCGGCATTAAGGCAGAAGAACTGGATATGGTGCTGGTGGGGACTGATAGCCCGGACTATATCACCCCGGCAACTTCAGTGGTGGTGCAGCATAAACTGGGCGCGGTCAACGCGGGAACGTTTGATATCAGCTGCGCCTGTGCTTCTTTTCCAACAGGTCTGGTGCAGGCTGCTGGCATGCTGGCGACCAATCATCAGATGAAATACATCCTGGTGATCGGGGCATATATGATGTCCCGCTTGACGGACTGGCAGACGGATTTGATGTCATTTTTCTACAGTGATGGCGCTGGGGCTGCCGTGCTGGGCGTGTCTGATAAGCCCGGTTTTGTGGCCTCCACCTTCTTTGCTGATGGTTCGTATCACAAACACTGGGGGATTTACTCTGGCGGTACGTTTGAACCCGCCAATGTGGAAGCGATTGAAGCGGGGCGCACGCAGGTGCGCCTGATCACGCCTTTCCCGGCTGAAGTCAATAATGAAGGCTGGCCCGCACGCATGCGCGAACTGGCGAAGAATGGCAATTTTGAATTTTCAGATATTGATGCTGCCATTTATACCCAGGTGCGTTTGAATTCGATCATACATGGTGTGCGATGAGCTGGGCATTCCCCGCGAACGGGCGCATTATGTGATGGATAAATGGGGGTATACCGGTTCGGCATGCCTGCCGATGGCATTTGATGATGCGCGCAAGCTGGGCAAGATCAAATCAGGGGATCTGGTGACATTTATTGGTTCTGGCGTGGGGTACAACCAGGCTGGTGCTGCTTTCATCATGCCCTAGGAGATTGATGTATGGATTATCAAGCGCTTTTGAAAGAGAAGCTGCTCTCGATCCCGGAAGCTGTTTCGCTGGTGCAATCCCATCAGACGATTGGCATTGGTATCGCTGGATCGGAACCGCCAGGTCTGTTGACAGAACTGGCGAATCATAAAGATAGACTGGAGGATGTGAAGGTGTGGGTGTGTTTGCCGCTGCGCTCTTATGAGTATGCGACAAATCCAGCCATGGCTGGTCACTTCTTCGTGGAAAACTGGTTTTACAGCGGCGGAGATCGCAAGCTGCACCCCGAGGGAAGGGTTTCTTATATTCCCAATAACCTGCACCGCGCTGCCACAGACAAGCTGGTGGCAACCAAAGGCCATGTAAATGTGTATTGGGGCACGGCTACCCCGCCAGATGAACGTGGGTATATGTCGCTTTCGCTGGGGTTGATCGTTGAGAAGGAATTAATTGAAGCTGCGGATATGGTGGTGCTGGAAATCAATGAAAATATGCCGTGGACGCTTGGGGATACGCAAATTCACCTGTCCGAAGTGGATCATATTGTTGAGAACCATGTTCCACTGTTTGAACTCCCTTCGGCACCGCCTTCCGAGTTGGAAAAGGCAATTGGCGGATATATTGCTGAGCTGATTGAAGATGGTTCGACGATCCAGTTGGGCATTGGCGGCATTCCAAATGCCATCACGGCATTTCTGATGGATCGCAAGGACCTGGGTATCCACACCGAGATGTTTGTGGATGGCATGGTAGACCTGTATGAAGCGGGCGTGGTGACCAACCGGCGCAAGACCCTGTGGAATGGCAAGATGGTCGGGGCTTTCGCTTTGGGTACACAGCGTCTGTATGATTTCATTGACCGCAATATCGCGGTGGAAATGCACCGCGGCAAGATCACCAATGACCCTTATGTGATTGGCAAGAACTATAAGATGGTCAGTGTCAATACGGCGATTCAAGTGGATATTTACGGTCAGGTGTGTTCGCAGAGTATTGGCAGCCGCCATTTCAGCGGCACCGGCGGCCAACTGGACACCCACCGCGGGGCGCAGCTTTCGCCTGGTGGACGAGGCATTATTGCCCTGCGATCCACTGCCAAAAAGGGTACTGTGTCCACGATTTCACCTGTTTTACCCCTGGGTTCGGAGATCACTGTGCCAAGCCAGGATGTGGACACGATTGTGACTGAATATGGCGTTGCAGAACTGCGCGGCCTTTGCGTACGTGACCGGATGGAAGCATTGATCAAAATCTCCCATCCCGATTTCCGTGACTGGATCCGGGATGAAGCACAGCGATTGGGCATTGTTCCCAAATTGATTGTTCCTGGTGTTGATCTGTAGCCTTATGAAAGGAGACTGAAATGGATAAGCCGAAATTCAAAGCCGGAATCGAATCCCGGATGGTGAAAACGGAACGACTGATTACTCATGTGTTGATTTCTGGTGAAGGAAAAGGCACGCCGGTCATTTTTATTCATGGAAATTTCTCTGCTGCATTGTACTGGCAGGACTTGATGCTGGCTTTACCGGCAGGGTTTTATGGTATTGCCCCTGACTTACGGGGTTATGGCTGGTCAGAAGACAAGCTGATTGACGCTACCCGTGGTGCCCGCGATTGGTCGGAAGACCTGACATGCTTGATGGATGAGCTTAAGATTGATGCTGCACATTTCGTGGCCTGGTCATTGGGCGCTGCGCCTATCTACCGGTTGATGATCGAAGCGCCGGAGCGGATGAAATCGATCACCCTGGTGGCGCCGGTTTCGCCGTACGGATTTGGCGGCACCAAAGGCCTGGATGGAGAGCCTGTGTTTGAAGATTTTGCCGGATGCGGCGGTGGGCTGGTTAATCCCGATTTTGTCAAGCGCATTTCCGAAGGCGATCGCAGCAGCGAGGATCCTAACTCTCCCCGCAATATCATTAATACCTTCTACTGGGCAGAATGATTCGTGCCCGACGATATCGAGGAGTTCCTGACCGCCAGTATGATGGAAAAAATTGGTGAGAACAAGTACCCCGGAGATGCAGCAGCTTCCGAGAATTGGCCGATGGTGGCACCGGGAAAATGGGGGCCTATCAATGCTGGCTCACCGAAATATATGCTTGCAGATATTGTTGACTTGCTTGGTTCGAACCCCAAACCGCCTGTGTTGTGGGCACGGGGAGACCAGGACCAGATTGTCAGTGATGCTTCTTTCTTTGATATCCCGGTGCTGGGCAAGTTGGGCTTCGTGCCTGGTTATCCAGGTGAAGAAATTTTCCCCGCCCAGCCGATGGTTGGGCAGATGCGGGCATTTCTCGAGAAATATGCCAGCAAAGGCGGGAGGTTTGAAGAAAAGGTAATTGAGAAAACCGGACATGGTTGTTTCATTGAGAAACCGGAAGAGTTTAATTCCTTCTTCCACGCTTTCCTGAAATCAAATTAGCATACAAGGAAGAAAAATGACTGTTAAGAAACTGGGACGGGGTGTAGCGGTGGTTGGCGCCGGGATGAGCAAGTTTGGTGCCTTCCCCGGAAAATCCTCACGAGATTTATTTGTAGATGCATTCCAGGAGATGCGCGCTTCTGTCGACAAAGGGCTTGACCCCAAAGATATTGAAGCTTTTTACCTGGGCAATTTTAGCGGTGATTTATTTGAAGGGCAGGCTCATCTGGCGCCTATCCTCGCAAACTGGGTGGGACTGTCTCCTATTCCGGCTGTACGCCTGGAAGGGGCTTGTGCCAGCGGCAGTGTTGCCTTGCGGGACGCGATCATGGCGATTGCCTCCGGCATGTATGATATGGTGCTCGTCGGTGGTGTAGAAAAAATGACCGATCTGCCGCTGGCGAAGGTAACGGATACCCTGGCAACAGCAGCTGACATCACATACGAAGTGGCCGCTGGTTTTACTTTCCCTGGATTTTATGCCTCGATGGCTGTGGCATACATGGAGAAATACGGGGCAACCCCTGAGACCTTCATGAAAGTCGGTTTCAAGAATCATGAAAATGGCGCCCTGAATGACAAGGCCCAGTTCGGTGCGCGTATTCGCTGATGTGATGGAGAGCAAGAAACGCCGTGCCGAGAAGAAAGGCCGTCCGATCCCGACCTGGGAAACCGAGATGGATTTTCTCAAGGACGATAGAGCCAATCCGATGATTGCCTGGCCGATGCGTTTGTTTGACTGCTCACCAGTTTCCGATGGCGCTGCGACCCTGCTGCTGGTCAGTGATGACATCGCTACGCAGTTCACCGATCATCCGTTATACATTATCGGCAGCGGAGCGGCCAGCGATGGCGCTTTGCACAGCCGCGATACGATCACCTCCGTTCCGGCAGCGAAGATCGCAGCCGACAAAGCTTATGAGATGGCAGGCGTGACCGCAAACGATATCAAGATTGCCGAAGTACACGATTGTTTCACGATTGCGGAAGTGCTGGCTACAGAAGATCTGGGTTTCTTTGCTCCCGGTCAGGGCGGAGCAGCGGCGGAAGAAGGCGCCACTGCCCGAAACGGTCTGCATCCGATCAACACATCTGGCGGGCTGAAATCAAAAGGCCACCCTGTGGGGGCTTCTGGTGTGGGGCAGGTGATTGAAATTTGGAAGCAGTTGCGCGGGCAGGCCGGTGAACGGCAGTTGTCTGGTGACATCAATTTGGGTTTGACACATAATGTGGGCGGCACAGGACAGACCTGTCTGGTGCACATTTTTGAGCGGAGGTAGGAATGGAAATGCTTGACCTGACAGGAGTTGGATTTTATGAAGCGATGCAGGAGAAGATACTGCGGGCTTCGCATTGCGAAGATTGCGGAGATGTGCAATGTCCGCCCCGCACCATCTGTCCCAATTGCTGGAGCAGCAAGGTAAGCGGCATCGAGATGTCCGGCAAGGGTGTGCTGCGCACCTACACGATTGTGAATATTGGTTTGACACAGATGATTGAAGCTGGGTATGACCGTTTCAATCCCTATTGCGCAGGTCTGGTGGAACTGGAAGAAGGTCCTGTGGTCAGTGCCCAGATCCTGGGTGTGGACGTCAGCCAGCCAGAGTCGATCAAGATTGGTACGCCGCTGCAGGCCGTGTTCGTTGAGCGCGGTAAGGATGACGCGGCCAAGACCTTCCTGGGATTTGAACCCAGTTAGTTTTGTGTTTGAGAGAGGCTAATCACATGCCAAAAGCTGTCGTCAATGGAATTGAACTTTATTATGAATTGCATGGCCCGGAGGACGCAGAGGTTGTTGTGCTTTCGAATGGCGTGTTGATGAGCACTGCCAGTTGGGCTTTTCAGACGGCGGCGCTGGCAAAGAAATTCCGGGTGTTGTTGTATGATTGCCGTGGTATGTGGAAGTCTGATCATCCCGACGAGCCGTACAGCATGGAAATACACGCTGATGACCTGTGCGGGTTGATGGATGTTCTGTCGATCAAGCAGGCCCATATTGCCGGCATTTCCTACGGTTCGGAAGTGAGCATGGTTTTTGCCATTAAATATCCGCAGCGCGTGATATCTTTGGTGCTGGCGGACGGCGTCAGCCAGATTGATGCGCTGCTGGAGGGCCAGTGTGAAAGCTGGGTGACTGCAGCAAAAGCAAAGGATGCGGACCTGTTGTTTGAGGTGACCTATCCGATGAATTTCTCGGATGCGTGGATTGCAGCCCACCGACCGGCCCTGGCCGCCGCCCGCGAACGTTATCACGATCTTGATTTTGATGCCTTCCTGCGATTGATGGACAGTTTCCTGGCATTAAACATCACAGATGATCTGCATAAGATCAGCGCTCCGACCCTGGTGATCGTTGCCGAGAATGATATTCTCAAATCGCGCAAATACAGCGAAATTCTGGTGCGGGAAATTCCCGGCGCAGAATTTGCCATTATACCTTTCGGCGGGCATGCGGTGTGCCTGGAGCAGCCGGGCGTTTTCAATACCCTGCTGATTGGTTTTTTTGCCAAGCATAGTGAGGAGAAGTGATGGTCACTCCCATGCCATTGATCCAGGTGGGGCAGCGTGCAGTATTGTCAAAGACAATTACGGAAGCAGATGTGGTGTTGTACTCCGGAATAGTGGGTGATTTTAGTCCACTGCATGTGAATGAAGAATATGCACGCCAAACGCGGCTGGGCGCGAGAACAGCGCCGCCGATGTTGGCCGGCGGGCTGGTTTCGTCCGTGCTGGGTAACCAGTTGCCAGGTCCGGAGTTTGTATTCTTACGGCAGCAGTATGAATTTTTGTCGCCAATCTTCATTGGCGATACCGTCACCGTTTCAGTCGAAGTAGTATCAGTGGAACTTGAAAAGCGCATTGTTCGGCTGCGGACGGATTGCCATAATCAGGATAAGAAGCAGTTGTTGACCGGTGAAGCGGTTTTGATCCTGTTGGAAAAAATATCAGCATAACTGATGTAGCGTTCAGATGATTGCAATAGAAAATCTTGAGAGGAGGTGCATGGGGAGCGATTGTACAAAAGAAGTATGAGATCGTGATCAGTGATGGTAGCGGTTACCATCAAAGAATTATAAAAAAGGAGAATTTCAGAATGAAGAAAAGTTATTCGATTTTGGCGATTTTGCTTGTTTTCTCGCTGCTTTTAAGCGCATGCGTTACTGCTGCGCCAGCGCCCGAAGAACCTGCTGCTGAAGAACCCGCTGTTGAAGAACCTGTTGCTGAGGAACCGGCAGAAGAGCCTGCCGCTGAAGAAGCCCCGGCAGCCGAAGAACCCGCCGCAGAAGAAGAAGCGATGGGTGAAGTGCTGAAGATCGGGCAATTGAGTTGGCTGTCTGGTGCATTGGCACTTTATGGTGAACAGCAGACACGCGGTTTTGAGCTGGGTCTGGAATATGCCTCTGGCGGCGAAAAAGACGAAGAAGGCCGCTGGGTGATTGCAGGTCGCCCGGTTGAGGTGATTGTTCGTGACACAGAAGGCAATCCTGAGAAGGGTGTTCAGCTGGCGTTGGAACTGATTGAAAAAGAAGGCGTCGAATTGATCCAGGGCCCTGTTGGTTCGGCAGTTGCTGCGGCCTTGACCACTGTAGCCAAAGAGAACGAGATCATTTTGATGGTTGATCCGGCTGCTTCCGCTTTCACCACTGGTGAATATTTCAATCCATACGTGTTCCGCACTTCCCGTACCAATTTTGACGATACACTTGTCATCGCCAAATATCTGGTTGAGAATATTGGGCCGACGTTCGCTCACATTGGTATGGATAATGCCTTTGGTCAGGGCAGCGGTGTTGCTTTGAAGTATTCGGTTGAAAAATTCGGCGGCGAAGTTGTTGCTGATATTTATGCTCCCGCTGACACGACCGATTTCACGCCTTATATTCAGCAGGCGATGGATTCCGGCGCTGACAATCTCTTCCTCACCTGGGCTGGCACGGGTTATGTGACCCTTTTCCAGGCATTGAACGATCTGGGTGCTTTGGACGAAATGACAGTCGGTACCGGCTATGGCGATAATGCTTCCTTTGCCGCTGTTTATGGCGCAGCAATGGATCAGATTGGTCTGAATGTTTATCATTACACTGTGCCTGAAAATGAGATCAACGACTGGCTCGTGAAACGCCACATGGAAGAATTCAATGAGCCCCCGGATCTCTTCACCGCTGGCGGTATGGCCTCTGCTTTGGCTCTGGCCAATGCGCTGGAAGCTACAAGCGGCGACACGACAGCAGAAGGCATGATCGCAGCTCTGGAAGGCATGAAGTTTGATGGCCCCAAGGGCACATACTACATTCGCCCGGAAGACCATGTTTGCGAACAGCCGATGAACATTTTGCGTCTTACCAACCTGACCCCCGACGTGGACGGCGATGGGATCAACGAGTATGAGTTCTTCGAGACGGTCTACGTGAGTGCTTATGATGAACTGGGTGTACCTTGCACATTGGTTGGGGATTACGCGGATCGCTGCGGCGATTTGCCGACCCCCTAGTTTCCTGATATAGTTTTTTGCAGGGGCAGGCCCTGGCGGGTCTGTCCCTGCATATCGTATTTAATTCTAATTTATCATAGAGAGGATTTGCCCATGGGTTCTGAGAAGGAAATCATTCTCGAAGCAAAAAACCTGCGCAAAGCTTTCGGCGGGCTGGTGGCAGTTGATGATGCCAGCATTCAGGTGCAGCGGGAAACCTTGCATTCGATCATTGGTCCGAATGGAGCAGGCAAAACGACATTGTTCAATTTGTTGAGCGGGGTAATGCCGCCAACCAGCGGAAAGGTGATCTTTAAGGGACAAAATATTACCAATATGGCCCCGCACCGCATCGCTCATCTGGGCATGGGCAGGTCTTTCCAGATCACGAATATTTTTCCCAATCTGGATGTTACAGAAAATATTCGTTTGGCAGCGCAGTCAATGGGCAAAGAGAATTTCAAATTGCTGCACCGCGCCGAAAAAATGCGGGCTTATTTTGATAAGGCCCAGGCCATTATCGAACAGGTGGGGTTGCATGGACGTGAAGCCGTTCTCGCCAGAAATTTGCCGCATGGCGATAAACGCAAGCTGGAGCTAGGTATTATGCTGGCCAGCGATCCCGAAGTGCTGCTGCTGGATGAACCGACAGCGGGCATGTCTTCCGAACAGGTACCGGCTTTGCTGGAGATCATTCGCTCCATTATGGACTTGGGGGACAAGACAATTGTATTGGTTGAACATCGCATGGATATGGTCATGCGTATATCGGACAAGATCACCGTAATGAACCAGGGACAGGTGCTGGCAGAAGGCGCTCCGCGTGACATCGCTGGCAACAAGACTGTGCAAAAGGCCTATCTTGGTGATCTGTATGGCGACTTAATGTCGCTGCAGGAGGAGTGATATGGAAAATATCCTTGAAGTGAAAAATATCCATACCTTCATTGGACAGTTCCATATTCTCGAAGGTGTCTCTATTGCGGTACAGCCGGGGACGATCACCGTCCTTTTGGGGCGCAATGGCGCAGGAAAAACCACGACGTTGAAGTCTATCCTTGGTCTTACACCTCCACGCGAAGGGACTGTGACCTTTGACGGTAAAGAAATTCAGGGCAAACGGGCTTATGACATTGCCAGCCTGGGGATTGGCTATGTGCCCGAACACCGGGCTGTATTTCGCGACCTCTCGGTGGGAGAAAATTTGAAAATTGCAGAACGGGAAAAAGGCGATCTGGAGCGAAAATCGGAGTTCATTTTTTCCTTGTTTCCTGATCTGAAACGATTGTACAAATTACCCGGCAATCATCTCTCGGGTGGCCAGCAGCAGATGCTGGCTGTGGCGCGGGCGCTGGTGCCGGACAACCAACTTTTATTAATCGATGAGCCCAGCGAAGGGCTGGCGCCTATCCTCATCCAGCAGATGATGGAAGCGATTCGTGCATTGAGCGCTACCACCACCATTCTGCTGGTAGAGCAGAACTTCCTGATGGCGAGCCAATTGGCGAAGCACTTCTACATTATTGATGACGGGAAATCTGTGCATGAAGGGTTGATGAAAGACCTGGTGGAAGATGAAGAACTGATCCACCAGTATTTGGGGACATCGATGGGTTCCACAGGAGGTGCGAAATGAAACTGAAGGAACTCTGGCGGGAAAACCAAATGTTGATTGTCTTGATCGTGCTGGTGATCGTCCTTACCATCCTCGGCTTGAGCGGTATGGGTACGCAGTCTTTTGTGCGCACAGCCCTTTCAGGGCTGACCCTGGGCTCGTTGTTCTTCATGGTGGCAGCAGGCTTGACACTGATCTTTGGCTTGATGGATGTGCTTAACTTCGCGCATGGTTCCATGTTCATGCTGGGTGCGTATATGGGTTGGCAGTTTTATACCAATCCCACCTTTTTGTTTGGCATTGCCCCGATGATTGCAGCTTTTATTGCCGGTATCTCCCTGCTGTCTGTATTGCAGCCACTGGTTGTGGGATGGGAAGTATCGGAAAAATGGCAGAACCAGTTGCCACGTCTGTTGACGGTTGGTGCTGTGGTGCTGGGCTTTATTGCCGTGCGAGGGGTAGATTTTCTTGGTCTGGCAGATACAGCGATGGTTTCCATTGCGGTAACTGCCACAGATCCGCTGGCTGAAATCTCTGCTCAAGAAGCTTTGAGCCAGTTTTGGCTACGGCCCTTCCTGCTGATGGCAGCTGGCGCTTTGATGGCGCTGGCATCAGCGCGTCCTGGAGACAAAACCAGATCAGTGGATAAATCCGCGTCGAAAAGAGGGTGGGTTGGTTTCGGTCTGCTGGTCGTGCTGACGATTGTGCTATCGCTGGTGCGCGAATCCGGCCCGGTGGCTGTGTTGATGATGAACGGTGACCTGCGCTTTTTCCTGGCTTTGCTGGTTGGCACTGCATCCGGCTTTGGCCTGGGTGTGGCTGTGGAACGCGTGCTGGTCCGTACGCTGTATGTGCGGCCTTTCTTCATCGTCTTGATGACCCTGGGGCTGTCTTTTGTGATCCGCGAGATGGTACAACTGCTGTGGGATCCGCTGGCTTACCAGATGAGCCGCCCGCCGGCTTTTTCACAACCCGGAAAAGCAGAAAATCTACTGGCCTGGTTCAGTGGGAATAACTCTACTGTGGATATCATCGGTGTAACTTTCCCCAGTTATCGCATTTTCATCATTCTTTTGGGGATCATCATGTTCATTGGTTTGATCCTGCTGATGCAGCGAACACGCATTGGTATGATCATCCGCGCCGGTGTGCAGGATCGCGAGATGGTAGAAGCCCTGGGGATCAATGTCCAGGCTGTCTTCCTGCTGGTATTTGCTTTGGGAACGGCCATGGCCGCGCTGGGAGGCATTGGCGCTGCTCCGTTTATCCCGGTATCCCCCAATATGGGCGATGCTTATCAAATGCAGGGTTTCATCACGGTGGTGATTGGCGGTATGGGCAGTTATGTCGGCGCCTTCATCGGTGCCATGCTGCTGGGGATGGCGCGTGCCTTTGGTGATTATTTTGCGCTCAAGTTGTCCTTGTCACCGGCAATTGCTGAGGCTTCCACTGTGATCATTATGGTGATTGTGCTGCTGGTACGTCCTGCCGGCCTGTTTGGGAAGAAGGAGTGATGCAGATGACAACATTAAAACAGACTGCGCAAAAGCAAAGCTGGTTGAAGAAAAATCTGGCAGGGATTTTGATTGTCCTCGCGCTGGTAATGTTCCCCTTCATCTTCAGTCTCATCAGCGGTGTCCCCGTTGATAAAGGCGTTTCGAAATTCTGGCAAGGTCAATTGATCGCTTTCTTTATCATGGCCGTCTATGCCATGAGCTACGACCTTCTGATTGGCTATACCGGTATCCTCACTTTTGGGCATGCGGCCTTCTTTGGCGGCGGCGCCTATGCCATGTCACTTTTCCTGACCCATGTCGGCCCGAAGATCAGTGAAAATTATCTGGTCACTTTGCCTGGCGGCAAAGATATCACCTCGGTGGTGATCTTCATCCTGGCAGTGATTATTGTGATCGTTGTCTCGATCTTGTTAGGGCTGCTTTTCAGCGCGACATCCATTCGTCTGAAAGGCGCATATTTTGCCATGCTGACCCTCGCAATTGGCAATGCTTTCCATATCCTTTCCAAGGCGACCGATTTTGTCGAATGGACAGGCGCAGATGAGGGATTACACGGTGTGCTGGTTCCTGAATGGCTGAATCCGACCCAACACCGGTTAACGATGTATTTTGTGTCCCTTGGGTTTTTGGTGGTGATGTACCTCTTTGTCAAGCGGGTGACTGAATCGCCGACGGGGCGGGTTTTCATTGCGCTGCGTGAGAATGAAAGCCGCGTACGAATGATCGGCTTCAATCCGGCAACATATCGCACGTATGCGTTTTCTGTGTCTGCGGTGGTGGCTGGGCTGGCCGGCGGGTTGTGGTCCATTTGGAATATGAGCGCCACCCCGAGCATGACCTCTGCGGCAACGACGGTTAACGCTTTGATCATGACCATTCTGGGGGGCATTGGCACCCTGGCTGGTCCCATCCTGGGGGCCGGGTTGATGCAGATCGTCGGGCAGTTCTTCTACACGTGGTTTGGTCCGCGCTGGCCGCTGGTGTTCGGGTTGTTGTTCATCCTGATCGTTATCTTCTTGCCATATGGTCTGGTGGGCACCTGGCGCCAGAAAGCACCCGGAGTAAAAGCAGGCTGGAAACGGCTGTTGAAGATGCTGGATACAAAGGGTGAGTAAATTAGATTTTCTACTATCCTTTGCTGTAATATCCTAAAAAATGCCTTCGCCAGTCGTTTCAATAATGACTGGCGAAGGTTTTGGTTTTCATCCAAAAATCAGATATGTGTTTGACGGGGACTAGAATAGTGATTCGTGGGGGTGTTTTTCGTCCAGTTTGGACAGTGCATAGGAAGCAGCCGCACCAAAAGCGAAGAGCGCTGCACATACCGCGATGGTCCAGCCGCTGACGCCGCGGGGGATGATTGCTGCGGTCGACCCCACGACAATGCCGAGGATGAGATGATACATCAAGGCGTAGGCTTTCTTGAATAGCCACGAGAATAGTTTGGCGAAGGTGAAAATGCAGATGACGACGCCCAGCATGATGGGGAGGATGACGCCAAGGTCGAGCTGGCGGATGCCGCTCGCCATAGGCTGGTAAAGCCCCAGGTAGATGAGGAAATTGGAAGGGCTCATCCCGGGGACGACCAATCCCAACCCCATCAAAATGCCGCTTAACAACCAGCCCCAGATATTGGGTGCCATGGTGACGTTTTGGATGGTTTCCATCCAGCGCATGTAGAAAAAGGTAAGGATAACCATTCCTGCCAGTAGCAGCCAATGCCAGGATTTGCGCCCTTCTTTTCCGGACACCTTGACCAAAGAAGGAAAGGTGCCGGCAATGAAGCCGATGAAGAGCCAGGTGAACTGGGCCGGGTAGGAGCTGAAGGCATAATCCACAACTGCGGAGAAGGCAACAACGCCAATCACACCGCCGATACCCACAGGCAGGAAGTAGCGGACATTTTTCCAAAACTTGACGCGGATGTTTCCCAGGAAGCGAATCATGGGTTCATAGATACCGAAAACTACCGCAAGTACACCCCCCGAAAATCCAGGGACGATCGCGCCAATGCCTACCATGGCGCCTTTCGCCCATCTGATCAGCCAGTCTACAACAGGGCTGCTCTGCGGTGCCGGGGCTGAGTCGATTGAACTCGAAACTGGTTCTGTATGATTTGTATTATTGCTCATATTTCCTCTCAGAATGCTTGTATTCAAATATTGACAGTGTATTATAACCCGTGTTTTGGATGAAAAAAGATCATTCTATATCCAATAATCGTGCAATCAAAGAGGAAATCCATCCCCCGACGGAATGTTTTTGTTACTCATACAGAGTTTTGATTTTCCGGCACAGTTTTGGGTTGGTGCCATGCCTGGCAGCACCTAGAAACACGCATTGCAAGGGATTGTATCGCGCCTAACGTTGCCCCGGATCACCACAGAAGTGAGCGCATTGAATAAATTTTTGAAAACCATCTCTTAAAAATTCAAATTTACGCCTTTTTTATTCCCAATTTTAAGATATAATGTCATCATATTTAGTGTTCCAAATATGCGAATATATAGATATAACAATAAGAGAATATGAGGGTGTGTATATGGTTGATCAAAAAAAGCTGGGAATTGAAATTGATTTACTGCATACGCGGATATGTTATGCATTGGCAGATCCAACCCGAATATTGATCCTGTATCATTTAGCAGAAACACCCCTTTATGTAAACGAATTGGTTGAAAAATTACAAATCCCCCAATCAACGATCTCCAGACACCTTCGAGTTCTTCGGGAGCGATCTCTAGTTGAAACCAAAAGAGATGGCGCAGCAATTCGTTATACCCTCTCCGAACCCCGGATTATCGATGCGTTGGATATTATGCGCGCGATTCTGGCAACCCAATTGGCAAACAGCGTTGAAATCGCCCAGACTTTGAGTGAAGAAGACTAAGGTTTTCATCACTGCTTTGCTATTCACAATATATTTCCTGATCAAACAGTAAGAATCATATATTTTGGAAGTTTTATTACAAGCCAGCAGGACCATATCTCAAAAGGAGAGGGACGATGAAAATTGGTGTAATGATTCTTGAGGGTCCATACCAGCATCAGGCTGTGGACTCAGCTTATCTTTTTATTCAGGCGGCAGTGAAAAGGGGGCATGAGATCGTCGGTGTTTTTTTGTATACCGATGGGGTCAATAATGCAAACAAGTTTATCAATCCCCCTGGAGAACGAAATATCAGCAAACGCTTAAATGAATTGGGTGAATCGGGAATTGATATTATTGCCTGCACAGC
This sequence comes from uncultured Chloroflexia bacterium, assembly GCA_963753895.1. Classification (GTDB taxonomy): domain Bacteria; phylum Chloroflexota; class Anaerolineae; order Anaerolineales; family Anaerolineaceae; genus SMBSF63. The sequence continues at coordinate 108,132 of CAVWEE010000004.1, read as the reverse complement.
TTGCGCAAAATTCAGAGGGATGCGTCCTGATCTGAAAGTTGAACATATTCGTCTGTCGGGACTGGGTGCACTTGCTGATTTTTTGCGCACTGCAGATCGTTTCGTTAGTTTTGGGGATTAAGGGTGGAGGATACGATGGATAAAGTTGTTGTTTTGTTACGAAAAGCCCCCTATGGAAGCGTTTATACAGCTGAGGCATTCCGGACGATCATGGGAGTGGCCGTGTTTGAAATGGATATCTGCGTGATATTTGCAGACGATGGTGTGTACGCCCTGTTGAAAGACCAAAATCCAGAAGCGCTTGATATGAAACCTTTAGGCGAGGGATTTCCCATGCTGAAGGATTTCGATGTTAACCGCTTTGTTGTCCATGATCAATCGCTGGCTGACCGTGGTTTGACAGTCAATGATCTGGTGATGGATGTAGAGCTGGCCGATAGTGCCCAGATTGCCAAAATATTGGAAGAGTACGGCAAGGTTTTGCCATTTTAAGGAGAAGCGATGATGCTTTATACGGTTAATAATTCAACAATCACCACCGATGATCTTAATTCGCTGCTGCTGATCGCACCATCAGGTTCCCCAATCTTGTTATATGAAGATGGTATTTACTCCGCAGCGGCGGGAACTCGCCATGCCGACAATATGAAAGTTGCTCTTCAGTCCCATCCGGTTTATGCTCTCGAGGCGGATCTGGCGGCACGAGGGATCAATAATCTGATTGAAGGGATTCAAGTCATTAATTACGATGGTTTTGTAGAACTGGTTGAGCAGCACAATGTTATTCCCTGGTTGAGAAGTTAACAAACACAAAGGAGAAAGAAATGGATATTAAAGCAGATATGGTTCAGGATTTAATCGGTCAAATGTGTCCAATGCCTATTGCGCATTTGGCAAAGGCAGCCAGGAAAATGGAAGCTGGGCAGATACTGGAGCTTCAGGCAGATGACGAGGGTGCACACGCAGATATTCCGGCTTGGTGCAACCAAACAAGAATGAATTTCTTGGCGAAGTTGATGCAGGGGGTTTTTTTAAGTATTACATCAAGAAAAATTGAAAAAGAGGAGTGTGAAGAATGGCTGAAAAGAAAACAGCAACGATTGTGCTTTTTAGTGGAGATTTTGACAAAGTATTTGCGGCATTTACTATTGCGATTGGAACCCTGGCTGCCGGTATGGATACCACGATGTTCATCACTTTTTGGGGACTTAAGGCCATTCAAAAAGGAAGGCGGCTGACAGGGGATGGATTAATGGGGCGAATGGTGGGCTTGATGAACCGGGGCGGCCTGGATGTGATCGGCCCATCCAAATTCAACTTCGGCGGTATCGGCAGATGGATGTTCAAGAAAATGATGAAGAATAAGAAGGTCACCATGCTGCCCGAATTGCGGGAAACCATGATCGATCTGGGCGTTCATTTCCTGGCTTGCAAGACCAGCATGGATGTAATGGAAATCAACCGCGAGGATCTAATTGATGAAGTTGAGGGGATTGTGGGCGCCGCTACCATGGTCGAGTGCGCAGCCAAATCCGATGTTCATTTCTTCATTTAATTCCACAAACAGCTATATTTATTTTAATCGTTTATTATTGGTACTTACCACGCTTGGAGGGTTCATGAGCCAGAATCCAGTAAATGTGATCAATGAAGATTCAATCAATCTGAAGTTGGCGGGTGAAGCAGGATTTGATATTGAGAAATTAGGCACATGCCTGCAATGCGGTACATGCAGTTCATCCTGTCCAACGTATTTTGCGATGGATGTTTCTCCGCGGAAGCTTTGGCGGATGGTTTCACTTGGCATGAAGGAAGAGATCAGCCAATTGAGTACTTTTTGGTTATGTACTGCCTGCAATTCGTGCACCATTCGCTGTCCACGGGGAATCCAGGTTTCGGAAAGTATGCGTCAGGTCCGCGAATGGGTCATTCGGGACGATCTGCAGGAAACCCCTGAAGCATTAAACCGCTTAAAAGAAACGATCATCTCATCGCATAATATGATGGGGGATGATAATGACACCCGGTTGATTTGGAGTTCGAACCTTCCAGGCGGCATGGGTACGATCAAGAAAAAAGCAGAGGTTGTCTGGTTTGTTGGCTGTGTTTCTTCTTTTTACCCAATGGCTTACAAGATCCCTCAGGCGATGGTCCAAATCCTTGGCCGCAGCGGAATTGATTTCACGGTTATGGGCGGGAAGGAATGGTGCTGTGGATTTCCGCTGTTCACCGGCGGAATGAGTGATTCAATCAATGCGTTGGCAGTCCATAATCTTGAAAATGTGATTGCCACCGGCGCCAAAACACTCGTAACAACCTGTGCTTCCTGTTTCCATACATGGAAACATATCTACCCGGATATGCTGCCCAATTTCCCAAAAGATCTGGAAGTTTTGCATGCAACCGAATACCTTGCCAGACTGATTGAAAACGGGAGAATTGAACTGGGCACCCTTGAACGCACGATCACTTATCATGACCCGTGTGATCTGGGAAAGCGGAACGGTATTTTTGATGAACCGCGGTATGTGTTGCAGCAGATACCAGGCATTGAACTCCGCGAGATGGTCAGTAACCGGCAAAACTCTCTGTGCTGCGGCGGCGGCGGAAATGTTGAAGCATTTTCACCGGATGCTGTTTCACAGGCATCTACCAACCGGTTGGCACAGGCGGTTGATACGGGCGCTGACTATATTGTTTCGGCCTGCCAGCAATGCATGCGAACCTTCTTTAACGGCGCGAGAAAAAACAAGATCCGCATTCGCGCGGTGGATTTTACCCAGCTTGTTCTGGAATCAATTGAAAACAGAAAAGCTGAATGACCATGTCAAAAACTTATTTGTGCGCGCGACGAGGCAATTATGAACCAAGATAAACCGAGAATTGGCGTATATGTTTGTGAGTGCGGATCCAACATTGCAGGAACGGTTGATGTTCCCGCAGTTGTTGAAGCGGTAAGCGGCTTGAAGAATGTTGTTGTTGCCCGCTATAACAAATATACCTGTTCAGGTCCAGGTCAGCTTGGCATTCAGGACGATATTAAACTGAACAAGCTTAATCGGGTGGTTGTTTCTGCCTGTTCCCCGAGAATGCACGAGAGAACCTGGCGGGCAATGCTCATTGAGGCAGGCCTCAACCCTTATTTGCTAGAGGTTGCCAACCTGCGGGAGCATGTCTCCTGGATCCATCCAAAAGAAGAAATGACCACCCGGAAGGCGATCGACCTTGTCACGGCTGCGGTGGAACGGGTTGCCCTGCATGAACCGCTCTTTCCACAGCGGGTGCCGGTCACCAAGGCCGCCATGGTTGTGGGCGGCGGGATCGCCGGTATTCAAGCGTCTTTGGACCTGGCGAATGCGGGTATACCAGTCTATCTTGTGGAACGTGAGCCTTCTATTGGCGGGCACATGGCCCAACTGGACAAGACTTTCCCGACCCTGGATTGTTCTGCCTGTATCCTCACCCCCAAAATGGTGGACGTGGGCAGCCACAAGAATATCACCCTGCTGACCAATAGTGTCGTTGATAAATTGGATGGTTTTATCGGTAATTTCAACGTGACTGTTCGCAAGAAAGCCCGTTTTGTAAACGTGGATACCTGTACTGCCTGCAATGATTGTGTGGATGTGTGCCCGGTTACCGTTCCCAGCGAATTTGAAAATGGCATGGGGGATCGGAAAGCGATTTTTCGTCCTTTTGCGCAGGCAGTTCCAAACGCGTTTGCCATTGAGAAAAGAGGCGAAGCCCCCTGTAAGACTGCCTGCCCGGCAGGCATTCACGTGCAGGGGTACATTGCTTTGATCGCTGAAAACAGATTCCGCGAAGCCTACGACCTGATCCAGGAGCAAATGCCATTCCCGGGAATTTGCGGACGTGTTTGCCATCACCCATGCGAATCCGACTGCCGGCGCGCAGAAAAAGATTCTCCGGTTTCAATCGAGTACTTAAAGCGCTTTGTTGCCGATTGGGTGATTGCAAATCCCGAGGCTGGTGAAGAAACAGGTGCAAAGATTGCCGGAACTTCTCTGGAAGGCAAGAAGGTGGCCGTCATTGGAGCAGGCCCGGTTGGCTTAACGGTTGCCCGTGACCTGTCAGACGAATCCGCCCAATGCGATATTTTTGAAGCGCTTCCGGTTGCAGGCGGAATGATGAACATTGGCATCCCAAGCCACCGGCTGCCCAAGAACATCCTGAATAAAGAGATAGATGATATTGTTTCCAGGCCAAATGTCGAGTTATTCCTCAACACCCCCGTCCACCTTGATAAAGGGAAAAACGGGTCTGGGGTAAGCCTCGCAGCATTACGCGAGAAATATGACGCTGTATTTCTGGGTATGGGAGCGCACAAAAATCTTCAAATGGGCGTCCCGGGCGAGGAACTTCAGGGAGTAAACTATGGTGCCGATTTCCTGCGGCAAGTCAATTTATCTCAGTTGGGTGTGAAGAGTGTGCAAGCACCAAAACTGGGTAAAAGTGTAGCCATCATTGGCGGCGGTAACGTGGCCATCGATTCTGCGATGACTGCCTTGCGTACCGGCAGTGAAAAAGTCTATCTGGTTTACCGCCGTTCCCGTGCGGAAATGCCTGCCTATGATTGGGAAGTAAAAGAAGCCGAAGAGGAGGGCGTTGAAATTCTCTTCCTGACTAACCCGATTGCTGTCAATGGCGAAGATGGAAAAGTCACCTCAGTGGATTTACAGCGTATGCGCCTGGGCGAACCGGATAAAAGCGGGCGCCGGCGGCCGGAACCGATTGAAGGAGACGTTTTCACCCTCCCGATCAATTCGATGATCATCGCCATTGGCCAAAAATTAGTCGATGTTGATTCGGAAATTGAGAAGAATAAATGGGGTTGGATCGCGGCAGATGACCTGACCTTGCAAACCAATCTGGCGGACGTCTTTGCAGCCGGTGACGCTCAAACCGGTCCCCGCTCCATCGTTGAAGTGGTTGGAGATGGGCATCGGGCAGCAGAGTCGATCAAACGCCATCTGTTGGGAGAAGACCTTTTTGCCGGCCGTACCATGCGAACCAAATCCGACGATGCGCCATTTTATGATCCAAAGACCTGGGATCTAAATGAACGCCAGGTAATGATGCAGCGTGATCCGGCAACCCGCATTGATTTTGAGGAGATTTATCTGGGTTTCACTGAAGAACAAGCTGTGGCAGAAGCCCAAAGATGTCTGGCTTGCGGCGTATGTTCAGAATGTATGGCTTGTGTAGATGCCTGCGGTGCAGGTGCGATCAACCACGAAGCGGTGGATGAATTTGAGCAGGTTGATGTTGGCGCGATCATCGTTGCCTCTGGATATGATGCCTGGGATCCTTCGCCAATGACTGAATATGGTTATGGCATTTATCCAGAAGTATATACAGGCCTTGAAATTGAGCGATTGTCGAACGCATCTGGTCCAACCGAAGGCGAAATCGTGATGCGCAATGGCAAGAAGCCGGAACGTATCGCCATTTTACACTGTGTTGGCAGCCGCGATGAACATCACCAGCCTTATTGCTCCAGAGTTTGCTGCATGTATTCGCTGAAACTGGCTCATCTCGTTCACGAAAAGACCCATGCAGAAGTATTTGAATTTTACATGGACGTGCGCGCATTTGGGAAAGGCTACGAAGAATTTTATGAGCGTGTGCAAAGTGAAGGCGTAAATTTTGTGCGCGGCCGCGGCGCCCAAATTCTTCCGAATGGAGAAAAGCTGGTTGTTCGTGCGGAAGATACCGACCTTGGCATGCCGGTCAATTTGCCCGTGGATATAGTCATTCTGGCCACCGGGGTTGTTCCTTCCAAAGGAGCCGAAGAGCTGGCCCACACGCTTCACATCACGCGTGATGTAAATGGGTTCTTCCTTGAATCTCATCCCAAATTGCGGCCGGTGGACAGCAACACAGACGGCATTTACCTTGCCGGTGCCTGTCAGGCGCCTCGTGATATTCCCGATACGGTTACCCATGCCAGTGCAGCTGCTGCCCAGGCAATGGGATTATTAAGCCGGGATTATGTTGAGGTTGTACCGACCATCGCAAACGTGAAGGAACTGGATTGTGTAGGCTGCAATCTGTGTGTCGAAGTTTGTCCCTATGGCGCACCGAGCATGGTGATGCGCCGCGGCAGGTTGGTATCCGAGATCAACGAAGCCCTGTGTAAAGGCTGCGGGTTGTGCGTTGCCGGGTGCAGAGGAAAAGCGATCACCCTGCGCGGCTTCAACGATGAACAACTGTTGACTCAATTGGAAACTTTGCTCCAGTTTTCGATGTCATAAATTTGTTTTGTGAACAGGAAACAAGAGCAAGAGGAAATGGACAAATGCTAGATAAATTTGAACCCAAAATTGTAAGTTTTTTGTGCAATTGGTGCAGCTATGCCGGGGCGGATCTGGCAGGCACCAGCCGGATTGAATATCCCCAGAATATTCGCATCATTCGCGTGCCTTGCTCCGGCAGAGTAGATCCGTTGTTTGTTGTCAAGGCGTTTCTGGATGGCGCAGACGGCGTCATGGTGCTGGGCTGCCATCCAGGAGACTGCCATTATCAACAAGGGAATTACTATGCTCAACGGCGTTATGCCATCATGCATAAACTGCTGGATTTTATTGGTATTGAAGAGGACAGGTTGGAAGTAGACTGGGTTTCTGCATCTGAAGGGAAGCTGTTCGCTGATGTTGTGACCGATTTCACCAACCAGGTGAAAAAGTTGGGACCATCAAAGCTGAACGGGAACGTAGAAGAGGTCAAAATAAAAGTGGCGGAGGTGATTGTATGACCAGGATGGAAGATCAGATCCGTGCCTCCGCGAAACAATATCTGGAAGAATCAACCGTTGATTGTGTGATCGGGTATGAAAAAGATACCCGCGGGAAAATTCGCCCCGTTTTCGTTGAAAAACCTGAAGATACAGACAGGCTGGTTTGGAATGCTGACTGCAATCTGAATCTGGTCAATTATATGCATCAACGAAAAACAGCACCGGGTAAAGATCAACCCATCCCGAAAACTGCACTGGTTGTCCGCCCCTGTGATGTGCGCAGTGTCAATTTATTGATCGCTGAACAGCAGATCAAACGGGAGAATATTAAGCTGATCGGGATCACGTGTGCAGGCACAAACATCAATGGTAAGCCGCGATTGACTTGCAGTTTTTGCCAGGAACGAATCCCGGTGGATTATGATGTGTTGATTGAAACAGAACTGCCCGTGATCGTCCCGACCGAAGAAGACCAATATGCAGATATTCAGGAAATGGAAAGCTGGACGCCGGAAGAAAGACTGGCTTATTGGAAAGAGGAATTTGACCGGTGCATCCGCTGCTACGCATGCCGACAGGCCTGCCCGGGGTGTTATTGTTTTGAGTGCGTGGTAGAGCAGGTGGATCCGAAATGGACATCGATTGCCCTGGAAGTTCCTGAAAAGATGTTCTTCCATGTGATGCGCGCTTACCATCTGGCTGGCCGCTGTGTTGGCTGCGATGCCTGTGAAGTTGCCTGTCCAATGAATATTCCGCTCAGCAAATTAAACCGCAAGGTGGCGAAAGAAATTCTGGATATGTTCAACTACAAGACCGGTGATGATCCTGAAAAGGCACCTCTGCTGGCGTGCTTTAACGCCCAGGAACGATTGCACCCCTAGAGTATCCTTTATCGAACAAAGAAGAAGGAAATTCAATATGAGATATGTAACCCGGAAGATATTGGTAGATTGGCTGACAAAACTCGCCAGTGAAATGAATGTTGTTGCCCCGGTTAACTCAAAAGACAAGCTTGTCTACCAGAAAATTAGCACGGTTGACCAGATCGTCTGGGATTTTCAGCGAACGGATATGTCACCCAGGAACTGGTATTTCCCGATGACAGAACCGATTCTGTTGATTGAACAAGGCAAACAAACAAAGATCATGGAACCGCCCGACCCCGGTCAAACGGTTTTGTTTGGCGTGCGCCCGTGTGATGCGCGCAGTGTGCTGGCTTTTGATGCGCTATTTCTGGATAAAGCCCCGGTGGACAGGCAATATGCCCGCCACAGGCAGGCACTTACCATGATCGGGTTATCCTGCCCGCAAATGTGGGATACCTGTTTCTGCACCGCTGTGGGCGGCGCTCCCAACAGCCATGAGGGGTTGGATGTTCTGCTCACTGAAGTTGAAAACGGGTATGCGGTTGAGATCCTCACGGAAAAGGGCGAAGCGATCTTTGCAGGGATTTCCTTTGAAGATGTCGAAATAACGCTAGACGCGCCTGTGGTTCATGAAGGACTGCCTGCATTAAGAAATACCGAAGAATGGAAGGCGCTTTTCAATGATCTGTACTGGAAAGAGTTGAGCAATTCCTGTCTCAGCTGCCGGGCGTGTTCATTTGTCTGCCCAACCTGCCGCTGCTATGATGTGCGCGATGAATTGGTTGCCATCAAACCCGGAGTGAAGTCGTTTGAACGATTGCGCGCCTGGGATACTTGCACGGCAACTGGATACCGCCGCATCGCCGGCGGGCACAACCCGCGGGAGACCCAGGAAAAGCGGTTGAAGAATCGATTTTATTGCAAGTTCATGTATTACCCCGAAGATTTTGGTCCATTAGGATGCGTGGGATGTGGGCGCTGTATCGACGCCTGCCCGGTTGGCATTGACATCCTGGAAGTGATCGCGAAAGTAGACCAAATGCTGCAAGAAGAACTTACCACGGGTTAGAAAGGATCGCTCATGGCTGTTGCATCTGTAAAAACCAGCACACAAAATATTTCAGAAAGACTGGAATTGACGGTTCCCAGTCTGGCTACCGTCACGGATATGCGTGACCTTGCACACAATATTAAGCTCATTCAGGTTCGGTTGGATGACCCGCAAATACGGGAAAAATTTATCTACGAACCTGGTCAATTTGCGGAATTATCCATATTTGGCGTTGGTGAATCGCCTTTTGGTCTGGCATCCAGTTCGGACGGCGATGTGCTTGAGTTTGCAGTTGCCCGTGTAGGATCCCTGACTGACGCCCTTTTCAGACTGGATGTAGGCGATCAGGTTGGCATCCGCGGGCCGTTGGGAATTGGTTTCCCCATGCACGAATACAAAGGGCAAAGACGTCCTCGTGATTGGCGGCGGGATCGGCGGCGCACCGCTGCGCCCCATCATTCAAACCATATTCGCCAACCGGCAGGACTACGGAAAGGTAACCATCCTGTGGGCGGCCAGAAATCCGGAATTACTCGTTTTTACCGAAGAGTATGAGGTGTGGCGGGCACAGCCGGATGTTCAGATGCATATCACTGTTGATCATGCACCCGAAGGCTGGGAGCATGAAGAAGGGTTGATCACCACGCTGATCGAGAAAATCAATCCGCCTTCTGAAAATACAGTGACCGTTACATGCGGACCGCCGATCATGATCAAATTTACCATGATGACTCTGGAGAAATTGGGTTTTCAACCTGAGCAAAACTGGGTGACCCTTGAAGCGAAAATGAAATGCGGCATTGGGAAATGCGGCCGCTGTAACCTGGGCGGAAAATATATTTGCACAGATGGGCCTGTTTTCTGCTTTGCTGAAGTGCAAGAATTTTTGGAAAGTTTTGTATAATAAATATCGAAGGTATTTGTAAATTTCAAGGAGGAAAGTAAAAATGGCTACTGTTGAGGGTTTTGATTTCCCGGATGAGCTGTATTACACAAAAGAACATGTATGGGCAAAAGTTGATGGAAACATCGTCACGATTGGACTAACTCAATTAGGGCAAGACCTGGCCGGCGATATTCTGTATGTCGAAATGCCGGCTGAAGGCCGGGATATCGCTCAAGAAGAAGCTTTCATGTCCATGGAATCCGGTAAATGGGTAGGAAGGGTGAAAGCACCCGTAAGCGGAACGATCCTTGAATCGAACACTGAACTCGAATGGGAAAGTGATCTGGTGAACAGCGATCCTTATGATACCGGTTGGCTGACAAAGCTGGAAGCATCTGACCTTAGCGAACTGGATTCTTTGTTCCGCGCCGATTCGCCCGACTTGTTAGCATTTGTCATTGAAGAGAAAAAGAAATTCAAGAAATAACCTGTAACTCTTTGAAGTATTTATTCTTCCAAAAAATTGTTTAGGGAAACACTGGCACGTCTTTCGCAGTCTGAAACACATTTCCAGAGCCAGTGTTTGCTCCAGATAACAGTTTTCATATTTTTACAAATTACTTTAGAGGTGCATTATTATGAAATTATTTCATCTGCGACGTGTTGATTGGCTGGATTCCCAATTGATATATCATGCGCTGCCGCGCACCAATACTGAAGGCATTCTTATTCTTGCGCCCAAAACGCCGTATGTCTGTATTGGCTATCATCAAAATCTTGAGCAGGAAGTGGACCTGGAATATTGCAAGGCAAATGGCATCCCCGTATTCAGGAGGGAAGTAGGCGGCGGAGCGGTTTTCCTGGATGGCGATCAGATCTTTTACCAGATCGTGATCCATAAAGACAATCCGTTAGCCCGCGGCGGGAAAGCGGAATTCTTTGAGCGCATGTTAATGCCCGTGGTGGAAACCTACAATGAACTGGGTATCCCGGCGAAATTCAAACCAGTCAATGATGTCATTACCGCAGAGGGGCGCAAGATTGCAGGCACAGGCGCGGCGGAAATCGGCGACTATATTATTCTGGTAGGAAACCTGATTGCTGATTTTGATTACCAGACCATGGTCAGAGTACTGCGCGTACCGGATGAAAAATACCGCGATAAAGTATTCAAGAGTATGACCGAGAATTTGACAACGATCAAACGAGAGACAGGCAGGATGCCAGACATGGGATGAGATGGCGGAACCCCTGTTGAAGAATTACGAAAAAGTATTGGGTAAACTCGAGCCCACTGAACTGCCGCAGGAAGTGCGGGCAAAGATTGCTGAGATACAGCCGGATTATCTAAGTGATGACTGGTTATATAAGAAGCGCAGATCCACGGACAGTCGGAACGTAAAAATTGCCACAGATGTAAATATCATTCAACGTATTTTCAAAGCACCCGGCGGATTAATACGAGCTGCTTTTGAATTGAATGGGGATGTGATCTCCAATCTATCCATCTCCGGCGATTTCTTCTGCTATCCTTCCAATGTGATCAGCATGCTGGAAGATACCCTGGAAGGCGCAAAGCAATCTGAAATTGCCAGCCGTGTGGAAAAATTCTATGAGAACCCCGATGTTGAAATTCCAGGTATCACCCCCGAGGATTGGGGAAAGGCATTGATTGGATAATGGCTGGTCATAATCAGGTTGACGTTCATTATGAAAATGAATTCGCTGCTATTACCGCAGGCGATCATACCATCACCATTGCCAGGCGTGATGCAGATACGCTCGAGTTATCTTTGTCCGGTTGATCTGGTGTCTGCTTCCCTGGGGAGCTGAATTACGCTGACCATCTCTGCGGTCGCAGAAAACAAGAAAATAAACCTGCTTGGCATTGATGTGCGGGTTTCTCGAAAGGCATCCGGCACAGATACGGATAAAACGACCTTCTTTATCGAAACGGAATTGCAAGGTGAATTGTCCAAACGGGAAAAGATCCTGCTGTTTAATTCAGCCCGCAAATGTGATGTCAGCAAGCTGCTGGCGGGAGAAGTTAGTTTTGAGTACCAGTTGATCGAGGACGCCAATCCGTAGGTGCGGGCAATATGCCTCCGGAAGGAGGTAAACTTCAAGCGATGTTACATAATAAAAGATGTGCTTCCGAATAAGGGAAGCACATTTTCTTTTTTGGATTCGAACCTCTGAAATTTTTTTATTCAAACAGCGTTTTGATTTTCCGGCACAGTTCGGGATGTTCAAGCAGATCTGTGCTGTTGGCAAATTGATTGAGGCTGCCGTGCAGGGCGGTCTGTTGAAGCTGCTTATCTTTTATCTGTGATTGCAAGGCGTGGGCAAAGCGGTCAGCGCCGAGCACGCGATAGGGCCGGCCATGAGTATTTGGTGATCACCGGTTCAATCGCTTCGGTGAGTTTCAGTTGGTTATGAAAGCGGGCACAGTGCAGGTAGGCGGCGCACAGGTGGTTTTCACGGGTTTGCCATTCCTCAGCAGCCAATGCGGCTTTCAAATCCTCGGCCAGGGGTTGAACATCCGGCAGGTTTTGAAAGGCAGTGCCAAACCATTTGCTGTATGGCGCATATTGCCGGTGCTGCAGGAAAGCCAGGCGCATCAAGTTTTCTGCCATGCGGGCGGCGATCACCCGTGAACCCAGATCATCGCCATTGTTCCCGGTTCGGCCAATGAAGGCTTCTTCCTGGCTGACGCGCATCCACTGGCTGGCCATCAAGTATAGCCACACATCCTCCGGGTAATAGCGCAATTGTGCGCGCAGTGCTTCAAACCCCAGTTGATCATGAAACAATGCACCGCCGGTAACGGCGAGCAATTTCTGTTCAGCGAAGGTCAGCCAATCCGCAGCGGACAGGGGCTGGCTTAAATCGCAGCCCAGTTCTGTTTTCAAAAATCGGGCCGGGGTAGTGATCTGGATGAGATGATCCACTGCTCCCGGGGAGCAGCGCTGCAGCAGCCGCACCCCTTCCCGATCTGGCGGGCCAAACCCGGTGGGGTAGCCCAGAAATTCAACCGGCAGATGGCGCCGGAAAAATGCGTCCAGTTCCGGCTGCCGGGTTTCATAGTCCTCTTGGGAAAGGAAAAGCACCAGTCTTGGCCCCCACATGTGATCACGGGACATGGGGGTGTCATAGCCGAGTACATCCGAGCCGTATCCCACCAGTCCGGCGCTGTATTCCAGGTCTGGTTCGTGCTGCTGGAGCAGCGGTGCAATCACCTGTTGGTAATACAGACGGCTCAAGCGCAGCCCTGGAATGAATGCAACTTCACTTGTGCCCCAGTTCGTTTCGGTCAAATTGGTTTCCTTTCGAGTGGCGGCCCGAATATTCAGGTACCCTTGTCCAACGCAAGCGGTGTTGGGCAGCTTTCTCATTTTCTAGTGTCCATGCTCTTGGGCCTAGTATTCTGTAAGTGTTTGTGCCAATTGCTCTCCAGCAGGCGTTGCTCGAAACCAAATGATGTCTCCAATATTTGGGTCTTGATCCAAACTATCCCATTCATTTTGAATATAGTCGATTGTGTCGTTCACTGAATAATATAATGGTTTCCAATGAGTTGGGTTAGCCTTAAGGAACTTGTAAAATTTCACCTATCTTTTTTGACTTTTGCTGTTGTAGTTTGCGAAATTGTTCCTCAGCGTGTTCGGGAAGTCGCGGATAACCAGCTTCAATAAATCCGTTTTCAAGGAGTTCACGAATGATTTCGATTGCTTTTTCTCTTACCCCTTTTGCAAGTGGGGCGTTCCTTGAATATCCGCCGCCATTGATTTGCCGAAGGATTGACCATAAACCTACGTCATCATGGGCGCATTCAATGATAATTGACTTGTGCAGGTCGGTTAATTTCATCAGGTTTTCTTTGACTCTTTCTTGAAATTATATTTTGTGCAAGGCAGTTGCCCAACGATTTGCGTTGCTGTCGCTGGGTTGGGATATGGTAGAAAAGCCACCAGGCGCTGAATCTGTAGTTTTGGGTGCTTCCCCGAAAGTGTGGACGAATGCCCGCATTTGTCTGGGAATTGCCTTGCTAACCTTTGAATTTCATGCGGAGATCACCGATAACAGATCCCCATAAGCGTTCCCATAATCCCGGATGAAACAATTCCAATGATGGCACACTGCCACCATTTTGCCCGATTCGTTGCCTTAATTGCGATAATCGTCAATACAATTGTCCAAATTGTTCCGACAGCGATACGGGTGATGTCAAACGTAATATACGTCCACTCATTAGCAGGGTTGAACAGGATCGCAATGAATGTTTCTGGAACCCACATCGTAAAAAAAGATGGTAATACCGACGCAATAGAAATAGGCCCCCAGAGTTGTTGGGTTCCCGGATTGATTGAAAACAAGTTCAATCCTCCTCTTGCGACAAGATAGCTTAGTCCAACGCCAACAACCCCCACCGGAATGGTAAAGAAAACTTGATAGAAATAATATTGCTCCGCAGGGATTGGCAAACCAGGCGGGGTTAAAGGCAAAAAAGACCTTGCAGCAAGAATCATTGCGGTCAGTGCATACAGAATGGCGAAACCCAGTGTTGTGATCCAACCGTACAAAGCACTATGATCTGAATACAACAAATCTTGAAATATTTTCAAGGGCGAATAAATGGATTTGATCAAAGTGCGAAAATAAGTCATTGGTTTTAAGCCTTATTGGTGTGTTAAGTGGCTAACATTTTGCAATATTTGCATGCTGGCGGGCAAGGATTCTGTTTGGAAGCAAGAAAAATGCTCGAAAACGCCGCACGCGAAGCGTCCCACACGTCGGGTGCACGCTTTGTTAGACGCCGCCCTGTTTAACCGACAACTTTGTCTTTATCAAAGAAATAAAGTTCTCCCAGTCGCTTTGACCGCTGAACATATTTCTTGTAAAAATGTTGAAGTTGTTCTTCCCTTTATAAAGCAATAGGATTTCGCCTGAAATTTCGTATTTGACGAACGCCTTCCACTGGGACTCGGCTTTCACATCAGTGCCATTGAGTGTAATCTTGTTTTCGTCAATCAACCCGAAAATGTTATTGCGATAAATATTTCCTTTTTGGTCATATGCTGATATTTGCAAATAAGGAAGCCACCACGGAAATGAAAATAAGACTAAAGGGAATAATCCCCCTGGGAAAACGTACTTCATAATTTTATCCAATTCAGGCGCACCTTGAATCTTTAAATACAAAATTGAGAAAGCAAAAAGGGCGAAAACAATACCTACTGTCCACTTATAAACTCGATATTGCTTATTGTTGATGAATAGTGCCTTTAGGAATTCATCTTTTGATATTTTTCCAGCGTAATTAATTTGCATGTTGAAAAATCTCCCAAATTTTACTATTGATTTTGTTTTGCTTTTTAGCGAATGCACCTAACTATTCGTTATCTGGACTACTGACTCCTGATACGCGGCAAATATGTCTGGCTATTCAAATCAGGCTAATAATTTCCTAACGCTATGAATATTGTAGGCATAACTCCTTGAAAGTCAAACAATTCTGCTTGTTCCCTCTCGCACAGCACAGTTAACAACCAGCAGACCACGGCAGGTTGCCCCAGCCGTGGGCTGCGAGGAATCATTTCAACACAATCTCACCCTCGCTGTAACACCACCATCAGGGCGGCTTTTTCCACTTTTTGGCCGGGCTGCACGGCCACCTGCGACAACGTCGCCTTCAAACGGGGCGCGAAATTCCATTTGCATTTTCATCGACTCGAGGGTGACCAGCAGCTGCCCTTCGCTGACTCGTTCACCTTCGGCGGTATGCACATGCAGCACCACGCCAGGCATGGGCGCGCGCAGCCTGTCCTCGTCCGCAGACGGGTTCGTTGCTTTTTCGGTGCTGCTGCCGCTGTCCAGTTCCACTTCTGCCACCATCTGCCGGCCTTCGGTGGTGATGGCGTAGGTGCCATTCATCTGGTGTTGGAGGAACAAATCGCGTTTTCGTTTGCCCTGGATAAAAGAGAATAACCCCGGATGATCCGAAGGCATCAAGCCAACATTGATCTGTTGGCCGTTCAGTTTGACCTGCTCCCCCATGATCTCTACCTGGTACTGTCTTCCTGAAATTTGAACATTGTATAAGGACATTGGATGACCTCCTTGTCAATTCCCGGTCATTTGTTCGCGCCAGGCGGCAGAGCGCCATGCGTTGATTGCGCTTGCCTGTGATGCCATGCTTGTATGCTGGCCCTGAACGCGTTTGGTGCAGCAATAAGGCGGTCGCCACGGCGGCATTTTCTTCCAGCGCGCTTTCCTTTTCCGGCAGCACGGGCTGAAAGGAATTGAGATAGCTGGTATCGACCTTGCCGGCGACAAAGCGGGGACTTTCGATGACGCGCTTGAGAAAATCGAGATCGGTCTGCACGCCGGACAGTTGAAATTCGTCCAGGGCGCGGCGCATGCGGTGTCAGCGCCGCCCTGCGGTCTTCTCCCCAGACGATGAGTTTCAGCAGCAGGGAGTCGTAATCGGCATTGATCTGCATCCCGGGCGTAACCGCCCCGTCAATGCGGATGCCAGGACCAAGGGGGTAATTGAGATAGGTGATCTCGCCGGTGGCGGGCATAAAGCCGTGTTCGGGGTCTTCTGCCAGCACCCGCACCTCAATGGCGGCGCCGTGCTGTCGTACCTGATCCTGCCGCAAAACCAGCGGCTGCCCGTCCGCCAGACGAAGCTGTGCCTGCACCAGGTCAATGCCGGTGACCATCTCGGTGACTGGATGTTCGACCTGAATACGGGGATTGATCTCAATGAAATATGGCTCGTTGTACTCGTCGAGCAGAAATTCGACCGTGCCCAGGCTGCGATAATTGAGGGCTTGCCCTGCTTGCTGGGCATAGCGGTAAAGACGCTGGCGTAATGCTTTTCTCAGTCCCGGGGCGGGGGCTTCCTCAATCAGTTTCTGCATGCGGCGCTGGATCGAACATTCGCGGTCGCCGAGGATGAGGACGCTGCCGTTGCCGTCCCCCAGGATCTGCACTTCAATATGGCGTGCCTGGCGTACCAGCGGCTCGAGATAGACCTGGTCATCGCCGAAAGCAGCAGAGGCTTCCTGGCGGGCGGCGGTGATCATGCTTTCGAGCTGTGTGGGGTCATGGGCAATGCGGATCCCTCTGCCGCCGCCGCCAGAAACCGCTTTGATCAACACAGGGAAATTGACGCCCTGTGCCAGGTCGCTGGCAGAGATTTCGGCGTTGACCGGAATGTCCGGCCCTTCCAGCACGGGCAGACCCACCTCGCGGGCAAAATGGCGGGCGGTCAGCTTGTCGCCGGTCATGTCCAGGGTATCGGGTTTGGGGCCGATGAAGATCAGCCCGGCACCCTCCACAGCACGGGCAAATTCGGCATTCTCGGAAAGAAAGCCATAGCCGGGGTGGATGGCGTGCGCGCCGCTCTGGCGGGCGGCTGCCAGCACCGCTTCGATATTGAGGTAGCTCTCACTTGCGCTGGCAGGACCGATGCAAATGGCTTCGTCGGCATAGCGCGCATGGGGTGCGCCGTGGTCCGCTTCTGAATAAACAGCCACGCAGGGCATGTCCAGCTCGCGGCAGGCGCCCAAAATGCGTAAGGCAATTTCTCCCCGATTGGCAACCAGTACTTTCATGCGTGCCTCCTTTAGAGGGGGATGTTCCCGTGTTTGCGCGCCGGGGCAGCCTGACGTTTATCGCGCAGGCTTTCCAACGAGGCGATCAACCGGATGCGCGTTTCGGCCGGGGCAATGACGTCATTCAGATAACCGCGCGCCGCAGCGGTATAGGGGTTGGCAAACTCCTCGCGGTATTCACGGATGCGTTCCTGGCGGGCGGCGTCCGGGTCGGCGGCGGCGGACAGCTCTTTGCGGTGGATGATATTGACGGCGCCTTCCGGCCCCATGACCGCGATTTCGGCATTCGGCAAGGCAAAATTGAGGTCACTGCGCAGGTGTTTGGAACTCATCACGATATAGGCGCCGCCGTAGGCTTTGCGCAAGATCAGCGCGATTTTGGGCACGCTTGCTTCGGCATAGGCATAGATCATTTTTGCGCCGTGGCGGATGATGCCCCCGTATTCCTGTTCCACACCGGGCAGAAAACCAGGGGTGTCCACCAGGGTGATCAGCGGGATGTGGAACGCGTCACAGCAGCGGATGAACCGCCCGCCCTTGTCGGAGGCGTCAATATCCAGCACGCCCGCCAGATGCGCAGGTTGGTTGGCGACCAGCCCAACCACATGGCCATCAAGGCGGGCAAATCCGACCACCAGGTTGGGCGCATTCTGCTCCTGCACTTCCATGAAATTACCGTCATCCACCAGGCAGCGAATGACATCATGCACATCGTACGCTTTTTGTGGATCGGCCGGTACCAGTTGTTCCAGTTCGGGTGTCGCACGCTGGGCATCATCGAGGGGAGGGGTGTAAGGCGGCTGAACCAGATTGTTGTCTGGCAAAAAGGATAACAAGCGGCGCAGGGAAAGAAATACTGCTTGCTCATCTTTGGCCGTAAAATGGGCGACACCGCTTCGCCCGGCGTGCACCGCCGCGCCGCCCAGCGAATCAAAGTCGACATCTTCGTGGGTGACGGCGCGCACTACTTCCGGGCCGGTGATGAACATGTGGGCGGTGTGTTCCACCATAAAGACAAAATCGGTGATAGCAGGGGAGTATACGGCTCCTCCGGCACACGGGCCGAGGATGACGGAGATTTGGGGAATAACGCCTGAGGCACGCGTGTTGCGATAGAAGATTTCGCCGTAGGCTGCCAGCGAGTCAACGCCTTCCTGAATGCGGGCGCCGCCTGAGTCGTTCAGCCCGACCAGCGGTGCGCCATTCTGCAGGGCCATGTCCATCAGGCGGGCGATCTTCATGCCATGCGCTTCGCCCAACGAGCCGCCCAGAACGGTGAAATCCTGAGCATAGGCATAGACGATGCGCCCATCCACCTTGCCCCATCCGGTCACCACGCCGTCGCCCAGGGGATGGGCGTTTTCCATCCCCAATCCGCTGGCGCGGTGGGTCACAAAGGCATCAGTCTCGATGAAACTGCCAGGATCAAACAGGAGATCCAGACGTTCGCGGGCGGTCCGTTTTCCCTTTTCGTGCTGTTTGTCGATACGTTTTTGTCCGCCGCCCAGGCGGGCTTCGGCCCGCATCGCTTGCAAACGGGATGCGTTATCACTCATAGATAAAACTCCAGAACACCGAGAAGGGACTGCAAGTCCTCCTCAGAAAAATGATAACTTAAACTTGTTTTACTGCAGACCGTTACTGGATGGCCCGGTACACCGCTTGAATATCGGTGCTGCCTTCCACCGCCAGGGCGGCCAGAGCGCCACGGTTGGGAGCCCAATGCAGCAAGGACCAGCGCTGGTTTTCAGCAGGTTCCAGGGCATGCACAAGCGCAGTTTTCCGTCCGGGGAGGATCGAAAAAGCGTTCGTGGGGTGGCAGAAATCCTTCGCCTCTGGCTTTCAGGTATGCTTCTTTTTGCGTCCAGCAGGTGTAAAAGGTGCTCGCCTTCTGCTTTGCGGGGGTGGTGCGGTAGAGCTGCAACTCTGCCGGGGAAAAGAATTTCCTTGCGATGACGTCCATTTCCAGACGGTCATCGATCCATTCCACGTCAATGCCCACCGGCCGCTGACGGCAGATGGCATACATGGCCAGATCGCCGGAATGGGAAAGGTTGAATTCCACACGCTGGCCGTCGGGGATGTTGAAGGGATGGATCAGAGCGGGTTTGCCGTGTTCGTTGTAAGAGAATTTGAGATCTCCGGGTTTGATGTGGATATATTGCCACAGGATTTGGCGGAGCCAACCGTGGGCAGCGATGAAGCGTTCCTGCAGGCGCATTTCGATCAAGCGCGCGGCACGGTTTCGCTCTTCCGGGGAAAGGATGCTGTAGAAATAGTTGAGGTCAGATTGCGCCATTTCAAGCGGGGCCTGCCAGACGTGGACTTCATCTGCGTTCAGCGAGATTGGCTCAACCGGGTAACGCCAGTTCCAATTGATGACACGTTCCATAATAGAATTCATGATTGCTTTCCTTTCATTCACTAACGATCAATGGTGATCCAGGGCGATACACATCCAGAACGGATGGAAGCTGGATGCCCTGCACCCGCATACTTTGCAGCCGATAGCGGTAGGCACAGCCGCGCAGCAAGTGCAGGGCCATGTCGGCTGCATGTCGATTTTCGATTGGTTCCAGATAGGTGCCGCGGACCCAGTCATTGAATGTGCCCATGACCGGACCGCACCAGATCTGATAATCCATTTCCCGTCCCGTTTCGCCGATGCATGACCAGCGGGAGGCCAGACCGAGGTACCAGCGGAAGATGAGCGCCATCTTCATTTTCGGATTCTTGCGGGCTTTCTCAAGCTGGGCGGGGTCGCGCGCCTCAAAGAATTTCTCCGTATCTGCCCAGACTGCCTCCAGCGTGCGTTGGAAGATCTTCTTTTCCAGGCTTTCTCTTTCCTGTACCGGGATGTCTTCCATAGAGGCATAGCTGGAATATATTTCGTATAGCTTTTGAGCGCGCATGGCGAACAGGGTGCCTTTCTTTAACACCTGCACCCGGACGCCCATCTCAAACATATCGGCTGAGGGGGCCATGACGACATCTGTCATGGCGGCGGAGGCCGAGAAGCCCTTTGGTGTGGGCGGATGTGCCCGCCTCGACACTGGCGTGATTGATCGAGCCGGTGACGACATAGGCAGCGCCCATCATATAGGCGGCCAGAAGGGATTCCGGTGTGCCAATGCCGCCGCCTACGCCAACACGGGGCGGCTGGGCATAGGCATAGCGCCCCTGGATTTCATCCCTCAGGGCGAGCATGGTCGGCAGCAGGCAGACCAGCGGGCGTTGATCGGTGTGGCCGCCCGAATCGGCTTCCACAGTGATATCGTCCGCCACCGGCACCAGCCGCGCCAGTTGTGCCTGCTCGGCGGTGATCCGTCCGGCGGCCTGCAGGGAGTTCAGCATCTTTTCCGGCGCAGGCTGCATGAACTGGGTGGCGACTTCGGTGCGCGACAGTTTGGCGATGATGTGATTTTGGATGATCACGCCGCCATCGGCATCCTGTGATAATCCAGCGGCCCGGTACTGCACCAGGCTTTCGCTGAGGCGGATGAAAGCTGCGGCTTCAACGACCCGCACGCCATAGCGCAGGTACAGTTCGACAGTGGTTTGTTCAATCTGCGGCTCAAAGGGGCTGTGCAGCAGGTTGAAGGCATACGGGCCGTCCGGCAGGGCGGCTTGAATCTCTTGAATGGCTTCTTCAATTCGCTGCGGTGAAACACCCCCGGCGCCATACGCGCCCATCAGCCCGGCTTTGCCCAAGGCGATGACCATCCGGGTGGAGGCGATGGCATTGGCCATTGCGCCGGCATAATAGGCTGCCCGCACGCCGTAGTCCCGCAAAAAGCCGGGATCGCCAAACTGGCCGATCGTTACGGACGGCACCCAGGCCAAACCTTCCTGGTCTACCGGGGCAGTTTCCTCGTGGCAGATGAGGTCAACCCCACCCGGTGTTTGCACTGCTCTCAATGGTGTTTCCAGATCCAGCAGACAATCGCGAAGGCGGTCTGCACTGTTTGTGATGGTTTTTGTTGCCAGCATGCGTTTATCCTTCCTGTATTCCCATACCAATATTGATAATCTCGTAAATCCGTTTACCGTCCGCCCACAGGCTGGCATCAGCCATAACAGCCGTATGCCCTGGTGCGGATTGCACGTCCTTGATGTGTACTTCGATTTTCATCTCGTGATGGGCAGGGGTGATCTGTCCGCGGTATTTCCATTGCATCGCTGATCCGCTCTGCAGGCTGAAACGCGGTGAGTGGAAATCGCTTCCCAAACCGCAGGCCAGGCAGTATGCCTGCAGGGCCTGCTGGATGGCTTCCACGCCCAGCGAGCCGGGCATGACGGGATCCTGATAGAAATGATTGCTGAAGAACCAGTCTTGCGGGTTGACCGTCTTTTGAGCGGAGACCATGCCCAGGCCGTAGGAGCCACCGGTTTTCGTGACCTGAATTTGATCGAGGAAATTCAACTGCCCGCTGGATAACCGGTAAGAAGGTTTGCTCTCGTCCAGAACGTCCCAGGCTTGTTGCGGGAGGATGTCCTGATCCTGTAATTTGACAGGCGCTCTCTGGTCATC
Source organism: uncultured Chloroflexia bacterium (assembly GCA_963753895.1). Classification (GTDB taxonomy): domain Bacteria; phylum Chloroflexota; class Anaerolineae; order Anaerolineales; family Anaerolineaceae; genus SMBSF63. The sequence goes on along the minus strand of CAVWEE010000004.1, from coordinate 86,419 downwards.
CAGCCCGGCCTGCCGCGCCATCACTGCGGGCGGAAAATAGCCGAAGACCGACTCGCCGCGATAGAAATCGACGCCGTTGGATGACAGGCAAAATGAGAAAGATTGAATGATCGTGCCTGCCCCGATGACTGTAGAACGTAAACTGGAATGATTGACCACCGTCTGGCCGTGCAGGTCAAGATCGGCCAGCAGTGTGGCGGAGCCATCCAGATTGCGGAAGAGGAAATCCTGATCCGGGGCGCTCAGGGCGGTGCCCAGCCAGGCCGAAAGAAAACCGCAGGGCTGCAAGGCCATTTCCATCAAAATGGACAGGGGTACAAACGGGGAGGCATTGTGCTGCAAATACCAGGCATCCGGAGAGACATCGAAAGCGGTGGTGATCCTGGCCGGAGCGTTCAGTTGATGGCGCTGCCCTTCGATCTCGAGGACACGGTCGAACAAAAGCAAATCGCCATTCGGAATGCGCGGCACCTGCCGGCCATTGAAGATGGCATATTCAGCGCCAAAGCAGCGTTCCAGTGAACCCAGGGCAAACTCTTCCAGGTCGCGGCGCGCAAACACAAACTGTTCACGCTGCAATGGTTGCACAATTGCCGGCGCTACGACAGCGGTTTGCATGCGCAGCAGACGGTTGATCTCGCGCAGGGCAATCTGGCGGCTTTGCAGGAATTTTTGATGCACCCGGCTCTGACGCTGCGACTGGATATGCGCCAATTGTGTTTGGTTTTCTGTAAGATTATCGTTCATCTCGTTATCCTGCCATTCTTATGGCGGTTTCTTCATTTAAATAGGATGGCCGACATTTGCGGTTCGCAGAGGGCGGACACATTCACCGGAACGCCCTGGCTGACCAGCTTTGCCAGCAGGCGCACGAACATGGTTTGCTCGTTCACCTTTGCCTGGTCAACCCAGACGGCGGCATGGGGTTTGTTTTTCAATATAGAGCCGATCCATTTGGAGCAATTGCTGCCCGCGCCGACTTCGATGAACATGCGTGCGCCGTCCTCATAGACCTTTTCCACCAGACGTGGAAAATCCAGACGGTTGGTCAGGGCTGTGGCAATGTTCTCTGCGATGATGGCTGAATCCATGATGGCGGGACGGTAATCGGCTGCGGTGTAGAGTACCGTCTGCGGGATGGATTCAACCGGCAAGTTGTGCAATGCTTCCAATCGAGGGAACTCTGCGGCCATGGCCTCACAGTGCAGGGCGTAATCATAAGGGGCCTGCAAATTCATACACTTCAGGGAGGCGATCACCCGTTTGCAGGCCTGCACCTCGCCGCCAATCACCACCTGACGGGGGGCATTGATATGCGTGAGGTAGGCGTGTTCTTCGGCAGCCAGCGCGGTTTGCACCTGATCTGGCGTTGCCATGAGGATGAAGTTTCCCCACAACGGTTCCTGTGATGGGTCAGTATCCTGCGGCCAGCCCCAATGCTGACGGGCGGCCAGGGTTGGCCCTGCCAGACGGCTGTGAAAGAGCGGCGATTCGCTGAAATTGGTGCGGGCTTCATCAGCAGCTTCCCACACACCGAGGGCGAACATCATACTATTCTCGCCCAGGCTGTATCCAAAGGCGCTTTCGGGGCGCAGTCCAAACACTTCTTGCAGGATGGTGGTGTACAGGAAAGCGACCGCCGTGCCGGTGGTGATCATGGCAATCGGGTCTTTGCTCAACTGCGCATCCAGTGCGGCGATTTGTTCCTCCGATAACGGTGCAATGCTTCGGGGGTACAGGGTACTGGTTTGCAGAGAAAGGTCGATGTTCTCCGTGAGATCAAACAGGCGATCCTGCAAGCGGGGAAACAGGGAGAACAGGTTCTGGGCCATGCCAACGTGAGAATTGAAGCCGCCCGGATAGACAAAGGCCACTTTTGCCTCCGCACCCAGCGGTTGGGCGGAAAAGGCACTGCCGGCGGGGGATTGCCAGTCTTTGCCCGTCTCGAAGGCACGTTCAATGCCGCGCTGCGCATGTTCAATCTCCCGGCGCAGTTCGTCTGTCGAAGATCCCACCAATCCCAAAGCATAAGGTTGTGGTCCTGTGCCATCATATTCTGCCAGGCATTGATTTGCCAATTCGGACAGGGATAACCCGCTGTCTACTTGCGACGACGCTGATCCAGCCTGTCCAGCAGGGCAGCCTGTGAGTTGGCCTGAATGGGCAACAATTGCATGCCGGTGCTGCTGAAAGCTGCCTGAACAGGGAAGCGTAGCTGTGGTTCTTCGGCAAGCACCAAGCCCTTTGATTTGCCTGATGTATCTGCGCAAACCAGTACAGCCTGACGGCGCTCTGCGTCAACTTCAGGGAACCAGGGGCGCGAATCGGCGGGCACGTAGAAAGGCGTGCCTCCCATGCTTCTGCGTTCAGCAGGCCCTTGCCAATGGGGGACGGCGAAAATGTGTGCGGCGGTGCAGACTCAGGCTGGCTTTGATCAACCCGGTCAGGTCGGCAAGCTCGCCACCATAACCGAGGGTTTCTGTGATCGCGCTCAATGCGCATAGATTATCTTCCGTTCCTGCTTTGATGAATTTTGCAAACCGGGCTGGGTCCAGCTCTGCCAAGTGAGCTGTCTAACTGGCCGCCCAGTTCCAGACTGCCTGCCGCAGTAGGTGTATCCCATTCGCCGATGACTGCATATACCCGGCTTTGCACCTGTTTGGCATCATCCAGGCGTTGAAATACTACTGCGGCCGCGCCACAGGCTGATGGATCTTTGACGGCCACAACGACTGCATCATGGCTGTTTTGTGAAAGAATATACCGGGCCTGCTGCCAGGCCAGGAACAGCCAGCCAGGCCCAGCGGGCAGGGATAACAGCGGATGCGGCGAGATCCTGCGGGATGTCAATCTCTTCCTGATTTGTTTCGGGAAAGAGGGTAACGATATTTTGATTCAAGGGCAAGGCCGCATCCGCCAAGGCCTGTTGGCAGACCTGCCACAGACTTTGATGATGGCCATTGCTCGTTTGTTCGCAATCCGAAAGCGCATGTCCGCCAAGCAAGATTTCCTGGAATGACCGTAAATCCGGACACCCCGGAAAATTGACTGCCATGCCGCTAATCGCTACTTTCATATATTATTCCTTTTACCTGTAAAATTTGTCTTCATCCGCTTGTGGCTGAGTGCAGCCACCTGGTCAACAGGTCTGGCCTTTGCCAATATAGCGGGTGAGCTGCTTGCTGATGGTGCCTTCCAGACCGACGAAACGGATATAGGGCTTTCCTGCCGGGTCTTGCACCAAAGGTCGCCTACTACGGACGTTGCACTGTGCGAGCGGATCTGCAAATCGACATGATAGGTCTCACCAAAGGACAGTGGAACAGTAATTTTCCAGCCGTTCCAGACTTGCCGGCAGGCAGGGCGCCTGGTCATATTGCATGGACCAGATCAAGAGGGCCTGCACGACCGCATCATTCAAAAATGGATTGATCGAACGTGCGGGGAATTGCCCCTGAATGCGGGCATCCAGCTCTGGCAGAAAATTCTCCATGTGGATATGTTCCTTGCTCATGGTCAACACCCGCTGCACGCCCTGAAAGGCTGGGCCGTGGAACAGCGTGCCATCGGTATACAGCGTGTGGCCTGCAATCGCTGCGGGGTTTGCCAGTTCTGCTGCTGAAAATGGCGTCCCTGAAACGGGTTCAGGCAGGGATTTGACCAGGGTAATGCCGGCACGGTAGTGGAAACGGGGGCGTCCATTGGGGGCATGGCTCCAGATGGTTGCTTCCAGTTGCAGGGCATCTGAGGATGGGCTGTCAACCAGTTTCACGTCCAGGGTGTATTTTCTCGGCTCCTGATCTTCAAAAACGATGCCTTTGAGTACGCGGTAATCCTGCATTTGGGAGAAGACGTACCCAGGGAACAACTGCTCGCAGGCGTGGATCATCCAGGAGGTGCCGCAGGTTGCCGGCAGGACGGGGTTGCCGCCAATGCGATGATCCTGCAGGAATGGGTTGTCTGCCAGACGCAGCGAGCGTTCGATATGCCACACGCGGCCTTTGTCCGTTACGGGTGCTGCGGGGCGTGATACGGCGCTGCCTACCACGATCTGGGTGGGAACCGGTCCGGGGCCTGTCAATTGCTCGGCCAGGATATCAGTGCCAACATCTACCGGGATCATTTTGATGTTCTGCGCAGCAAAGGCTTTCTTTAGTTCGGGTGTAACCATGCCTGCTTCCCAGGGTCCCCAATTGATGGAGATCACCCGGCAGGCGGGGTATTGGCGCTGCAGCCGGTAAGCCGTCTTGTTGAGGATCTCGTTCGCCAGGGCGTAATCTGCCTGGCCGACATTGCCGTAGAACCCGGCGACAGAGGAAAAGAGCACCAGAAACTGGAGCTGGTCGGCTGGAACGCAGGCCAGCAAGCTTTCCAACCCTTTCACTTTGGGGTTGAATACTTTTTCAAAGTCTGCAAGCGTTTTGTTTTCGATGCGTTTGTCCGCCAGGCTGCCTGCACCATGCAGGATGCCCGTCACCGGCCCGAGTTGTTCCACTGCGGGCGCCAGCTTGCGGCGCAGATCATCTGTGTCTGTTACATCAGCACTGATGTAAACAGCCTGCCCGCCAGCATTGCGTACAGCATCCAGGGTGGCCTGGATCTCGCGCTGCGAGACCAGCGCCTGATAGGCGCGCTGTACGGTTTGCGGGGTGGGGGATTGCCCGTTTGCTTTTTGGTCATCCATGATGCGGCGTTTCAATTCTGCTGCGTCATGTGTTCCTTGCGCCCAGGCAGGTTCCGTGTCTGCCAGTGCGGAGCGTCCCGCCAGGATGAAGCGGCAGCCGGTCTGTTCTGCCAGCCGGACCACGCATTGGGCAGTGATGCCCTTTGCCCCGCCGCTGACCAGGACGACAGATTCAGGTCGGATGAGGGATGGTGTTGTCATGTTGTACTCCTTGCTGCCTGCGCCAGGGACAGGGTCACCCGTTCTTGCGGGCCAACCCCAACTTCAACCAGGGTCCGGTCGGGATCTTCCATTTCGGCCAGGATCACTTCGGCAGCCTGTTCGGCTGGAGAGATCGGCCTGAACATCCACTGCCCGGCAAAATACGGTCTCCCATTCGAGGTTGAGGGTTTTGACAAGCCCAAACAGACCGCCAGACAGGGCTGAACCATTTTCTTCTCCCGAGGTACCCAGTACGCCATCCATGCGGGCGATGGCCATAAAGGCATTGCGGCCACCTGGGATGGTTTCAGTTAGTGCGGCCTGCATGTATTTCGCCAGCCAGAAGGCTGCTTGCAGGTTCTGTTCTGGTTCACGTGCCTGCCGCTGCTGGTTCCAGATAGATAAGGGCAGAGGGCGGACCGTATGGTTTTGCGGCATCGATCAAGGCTGCTTCGATTTGATCTTCAGCCAAACCGTGCATCTGGATTGCCTGAATGTTCTTGCGGCAATTCGGATGGCATCTTGCTCTCGCTCGTCGGCGATTGTAAAACCACCGTCTTCCAATTTCTGGCAGCCAATTTGTCTGCCAGTGTCCAGCATAAGGAGGTGCCGTCGTCGGTGATGATACAAACGGGGGCTTTCTCCCATTCCATGACCAATCGGTCCGGTGGCGGGAGGGTTTGAACGATCACCTCCCGGGTTTCTATGCCTGATACAGCTTGCTTGCCCGCATCAGGCATTACCCTTTTTTTTCAGGTACCGCGCCCTGGTTCAGGTGCTGAATGATCTGCTGCAAGGTGTGCAATTCGCTTAATGCGGCCGGGTCTACTTCCGGCAGACCGGGGAAATGCTCCTGCATGGCACCCAGGATCTCAACCCGTTTGATCGAGTCGATGCCCAGATCAGATTCCATGTCCATATCCATTTCCAGCATTTCTTCCGGGTAACCAGTCTTTTCGCTGACCACGGTCAACAGGACGGCGCTGATTTGATCTGCGTCCCCGACGTTCTCCTGGACTGCCACTGCTTCGGGCTCAGGATGAGCAGTTTCAGCGGCGATCGGGGAAGGGGCGGTGGAGACAGGGGCTGTCACAGGTGCCGCTGCAGGTACAGTTGAAGCTACCGACGGAGGTGCTGACGCGTTGAGGTGGTCAATGACCTGCTGCAGGGTATGCAATTCACTCAATACAGATGCTTCTACTTCCGGCAAGCCGGGGAAGCGTTCCTGCATGGCGCCCAGGATCTCGACCCGTTTGATCGAATCGATACCCAGATCGGATTCCATGTCCATATCCATTTCCAGCATTTCTTCCGGGTAACCGGTTTTCTCGCTGACCACTTCCAGCAAGGCAGGCTGAATGCCATCCGTATTGACGACAGCTGGAGCAGGCTGTTGCAGCCGGTGATACCGGGCAGCGGCAGCTACAGGGGCCGGTTTTTCTTCAGGGAGGGGTGTTGTAACAACGGGCATGGGTTTGGCTGCCGGGGTGTGCCCGTTACCATTATTGCCATTGCCATTGCCATTGCCATTTGGGCGTGTTTTCCGGGTCAGCATCCCGGTGCTGTGCGGCATTGCCCCCAACTGGCGCTGAACCAACTCGGAAAATGTGTGCGAGAAGGTCTCCTGCCCGTTCAGGTATTTTTCATGGACGCGTGCGGTGGAGTCCTGATGATCATGAATTGACTCGAGACTGTTGATCAGGCTCTGCACCACCTGGCGTTTGGGATGGTTCGGCTCTGCTGAGCCTGCGCCATTGGAGGCGAGATCCACCTGCATGTGCGCCAGATCAGAAAGGATCTGTCCAAATTCAGCTTCATTCTTCAGGTATTGTTCATGTACCCGCAGGGTATCGCCCTGATGGGCCTGGAAATCCACCAACTGCCGGTCAATCTTTTCGAGTATTTCCGGTTGAATTGCTTCGACCAGCGGTTCTGTTTCAGAAGATACCGGGGATGCCTCTTGCTGTGTTTCCACAACAGTAGGCTGATCAGCCGCGAGCTGTACGCGGAAACCATCGTTGAGGGCTTTTTCAAAACCAGCACTTGTTTTTGGCGACACATACAATCCGCCATTGAGGGTTACGCTGATTTTGCTCTTCTTTGCTTGTTCGTGTGCCGCGAGGACAGGTAATGCATAGGGATCAATATTGCCCAGGGGCAGCCCGATGACTTTCAACTGCACGACTGCCTGGCGAAGCTGCGTGTCGCTGTTCTGTTTGGCATTGGCATTCAAAGCCACTGCCGCGTGGGGTTGGTCGGCAAGAATATTGTTGACAAGATTGGTCAAGACCTTTTTGGGACCGATCTCCACAAAGACCGTCCCGCCATTCGCATAGATATTCTCAATCTCGTCCTTGAAATGCACGGAGGAAAGCATGTGCCCATTCAATAGTTCGCCGATTTGTTTGGTGTCGGCTGGATAGGCTTTGCCAGTGGTGTTGGAATATACCGGCACGGCTGGTTTGCGGATTTTCGCTTTGGCAATCGCTTCGCCAAACGGTTTTTGGGCATGCGCCACCAGGGGCGTATGGAATGCTGCTGAAACCGGCAGGGGGATCACTGAAAAACCTTGTGCTGCCAGGGCTTGCTGCGCTTCTGCGATGGCAGGTTTTGATCCCGCCAGAACAACCTGGTTGCGGGAATTCAGATTGGCTGCCTTGACTTCGGGGAAGGCTTTGATGGCTTCGACGATGGCATCGGCATCCCCTTTGACCGCCAGCATGGTGCCGGCATCAAATTCAGGATCGTCCGGGGCAGCCATTGCCTGGCCGCGGGCCATGGCCAATTGCATATAGGTGGCGTCATCAAAGACACCCGCTGCCCAAAGGGCTGTCCATTCACCAAAGCTGTGCCCGGCGATGAAGTCCGGCTGAAAACCGGCATCTGCCAGGATGCGGTACATGCCCATGCTCAAACTGCCAATTGCCGGCTGGGCATTTTCGGTGCGGGTCAGGACGGCGGTTTGCTCGTCAACTTCCTCCGAAGAGAAAACAGGGATGGGGTAGACGCGGTCACTGAGCGGACCGTGACCGGCCTGCGCCAGGGTTTCGTTCATCTCTGCAAACACTTCGCGCACCGGCGGGAAGTTCATCGCCAGTTCTTTGCCCATGTTGACATACTGTGCCCCTTGGCCGGGGAACAAGGCAACCACCTTGCCGCTGGTATCCATCCCCTGACGGCGGTAATAAATGCCTTTGGGATGTTCCCAGGTTTCATTGTCCAGATTGTCTGCCAGCATTTTGATGCTCAATTGCAGCAATTTGATGGCTTCCGGGAGGGAAGCGGCAACGAATCCCAACCGCGCAGAAGCGGCGTCCAGAATCATGTTTGTTGAAATGGCTGCCAGCTCGAACAACCGTGCTGAACCGTTTTCACCTTCCAATGCCGCGAGGTCTGTCTGGCAGGTTTCCAGCAGGGCCTGCGGGGTTGCCGCCTGGAAAATGAGCATATTTGCGCCTTGTTGCATACGGTACGGCTGGGCATGGTCGCTGTTGTACTCTTCCATCACAATGTGGAAATTTGTGCCGCCAAAACCAAAGGCGCTCACGCCAGCGCGCCGCGGCGTGCTGGCATTGCGGCGAACCCAGGGACGGGTCTCGGTGTTGACATAGAAAAGGGAGTTCTCGATCCCCATTTTTGGATTTGGTTTTGTGACATTCAAGGTCGCAGGCAGGATTTTATGATGCAAAGCCAGGGCGGCCTTGATCATTCCGGCTGCGCCAGCGGCGGCTTTGGTATGACCAATCTGCGATTTAATGCTGCCCAGGGCAATGGATTGTTTGTTGGAATCCTCCGGGGTAAAGATCAGTTGCAGCCCTTCAAACTCAGCCGGGTCACCAGCCGAAGTGCCGGTGCCGTGAGCTTCCAGGAGGCCAATGGTCTGGGGAGCAAAATCCGCTTCCGCATAGGCCCGTTGCATCGCCTTGGCCTGTCCTGCAGGGCGAGGCGCATAAATGCTTTTGTAGCGTCCGTCGCTGGAAGCACCGACACCGCGGATGACGGCATAGATCTGGTCGCCATCCCGTTCGGCATCCTCCAGTCTTTTCAGCACCATCATGCCCAGCCCTTCACCGGCGAGCATGCCGTCGGATGCGTTCGTCAAAGGTGCGCACATGTTCATTCTTGGAAAAAGCGGGGGTTTTGCTGAAGCACATATAGGTGAGGATGGAGTTGTCTGTATCCACACCGCCGGTGATCATCATATCTGCGCGCCCTTCAACCAGTTCGCCAATGGCGGTTTTGATGGCTGCCAGGGAGCTGCCGCAGGCTGCGTCCACAGTGAAATTGGCGCCGCCCAGGTTCAGCCGGTTGGCAATCCGCCCGGCGACAACATTGCCGATCGCGCCCGGGAAAGCATTCTCATTCCATCCGACATAGGCGCTCTTGATCTTTTCGACAATGCGCGCGGTGTCTTCCTCGGGAATGCCCACATTTTTCAAAACACGTTCCCAGATGGGGTATTGCAGGCGGGCGACCAGCGGCACAAACAGTTTCGAGGACATACCGACCATGCCCAATACCACGCCGGTTTGGTCCAAAAGACTCTCGTCTGCTTCGAAATAGCCAGCGTCCTGCATGGCCTGTTTGGCAACGATCAATGCCAGCAGTTGGGAGACATCTGTCACTTCCAGGATGTTCGGCGGCAGGCCGAATTCCATCGGGTCAAATTCAACATCGGGGATGAACCCGCCGACCCTGGAATAGGATTTGTCAGGCTGATTGGGGTCAGGATCATAATAGGCATCCACATCCCAGCGGGAGGGGGGAACCTGAGTGATGCAATCGACCTCGCCAAGGATCACATCCCAGTAATGGGCCAGATCCTCTGCGTTTGGGAAAATGGATGACATGCCAATGATAGCGACCGGATGGTCTTGCAGGGGGGCGCGATAGGCGCGTTTAGAGCTTCTCTTACGAGACGTCATGATACTACCTCCAATATGATATTGAATGGGCTGGCTGAGATTGACGATCAACGCCCCCTGGCGATCGCCGGTTTTTTGTTATGAGCCGATTTTATTTAAACAAAGAACATCTTAAGAGACCTGTGGAACCATTTCGACTGAGGTGGTCTCTTGCATTTCTTCCGGTGCAGTCTCACCGGCCCCGGTTGTCTTGGGGGAACGAAGGAAGATCAACAGGGCGGCCATTACGACCGCTGCTGCGCCTAACCCAACGCTCAAAACCGCAGCACCGGTGCTTCGGGCAGGTTTGACCCCGCCTGGCAGAACCTGGGCTGCGTTTGCTTGCATGGCAGTTTGTTTCTGCAATTGGTTGCGCAATTTCTGACGGATCCTGGATTCGCCGCTAAAATCCATATTGTGCAGCTCGGCGGCGAAGTGCAGGTCTTCCTGAACATCATCCGGTAACGAGGAAGTTAATGGGATCTCATTGTTTGTAATGATGGCATCCAGAAGGTAAAAAACAATGGCATTTAACTCTCGTTTACTCATGATCAGCTTCCTCTTTTAAACATTTCCTCAATTTTTTGATAGCACGGTGTAACGTCACACCGACATTTTGTTCACTTAGCCCGGTGATCCGGGCGATTTCCCGATTGGTCATTTCACCGGCAAATTTCAAAGCAAGCAAATCACATTTGTCTGCTGACAGCGTTTTTACCGCGGTCAATAAACGGCGCTGCTCATCTGCCAGCTCAGCTTGCTTCTCCGGCGAGTCCGTTTGCATGGCAAAATTCTCCATGCCTTCAAGCGGCAGCCATTCAATGCGTTTCCGGCGCCGGAAGGAGTCATTCACCAGATTGCGTGCAATCGTAAATAACCAGGCAGCGAAAGGTGCTTTTTGGGGATCGTAACTGGCAATCTTCGCCAGCGCCTGTTCAAAAGTTTGCGCTGTTAAATCATCCGCCGTGTGTACATCCGGCGAGCGATAGCGCATATAGTTGAAGACCCTGGAAAAATAACGATCATATAAAACCAGAAAATTATTGGGGTCCGCAACGACACAGGCGGCTACAGTTGTGTCTTCCAGTACTACCCATTTTGTATCATTCATTCATCAGATCCATTGGTGCTTCTCTACAAGTTAATACGCACAACTTTGGAAAGTATTACACTTCAGTTTAAATTGCTTCTTTTGTACTCTTATTCTAACTGAATGATGGTATGCCTTTGCTGGGAAGGATATATTCAGTGAGCGATTCATCGTCTTGGCGCTGATCAGCATTTCAGGGCGGAAACCTTGACAATAGCTGTTTATTCACCTATAATTTATTGAACGATTGGTAAATAGCAGAGAAGGCTAGATGACGTCAGAGAAGAGCACGCAACAAAGACCAGACCATACAGGATATTTTGCTGGCAGCCCGGCATCTTTTTAGTGAGAGAGGGCTGCATGGCACTTCCATCCGTGATATTGAGAAAGCCTCGGGGGTTTCCAAGGGGCTGATTCTGTATCATTTTGAGTCCAAGGAGAATCTGTATACGGCAGTGCAAGAGCAATTGGTGCAGGCTTATGCTAGCTGAGTTGCTGCGCTCGCGAGAGAGTAGCAAGGATTTGAAGCATATGGTGCAGGCAGCTATTCGGCACGTCGTTTCAGCACACAAAAACAGGACGGTGAATTCCAGCGAATCTCGTTGTGGACGTACCTGGAAGGGCAGGATGAAAGCAGTGATATGGAAAATACGCTTGACCCGCAATTTGATCGAAACGATGCGTGACAGGGCAGGAGGCTGGGTTTAATTCGGGATGATGTGGATGCCTTTGCTATGCCTTTTATTATTAAAGGAACGATTGAGTACTGGATTCGCAAGGAGAATTAATCTCGGGAGCTGGATTCAAGGCGCGGATTTTGAATCCTTGCAAGAGAAAATGATGGAGGCATTAAGGAAGTTATTTTTAAAATGAAATTTTTTTTGCAAAATATAATTTACCGTACGCTCAGTAAATTATATATTTTCAAGAAGATAAGGAGAATTTCTAATGAATAAAACAGGGACAATGTTTTCTGCTTTGCGTGCATTCAGGACGATAGCTGTTGTCAGTTTGTTGATCGGGGTGCTAACGGTGACCCTTGCTGTAGTGGCGTATGTACCCGCACACCCCCACCGTTTTCCGTTTTCAATACCTATCTCAGTGATATTGGCGATACGGCGGGCTGGCCGCAGATCATTTTTGAATAATGGAACGATTTTGGCCGCTCCGCTGCGGGTGATGGTGGTCGTTTTCTTGCTGCTCGTCTTGCGCGGGTACGACGAGCCGGCAGCCCTGGTTCGAGGTGACTGGTCCTTGTTCTTTCGTTTCGTCTCAGCATTCGGGACGGTTTGTATGACAGCGGTGCCATACAGCACTGGTCCGGCGGTGCACAAGGCTGGCATCGGCTCTGTATTTTCTTGGGGCGGTCTTCCTACAAGGTGTTTTGGGATCTGTTGATGTTGAAGATCAAAGAACTTGGCGCGCACTCTGCCTGTCCTCAGCTTTTTCATTGTCGTCTTCGTTTTGTTGCTTTTTCTGTCTCTTTTATCATGCTGCTGCAGTCGGGAGCTGGATGTCGCGTGCGCTGTTCCGTTTTCTGGGAATGGATGTGTTTTTTCTCATCCATGCTGTGGCTGCTAGGGCATTTCGTTTTTTTCGAAAGAGGAATAGATACACTGCGAGATAATATGATTGGTACTTAAAAATCATAGATTGTGGCGGCTTTTGGTATTGAGAGCCGCCATCAAAATCATTGCAGAACTGGGCCGGGATTTATTCTCTGCAATGCGTCAGCGATTATTCTGGCTGCCCAGACTGAGATTGTATCCCAATTACGGAAGTCGCCCAACCGGCGCTTCCACTTTACCAATCATCCACTTGTGTAGTCCAGCTCAGTTTGCTGACATTCACATCTCCCGTGAAAGACGGTGATATCGCGGGGCTGGATGCTGTCGATGATATCCTTCAATGTTCTTGGGTACGCGCCATCCTTTCCCTAGTTCCACTGGATCACCTTCACCAGTTGGCCCGCTGGAAAAGATCCACACCGGTTTGGTTTTCAGAACAGACAGGTTGGCTTTCAGGAATTTTGCCGCCTCTTTACGCCAATTGCCGATGTATACGCCACTGCCGAGGATAATGGCATCATAGGTGTCAGGTTTGTCCGCTGATTTGGCTGGAACCACATCTGTGTTCAATCCTGATTTTTGAAGGACCTGGCCAATTTTTTTGGCTATATCTGCAGTGGAACCATATTTACTTCCGAATGTTACTAAGACTTTCTTATTCATTTTCATTCTCCATTTCCCTTTGTTTTATTTATTCATTCCCTGGTGTGGTTTTTGCTCCCAGCCCGCGCAGTACAAAGGCGGCTACATCTTGCAAGTTGAATGGCGGCTCACCATTTTCATTGACTGTGGAACCAATTCCCAAATAAAAAGTCATGATCATTAGCGTGGTGCTGACCGGGTCCAGGGATTGGAAGACGCCTTGCTGCATGCCAGGAATGAGGATGTCATCATTAATGATTTGGAACATAGGCTGGTAAATCTGGCTCAAATGAGTTTTGAATTGTATGTTCGGTCCCTGCAGGGTGTTGAACAGCACTCGCGCTTTTAAGGGGTTTTCCTTCACAAAACCAAATCCTGCTTCAAATAAACCTTTCACCCGCAAAGCATAATCCTGTTCCTGGAGGATTTGTTCCGCAATATAGGCGCAATGGGCTGAACCAATTTCTTGCAGCAGGGCGAACATCAGATCCTTTTTGCTCGGGAAATAGTTGTAAATCGTCCCGGTGGCGACGCCTGCTGTCTGAGTGATGCGTTTCACGCTGGCAGATTCAAATCCTTCCCTTGCAATTTCATTAACCGCGGCATTGATAATTTTCTCGCGAGTTTGTCCCATTAATTTTGCGCGGTCCTTTTCTACGAATTGAGGGGTCATTGAGTATCCTTTAAGCAATAATATGAATGAACGTTCATTCATATTATTGCTTAATTTCAAATCTATGTCAAGGATGTCTTTTTATCAAAAATCAAGGGGAGGAGAAATTGATACATACAACGAACCGTCTGCCCAAATAATGGGTAGACGGAATTATCGCTGCATTTTTTAGTTTTGATAAGTTGTGCAGGCTTGATAGTCTATTTCACGTCCGGGTTGGGGATCATGAAATCGCGGATCAAAGCTTGCAGCTCGTGGTATGAATTGATGAAAGTGCGCAAGGTACGAACGGCTGCACCGTAGGTATCAAATTCTGATGGCGTCATGCCATCCTCATCGAAGCCTCTTGGAAAGTCAGGAATATGATTGTACAGGTCTTTGATGTATTTGGAATCAACTTCATCCGCCATGCGTTCCTTGACCTCGACATCGGAGGCATTGAAACGCAACTGCCAGCCATAGGGAATGGTCAGGATGACATCCCCGCCAATCAATTCGCTCCAATGGTAATGATTTCGGTACGCTGCCGCCAGTAACCGTGAGCGGTAGCCCCGTTCGTTGTAGATTTTGTAGGCTTTCTTGATACAAGCCACTCCGGCCCATTCCAGGGATTCGGGATTGACGATAATGTCATCGCGTTTGCAAAGCACTTTCATCCAGTCATCCATGCGGCCGACCATGATCGTACAAACGGGTGACATGAGGGAGGTGTCGTGGCCGTCGGCTTCCCGGCGTGCCAGACCGCGTTCAACGGCTTCAGCGACGGCGATGGCCTGGGGAACGGTGAAGCACACGGTGGCGTTAATGTTGACGCCGTGACAGGTGGCTTCTTCAATTGCCTTGATGCCAGCCTGTGTGGCGGGGATCTTTACCTGGATGTTGGGCGCCAGGGAATCAAAATGGATGGCCTGGGCGGCGATGGCTTCGGCGTTACGGTAGAGGGCTGGATTGGTCTGGATGGACAGGCGGCCTTTTTTGCCGCCTTCGCGCTCAAAGACGGGATAAAGCAGGGATGCGCCTTTGATCCCCATCTCCTCAATTAGTTGCCAGGTAATTTCGGTTTCCGACCAGGTGGGGTTTTCCGCAATGATCTGGTAGATGCGATCTTTCCATAGGTGCATTTCTTTTTTTAGCACATTGAGGACAATGGTCGGATTGGTGGTGGCACCTACGGCGCCATGCTCGATGGCATAGGTTAATTCTTCCACTGAACAGGAATCATTCCAATAATCGGTTACCGTCGATGAGACGGTTTGGTGAAGGGGGCTTTTATAATTTGTGTTCATTTCAGCCTCTTTCTGTGAAACATTTTCAATTGCCACTATCCGGATTGAGAATAGAAGTCCGGGTTAGAGGCAGCCAGTACTGGGTCAGGGAATTTGAAGGGAGAGGCGACTGAGGCTGCCGGTAAGGGCAGCCTCTTTGTTTGCATTGGGATACAGTGTTCTACATGACCAGGGACATAACAGCTTTTTGAACGTGCAGGCGGTTTTCAGCTTCATCGAAGATGGCCGAGCGCCAGCCGGGGCCTTCTGTCTTGTCCATGACGTCGTTGTTGACTTCCCAGCCGCGGTCAGCGGGCAGGCAGTGCAGATAAATGCCCTGCTTGTCGGTGGTGTCCATCAGCTCGCTGGTTGTCTTCCAGGATTTGTATCTGTCGAAGATGCCCTGGGCTTTGTCCATATCATCCTCGCCAACGGGCGGCTTGAAGAGTTCCACCGGGCACCAGGCTTTGGGATAGACCACATGCGCGCCCTTGAAGCCTTCTTCAAAGTTGTCCGTGATGCGGAAGGAGCCTTTGGAATTGGTCGAGTAGGCTTCGCACTGCTTGATGATCTCGGGATCGAGGGCCATTTCTTTGGGGTGTGCCAGGGTGACATTCATGCCCAACATGGAGGCATACAGGATAGCGGACTGGGGTACAGCACGCGGTTTGTGGACGGAGGGGGAGTAGGCCCAGGACATGGTGAAGTTGACATCCTTGAAGGTGCCAAACTCTTCATAGACGGTGAGCATGTCGGCCAGTCCCTGGAAGGGGTGATAGATGTCATCTTCCATGTTCAGGACGGGCACATCAGCCCAGCGGGCAAATTCGGCCAGCAGGTTGTGGGCGCCGCCGTATTCCCATTCCACGGGGTCACCGTAGCAGCGGATGGCGATGGCATCCCCCATGCGGGAGAGCACGCGGGCCACATCGGAAACACGCTCGGTGGAGTAGGCAACTTCCTTGCCTTCGAGGGCGGGGGTGTAGATCTTGCTGGGGTCGAGGAAGTGGGCATGTCCGCCAAGCTGGGTCATGCCTGCTTCAAAGGAATTGCGCGTACGCAGGGATTGGTTGTAGAACAACATGAACAAGGTCTTGGCGCGCAGCAGATCGTCATGATAAATGCCCATACCGCGCTGACGCTTCAGTTCACCGGCAACTTCTAAAACAGTTTTGATCTCCTGCGGGGTGAAATCTGTTTCAGCAAGAAAATCACGCCCCTTGAATCCAGTTGTTTTCATTTGTTTGCTACCTCCTCGAATTGTTTGTTTTGACAATTGTTTGTATAGCCATTGAATGCCTCCCGTGGTTAAGGGGCAAACGCAAGTGTTCTGAACACTTTCTTCTATTGTATATAATTCGAGACCTTCCTGAATGTGACAAATGTAACTTGACCAGGGTTACAAAAATCCTATATACTACACGTGTCGACAATTCGTGTCGAAAAATACTTGCGTTAAGGATGTCGTATGGTTACCAGAGATGATGTCGCCAGACAGGCAGGGGTATCTCCATCTACTGTTTCTTATGTTATCAACAATGGCCCGCGGTCCGTATCACAGGCCACAAAAGAAAGGGTGTTTCAGGCAATTCAGGAGCTTGGGTACCGCCCCAATGCGGTTGCTCGCAACTTGCGCCGACAAAGAACCTCCAGCCTGGGTTTGATCATCCCCGATATTATCAACCCGTATTTTGCCCAGGTGGCACAGGGTATTGAGGCAGTTGCCTTTGAACGGGACTTTACCGTTGTGTTTTGCCATACCAAATACAGTCTTGAACAAGAACTGAAATATCTGGATCATTTGTACGAGGAACGTGCCGCAGGTGTGTTGTGGGTGCCCGCAACCGGCGATGTAGCCCCAGCCCAGCGTTTACTAGAGTATGGATTGCCGACTGTGGTGATGGACCGGGTGCTGGATGGCATTGAGTTGCCCGCAGTGGTAGCAGACAATTATCGTGGCGGGTATCTTGCCACAGAACACTTGCTCTCGTTGGGGCATCGCCGGATTGGCTGTATTGCCCGCCCGGTGCGGCTGTCACACAGCCAGGAGCGTGTGGCGGGATATCAGGCGGCATTGGAGGATGCGGGCATCCAGCCAGATGAGCGTCTGGTGGCGGCAGGCGGTTACCGCCTGGAGAATGGGTATGAAGCCATTCAATATCTGCTCAATCTGGATGATCCACCGACGGCTGTGTTCACGTACAACGATATTATGGCGATTGGTGCGATCCGTGCTTTGAAGGAGCGTGGGTTAGACGTGCCGCGAGATTTCTCCGTTGTGGGATATGACGATATCCCGGATGCGGCTTATACCTGCCCGGCGTTGACCACGGTACGTCAGGCAAAATTTGATATGGGTGCAAAAGGGATTGAATTGTTGTTCAAGATCATGGATGGTGAAGACGTAAATCCAAAAACAGAAGAACGCGTGGCTGTTGAATTGGTGGTGAGAGAGACAACCGGGCCTGCACCAAACTAGATTGTAGATCAAAGAAATGGGGCAGATATGAAGATTGCCATAGGATCAGATCATGTTGGATTTCCGCTGAAAGAGGAAATTGCGGCATACCTGCGCACTTTGGATATCGAAGTGATTGACGAAGGACCTGTGACAGCATGAAATCCCTGTAGACTATCCAGACTATGCCCGGAAAGTAGCCATGTCTGTGTCTTCCGGGGTTGTGTGATCGTGGCATCGTGGTGTGCGGCACAGGGGTGGGGATATCCATTGCAGTGAACAAGTATCCGGGTATTCGCGCTGTACGTTGTGACAGTGTAAACATTGCCAGGCAGAGTCGGATCCATAATGATGCCAATGTGCTGGCGATGGGGGCTTTGGTCACGCAGCCAGACGCGGCCCGGGAATATATTGATGCCTGGCTGATGACAGCATTCGAAGGCGGACGGCATTTGCCGAGACTGGCGAAATTGGATGTTGCTTTTCAGCAAAACTGGCAGGATCTATCGAGCCTGGACTGTTCCAAAATCAAACTGGGAATTTCCCTTTCTCCCCGAAAATCTGTTTTTGGCCCATTGATGTTTGCCGGTGATCTGACAACAGGTATTGCGGGCAGCGGCAGAAGCAGGTTTTGATGCAGTTGAACTGAGCCTGCGCGTTCCGGGTGATGTGCCGCTGCAGCCATTACAGCAGGAATTGCAGACATTGGGACTGGTTGTGTGTGCCATTGCTACGGGGCAATCCTGCCTGCATGACGGCTTTTGCCTGGCCGCAGCGGATGAGGAAAAACGTGCCGGGGCAGTAGAGCGTATCAAAGGGCATGTGGATTATGCTGCCGAGCTGGATACGAAAGTGATCATCGGGGGAATACGTGGGCGGTTCACGGTGCCTGATGAGGAACGAGATGATCTGCGGAAATCAGCCACTTCCGCATTGGCGGAGTGCGCGGCGTATGCCAGCACAAAAGGGGTCAATTTATTACTGGAACCGGTGAATCGCTATGAGACGAACTGGATTAATTCAGTAAATGATGGAATACAGTTGATTGAAGAGATTGGCAGATCCTGCTTTGCAGCTCCTGCCGGATACCTATCATATGAATATCGAGGCGCGGGATATTTGCGCTTCCCTGGCAGCGGTCAGTAAACATATTGGTTATATGCATTTTTCTGACAGCAACCGGCTGGCGCCAGGTCAGGGGCATATCAATTTCCCGGCAGTATTCAAAACACTGATCGAAAATGGCTATGAGGGCACGATCACCAGTGAGATCCTTCCGCTGCCTTCTGATTTGGAAGCCATGCAGCAGGCTGTCGGGTATTTACGGGCATTGATGAACGAATAGCAGCATCTTCCAGCAGCATTTATTGGTTATTGATATCTTACTGATAGGGATCAAATTCTTTTTCAAGGAGCTGTAGATGGAAAAGTACGATCGTCTGCCACCCGTCATTTTGGGCGGTGATCCATTCAATCAATTCCGCTTTCTATATCGCCGGGAGTTATTGTGGAAACTTTTTGATGAGGAGTATTGCTACTCGGTCATGCGGGCTTATTACGATGCTGGCGGGCAAGCGTTTGACCTGTCTTTTGAGGTCAATACGCGCCTTTTCCGGCGGTTACTGGAAGATACTGGCGAAGCACTATTGGGGGTGGGAAACCCCACCTGGGAACAGGGAGTTTATCTGAATGATCGCTATTTGCAGCATAGTCGTGACCGGATCATTCGCACTCTGGTAGAACGCTTGTGGCCTGATGAAATTGCCCGCTTGGTTAAGGAGGAATTATCCAAAAACGCAGTGCTTGTCTTTGGCTATGACCCACAGGCAGAAATGTTATCTGATCAGGAAATCAAGCGCATTGCCCTGGATGAGCAGTCGTATCTCAAACGATTGTCGGAATTTCACGATTGTGAGGTAATTTTGTTTGGCGGCGCGGATGCCGATTATCTGGTTTCCCTTGGGCGGGAGGATATTGTTGTGGAGATGGCGGAGATTGCCCGCTCACAGGGTCTGCGTCCTTATTTGCTCAGTCAGTATCCTTCTCTCGTGCTCCCCCGGATGGAGGAAATTGACCTGCAGGTAGAGGGATATGCGGTGCCCTTGAACAAGGAATGGTCCTGGTTTGATCGTGACTCTTGCCTGCAAGCTGTACAGGCAACGGACAAGGCAGTGATTGCTTTCATGCCTTTTGCAGGTGGTGGGCTGAAGCAGGATATTCGCGGGGCGTTGGATTGGTTGTATCAGGAGGCAGGCGTGGAATCAGTATTGTTTGGCACAGCAACGCCTGGGCATGCCAGAGAGACAGCCTTGATTGCCATTAAAGCCCGCGATGCAGCAGATGAGCGAAAAATTAGATAAGGGTGAACAATATGCCGATCATTGAAATCGAAAATGTAAGTTTTACCTATCGGGAGAGCAATAAGCCTGCGCTCAAGAATATCAATCTTGAGATCGAAGAAGGGGAATTTGTCGGCGTGATTGGACCAACAGGAGCCGGTAAATCCACTTTATGCTGGGCGATGATCGGTGTTGTACCACAGATCCTGCGTGGCATGTTTGAAGGGCGAGTGGAGGTGAAAGGCTTACCATCCAACACTACCCCGGTGGCGCAGGTGGCGCAAATGATCGGGCTGGTGCAGCAGGATGCAGAAGCGCAGCTTTTGATGACAGATATCGAAAAAGAAATCACGTTTCCCCTGGAAAATCTTTCCATCCCACGGCATGAGATCAACCGCAGGATGAATTATGTTCTGGATTTGGTGAATTTGCGAGAAAATCGACTGCGCCATCCTTTCTATCTTTCTGGCGGGCAAAAGCAGCGAGTAGCGGTGGCGGCTGTGCTGGCAATGGAACCGGATGTGCTTATTCTGGATGAGGCTACTTCTGAATTAGACCCCGTGGGGGCGGAAGAAATTCATAATCTGGCTGGAGATTTGAAGCGGCAAGGCAAGACGATAATCATGGTGGAGCATAACATCGATGAGCTGGCGCGTCATGCTGATCGGATTGTTGTCATGAATCAAGGGGAGATTTTACGCGATGCGCCTACCCGGGAAGTGTTATCTGAAGTAGATTTCCTGATCAGTTTGGGGATTTACCCGCCGCAGGTAACCCAGGTCGCTTATTTCTTGATGAAAGATCACGGACGGCATTTTGAAGAAATGCCGATCACCCTGGAAGAGGGAGAGGCCGCATTTACCCATATGAGGAAAACAAAATGAGCGAAGTCGTTCTGAGCACGGAAAATTTATTTTATAAATATCCAACCCGTTCCGATTTTGCATTACTGGATGTAAATTTGCAGATCAACAAGGGAGAATTTGTTGCCATTATTGGTCAAAATGGATCGGGCAAAACGACACTGGTCAAGCATTTTAATGGGTTGTTGAAACCGACACGAGGCAAAGTGATCGTAGAGGAGCGTGAGACGACGGATACTCCCACTTCAGAATTGGCTCGTTCTGTTGGTTATGTTTTTCAAAATCCGGACCATCAGATTTTTGCTGAATTCGGTAAAAGACGAGGTAGTCTTTGGCCCCAGGAATTTGGGATATGAGGAAGACCGTATCGAAGAAACCTACCAAAGAGTGATCAGGGAAATGGACCTGGAGGGTATGGATGAGGAAATGCCTTTCCAGCTTAGCCGCGGGCAGCGTCAGCGATTGGCAGTTGCTTCTGTTTTGGCGATGGAGCCAACGATTCTGATGGTGGATGAGCCAACCACAGGCCAGGATTGGAAAGAATTGATGGCTTTGATGATGCTGGTCAAACAATTAAATGACCGCGGCCATACTTGCATCGTCACCACGCACTGTATGAATCTGGTGTCGCTTTTTGCCAAACGGGTGATTGTGATGCGTGAAGCGCAGATATTCATGGATGGAACAACCCAGGAGGTCTTCGCAGAAGTAGACAAAATCAAAACTGCCGGGATAAAGCCGCCGGAGGTGTACTTCCTGGCGCGTGATTTGCTGCCCGATGTTGTTTTGGACCGTCCAATTACTCCTGAGTTTTTGGCGGAATTATTTGTCACGGATTAAAACAGGCAGTACACATTTACCAAAGTTGATTCAGGAGCAAAGCTATGGCTTTTGTCTTGCAAATGCTTGAAATGGGAAAACTGAAATCTCCAATCCACGAGTTGGACCCGCGTGCGAAATTGCTTTGGTGGTTGGGTATGGTGGTCGTCCCTATTCTGGTGACCAATCCATTCATCCTTCTGGCATTCACGATCTGGATCTGGGTGATGGCTTTTGTCGCTAAAGTAGCCCGAAAGATGTATAAATTCCTGATCGTGACCTATCCAGTGATGATCGGCTTTATCATGTTAACCTGGCCGTTTTTCTATCCGGCATCTGAAGGGCAGCGTTATCTATTCCAGTGGGGGATCCTGCATTGGAGCCTGGAAGGCACAATTTACGCCGTCGCAATGGGCATGCGCATTGTGATGGCATTGACCGCATGTACTTTCTTTGTGATGACAACAGACCTGATGGGGTTGGCGAGTGCGCTTGGGGAGTTTATGCAAAACAAACTTGGCATTTCTTATATGTATCCCTTGATGGTGATCAGCAGTTTTAAGTTTTTACCAGAATTGAGCGGTGATTATTTGACGATCACGGATTCGTTCCGTTCACGCGCCATGGATATTGATACAGGTTCTGTGGCACAGCGTTTTCGCAAGACGATCCCTGTTGCGGTGCCATTGATTGACAGCATGCTGCGCCGGGCAATGCGGATTTCCATTGCGTTGGAGTTAAAGGCATTTGACGTAGACAACAAGGAAAGAACTTTCTACGATCAATATGAATTTCGCAGAAAAGATATTCTCTTTGCCTTAACGGGTTTGGTGTCTATCGGGCTAAGTGTTTTGGCAATTGTTCTAAACTGGGCAAAGGTGGAAATCTTTTTGTGACTTGCAGGGAAATTGTTTCAGAGCGTTGCTTGAGGGTCAAAGGAGGTGCCTATCGAAAATTCAGGTGGATGCGGTAATTGTTTGTTGATGGTTCGTTTTATTTTTCAAGATCTGGAGGATTACGATGAATAAATGGTTACCTGAAAAAATTGTATGGAAACAAAAATTTGGCACCCTTGAAATCGCGTTGACTATCATTGGCGCTGTTCTTTATGGTCTGGGCGCATTTTCTACCATGAACTGGGCGATTGGGTTCATCACCTTGCGGCCTTTTGCTTTCATCGCAGTGGTGTGGGGTGTCTTTTTTGGCCCGTGGGTGGGTGGACTTGCTGCGCTGATCGGAAACACTTTCATCTCTGATATCCTGGCTGGCTGGTTTGGCATTGGCGGTGTGGGCGGCGCGGTGGGCAATTTCCTGATGGCCTTCATTCCCGGCTTGCTGGTTGCACACCCCAAAAATTGGAAAGCAGTTGCTTTGTGGGGCGGCATTGTCGGCACCCTGGTTGTGGCGGTTTGTGTGGGCGGCTGGATCGCTTTGATGGGCTTTGCTCCCTTTGCGACCCTGTTTACATCCGTCTTGATTGCAGATATTCCGCCAAACCTGATCATTGCCCCGATAGTTTGTGTATGGTTGTTCAACCGTGTCCAAAAACGTGGACTTTATTGGCGGGATCGACTTGAGGATTAGATCGTTGTTTTGTTGAGTAATGCCAGCAGGAAGGGAGGTCGGAGGGTATTGATCTGTTCTCCCTTCCTTTTGACGAAATCATTGATACATTATCAAACGTATTTTTTGTAGGATACTTGTTGGAGAAAGGCTGCATGATGATTGAACAGAAACAGGATTTGATGATTAAAAATGGTCATGTGCTCTGTATGGATTCCGTTGGAAACCGCTATCAAAATGCAGATATTGCCATTAAGGATGGGGTGATCACCGTAATCGGTCCCCAGCTTTCAATGGAGGCGAAGATGGTGATTGATGCCCGGGAGAATGTGGTCATGCCGGGCTTGATCGATTGCCACATGCACGAAACCTTGCTGCGCGGTTTGATGGAAGACCTGCCATTGATGCGCTGGCTGAATGAGATTTGCTTTCCCAAGGATGCCGCATTCCAACCGCGGCATCAGCGAGCCGCGGCGATGATGGCACAACTGGAAATGATCCGCGGGGGGATCACCACGTTCATTGATATTTTCCGCTATCCAGGTGTGGCGGCCGAGGTGGCCGAAATATCTGGACTGCGGGGTATCTTCAGTCCGCAGTTGATCGATGATCCCATTGGTCCAGGGGAAACGCTGGAGAGCAGCCTGAGTTTCATTGAGGAATGGCGGGATCGCTGTCCAGAACGGATCATGACCTGGTTTGGGCCCCATTCCCTGTATACGGTGCAGGAAGAAACCATGCGTCAGATGCAGTCCTTGGCAGAAAAATATGACGTGGGTGTACATATCCATCTGGCGGAAACACAGGATGAATTTGAACAATGTATGGCAAAGTATGGCAAAACGCCAACGCAGCTTTTGGCGGATTATGGTTTGCGCGGTCCTCGCGTGCTGGCTGCGCATGGGGTGCATTTGACGGATGAAGATATCCAGCTTCTGGCGGAGCTGGATATTGCTGTGGCGCATAACCCATCCAGCAATATGAAACTGGCTTCAGGGGTGGCGCGAATACCGGATTTGATTGGCGCTGGTGTGAGGGTGGGATTGGGTACGGATTCCAACCTGAGCAATAACAATCTGGATATGTTTGAAGAGATGCGGCTGGCGGCGATGCTGCAAAAACTGAGCCGCAGGGACGCCGCCTGCATGCCGGTGGCGCAGATGCTGCGCATGGCTACCATTGATGGGGCGGCCTGCCTGGGTTTGCAGGGTCAGGTGGGATCGCTGGAGGTTGGCAAGCGGGCGGATCGTGATCATCGTGGACTTGCACGCACCCCACATGTGGCCGGTGCTGCCGGAGCCTGCAAGCAATGTGATCGAGCAGCTTGTGTATTCTGCCAATGCAGGAGATGTGTTAACGACGATTGTGGATGGTCAGGTTCTGATGCGTGACCGGGAAGTATATTCTCTGGATGAGTGCGAAACTGAGGCACTCGTATTGGAGGCAGCTCAGGATTTGATTCAGGTGGCCGGGATACAATTATAGATTTATTCGTATAGATTAATGGCGGTTGAATTGCAACGGCGTAAACAAGAAGGTACAAAACGCTATGGCGGCGTTGGGCAGAGCGTGAAAAAGGTGGATGCACTTCCCAAAGTTTTGGGGGAAGCCGTCTATCCACAGGATTTTAACCTTTCTGGCCAATTGTTTGCCAAAATCCGTTGGAGCGGGCTTCCTCATGCTCGGTTGCTTGCCCTGGATACCTCCCGGGCCGAGACGCTGCCGGGTGTGGTGCGGGTTATCACAGCGCCGGATGTGCCGAATAATCAATATGGCATTCATATGCCGGACCAGGCGGTGTTTGTACCGGTAGGGGGCAAGGTAACCAGTATCGCGGACCGTCTGGCGATGGTGGTGGCAGATAGTGAATCGACGACTGCGCAAGCGTGTCGTTTGATTACGGCGGTGTATGAACCACTGCCAATCGTATCGGACGTGTATCAAGCCATGCAGAAGGATGCTGCGCTGATCCACCCGGAGCGGGGCAACAGCAATATTTTTGAGCATATCAAAATTCGCAAAGGGGATGCTGCGGCAGGTTTTGCGGCGGCAGATGTGATTGTCGAAGGGCGGTATGAAACCCCGTGTCAGGAACACGCTTATATGCAGCCCGATGCCGGTATTGGCTTTATCGACGAGGAAGAGAGAATCGCGGTGATTGTGGCGACACAGGCACCGCATGATGATCTGCCCCATATTGCCAGCATATTAGCTGTGGAACCCCAAGATATTTGTCTGATCATGCCCGGGATTGGCGGCGCGTTTGGCGGGCGCGAAGATATGCATGTACCTCATCTGTTGGCGCTGGCGGCATATTTGATCCGCAGGCCTGTCAAACTGGTGTATTCCCGGCAGGAAACCACAACCCGGACGGGGCATCGTCATCCGTTCAGTATGCATTACAAGACCGGGGCAACCAGGGATGGCATCATCACTGCGATGGAAATCGAATTGATCGCAGATGGCGGGGCGGCACTTTCCTCCAGTGTGTGGATGTTGAACAATGCCGCCAGTTCTTCCGGCGGGCCATATCGGATTCCCAATGCCCGTGTGGATGCCTATGCGGTGTATACCAATAATGTGATGAATATGGCGATGCGCGGGTTTGGGGCATTGCAGGTTGCTTACGGCTACGAGATGCAAATGAACAAATTGGCCGAAGCGCTGGAAATGGACCCGGTTGAAGTGCGCATGCTCAATCTGATGGAAGAGGGAGACATTCATTTGACCGGCTACCCCATGCCACCAGGGGTGGGGGGAAGGAAACGCTGCGCCAGGCAGCGCTGAAGGCGGGATGGAAAGAAGATGTCGGACATTGGATTGCACCGCATCTTGCCGCAAACGGCGATCCTGAAAAAAGTCTGGGGATTGGTGTGGCAGCCTGTTACAAAAATGTTGGATTTTCCTGTGGCATGGATGATAAATCACATGCCAAAGTTTTCCTGTGGCTGGATGAAGCCGGGCAGATTGACAATGTTTCGCTGCTGTGCGGGGCGGCTGACCTGGGACAGGGATCGCAGACGGTACTGGCCCAGATCGCCGCGGAGACTCTGGGAGTCAGTGTAGACAAGATCAATGTACCGCTTTTCCACACCAGCTATGTGCCTTACGCAGGGTCTTCCTCTGCATCCCGCCAGACCTATGTTTCGGGTAATGCAGTCTTGCGCGCCAGCCAGGAGGCGATCAAGAATTGGCATACGATATTGCGCAATGAAACCGGTGAAAGAGTAGTCAGCCGGGGAATGTGAATACCATACCAACAGCCAACGGCCAACCAGTTATTTTGCCCCGGAAACCGGCATGTGTGATCCGCATATCAGTTATGGGTATGCCAGCCAGGTTGCTCTGGTAGAGGTGGACTTGTTGACCGGTCAAAGCGAAGTGGTCAAGCTGTGGACATCACAGGACTGCGGCCGGATGATCAACCCGGATCTGGTGCAGGGGCAGGTGGATGGTGCAATTCATATGGCAATTGGGTATACTCTGATGGAAGAGTACGTGCAGGAAAACGGCAGACCGCAGAAGAACGGGTTCACAACCTATCTGATTCCTACCGTGCTGGATATGCCCGGAGAAGTGGAGTCAATCACCATTGAGGTCGCCGACCCAACCGGACCGTTTGGCGCGAAAGGTGTGGGAGAAATGGCATTGCTGCCGACGCCGGCAGCGATTGCGGCGGCGGTCAGGGGTGCTGCCGGTGTGTGGGTGGATCAATTGCCGATTACTGCCGAACGACTGTGGCGAACAATGCAATCAAGAGAAATCATGAACATTGAGGAGGATGTAATGTATCGAGTAGGGCTGGCAGGGTTTATCCATGAGACAAATACGTTTTCGGAAACGCCGACACCATTGGAAGCGTTCATCAATCAGAGCGGCTTTTATCCTGAACTGCGCAAGGGCGAAGAGATTTTGAAGTTCAAGGAAGGTCGATATAATATTGCGGCCAGCGGATTCCTGGCTGCTGCGGATGGTCTTGATCTGGAGGTGGTGCCCCTGGTGTGGTGCGGGACAGAGCCTTCCCAGCCTTTGTCGGGGGAAACATTTGACACCTTGATGGACATGATCCTTGAAACCCTGGAAGCAAATGGACCCTATGATGGGCTTTTCCTTGATCTGCATGGGGCGATGGTATATGGCGACTTGCAGGACGGAGAAGCAGAAATCCTGCGCCGTGTCCGGGCGGCGGTGGGGGATATTCCGGTGGTGGTTTCGTACGATTTGCATGGCAATATTGACCCGGTTTGTTTTGACCTGGCGACGGCAATGGTGGGTTACCGCACTTATCCGCATGTGGATGGTTTTGAGAACGGGGAACGCTGCGCGCATCTCCTTTCAACCATTCTGCAAGGCAGTCCAATCTTCGGTGCGTTTCGCCTGTCCCCCTTCCTGATGCCTGCCACAACCCAGGCCACGACCAAAGACCCGGCCAGAAGCCTGTATGATTTTCTGGAGGAAGTGGAAAAACCAGAGGATGTCCTTTCGGTGACCTTCATGGAAGGCTTCCCTCCCTGCGATCTTGCCCATACCGGCCCGTCGATTTTTGCCTATGGTGTAACCCAGGCTGCCGCTGATGAAGCGGTTGCCCGCCTGTATCAGTACATCCTTGACCATGAAGACCAGTTTGTGTGTGATTTGATCCCGTGGGATGAGGCGGCAAAGAAAGCGGTTGAAATGGCAAAAACTGCCACGGCGCCAATCATTTTGGCGGATATTCAGGATAATGCCGGCGGCGGCAGTCCATCGGATACCACCTGGCTGCTGGAGTCGCTGGTGAAGTATGGCGCAAAAAAAACCGTGCTGGGCTTGATCCATGACCCGGAAGCTGCTGCGGCTGCGTTTGCTGCGGGGGAGGGGGCAGAGGTAGAGCTGGATGTCGGCGGGAAATCCCTGGCCGGTCATCACCCGTTCCATGCACGTTTCAAGGTGGTCAAGCTCCATGATGGCGACTTCATGGGCACAGGACCGATGGTGAAGGACAGGAAGCTGAACCTGGGCAAGATGGCCCAGCTTCTGGTGGATGATGTGCGGGTGATCGTAGCGGCAGAACGCATGCAGGCGCTGGACCAATCCCTGTTCCGCGTGGTGGGGGTTGAGCCAAAAGAGATGAAAATCCTGGCTTTGAAAAGCGCCAATCATTATCGGGCAGACTTTGGCCCAATTGCGAGCGAGATCATCAATGTGGAATCTCCATCCGGGATCATTGAAGACCCCAGCAAGATCCCCTACAAGCATTTGCGCGAAGGGGTGCGCCTGAAGGGGTTGGGGCCTGTGTATCATCGGCCAGGGTGATGGTTACCCGATGTGTGGAAGTTCCGCTGTTTTCAAGCGGAACTTCCACACAATTTGATGAAATAATGTTAAAGATTTCCTGATTTTGATGAAAACCTCTTGACTTTTGATTTCATTTTCTATAAGATAGTATTAAGTGTTCAGAACACCTGAACAATATTTCCAGTCATTTATTCATCAGCGTTGGGGTAGGATGCCAAAACAAATTCAACCCGTTCATCGCAGGCAAATAACCAAAGCGACCATCGATCGACTTCTTTCGATGATTCGTGATGGCTATTGGCTGCCGGGAGAACGCCTGCCTGCACAGCGTGAACTGGCTGAAGCCCTGGGTGTCGGCATGTCTACCCTGCGTGAGGCATTGCAATCTTTGCAGACGATGGGCATCCTGGAGATGCGCCATGGAGAAGGCACCTTTGTCACCAATCAGCCGAATGATATGTATGACCGTCTGGTGGAAATATCCTTGGCGATGGGGGACACCGATCTGCAGATGTTGTTTGAGGCGCGCGAGATACTCGAAACCGGTTTTGCTTTTTATGCGGCGAGCCGGGCGACAGATGAGCAAATTGACACTTTGTTTGAAATTCTCCGCAAAGAGAAAGAGGCAATTGAATCTGGAATGCTGGAAGATGGCCATAATCTCGACCTGGCATTTCACCATCTGATTGCAGAAATTGCCAGCAACAAATTCCTGGCCCAGATTGACGATACACTGTTCAATGCACTGGCTGAATTAATTCGTGCTTTACCGCAGACGATGGAAGGATGGCACTGGCATTACGAAGTGGCTCTGGGTATCCGCAACCGGGATCCCTTCCAGGCATCAGAATCCATGCGCACCTTGATTGAAGCCTCTGCGGCTCATTATCTACCCTATATGAAGATGCAACCAACGAAGCCAATTTAACGTTTGAAAAATACAGTAACGCAGTTTATTGTGAAAACGATGTTTTTATTGCAGAGATTTGTCGACACGTGTAGACACCGGTTTGTTTTTTCAATTCATAGCATTCGTATTTAGAGAAAAGGAAACGCACAGTGAAACGCATACTTGTAAACAAGCCAATCCATGAAGATGCAATTGCATTGCTGTCCAAAGAACTGGATGTATTGACCCCTTTCAAATCATCCAGGGAAGAAATTATGGCGTTGCTGCCTGATGTGCATGCAACCATTTTGTGCGCTGGTATGCGCATGGATGCCGAAGCCATTGCAGCGGCTACATCGCTGGAAGTGCTGGGACGTCATGGGGCAGGACTGGACATTGTGGATATTCCCGCCGCCACGGCGAGGGGAATTCCGGTGGTTTTCACGCCATTGGGACCGACAGAATCGACGGCCGAACACGCTTTTATGCTAATGATGGCTGTGGCACGAAAATTAACCTTTCTCGACCAATCTGTGCGCGCAGGCAATTTCCATGTGCGCGACCATGTGGTTGGTACAGAACTTCAGGGCAAGAGAGTGGGGGTGGTGGGATTTGGCAACATCGGCCGGCGGTTTGCCGAGATGTGCCGTGATGCGCTTCAGATGGAAATCCATGCATACGATCCCTTTATTGATGCGCAGAAGATCACAGAATGGGGTGCTGCTGCCGAGAGAAGCGTAGCGGAGATGGCAGGCAAAGTTGATTTTCTGTCCCTGCACATCCCTTCCACAAAAGAATCACATCATATTGTGGATGCGGCGGTGCTTGATGCTTTGGGTCCTGGCGGTTTCCTGATCAACTGTGCCCGCGGACCTGTAGTGGATGAGCAGGCATTGGTGCAGGCTTTGAAGGACGACAGGCTTGCCGGTGCTGCGCTGGATGTATATGATCCCGAGCCGCCGAAAGCGGATAATCCATTGTTTGCAATGGACAATGTGGTGCTGACGCCACATCTGGCGAGTTTCACTAATGATGGCCGACGGCGGATGGGCTTGATGGCTGCTGAAGGTGTGTTGAGTGTTTTGCACGGTGAGAAGCCGCAGTATTTGGCAAATCCGGAAGTTTATAAATAATTGATCTTCACAATACGAAGGAGAAAGAAATGAAACCTAATCCAATTCGAGAACGCTGCGCAAAGGGAGAAACAGTTTACGGGACGATGATCCAGGATGTTCGCACCCCGTCCATCGGACTGATCATGGAGCAGGCAGGACTGGATTTCCTGTTTTTTGATATGGAACATGGCCCTTTTGACCTCGGCGTGATTGCTGACATGGTTAAGGTCACCCGATTGACCACGTGTACACCGTTTGTGCGTGTGCCCAATGATGAATACCATCTGATGGCCCGCGTTCTGGATGCCGGCGCACGCGGCATCATGATCCCCCGCATAGAAACCAAACAGCAGGTGGAAGATATTGTGGCCAACACGCATTATCCACCGGAAGGTGTTCGCGGCTGTTCAGCTCCAAAAGGACATAATGATTTCATGCCCCAGGAAATGTGGGAATTTACCAGCCAGGCCAACCGCGAGAATATGATCATCCTGCAAATTGAGCGGGAAAAAGCAATTGAAGACATTGACGCGATTTTGTCCGTGGAGGGCATTGGCGGGGCGATCATGGGGCCAAATGATCTGGCTTTGAGCATGGGGGTGCGTGAGAAAGATTATATGAGCGTGCTTGAACCGGCCATTCAGAAGGTGCTGGATGCAGCGAAGAAATATAACGTCCCCTGTGGTATTCATACCGGCAATCTGGATTGGCTGATCGAGTGGGATAAACGCGGCATGCAGCTCATTATGTATTCCAATGACATTGTTTTTCTTCGAAATGGCGCCGCTGCAGGCATCAAGAAGATCAAAGAAGCTGTCAAGTAGGACAGTTCACCAGTATATTTTTACAGGAGGCAGAGATGGAAAAATTATTGATCAAACATGCCTTGATCGTGACAATGGATGCGGAAGATCATATATTCCGCGACGGCACGATCTATGTTGAAGGCAATATCATCAAGGAAATCGGCCCTGGCTCGACGATTGCGGATAAGCCGGGCGCGAAAGTGATTGATGCCAGCGGCAAGATCATTATCCCCGGAATGATCAGCTGCCATAATCATCTTTATAGTGCTGTGGTGCGGAGCATACCCTATTCCGGATTTGAATCTCCAGACTTCTCTTTTGTTTCCTGGATGGACCGCTTCTGGCTGCCCTTGCTGGAAGACCGCGTTGATCAAAGCATCATGTATGCCGGGACGCGCGCCAATGTTGCTGGATCATATCCGCAGCGGCATAACGACCACTACGGATACTGCTGAGGGTTCGTATGCACTGCCTGGAGCCCTGGATGCAGTTGACAAGGCCTGCATCGAGACGGGCATCCGCGCGGTGCTGTCCTTTGAGACTACCGGCCGGATCAGTGAAGAAAATGCTGCGATGGGCTTGCAGGAAAATGTCAACTTCATTAAGAAATGCCGCGCACGCGACCTGATCGGATCACGGGACGCATTGGTGTGCATACCACATATACCTGCTCGACCGAACTTCTGCAGGAAGTGAAGCAAAACAGCTGATGAATTGGGCGCAGGTTATATGACGCACCATCTGGATGACCGCTACCATCATTTTGATACCTGCCGGCGATTTGGCAAGCGCCCCACCCGCTATCTGGAGGATATCGGCTTCCTGAGTCCCAATCTGATCCTGTTCCATTGCAGTTATATTGACCAATGGAAGGACCCGGAGATCTTCAAACGAAATGATGTGAAGGTGGCGCATAATGCAGAATCAAATGCCATCTTCTCCTTCTGGCCGGATATGATGCATTTGATGGAAGCCGGGGTGACGGTTGGTCTGGGTACGGATGGGCAGACCTTCAACTATTTTGAAGTGATGCGCACGGCGCAAATGATCCACCGCATCAAATATGAAAATCCGGAATTGTTGAAGGATGATCAGGTGATGCGCATGGCGACCATTGAGGCAGCAAAAGTGCTGCAAATGGAAGACCAGATTGGCTCATTGGAAGTCGGCAAGAAAGCGGATGTTGTGGTGCTGAATGACCGCTCCACCGTGCCGGTGTTTGAAGTCAATGTCAAGAATTACATTGTTAACACCTGTGAGCGAATTGATATCAACACTGTCATCATCGATGGTGAAGTGATCATGCAAGAGGGTGAATTTGTGAAATTTGATGAGAAGGAAGTACAGGCGAAGTCCAAGGAAGAAGCTGTTCGGCTTTGGGAAGTGAATGATTGGCCGCTGCCTTAAGTTCCTGAAAACAAAAACGGTTCAAGTACCAGAAAGGAGGCCCGAAAAAACAAGTGAGTGAGATCAGTAGAAGAAAAACCAAGTTGATTGTTGAGAGTAACCGAGTGGAAGTGATAATTGGAGGAATGAAGATGAAACGGTTCTACGTGTTATTCACAGTTTTGATTGTATTGGCGCTGGCACTGGGTGCCTGCACACCGGCTGCACCTGAAGCACCGATGGAAGAAGCTGCTCCGGGAAGAAGCGGCTCCTGTTGAAGAGGCTGCACCTGCAGAAGAAGAACCCGCAGAGAAGAGCCGGTTGAAGAAGCCCCTGCAGAACCTATGGAAATGCCGATGATTGTTCTGGTTCCTGCCGGCCGCGTTGGTACAGAAGGGTTCATGTTCCTTTCAGGCCAGGGATACAAGCAGGCTGTAGCGGATTTTGGGTTTGACAGAGAGCATCCTTGAGAGTGAAGTTCCAGAAGAATGGGAGCGCAATGTGCGCACCGCAGCCCAGGACGGCGCTGACTTGATCATTGGCGTTGGTTCGACCATGCAGGATGCTGTCGCAAATGTTGCCCCGGATTTCCCGGACACCATGTTTGCATTGGTTGACTCCTATGCTGGCGGCGACAATGTGGTTGGTTTGATCTCGCAGGAACAGGAAGGCACCTACCTGGCCGGCGTGCTGGCGGCATCCATGACCACCTCCGATCTTGAAGGCATGAATGAAGAGAAGGTGATCGGTTTCATTGGCGGTATGGATATTCCCGTTATCCACCGCTTCCTGAGCGGCTTCGAGCAGGGCGCAGCCTATGTTGATCCTGATGTTACGGTTGAAGTTGCCTATGTTGGCTCCTTCCGCGATCCTGCCAAGGCAAAAGAACTGGCACTGGCGATGATCGAGAACCAGGGCGTGGATATTGTCTACTCTGTGGCAGGCTCATTCGGTGACGCTGGTGTCTTCGAAGCAGTTGAAGAAAAAGGCGTCTATGGTATCGGCTCAGACGTGGATTGGGACTCCCAGGTTCCTGGCAGTGTCCTGACCTCGGTTTTGAAGCACACCGACAAAGCTGTTTATGATATCATCGAACGCTATATGAATGGCGAATTTGAAGCCGGCGAAATTCCTTACGGTGTTGCTGACGGCGTGATGGACATCACTGACATGTCGGTGATGGGCGACAAGATCCCCGATGATGTACGCGCCATGCTGGACGACATCAAAGCCAAGATCAAGAGCGGCGAGATCGTTGTTGAACGTCCGGAAAGCTAAACGGATCTAACTTCACAAGGATTGTGCGGCATACAAAGCGATTCTCATGCATGCAATCCTGTGAATGTAAATAGTCAGGGGGGCTTTACTGACAAATGCCAGTCAAAGCCCCCCACGTTATCTGTTTTGAGAACTGTTTGGATCATTTTCAAAGAAATCATAATTTTTCACAGGACGGTGATCAATAATGGCAGAGGCGATTGCTGTAAAAGAAATCACCAAACGTTTTCCCGGTGTATTGGCAAACGACAAGGTTAGTTTTTCTGTTGATACAGGTGAAATTCGCGCCATTGTGGGTGAAAATGGCGCAGGTAAAACCACCTTGATGAATATGTTATATGGGTTATATCATCCTGATGACGGGCAAATTTTTGTCAAAGGTCAAGAGGTCAAAATCCCCAGCGCGCGGGCAGCCATTGAAATGGGCATCGGTATGGTGCACCAGCATTTCAAATTGGTGCCTTCCTATACCCTTGGGCAGAATATTGTGCTGGGAATTGAGCCCAAAAAGGGGCTGTTGATTGATGAGGACAGCCTGGTCAAATCGGTTCAGGCAGTTTCCGAGAAATATAGCCTTGCAGTCGATGTGAACAAGGTTGCTGCAGACGCATCTGTGGGCGAACAGCAGCGTGCCGAGATTCTGAAGGCACTTTATCGGGGGGCAGATATCCTTATCCTGGATGAACCTACAGCTGTTTTGACAGATTTGGAAACTGAGGAATTATTTGTTATGCTGCGCGGATTGGCGAATAATGGGAAAACCATTCTCTTTATCAGTCATAAACTGCGGGAAGTATTGGCAATTTCGGATCAATACCACGGTGATGCGCATTGGGAAAGGTTGTTGGGACTGTAAAAACTGCGGAAACGGACAGCTGTAAATTGGCTGAAATGATGGTCGGGCGCGAGACAATTGAAGGACGGATGCGCAAGGAAAATCCCGAAATTGGCGATATGGTACTTGAATTGAAGCAAGTCAATGTTCTTGATTCGAGAGATTTTCTGGCTGTGCAGGATGTTGATCTTGAATTGCGCAGTGGTGAAATTCTGGGGATTGCCGGTGTGGATGGCAACGGCCAGGAAGAATTAACGGAAGCAATCATGGGCTTGCGGCCACTGGTCAGTGGAGAGATCCTGGTCAATGGTGTCAATATCGCCAACAGCAGCAATCGGGAGATCAGAGAAACGGGTGTTGCATACATTCCTTCTGATCGTAACCGCGCCGGTGTTGCGATTGAAGCCCATGTTTGGGAAAACCTGACTGCAGGAGAGTATTACCTCCCGCCTTATTCAGGCTCCATCAATTTACGTCCCCGCAGTATTCAGGCAAACGCATATGATTTGGTGGAACGCTATCAGATTTCAACCCCGGGGATCAAAACCCAAACGGGCAATCTTTCCGGCGGCAATGTGCAGCGTTTGATTGTTGGCAGGGAATTGGGTTCTGAAAAAGCGATGGTGGTGGTTGCATCACAACCTACGCGCGGGATTGATATTGCTGGCACAGAAGCAATCAGCAAAACCTTGCTGGATTATGCGGATCGCGGGGCCGGGGTGCTGTTGATCTCCGCTGATCTGGATGAAGTTCTGGCATTAAGTGACCGTATCGTTGTTCTCTATGAAGGTACGCACAAGGATGCAGGCCCAGTCGTTGATGGCATTCGTATGCAGGTTGGCCATTTGATGACCGGAGGCGAAGGAGAATGCCCGGTATGAAGAACAATTCAATGAAAACTCCTTTCAAAAAACGATTGAAAATGATTTTGGCAGAAACAGTAACCCAGATTGCCAATTATGCGATCATCCTGATCCTGTCCTTGCTGGTGGGCGCGGTTGTGATCTATCTGACAGGCAAAGACCCTGTTGCGGCATACCAGGCATTATGGAAAGGCGCATTTGGCAACTGGTACAAAGTGACCGATACCCTTGACCGGTCGACGGTGCTGATTTTCAGTGGCCTGGCGGCAGCGGTTGCCTTCCGCACCAGCATTTTCAACCTGGGACTGGAAGGGCAGCTATATATTGGCGCGTTCACTGCCGCTCTGGTTGGTTTCACCGTAAAGGGACTGCCGGCAGGTGTGCATATTCCTTTGTGTCTGCTGGCAGGTGCGCTGGCTGGCGGCATCTGGTCTCTGCCGCCGATCATCTTTAAGCTGAAATGGAATGTGCCGGTGATGGTGCCGACCCTGATGCTGAACTATATTGGTATTTTGTTCACATCCTATCTGATCGCTTTCCCTTTCAAGGACCCCACGGCGCCGATGGCCGGTACGCCGGTGCTGGAGGCAACTGCCCGGCTGCCCAAACTGATTCGCGGGCATACGCTGAACATTGGTTTCCCGCTGGCGCTGGCGGCAGTATTCCTGATCTATTGGTTCATGTTCCGCACCAAGCTGGGTTATGAGCTGCGCATGGTTGGATATAACCCTGACTTTGCCGCTTCGACCGGGCTGCCGGTGAAACGCAGTTCATTCCTGGCAATGATGATCAGCGGCATGCTGGTTGGCCTGGGCGGGTCGATTGTTATCATGGGATTTTTTGGCCGATTTATGGGCGGCTTCTCGGTGGGGTATGGCTGGGACGGGATGATGATCTCGCTGCTGGCGCAGAATCATCCGCTGGGAGTGCTGCCTGCCAGTTTGTTCTATGCTGCACTGGCAAACGGCGCGTTGACCATGCAGTCCACAACCGGGGTTCCCCAGACTGTGGTGGTCATGGTCAAGGGCACGATCATGTTCTTTGTCACGGTACAAATTTTCTCTTCAGCCATTCGAAGGAGATTCCAAAAATGGACTTCGACCTCAGCAGAATAATCACACTTTCGCTGTTTGCAGCCACGCTGCGCATGACGACGCCGATATTGTTCGCAACCCTGGGGGGAATCTTCTCCTCGCATACCGGTATTTTCCACGTGGGGCTGGAAGGGCTTGCTGGATATTGCCGCCTTTTTTGCGGTAGTGGGCAGCGTGAAAACGGGCAGTCCGTGGGGAGGGTTATTGTATGCGATTGTGGCCTGTCTGGTTGCCAGTCTGATTTTTGCCATTGTACACCTGGAATTGAAAGCAAACGAGATCATCGTTGGACTGGCACTCAATATTTTCGCTGGCGGGCTGACGAACTTCCTGCTGGTGGCAATGCTTGATTTAACCGGGTTTTACCAGTCGCCGTTGATCAAAGGGTTCTCACAGGTGGATGTGCCTGTGTTGAAAGACATTCCGGTGCTGAATGAACTGCTCAGCGGACATTTTCCGCTGGTGTATATCTCCTTCCTGTTTGTGCTGATTGTTTATATCCTTTTGTACCGCACACCGTTTGGGTTCCATCTGCGGGCAGTGGGAGAAAAGACGGCAGCTGCCGAAGCGGTGGGCATTAATCCCAAAAAGATCAGGTATATTGGCTTGATGATCTGCGGTACGCTATGCGGATTAGGCGGCACATTCCTGTCACTCTCTTACTTGAATATGTTCTCGGAAGGGATTACCGCCGGACGCGGCTGGGTTGCGTTGGCAGCGATCAATTTTGGCGAGATGAAGCCTTTGCGCAGCCTGGTGGCCTGCCTGATCTTTGGCTTTGCTGATGCGCTGGCGTTACGTTTACAGCAGTTTGGTCTGCCTTCGCAGGTGGTTTTGATGCTGCCGTATGTTTCCACTTTGATCGTGTTGATTGCCTCGGCTATCTCGCGTGAGTCAAAAAAGGCGGCGGTTACAAAACAGAAGAAGTCAGCAGCTACGGTTGAAGCAAGTGCTTGAGGATTGGAGAGAGCGGCGCTGAAAAACAAAGTTTGTGTCGTCACTGGGGCCAGCCAGGGAACCGGGAAAGCAATTGCCCGTGCACTTTTTGAGGCCGGGGCCAGGGTGGTTCTGGTTTCGCGGAGTGAGGCAAGGCTTGCTGCGTGCGTGACTGAGATGGGGTCACCTGAAACCGTGTGGGCATGTGCTGCTGATGTCACCTGTTCGGAGCAGGTGGAAGGTGATGGTGCAGGAACATCTTGCAGCAGGTATGGCCGGATTGACCTGCTGGTGAACAATGTTGGCGGTGGTCTGAAGAATGGAACTGGTCAGAGACGAGTGATGAAGATTGGCAGCATTTGCTGGATATCAACCTGACTTCCACTTTTAACTGCTGCCGCGCTGTGCTTCCGGTGATGCGACAGCAGGGAGCCGGGGATGATCATCAACATTGCATCAAAAGCAGGGCGGGTCGGCGAAGGGGATTTCGCAGCCTACTGCGCGGCGAAACACGGCGTGGTGGGGCTGACCCGCGCGCTGGCAGACTCGGAAGGACCGCATGGCATCCGCGTAAATGCGATCTGCCCGGGGCCGATTGCCACGGAGAAAATGAATAGCTCTCTACCCGGATGTTGACAAGTCCAGTTGGAGTACCCCGGAGGATGTGGCGAATACGGTGCTTTATCTGGCATCGCCCGCCGGGCATGCCATGCAGGGAAAGCTGGTGGATCTGTTTTAGGCAGTTTGCAAATTACAGCAATTATTGGAGTGGACCATGAGCGGACGATTATCTGACAAAGTAGCGATCATTACCGGGGCCGCCAGGGGGATAGGGAAGGTGGCGGCGAAGTTGTTTGCCGAAGAAGGCGCGAAAGTCGTGATTGCTGATATTGATGCAGCGGGCGGGCTTCAGACCGCGGAAGAGATCCAGGCTGCTGGCGGGCAGGCATTTTTCCAACACACAGACTTGACGGATGCCGTCCAGGTGGAGCGCTTGATCCAGATGGCAGTAGAGAAGTTTGGACGCCTGGATATTTTGTATAACAATGCTGCCTTGAATCATTTTGCCCAAATTGTGGATACGGAGGAAGAGGATTGGGACCGTGTGATGACGGTCAATGTGAAGAGCGTTTTCCTGACCTGCAAATATGCCATCCCGGTGATGAAGGCTGGCGGGGGCGGTGCGATCATCAATACCGGTTCGGCGGCTGCGCTGGTTGGATTGCGTAATCTGGCCGTGTACACGGCATCCAAAGGGGCTGTGTTACAGCTCACGCGCAACATGGCGCTGGATTATGCGAAAGACGGCATCCGCGTGAATGCACTTTGCCCGGGTGTGACGGCAACGGAAATGACCGAGCAGGTGATTGAGCCGACCCGGACCCGGTGGCAGCACGCGAGCGTTTTGACCGCGTTATCCCGCGTGGGACGATGGCCTCGCCGATCGAGATTGCCCGCGTGGCGCTTTTCCTGGCCTCGGATGAGGCTTCATATATCACTGGTGCGGCCATCCCGGCGGATGGCGGCTATACGGCAGAATAAAAGGAGCGATGATCTGATGAAAGTAGTGGTCTTGGGTGCTGGCGGATGGGGGGCTTTGGTAGGGGCGTATCTGTCCAAGGCAGGGGCGGATGTGACCCTGCTTTTCCGCCGGCAGGCGCATGTGGATGAGATCAACAAGAATGGCGGTTTGATCATTCAATCGCCGGATGGCGATATGCTGGTGCCGGTGATGGCGACCACACAGCCTGGTGAGATCAGCGAAGCCGATCTGTTGATCGTTGCGGTTAAGAATCATGATACCGAGGTAGCTTTGCAGAGCGTGAGTCACATGAAAGTCGGCGCGGTGGCTTCTGTACAGAATGGGCTGGGGCACGGTGAGCGATTTCAGAAGGTGTTCCCCGAATCGGAAGTGCTGCGCATTGTCAGCCGGGTGGCAGGTTCGCTGATCAATTATGGCAAAGTGATGCTGCGGTGGCAGTGATTTTCCCACCTGGGTGGGGAATCCCTTCACAGGGGATTACGCCGCTCTCGGAAGAGGTTACCGCCCTGTTCAACGCCAGTGGACTGCCCTGCGAGGCTACGGATGATATTGAAGGGGTGGAGTGGTGCAAGGTCATCTGGTGGACGCCTTCTTCCATCTCGGCTGTGCTGGCGCGTCTGCCGCAGACGGAAGTGATGCAGACCCCGGAATTTGCCTATTTGATGGTGATGATGACCCGCGACATGGTCAAGGTGGCGCGTGCATTGGGTGTGAATGTGCTGGATTACCCGACTATTGAGGTGATGGATCGCTGTGATGGTTCGGTGGCAGATGGCGTGCAGAACGTGATCAGGCAGGGGCGAGAATGGGAAGCGCGCGGCGGCAAGGGCTATAAACAGGCCATGCTGCTGGATGTGGAACGCGGCCGGCGGACCGAAATTGAAGACACGGCCGGCTATATCTGGCGGCTGGCGCAGGAGAATAATATCGAAGTGCCATATCTGGATTTTGGCTACCAGCTTGTGCGCGGATTTGACGAGAGAGTGAAATGATCATTGATTCCCACGTCCATGTATGGGTGCAACAGCCCGAGAAATATCCCTGGCAGCCAATTGGCGGGTATGTGCCGGAGAATGAAGCATCGGTGGAGATGCTGCTGGCGGTCATGGATGCGGCCGGCGTGGAAGGGGCAGTGCTGGTGCAGCCAACACCTTATGGATGGGATAACAGCTATTTGCTGGACGCAGCGGAGCGATATCCTGACCGGTTCCGCTGTGTGTGTCTGGTGGATCCGTTGGATGAAAGCAGGTCCGCAAAGCTTTGCAACGGTTGGTGGATGAGCACCATATTGCAGGCATCCGCATCAACTGGAATATTCAACCTGTCGAGGTCTGGCGGACGAATGTCATCACCATGCGTTGTGGAAGGCTGGCGAGCAAACTGGCAGTGCCGATCTGCCTGCAATTGACGCCTGAGTATCTGCGCTTTTTGGGTGACATGGCGGAGAGATATTGTGTCCAGGTGGTGGTGGATCATCTTGGGACGGCCAAGTACAGGTCAGCGCATGCTTCATGATAGCGCAGTTTCAGTGCATTGCTTGCGTCTGGCAGCGTATCAAAATGTTCATGTCAAACTCTCTGGTTTGAATTACTACAGCGGCGGGCAGTCGCCATACCGCGATGTGTGGCCCTTGATTGAAGCTGTTTGTGAGGGTTTGGCGCGCAGCGCTGCATGTGGGGTTCAGATTTCCCCTTTGTGCAGGATCATTGGTCTTATGACGGACTGCTGTCCACGGTCAAAAAAGACTGGCATCTCAGTTCAGAGCAATTGGATTGGGTGCTTGGCAGCTACGGCCAGAAATTTGTGGTGGCAGTAAGATGATCGGAGTGCAGAGATGATGAAGAAAAGCCTTGTAAAAAATGGACAGGTGTGGACGGATGGCGCATTCCGTGATGTGGATTTGCTCATTTCTGGCGGCAGGATTGAAGCTATTCAAAAACTCGGGGACTGCACCGCAGGATTTTGAGGGCAAGATCATTGACGCCAAAGGATTAATGGTTTTGCCTGGCGCGATTGATATTCATGCCCATATTCAGGATGGGGCAGAGACATTTTATCAGGGAAGCTGTTCGGCAGCCAAAGGCGGGGTGACCACGGTGGTCGATATGCCACCTTTCTCAACAGTGATTGACCGCAAAAGTTGGCAGGAACGCAAAGATTGGGGGGAGCGGGAATGTGTGACTGACTTTGGCCTCACCGGCGGGATTGTGACCAAAATGTCTGACCTGGATCATCTGGAAGAATTGGCCGAGGCCGGCGTGGCCCAGTTCAAGATTTTTATGCTGATGAAGCCGCCGACGGAGTTGATCTGGACGGCTGTGCAAAAAGCTGCTCAAACCGGGCTGCGCCTGACCGTACACATGGAAGAGCCTGCCTGTCTGGGTGAAGTGGATTGGGATAATCCAATGGGTTTTGTGCAGGCTAACCCGCCTGTGGCGGAGAATGTGGCCGCAGCCCAGGTATTGGAGATGGCTCATGCCGCCGGTGCGCCGGTGCATGTATGCCATGTTTCTTCCGGCCGTACGGTGGAACTGATCCAGATGCACAAGGCCTGGGGAACAGATGTGACAGCAGAAACCGGACCGCAGTATTTGCTGCTAACGGAAGAGGAGTATCTGGAGCAGGGGGATCGGGTGATCGCTACCCCGGTGCTGCGCAAGCAGGAGGATTTCTGAACTGCTGTGGCAGGGATTGCAGGCGGGGATCATAGATTGTGTCATCACGGACCATTTTTTGGGGGCGCTGCCCGATCCGGGCAAGTCACGGCCAGCTTTGAAGGATGCCGAGCCGGGCATTGCAAGCCTGGAAGTGTTGTATCCTCTGATGCTGGATGCGGCACTGCATGAGGGCTGGCTGACGCCAGCTATGCTGATAGATGTGATGTCCACCCGACCGGCTGCACTGATGGGTATCGATGACCGCAAGGGACGCATTGCCGTCGGCATGGACGCTGATCTGGTTTTCATGGACGAACGCGAGCGTTGGACGATTGCCGATTTGGGTGAAAATTCCCGCATCTCTACGCTGCCATACGAAGGCTGGCAAATTCATGCCTCTGTCCGCAGGACGATAGTGCGCGGCGAGACAGTGTGGGATGGCGAGAAGATACAGGCAAAGAAGGGCTACGGCCAGTTTTGTGGTGCTTCGTAAATGAAGACAAATGACTATATGGTCATATTTTATAAACTATATGGAGGAAACAATGATTGATCTTTTGATTAAGAATGGCGCAGTGATCACGATGGATGGCGAACGCCGTGTGATTGAAGGCTGCGATGTCGCCATTGATGGCGGCAAGATTTTGGAAGTGGGCGCAGGTCTGGCCTATGAGGCCAAAAAGACCCTGGATGCTGAAGGCTGCGTGGTTTGCCCGGGTTTCATTAATGGTCATTCGCATGTGTACCAATCCCTGATTGAAGGGCTTGGGGTATGACATGCATTTTGATCCCTGGAACTGGCGCTTCCTGTTCCCGGTGGTTTCAAAAGTGACTCCTGAAAATGCGCGCGCCGGGGCTGCTTTGGCGGCGCTGGAATTGATCAAGAACGGTGTCACCACCATCTCGGATCATTGGTATCTGCATACCAATATGAACAATATTTACCAGGTGACGGATGTGTTTGATCAAGCAGGACTGCGCGCCCAGATGGTCTTTGGCTTGTTGGACCAGACCTTTGCCGGGGAACGGATTGACTCGGAATATATGACCATGATCCAGTCCGAAGAAATGCTGGTGGAAGAAGCCCGCAAGTACCACAAGCAATGGCACGGCAACCGCCGTACAACAGTGGCGTTAGGGCCTGGCTCTACCGAAGACATCAGCGAAAGCCTGATGATCAAGACCGTGGAACTCGCCAAAGAACTGGATATCAATGTCAGTACCCATGTGGCGGGTTGGATTGAGATCAATTCCTATACCATTCGCCAGTTTTGGCGAACGCGATCTGGAACATTTCCATAGCTTGGGCTGACTGGTCCGCGGGGAGTGATGTTCCATGCGGTGTGGTTGTCTGATCGCGAGATTGAGATCATCGCCGATACCGGAACCAAGGTAGTGCATTGCCCGATCGCTAATGCCTATTTGGGCTATGGTATTGCACCGGTGAGCCAGATGCTCAGCCGCGGGATCACAGTTGGCCTGGGCACGGATGGCGCGGCCAGTTATACCTACGATATGCTGGAAGTGGCCCGCACGGCGGCCATGCTGCAGAAGGCGACCAAGCTGGATGCTGAATCGGTGACTGCCGAGCAGGCGATGGAAATGCTGACCACCAGCGGTGCAAAAGTGCTTGGGCTGGATGATGAGATTGGCGCTCTGGAAGTGGGCAAGAAAGCGGATGTGATCGTGGTGGATTACAAAGCCCCGCACCTGATGCCGATAGGGCGGTGGCTGCCGAAACTGATCTACAGTGCCCGTGGCAGTGATGTCATCCATACCATCGTTGAAGGCCAGATTGTGATGGAAGACCGGGTAGTGCTCACGATGGATGAAGAGAAAGTAATGGAAGAGGCGATGGCAAATCGCATTGATCTGGTGCAGCGCGCCGGACAGGAAACACGTGATCTGGAAGCCATGCCCTGGCCGAAATCCGGTCCGGCCTGGCGCTCTATCGTCAAATAATGCGTATAGCCGATCGGCAAAAGGAGGAGGAATGACGGAAAAAGAAATTCATTTAACAATCAATGGACAGGGAATTACCGTCAGTGCCCCTTATTTGAATTGGACGCTGGTACGGTATTTAAGAGAAGAGACTGGGGCTGATGGGGACGAAGCAGGGCTGTGATAATGATGGCACCTGTGGACTTTGCAAAGTCATCATCAATGGAAAAGCGCGCTTTGCCTGCCGAACCAGGATGGAAAAACTTGATGGCGCAGTGATAGAGACGATTGAAAGTCTGGCAGAATTTGGTGAAACCCCGCATCCGTTGATCCAAACCGTGATCCAGGACGGCATCTTCCAGTGTGGTTTCTGTGCCCCTGGGGCGGTCATGACGGCCAAGGCGCTGCTGGATAAGACTCTGAATCCCACAGACGCAGAAATTGCCAAGGCCCTTTCTACGGTGCTGTGCCGTTGTGCAGGTCTGAACCGTATGGACCTGTCCGTGAAGCGTGCTGCGGCCATTCTGCGAGGGGATGAGGAAAGTACCTGGACGCCAGAAGATACGGCCAACGAGTATATGATGCTGGAAAAGATCACCGGCCGGCTGGTATTCACCGATGATATGAAGCTGCCGGATATGCTGTATGCTGGCGCTTACCGGGCGAATGTGCCCCATGCGCGCGTGCTCAGCATAGATGTCAGCGCCGCCGAAGCCATGCCAGGAATTGTGAAGGTGCTGACCAGCAAGGACGTGCCGGGGACGAATATCTTTGGCGCGATCCTGATGGACCAGCCTGTTTTCTGCGATGAAAACAATGATGTGCGTTATGTAGGGGATACGCTGGCCCTGGTGGTCGGGGAAACGCAGGAGCAAGTGCAGGCGGCATTGGCGGAGGTCAAGGTTGAACTGGAGCCCCTGCCAGTGATCAGCACGATTGAAGAGGCACTGGCACCGGATGCGCCTGTTCTGCATGAACGCTTGAAAGAACAGAATCCCGATATGCCCAATGTGCTTATCCA
Organism: uncultured Chloroflexia bacterium; assembly: GCA_963753895.1. Taxonomy (GTDB): domain Bacteria; phylum Chloroflexota; class Anaerolineae; order Anaerolineales; family Anaerolineaceae; genus SMBSF63. The sequence continues at coordinate 41,712 of CAVWEE010000004.1, read as the reverse complement.
TTTCCACACCAGCAAGGGAGATATTGAGCAAGGTTTTAAGGAAGCGGACCTTATTCTGGAAGAGGATTACCAGGTTCCGTTTGTAGAACATGCCTACATGGAGCCGGAAGTCAGCATCAGTGCCCCGGAAGGGGATGGGGTGGTGGTGTATGTAGGCAGCCAGGGGCCGACCGATGACAGGCGTCAGCTTGCTGTAGCACTGGGTTTGCCGGAAGAAAAAGTACGTATGGCCCATATCTACATGGGCGGCGGCTTTGGCGGCAAGGAAGATATCTCCACGCAGCTCCATTCGGCATTGGCAGCGTATTTAACGGGCCGTCCGGTGAAAGTGAAATGGTCGCGTGAAGAATCGCTCAAGGCCAGCTATAAACGGCATGCCGCCAAGCTGCATTACAAAGTTGGCGCGAAGAAAGACGGCCGCATTGTGGCCGCTGACATCAATATTTACGGTGATACGGGTGGCTATGCTTCGGCTGGCGAGGCGGTTCTATTCCGTATGTCTGCCTTTGCCTGCGGCCCGTATGAGGTGCCGCACGTCAGCGTGCATGCTTATGCCGTGCATACCAATAACCCGCCGTGCGGCGCGTTCCGCGGCTACGGCAGCCCGCAGGTTGCCTTTGCAGCCGAAGTGCATTTGCAAAAGATGATTGACCAACTCGGGCTGGATAAATTTGACGTGCGTCTGGAAAATGCCCTCGAACTTGGCAAAGCGACCATCACGGGGGATGTGTTGGTGGAAGAAGTGGGCGTGGGGATCAAGGAGTGCCTGAGGGCAGTACGTTCGGCTGTGGCAGAAATGCCCCTTCCTGAATTGGAACCCGGCGAGAAGCTGGGGGTTGGCCTTTCGGCGGCGTATAAGAATGTCGGCCTGGGCTCAAATATTCCCGACAATGCCGGGGCGAAGCTGTCGTTGCAGCAGGATGGGAGTTTTCTGGTGCGGCATGGCGCGGCCGATATGGGGCAGGGTTCCAACCAGGTGGTGCAGACGATTGCCTCGCGGGTGTTGGGTGTGCCCATCTCGATGATAAAAGTGCATACCGGCGATACGCGTTTTGACCCGGCGGGAGGGATGACGACAGCATCGCGGGCTACTTTCGTTTCCGGCAACGCGGCGCTGAAAGCAAGTGAAGGTTTCAAAGCGAAACTATGGGACATCGTTGCCAGTGAATTCAATATTGATAAAGCAGATTTGGCAATTAGGGAAGGTATGTTTGTTAACTGCCAGACGGGGAAGCAGTATATCAGCTTGCAGGAGCTGGCGAGCGGGGACGAGGAAATCTCATTTGAGGCGCACTATGATGCGCCCCCGACGATGCCTCCTGCAGAACACAGTCCGGCATACCCCAAGCCGGGCGGCATTCCCCTGCATTTTGCCTATGATTTTGCCGGGCAGGTGGTGATGGTGGCCGTGAATGAGGAAACAGGTGCCATCCGACCGCTGCGTTTGATCACTGCCCAGGATGTGGGTGTGCCGTTGATCCGAAAAAATGTGATCGGGCAGATGGAAGGCGCTGCCGTGCAGGGTCTGGGGTATGCGTTGAGCGAACAGTTTGAGGTGGAAGGTGGCATTCCCAAGTCTCTGAAACTGAAAGACATGGGCTTGCTGCGCTTCCGGGATATTCCGGAAATCAAGCCGATCATCGTCGAAGACCCGCATCCTAAAGGGCCGTTTGGCGCAAAAGGCATGGGCGAGCTGGCAATTACACCTACTGCTCCGGCGGTAGCGAATGCCGTGCATGATGCAGTCGGCGTGTGGATCAACAGCCTGCCCATCACTTCAGAGAAAATTCTAGCGGCTTTGAAAGAGAAGAAATTTAAGGAGGAATGACATGCGGCTGAAAGATAAAGTGGTTTTGTTTGTCGGTGCGGGTGAGCATTTGGGACGCAGTGCGCCGTTGTTGTTCGCCCAGGAAGGCGCAAAGCTGGTGATCGTTGCCCGGCGCGAAAATGTTCTCAAAGAAACTGCCGAGATGATCCGTGCCAAGGGAGGGACGGTTGAAATCTGTGTCGGCAGCGCAGTCAACAAAGCAGATGTAGATCGGATGATCGAGACCACGCTGGATGCCTATGGACATCTGGATGTGCTTTACAATAATATCGGCGGCGGTTGGGTGGAGCTGGACAAGAAGCTGCATGAGATCTCTGACGAAGCCTATGAACGGATCATCGCCAGCAATTTGACTGCTGTATATAACACGAGTAAGGCGGCGGTGGTGCAGTTTTTGAAGCAGGGTAAGGGCGGTTGTATTTTGAACATTGTCGCCTCCGACCATGTGCGCCGGATGGCGAACCCGCTGTATGCCTACACCAAAGCCGGTATGATTGAAATGTCCAAGAACATGGCGAATGATTACCTGGATGACCGCATCCGGGTGAACTGTTTGCTGCCAGGGTTGTTTGATTGGCAGGCGATCAAAGACCCCGATGTGTCACCGATCCCGGTGAACTTGCTGCGCCTTGAGCCGAAAACAGCCCGGCAAGGGTTCCCGTCTGATCTGTCATACGCCGGGTTGTTCATGATCAGTGATGAGTCCAGCTTCATCAGTGGGCAGTGTCTGGCGGTGGATGGCGGCGATGATGTAAAGTTGGAAGACCTGGTTCTGGATTAGATGAAGGAGAAAAGATGTCAACGATAAAGGAATTGGTAGCCCGCGCCCATGCGGCGCAGGAACAGATTGAATACTGGTCTCAGGAGCAGGTGGACGAAATGGTGGCTGCGGTGGGTTGGCATGCTTTGCAGGCTGCTGAAGCATGTGCCCAGGTGGCCTATGAAGAAACCGGCATGGGGGTATATAAAGATAAACTGATCAAGCATCAGAAGAAAACCCTGGGCGCCCTGCGTGACCTGCATGGTGTGAAGACAGTAGGGCTGGTAGAAGATGATCAGGAAAAGGGTCTGTTGAAATACATGAAGCCGGCCGGTGTGCTGGGGGCGTTGACCCCGGTGACCAATGCCAGTGCGACCTTGCCGTGTATTGCTTTGAATGCTTTCAAGACTCGCAATGCCATCATTTTCGCGCCGCATCCCAAGGCCAAAAAGACCTGTGCATTGAATTGTGAAGCGATCCGTAAAGGGTTGAAACAGGTGGGCGCACCAGAAGACCTGGTGTTGTGGATTGAAGAGCCCAGTATTGCCCTGACCCAGGAGTTGATGCGCGAAGTTGATCTGGTGGTCGCCACTGGCGGCACGTCGATGGTTAAGGCCGCTTATTCCAGCGGCACACCGGCGTACGGGGTTGGCGCGGGCAACTCGGTGTGCATTGTGGACGAGACGGCTGACCTGGATGCAGCAGCCGAAAAGATCTTCCTTAGCAAAACCTTCGATTTTGCCACTTCCTGCTCTACGGAAAACTCGGCTGTGATCCAGAATTCTGTGTTTGATGCCCTGGTTGAGAAAATGAAATCCCACGGCGGCTATCTGGTGAATGAAGAAGAACGTGCCAAACTGCACAAGGGCATGTGGCCGGATGGCGTACACTTGAATAAGGACATTGTGGCGCAAAGTGCACAAGTCATTGCCAGGGTGGCCGGGCTGGAGGTTCCTGATACAACAACCTTCTTCATGGTGATGGGCAAGGAAGTCGGCCCGGGTGATCTGTTCTCCCGCGAGAAGCTATCTGTGGTGGTTACGCTTTGGAAGTATGAGGAATTCGCTGAGGCGATTGCTTATGTGAATGACATCACGGAATACAACGGCAAGGGGCACAGCTGTGGATTGCATACCACCAATGAAGCGCATATCCGCGAACTGGGCGAAAAAGCGAAGGTCAGCCGCATTATGATCAACCAGCCGCAGTGTTACGGGAACAGCGGGAATTACAACAATGGTATGCCATTCACCCTTACATTGGGCTGCGGCACCTGGGGCGGAAACATCACCACAGAGAATATTTACTGGAAACATTTTGTAAACGTGACCTGGGTCTCCAAGCCGATTCCGCCAGTTGTGCCGGATGAAGAAGTGCTCTTCGGTGCCCATTGGGCGAAGTATGGGAAGGAATAACGCGATATTGCAGGGAAAAAAGGAAAGTAGGTGATGATGGAAAAACTCGACAAGAATGCCTTGCAGGCAGATTTCCCGTATTGGGAGAAGACGAAGGATTTGATTGATCAGACAATCGATATGATCCTCAACTACCGGCAGAGCGGCCACCCAGGCGGCTCGCGTTCGAAGGTGCATGCTCTGGTCAGTCTGATGCTCAGCGGGGCAATGCGCTGGGATATTCGCCACCCGGAGAAGCGCTTTGCAGACCGTTTTGTGCTGGCGGCGGGGCATACCGTTCCACTGATCTATGCTACGCTGGCAGTATTAAATGAAGCACTGCGGGCGAAATATGAACAAACTGGCGATGAACGCTATCAAATCCATGATGCGGAGAATCGCGCCTTGTATTGGGAAGATTTGCTTGGCTTCCGCCGGCGCGGCGGGTTGTCGGGACATTCCGAGATGGAGGGCAAGACCCTTTTTATTAAATTCAATACTGGTCCTTCAGGGCATGGCAGCCCGGCGGCGGCAGGTGAAGCGCTGGCTTTGAAGCGAGCAGGCGCGGGTGATGTAAAAGTATTCATGATCGAAGGCGAAGCCGGCCTGACCCCGGGCGTGGTGCATGAGACGATGAACTCAGCCTGGGGACTGGGGTTGGATAATCTTTATCTGCTGGTGGATTGGAATGATTATGGCATTGACAGCCACAGTGTCAGTGCGGTTGTTGCAGGAACGCCAGCAGATTGGCTGGCCCCGCATGGTTGGCAGGTCTTCGGTACAGAGGAAGGCAGTGAATGGGGCCCGGTCACGGAGACCCTGGTGAATATGGTCAACAGCGAACCTGTAAACCATGCTCCGTCTGCCGCCTGGTTCAAGACGCGCAAAGGCCGCGGTTACCTGAAATACGACAACGCTTCTCATGGCTCGCCGCATGCGCGCAACAGCGAGTTGTTCTGGCAGACCAAGCAGGTGTTTGCCGAGAAGTTTGGCGCGGCGTTTGAGAATTTTGGCGGCGCCGCACCGGAGGATCCGCAGGCACTGCAGGATGAATTCAGCGCGAACTTGAAGGCGGTGATGGACGTACTGCGTGCTGACCAGGAGCTGGTGGATTATCTGGCCGATACCCTGGTGCGCATTGGCGAGAGTGTGCCGCAAGAGATCTCAACATTTCGTTTATCCGATACAGGCTCACCCTTTGAAGATGAACGACTGTATGATTATCAGAATTATCCCGAAGCAGTGTTTGCCAAAGCAGGCGAGAAGGTAGCCAACCGGGCCGCTTTGAAAAAGTGGGGCGCCTGGGTGAACAGCTTTGGAGCGCAGTATTATGGACAGCCGCTGTTCCTGGCCTGTTCGGCTGACCTGGCCGGGTCGACCAATATCTCCGGGTTTGCAGAAAGTTTTGACGACTTCCCCGGCTATGGTTGGTATGATCGGGGCGGCGATTCGGAGGGCGCCCTGCTGCCGCAAGAGATCACCGAGTTTGCCAACGCGGGCATCATGGTGGGCATGGCTTCAGTGAATTTTTCAAAAAATCCTGAGGAAAACTACTCCGGCTTCTGGGGTGCCTGCTCCACCTATGGCTCTTTTTCGTATCTCAAGTATGGCATGTTCCGCCTGTACAGTCAGATGGCCCAGGATTGTGACTGGAAGCTGGGCAAGGTAATCTGGATTGCGGGACATTCCGGGCCGGAGACGGCAGACGACAGCCGCACCCATTTTGGCATTTTCGCACCGGGTGTGACACAGCTCTTTCCCAAGGGCAGTGTGATCAATCTGCATCCCTGGGAGCATAATGAAGTGCCTGTGCTGCTGGGCGCAGCGCTGAAGCAGGATGTTGCTGTGATCGGGCTGCACCTGACACGTCCTCCGGTGGAGATTCCTGACCGGGCGGCAATAGGCATGCCTTCTCATTTTGCGGCGGCTAAAGGTGCCTATGTGGTGCGTGACTATGAAGCGGCGCTGCCCAAAGGCGGCACACTGATCGTGCAGGGCACAAGCGCAATGGCAAATATGCTTAAGATTTTGCCACAGCTTGAAGCGCAAAAACTGAATGTAAAGATCGTTTGTGCAACAAGCCCGCAGTTGTTTGCTTTGCAGTCAGAGGAATATCGCGAGCAAGTACTTTCAGCCAGGGACAAGATGGATTCGACCATCATCACCACCCAGGCGGGCTGGTTGATGCACGATTGGATATTCAACCCGCTGGCGGAAGAATATGGTCTCTCAGCCGATTGGGATGACCGTTGGCGCACAGGCGGTACGTTGGAGGAAGTCATTGATGAGGCGCACCTCTCTCCGCAATATCTATTGGCCGGGATTGAACGCTTTGTAAAGGACAGGGCAGGGCGATTGGGCCGTCTGCGGGAAGGATTGGCATTGTAAACCCGCAGTTGAAATATTCGTCTTTAACATACATCCGCCTGCTCAAATTTTGGGCAGGCGGATGTATGCTTAAGGAATGGTTATTAGTGGCGTCGTCTGTATGGACAGCGTCCGATCCGGTACGGGATGAGGGGTTCTTCCGGTTCAGGAGGGGGGTCAATGATGCCGGATGGAATAATCGGATCGGTCGGTTCTTCTGGCGGGGTGATGACTTCCGGTGGGGCAGGCAGGGCAGGGATGTCCGGAGCAGGCTGCACAACCGCCAGAACAGGGGGAGTCTCGGAGTCTGGTTCCATATCCTCATCTGCGACGCATGTATTGGTGCGGTCGCAACCGACAAAGAGGGTGGCGGCGTGTTTGGTGATGCAAGTTATGGCATTTTCAGGATCGCAATCCTGCGTATCTTGAGTGGTCAATCCCTGGCGCAGGGCAATACCGAGTGCTTCGGGATCGTTTTCAAACCAGTCATTGAGCTGCCAATCTTCAATTTCGGCGGGTTGAGGAGGCTGATCCTTCGCCTTCAATGCGCCCGCCCTGTCCTTCGGTCAGGGTCAACTCACCGTTGTCATTGGAGAGTGCGCATACGCCTTCCAGGCAGGTAATCAGGGTCTGGCCTTCTGCATTGACCTGCACGCTCATCATGGTGCCTTTGACAGCAGCCACACCGCTTGGGGTTTCGACTTCAAACTTGCCCTGGTAATAGCCTTCCCCATGTTTAATGAAGATCTGCCCCATAAGCAGGCGGATGCGGCTGATCAGATTCAGGTTTTCTGTTTGTTTTTGTTCGGTGACAGTGAACAGGGTGTGTGGGCCAACGCGGACGATGATGCCGTCAATGTATTCTATTTTTGCGCGTCCTTCGGCTTTGGTGAGCACCTGGTTGCCAGTATCAAGACCCTGTTGGTTATTGATGTTGAACCAATCCAGTTCGGTTTCCTGCCGCCAGTAGATGTCTCCTTGTAATGGAGAGATGGTGGCGAGAAAATCGCCTGGGGTCAGCAGCTCAGGTTGGCTGCTGCTGTTCGTTGGGGCAGCTTGATCAGGCAACGGCCCTTCAGGAACCGGCGGGATGAACGCTGCGCTTGTGAGCAGAACGAGAATGCTGAGTGCCCCCCAGAGGATTTTTGCCTTCATGATGCCTCCAGATTGGACAGGGCTGATCGATTTGATGTGGGGGGGATGAGGGTTGCGGAGATCGGGTTTGAAACCCTGTCCGCCGGAATACCGGCGATTGGTAATGAAAATATATATAAACGGTAATGAATGAGTAATTACATTATAGAGGAAATCCAGGATTTAAGATTAAATGTTTCATTAAAATTTTATGGCGAGATGTGAAAGGAAAGAGTAGAATGTGATTATGAAATAGAGGTTTGAATCATTGGCTTGCCTTGGTCGTTCCAGCGTGTGGTTTTCAATGCGCCCATTGATTGAAACGTCTTTTTTTGGGGCTATGGAAGCCCCAACCCAAACATTTGTGCAGAATGATTACAGTTTTGCAAGGTAGCTATTGCAATTCTTGACTTATTTGTTTGAATCTGATAATTTTACATAGTGACTTAATTTTCCCTTAAGAATTATCCCGAAATTGTATTGGAGGGGAATAGAAATTGCACCATACTGTTTGGTGGTGTGCAAGATCGGTAAATTTTCGGTAATTATCATGATGAAACGAATTCATCAACGGTTCACTTTGAAATAATGTTGTTTCCCGGAGAAAGTAGACGATGGAAGATCACAATCTGACGCGAGAAGAGTTACTGGAAGCCCTGGCGAAATCTCAGGCACAGGTAAATATTTTACAGAAAGCCCTGTTAGAGGATTCGAATCAGGCATCCGAGAGTCTGTATAAAGAGATCGTAGAAGGACAAACGGACATGATCACCCGTTGGATGCCTGATACAACAATTACTTATGTAAATCAGGCATATTGCAGGTATTTTGGGGGTTCTACGGAAAAATATCTAGGGAAACCATTTCTTTCTAACTTGCCAGCGGAAACCCAATTGGTTGTGAAGGACGCGGTTGCCAAATTGATCACTGGTCAAGCGCAGTCTTATGTTACTGAAGAGAAAAGCCTGGATGCTGAGGGCAACATGCATTGGGTTCAGTGGACCTACAATCTGCTGAGGAATGAAGCTGGTGATCTTGCTGAGCTTCAGTCAGTGGGACGAGACATTACCGATTTACGGGAAGCCCGTATGGCACTTGAACAAGCCAATATGGTTGTTGAACAAAGCCCGGTGATTGTGTTCCGGCGCAAAGTGGTTGACAATATGTTGGATGATATCCTGTATGTTTCCAGGAATGTGGAACGTTATGGATACACAGCAGAGGACTTTACAACTGGTCGGGTTCCGTTTGAGCAAACGGTACACCCTGATGATCTGCAATTTGTGGGGGAAACACTGATCGGCAATCTGCAGAACAACATCGATGAATATCAGTTTGAATATCGCGGTGTGTTCCCGGGAGATGTGATGACCTGGTTCACCCTTCAGGCCACGATCGAGCGCGATAAATCCGGCGAGGCGGTGCTTCAGACAGGTACGATCATTGATATTACTGAAATCAAGGAAGCTCAGGAGGAGGTTGCTGATCGTGCTCAGGCGCTGGCTACGGTGGCGGAGGTGGCAACAGCAGTATCGGCCACTCAGGACCCAAAGAAGGTATTGAAGCAGGTGGTGGATCTGACCAAAGAACGGTTTGGTTTTTACCATGCACATGTTTATGAATTGAATGAGATCGGGAACATGCTGGAATTGGTATCTGGTGCAGGTAAGATTGGCGACCAGATGGTTGCCGAAAAGCGTACCATCCCGTTTGATGCGGAGCAATCCCTGGTTGCTCAGGCAGCACGCTCCCGCAAAGGCGTGATCGTGAACGACGTAACGGCAGACCCGAACTTCTTGCCACACCCTTTGCTGCCGGAGACAAAAGCTGAAATGGCTGTGCCAATGCTATCCGGTACTGATGTGCTGGGCGTGCTGGATGTGCAGGCGGCTGAAGCCGATCGCTTCACTCAGGATGATGTGGACGTGCTGACCACGCTGGCTTCACAGGTGGCGGTATCCATGTTAAATGCCACGCAATACGATGAAGTTCGCCGGTCAGAGGAATTGGTTCATACGGTGATCGACGCCACGCCGGACTGGATTTTCATCAAGGACCTCGATCATCGCTATACGATGGTCAATCAGGGATATGCGAATTCACTCCATATCCCTGTGGAAGATTTTGTTGGCAAGAACGATATTGAATTGGGCTTCCCTGAAGATTTGGTCAAGGGGAATCCTGAAAAGGGCATCCGCGGTTTCTGGGCAGATGACAATCAGGTGTTTGAAACCAAAGAACCCATAATGATTGATCGGGATATCGTTCAAATTGATGGAAAAGAGCGCGTTTATGCCACATTGAAGACGCCTTTGATGGATGCCAGCGGCAGGGTGACCGGTGTGCTGGCATTTGGCCGAGATGTGACCGAGCGTGAAGAACTGCTGGTTGAAACGCAGAGCCAGTATGAAACCAGCCGGAAGTTGAACACAGCCAGTGGGTATGCAGATATTTTGAATACCGTTGTTAATATGGTAAACACGGAAAAACTGGACCGGGCATTCATTCTTGGTCTGGATACAAATGAAGAAGCTGAAATTGAGACACTTCATGTCATCGCCAATTGGGATGGCACCGGTGAGGGCAAAGTGACACCAGTCGGGGCGCAGTTCCCGGCAACCGTGTTCCCGGTGGTGAGTTTGTTCACGACACCAGATCTGTTTGTGTTCAATGACTTTGAAACAGATGAGCGGTTGGATGAAGCCATGAGAAAGTGGCTGCTCGGTCAGGGATTGCGATCAGGGATCTTATTGCCGCTGCTGGATGGTGACAGGCCGTTTGCAGCTGTGTTCCTGGAATCCAAGGAAATAGATTATTTCACAAAGCAAGAAGAACGCGCGTTTGAACTGGCTGCAGCGCAGTTGAACTCTGTGGTGCAAAATGAGCTTCTGTTGCAGGCCACGTCGAAACGTGCGCAGGAACTCGTAACGGTGGCAGAGGTGTCCACGGCAGTTTCGGCGACCCAGGACCCGCAAGCGATGCTGCAGCAGGTTGTGGATCTGACCAAAGAACGATTTGCTCTGTACCATGCGCATGTTTACATGTTGAATGATGCAGGAGACACGCTGGAATTGCGTTCCGGTGCCGGTGATGTGGGGCGGCAGATGGTCGCGGAAAAACGCTCAATTCCATTGGCGGCAGAACAGTCACTTGTGGCACGCGCCGCCCGCGGTAAAGAGGGTGTCATCGTGAACGATGTGCAGCAAGACCCGAATTTCTTGCCGCACCCCTTGCTGCCAGAAACCCGGGCAGAAATGGCGGTTCCCCTGCTGGTTGGTGACGAAGTGCTGGGTGTGCTGGACGTGCAGTCAGAACGGGTAGGGCGTTTCACGGAAGAAGATGTGCGGATTAAGACCACGCTGGCCTCTCAGGTGGCGGTGGCTTTGCAGAATGCACGGCAGTATGAAGAAGTGCAAACAGCTGAACAGTTGACCCGTGTGGTGCTGGAGGCTGTGCCGGACTCGATTTTCCGCTGCGATGCAAATGGCACGGTTGTCTTTTTCATAAGCGGTGGGTTCCATGTCGGAAGGGCCGGATCAAGAAATTGTGGGGAAGCATTATACAGAAACAATGCCTCCTGCTGTATCAATGGTAACCACAGAAGCATTTGAAAAAGGAATAAATGAACAGGCCGTTCAATCCCGCGAATTTGATCTTACAGGTCCTGATGGAAACAATTATGTGTATGAATTGCGCCTGACCGTTGGATACCAATGTGGTGTGACTGGGTGTTGGTTTGCTGCGTGATAGACAGAACAAAAGGCATCCATGCAGGCGCTTGAACAGGCGAATGCGGTTGTTGAGCAGAGCCCGGTGATTGTGTTCCGGCGCAAAGTGGTTGACAATATGCTGGATGAGATCCTGTATGTTTCAGAAAATGTACAGCGTTATGGATATACGGCAGAAGATTTTACCACTGGGCGGGTGCCATTTGAGCAAACTGTTTACCCGGAAGATCTGCAATGGGTTGGTGAAACACTGATTGGCAATCTCCAGAACAATATTGATGAGTATGAGTTTGAATATCGCGGTATTTTCCCCGGCGACCGGGTGGTGTGGTTCACGTTGCAGGCCAAAATTGACCGAGATGAAACGGGTGAAGCAGTGCTTCAATACGGTACGATTATTGATATTACTGAGATCAAAAAAGCAGATCAGGAGCGCGCAGTCGCACTTGCCCAGACGCAGAAGTTGTTTGATGTTAGCAGGAAGCTCAATGCAGCAGGCGACTTGCAAGAAGTATTGACAGCTATTGTTGAATCGATTGAATCGGTAGAATTTGATCGCGCAATGCTGGTTAGCCATGATCTCAATAGAGAAGATTACAAGAAGATTGATGCCCTGAACTTTCTTGCAACCTGGGCTGGAACAGAAGCTGCTCAGGTAGTGCCTGTTGGCATGGTCATGCCGGCATCAGGATTCCCGGCGGTGAATATTTTTGAAAAGCCAGAAATCCATTTGATTGATGATTATCAGACAGATGAAAGGTTTGATGATGCATTAAAGCAATGGCTCTCCGATCAGGGTGTACAATCCGGGTTGTTGATGCCTTTGTTTGATGGAGACAAGCCCCTTGCTGGTGTGATTTTGGAATCAACCAAGCAGTCAAACTTCACTAAAGATGAACAGAGTTTGATGGAATTGGTGGCTTCACAGGTGACCCCTGTTGTGCAAAATGTGTTACTGCTGGAAGCAACTGCCGAACGCGCGCAGGCGCTGGCAACGGTGGCGGAGATTGCTACTGCAGTGACGGCGTCGCAGCAAAAACAGGATGATTTGCTTAAGCAGGTGGTTGATCTGACCAAAGAGCGCTTTGGCCTGTACCATGCGCATGTGTATTACATGAATCCAGAAGGAGACACATTATTGCTTGTTTCCGGTGCTGGTGAGATTGGTGATCAGATGGTTGCTGAGCAACGAAGTATTCCATTAGATGCAGAAAAATCTCTGGTGGCGCAGGCTGCCCGCACCAGCGAGGGTGTGACGGTGAATGATGTTACCGCAGACCCGAACTTCCTGCCGCATCCACTGCTGCCGGATACAAAATCAGAGCTGGCGGTTCCGATGATGGCTGGGTGATCGGGTCGGCGGTGTGTTGGATGTGCAGGCGGATAAGGTTAATCGGTTTACGCAGGCAGATATTGATATTCTGACCACACTGGCTTCTCAGGTAGCGTGCAGCACTGCAAAATGCTTACCAGTTCACACAGGTGCAGCAGTCAGAAGCTCTGGTACGTGACATTATTAACGCTACCCCGGACTGGATCTTTGTGAAAGACCTGGAGCATCGCTATGTGATGGCAAACCAGGGTTACGCAGAACTTGCTGCATATTCCGGTGGAAGACTTCATTGGCAAGAATGATATTGAGCTTGGCTTCCCTGAAGAGCTTGTGAAAGGTGATCCTGAGCGCGGCATCCGTGGTTTCTGGGCAGATGACAACCAGGTCTTTGAGACGGGAGAACCAGTTCTGGTTGAACGTGATATTGTTCAGGTGGATGGCAGAGAGCGGGTTTATTCAACACTGAAAACGCCGCTGACCGATGCGGCTGGTAACGTGACCAGCGTGCTCATCTTTGCCCGTGATGTGACCGAACGTGAGGAATTGCTGCAGGAGACCCGTTCCCAGGCAGAGCAGGAAGCGTTGATCAACGCCATCAGTCAGAAGATCCAGGCTACCACTTCAGTGGAAAGCGCCCTGCAGGTCGCGATCCGCGAACTGGGCGATTCACTTGGCGCTGAAAAGACCAGTATCCGCCTCGGTGTGGATGCTGGACAGCGAATGCGAAAGAAATAAGATGAACCCGGATTTGGACAAGGATAAAAGCGTATGGCTTATGTGATCGGGGTAACGCATCAAAAAGGCGGCGTCGGGAAATCTACGACGGTGGCCAGTCTGGGGGCTTGCCTGGCAGAGCAGTCTGGTAAGACACTGGTGATTGATTTTGATCCTTCTGGCAATTTGACCAGCGGGCTGGGTCTGCATCCCGAACAAGTGGAAAAATCAGTGGCTTCGCTGCTGGTTGGCCGGGAAACATTCGAAAATGTGGTGCAATCCACGGCATTCCCGAACCTGGATATTTTACCTTCCAATTCGGAGCTGTTGTCGGTTTCCCGCCATCTCTTTTCGTATAAAGGTTATGAATTCCTGCTGCGTGATATTCTGCGAAGGTATTCGGAATCGTATAAGTGGGTGGTAGTTGATTGTCCCCCGACATTGGGTGCATTAACGATCACGGCCTTGTCCGCGGCGAATTTGGCATTGATCCCAACGCAGCTGGAATTTTATTCCCTGCAGGCGCTGGATGTGGTTTTTAAGTTGATCAATATGACCCGATCAAAAACCAATCCGCAGTTACGGTATCGCTTGTTGGTGACCATGTATGACAGACGCGGACGGTTTCACACCGATATCCTTAATTATGTCCGCGAGCATTACAACAAGGCGTTAATGAACACAGTCATTGGGTTTGATACAAAAGTACGTGCCAGCCAGCTTGCTGGTGTGCCCTTGACGGCATATTCCAGCAAGCGGAAGAGCAGAGCGGCAGGGCAATACCGCGAATTGGCAGAGGAGTTGGAGGCTTATGTCGAAAGACAGGTTATACAACCAGCTTGAACAGTTATTTTCCAGCACAAAGGTAACCCCTGCTGCTGAGCCGCTGCGTGCGGAAGCACCTCCCGCGCCAGCACAGCCTGCCCCCGAGAAGCCGAAAGCAGAACCTCGTGCGGTGGATACGGTAATGGACACCAGGCCGGCTCGCAGGGCATCGGCAAATTGGGATGATTTTTTGGATGGCATTCGACGCAAGCGCTCGTTTGGGTTTGTTTATGATGCCAAAGATGTGCGTCCATTAGAGGGGATCAGTAAACGACCTGGAATGAATGCGCTTTCCTTCCCTTTGCAAACTGCCGGGGAGACTTTTGGCCGCCTGGTGCTCGAAGATGAGAATCAGCATTGGACAGAGAACCAGCGTAGGGTGGTCAGCGCAGTGGCAGACCGTCTTTCCCAGCAGGTGGATAACCTGCGTCTGTTGAATGAAGCAGAACGCTATCGTCTGGAGGCTGAACAGGCTCTGGCGCAAATGAGCCAGAAGGGGTGGGAAGACTTCCTCGTTGAACAACGGGAAGAAGACCTGATCTATGTGTATGATCAGAGCCTGGTGAAACCGGGCAGCCTGGAAGATCAGATTGATAAGGCTGAACTGTCTGTGCCGCTGGCCGTGCGCGACAATGTGCTTGGCGAAGTGCAGTTTAATGGCATTGACAATCTGGACACGGAATCACAGAATTTACTGGCTGCTGTTACCCAGCAGTTAAGTTCTCATCTGGATAACCTGCGTCTCAATGAGCAGCGTGCGACCTCGCTGGCAGAGGTAGAGGGGTTGTATGCGATCAGTGCAGACCTGAGCGCGGCGGCTACCTTGCAGGAAGCGCTAATGGCAGTTTCTCAACCTGCCAGAGCCACTGGTGCCAAACGGTGCAGTATGTTCCGCGTGGTTGGGAGTCAAGTCCCAAACGCCAGAGGAACTTGAGCTTGTGGCGCATTGGGAACGGGATACCGGCGGGCGTGTTACGCCAATGGGGATGCGCTTCGAATATTAACAGACATGATGGGACACCAGGCCTGGTTGAACGCCCCTGACAAGCCTTTTATGGTGTCTGATGCTTCCGCTTTTGCTACCCCCGCAGGTTGAAGGGGTAAAAATCACGGCCCCGGATTTCAAAGGTTTCCTGCTGCTGCCATTGAATTCACCGGATGGTTTGATTGGTGTGATCATTACCTATTTTGATGATGTGCACAATTTCAGTCAGGCCGATGAACGTCTTTACAGCGCGCTGGCTCAGCAGGCATCGGTGGTGGTCAATAACCTGTTCCTGTTTGAACAGGCTACCCGCCGCGCGGCTGATATGGAAACGGTCGCTGCGATCAGTACGGCTATTTCCCGTCTGCTGGACCCCGATTTGTTGTTGAAAACAGTTGTGGAAGAAACACAAAAAGGGTTTGGCGTATACCACGCGCAGATCTATGTGTATGACAAAGACCTGGATACCCTTGTGCTGTCAGCCAGTTCCGGCGATGCCGGGGAAAAGCTGCTGGCAAAAGGACATTCCATTCCTATGGCGGCTGAACATTCGTTGGTGGCCCGGGTTGCCCGTACGAAAGAAGAGATCATCGTGGGCGATACTGGTGATGAACCGGATTTCCTGCCGAATGAGCTGCTGCCGGACACCCGGGCAGAGATCGCTTTGCCGATGATCGTTGGTAATCAGTTGTTGGGTGTGTTTGATGTGCAGGATTCCCGTTTGAACCGCTTCTCTCAGCTTGAACGCCAGATTTTAATGACATTGACTTCTCAGGTGGCAGTGGCTTTGCAGAACGCCCGTCTGTACCTGGAACAGGCCGAAACGGTGGAACGGCTGCGCGAGCTAGATCATCTGAAATCAGACTTCCTGGCGAATATGAGCCATGAGCTGCGGACCCCGCTGAACTCGATCATGGGCTTTACGGATGTGATCTTGCTTGGGCTGGATGGCCCGGTGACCGACCAGATGGAGAATGACCTGCACCTGGTGGAAAAGAACGGCAAACACCTGCTCAGCTTGATCAACAATGTGCTGGATATGTCCAAGATTGAAGCTGGCCGGATGACGCTCAGCCTGGAGAAATTTGAACTTCAATCACTGATCGAAGAAGCGACGGATATTGTTGGTCCACTGGCGCGCGAGAAGTCGATTGCTCTGGATGTGGTGATGCCGGAAGGGGAAGTGGTAGAACTGGAAGCAGACCGTGTGCGTATGCGCCAGGTGATGATCAACGTACTGGGCAATGCGGTCAAGTTTACAGAACAAGGCGGTATCACGATTTCTGTCAGCAAGTCTGCTGAATCAGCGCGCATTGAAGTCAAGGATACCGGTCTGGGCATTCCGCCCAATAAACTGGATATGGTCTTTAAATCATTCAGCCAGGTTGACACCACATCGACACGTAAAGTGGGCGGTACGGGATTGGGTCTGCCGATCAGCCGTAGTCTGGTGGAAATGCACGGCGGCCGATTGTGGGCTGAGAGTACCGGTGTTGAAGGAGAAGGATCAACGTTCTTTATTGAGATTCCTTTGAAAGCAGTTTAGGCAGTATAATTACTGGATGTCAGTGGCAAAATCACTGGCTGGAGATTATGTATGAGTTATTTGGTTTTGTATATTGAAGATAATCCTGACAATTTGACATTGGTGCAGCGGGCGATTGAGGCTGCCGGGTACGAATTTCGAGGAAAAATGACCGGAGAAGACGGTCTGGTAGCGGCTGGTGAATTGCAGCCCGATCTGATCTTGTTGGATATCAACTTGCCGGATATTGATGGCTATGAAGTGGCACGCCGCCTGCGCGCCAGCGGGGATGAGCATTTGATGCACGTTCCGGTGATTGCCATTACGGCAAACGCGCTTCGTGGAGATGCCGAGAAGGCCATTGCTTCGGGTTGTGATGTATATATGTCCAAACCGATCAATATTCGTGAGTTGTGGGCCAGGGTGGGGGCGCTGCTGCAATCCAGTAATACGTGAACGGGAAAGCGAAGTTAAATTTTACAGGGCAGGTCGAGAGACCTGCCTTTTTTGATTCATTCTTGAGGAGGTTCTTCCACTGTCAGATGGGAAACTCCCGCAGGATTTAAATCGAGAAGATGTTGATTATGGCAGATGCTTGATTTGAAGACCTGAAACATACTTCGAAACCAGCGGGAGGGGCAACGCTATTTAAAATCAATAACCAGCTATGAACACCTATGGCTGCTCATGGCTGGTTTGTCGCAAGACAACCGCTAACAGCCTCCTGCATTTTCTTGCGATTTGCAGAAGGGGAGGAGGGGGCGGGATGGCGGTGGATGCCGGCCATCCCGCCCACCTATGGACACTGTAATGCTGAAACTCTAATGTTGGTTGCGACGGCGCAGGAAGGCGGGGATATCCAGGTCGTCGGTATTCAACACTTGGCGCTGATATTCTGTTGTGGCAGGCTGGCTGACGATAGGCTGGTCGGCCATTTCGTTTTGCCGTGTCTGTTTGGTGCGCTCCGAAGTATTGGTGCGCGGGGTGCGTTCCATGCGGCGGATGTTG
This sequence comes from uncultured Chloroflexia bacterium, assembly GCA_963753895.1. Classification (GTDB taxonomy): domain Bacteria; phylum Chloroflexota; class Anaerolineae; order Anaerolineales; family Anaerolineaceae; genus SMBSF63. The sequence continues at coordinate 24,111 of CAVWEE010000004.1, read as the reverse complement.
TTGCTGGTGTCGAAACCAGTAGCAATCACCGTCACGCGCAGTTCTTCGCCCATGTTCGGGTCCACAACAGCGCCAAAGATGAGATTCACATCGGGGTGCGCTGTTTCCTTGATGATGGCGGCAGCCTGGTTGACCTCAAACAGGGTCAGGCTGGAGTCGCCAGTCACGTTGAAGAGGATGCCGCGGGCGCCGTCGATGGTGATGTCCAGCAACTGGCTGGAGATGGCCTCTTCGGCAGCGATGCGTGCGCGATCTTCGCCTGTAGCGCGGCCAACAGCCATCAACGCGGCGCCACCTTCGGACATGATCGTGCGTACATCGGCAAAGTCGAGGTTGATCAAACCGGGAACGGTGATCAGCTCGGAAATGCCCTGAATGCCCTGGCGCAGCACATCATCGGCTACCGTGAAGGCATCGGTCAGGCTGGCGCGCTTGTCCACAATTTGCAGCAGGCGGTCATTGGGAATGGCGATCAAGGTGTCTGCCTGTTCCTTCAGCCGCTCGATGCCTTTCTCGGCGGACAATTGGCGCTGAGAGCCTTCAAAGGTGAAGGGGCGGGTGACCACACCAATGGTCAGGGCGCCCATATCTTTGGCAATCTGCGCCACCACAGGGGCTGCACCGGTGCCTGTGCCACCGCCAAGACCTGCAGTCACAAAGACCATATCACTGCCTTTCAGCACCTGATACAGCTCTTCTGATGACTCCTCAGCGGCTTTCTGTCCCATCTCGGGGTTGCCGCCGGCGCCAAGCCCACGGGTGGATTTGTCGCCAATGCGTACCCGTGTGCGGGCTTTGGAGAGTAGCAAGGCCTGAGCATCCGTATTCACCGAAATGAATTCAATGCCTTGCAGCCCTTCTTCGATCATGCGGTTGACTGCGTTGCAGCCACCGCCGCCAACACCAACTACCTTGATGCGGGCAAATGATTCTGCGAGGGGTTTATTGAGTTGTTCCATAGGGTTCCTCCTTGTTACTAATAATGAACTGCCTTTTTATCTGTGAAAATGAATATGTTTTTATCCGATAGTTTTACGGCAACAAATTTCTGAAAAAGCTTTTTACTGAATCCCAATTCGGTCCATCTCCTTTCTTGTAAGGGCCACGGGGGGACGATGGCAGTGCTGAATTCGTGTACATGGCCCAGTGGAGCAGGCCAATGCTGGTGGAATATTCTGGTGATTGCAATTTATCCACCAGACCGACCAGGTCTTCCGGCTGCGCTACGCGCACCGGTAAACCAGTGACCTCACTGGCAAGATTGCGGATGCCGGGCAGGTTAGCGGTTCCCCCGGTGAGTACCATCCCTGCTGGCAGCAATCCATCATAACCAGAGCGTTTGATCTCCTGCATAACGAGGTGAAATACTTCTTCGACACGCGCTTCGGCGATATGCGCCAGCACTTTGCGGCTGACCCGGGTTGCCTCTTCTTCACCGAATGGGTGAATGTTGAACATGTCTTCCTCGCCAATCTCACGCTGGAGGGCGTGAGCGTATTGTTTTTTGACTTCTTCCGCCTGGGTGACTGGCAGCCGCAGGCCGTGGGCAATATCATTGGTGATATGGCTGCCGCCAACGGCAAGCACCATCGTGTGCCAGACATCCCCGTTGATGTAGATCGCCATGTCGGTTGTGCCGCCGCCGATATCGCAAACGACGACGCCCATTTCCTCTTCGTTTTCGGTGAGGACAACCTCGCCGGAAGCCAGGGGATTGAGCACAAACTGGGATACCTGCACGCCAGCCTGTTCTACACATTGCCGCAGGTTTGCCACCGTGGCAGCAGCGGCGGTGATGATGTGGGCCTCCACTTCCAGACGGTAACCGTGCATGCCGATCGGGTGGCGGATGCCATCCTGCTCATCAACGGTGAAACCGCGCTGGATGATGTGGATGATCTCGCGGCCATGCGGGATGGCAATTGCTCGGGCGGCATCCAGGGCGCGGTCAATATCGTACTGGTCGATGACCCGGCCTGAGATTCCGGCCACGCCGCGGCTGTTTACCGAAGAGACATGCGACCCGGCCAGGCTGACCAGGGCGGAGGTGATTTCCATTCCTGAAGTGCGCTGGGCTTTTTCGACCGAGCGGGCTACAGCCTGGGAGGCAGCGGAAATATCAATGATCGTGCCTTTGCGGATCCCCTGCGATGGCTCGATGCCAACGCCGAGAATGCGGAAGCTGTGACCCTCTTCCAGACGCGCTACCAGTGTGCAGATCTTGGTCGTTCCGATATCAATTCCAACAACAATTGGATCATCCATACCTACTGCTCCAATCGATAAAAGGGTGCATCGACATTGGCAACGCTGATCTTTGAAGGAGTCAGCCCTGCGAGGTTCAATGCTTCTAAAATGGCTTTGTAGACAACCATTTTCTCTTGCATGTTTGTTGTATCCATGCCAACAAATACTTCACAGCCGGTGGCATTGACCCATCCCAGACCGTTTTCCTGGCTGTAGGCCAGGGCGGTGCCGGCTTCCACTTCGCGGGCCAGCTTTTGGGCGGTGGAGAGGGCGGCGATGTCCACCTTTCGGGGGTTGGCTGTCAGTAATTCAAAAGCCAGTTCATCTGTATCTTCGGTGAGGCTGGCTTCGATGGCCTCGAATGGCATGTCGCCATCTAATATTGATCACGAGCAGTTCGCGTTCTTCTCCACGGGGATCAAAGAGGACGCCTTCTTCATCGCTCCAGTAAACTTTATCGTCTGCATGCCAGGCGATGACAGGCTTTCTTTCTTCAGCGGTGATGGCAACTTCAGCCGGCAGATTGACGGTCACCTGAATGTTCTTCAACTCCGGGAAGGCTGTTTCCAATTTGCGCTGGATTTGCGCCGGGTTGATGCTGAAGATCAATTCGTTGCTCAGGTTAAGAACAGCCTCAACATCATTTGCGTCTACGCGATGCATGCCTGAAATTTCTGCCTGTGTAACCTCAAAGGTTCCTGAGGTGACGACGAAAAGCATCAAGACGAAGAATGCTGCGGTCAGTGCACCGGAAATCCATCGCGCGCTAAAGTGGATCACGGGCAGGCCCGGGATGACGATTTCGGCGCCGCTGCCGCGCAGTGGAATAGCAACCTGCCGCCGCTGGCGCTGGCGGGTAACAGTCTTCTGCCGCATGGGGGTGCCTACGTTACCGCGCACCACGACAGGCGGAACACTGACTTCGTAATATTTGGACTGCATCTGTGATTTGCTGCGCCCCCCTCGCCGACCGTTTTCCTGCCGGGAAGTGCTTGAATTGTTCCGGCGTTGGCGAATTTGTTCGGCACGGGTGTTTGCAGCTTTTGTTGTTCTGCTCATACTTCGCTCCCATATTGGTATTCCAACCCGTCGCGCACAGTTTTCCGTTCTATTGCATATTCAATCAAGCGGTCCACCAACTCCTGGCTGGGGATGCCGCTGGCTTCCCATAATTTGGGATACATGCTGATGCTGGTAAAGCCGGGCATGGTGTTGACTTCGTTGACGAAGATTTGCCCGCTGTCCTTGTCCATCAGAAAATCGACACGGGCCAGACCCGCACAGTCGATTGCTTTATAAACTTTTAATGCCGTTTGCTGGATATAGTGAGTAGTTTCCGCATCCAGCCGGGCAGGGATGATCAGCTCAGAAGTGTCATCCAGGTATTTGGCCTGGTAGGTGTAGAAATCTGCCTTGGGGCGGATCTCGCCGGGCAGGGAGACCTGCGGGTCTTCGTTGCCCATGACACTGACTTCGATCTCGCGGGCGTTGATGCCCTGCTCGATCAGTATGCGGCGGTCCCAGCGAATGGCATCCATTGCGCCTTCCATCAAATCCGAGCGGCTGCGGCATTTGGTGATGCCCACTGATGAGCCCATGTTGGCCGGTTTGACGAACAGGGGGTAATTCCCAATGGCTTCTGCATCATCCAGCAGTTCTTGCAGGCGATGGCGTACATCCAATACGTTGCCGATGACCGCTTTGACAACCGGCAGGTTGTGCGCGCGCAGCACGTCTTTGAAGAGGGCTTTGTCCATGCCCACGGCTGATCCAAGCACGCCCGCACCGGCATAGGCAATCCCGGCCATTTCCAGCAGCCCTTGCAGGGTACCGTCTTCGCCGAAAGTGCCGTGCAGAACGGGGAAAACCACGTCCAGGTCAATCTGTGCTTCCAGGACTGTGCTGCCTTCGCCTTGCTTGAAGGCGTACAGGGTGTTGTTCCCCGGTTCGGGCAGGATGGTGACCGGCCACAAATCGCCGGTTTTTCCCGTATCGAAAGCATCGAGAACGTTGTCTCCCGAGAGCCAGCGCCCGTCTTTGGTAATGCCAATGCAGGTGACGTCATATTTCTCAGGGGAAAGCATGGAGATGATAAAGCGCGCAGAACGCAGCGAAACTTCATGTTCGCCGGAACGTCCCCCGAATATCACACCAATCTGCATTTTATTCTTCATTTTCTGTCCAATCACCCAATAATTCAATTTCCATATCCAGTTGTACGTCAAATTTCTCTTTCACGGTTCGCTGTGCCAGACGGATCAACGAATAAATATCTTTGGCCTTGGCGTCGCCGTGATTGACGAAGAAATTGGCGTGTTTTTGACTGATTTCCACATCGCCGATGCGGGTTCCCTTCAGCCCGGCTGCCTCGATCAGGCGCCCGGATTTGTCATTCTCGGGGTTCTTGAAGATTGACCCGAGGCTGGAACCGGGAGGCTGCATTTTTATGCGCCGGTTGAGGATGGTTTCCAGGCATTTTTCTACCTCTTCGCGGGTACTGTGGGATAGCTCCAGAACGGCAGAAAGGATGATCGCCTTGCTGTCGGTACGCTTGAGGATGCTTGACCGGTAGCCGTATTCAAATTGTTTGCCTGTCCATTGCACCTTACCTAATTCAGGATGCAAGATATCTGCCAGGATCAATTGGCTGGCGATGTCTCCGCCGTGGGCTCCAGCATTACCGTAAATGGCGCCGCCCAGCGTGCCGGGGATATAGGTGCCCCAGGTGAAGCCTGCCAGCCCACGCAGGGCAAGCCGCTTGCCGATGCTTACCATCGATGCGCCAGACTCAGCCCATACAGTGGGCGGATTGGTGTGGGCATCCACTTTGATCTGATTGGCGCGGTTGATGACGATGACTTCATGCAGGCCTTTGTCACTGACGAGGACGTTGGAGCCGCCGCCCAGCACGCGGTAGGGGGCTTGCAAGTTCCACAACTTCTGCACAGTGTCTGCCAGCTCATTGGCAGAACGAACGACGAGCATGGCTTCCGCCGCACCACCGACACGTGCGGTGGTGTAATGAGCAAGCATCACGTTTTCTTGCAGTTTGCTGCCGAAAGCGTTACGCAGGGCTTGCATGGGGAAGGGCATCGCAGAAGAAGCTGTCATGCGTCTTATAATCCTTTCAAACGGTCGATCAAACGATCGAGAATGTCTTTTCGCTGGTGTTCATCCAATCCGGAGCGGTCCATCCACTCGATGAAGGCTTCGTGTTCCTGGGGGGCTAAACGGCCGGCGGGGGTCAGTTTCATCCCTGGCAGGGCGTCTGTGTCCATGTGATAGGATCGTTTTTCTTTTTCAGGCATTTTCTGCCTCCAATTTCTGCAGAGCAGCAAAGACTTTTTCGCTGATTTGAATGGCATCTCCAGCGGAGAGGACCAGCAGCACGTCCCCGGGCTGTAATTTTTTGAGGAGCTGATGGGCCGCATCTTCCAGGTCAGGTGCATAGCTGGTGGTGCTGGCCGGCATATTCTCTGACGATCTGGCGGGATGAGAAACCATTGTCTTTTTCCCGCGCAGCATAGATGCTGGTAACAATAACCAGATCTGCATTGCCCAGCGCCTGAATGAATTCATCCTGCAGGGCTTCACTGCGTGTATAGGTGTGCGGCTGCCAGACGACGACCAGGCGGCGCTGCTGGAAACGGGTGCGGGCTGCTTCCAGGGTGGTCGTGATCTCGGTGGGGTGATGCGCATAGTCGTCAATCACAGTCACGCCGTTGGCAGTACCGCGCAGGTCAAACCTGCGGCCTGCACCGCTGAACTGCTGCAATGCCGCAGCGGCTTCTGGCAGGTCAAGGCCAAGCTGATGGACGATGGCCATGCAGGCAGTGGCGTTATAAATATTGTGAAAACCAGGCACACTCAGTGAAACGGCAGCCAGAAGGGCAGCGGTTTCGCCGAGGCTGCTGGCGGTGCATGATGTTGAAGCTGAAGCCGCCTGCTGCATTTCGCTGAATGTCCTGCGCCTGATAGTGGGCGTTTTCATGCTGGCCGTAGGTGAAGACAGTGCGGCTTGCAGCGGCTTGTTCTGCCAGTAGCATTGTTTCCGGATCATCTGCACAGGCCAGCAAGATGCCGTCTGGTTTGATGTTGCCGACAAAGATTGCAAAGGCTTCCCGGTAGTCCTGCGGGGTAGGGAAGCAGTCCGGGTGGTCGTGTTCCATGTTGGTAATGACAGCGATGTATGGGGTCAGCCCGTGGTACATGCGGTCATATTCATCCGCTTCGATGACGAAGTAGCCGCCCTGCCCGGCGTGGGCATTGCTGCCCAGGTTTTTGGCAATGCCGCCGATGATGTAGGACGGGTCAAGGCCCAGGGCACTCATGGTGCTGGCTGTCATGGCGGTGGTGGTCGTTTTGCCGTGGGTTCCGGCAATGGCGATGCATTTGTCATTCAGCATCAACTGCCCGAGATAGTCACTGCGCTTGAGGACGGGAATGCCGGCTTTGCGGGCAGCCTGTACTTCAGGGTTGCTGTCAGGAATGGCGGAGGAACGTACCACCAGATCGGCACCAAGCACATTTTGCGCGTCGTGACCGATGGAGATGCGGACACCATCGCGGACGAGAGCCTGTGCTTCAGGAGAAAGCACCTGGTCTGAACCCGTGACGGATTTGCCGCTCTCTATCAGGAGGCGGGCAATTGCGGATAGTCCGCTGCCACCGATGCCGATCAAATGTACGTCAGTCATTATAAGAACACCACCAGTACGAATGCGAATGCGATTGCTACGGCGAAGTAGATAAACGGAGAGCCAGCCTTGAGCAGCCATGTGGGCGGCAGTGCTTTGAGCAGGTCAAGAACTGCTGCCCCTGAGGGGTCAGGGGGTCCGGGGCCATGATCAGTTTGCTCAGTGCAGAATATTGGGCTTCATTCAAGTAGAAAAGGATTGTGCCGAAGATGAAGTACCCATTGATCGCACCGAGGAAGACACCGAGCAGGGAGTCCTGGAATTTTTCGCGGTTGAGTTTGTTGGTTGCTGCGAGCTTTGAGATATTTGGTCCCTGGTAGCCAAAGAAAACCAGGGCGGCCAGGATGACGAGGCGCAGCCAGAACAAAGCAGAATCTGAATCCCCAGCAACCAGGTTTTGCACGAAGGGGGCAAATTCCTGCAGGACGTTGATCACAAACAGGCTCAGGATGATAGAGAAAAAGACCAACAATTCTTTTGCCCAGCCGCGCATGGAACCGATGATAGCGAATAGACATACCATGAACCAGAAAAAGACGTTTAATCCAATCACAATATTTCTCCTGCCTGTCCGGCCATTTCGCGGACAAGGTTTGCCAGCTTGTTTGCAGCTTGCGGTTGCGCCAGGCTTTTCATCGCATTGCTCATGAGAACCAGTTTTTCAGGCGAAGCCAGCAGGTTTTCAATGGTTTTGAGCAATGCAGCCTGCATATTTTCATCGCGGATCATCAGGGCAGCTTCGCGCTGCACCAGATATTCGGCGTTGACGCGCTGGTAACGCCAGGCGTAGGGGTAGGGGATGAGGATGGCGGGCAGTCCAAAGAGGGGATATTCCCCGAGGGTAGCCGCACCCGCCCTTGAGATGACCAGATCCGCGCTTGCAAAGGCGTCCCCAATTTCATGCAGGTAAGGCATGGGGTGGTAGTTCTGCGCCAGTTCAGGGGCCAAAGACTTTCTGTTTTCTTCAACTTCATCCCAGTCCAGTTTGCCGCTGATGTGCAGCACCTGGGCTTTTTTCAATAACTGCGGCAAGATATTTGCCAGGGCGCGGTTGATGGTGCGGGCGCCTTTGCTGCCGCCAAAGAACAGGATCACGGGTAATTCATCGTGCAGTCCCAGCCGCTGGCGGGCTTCTTCCCTGGCCTGGGGAACGAGATCAGCGCGGGTGGGATAACCGCTTACGGCCAGGCGGCTCTTTTTACTGAAGTATTGCGCTGACGTTTCGGTGGTCAGGGCGATGCGCGAGGCAAATCGGGAAATGGCTTTAAGGGCCATACCGGGTTCGATGTCGGGCACGTACAGCAAGGAGGGTACCCGCCAGCCTGCTACGGCCATCGGCACGGCGAGGTAGCCACCGGTGAAGAGGACGACGTCAGGGTTGAAGTCGCGCAGGATGCGCCGGGAAGCCAAAGTGCCCCGCAGCAATTTGATGAGATTGCCTGGCAGGGTACGCAGCCCGACGCCGTGTACTCCGGCGGCAGGGATAGACTTGTACGCCACGTTGGCGCGCGTAACCAGGTCGGCTTCTATGCCGCCTTCGCCGCCCACCCACAGTGTGGTCAGGTCTTTATCTTGCCCGAGTGCTTGCAGAATGGACATTGCGGGATACACTCCGCCGCCCGTTCCGCCTGCGCATATCAGAAGCCGCACTAGACGTCCTTTCTACTGGCGCTGATTTTTTGGTTTCTTTTTTTGCAGCGCGTGAAATATTCAAAATAATGCCGACAGCAGCCAGCGATGTGACCATGCTGGAGCCACCCATACTGATAAAGGGCAGGGCGTTGCCGGCTACAGGAATCAGAGAGAGCATTACACTGATGTTGATCAAGGCTTCAATTGCGATCCAGATGGTCATGCCGCTGGCCAGCAATCTGCCAAGCAGGTCTGGTGCGCGATTGGCGATCTCCAACCCGCGCCACAGGAGGGCCATGTACAGGCCGATGACGGTGGTGGCGCCTATCAGGCCGGTTTCTTCGGTAATCACAGCGAAGATACTGTCTGTCCAGGCTACCTGCAAGCCAGTGTCTTTGGTGATCGAGTTGCCGATGCCGACCCCAAACAGTCCGCCGCGGCTGATGGCCTGGATGGCACGCTGAATTTGTTCAGGGGCCGCGCTGACATCACCCAGACTGCCGATGAAAAGGGTGATGCGGTCCATCTTTCCGGAAATGAGGACAACCAGATAGCCAATGGCAGAGGCCATGATGACCAGGAGGAAAATCTGGCGCAGGTTACCGCCAGCAAAGAAGAACAGCAATCCGCCGAGGATGAATACGGTCAATACCGCGCTGGCATCCGGTTGGATGAGGATCAATCCGCCGACAATCCCAACGATAGAGATCATGGGGATGAAACCGAGGGTGAAACTGTTCAGGACATCTTTGCGCGCATCCAGCCAGACAGCGAGATAAATCACGATGACAGCTTTTGCCAGCTCGGAAGGCTGAACAGAGTTCTGGATCAGATTGCGTCCCAGCGAACCGGCGAAGGGCAGCAAAACGATGATGAGCAGAATGATGGTCACACCCATGATGATCAGTGACAGGTCTTTCAGCTTGTGATAGTCATAGAATGCCAAAAAAGCAGCGACACTGCTGCCGATGATGGTCCACAGAATTTGTCGAAGCGCGAAGGCATGCGGAGAGCCATAAAGGAGCTTGCTCTGCACCCAACTGGTGGAATAAACCGCCAGCAGACCGATGGCAATCAGACAGATCACAATCAGCACGAAAGGCAGGTCAATACGCGATGTGCGCAGACTTTTTCGGATATCTTTGCTCTGGACTTTGCCAGGCTTTACGAAAGTTGTTTGACCCATTTCCGATAACACTCCCCGCGCTCAACGAAATCGTTAAACGCGTCGTAACTGGTGCCGCCTGGTGAAAGCAGGACGACATCTCCTTCTTCAGATACTTGTGCAGCACCCTGAATGGCGTCCTCTAGCCGGTCGTATTTTGCCAGGGTGTAGGGGCGCTGGCCGTTTTTCAGGGAACCAATCGCATTGGTTATCTTTCCGGCTGCTTCGCCAAAGACAATGACATGGTCCACGCGCTGGTGAATCTGCTTTGCCAGCGTATCCCAGGGCAGGTCTTTGTCGCGGCCGCCGAGGAGAAGGACAAGCGGCTCATCAAAAGACTGAATCGCGGCAATGGTGCGTTCTGGTGCGGTGGCAATCGAGTCGTTGTACCAGCGGGCGCCGCGTAAAGTACGGATATATTCAAGCCGGTGGGCAACGCCATGGAAATCGATGATGGCCGCGGCCAACTTGCTCGCATCCCAGCCGGCAGCGTGGGCAATCGCAAAGGCAGACAGCACGTTGCGCAGGTTGTGTTCTCCGCGCAGTTGAATGTCAGACCGCTGCATGAGCACTTGTGAAGCTTGCCCGTCAAAGAGACGTAACTCCTCTCCTGCAAGGTATGTGCCGGTTTGCCCGGCGGGGGGCTGGTCAAAGCCGAAGGAAACCAGACGGCCCTTGACACTCTCTGCCAGTGCCCAGGCGCCGGTGTCTTCACGGGAGAGGATGGCAACGTCGCTTTCCTGCTGGAAAGCCAGGATACGCGCTTTGGCGGCGGTATAGGCTTCCAGCGTACCGTGCCGGTCGAGGTGGTTGGGGGTGATGTTGAGTACCGCTGCCACCGCAGGCGAGAGGGTCATCTGCTCCAGCTGGAAGGAGGAGAACTCCAGAATGACGATGTCGTTCTTGCTGATTTCGTCCAGACGGTCGATCAGGGGCAGACCGATGTTGCCGCCTACCCATACTTTCTGGTCCGGTGCGGCAGCTAGCTGCGCCATGCGCCCCAGGAGGGTAGTGGTAGTCGTCTTTCCGGCGGAGCCGGTGATCCCGATCACCGGGCAGGGGACAGCTTCCATGAAGATCTGCGAATTGTTCGACAGGGGGATTCCCCGGCGGACGGCTTCCTGGATGATGGGCAGGGTCAACGGCACGCCGCCGGAGACGCACAACAAGTCTGTGCTGTCCAGCAGACTGAGGGGATGCTCGCCCAGTACCCATTGCACGGGGTAGGCGGACATCTTCTCCCGCTCGTCAACCAGTTGCTCTGCCTGACGCCGGTCGTTGAGGATGACCTGTGCGCCCTGTGTGGACAGGTAGCGAGCCAGCGCCAGCCCTTGCCGGGCGGCACCCAGGATCACTACTTTCTGTCCATTCCAGTTTTTCTTCATGTTGCCTTATGCCAACACAATTGCCACGCCGAGCATGGCGAATAACAGACTTACCAGCCAGAAACGCTGGACGACCTGGGTTTCACTCCATCCCAGTAATTCGAAATGATGATGCAGGGGCGCCATTTTGAAAAGGCGCTTGCCGTGGGTGAGCTTGAAATAGGCGATTTGCAGGATGACGCTCAACGTCTCGCTGACAGGAATGATGGCAATCACGGGAAGCAAGAGCCATTGGCCGGTCATCAGTGCGACCACGCCCAGGGTAGCACCCAATGAGAGGGAGCCAGCATCGCCCATGAACATTTCTGCCGGGTGAACATTGAACCACAGGAAGCCGAACAGCGCGCCCACCAGCGTGAAGCAGAAACGGGCCAGGAAGACCTGCCCTTGCAGCAGGGCGATCCCGCCATAGGCGAGGAAGGCGGTGGCAGAGATCAAACCGGCCAGGCCGTCCAGGCCATCGGTAAAATTGATTGCGTTTGAACCACCAACGATGATGAAGGCGGCAATCGGGATGTAGAAATAGCCCAGATTGAATGAAATCTCTACGCCCGGCCAGAACAGTTGTGGAACGGTCAAATTTTCGCGCAGGAAGTAGGCCACCACCAGTGCAATGGCGGTTTGCAGGATGAATTTGGTGCGGGCGCGCATCCCCAGACCGCGGCGCGGGCCGCGCACGCCTTCCCAGTCATCAATCGAGCCGAGGATGCCGTAGACCAGCATGACGATCATCGGCAGGAAGACCTCCTGCGATTGCAGGCCGAGGCCAAACAGAGAGGCGGCGTTGAATAGTACGGTGATCAACAGCACCGGCAAAATGAACATCACGCCGCCCATGGTGGGAGTACCCATCTTGGTGATGTGGCGGTCTGGTCCTTCGACGCGGATCAGCTTGCCGATTTTCAAAGTGCGCAGGACGCGCTTCAGAGGTCCGCCCCAAATGACGGCCATCATGAAACTCAACATGCTGATGGTCAGGGTGAGAGAAGTCTCTTGCATCATGAGGCGGCCTCCAATGCGGCGGTGATCCGTTCCATTTTCAACCCACGAGAACCTTTCACGAGGACAACATCCCGTTTTTGGAGGCGGCCCTGCAAATATTCGATAGCTTCCGGGACAGTGGCGAACCACTGGATTTTTCTGGCGGACATCCCCGCCTGACGGGCGGCCTGGGCTGTGGTGCGGCTCAGTTCGCCGACCGCGATGAGCTGGCTGCATACTTCTGCAGCACGGACACCGACCATGATGTGGCCTTTGGCTTCGTAGGGCCCCAGTTCCAGCATATCGCCCAGGACAGCGATGCGCCGTCCTTCGATCTCGCTCAACAGGTTGAGGGCGGCCAGGGTAGACTGGGGCGATGCGTTATAGGTATCGTCCAGCAGGAGGGCGCCGCTTTTGGAGTGGACCGCAGCCAGACGAAGCTGGCTGGTGCTGCCGTGCTGCAAGCCGTCAATGATCTGGTTCCAGGAGCAGCCTTCGACCAGGCCCACGGCGGCTGCCCGCAGGACAGTGTGTACCGAGTGGCGTCCGATGAGCGGCACACGCAGGTGCAGCACTTCGTTTTTGTAGTGCAGGCGGAAACGGATGCCGTCCAGCCCCATGCCAACAATTTCATCCGCCCACAGGTCTGCTTCAGGGCTGAGCCCGTAGTAGAAAATGCGCGCGTCAGTCAGCTCTGCCATTGGCCGTACCAAGGGATCGTCGTAGTTGAGAATGGCGATACCTTCCGGGGCGGCGGGCAGGGACTGGATCAGTTCCGATTTGCCGCGCGCGATGATCTCCTGAGAGCCAGCCCTTTCGGCATGGACGATGCCGATGTTGGTGATGACGCCCACCTGTGGCAGGGCAATATCGCACAGGAACTTGATCTCGCCGGGAACGAAGAAGCCCATCTCCAGCACTGCGCGTTCGTGTCCTTCTCCCATGCGCAGAATGGTGAGCGGCAGACCGATTTCATTGTTCAGGTTGCCGATGTTTTTTAAGGTGTGGTAGCGTGATTTGAGAACTTCCGTGACCAGTTCTTTGGTGGTTGATTTGCCAACGCTGCCGGTGATGCCAATCACGCGCAGATTTTGCTTGCGGCGCCAGAAGCGGGCGATCTGCTGCAAGGCCTGCAGGGTGTCTTCCACCAGGAGGCAGGTTGGTTCTTGTGGCTGTTGATATTCCTGGGGCAGGCTGCCCGAGCGCAGGTCAATCACCGGGAATTGGGCAGACAAGTCACGCTGCACCAATGCCAGGGCTGCGCCGCACTGAAAAGCCTGGGCGATGAAGTCATGTCCGTCCACGTTTTCGCCCGACAGGGCAATGAACAGCGCGCCGGGGATGACCTGCCGAGAATCAATGCAAGCCTCGCTGATTACCAGGGAGGCTTTGGCAGGGCGTTGCCCCGTTAAGGCTTCAAGAACATCATTCAGTGTTAACACTTTGTTTCAACCTCATAGGGTCATTCGCAAGTTGGATGCGTACGTCATCTGGCGGGATATCCATCAATACCACCAGCTCATTCACGACTTCAGAGAAGATCGGTGTCGCGACAATGGAGCCCCATTCACCATCCGGCTCTTCCAGCCAGACATAGACGATGAATTTTGGATCTTCTACCGGCCCCCAGCCAACGAAGGAAGCATTGGTGGCATCGGTGCGGTAGGCCCTTCCGTATTCAGGGTGCTCCGGGTGCGGCGAGATTTGGGCAGTACCCGTTTTACCAGCCAGGCGATAACCGGGAACGTACCACTTTGGCTTCGCCTTCCAATGAATTTGCCAGCAATTCCGAAACGGTGTGCGCCGTCTCTGCTGAAATGGGTCTGTTGATCTCCTCAATGGGCAGTTCGTATTGGCGTCCATTGCTGATCACGCTGCGCACAACACGCGGTGTCATCATTACGCCGTCATTGGCAACGGCGGAGATGGCTGATAACATCTGGAGAGGGGTAACATTCATGCCCTGTCCAAAAGAATTGCCTGCCAGGTTGCTCATATCCGTGGCTGCGTTCAACGGATAAACCCGTTCCCCTTCCAGGTCAATCCCGCTGAGATGACCCGACGTTGAACGCATCCAGGTATTTGTAGAAGGTATCATAGCCCATTTCATCTGCCATGTCAGCCAGGCAGACAGTTGATGGAGTAGAGCATACATTCGGTCATGGTGACGGTGCCTTTTGGAATCGGGTACCAGTTTACGACTGGTACGCCGCCGACTTCGAGGTAACCGGCATCAAAGAAGGTGTCATCTGGCTTCCTTATCCCGCTGTCAATGGCTGCAGAAATGGTGATGACCTTTGAAACCGAGCCAGGTTCGTATAAGTCAGAGATCGCAGGATTGGGAAAAGCGATTCTGCTGTCAGATTCTGGCAGATCCAGTTTGTTGCGTACATCTGTTGCCATTGCCAGCAAGTCACCTGTCTCGGGGTCCATCACGATGATGGTTCCAGACAGGGCATTGGTTGCATCAACATGGGATCTCAGAATGTCTTCTACCGTGCGCTGGATCTCGCGGTCAATGGTCAGGATCAGGCTGGCCCCTTCAGGCCAGTCGCCTTCATCCACTACATTGGGCTGATTGGTGACCAGCGTTGTGGTGGGTGTGCCGGAGAGCAGTTCATCGTATTTCTTTTCCACACCGAAGTAGACCTCGCCATATTTGTTCATTTTGCCGAGGATGTTGGAGGCCAGATCGCCTTCAGGATAGTTGCGGATGAGGAAAGGATCCCAATAAACACCATACAGGCTGGGAGCGGGATTCTTTTTTGTGCCGATTTGCTCCGAGTATTCTGCTTTGGTAAATGCGATCTGGTCAATTTGCTCCTGGTCAACGAAATTGGCTACCAGCATATTTTTTGTTTTGGCTTCTTCAGCAGTAATATCGACGATATCATATACATCTCCGCGTGACATGTCCAGGATGCGGGAAAGCACATTGGCGATCGTCTCTTTATTTTTTCTCCAATACACCTGCTCTGGACTGATGTTAACTGAATAGACGGTGTAGTTGGTTGCCAGGGCGTTGCCGTTGCGATCGTAGATGATGCCGCGGGTAGGGGGAATTTCCTTTTCCTGACCGGCGGAATACAATTCCCACCATTGCAGGATGTCTTCATTCGGGCCAGTGATCTGCAAATGAATAATCTGCACCAGGAACGCGCAAGCGACCAGGGTGAAGATGATTTTTATGATATTGGTTCTCAGATCAAAATTGGATGACATCCTGTCTTCCTTGTCAATAAAAAGTTTACCGGCTGCTCAACTTGAGCAGGTTTTCCAGCAGCCATTCCCATAAAGATTGGGTATAGGCTGGTTTGATGATTGCGTCGGGGCCGGTTTCAGCAGGGGTAGTGTCTCCGATTGTGGCTGGCTGCCGCCCGTAGTATCCACTGATCACCATATATTCCACTTCTTGTGGTGAATAGCGGGTGAAGCCCATTTCTTTTGCCTGTTCTTCCAATTTATCGACCGCGGTTTCTTGTGCCAGTTCTGATTGCAGGCTTTCAATGTCGTAGTAGGCAGCTTCGCGGGTTGCTTCCATTCTCCAGATTTCAACACCAACATCAGCGATCTGAGCGCTGAAATACAGGTACACGCTTGCTACCAGAGAGACGATCACCAGGGCGAGCAGAAAGATGCCGATCCGTTGGAGTTGGACGCGCCAGGGGGCCTGCTGGTGAGCTTGTGACTTTTTCGTTGGCATATTGTTTCTGGTCTCTTTGTGTCTTGTCTGCTTATCCAATAAAATGCTACACGTTATTTACTTGCAAAATTTATGCCAGTTTCTTTTCTACGATCCGTAACCGCGCGCTGCGTGCCCGTGGGTTATCGGTAATTTCTGTCTTCATCTGCAACGATGGAGCGTTTGGTAATGCGTTCCACAATGGCTTTGTGATTGCAGGTGCAGATTGGCTGTTCGGGCGGGCAGATGCAGTCTTTGCTTTCCCGCGCGAAATACTGTTTGACAATGCGGTCTTCCAGCGAGTGGAAGGAAATTACGGCCAGCCTTCCGCCGGGGGCCAGGGCTTCAACTGCCCGCGGTAGAAAGGTTTCTACCGATTGGAGTTCCTGGTTGACGGCGATGCGCAGAGCCTGGAAAGTGCGCGTGGCGGGGTGCGTCTTGCCTCGCTTGCCTTTCATTGCGCTGGCAATGATCTCGGCCAGGCGGCTGGTGGTGTACACCGGCCGGGCGGCGATGATGGCACGGGCAATGCGGCGGGATTGCTTCTCTTCTCCGTAGCGCCAGATGATGTCGGCCAGGTCTTTCTCGCCGGACTGGTTGACCAGGTCAGCGGCAGAGATGCCGCGGTCGGGGTCAAAGCGCATGTCCAGCGGACCTTCCAGCCGGAAGGAGAAGCCGCGCTCGGGGGTGTCCAGTTGCATGGAGGACAGTCCCAGGTCGATGACGATCCCGTTGACTTCTTTCCACCCGATGTTCTGCATAGCATCCAGCAGGTGGATGTAAGACGCCTGTACGAGAGTATACCTGCCCTTATAATGTTCGAGGCGCTGGTCAGCGATCGCCAGCGCCTGTTTGTCAAGGTCCATCCCGAGGAGTTCACCGCGCGGTGAGCTGGCATCCAGAATGCCGCGGGCATGTCCTCCTGCTCCGACAGTGGCATCCAGATATTTCCCCGTGCTGGTTGGGCGCAAAGCGGTTATAATTTGATGGTAAAGTACTGGTAAATGCGGAGCCTGCTGATTAGGGTTCATCATATCCATTTGATCAGATGGGAAGATCCAGATCAATGAAACGGTCCGCATTTGCTGCTGGATCATTCAGTGTTTCGGTTTCTTTCGCCCATAATCCTGGCGACCAGATTTCAAAATGCTTGCCGACGCCAACGACGAGGGCAGAGCCTTCAATACCGGCGAACTCACTGCAGAAATTGTGGAATGAGAATGCGGCCGGCGCTGTCCAGTTTAACCTCGGCAGCATTGGCAAAGATCAATCGTTTGAGGTCGCGGGCTTTGGGATCCGTCATGCTCAGTTTGTTGACCCGGTCATACAGCGCCATGAAGGAAGGCGGGGTCAGCACCATCAGGTTGGGGTCGAGTCCCTGGGTGATAT
Source organism: uncultured Chloroflexia bacterium (assembly GCA_963753895.1). Lineage (GTDB taxonomy): Bacteria > Chloroflexota > Anaerolineae > Anaerolineales > Anaerolineaceae > SMBSF63. The sequence continues at coordinate 6,933 of CAVWEE010000004.1, read as the reverse complement.
AAGCGCCATCGTCCAGCATCCCACGAAAGCTGGCCGGGATGGTCAAACGGCTCTTTGTATCAATCGAATGGACGAACTGGCCCAAGAACATTTGTTCTACCTCTCCTTATAACACCGAACGCCGGATAGCTCCGGCGCTCCACTTTCTCCCACTTCCTCCCACATTTATCCACAGTATAAACGAAATGGAGCCAATTTGCAAGCAGATTTATTCTCTTTTAATCGTAGCGAAAGGCGTTTGTAAGGTGGGGGAGAGGCATTTTATATGGAAGAAAGTACAATTGTAATGAAAAAAATCGCGCCATGCGGCGCGATTTTTTGTGTACGGTAAGCGGATTTCCCCCAGGTGGTTTGGTTATATTTTCAGATAGATGGTGAAATTGGAACCTTTGCCTGGTTCGCTTTCCACTTCAATCCGTCCGCCGTGTTGTTCGATCACCTGGCGGGCGATGGAGAGCCCCAGCCCCACACCGCGGAAAAGATTTTCCCCGATTTTGTCCACGTGGAAAAAGCGGTCATAGATGCGCGGCAGCACATCAGTTCGGGGATGCCGATGCCCTGGTCCTGTATGCTGATGCCCAACCAGCGAGTCTTCGGTTTTGCCGACGGTGATCACTACTGAGCCGCCGTCGGGGCTGAATTTGATGGCATTGTCCAGGATGGCCGAAAGGGCGCGCTCGAGACTGTTGGCGTCGGCCTTGATCTCGGGCAGTCCGGGGGCAATTACCAGCCGCAGGCCGATCTTGTTCTTCTCGGCGGCTTTCTGGTATTTCTCGACGACGTTGACGACCACTTCGCTGATCGTGGTGAGTTGGAATTCAGGCAGGATGAGATCCATTTCCTGCAGGAAGAGGATGTCATTGGTGAGGGTCATGATGTCTTCGATGTTTTTGGAGACCGTATCCAGGGCGGAGTAGAGGGTTTCCCCTTTCAGCTTCCCCATGCTGATGATTTGCATGAAGCCGTTGGCCGCCATCAGCGGGGTGCGCAGCTCGTGGGCGATGGTGGTCAGGAATTCACGGCGGGCGAATTCAAGCTCGGCCAACTGCTGGTAGGCATTGGCCAGCTCTTTGGCTTTCAGGCGCAGGTCCTCGATCGCCATTTCATCATTTTCCCGCAGCCGCCGGCTGACCTCAAGGATCATGGCGCGTGAGATGATGCTGCTGTGCTCCAGCAGGTCATTAAAGTCGGATTTCTGGATTTCAAGCACCCTGGTGGGCACGGTGGTGCAGATGGATGCCGCCCGCGGCGCATCGTGGATGATACCCATTTCCCCAAAGAAATCACCGGGCTGCAGATGCTTGAGTACATGCACCTCGCTGGCGTTGATCAGCTTGGTTACCTGCACTTCGCCATCCAGGAGAATGTAGAAGACATCTTCATAGGCGCCTTCATGGCAGAGGGTGGTCTCTTCAGGATATTCACAGACTTTACCGGCCTTCGTCATTTGCCGGGCGATATTTTCCTGGATGCCCGGGAAAGCGGACTGCAAAACCTGGAGGGGGGCGATTTGTGGAGGCATACTGATTTCCTTAACGTGTGTTGTGCGCTTTACAAATTCACATTACCTATATGATACCCGAATCATTCATTTTGCGGGGTGAGAAGAAGCTAAAAATAAAGGGAGATTTGTTATCTGGATATGGTGGCCGTCCGGGTGAAGTAAAATTAGGCAGGAAAGGAACGCAGTCAATCAGAGATCTAGCCAATGCGGCTCAAGCAGCGCGAGGTTTCATGAGATATTTATTGGGGCGTACAGTGTAGGGTACTGTGTTGGCGTTATTTTCTTTGCGCCCTGGCGGCCTTGGGTGAGATCATAAGTAAATGGAAAGATACAGGAGTGTGTGAATGAAGCAAATTATTGTAGCATCACAGAACCCGGTCAAATTACAGGCAGTAATGATGGGGTTTGAACAGTTTTTTAGTGATGAGGAATTCAGTGTGCAGGGTGTGGCTGTGCCTTCCGGGTGGATGACCAGCCTTTTACGCATGAAGAGACCCTGCAGGGGGCGGTCAACCGCGTGGAGCAGGCACAACAGAAAGCGGTCAGGCGGATTATTGGGTGGGGATTGAGGGCGGCGTGGAAGATGTGAATGGCGAGCTGCATGCCTTTGCCTGGATTGTTGTGCGCTCAGCCTCTTTGCAGGGCAAGGGCTGCACGGGCACTTTCGTGCTGCCGCCGCGGGTGGCCGAGCTGGTGCATGGCGGTATGGAGCTGGGGGATGCGGATGATGTGGTCTTCCAGCGCAGCAATTCCAAGCAGGAGAACGGGGCGGTGGGCCTGTTGACCGGTGATGTGATCACCCGCGCGAGTCTGTATGCCCATGCGGTGGTGTTGGCGTTGATCCCGTTCAGGAATGAGGAGCTTTACGGGGGGTAGTGGAAAAAGTGTCACGCAAAGCCGCAAAGAACAACTCTTGAGATGTCATTGTGAGGAGGATTTCACCCGAGGTGGTCGCGGAGCGTCCAAGATGGTGGGTGAGATTGCCCACCTGCACTTGCAGTGCGGTGCAAGTGACAGTCGCTACGCTCCTTCGCAATGACAACACAGACTGCTCTGCTATAATCAAACTCATCAGGGCTTTGTGGCAAATTGAACCATCATCTTTCTCTACAGGAGTGATCCCAAAATGCGCAAGCACCTTTACCTTTCCCTATTCCCTGAAGCATTGATTGCATCACAACTGCCGCCAGATGAATTTGGCGCGTATATCGCCATCGGCGACTATAAAAAGCTGCATGGGCGCGCCATGTTCATTGAAGTAGATCCCGATTTCCGCCATCCCTTCTTTGAAATTGATGAAGGGTTCGAGCGCTGTGTGCCGCGCACGGATGGTGGTTTGAAGCGTTCGGTGTATATTTCCGGCTATCGTGTGCTGGAGCACATGGACTTTGCCAAACTGGGCAAGCTGTATCTGGTGACGGAGTTCGGTCAGGTGCTGGGGTTGGAAAGCAGCACGGAGATCCCCGAGAGCAATGATGCCTTTCATCTGTATCAGGAAGTGGCGCCGGTCACGCCGCTGGTCGCCAGCACGCATGGCCCTGAATCCTTCATCAAGTTTGTGACCAGAGGATCCGAACACACCCTGCTGAAATGGCCGGCGATTTGTTTTGTGGCGCTTGAACTGGGGGAACTGGCCAATGATCCTGAAAACGGGCGAGTGGGGAATTTGCCGTATACCTATGTTTCCCATTTGCGGGAATGCCTGCTGGATCTCAAGCATCGCGAGCGCAAGCAGCGCAAACTGGTGGACCGCAACCATATCCCGGACTTCCCCTATCCCGCGATCAAGGAAGGTATTTTCCTGGGCAACAAGGAATGGATCCTGTATTATCCAATGCCTTCGCAGGAAGAGATGCGCGAAAATCATCATAACTGGTGGCGGTCGGCGAACCGCTAAGTTCGTGGCCCCTTTCAGGGATGGTATTCGAGCCCTAGGCGAGGGGCCTGAAACCCCGCTTTTGTTGGCCCGTTACACTTTTCTAATTCAAGAGGGTGAGATTATGTTTCGAGGTAAGAATAGTAGGGTTTGGCTTGTGTCGATATTGCTAGGCTTACTGTTGTTATGGGGGTGTTCACAAAATCAATCTGAAATCAATCCATTGGTTGACACGCAGGACAATGAGGAAGTAGAACTGGATCAAGAGTCAGATGCAATTATGGCTGATGTCATATCCGTAAATGTTAGTGGAGATCCGAATACGTACCAATTCTCTGTTGGCATTGTCAGCCCGGATACCGGATGTGAACAGTACGCTGATTGGTGGGAGGTTCTGGCTGAAGATGGAACGTTGCTCTATCGCCGGGTTCTCGGGCACAGCCACGTTACTGAACAACCCTTTGTACGCAGCGGCGGACCGGTAGAGATTGATACAGACACTGTGATTATTGTCAGAGCCCATATGAATACGACCGGCTATAGTGGAAAAGGAATGAAGGGTACGGTGGCATCCGGTTTTGATGAGGTGCAGCTGCCATCTGATTTTGCAGCGGATCTGGAGTATGAAGTCCCCCAACCCTCAGAATGTGCATTTTAATGGTGAGAGTACCTGATCCATTATAACAACGAGGATATTCCACAGCTCAATCGGCAGAGCGAGCGGCTGTTAACCGCTAGGTTATGACTCATAAATCCGAATAATAATATTTAATGGTTTTGTTATTAGGCATAAATATAGTATATCCAATAGTTAGGTAGCTTGCTTAATACCTAACCAGTGTATAATCAAAAATGGAAGGAATGTTCCATGGATCTGAGATTTCAATCATTTGATGTAATGCCTTAGGTGAATAACAATAGAAATTGGTAGTATGGCGATGCCGTATTGGAAGAATGGAGACGGTTGTCAACGCTTATTTTAAGATCATGCACTGTTGCCGGCCGCGTATTGTTTTTTTCAAGTAACACAAAACCGTCTTACTGAATCGCCGACAACCGATAATCAAAAATGATTGTTTCGCCTGGTGGTTATTATTCAGGCTGGTGAAACAATAGCCTCTATATTGGATATGCCAGCGTGAAGTCTGGGAAGAAACTGGCTTAAGAACAACGAATAGGTCCTTGCCAGAATTTACGAGTAATTCCAAATATATCGCGAAACATATAATGATGCTATCGGATTTATGTTGTCGTTGATGTTTCCGAAAGCATAAGACCAGTATAATGTTAACTTGGCAATAGCGAAGATTTAGGCGCAAGGAATTTCAATGATGCTGGTAAAATGATCCATCGAAACATATAGTATTTGCATATTATCCATATAAAAAATATTGCATTTTGGGCTATGCTTATTCTGCAAATTTTGTAAAATATAACGCGTCCATTATCTGCTACTCCGATGTTGGGGATTCTGCGCCGTTTGCAGGCAAATTAATCCACGTCCTTGGTCGCTTCCAGTTGGGGGCTTAGCCGTCCCAGTCCAGGTAGATAACTGCAAGCCTTATCAAACTAATGGCGTCTACCGCCTGAACCGAAATTAATCGTCGCTAGGTTATAAGCTTATAAATCTAAAAATGTATGAATAAGCCAGACAATTCTTTGAAACGGCTAATAATTCAAGGCATTTTGAGTGGGAATCTTTCTGCACTTATTGCCAGTTTTCTGTTTGCGGTTATCGACAGTATTGCTGTTGAAATTAATGGTATGAGGTTGGGTATAGCTGAAACTTTCAGCTTGGACTATTTTTTCTTTTGGCACTTACATTTGGTATAGGTTTTGTTCTTTCGATTTTTCCCGCTTCAATTGGAGGCGATCTATTTTAGCAATTTTTATCAAGAAAAACCAACGAAACCCTATCACAAAAAAAAGTGTCAATTTTCGGTTTGTTACTTGGTAGTTTTTCCGGTTTTGCAATTTGTGTTATTGTAGGTCTATTGTTTCTTTATTATGGTGGTCAACAGGTAGAGGAAGTTTCACCCCATTTTTCTAATTCGTTCATTAGAAGTAATAGGATTATCGTCATTAGCTGGCGGTTTTACTGGTAAGCTTGACAATAGCAAATGTATACCGCCTGAACCGAAATTAATAGTCGCTAGGTTATGAGCTCATAAATCTATATAATAGTTTCAAGGCTTTTTATAAAGCATAAATGCAGTATGTCCAAGGTTGGATATTTCCTTCCAAAACTGTGAGAGCATGTGACAGATAATAAAACGTCAAACTCAAAAGTGATAACTTCTTGGCAAAAAGTTTAAATCTCCTTTGGCGGAATTATTGGATTTGCATGCTTGCTTTTTGTTGGTTGGCGTATTTGGACATTCAAGGATTATGAACCGTTTTCTTCGCGCACATATCAACCTGTTCCAACTGATACTCACCAAATATCAGCAATTGAAGGAAATGCAAATATTAGACTTCCTCCAAGTGCACATGAAATCTATGCTTACACCACAGGTGTTCGTGAAATATCTATTATGGTTCGGTTTTCGATGGACGCAAGTGAACTAGCTGAGTTCATGGGTAGTACGCTCTGTGAGAAGCCTTTAGTTGAGATACCTCAAGGAATTAGGCAACTTCGCATGCCCAAGCCCGGAGGAGCCGTGCCTGTGACATCTCGAAAATTTCCTGGGGACCCCGACTGGTGGCTTCTTCATCAAGCCCAATATGCAGAAGAGTGCTACGGAAAAAATAAGTATTCCCACCAACACATACTTATTGATATGAGTGAGCAGTATGTGTATATCGTTTATGTTAGTAATAGCAATCAATGAACAAATTCATTTGGTGCGGTCACCTGTTCCGCAGGATGACCAGCACCCTACAGGGAATTTTACCTACTCCCCCTGATTTAACCCCTCTAACTTCCTTAACTCTATCAATACTCGCCAGCAAGTAACCCCCGTGCATGGGATGTAAGCACCAGCTCGGGGGTGGGGTGGAGGTGTTCCTGTCCTCGTTCTGCAGATTGACGACAGAGATCTCGTGCTCTTTTTCGATCTGCTGGACGGTTTTGACCGCCAGGGCAGGGCTTTCACCTGACCCGGCGACTATGGCGAGCTTATACATGCCCAAAGTTTTGGGTGTTCAATCCTCTTCCTTATTGCTTTTTCAGAATTCGAACAATGCGGTTATAGATGATATACGATATGGCGGTGGCCTTTCCGCCGATTACATTTGCTGTGCCCCAGGTGTCTCCACCGGTTGTACTCACAAACTGAATAACGACGGTATCCATATCTTCGTGGTAGCGGGCGATGCTGTGGTATCCAGGTACCCAGCCAGTATGTTCATACTCATAAATGGAGGAGTAGATCGCCTGCTCTTCGACATTCAGCAATGAGCCATCATTCAATGCTCTTAAGAATATACCAACATCCTGTGCAGTTGAGATCATTGATCCACCAAGATACCTGAGATCATCGTCATATTCGTACCAGTAGCCGCTGACAACATCGTCGAATTCCACCTCGTCAAGCGAAAAGTAGGTATTAGC
>CAVWEE010000003.1:0-270916 GCA_963753895.1 uncultured Chloroflexia bacterium | reverse complement strand
GGGTTTCCACGCGGATGGCGGCTTCGCCGCCAACGGGGCAGTGGTATTCACATGCGCCACAGCCGATGCATAATTCCCGCAGCACATAGGGACGCTGAACGGTGATCATGTCTCCGCTGGCGTTTTCTACTTCCACTTCCTCCAGCCGGATGGCTTTCTCGGCCAGCGGGCAGATCTCTTCGCACACACTGCAGATGGTATTGTAGCCCCACACCAGGCAGCGGGAGGGATCAATGCTTGCCAGTCCAATGGGGGTGCGCTGTTTTTCTTCCAGGGTTAACGGCGGGATTGCACCGGTAGGACACACCTCAATGCACGCCGAGCAGGAAAAACTGCATTGTCCCAGCCGCGGGACCAGCCTGGGGGTGAACATGTTCTGCAGGCCGCCTTCCAGCAGGCTGGGCTGCAGCCCCTGGGTGGGGCACACGCGCACGCACTCGCCGCAGCGCATGCACACCGAGGTGAAATCTGTCAGCAGGCCGCCGGGCGGGCGGATCATGTTGTCGGGTTGCCTGCGCATGACGGTCTCGACACCTAACAGGGAGACACCGGCCACGGTTCCTGCCATTGTGATCAGGAATTGCCGCCGGTCCGGGTCGTAGTCCTGGCTCTCCGCTTTGGACAAAACAGGGTGGCCCGGGAATATGACTGCGTTTGTCGGGCAGACTGCGGCGCAATCGTAACAATAGGTGCACTCCGCCGGGTCACTGGCATAGCCATCCTCTTTGTTGATCGTTCCGGTTGGGCAATTTTTGGCGCACAAACCGCAGTCAATGCAGGCATCTGTGACTTCTCGCCTGAACAATGCCCTGCGGGAGAAAGCCCCAAGCATACCGCCCAGGGGACACAAGTAGCGGCACCAGAAACGTTCGGCGATCCAGTTAAACCCTATGACCACAGAGAAAAGCAAAAAAACAGGAATTGCTGCGATGAATACGGATTCGATACCCTGGAAAAGGGGCAGCAGGATATTGGCATTGAGGAAATCCAGTACAGGCCAAAGAAAATCAAAGCGGTAGAGAAAACTCTCCATCCCGAAGACCATGAAACGCAGGGCAGGCCAGATTGCTGTCGTCATGCTGCGGGTGAGGATCGAGATCGGATCGGTGATTGCCAGGGTCTGGTTTCCCAGAATGGCGGCACTGATGAGGACGGCCAGCAGCAGGTATTTGACGGTGCGCCATTTATCTGATGGATTTGATTTCCTGGAAGTGCCCGGAGAGATCCAGTCCAGTAGCGTTCCCATGGGGCAGATCCAGCCGCACCAAACGCGCCCGAAAATGAGGGCTGCCAAAAGCGTGATCAGCGAGTAGAGCAGCCCTGCAATGATCGTCCTTCCTGCAATCATCGCCGTGGCAGCGATGAGCGGGTCCAGCCGGTAAAACAGGTCACTTTCCAGCGGGGATTGCCCCAGGTAAACCGCTTGAATAAAGAGGAAGATGAACAATCCAAAGGAAAAGTACCTGTGTTACTTTCCTCAATTTTCGGATCGTTTTCGCGTTCATACGGAAAACTCTTCGATCTTGATTGCATTCAGGTCCATGGTGCCCAAGCCCATGTTCGCGGCAAGCGGGATATATCCGATGTCTGCACCACTCAGACCAAACAGGGTGGCGGCCTGGCTGTCCGCGGCAACAATATCTGCACTGGCGATGATCGTTTGCGATAGCCGTACATCATTCAAATTGCCGCCGGTAGGGCCGTTCGCCATCAATGTCCTGAATCCATCCACAATGGTCAACGCAGGTCTAACGCGTCCTGCAAGGTCAGCGATGCGCTGGTAGATGTTGGCATGGATCTGCCCGCGGTTTTGAATGGTTCCCATCATGTTCTTGCATCCCAGAGTCAATCGGGTTGTGCCGTGATCCTTGGCGATGGGAACATTGATGACCACATCCGCATCCAGAATGTCCTGGTAAAAGATCCATTCTTTGATGTCAATGCCATTGGGGATGGGGTTCTTGCGGAATTTGTTGCTGTTCATCACTTCCATCTCACCCCCCACCTGGGTGACGGCTTCTTCGATCCCGCTCTTTCTATATGCGCTGACTGCGTTACCGCCAAAGGGGTTGTCCATGACGCGCACCCTTTTTGCGCCTGCACCGAGGCTCAACTGCACCAGGGCGGCAACCACTTCCGGATTGGTGGTGGCGGCATATTCATAGGTGTAATAGTCGGTGCAGATATTGGGCTTGATGATGACATTGTCACCGTTTGAGACGAACTGCTCCATGCCGCCGATGGCAGCAACCGCACGCATGGTCATCTCTGCCGGGCTTTCACCGTGAACGACGGAGAGATACACATCACCGTATGTTGGCTGCGCAGTTTGTGTGGGCGTGATTTCTTCGAGGGGGGGTATGGTGGGCGGCGGGGCATGTGTGGCGGTGTTTGGTATGGGTGTTGCCAGTTTTTCGATTACCTTTGGCGCACATCCCGCCAAATTGATGCCGGCACTGGTCAGGCCAAGTGCTCTGAGAAATTCTCTCCGGCTGAGGTTTTCATTCTTTGCCATTGGAACCTCCTGCTGTTATATCGAACCATTAATTGAAAGACCAATAGGGTGTACCTTGTTTTCATTGTACTAGATTTCCAGAATGCTGGCAGAGAGATCCGAAAGGAAGAGGATGGTGAAAAATCACAGGACTGTCAGGATCAGATTGACGAGGAGGGGGATTTGTTGTAAAATAATTTAGAGTGAACGTTCAATCTAAATTATTGAGGATACTATCGCAATGAAAGATAACGCTTCGAATGAAAAACGCGAACAGATTATTAATGCCGCGCTGGCATTGGTTGTCGAAGAGGGCTTGAAGGGCGCGACGATTTCACAAATTTCAAAACGTGCCAAACTCAGCCCGGGGATTATCTACTATTACTTCGACTCCAAAGATGAGATTTTCCATCAAATCTTTGCCGATACCGAACATGTCATGGTCGATACGATGTCCAATGGAAATCCGCTTGAAATGCCCATTCTGGATTGCTATCAACAGATGTGGCTTAACATGTATCGCTTTGGCATTGAAAATCCCCAAAGGCTGCTTTATGTCGAGAGTTATCAAAATTCAATTTACTATAAAGATCGGATTTCAAATACCAGAGATAAGTTTTTGGAAAAAGTGCAGGCAAGGACGAGAGAAGGTATCGATAGTGGTGAAATGAAGGATTTGCCGATTGAAGCCATTTTTGCGATGGTCTTTCGGCCTGCAATTGAATTGAGCAAACTGCAAGTCGCAGGGATCGATTTCCTTTCCCGAACCAGCATTGAGGAAATTGCATCTTCTGTTTGTAAAAGTTTATTGAAATAAGAATATTAAGAGATTGAGAGGAAAATATGTCTGGCATATCACCAAGTTCATCAAAGCGAGAACGAGAATACATTGGCGTTTTGGAGAAACACCCTGATCAGGCATTATTGGCAACTGAGAATGCGCCGCTGGAAGGGTTTGAGTATTTTGCTTCAGAAGCCTACCGGACGCATTTTCAGAAGAAAGGCAATTTGCTGACGGATAAATTGAATTCGATGGCGGGAAAAAACTTCCCAAGATTTGTCAAGATCATGGGGAGCAATGTCACCGGAATATTTGGTGCCCGCAAGCAGTCTTTCACGGATATTTCTGAGTATTTGATGGATTTGGATAAGAATGGTCAACTGACTGGCAGCCCGGAAAGTCTTTTAAAGAGCTATCCGAATGCTGAAATATGGCAAGCGCTGTCAGCATATGCCTGGGACGAGTGGCGGGTGTTGCTGGGTTTTACGGAAGTGCCGTCAGAAGTTATTTTTCAGGAACAAAGCCATCTTGTTCAAGTATGCGCTGGTTGCCATTCAGGAAATGGACAAAGACAAGATTGCCACAGCACCCGAACTGGACGCAGGCGAAGAAGTGCTGGCTGTGTATAACTCTTTGGGCGTGGCAGTGAATGATATTGCCCGGTGGCTGCGCAAGAATTATGGGGTGCGCTGCCAGTCAAACCATCCGCTGGGCGGGTTGGTGAGTACCGTACCGTTGGCAATCAAAGCAGGCATGGGATGGAGCGGCGCAACGGGCTGCTGATCACCCCGGAATATGGTCAGCGGCAGCGCATTGCACCGATATTTGTTGAAGCGCCGATTTTTGCCTTTACCGATTCGGATGAACACCGCTGGATTGAAGATTATTGTGCGCTGTGTCATCGCTGTCAAAAGACCTGCCCGACAGGGGCAATCCTTGAGGAAAAGATACTCGGTACGGAAACGATACCCGGGATTGGTCCGGTGGAAACCGCTATTGTGCGGGAGAAATGTTATCCGTATTTCAATGCAACATCTGGGATGTTCGATTTGTGTAAAGGTTTGCCCGTTTTCAAAAGCAAATGGGGAATACGATAAATTGAAAAAAGTAGTGGAAAAGCGAAAAAACGAGAGAATATATTGAATAATATTCAGACACTTGATGATAGATAGGTTAGAAGGTTGATCAATGAAATCCACAATTGCTGTTAAATTTGCGAACAAGTTCTTTGCTGATATGGCCCTACGTGAAGCGGAAATGGCAGAATTACCCGGGGCAGTGCGCCCTACGAAAGATTCTCCCGATTCGGTTTGAGATTATCCAGGAGAAACTTAAACTCGGGGGAGATACAAAAACATTAAAAACCATACCTGTATTGGTGAAGCTCATCCTGGGCGTAAATCGATCCGTCAAATCGATAAAAGACAATCCAGAACAGCCAAAAACCAACATTCAGGATGGGCTGTTGCATGAACTTGAAGAATATCTTTTCAAGTTGGGTGCGTCCAGTATTGGATATACAAAACTGCCAGCGCAATGGGTATTTCAACATAAAGGTGTTTTGCATGATCATGTGATTGTACTCACGATGAAAATGGACCGGGAACGGATCAATATAGCGCCTCATCCCGAGGCAGAATATACCGTTCTTTCGACTTATCGTGATCTTGGCGAGATCGCCAATCTTGCCGCTGTTTTTTTACGGAAAAACGGTTTCTCTGCCCAGGTTGGTCATCCTCTCAATGGACAGACACTTTACCCGCCGTTGGCACAGTTGGCTGGATTGGGGCAATTGGCTCACAGTGGATTGATCATCACTCCCGAAAATGGTGCTTGCGTTCGACTGGCAGCGATATATACCAGCATAGAGAACTTGCCCTTCAAATCAGGAAATGAACATGCCTGGATCGAGGATTTCTGTTCTTCCTGTGGGTTGTGTATCAGGAAATGTCCCTCTGGCGCTATTTATGAAAAGCCTATACAACATGAGAATGGACGGATTACGCATATTGATAGCGAGAAGTGTTTCCCCTATTTTCACTACAATCATGGTTGTTCAGTTTGCATCAAGGTTTGTCCGTTTAATCAGATACAATTATGACAAAATAAAAGAAAGATTTCTGGACAAAAAAGAAAAGCAGCAAATACGCAGTAGAAAAGTGATATGAGGGCTGATGTGGTTTTGTGATAAGCCCTCTTTTTGTTTAATACCGCTGGGTTCAAGCCAGACTGATTTGAAACACCATTGAAAATTGCCGTATACTTAGTTTATAGAAAATTGAAATGAGGCTATCATGTTAAAACAGGTGCATGACCATATTACCAGCGAGCTGCGGCAGAATGCGCGCACGGATACGATCTTTGTCGTCACCGCGATTGCATTTAATCTGATCGTGCTGGGGATCAATTCCGGGGTGGCATCTGAAGCGGCATCAGATTATGCGGAATCGTCCAGTGATGTGATCCTGATGGTGTTCATCATTGATGAGTTTGATCATCAACAGCATCGCGGTGACAGCATTGAACTTTGGGAAGAAAACCCGGCTGAAGTTGATCCGTGGGCTGTTGGCGATGTATCAGGACAATGATGTCGACAAGTATTATGATGAGTTATTGCTTTCAGCGTATGGGAAGCGCTATCTGCTTTTCATCGGCGTGATTGTCAGTCTGGCACTGGCGGGCATCATTGTTCCGCTGATCATTCGCTTTATATAATTTTGCAAAGAAATACGATTTGTGATTTAATCAAAAATTTGTATAATGATATTGATGAGATTTCGCATATCATGATTGCCGGTTTTGAATACATCCATAAAGAATTGCGAAAAAATTACAGACCGCCACCTGGTTGGCGGTTTTTTTGTTTCTATAGTCAGATTAGGAGGTGGGTGGGAATATATTTTTTGGTGGGAACGAATAACAAATGATACTGAAAGGAGAAAATTGATGCTTAAAAAGAAATTGTACGCTTTGCTCCTCGCTTTTGTTTTGCTGGCGATGAACGTTTCCCTTGTCTTTGCCGCTCAACCGCTTGCCATTCACATAGAAGTTCTTGAATATCTTGATTTCTGCTTCAATGAACCCTTTACCGCTTCAGGCCCGGCAGTGGACGATGGGATTGTTTGTGCATCAGGTACGGTAGTAGACCTCGACATCAAGACAAAGACATTCCGGCCCCTATATAAGCGCTTGTGGATAACAAAGCGTTTTTATTGCGGTGATGCCAGCGGTACTTTTGATGTGGATATGGTTGTGCGATTGCATGAAATAACAGGGTTCACCACAGCACACTGGAAAGTGGTTGATGGCACGGGTGATTATGTAAAGCTCCATGGAAATGGGAAACTTGTTGGCACACCGGTTGTATTGGGCGTCGATTTTGGATGTGTATGACGGCAAATTGCATTAGGCCATTTTCGCCACCGAATGTTGTTTAAAAATGCAGAGAGGAACTCCTCTCTGCATTTTTGCGTTAGTATAGGGCTAATTTTACGTTTACTCATTCATGTTTTTTTGAAACGTAAGTTGGTCCTGAACTTCCTTTTTCAGAATCAACTGATCGCCTTCAATTGAATATGTAACCACCTCAGACAGGAAAGTCAAATATTCATATTCCTGATCCATAATACCTTCGGGATCCATGCAGGCCATTTCGGTGGATGCAAGCGGACCAAAGGAAATTTCATTTCCCTTGACCGAATACTCACCGAAATAGGAGTTGCAGCCAGAAGACCCGTTTACCTGACCATCTTTAAATGAGATGGTGATGGGACGGTCAGCAATCGGATCAGATTTTCTGATGTAGAGTAATTGCCATTCGGTGCCGTTCAATTCTTTTGCTCCAGCAGGGTTCAATGCCGAGCATGACGCAGCGAGCAATCCAATCAGGATCATCATTAAGTACAATTTATTTTTTATGTTCATTTTTACCTCCGTTTCTAAAGATAGAACGTCACGAAGATATAAAAAGTTCCCGCGGCGTTTTTCCGCGGGAGACTGGATTGACGTTGCTGGATGCTATTACTTCGCGATTTCCTTTGCCCAGGAAACGACCTCATCTTTCAGGCTTTCATAATTCTCAGGAACATTCGTGCAGCTAAAGGTTGAGAGAAGGATATTGTCTTTTTCAATGGCGGCTTTGGCTCGTTCCACTGCCTTATCAGCACCGCCGAGGTGGCAATAAAAGCAGGCTATCTTTTTGTTTTTCAGGCTGCCGTTTTCCAACAGGCTATAGATTGGCGGGGTGAATGTGCCAGCCCAAACTGGCGTGCCGAGGAGGATGGTGTCGTATTGATCAAAGTCCACATTCAAGGGTAACAATTCGGGTCTCTTCTTCATCACTACCTGACTGCCGCCCCAGACATATTTACTGAAGCCTTTCGACTTCATTTCGTTGACAGGTTTAATTTCTTCAATATCAGCATCAATGCTGGTGGCAATTCGTTCAGCGATTTTTCTTGTACTTCCTTCATACGAATAATACAAGACCAATGATTTGGGCATCTTTTCATGACTCCTTGTGTAAATCGGTATGTTTACAGAATGTAATTGTATTATACTGAGCATTTCTTTCAGAATGAACAGCCTCCCGCTAAATCAAGATGTGTGGGAGGCTGTGTCTATCGTATTGGGCCTATTCTGTAGTGTAGGGACAGTTTACATCGACAGGTCGCCATCCTTTAGAACTCTGTTGAAGATCATCAGGGAGATTATCGTCAGAACTGCCACATGGTGGAGAGCGCAGCGGCAATGCCATAGTTGCCACGCGAATGATCTGTGTGTAGATTTCGATGTCAGGGTTTTGGTCCGTGCGGTGTAGAGAAGGATGGCCGTTGAAAGCTCACTGATCATGGTGATCCAGCTTAAGATGGCGCCAGAAATGATCCCCGCAGCCATCATTGGCATGGTGATCTTGTAAAAGGTTTTAATTTTTGAACTGCCCAGGCTGAGTGCAGCTTCTTCCATGTTCATCGGGATTTGCTGCAAGATCGCTGCGGTAGACCGGACGGTGTAGGGCATTCTACGAATGACCAGACCAATCACCATGATGGTCATTGTGCCGCTTAATAGAGGGGCGGCTTGTTAAAGGCAATGAGCAGGGTGATACCGACACTGATCCGGGAATGATGTAGGGGATCATTGATATGGAATCCAGCACTTTGGAGACAGGGCTTGAGCGTCTACAGAAATATAGGCCAAAAGCACAGCCAAGAAAATGATGATCACCAGAGAAATGGCTGGAATCAGCATGGTATTGGTGATCGCTTTGCCGACTTTATCAAAGGCATCCGCGTAGCTTTGAAAAGAGTAGCCTGGGGCAAAGCGGTCCCGTTTACATTCTTGAATGATGTGTAGAAGATATACACTTGGGGCATAATTGAAATGCCGACCAACAAATAAGAATAAGCATGGATAAGAAAGCGGCTTGATCCATAGGTCTCTTCAGGCCGATTTTGTTGATGGAGTTCATGGTGAAGGATTTGCGCGTTGAAAGATATTGCTGGATCAGGAAAACGACAGTGGTAATTGCGATGGCGACAATGGATATCGCTGCGGCAAATCCATCATCCCCGCCCATTTCACTGATGAATTCATTGAAGATGGTGACGGGAAAAGTTCGGTACCCTTCACCAATCAGCATCGGGGTACCAAAATCTGCCAGGGCGCGCATGAAAACCAGGAGGCCGGCAGCCAGCAGAGTGGGGGCGATCAGGGGGATGATGATCTTAAAAAAGCGTTTTATGCCGGAGGCCCCTAAATTTTCACTGGCTTCCAGTAACGAATTATCGACGTTCTTAAACGCCCCGGAAACATAAAGGAAGATAAGCGGGTAAAGCTGAAGGGTCAGCACCAGAAGGATACCGGAAAAACCATAAATATTCGGGATTGTAATGCCGAGGAATCTTTAAAAAACTGGGTGATCAAGCCGCTGCGGCCCAGGAGCAGGATCCATGAATAAGCGCCAATAAAGGGTGCCGACATGGAAGAGAGGATGATCAAGACGCGCAGGAATCCTTTGCCTTTGATTTCATACCGTGCAAAGAAATAGGCCAATGGCGTACCGACAATCAAGGTTAAAACCGTTACAGCTGCGGTTACTTTAAAGCTGTTTAAGAGAGTATTGAAATAATAGGGGGTGCTGAAGAATTTGATGAAGTATTCCAGCGTAAATTGCCCCGTATCTTTATTGATGACGGCCTGGGTCATTAAGTTCATCATTGGATAGATCAGAAAAATCCCATAGAGCACAAATAACCCGATGGTTACCAGTGTCCAAAGGTCGAATTTCGCCTTTCGGTTCATTAGTGTTTTAGTCCTCCCTCATGAGATTTTGTGTGCCATCTTCAGAGAAAATGTTAATCTTTTTCCCCTTGATTTCCAAAGAAACCT
Organism: uncultured Chloroflexia bacterium; assembly: GCA_963753895.1. Taxonomy (GTDB): domain Bacteria; phylum Chloroflexota; class Anaerolineae; order Anaerolineales; family Anaerolineaceae; genus SMBSF63. Next base: position 261,251 of record CAVWEE010000003.1, on the reverse strand, counting down.
TTTCCCCTTTTTGCAAAAGATTTTCCAGGGAGGACTTGCTGAATGACTTCTACAATCTGCTGATTTTGATCCAGTTCGATTAAACGTGATGGGTGTTTAGACCCAGGAAGAAACTGTCCTTGACAACACCTTTTAGAGACGAATTTTCATTTTTACTCAGGATAAATCCTCTGGCCGTACAGAAAGGAGCACAGGGGCATCGTGTTGAAGCGTAAGGTTTTCAGCAGCAAAGCTGTAATCACCAAATTTTATACGTTTTTCGTTTGCGTGATAATTGGCATTTATAAAATTTGTTCTTCCGATAAAGGTTGCCACAAATCGGTTTTTAGGCCGGTGATAGATTTCCTGTGGTTTTCCTACATGTTGAATGATGCCATTGCTCATCACGGCAATTCTATCGGAGATGGCCATCGCTTCTTCCTGGTCATGCGTTACATATACCGTGGTAATGCCAACTTCTTTTTGAACATCGCGGATCACTTGACGCATCTCTACCCGCAATTTGGCGTCCAGGTTTGAAAGGGGCTCGTCCATCAACAATACATCGGGTTTGATCACCAGTGCCCGGGCGAGGGCAACCCGCTGCTGCTGGCCGCCAGAAAGCTGTTCCGGTTTTCTGTCTCGGAGTTCGTAGATTTGCATGAGTTTGAGGAATTTGTCCGCTTCACTTATAATCGCTTCTTTGCTGTAGTTGCGATTTTTCAAACCGAATTCAACGTTTTGACGTACTGAATAATGAGGGAATATTGCATAGTTTTGAAACACCATGCCGATATTTCGAGTGCTGACTTCCATGTTGTTGATCATTCTGTCATTGAAATAAAATTCCCCTCCTTCGATCGTGTTGAATCCGGCGATCATTCTGAGAAGGGTGGTTTTCCCACATCCAGATGGGCCAAGCAGGGTGAACAATTCTTTGTCTTTAATGTTAAGGGAAAGATTCGAGATAACTGTGTTATCTCCAAATTTTTTGGTTGCATTTTTAATACTGATATCAACACTCATGGGATATACCTTCCTTCATGCTGGGGATTTACAATTGTTTTTAGCAGAAAATGTTCCAGATACTTTATTAATCATACAAATGATGTAGTAACTTCCAAAAATCATTGATTACATATACAAAAAGGGAATAGAGCAAGATTAATTTAATGCATAGGGATTAAAAGGGAAGACCTGTTCCCTTGATGCAAGGAAAGGCCTTCCCCATTTTAGAGCATGATTTTATTGAGCAGCGATGAAGATTTCTTTGAAACGATTTTGAAGAGCTTCTTTGTTCTTATAGACATATTCCATATCTTCTTCGATCACATTGATTTCGGAGAAGGGGGTCATGTACTCAGGGGTTTCCACTTCTGCCATCACGGGGCGATTTGTGAGGGTGGCGCCGAATACATTCTGGATTTCTGCTGAGGTGATCAGATCAATGAAGCGGCGGGCATTCAGCAGGTTCTTGCAGTCTTTGATAATGCCAGAGCCGGCTGGAAGGTAAACTACGCCTTCTTCCATGTAGATGACTTCGACATCAGCACCATCACGTACCAGGGTGACACTGGGGTCTTCGTAGGACAGACCAACAGTATACTCGCCATCGCGAACGCCTTTCCAGACCGAGCTGGAGCTATCGATCACGACGGTGTTGGCGAACAATTGTGCGACAAAGTCCCAGGCTTCCTGGCTTTCATAGTCGCCGCCAATGGCTTTAAGCATATTGGTCAGGTGAGCATAAGCGCTGGAGGATGCAGTCGGGTTGGCTGACACAATTTTGCCGGCCAGCTCAGGATTGAGCAGGTCTTTGTAGCCTTTGATCTCGATATCGCCGATCAAGCTTTTATTGACCAGGATAACGCTGCCGTCAAGAACGTAGGGGGTAATGTAGCCAGTCTTGTTTTGATAGGCTTCAATGATGTTCTCATTATTGGGAGAAACATAGTCCTGGAAGAGGTCTGGGCTGTTAAGATAGGTTGCATAGGCGCCACCGTAAACGACATCGGCATAGGGGTTATTCATTTCGCCTTCAAGACGTTTGAAAACCTCACCTGTACCGGCTGAGATGACTTCCACTTTCACGCCGTACATTTCTTCAAACACAGGAATGGTTGCATTGAGGAGATTATCACTGTTCGGCGAGTAAATCACCAGTGCATCCGTCTCTTCAAGTTCTTCGACAGGAGCAGCTTCTTCAGCAGGAGCAGCTTCTTCGGCGGGGGCTGCTTCTTCGGCAGCAGGGGCGGCTTCTTCAGCGGGTGCTTCTTCTGCTACAGGTGCTTCCTCGGCGGGGGCAGCTGCTGGTGCGCAAGCAGAAAGAGCAAGTGTTGCGATGATGAAAAGAACCATTAACGTAGCGAAAAACTTTTTCTTGGACATGTAGTCCTCCTTAAAAATAATTGTGTAATGGTTAACATCTGAAAACGCAGGATACTATCTTTCGCAATATAGCTCCTCCCCTTTACATTTCGTTAACCTCACGTTAACGAAATTATAGCATAACCAACATTCGTTTTTGGGCTTTCAAAAATGATAAATTGGGTTTGAAGTTCATTGAGATTGTTGGATTTGAATTGCCAGGATTGCTGTTTCCCACAGCATAATCCGTAAATTTTCATTGTGTTGAGGTTGATAAAGAGATAACCGGAGAACCATCAGCGCAACTATCTGAATAGTTTTGTCTGCTTGAATGCTTTCCTCAGAAGTATCAGCATAGATTTTTTTGTTATCATCGATTAATATATAAGAAGAATTTACCCGCTTGTAAGGGCGGTTCAGACAATTCCCCAAAGAGGTCAAAATGAGTTTGCGCGAAGAGATATTGGAACAGCCCCAATTGGTAGGGCGTTTGCTGGCAAATCAATGGGATCATATTCAAATGGTGGCGGCGGAAATCCGCAAGCGGGAAGTCAATTTTATTTTCCTTTCGGCCCGCGGCACATCTGACCATGCCGGTTTGTATGCCAAATATTTGTGGGGAGCGTATAACAGGCTGCCGATTGCTTTGGCAGCTCCTTCATTATTCAGTGTTTACAAGCAGCCGCCGCAGTTGAAGAATGCGCTGGTACTGGGCATTTCCCAGTCCGGCAAATCACCGGATATTGTGAGCGTGATTGCCGAAGGACGAAAACAGGGCGCTTTGACCCTGTCTTTGACGAATGCACCGCAGTCGCCAATGGCTGAGGCCAGTGAATATCATGTGAATGTGATGGCAGGTCCCGAACTGGCAGTGGCCGCCACCAAGAGTTACACGGCCCAGTTGTTGAGCATTGCCCTGCTTTCCGTGGCTCTGGGAGAAGATAAAGAACGGCTGGAAGCGATCATCAGGCTGCCGCAGGCGTTGCAGGCTGTGCTGGATATGGAAGAAAGCATTGCCAATTTTGCCAAACGCTATCGGTTTATGAACCAGTGTGTGATCTGCGGGCGTGGGTATAACTATGCCACAGCGTACGAGTGGTCTTTGAAGTTGAAGGAGATGACGTATATTGTCTCGGAACCTTATTCGTCTGCCGATTTTCGCCATGGGCCGATTGCCATAGTTAATCAGGGATTTCCAGTGTTCGCGGTGATGCCTTCCGGCGCGGTGTATGACGATTTGCTGGGACTGGTGAAAAGCCTCAAGCAGGAAAATCAGGTGGATTTGCTGGTCGTCTCGGATCAGCAGGAGGCGCTGGATATGGCTGATGTCGCTATTCCGCTTCCACAGGATATTCCTGAATGGCTCAGTCCGGTTGCCAGCATTCTGGCTGGGCAGTTGTTCACTTATTATTTGACAGAGGCCAAAGGGTTCAACACCGAATCGCCGCGTGGTTTAAACAAGGTGACACTCACACAGTAAAAATGCTGTTTTGTACAGAATATTCCCCGTTCCGTCCAATATACAGGACAGTTATGCTGTTCTTATGGTGGCAGAATGGGGTTTTATTTTGGAGAATCGCCCTGTTGAATGGGTGAATTTGCCGAAATATGACAAGATTTACCGGATAAAATGCTCATATTCCTCGAAAAGAGAGGAATTCTTTCGGTTAAAGTTGCGTTAAATCCGCTATAAATAAGAAAGCAGTTTGTGCCAATAATATTGACCCTGTATAATATTTTGGGTATACTTCAAGATTGTGCGGGTCTCGTTTGCCGGAGAAAATGCAGGTGCGGGCCCGTGTATTGATTATAAAATCAGGATAATTATGAAGGTCATTGTGTATTCATTATCTGTTTCAGGAGGAACACTGTGTTAGCATCACAAAGTCTTTGGGTCATTTCCCTCGTTGGCATTGCCGCTCTGGCGACGTTGGTACTCAGTTCAAACGAGGCGGTTAAGAAGTTGGTTGGAATCGCTTCATATTTCAATTTGTCATCTACTTTCATGGGTATGACGGTCATCTCTGTGGCGACCAGTATTCCTGAAATTACTTCGCATATCACAGCATCGGTGAATATCCTGACGGGTACGCTGGATTATAAAACGGGTTCAGCGATCGTGCTGGGCGCCAATATCGGTTCGGACGTTGTTCAACAAACGTTGGTGATGGGTATTATTGTTTTATTGGCCGGAACGATGTATTTCCGCCGCTATTTCCTGTGGAAAAGTATGGCGCCGATGATTGGCACGACGATTATGTGCATTATCCTCGGTATCGATGGAACCTATTCCCGGATTGATGGTGCGATCCTGTTTGGTTCTTTCATTGCCTATAGTTATTATTTATATATGGATGAACGCAAGCATTTCAAAAAAGAAGACAATGTTCACGAAAGTGAAGAAATTGCCGAGAACGTGCCGCAGAATGCGAAAGAGGTTGTGGTTGACACGCTGGTTTCCCTGGCGATGATTGGTTTGACGATCGTTGCGGCAGCCATTGTGCTGCAATTGACTGAGCTTCTGGTCAATCGTACGGGCATCAGCGGTTCTTTGATTGGTGTGGTGACACTGGGTTTGGCTTCGGCATTGCCGGAGTTGACCACTGCGATTGCCGGTATCGGCAATAAAGAACATGGCATTTCACTCGGCGCACTGGTGGGCAGCAATATCACCAACCCGCTGGTTGCAATTGGCGGCGGCGCACTGGTTTCCACTTATTGGGTGCCGCGCCCGCTGGTTGCCTGGGACCTGCCGTGGGAGACGGTCACGGGTGCCATCCTGTGGGCCATCCTGTGGTTCACCAAAGGCAAGTTGAAGAAAATCCATGCAATTTATTTGATCATCCTGTATTTCGTCTATCTCTTTACCCGAGCATATTTCTTCTCGGTGGATTAATAATGGATTGCGAGACAAATCTGCGGGTGCGAATTTTCGCACCCGCTTTTGATTCACAGGGGGATATTGCCATTGGTGGGTAAATTGACTTTCAAAGCGCGGATATGATAAAATCATTCGCCGCTTAAACAGGGCAATGGAATTGGGAAAGCGACCAGGGCATAATGAGCCATTTAATTGAAGTTGACCATATCGTTTTTCAACATAACCACCAGGACAGGGAAATGCCGCCAGCCTTGTGTGGTGTTTCGCTGCAGATTGCCGCAGGTGAGATGGTGGCAATTGTTGGCTCGAATGGTTCCGGTAAAACGACCCTGGCGCGGCATTTGAATGGGTTATTATTGCCCACCGAGGGAACGGTGCGGGTGAACGGGCTGGACACATCCTTGCCCGACAACCGTCAGATGATCCTGTCAATTGTGGGCATGGTTTTTCAATTTCCTGAAGACCAGATGGTGGCGACGGTGGTTGAAGAGGATGTGGCTTTTGGGCCGGAGAACCTGGGTTTGTCGCCAGCAGAAGTGCGTCAGCGGGTGGAAGCAGCTCTGCGGGAAGTGGATATGTGGACAGAACGGAACCGTCCTCCGCATTTGCTTTCTGCAGGCCAGATGCAGCGGGTGGCCCTGGCAGGCATCCTGGCAATGAAACCACGCTGTATTGTGTTTGATGAGGCTACTGCCATGCTGGACCCTGCCGGGCGGCAGACAGTGATGGAGATGATGCACCGCCTGCACAAGGAAGGCTTGACCATTATCTATATCACGCATTTCATGGAAGAAGCAGCTCAGGCAGAACGGGTGGTAGTGCTTGATCGTGGCAAGATGGCGTTGGATGGTCCCCCGCGCGAGGTGTTTGCGGATGCGGCCCGACTGGAAAGACTGGGGTTGGACCTGCCGCCAGCGGCCAATGCGGCCGCCGTGCTTCGCAGGGCTTTGCCTTCTCTGCCGGAAGGCTTGCTGACGCTGGATGATTTGCTGGCTGCATTACCGCATGCGCCCAGGCAAGGCATTGCCTTGCCCGAGTCTGTGTCTCAGCCATATCCTGAGACAGGATCTGAAACATGGATTGAGGTTTCTGGTCTCTCGCATACTTATTTGCTGGATACACCTTTTGCTCATCAGGCTTTGCAAGAGGTGGATTTGCAGGTTGAAAAAGGCGGGGCATTGGGGTTGATCGGCGGAACGGGTTCAGGGAAATCGACATTGATGCAGCATTTGAATTGCCTGTTCAAGCCATTTACCGGACGCGTGCGCGTGGGGCCGTTCGACTTTAATTTGCCGGAAGTTACCGTCTATCAGGTCTGCCAGATGGTGGGACTGGTTTTTCAAAATCCGGAAGCCCAGTTTTTTGAACAATACACCGGGGATGAAATTGCCTATGGGCCGCGTTTGCAAGGACTGGACAAGACTGCTTTACGCCAGCGGGTGCAGTGGGCAATGGGGGTGGTCGGTCTTGAGTTTGAGTCCTTCAAGGACAGACTGACGTTCACGCTCAGCGGCGGAGAAAAACGCAAGGTTGCCCTGGCGGCGATGCTTGCCTTGCAGCCAGAGGTATTGCTGCTCGATGAGCCTACAGCCGGGCTGGACCCACAGTCCCGCAAGGAGTTGATCCAGCATTTGCAAGCCCTGCGGGCAGGCGGGATGACGTTTGTGGTTTCATCGCATCACATGGACGATCTGGTTGCCTTAACTGAGCGGCTGCTGGTTTTGCATCAGGGGCAGGTCGCCATGACCGGCAGTCTGGGAGAGGTCTTTGCCTGCGATGCAGAATTGCAGGCGTTGGGGCTTGCTCCGCCGCATGCCGCCCGCATCGCTGGACAATTGCGAAAGAACGGCTGGGCTTTGCCGGTGGGCGTGGTTGACTTGCAGGGATTGGGAAATGCCCTGGCAGATATGCAAGAAGGTGCACGATGAGCAATTTCGAATTCATGCAGCGCATGACATTCGGTCAGTATTTGCCCACCGGATCACCCTTGCACCGCCTGGACGCGCGTGCCCGCATTATCATTTTTGCTGTAATTCTCACGGCGGTTATGGTCGTATATGGGATACCTGGCCTGGTGTTATGCCTGCTGCTTGCCTGCATCGGCTTGTTGTTGGCTCGGGTTCCGCTGGGGTATGCGCTGAAAGGATTGCTGCCGCCCCTGCCTTTCCTGGTGATCCTGGCCGTGATCCAGGTTTTGATGCATTCTCGTGGAACAGAGACAGCCTTGTTCCAGTTTTGGGTGCTGCGCGTTACGTCGCAAGGACTTTTGGAAGGCAGTATCCTGCTGCTGCGGTTTGCTTCTCTGGTTTTGTGGTTGAGTCTGAGTTCCTTTACGCTTTCCATCTCCGATTTGATCCTGGGGCTGAATTTGCTGCTGCGTCCATTGAGGCGGTTGGGATTGCCGGTGGATGATCTTGTCTTGATGGTGCAGGTTACGGTGCGGTTTATTCCCTTCCTGACCCAGTCTGCGGAACGGATCGTGAAAGCGCAGGCCTCGCGCGGGGCCGCCTGGGGAAAGGGCAGCGGCGGTTTGCTGCAGCGGGTGCGTCAGGCGCTGCCAATGATCGTGCCGTTGTTTCTGAACAGCCTGCGCCGTGCCGAGAACCTGTCGCTGGCGATGGATGCCCGTGGATATGGGGGCAGTGAGGCACGTACCTCAATGCATGAGCTGGAATTCCAGTTTGTGGATGGATTTGCGGTGGGGGGGAGTGTGCTGCTGGCTGTGTTGATTGTGACGGTGGGTGTATTGATTTGATCTTGCAGTTGAAAAAGACAGGAAATTGGGCATTGGAAAACCGCGCCCCGAGTTATTTGAAGGGTGCGGTTTATTTGTTTTCAGAAAATGAAGGGCCAGCTTAAAGATCTGCCCCGTCTTTTTTGCCGATCTTGATCTGCCGCCAGGCGGCGACCACCACCAGGGTGAGGATGGCGGAGGCGGCGGCTTCGGGCAGGCCATTCGCCACGACAATGCCCGGCAGGATCGCCCAGGGGACATATCCGAAAATGCCAATCACGGTCAACACGAGGATGGTGTTGGTCAGGCTGCCCGCAATCCCGGCGATGATCAGGGCCGGCACCTGCCAGCGTGACAGGGCTTTCCATACATAATAGGCCGCAGGGCCAATGAAGAGCCGCGGAATGACGGCCAGCAGGGGGTTGGTAAACCATACATCGGTTGGGCCGGTGGGGGCGATAGCGGCTTGCAGCATGCTGAACAGGCCGAAAATGAGGCCAATGATTGCGCCGACAAATGGGCCTTCCAGGATGGCGCCGATGATGGCGGGAATGTGCATCACGGTCAATGAGGCGCCGCTGAACCAGGGGATGAATCCCAGCCGGGTCATGCCCAGCACAATCGATATTGCGCCCATAACGCCTGTAATGGCGATCTTTCTTGTTCGTTCTTGAGACATCTCAACCTCCTGACACATTGTCAATATCAGTCATTTTATCATTCTAATCATTCAGATGGTGTATTGTCAATAATTTGGATACTTTTCTGGTTTATAATCGGGGCAGGGTTGCATGAAAAACCACAGGATTTTCTAAAGAAGGTGTCAGGATGCATACAATTTTATTGATTGAAGATATTCCCGATAATGCCATGCTGGTTCAAAAGATCCTTACTTCACAGGGGTATGAAGTATTGTGGGCAAAAACTGCGGAGAAGGGCCTCGCGATGGCGGAGAAAAACCATCCAGAGATGATCCTGCTTGATCTGGGATTGCCTGACATTGATGGTCAGACCCTGGTGGGGTATTTGCGCAATGTGCCGGAACTGGAGAAGGTGCCGATCATTGTGGTCAGCGCCTGGCCGGAGGAAACAGCCCGCAATATGGTCAACGCTTATGGTTGTGACGGATACGTCAGCAAGCCGATCAATGTGCGATATTTCATCGAAGTTGTCAACGATTATTTCACCAAAGAAGAGAAATGAGATTGTTATGCTGCATAAGTTGATCCCGGCCAGTGAATTCAGTATGGAAGAATTGACAGATGCATATAATCAGACGCGCGTTGATTATCTCGTGCCAATGCCGATGAATGTCAAAAGGCTTGAGGAATATGTCCATCACTATGATGTGGATATGGAGCGGTCTGTGGTGGCGATGTTTCGGGATGAAATGCTGGCACTGGGTATGTTGGGGATGCGCCCAGGGCGGTCGTGGATCACTCGCCTGGGTGTGCTGCCGGTGAGCCGGCGGGGGGGTGTGGGGGAATCGATCATGCGCCACATGCTGGCGAAATCGGATGACGCCGGTGTTCCACTGACCATTCTGGAAGTGATTAAGAATAATGCACCGGCTCACCAGTTATTTTTGAAATGTGATTTTCACGAGACCCGTGAATTGCTGATCCTGCGCCGCCCGCCGGGCAGCCCAAAGGTGCTGCCGACAGGCAAGGTTCGCTGGATGGAACAGGAAGAGGCGCTGCGGAATCTGGTGTCTCATCCGGTGCCGCAGGCGTGGACCAATCATGGGGAGACGTATATCAATTCAGGCGACGCAGGCGGACTGTATGTGGAAGTGGATGGCGGCAGCGGGTGGATGGTTTTCAGAGGCCAGAAATTTATGCTCACGCATTTTGTGATGAATACGCAGGAGGGTGACCCGAATATGGTCGGCTTGGAATTGCTGCGCCGCCTGCATCAAAAATTCCCATTGAAGGATACGTATGTGGAAAATATCGTTCAGGACGATCCTCACTTGAAAGCGTTGTATGAAATGGGTTACATTGAAGCTTTTCGGCGGATCGAGATGTACCGGGAATTGGGATAGGAATTCATCAGAGAAGCCAGGCGCTGCCCCTTCTCTAAATCTCTCTCCGGCTTGCGGGAGAGAGATTTGTTGAATATGCTCAATGGTGGGTTGTACCCATCTGAGTTGTGGTGATTGCAAGACGACTTTCATCGTTTAAGAAACCTGGTAACTTTTGTCTATTTTTCCCCGGCATAAGTGCTTTTTTATCCTCTGTGATTTGAGGAAATCACCCGTACTGATGTTTCCAGACGGTATAATCAAGCTATGGAATTGGAAAAAATCCAAAAGATCTTGCAAGAAGACTGCGCCCTGACGAAGGACCGGCCATTGTTGGTAGGTGTATCAGGCGGGGCAGACAGCCTGTGCCTGCTGGATGTGCTGCATAAGCTGGGGTACCCGCTGATCGTGGCGCATTTTGACCATGGTCTGCGCCCCGAATCGGCAGTTGACGCCGAACGGGTGCGGGGAGAAGCCGAGGCACGGGAATTGCCCTTTGTTACTGCACGGCAGGATGTAGCCGCCCTGGCCCGCGCGGAGTCCTTTTCGATTGAGGAAGCGGCGCGGGTGGCGCGTTATGGATTCCTGTATGGGCAGGCACGTCAGTATGGCGCACTGGGCATTGCCGTGGCACACACAGCCGATGACCAGGTGGAGACAGTGTTGATGCATTTGCTGCGCGGGGCAGGGCTGGCCGGGCTGAAGGGGATGACCTGCCGGATTATCCATCCTGAATGGGATACGGAAATTCCCTTGCTGCGGCCATTGCTGGGCGTGTGGCGCAGCGAGATTGAGGCGTGGTGTGCGGAACATGCCTTGCAGCCTGTGTATGATCCCAGTAATGCGGATACCACATTCTTCCGTAACCGCCTGCGCCATGAGTTGATCCCCTATCTGAGGGAATACAATCCTCGCATCAAGGATGTCGTCTGGCGCATGTCGCAGAGCCTGACCGGTGATCATGAAGTGCTTCAGATTGCAATTGAAGATGCCTGGCAGAAGGTGAGTGTACGTCAGGGAGATGATTTTGTGGAACTGGCTGCTGAGAAATTGCGCAAAAAACCACTCGGGATGCAGCGCAGCCTGATCCGACGGGCGATTGCCTGCCTGCGGCCTGTGCTGCGGGATATTGATTTTGATTCTGTGGAGCGCGCTCTGGCTTTTGTGTCCGCCCCTGCTGATTCCGGTCAGATGGATCTGGTGGCGAATCTGATCATGCGGGCAGAGAACGGGCATATCTTCCTGGCAGAGAGGGATGCCCGGGTGATTGATGCCGGTTGGCCGCAGATGGCTCCGGAAACGGAGTTCCGCCTGGATGTGCCCGGTGAGGTGTTGTTGGACGGCTGGCGGCTGACGGCGACAATGTGCGAAACGTTTGACCTGGACGCCCTGGAAGCAGCCATGCAAGACCCCTGGCAGACCTGGCTGGACGCTGACCAGTTGACCGTGCCGCTGATGCTGCGCACGCGTCGACCGGGAGACCGCTTTCGACCATTGGGGATGAACGGCCATTCGATGAAGCTGTCTGATTTCTGGGTGAATGAAGGTCTCAACCGCCGCGCCCGCGCGGGCTGGCCGCTGGTGTTTAGCGGAGAAGAACTCGCTTCAGTGCCTGGGTTTCGCCCTGCACATCCGTTCCGGATCACGGCCAACACAAAGCGGGTTGTCCATTTGCGGTGGGTCGATTGCAATGGGCAGAACTAGTTGTGAATAGAGGATAAAAAAACCTCCCGTAAATTTAGCGGGAGGTTGATTGATCCATGTGGGGGAGTTTATTGTGATCTTGGTATCCAGTTTGCGCAGTTTTGTGCTTACTTCGCGCCACTGCACCTTGGAGATGCCCAGCTTTTGGCGGATCTTTTCCTGATCCATGCCGCTGCGCCAATCGTTTAGTGCGGCTGTCCAGCGGCACATGTCAAACGAGAGGTGCTTTTCAAGGCCTGCTTTTTCACCGATTTCTTCCAGAAGATATTCCAGTCGGCGCGGTGACCAGGGGAAGATCGGGCCATCAGGCCGGTATTGCTCCTGATATTCCTGGTAGACCTCTAACCATTCCTGCGGCAGGTCAATCTTGCGTTCCTTGTAGCGGTAATTGGGATTGGCATAGCGCACAAATAGATAAGGCTGCGGGGCGTCCAACTCAAGATGGGTGGTGTGGATCGCCAGACATTCGCCTTTTTTGATGTCCGTGCTGAACAACAGGCTCAGCAAGGTGTACGGACGGGCGTCCGGTTTTGCTTCTTGTCGATAGGCCTGGGCAGCTTCAATGATTTTTTCCTGCTCTTCGCTGGTAAGGACGATGGGCAGGGGACTGATCACGGATTTTTGCACCACTTTCTCGGCGGGGTCAACGATGACCGCACCGCCTTCACGCAGCCAGCGGAAGAAGGATTTGATCGAGGTGATGCGCCGGGCCAGGGTCTTTGGGCTGCAAGGAACACCGCGGCCGTCCTGGAGCCATTTGAGGAAATTATTCAATTCGCCGGTGGTGATGTCGCCCAGGATGCGGTCGGGCGGCAGGTAGCTCCGCCAGCAGGTTGAGATCACCCATGAACGCCTTGATCGTGTATTGTGAACGATCCTGATCCTTGAGATAAATTTCCCAGGCTTGAATTGCTGGAAGGAGCGGGGTCCGGGATGTGATATGTACCGCAGTTTTGGGAGTATTCATTAATATGGCCCTCCACTTCACCTTTCTTTCGTATAGCTTTATAAAGATAGTGTATATGGTTTGTTAAAAAAGTCAACAGTGATTTCGGAGCAGTTTTCTGGATTTTGGTGGCGAAATGGTTTGGGGCTGTTTATGGTGCATCAATTGTTTTGGCGGGTTCAAAAGCGAGCGCGCTCTGCAGGCTATGGGCTTAATGCTTGCCAGAAGATTGCCTGGATGGCTTCCACGTTGGGCATTAGCACCTGGGCGCCGGTTTCAGGGATGGTGAAGGGTATGGCTTCGTTGGCACCGAGGTTGTAGTAGCGGAGACGGTCGGGTTGGTCAATTCGGCAGCCAGGGGTACCAGGGGCATGATATCGTAGACTTCCATGTTGGTTTCAACGCCGCTGCGGTATTGCTCGATAAAGCGAAGAGGCATTGGCGACAGCATTGATCGAGAGCATGCCGTGGAACAGCCCCATCAGCACTTCCTGAGAACGGCGGGCACGGTTATAGTCGCTGGTGGTATAACGTGCGCGTACATACCACAGGGCGGTATCGCCATCCATGTGGTTGATCCCTTGCGGAGACGGTGCAGTAGCCCTTTACTCCCTGGGGCAGGTCGCATTTGTCTGTCATTTCTCGCCCGGCATCCACATCTATGCCGCCCAGACTGTCTACGATTTCAATGAAGCTGTTGAAATTGGTGAGGATGTAATGATCAGGACGCACGCCGAAATTGACGAAGAAGGTGTTCTGAAGGGTTTCAAAGCCAAAGGCCTGGGCCACGTTGATGCGGTTATCCTCATGACCGGGGATTTTCACGTACAGATCCCGAGGGAAGGTGATGATGCTGGCGGTGCTTTCGGCGGGGTTGAGGGACAGCCAGATGAGCACATCTGTGCGGTAACCCGCGCCAGGGCGTTCGTCTGAACCGAGGATGATGATATTGACCTGTTCGGTGGGGCGGATTAGCCAGGGGGTAGGCCAGGGTGTGGCAGAGGGTACCGGTGTGCTGGAGGGGGCAAGGGTCGATGACGGCGTCACCGGAATGGGTGCGGTCATGGTCGACGCCAATGGCTGAAAAGGCGTCATGCTGGGAAGAAGGGTAGGTCCCGTCTCCAGCGCAGGCAGTCCGGCTGTTGGCAGGGTTTCGTCAATATATCGAATGGGAAGGCCGCAGGCCAGAAGGACTGCGGCCAAAATTCCCAAAAGGATTCGGCGTTTCTTCATTTTATTTTTGTTGCGGCGAAACAGACTGTGTTTCGCCTCAGGGTGTGGCAGGCAGGACGCTGAGGATGAACTGCTGGTCTATCCATAATCCACCGCGGTCTGTGCTGCGGATGATGATGTTGTAGTTATTCTTCAGCGCTGCGTCCAATGTTGTATTGGTTACGAGGACATTGCCCTGGATGGAGAATGGGCCGGTTTCCCCGCCAAACAGTGTGTAGGTGTGGGAATCGCCGTTGTCAACGTCCATTGTCATCAGCACACCGACCACAGTGCCGGCAGGCTGGCCGGAAGTGACCGCAGTGCCGCTGAGGGTCATGTTGGTGGGAGCTTCATTGACGTCGGTGACGGTGACCCAGAAGGTCTTGTTCAGGCTTAGTCCGCCGCGGTCGGTGGTGCGCACCTGAATGGTATACAGGCTCTCGGCTTCATAGTTCAGAGGGCCGCTGGCGATCAGGCTGGTGCCGGAGATGGAGAACGGTCCGCCGTCTGCGTTGAGCAGGGTCAGGGTGTGGGTATCGCCCGGGTTGGCGTCGGATGTGACGAAGCTGCCAATGACGGAACCAGGGGTCTGGTTTTCGGCGATGCTGTCTCCAGAGAGAGTCAGGTCAATCGGTGCAGTATTTGAACTGCCCTGAGGCGTGGCGGTCGGGTACGGGGTGAGCGTGGACGGATGGACCAGGTCGCTGTGGGGTAAGGTGTCCATCCGGACGGCGTTGTGGGTACGACGGTCGCGCGGTAGGGTACGAAGAGTTGCTGCCCAACCGAGATGAGCGTAGGAATTACCAAGACAATTATATTTTTGCAGGTCTTTCACGCTGACCTGGTAGCGATAACTTAAGGCGGTCAACGTGTCGCCAATTTTACGGTATAGGTTGTCCAGCCGTAAGGCGGGGAACTGCACTGGATGGCCGTGGCAGTTGGCTGCAGGGTGGGGGTAATGGTTGCATTGGCTGGCGGCACATACAGGATCGTGCCAGGCAGGAGGGTGTCGCTGACGAGACAGTTGGCTTCTTTGAGCTTGAAGACGCTGATCTGATAGGATGCAGACAGGGATTCCAGGGTGTCGCCAGCATGGATGGTGTAGGTGTTCCAATTTTCAGGGGGCTGGCAGTTTTCTGTCGCGATTGAGGTTGGCGAGGTGATCGGCGTTTCTGTTTTGGCCGGTTTCGGAGTGGCAGTCCGGTTCGTTTCAACGATCAGTGTTTTTTCCGAAAGCAGGGCTGCTGGCGATGTGGATGTTGCAACAACCACTTCGGTCGCTGTCGGGGAATTGACAACGGGAATGACGCCAACCTGATTTTCGGCAGCAGACAGAGACAACGCACCAAAAACGATGATGATGGAAGCCATCGCGGTGAATAGACCAACCAGAATTTCTCGAAGGTTCTTCATAAGATTACTCGGCAGCTATTTCTTCTATTTCATCTTCGTCAACGCGGAAGGGGAATAACACGCTGAAGGTAGATGAGTTTCCCATTTTGCTTTCCACCCAGATGCGGCCCTGGTGAGCTTCGGTCAGTGTTTTTGCAATGGATAACCCGACGCCTTGATCGCCGAGGCCGTTGATCTCGGGATGATCTTCGAGATAGGTGCGTGAGAATACGCGCGGCAGGTCGTCCATTGCAATTCCGCCGCCAGAGTCGGTGATCTGGATCAGGAAATGTGGCTGGTCTGACTTCGTCTTCAATATTGACATGCAGGCTGATCTCCCCTTCTTTTGGTGTTGCCAGAATGGCGTTTTGCATCAGGTAGAAAATGACTTGTTCCATTGAGTCTTCATCGACATGGACGGAGGGGATATTGTCTGGCAGGTCGAAATGCAAGGCGATGTTCTTGTCACGCAGGCCGTTGCCAACCTTGGCAATGGTCTTGTCGACAATGGCGTTGAAGTCCACTGCCACAACAGTAGTCTCGCGGTCACCAGAGCGGTTGATGATGCCATTGATGTCATCGAGGAGTTCGGTCATGCGTTTGGTGGACTGCTTTGACGCGCAGCATGAGGCGGTGCTGGAGGGCGCCGAGGATGCCGGTTTTTTCGGAGAGCAGCAGGTCGGAATAGCCAACGATGGAAGCAAGCGGCTGGCGCAGTTCCTGTCCGAGGGCAATGATCATTTTCTGGTCGCTGGATGTGAGCGGCGCAGGACCACTGGCCTGGCTTTCAAACTGGGCGATCTTCGTGTTGGCATTTGCCAGTGAGTTTTTGAGTTCGGGCTGATTCTTCCAGCGTTGCGCGGAATTGTTCGTCCAACTCAGGGCCTTCTGCTTTTGCGCTTTCCAAATCGCGGCGCAGACTTTCATTTTCCAGGCTGAGTTGTTCGAGTGAAGCCCGGGCAATTTCCAGTTCTTCGGACTATTTCGTGATTTCTGCGCTTTCGGCAGATTTTTTGTCTTTTTTCGCCAGGCTGGCCGTCTTTTTGTTTTCATCTTCCAGTTCAGCAAGTTTCTGGCGTGCTTCGGCCAGTTTGCGTTCCAGATCGGTATGGTTTTCAGCGGCGTTTTCCAGGTCCGTTTTGAAGGAACGGGCATCTTCCTTTGATTGTTCCAGTTCCTGGGTCAGTGATGTGATCTTGATATGGGATTCTTCCATGTCTTTTTGCATGGCAGACAGGCTGCTGAGGGTGATGGCCAGTTCCTGCTGTGCGGAGGCATCCCGCTTCAGCGGTGCTGTTTCAGATTTTGGCATTTTCCTGTTTTCTTTCCAGTATTTGGGAGATCAACTCGCTGAGGCCAGCCAGATAGGTCTGGTCATCATGAGTCCATTCGCGATTTGAATACGGGGACATGAGCATGATGCCGCTGGCCTGGAGATTTTTTCCAGTAATGGGGATCACCATCAGGTTGCCGGGTTGGTCGAGGCCGAATGATCGCGCCCATTTCTTCCATTGCCGGGTCAATGGCTTCCGGCCGGTTGTTAATGATCAGTGTTTCGCCTCTGCTGAGCGCATCGTGCAGGGCGGGCATCTGTTTTTGGGATAGTGCGGCCGGGGCAAGTTCCTCCTCCTGGATCAGATCGTATCCTGATTCAAGGTTGATCATGCCGTGCGGCGGGGAAGAGACAAGGATGCACAGGTCTGAAACCATTGCCTGTGCAATGGCGCGGGCCATGGCGTAGGGGATGTGTTTGGTTTCTTCTTCTGCGGCAAGTTGCAGCCAGGTGTAAGAGGAACGCGGATCGGAGGTATAGCGCCGGCGTTCGATGTCCGGGGATATGGCGGCTGCTGCCGGAACAGGGGTTTCAATGATTTGGGGGGCAGCATCTTGCGTCGCTTCGGTTTTGATCTCGACTGGCTTCAGGTGCTGTACCAGGCTGGGGAGCAAGGGGTAAGCGCATAACATTGCCAGGCGCAGGGGGGCAGAATAATCGCCGCCGGTTTTGGACCAAATGAAATGGGTCAGGAAGCCGACGAGATGCAGCAATAAAAAGCTGGTTCCCATGCCCCAGCCCTCTTCGCGTTGGATGACAAGGGCAAGCAGGCCAATAAATACCAGAAAAATTCCCAGGGCGTTCCAGCCAGTATCGAGCAGGGAGGTGTTAAAACCGGCTGTCAGGGGATTCTGGTTCCAGAGTACCAGGGTGACGATCAGGAAGATGATCACTACCAGGCTGAGGATGGCGACCAATGCATCAGCCAGGCGGGCAGGTTTTGGGAAAGCCCACAGCCATACCGCCCAGGTGAGGCTGATCATGGTGGCAGCGCGGTCAATGGGTGGGAGAAGAAGCTGGGGGTTTGCCAGTCCTTGCCAGGTGAATGCGCTTGCGACAAACAGGACAAGCTGCCCAAGCAGAAGGACGAAAAGTCCGGACATCAACCGGCGAGATTGGGTTTTTTCGCTTCTGCGTTGAAGCACCATAACCGCCTGAAAAGCGGCCATGATCGCAAATACCAGCACGAGATGGTATACAAGATTCTCGGGAGATGATGTCAGGATTGTAAATACGTTATTGAGCAGAGTGTTCATACCCCTCCCTGTTCCAGCCAGTTAATGATGAAATATAGTGGTTTTTACAGAAAATCACTTTCTTCATTATAGCATGGTGCAAGAAATTTGGTTTTATTCATTTTAAAAGGTTTTCCTGCAAGGTTTGTTCCATTTTTGAGGATCTTTTTGTGTTTTTTGGTCAGGGGAAGCGATGATGTAATTCTTGACAAAGTGGAGGATAATTGCTATGATACATACTGATTGGGGAGTAGCATTCCTGCTCAGGAATTTGGTTATCGTCAAGACGGATGAAATCCCATGGGAAGAAATCCCGGTAACCTTTGCGCTTAAGGCGTTTGCGAGACCAACACATTTGTTGTGTTGGTCTTTTTTTGTTAAAATAATATCAAGTGGTATAGACAAATTTTGTCTGGAAAAGAGGATCGAATGAACCGGTGGTTTGCAAAAACAGTGGAGGAAGTCCTTCGGGAAAATGGCAGCGACCTTAATCAGGGGTTGACCTCTGAGGAGGTGGCCCGTCGGCAAGATCAATATGGTCTGAATGAACTGGAGGATCGCGGCACAAAAAGCCCGTGGAAGATCCTCTGGGAACAATTCACCGAAACCATGGTGGTGATGTTGATCATTTCGGCTGTGATCACGATCATCCTGGGAGAATACAAGGATGCCATTGCTATTCTGGTGATCGTGGTTTTAAACGCATTGCTGGGCTTTACGCAAGAGTATCGGGCCGAGCAGGCGATGGCAGCGTTGAAGAAAATGGCCGTGCCAAAGGTGCGGGTTCGCCGCGATGGGCATATTGTCGAACTCCCCGCCCAGCAGTTGGTACCGGGGGATATCATCCTTCTTGAAGCGGGGAATGCCATTCCTGCTGATGGCAGCCTGGTGGAGAGCGTGAATCTTCGTGTGCAGGAATCGGTATTGACAGGCGAGTCGGAACCGGTGGAAAAGAATGTTGAAGTGATCCATCATGAACATCCGGCGCTTGGTGACCAGCATAACCGCATTTTTATGGGAACAGTGATCACGTACGGGCGCGGCACAGCCGTGATCACGGAAACCGGCATGCAGACCGAACTGGGCAAGATTGCTGAAATGATCCAGTCGGTTGGCGGTGAGACAGACTCCCTTGCAGCGCCGTCTGGCCCAATTGGGGAAAACGCTGGCGATCGCTGCTTTGATGATTGTTGCTGTTGTGATCGCGTTGGGTTTGCTGCGCGGTGAAGAACTGCGCACCATGTTCCTGACCGCAATCAGCATGGCGGTGGCCGCTGTGCCGGAGGGCTTGCCGGCTGTGGTCACGATTGCATTGGCGGTGGGCGCGCAGCGCATGCTGAAGCGAAATTCCCTGATCCGCAAATTGCCCGCAGTGGAAACCCTGGGCTCGGTGACAGTTATCTGTTCTGACAAGACCGGTACGCTCACTGAAAACCGCATGACGGTGACGATGGTGGATGTGGCCGGTAACCGACTTGACCTGCAAGAGAATTTAAGAGATTTCAGCCCTACAGTCAGTAAAGCCGCTTCGGTTGCACCGGTGATCGACCAGAATAATGCAGTGGCCTTGATGCTGGCCGGCGGCGCCTTGTGTAATGATGCTATTCTGGAAAAGAAGGAACAGGAGTTCTCAACAATTGGCGACCCAACCGAAGGAGCGTTGGTGGTGGCTGCGGTTCGCGCCGGTCTGTGGAAATCAGAATTGGAAAGTGCGCTGCCACGGGTTGCTGAACTGCCGTTTGACTCTGACCGGAAACGGATGAGCACATTTCATCAAACATTGCACACGCAGGAATTACCTGATGTTCTGGCTGAGATGTTGGCCTCTCTTGAAGGAAAAACGCCTTATCTGATGATCACCAAAGGGGCAGTAGACGGTTTGCTGGGTATCTCCAGCAAAGTCTGGTCAGACCGGAAGGTCATTCACATGGATGACGCCTGGCGCAAACGCATTCTGAAAGCCAATGATGATCTGGCGTTGAAAGGGATGCGGGTCCTGGGTGTGGCTTTCCGTCAGTCCTCCGAGGAGGAAACCAGGCAGGTTTCTGAAGAGATGGAGCAGGATCTGATATTTGTGGGCATGTTTGCGATGATTGACCCGGCTCGCCCGGAAGTTAAGGCCGCGGTAAGAACAGCAAAAGAAGCCGGAGTCCGTCCGATCATGATCACTGGCGATCATCCATTGACTGCTTTGCATATCGCCAAAGAGCTGGGTATTTCGGACAATGACGAAGTCATTACCGGGGTGGAACTGGAAAAAATGGACGCGGCACAACTGAAAGAACGGGTGAAAACCGCCTCGGTTTTTGCCCGGGTCTCCCCAGAACATAAGCTGAATATCGTTACTGCACTGCAGGAGCTGGGGCAAATCGTCGCCATGACAGGGGATGGGGTAAACGATGCGCCTGCCCTGAAAAAAGCAGATATTGGCGTGGCAATGGGCATCACCGGTACGGATGTGTCCAAAGAAGCGGCCGACATGGTTTTGCTGGATGATAATTTTGCGACCATTGTATCGGCTGTAAAGGAAGGCCGCCGCATTTACGAGAATATTCGTAAATTTGTCAAATACACGATGACTTCCAATTTTGGCGAGATCATTGTGATGCTGGCTGGTCCTTTTGTTGGGCTGGGGCTGCCGCTGCTGCCGCTGCAAATCCTGTGGGTCAATCTGGTGACGGATGGCCTGCCTGGTCTGGCTTTGACCCAGGAACCCTCCGAGCCGGAGACCATGAAGCGCCCGCCGCGCGACCCCAAGGAGAATATGTTCAGCCGCGGCCTGGGGACGGATGTTCTCTGGATTGGCGCCTTGATGGGCGTGGTCTCCTTGCTGGTAGGCCTGTGGGCATTTCATTTTAACCACGAATTCGCCTGGCAAACGATGATCTTTACCACCCTGACCCTGGCGCAGATGGGCAATGCGCTGGCCTCCCGTTCTGAACACCAGACGCTTTGGGAGGCAGGGATCTTTACCAATCTCTCCCTTTTAGGTGCTGTGGTGCTCACTTTTGCCCTGCAAATGGCGGTGGTTTATCTGCCTTTCCTGCAGAGTATTTTCAAAACCACCTCCCTGTCTTTGCTAGAACTGGGTGTTAGTTTAGGAGCCAGTGTGCTGGTATTGCTGGTGATTGATGGCGTCAAGCTGCTCAAACGGGCTTTCAAATCCCGCTAGCACTCGAGACCGGGTGGTTTAAAAGAAAGGTGCGTAAATCCAGCATGAGCGTTTTACGCACCTTTTTTGAGGCTTGCAGATGTTTGAAATTGCACTTTTCTTCTGTAAAGGTTGACAAATGCCGAATATCCGTTAAAATACTTGACAGCATTGCCGAAGTGGCGGAACTGGCAGACGCGCTACGTTCAGGGCGTAGTGGGCATTACGCCCGTGAGGGTTCAAATCCCTCCTTCGGCACAAAATCCCCTCATTTTGAGGGGATTGCTATTAATGGCCTTGCTCTTGCAACCAGGTAGGCAGTTTTGATTTTGTGATTTCTTGAATTGATTCTGGAAGTAAGGTAAGATAGGGATATGAAGAAATTGATCCTTGAATTCTGGGCGAAATTGAAAATCTGGCTGCAGCGAGAGGCGGGCATCAAGGATGCGCGCTTGCTGCTGGGCGTGGTGATCGGCATGTTTGTGGTGGTGCTGATGACAACGCTGAGTGCCCGCATTTCGGAACTGAACCGGATGGAAATTCGCCGCGCTGAGCTGACGGCTGAGGTGTCCGCATCTGCTGGAAACGCGGGAGGCATTACAAACCCAGGTGGTGTATGCCGGCTCGGATGCGGCTGTGGCGGATTGGGCGCGCAGTGAAGGGCACATGAAGCAGGAAGGCGACCATATCGTCGTACCTGTCCCGGAGCAGGGTGCCAAACCGGTGGTGGAAGTAACCCCTGTGCCGACACCGAAACCTCCCAGCCCGTGGGAAGTCTGGCAGGCATTGTTTTTTGGAGAGTGAGTTTGCAGGGACAGGTTTGCACGTAGTTGCGACTTCGGTGCAAACCTGTCCCTGTTTTTCTTTAAAACCCCATTTCTTTAAGCCAGATACCCAAGTTCTGTTTCCCTTTGCCGCACATCATCCTTTTCAGGATCATATTTTCCAAGGACCTTTTCTGCGACGATGCTGCCATCGATCATGAAGAGCACCCGTTCCGTTTTTGCGGCGACTTTGCTGTCATGGGTGACCATCAGGATGGTGGCGCCGCTGTGGTTGATGTGCGCCAACAGGTCCATGATCTCATCACTGGAGCGGGAATTGAGGGCGCCTGTGGGTTCATCACAAAAGAGAATTTCCGGGTCATTCATCAGTGCGCGACAGATGGATACTCTTTGCAGTTCTGCCACCGGAGGCCATGGTGATCTCCCGGTAGGCAAGGTGTTCAATACCTGTTTGTTTCATTAACGCCAGTGCTTTTTCCTTGATTTGCTTGCGGCTGGTTTTCCTTGCCAGCACGGCGGGCAGCATGATATTGTCGAGGATGCACAGGTTCTTGAGCAAATGGTTTTGCTGGAAGATAAAGCCCATGAAATTCAGGCGCAGTTTTGCCAGGTCCTGCTGCGTCATGGTGGACAATTCCATCTCTTCCAGTGCCACGCTGCCGGATGTCATCCTGTCCATGCCGCTGATGTTGTACAGCAAGGTGGATTTGCCGGAGCCGGATGCGCCCATGACGGATACAAATTCGCCTTTATTGATGGCGCAATGGACATCCTTCAAAATGTGGGTGC
This sequence comes from uncultured Chloroflexia bacterium, assembly GCA_963753895.1. Lineage (GTDB taxonomy): Bacteria > Chloroflexota > Anaerolineae > Anaerolineales > Anaerolineaceae > SMBSF63. The sequence continues at coordinate 238,720 of CAVWEE010000003.1, read as the reverse complement.
TGTTTCCTTTGCCCATTTCATATACTTTGTTCAATCGGGTTGCTGCTAATACGTTTTGCATGATTTTTTCTCTCTTTACTCAAACATGTCGGTTGTGTTTGCGTTTTCTTGAATAGGTTGGCAGTTGATCACGGTGGTGATGCTGGTTGCGATCATCAGGATGATCGGGTAGAGCAGATATGCTTCAAGAGGATGGATTTCGAAGCTGATCTTCGGCGCACCCTGGGTGGCGCCAATGGCGCTGATAAATACTTCGCCGAGGCTGTTGCAAAGGGCGGCGCCGAGCGTGATCCCAATCCCCAGGATGATGATGGTTTTGATGACGTACTGCAGAGATGATGTCCTGTGAGGCAAAGCCGATGTTTTTCATGATGGCGATCTGGGAGCGGTCCTTGACGATCAACATTTTGAGGAACATGGATGTGATCAGACAGGCCATCATGGCGGAGACCAGGATGGTGATGTTGCGGATCGTTTTCAGTTGTTTGAGGGTGTCACTGAAGGTTTGCAGCACGTAAACGTTCAGGTCGGTGACCCTTGCCTGCGGAAAGACCGCACTGTATTCATTGACCTTTTCGCTGATCTCATATCCTGGTTTGATATTGATGTTGACCACGTACCACAGCAGGGTGTCTGTATCAGGAGGAAGCATGGCTTTTGCCGTGCGCCCGCCGTTGGTGACATCCTGATAAATGCCGCTGACCACCATGCTGTGTTCCTGCCCGTTTGCAAGCAAGGTGATCTCGTCGCCGATACCTGCTTGCATTTCATTGGCATTCAGGTAGGACAGGGCGATTTCATTTTCTGCGGCCGGGGATGCTCCTTCCAGATAGGTGAGGGGGAAGCGGGAGAGATCGCCGGTGGTGACGTTGATGTTGTTCCATTCGCCCTCATTGTTGCGGACCTTGAATTTGCAGGTGGCCAGGGTGGAGAAATCAGCGACCGCTTCGTCATTGTTAAGGGTTGTGATGATTTCGTGATACCGCTGTTCGAGATGATCGCTTTGCTGCAGGTCAATGCGGATATCGCTTTCTTCAATGCCCATATAGGTGCTGAAGCTTTCATCATTGACGGTGTTGAACAGGTTCACCGGCAGGATCATCACAAAAGCGCTGATGATGAAGACGCCCAGCAGCAGCCACCAGGTTTTCATCCGCGAGGTGATGTCCTTGATGCCCGAGGAAGAGGTTGATATTCATCAGGCTGGACCGGTGCAGGGAGAAATGGGACTTCCTTGTTTTTTCCGGTGCTGTTGTGCCATTGCGCAGGGCAGAGACAGCGGTGATCTTTTTGAGTTTGTTGACCACGATCATGCAGGATGCGGTAACAACGGCCAGGATCAGGAGGGAAGCAGCCAGGGGAATGAAATACAGGAGAGGCGCTATTTTCACTTACGCCCATGTAGAGCTGCACGTTGGCGAGGAAGTGATCGCTGAGCAGCAAGGAACCGATGTAACCAGCCAGGCAGCCCACCACTGCGATGCTGACATATTTGATCAGGTAGATGTTGCGGATGTCTTGATGCGCATAGCCGATGGCTTTCATCACGCCGATCTCTTTTACGTCATCTTCCATTGATGACAGGATGGTGAAACGCAGGCTGATGATGGCGATGGCGGTCAATAAGATACTGACCAGCACGATCACCATGGATACGATCCCGTCTGTGATCAAATTCAACATGCGGAAGGTGCCGACATCTACTGCCGGGCCTTTATTCGGCAGGCCGGCCAGGTCGTAGGAGGTAGCAAATTCGGGTAGATTTTCCAGATCAGCGAGTTGAAATTCAATCAGATATTCGGTTTCATTGATCTGACCTTCCAGGTATTGGTAGTCGTCATCGCTGACCAGAAAGCGTTTGGAGCTGATGAGGGAGGGATTCATCTGCTCCGTCCCGAATGAAATTTGTGATGGTGTATTCCGCAGAAAACTCTTCATTGCGCAGGTACACTTTGTCGCCGATTTTGAGATTGTTTTTCGCAATATAGAAGATGGGTACGCCGATCTCTCCTTTTTCGAGGTGAAGGATTTCATTGTCCAGCGAGAGGAGGTAGTCGAAGGCTTCGTTCTGTTTGACAAAACTGACATCAAGAACGCTGCTGCTTTCCGATATGGCCGGGTCGCCGATGTAGAGGTCGGCGCCGTCAATGGAGAGCATTTTGACGGTCTGCTGGCCGGTCACAGTGGTCTGGCTGGCTGTGAAGGCGTCGATTTCTACCTGGTCGATATCTCCTTTGTGCATCTGCACAAAGTGAGGCACAGCCGCACTGGCAAATAAATTGTCAATGGAGCTCATCAACTGCACGATGATGACGGAGGAGCTGGACAGGGTGAGCGCAGACAGCATGATGAAGATGAAAAGCACAATGCTGATGACTTTCTTGTTTTGCAGGTCTTTTTTGAGAATTTTGAATAACATCTTATTATCCTTGTATACAATTCAGGCGATGATTTCAACGGTTTCCAGTTTGCGGGTGGGACGGGAGTTGAAGATGAAAACGGCAAGTACGCTGACGAAGATGCCGGAGAGGATGAACATGAACCCCATGCCGCGGCTGCTGCCGGTGCCGATCAGGCGGCCAAGGTGGAGGCCAGCCCGCCGTCAGGCATAAGCAAGGGGGTGAATACATGGTCAGCCAGCAGACCGGCCGTTGCGTAGGCGGCGATGTAGCCAAGTTGGGAAATAATGCCGATCAATCCCCAGGCGCGGCCCTGCTTGTCATCGGGGATGCTGCGGCGGATGAGGACTTCGGCGCCGGTGTTACGAAGGGCAGGGCGGTGAAAAACAGGAAACCCGCAGCTGTGATGAAAAAGGTGCTGGTGGATACGCCCATCAGGGCGAAGAAAAGACCGCCAACAGCCAGGGAAATGGCGACCATGTTGGTGTAGTTTTTGTTGATATTGACGATACCGATGACCATGCTGCCCAGCAGCATGCCCGTCGAGCTGAGGGTCAATACGGTTCCCAGGGTGCTGGCATTGGCGATGTTGAGCATCATCGGGGTGAGCAGAGTTTGCAGGATGCCTACGAAAAAAGTAACCATTGAGATGAGCAGGATGAGGACGGTAACGCCTTTGTTGGTGAGGATGGTGCGCAGGCCCTCTTTCATGTCCTGCAGGAAGTTTTGCTGCTGACCGGTCCTTGGTGACTGTGTTTTTCAGCGAGCGCATGACCCACAAGGCGGCAGAGATGGTGAAGAAGAATGTGGCGATGTCGATGGACAGGATAAGTTTGATGTCCGCGATCCGCAGCAGCAGACCGGCAATGACGGGCGAGATCAAGTATTTGGCTGATCCGGCAATTTGCACCATGCCGCTGGCGCGGGCGTACTGTTCAACGGAGAGCAGATCGGTGACGGTGGCTTTGTAGGCCGGTTCCATCAAGGCGACAAAGATGGAGGAGACTGACACCCCGAAGCAGATTTGCCACAGGACAATCTCGCCATTGAGGATGACGACCAGCATGTAGACCAGACCGGCAGCAGAAAAGAGATCCCCCAGGATCATCATCAGGCGGCGGTCAAAGCGGTCGGCAAATACGCCGCCGATGGGGGCGAGCAGCACGGAGGGCAGGAAAGCGCACAATGTGACGAGCGACACACTGGCCGCAGTACCCGTGAGGGTATAGACATACACTGCCAGGGCAAAGGCGGTCAGGCCGCTGCCGATGCAGGAGATCAACTGGCCGACCCAGATGACCAGGAATTTTTGGAAGGATTTTGTGTTTTCGGTTTTCATTTTTTTCAGATACTCCTGTGTTGTTATCTATTACTGACCGTCGGTCGGTCAGTAATAAGAAAGATTTATCACGCCACCGTCCAGGAGTCAATAAATTCTTGGGGAATTTCTTTGTTAACATTGGATCTTTCAAATCAAGAGCTTTCATGGTTTCACTATACAAAAATAATCCCTTCCATACATCACCTGTGTGGTGGAAGGAGGGATGACTGTTTGAGGATTGTGTTATCCGCCAAGTGGGGGATAGGGGTTACCGGAAAATGGCGATACTTAAAAGCTAAGAGGCATGGAGCTGTGTCCATGCCTCTTGCAGGTTTATATTTTGTTGGGGGAATCAGCTTCCAGCGAGTAGACTTTTGCGGAGGATATCGGTCACAAAGCCGAAGGAGCCTTCTTTGGTGCCCAGAAGCAGCTCAGCCATCTGGCAGAATGCCTCGACCTTGTGCAGCAATTGTTCCGGCGTCCAGTCGAACCAACCTTCGTCGAACATGGTCAGGGAGGTGATCAGCAGAAATTCTACGGCTTCTCTTGGATATTCTGTATGGAACGTGCCCTCGGCAATCCCCTGATTGGCAACGGTTTCCATGATTGGGGATAACTGATTGATGGTTTCGATCATTTTTTTTCGCTCCAATTGTGCATTTGGGACTTGCTGCATCATCTCCACCGCTTTTTCTTTTTCTGCGTTGCCTTCGTCCCGCCAGAGGATGATGGCGGAGAATTTTTCTAGGGCGGTCATGGTTTCATTTTTGGCGATTGCTGTCGCTCGCTCTACTTCCCGGTCAATGTAGCGCATGACGATGGCATCCATCACGTCTTCCTTGGAAGGGAAGTAGTAATAAAATGTGCCTTTAGCGATGCCAACGCTTTCCAGGATGTCGATGATAGTGGTGTGCAGGTAGCCTTTGGTGTAGAACAGTGTTTCGGCTGCATCCAGGATCTCGGCTTTTCGTACTTCAGGTTTTTTGACAATGCGCATGGTATATGCCTCCCTATTTCAGAGACCGACCGGCGGTCTATTAGAGATGATAACGCAGAATGGAGACGGTGTCAATGTAAAAGCAGCACAGGCTGAGGTAGCTGATGCTAAAGAGGTGGTTTTTGGGCGGTTTGAGTTCGCGCCCATGCATCCTTCGACCCCTAAGGGGCAGGTGCAAGCTCAGGGTGCGATTGTAATGTAGGCTGAGGTCGTTGAAGCCGGAGCAGGTCTTGCGACTCTGCACCCTTCGGCAAACTCAGAGTGCGGGTAAAGCGCAGGTGGATTATCTTTCCAGGAGCTTAACACATCAGCCTCATGCAGATCCTCCAGCGTGGGGGTGACCAGGTCCGCTGCGCGGAGGTTCTCCAGCGGGTTGGAGGTGCCGACGGCGAGGCACTTCATGCCGGCAGCTTTGGCGGAGGCGACACCAGCGGGGGCGTCTTCAATCACCAGGCACTGTTCAGTTGTCAGGCCGAGGATCTCTGCGCCTTTCAGGAAACCATCCGGAGCGGGTTTGCTGGGCAGGTGCATGTGAATGGTAGAGATGAGTTCTTCGAAGTAAGGGGTGATCTTCAAGGATGTGGTCAGTGCCTCGATGTTTTCTGCGAAGGTGGTTGAGACGACGACCTGGCGGAAGCCCCATTCTCGGAATTGTTTCCAGCCAATTCAGCACGCCGGGCAGGGCGTTTTGGGTACGTCCAGAGCCAACTGGCGATAGAGGGCGTTCTTTTCGACCACCATAGCGTTGAAGGCCGTCTCTTCCATATCCGGGGCAACCTTGCCCATGATGAGATGGTCGTCCATGCCAAACATCGTATTGTAAAGTTTCGGCGGTCGAACGTCGTAGCCGTATTTGGCAGGGTTTGAATGTGGGCCTGGTAATGTAATTCGGCAGTGTCAACGAGTGTGCCGTCCATGTCCCACAGGATGGCTTTGATGGTGTTGTTTTTCAATGGTTAATCCTCTTGGTATTGATTTTTATCAACCCTACGGTCACCCGTTAGAGTTTGCGGAGGCTAACCACTAAAGTGGTTACTACAATGGTTTAGATGTCTTTCTTCTTATCCCCAGCAGGGTGACATCGTCGGAGATCTCACGCTCGCTGCGGAAGTCTGTCACGGTTTTGATAATGACATCCAGGGTATCGTGGATGGTCTGGCCTTGCAGGCTGGACAGCAGGGTTTCCAGACGATCCTCGCCAAACATTTCATCATCCGGAGAGAAGGCTTCGGTAACGCCGTCAGTATAGCACAGCAGACAGTCGCCTTCCTCAAGCTGCAGGGTATGGTCTTGCAGCTCAATGTTTTCCAGCACGGCCAGGGCCATGCCGCCTTTTGGCAGTATTTCGGTTTTCCCGCTGCCATGCTGGACGAAAATCGGTTTGTTATGCCCGGCATTGGCAAAGGTCAATGTGCCGCTTTTCAGGTCCAGGATGGCATAGAAGACGGTGATAAACATGCCATTCTGGGCGTCCATGACCAGCAAGTTGTTGACGCGCTGCAAGACATCTGCCGGTGAGGTTCTGCCGTGCGTGACGGCGCGGATCAGGGTGCGGGTGACGGTCATATACAGGGCAGCGGGCATGCCTTTATCGGCCACATCTGCAATCACCAATCCCAGCCTGTGATCGTCTTGAGGGATGATGTCGTAGAAATCGCCGCCGACTTCGCGGGCGGTGATCCAGCGTGCGTCGATTTCCCAGCCCTTCAGTTCAGGCATGCTGTCTGGCAGGAAGGTTTGCTGGATCTCGCGGGCCATGCTGAATTCCTGCTCCATGCGCTCGCGCAGCACCATCTCTTTCTGGAAGTGCTCGTTTTGGATGGCGAGGGCAATTTGCTGGGTGATGCCATTGATCAATTCTATGCGCCGTGGGCGGAAAGCAGCGTCGGAGTTTTGTTCACGGGCAATCAGCACGCCGTAGAATTCATCTTTCATAATGATGGGGAACCCCAGCAGGTAGTTGCTGCCGGGCAGCAGGGCGGGAGAGAGCGATGGCAGGTCCGGCAGACATTCTTTCCCAGCCCAGGCAGAAAAATCCACGTCTTCTCCCAAGGGGCAGAAGACGATCCGTTTTCCGTTGTAATACCTCATCCAGCGTTTTGAAAGTCCCCGGGGCGAAAAAGGTCTGCATCAGCTCGGTATCCTGGGAACGCGAACCAGTGTGGGCCTGCAAGGGGGCGAAATTGCCAGAGTCCTCACGCCGGTAGATGGCGCAGCTTTCAATGCCGACCAGAATGGGCATCAGGTGTACGATCGTATCGAGGATGTCTGAGAGATCATTCTGGTTGGCGACAGCCTGCGAGACTTGCAGCAGCACCGCGGTGATGTAGCCTTCTTCCTGCCGGGCTTCCAGTAATAGTTGATTTTCCAGTGCCAGAGAGGTCTGGCGGGTGATGCCCTGCAGAATGGACAAGGTTTGCTGAGAGTAAGACAGGATCGCATCGGCCTGGCCTTGATTTTGATGGACAACCAGCAGGGCGCCCAGCAGCGTATCACGTACCTGCAGCGGCAGCAGGATCATCGTTTGGTCATCAGGGCTATTCATTTCCTCCGGGACGCCGAGGTCGTTGTGCAAATTTTCCAGGAACGTGATTGCGCGTGTGGCGGCAAGCTGACCCAGCGCAGGAGCGCGGTTACGGTCAAAGACGCGGGAAACGGTATGCGGGAGTTCAAGATTGTATTGGTCTTTGAGAATAAAGCTCTGCCGGTTTTCTTCCCAGAGGAAGATGGCGCACATCTCTACGCCGACCAGGAGGGGCGTGATCCGTACGGTGGTTGCCAGCAAGTCTTCCAGACTTTCTACGGCCTGGCTAGCCTCGGCGATTTGCAGGAGGACGGTGGAAATCCACGCCTGGTTTTGGGCATCGCCAAACAATTTTGCATTGCGGATCGCCATCGCGGCATAGGAAGCGAAGGTGCTGGTCATGGCCTGGCTTTCGTTGCCATAGCGACCTGATGAACGATGCACGAGGGTGATCGCCCCCAGAGGTTGGTCAGCAATATACAGGGGTGCGGTGATAGAGGAGTAATTGGCGGGCATCTCCAGGGTTGCCCCGAGTGGATCGTGGGGTTCCCCTTCCTGGCGGATGACAGGCTCACGGGAGGCGAGCATATTGTCCAGCCAGGCGCGGACATCATCCTGTGGACAGTATTCCTTGAGCTGGGTAGGTTCAACCCCTTGTACTGCTGCCAGATTCATGCAGGGGTTGCCTTCAGGATCCAGCCGTGAATCAAGCAGCCATATGGCCGAAGCATCACAGGGCAGATTTCGCCCCAACTCGGAAAGGATGGAGTCCAGCAGAGTGTCCAGGTCAGCGTTGCTGGAAAGCAAACCAGCCACATCGCGGAAGGAATCACCCACCTGACGCCTCCAGCGTTCAGAGCGGTACAGGTTGGCGTTGCGGATTGCCGTAGAGATGTTGGCGGCCATCGCTTCGAGCAGCGGGATTTGCTTTTCATCAAATGCATCTATGTGTGTGCTTTGAATGTCTAAAACACCTAATACCGAGTCGGCAAAGATGAGCGGGATGCACAGCTCGGCCTGCGTGTTGGTAGGCGGGAAGGCAGTGGGCACAAAGAGGGGGTCCTTGCTGGCATCATTGACCAGCTTGATCTTGCCATTGCGCGCCACCCAGGGGATGATCCCTTTGGGATTATCGAGGTCATATTCGAGTTCGCGCTCGTGCATGGCCTGGCTGCGCGCACCGCTGCCGACTTCGTAGACGATCCGGCGGCGGGTGTTGTGTACGGTGAAGATATGCACAAAGGGATACCCAAAATGGGAGCGGATCATGGTCACAACGGCTTCCAGCAGTTTATCCAGATCCAGGATGGAGGTTAACTTGTGGCTGACCTCAAAGACCATTTTGGTTTGTTCAGCTTGCCATTTCAGATCACTGTACAGGCGGGCATCTTCCACGGCCAGGGCGATGGTATTGGCAAGGGCGCGCAGGACGATCATATCGGTTTCATGGAACGTGTCGAGATGGTCACTCTGGATGTCCAACACGCCGAGCACATGTCCATCTACACTCAGGGGCAAGGCGGCTTCCGATCGTGTATCTGGCAGACCGTCAACAGGTCGGTAAAGAGGTTCATCCTGCACGTCGCTGGCGATCAATTCCACGCCTTTGTTGGCGACGTGACCGACGATGCCTTGATTGAGATGAAGCGTTTTTTCCGTTCTCTGGCAATCGGCCTCCCCAGGGTTGGATTCTGCGCGAAATTCGAGGAGGTTCTCCTTATCGTTCAGGGTGAAAACGGCAACATGATAATAATTGAAGGTGTCACGGATCAGATTGGTCACCCGGCGGCAGAGTTCATCCAGGTCGTGTTCATTGGCAATCTGTGTGCTGACGGAGCGCACCAGAGCCAGTTGCTCGTCGTGCCAGTGTTTGATCGTTTCCTGGCGGCTGATCTGCAGAATGGTTGAGATATGCGTGGTCAGACGGTGCAGCTCGTTCATTTCTTCCAGGCAGAGGGGCGGACCTTCGTAGCGCTCCACTTCCAGGACAGCCAGCAATTTTTCCTGGGCGATGAAGGGCACGGCGGTCGCAAATGGTTTGACCATGCGGGCGCAGTTGGTGCCATCCTGATCTCCCTCATTGCGGTAGCAAGCCTGGCCGGTCATCATCGCCTGCTGTACCAGGAAGGGGGCGGCATCTTCGGGAATGGTTTCTGTATCCGGTTGACCGGGCAGGGGGTAGTAGGGTTCTGCCAGCCAGACCCTGGTTTTTGCAGAGAGCATTTTGGTGACGTATTCTTCGATGTGTTTCGCCTGGTTGCTGGCGGCATTGGTTTTCAGCAGTGTTTCGCCGAGCCGCAGAAGGTGCTGCCATTCCGGGTCACTGCCAGGTTGGGGAGTGTCCGGTTCACAGACATCGACTTCGTGGTATTTGATCATGGTGAGGATGTTGCCCTCACCTTCTTTATATTTGAAACTGATTTCATCCATCATCTGGTGCATGAAGTACAGCCCGAGGCCGTGCGCTTTGCGCTGGTCAAGGGGTACATTCAGGTCAGGCATGTCAACTTTTGAGGGATCGAAGGGTTTGCCCTGATCGGTGAGGGTGATCGTCAAGCTGGTTTCATCGGATTCGCAGCAGCACTCAATATCGCCCTTGCCCTCGCCGCCATAGCCGTGTTCGATGATGTTCGAGCAGGCTTCGTCCACGGCGGTCTCGATGGCGTACAGGGAGGTATCACCAAAGCCGGTCTGCTGTGCATGCTGTCGCACAAAGTCAGCAATCTTTTCGAGGTTCTCGTACTTGCCTGGGAAGGTTTGGGTAGGCATGGGGTGTCCGTTTGGGTGGGTTATTCATTTCTTACGCAAGGCTCATTCGTGAAGGCGCAAAGAAAAACGTTTCTGTACGGTGGGATTATATCATTCTGAAAAGGTTTTGTATCCAGGTTTGGTTTTGTAACAGGGTGGGGGCGATTTGCCAATCGCCCCTACATGTAAAAAAACCGGGCTGGTGAATTTCACCAGCCCGAAATTGTGCATTATGCATTGTAAATTCTACATTGGCTTAATGGCCATTGGCTCCGCGGCCGATGCCGAAGTAGTTGAAGCCTTTTTCCACCATGCTATCAGGGTCCCAGATGTTGCGGCCGTCGATGACAACGGGCTGGTTCATGACGCTCTTGATGCGGTCAAAGTCAAGCTGCTTGAACTCGTTCCATTCGGTGGCAACCACGAGGGCGTCTGCGCCTTCGGCGACCTTGTAGGGGGTTTCGCACAGGGTCACGCGGGGGATCATTGTCTTGGCGTTTTCTGCCCCCTGCGGGTCATAGGCTTTGATGATTGCGCCTTCGTTCTCCAGCATGTGGATGATCTCCAGGGCGGGGGCGTCGCGGATGTCATCCGTGTTGGGCTTGAAAGACAGGCCGAGAATGCCGACGGTTTTTTCGTTCAAGCCGTTGAGGGCGTTGCGCAGCTTGTAGATCACACGGCGGCGCTGGTTGCGGTTGATCTCCATCACAGCCTGCAGGAGCTGCGGGTGGGTGCCGTGCAGCACGGCCATGTGGGCCAATGCTTTCACGTCTTTGGGGAAGCAGCTTCCGCCCCATCCCAGACCGGCGTCAAGGAAGGACGGGCCAATGCGATTATCGAGGCCCATGCCGCGGGCGACTTCCACCACATCTGCGCCCAGTTCTTCGCACATGTTCGCCATTTCATTGATGAAGGAGATCTTGGTGGCGAGGAAGGCATTGGAGGCGTATTTGATCATTTCAGCCGTGCGCAGGTCGGTGATCATTACCGGGCAGCGCAGGGGGGTGTAGAGTGCGGCGATCTTCTTGGCGGCGCTGCGGTCGGTGGAACCCAGCACGACCCGGTCGGGGTTCATGCAGTCATTGATCGCAGAGCCTTCGCGCAGGAATTCGGGATTGGAGACGACCTTGAAGTCCAGCGGCTCACCGCCTGTGGTCTTGCGGCGCTTGTTGATGATGTCGGTAACCCAGTCACCGGTACCGACCGGCACGGTGGATTTGTTGACCACGATGATAGGATGATTGACCTGATCGGAAATGGCCTCGGCGGCAGAGCGGACGAATTGCAGATCGGCTTCGCCCTCGTCACCCGAAGGGGTGCCGACAGCGATGAAGACATATTCGACATTGGTCAATGCCAGTTTGTAATCCGTGGTGAAAGTCAGCCGTCCGGCAGAGATATTGGCCTCTACCAGTTGCTCCAGACCGGGTTCATAGATGGGCATGATGCCATTGTTGATCTTCTCAATACGGTTTTCATCAATATCCAGGCAGGTTACATCGTTTCCCAGGTCGGCAAAGCAGGTTCCTGTGACCAGACCGACATATCCTGTTCCAACAACGCAGATTTTACTCATTCATCTTCTCCTGATGGCAGGGTAGCTGCCGAGGTTGTGTTTTCAATTGAGCATATTGTATCGTATTTTGGAAACACGAAGGAATAAGGTATGCGTAAATATGGAAATGGTCAATGAGTTGATCAAGAGGAGGTATGTTCTGCTACCTGGCTGCCCTTCTTTACAGATCACTTTGCGATATAATTATTTTTAGCAATTGTAAGACAATCCAAAAACAAGTCGGTTGTAATTAGAAGGAGTACCCCATGACGGCAAAAATCATTGATGGAAAAGCAACATCTGAGAGAATTCGTGCTGAGATCAAGGAAGAAGTGAGTGCCATGATCGCAGAAGGCCGTCAGGCACCCGGGCTGGCAACCGTTCTGGTGGGGGAAAATGCGGCTTCCCAGGTGTATGTGCGCATGAAACAAAAAGCCTGCGCTGAGGCGGGGATTGAATCTTTTGGCCACAAACTGTCTGAAGATGCATCGCAGGAAGAAGTGGAAGCATTGGTCGCCAAATTGAATGCTGACCCGAAAGTGGACGGCATTCTGGTGCAACTGCCACTGCCGGCCGGTTTGGACGAAGAGAAAGTGCTCAACACAGTCAGTCTGGATAAGGATGTGGATGGTTTCCATCCGGTAAATATTGGCCGTCTGGCGCAAAAGGGGCGTGAACCACTGTTCATCCCCTGTACGCCGCATGGTGTCATCTTTCTGTTAAAAGAGACATTGCCCACGCTGGAAGGGCTGAATGCCGTGGTTTTAGGGCGTTCAAATATCGTTGGTATGCCGGTGGCACTGCTTTTGGTGCGGGAAAACGCGACGGTAACGATTTGCCATTCACGCACCAAAGATTTGAAAGACGTCATCGGGCAGGCAGATGTGATTGTGGCGGCTGTCGGCCGCCCGGAGATGGTGAAGAAAGACTGGGTGAAACCCGGTGCTGTAGTGATTGACGTGGGGATCAACCGTGTGGAGGCTCCCGAACGCAAACGGGGGTACAAGCTGGTTGGCGATGTTGCTTTTGATGAAGTCAGTGAGGTAGCTGGCGCGATCACACCCGTACCAGGCGGGGTGGGACCGATGACAATTGCCATGTTACTGCGCAATACATTGCGTTCAGCCAAGCTGGCGGGAAAATAGTGACAAAGATCATGTTGTCTGACAATTGACAAATAGCGCGATTTTTGTTAAACTGGAGTTAATAATAAATGTCTGACAAATTTTGTCAGACAAACTTTCTCCTCTACTATTTGAAGGTCCCAGACCGCCAATATGCCTGAAAAATTCTCACTTGAAACAGGAACATTCTTCAAAGAAAATCAGCAAGCAGGGATTCTTCCTTTGCGCGAAGCAAGAAGGGGTATTGCTGGCTGCCTTGCTGCGAGGCAAGATGTGGCTGGTTTTAGACCAGATGGGAAATGATTTTAAATAACGATACAGCGCTGGCCAAGCTGGCGCTGTATGATTTTCGGGCTGCTGTCCGTCATACCAATTGAATGGAAATCATCAACATTTCGGATGTTGAAACTCGGAAGGCAGGAATAACGCATGGCGCAGAATGGTGAATATGCAGGTGGAAGTGGACAAAATACATTTCAGCGATTGCAATCGCAGTTGGCTGGGTTAATTGCGGCGACGACGCCGGGCGAACGACTGCTGTCGGAACCGGAGCTTGCCAGGCAATTGGGGGTTTCCCGTGCTACGCTGCGTGAAGCCATGCGCACCTTTGAAGGCCAGGGTCTCATCCGCCGCAGGCAGGGGGTGGGGACGTTCGTCGTAGACCATCCCAATGTGATCGATACCGGTCTTGAGGTGCTGGAAAGCATCGAGACTTTGGCTTCACGCATGTCACTGGATGTGTCGATGGGTGACTTGCGCGTCGCGCAAATTGAGGCTGATTTCGAAACTGGCAAAGATTTTTGATATTGAGGCAGGGACCACATTGACCCAGGTCAGCCGTGTGATCTATACCGATGACCGGCCGGTTGCCTTTCTTCAGGACATTGTTCCCCCGCATGTTCTGCCGGAAACCGCATTTGGCCAGGGTTTTACTGGCTCGGTGCTGGATTTTCTGCTGCGTCAGGGTAATTCATCCTTGACCAATTCGATGACGGAAGTTCAGGCAGTGATCGCTTCTTCCAGAATTGCCCGTGCCCTTGAAATTCAACGTGGTGATGTTTTGTTGAAATTTGTGGCATCGTTATATACCGATCAGGGCGAAGTGATCGACTACTCATCCAGTTATTTCTTGCCTGGATATTTCCGATTCCATGTTGTTCGTCGGGTGGGCGGGGTGTATGTTCCCGCTGCACCTGTTGAATAGGAGAAGAGACCAGAGTGAGATCACTCGGGTCATAACTCAAAACTACCGACGTTCGGTAGGATAACTATATTACCCCTTTTTTCAGGAGGCATTTACAATGCGTAGTTTTTCAGGTCGTGACATTCTTAGTTTGAAAGATTTCGAGCGAGAAGAATTCTTCCGTGTTTTCGAGATCGCCGATGAGTTGGCCCCGATTGCCCGAGATCGCCAGAACACCGATCTTCTCAAGGGCAAAACCCTGGTCACCGCTTTCTACCAGCCCAGCACCCGCACCCGCCTGGCACATGAAGCAGCCATGCTTCGCCTGGGTGGCGCTGTTACCGGTTTCTCTGATGCAAAGATGACCCGTGCTGGTGACTTCTATCAGGAATCCATTAAAGACACCGTCAAAATGTTGGAATATTACGGTGACGCGCTGGTCATGCGCCACTTCCAGCAGGGCGCTCCCCACGAAGCTGCCAAATGGGCCAGCATCCCCGTGATCAACGCTGGTGACGGCTGGGGCGAACACCCCACCCAGGTTCTGACGGACCTGTACACCATTTTGAAGGAAAAAGGCACCCTCGACGGTTTGACCTTCCTCTGTGTTGGTGACTTCCGCATGCGCACCATGCACTCGATGGCCTATGCCATTTCCCAGTTTGACGTCAAGATGATCTGCAGTTCACCCTGAAGATATGACCATCCAGCCCGAAATGATGGAAGATCTGCAGCGCTATAACCTGAAATGGGAAGAAGCTGGTGACGTGCGCGATGTGATCGACCAGGCTGACGTGGTTTACATGGAGCCGGTTGTGCAGCCCGACTACACCAAGTCCCGCCAGGAAGCCACTGACGATAAGGGTTTGACCCCTCCGCAGTTCAAGGTTACCCGCGAATTGTTGGCCGACAAGGCAAAAGGCGATTCCATTATTTTGCACTCCCTGCCCCGCCAGGACGAGCTGCCCTCCGATGTTGACATCACCCGCCATTCCCGCTATTGGGAAGAGGCTTTCAATGGCGTTGTGATGCGCATGGCTCTGTTGGCCCTGATCCTCGGCGCCACCGAGTAATTGCAGCAGGAATAACGATATGATGAGCGAGGGAATGGGAACGCAGCAGGCTGAGCCTGAAGTTGTCTCGTTCCCTCGCCAAATCCTCGACAGCATGCGGCGGTTTCATTTTAGTGAACGTTCATTGCCCTGGGCATTTTTGGGCGCCGTCATTCTCAGCTATGGGATATTCATCCCGCTGTGGGGCCTGTACGGTGATGACTGGATCTACATGTGGAATTACCACGTGTTTGGCGCCGGCAGTTTTGTGGAGTTTGTGGCGGTTGACCGTCCGTTCTCGGCCTGGATTTACGTGTTGACAACCCCTATCTTTGGGGAAAACGCCTGGCCTTATCACCTTTTGTTGCTGGGTTTACGCTGGATGAGTGCTTTCCTGCTGTGGAAGATCCTGCGGATCATCTGGCCGCAGAATGGCCGGCAGACAGGCTGGGTGGCTTTGCTCTTTGCGATTTACCCAGGTTTTCAGCAGCAGCCAATTGCCGTACAGTTTATTCTGCATTTTGCAACACTGGACTTAACACTTTTCTCTATTTGGGCAATGCTGCGTTCTGTGCAGGAGCCAGGAAAAAGACGGGTTTTAACCGTTCTTGGCCTGGCTGCATCACTGAGCATTTTTGGCATTGAATATTTCATGGGCTTTGAACTGCTGCGCCCTGTGCTGGCCTGGATGGCGCTGCGGGACGAAACAGACCGAAAGCAGCGGCTGAAAAGCAGTTTGCTGGCATGGCTGCCCTATTTGATTGTGTTTGTGGCTTTTATCATCTGGCGGGTATTCATTTTTTCCTTCCCCACCTATGAGCCGGAGCTGATTTATGGCCTGCGGGAAGCTCCGCTGGATGCGGTCATGGGACTGGCAAAACGAATTCTTGCCGATTTGAAGACCGTTTTGTATGGGGCCTGGCGGAATGCGCTGCAACGCCCGGACAGATCATTGAACCTTTACATTTTGCTGAGCGGGGGAACTTTCATCCTGAGCCTGTTATACATGGCAAAGATGTCCCCAGAGACTGCTGCCGCAGGGCAGAAGAAACATTGGATTGAGTCCTGGCCGGTGCAGGCTGTGGTGCTGGGTGTGATTTCATTCGCGGCGGTGGGTTGGCCTTTCTGGGTGCCAAATGTGCCCCTCAATCTGGCATTTCCCTGGGACCGCTCGCTTTTGCCCTTCATGATGGGGGCCTGTCTTGTCCTGGTGGCGTTGGTGGATGTGATCGTGCGGCCAAAGGCACAGGTGGTTATTCTGAGCGGGTTGGTGGCGCTGGCGGTGGGTTTCCATTATCAGAATGCGCTGATCTATCGTGATGAATGGCGCAACCTGCAGAGTTATTTCTGGCAGATGGCGTGGCGCATGCCAGATCTGCAAGAAGGCACCGTGGTCATCTCGGATGCAATATTCCGTTGTGGCGTTTCAGCGATAATGACCTGACCCCGCTGGTGAATTGGATCTATGCTCCTGAACTGGAGACTGGTGAGATGGACTACAAGTATTTTGACATGTCCACCCGGGTTGGTTCTCCACTGCCTGGCCTGGAAGAAGATTTGACTTTCAGCCATGGTTATCGCAATACCAGTTTCACCGGCAGCACGTCTGATGTACTTTCCATTTATCTATCAGGCGCCGGGTTGTATGAAGGTGCTGGATCCGAATGGCGATATGCTTCCAGCCAATGTGCCTGATACGCTGCTGGAGACGCTGCATCTCTCGCATACGGATCAAATCGTCACCGCTGCGCCTTCGGCAGTCAGTTCCGCCGCGTGTTTTGGGCGCCGAGCCGGAACATGACTGGTGTTTTTATTTCACCAGGGCTGCCCTGGCACAGCAGGCAGCAGACTGGCAGACTGTGGTTGCGATGGGGCAGGCTGCTGATACAGAAGGCTTTTCCGCTGAACCTGGTTTCGGCGATGAGTATTTGCCCTTCATTGAAGGGTATGCACGAACAGGGGATTTCGACCGGGCATTTGTCCTGACCGACGCAGCAGCACCGGATGCAGGGCCTGGTTTATGCAAATTGTGGAATAGGATTGAGCAAAGCTCGCAGTTGGACGAAACGGAAGTGGAGAAAATCCATAACGTGAAGGATGACCCTGGGCTGTTCATCCTGAAAAAAAGTAAGAAAGAGCACGTCAGCTTTCGAACCAATTTATTTTGTATGAAGGAGTATGAAAAATGCAAAGCAATTTGAAGGGCCGTAATTTTCTGTGTGACCTTGATTTCACCGTTGAAGAAATCGAAACCGTTCTCGATGTGGCCTGGGACCTGAAGCGCAAACGCGCCATGGGTGAACCCACCCCTTATCTGCGCGACAAGGCATTGGCGATGTTGTTCTTCTACAACAGCACCCGCACCCGCGGCGCTTTTGAAACCGCATTCGCCCACCTGGGCGGTCACCCGGCTTTCATTGAAAGCAAATCCACCCAGATTTCCCACGGCGATACCGAGCGCGAAATCGGTCAGATCCTTGGCCGCATGTATGACGGCGTTGCCATTCGCCACAGTAATGTGTGGGGCGTTGGTAACAAGTACATCAACCTGGTTGCCGAAGCTTCCCCCACACCCGTCTTCAACATGCAGTGCGAATATCTACCACCCCTTCCAGATCCTGTGTGACCTGATGACCATTATGGAAAAGAAAGGCCGCGACCTGCGCCGCAAGAAGATGGTTATGTCCTGGGCATATGCCGAACTCTTATCAAAAACCGATGTCCATCCCGAATTCCATGACCCTGCAGCTGCCCCGCTTTGGCCTGGACTATGTTCTGGCTTACCCTGAAGGATTTGATCTGCCCGATCAGCACGATTGAATCTGCCAAGGCAGCAGCCAAGAAATCCGGCGGCAGCTTTGAGATCATCCATGATATGGAATCGGCATTCAAAGATGCCGATATCATTTATCCCAAGTCCTGGGGTCCCTGGATGACCACCACCGATGATGATGAGGCCAAAGAATTGATCGCCAAGTACGAAGCACTGGATCACCGACGAACGCAAGATGGCTCTCGCCAAAGACGATGCGATCTTCATGCACCCGCTGCCTGCTGACCGCAACGTCGAAGTTACCGACGGCGTGATGGACGGCCCGAATTCTGTGATCTTCGATGAAGCCGAAAACAAGATGTATGTCTGCGAATCGGTCATGGCTTTGACCATGGCTAACAAATAGGCATTACGACCTCATTATTGTTAAACGATTAATTTCAGGAGAATATGAAGAAATGGCAGAAAAAAAAGTAGCAGTTGTAGCAGTTGGCGGAAACGCACTGATCAAAGACAAGCAGCATCATGTCGGTGCAAGACCAATATGAAGCAGTGAAGGAAACTTCCCAGCATATCGCCGATATGATCGAAGATGGTTGGGATATTTCTATTGGGCATGGTAACGGCCCGCAGGTTGGTTTCATTCTGCGCCGTTCGGAAATTGCTGCCAAAGGCCGAAGGTTTGCATGAAGTACCGCTGGATGTCTGTGGTGCAGACTCCCAGGGCGCCATTGGTTATGCTTTCCAGCAGAACCTGCAGAACGAGCTCAAGCGCCGCGGCATTAACAAGCCCGTGGCCACCGTTGTGACCCAGACCCTGGTTGATATCAATGACCAGGCTTTCCAGAATCCCACCAAGCCGATCGGCAGTTTCATGGACGAAGCTGAAGCCATGCGCCGCAAGGAAAACGATGGGCTGGAGTGTTGTGGAAGATGCTGGACGCGGCTGGCGGCGTGTGGTTGCTTCCCCCCTGCCCAAAGCGATTGTTGAAGTGGATGCCATCAAGGCATTGATCGATGCTGGCATCACCGTGATCAGCACCGGCGGCGGCGGAATCCCTGTTATTGACCGCGAAGACAATGGTCAGTTGGAAGGTACCGCAGCAGTGATCGACAAGGACTTCGGCAGCAGCCTTCTGGCTCAGTTGTTGGATGCCGATATGCTCCTGATTTCCACCGCAGTTGAGAAGGTTGCCCTGAACTTCGGCAAACCTGATCAGGAAGAGCTGGATCATGTTACCCTGGAAGAAGCCAAGAAATATCTGGCTGAAGGCACACATTTTGCCAAAGGTTCCATGGCCCCCAAGATCGGTGCCATTATCTGGTTCCTCGAGAATGGCGGCAAGACTGCTCTCATCACCGACCCGCCCAATATTGGTCGCGCATTGCGTGGCGAGACCGGCACGCACTTCTCGGTCGAGTAAATAAGATAAATGCTGTCTGGGGAAATCGGGATAGCCGATTTCCCCAGACAGGTAGCTTGCAAATGCAGCCTGAGTTGCGAACAGTATGCATGAAATCAATACACAGGTAAGCGCTTAAGGGTAAAATAATAAGATCTACTGCACAGGTAATGACGAGAGAAGTCGATGTTGTGCGATCGAATGTACCCAACCCTAGATAAAAGGAGGCAATAGAGATTTTCAATTTGTTCCGTTCGTTTGTCGTAGTTTCTAATGTTTAGGACTAGACCAATAAAAATGGAGGAGTTCAAATGAAAAAGAGTTTGTTTTGGCGTAGCCTGGTTGTACTGATGATTGTTGCGTTTGCCTTGAGCGCTTGCGCACCCAAGATGGAAGAAGCCCCTGCTGCTGAAGAAGCACCCGCCGCAGAGGAAGCCCCTGCTGCCGAAGAAGCACCCGCCGCTGAAGAAGCTGCAGCTGGTGGCATGCAGATCCCCGAGATTGTTGAAGGAAAATTTAATGTTGCCGTAGTGATGCTCTCCGTTCATGATGACGGCGGCTGGTCACAGGCACAGTGGGAAGGCTTGAAGTATCTGGAAGCCAATGGCGAGGATCTTCACACCGCTTATATTGAATCCGTTGCCGAAGGTGCCGATGCCGAACAGGTATTCCGCGCCCTGGCCCGCAAGGGATTTGATGTGATTTTCGGTGGTTCCTTTGGTTATATGGATTCCATGGAAATGGTTGCCGCTGACTTCCCCGATCAGTATTTCATCCACATCAGTGGTTTCAAGTCCAATCAAGAGAACTTCGGTAATCTGATGGGCGCCATGGAAAACATGAAATATATGGCTGGTATGATCGCTGGTGCACGGAACAAACTGGATGGCGAGACCAAAACTGGTTATATGGCTACCTTCCCGATCCCCGAAGAAACCCGCCTGGGCAATGCATTCGCTCTGGGTTTGCAGCAAACCTGCCCCGAGTGCACGATGGATGTCCGCTGGATCTACACCTGGCATGACCCGATCATTGAGCGCGATGCTGCGAATTCCTTGTTTGACGCTGGTGCCAACGTTGTTTTCACCGGCGCTGACACCCCCGCACCCGCTCTGGCAGCAGAAGCCCGCGGTGATGTATGGGGTATCACCTATGACTGGGACGGCTCCTGCACCTCCGACCGCTGCCTGACCGCTCCGTATTGGAACTGGGGTCCTGAATTCTTGCGCATCGTGAATGGCTTGCGCGACGGTTCTTACACGCCTGGCTGGGATTATTTTGACTCCGCTGAAGGCGGCGTGGGAATCTATGGCTTGATGGAAGGCCAGGAATTGACCCCCGGTATGGCTGGAAATCAAGGAACAGGCTCCAGAAGATTGGGCAATGATCGAAGAGACCTCGCCAAATTCAAGTCTGGCGAAATGGATCGCTTTGATGTCTTCGCTGGACCGATCACCGACAATCAGGGCAATGTTGTTCTGGCTGAAGGCGAGATGATGGAACAGGCTGATATTGACTGCTTTGCAGTGTGGGGAACCTGCGAAGTTGGTATGTACTGGTGGAACGAGAACGTTACTGCTGAATTGCCTGAAATTGACTAAGTTTTAAGCTCAACAGGGGGCAGGGTTTCCCTGCCCCCTTGTATTCTACTCTTGCTCATATTTTTTCTTTAGCAATTATTTATTTATTTTCAACCGAGCAAGCTAAGATGAAATGGAGATGGTATCGGTGATGGATCAAAAAAACGAAGTCAAGGAATGCAGGAATGTGGTTTGCATGCGCGGAATTGTTAAGCATTTTCCCGGTGTGCTTGGCGAATGACAATGTCGATTTTGACTTGCGCGAGGGTGAAGTGCATGCCCTGCTGGGCGAAAATGGCGCAGGCAAAAGCACATTAATGAATGTTTTGGCAGGTCTATACCGCCAGGATGAGGGTACTGTCCAGGTCAATGGGAAAGAGATGAAGTTCAACTCTCCCCGTGATGCGATTGCGGCCGGGATTGGTATGGTGCACCAGCATTTTATGCTGGTGCCCTCGCAGAGTGTGACGGAGAATGTGTTGTTGGGGATGGAAGAACCTCGTTTCCGCCTCAATTTATCACATTATGATGCCATCGTTGCCGAAATGGCAAAAGAGTATGGTTTGCATGTTGATCCGCGAGCCAAAATCTGGCAGCTTTCCGTTGGTGAACAGCAGCGGGTTGAATTGCTGAAAATGCTGTACCGTGGCGCACAGATCCTCATCATGGATGAGCCTACGGCTGTGCTGGCACCTTCAGAGATTGATGATTTGTTCGTCACCTTGCGTGCCATGACGGAAAAAGGAAAGTCGATTATTTTCATCAGCCATAAACTTCATGAAGTGATGGCGATTTCCAATCGGGTGACTGTGCTGCGCAAGGGCAAAGTCACTTCGCCAGGAATTAAAATTGAAGATACATCCCGAACCGATCTGGCGAACCTGATGGTTGGCCGTGAAGTCATTTTCCGCATTGATAAGAAAGAGCAGGAACCTGGAGATGTGATCCTGGCCGTCGAATAATATCCATGCCGAGAATAATAAAGGTTTGAAAGCATTGAACGGGGTCACCTTGAATGTGCGCGCAGGCGAGATCGTTGGTCTGGCTGGCGTTGCCGGGAATGGGCAGCGTGAATTGGCTGATGTGATCACTGGTCTGCGCAAGGCGACTGAGGGACAGGTCATTATCGATGGTGAAGATATCACCAATCAGTCTCCCAAGGTTGGCATTCGAAAAGGCATGTCTCATATCCCTGAAGATCGCACCCATGTTGGCACCGCACCGAATTTGAGTGTGACCGACAATGTGATCATGAAAAATTATACAGAAGAGCCGATTGGCAAGGGCTGGATGGTGAATGATAGCGCCGCCCTCAAGTATGCCCGCGAATTGAAAAAGGCGTTTGACATCATTGTGCCCAATGTGGGCACATCGGTGCGTCTGTTTCCGGCGGCAATTTGCAGAAAGTGATCCTGGCTCGCGAGATTTCCAAACAACCGGCAATGTTGATTGCCATGCAGCCCACGCGCGGCCTGGATGTAGGCGCGATTGAAGGCGTGCAGCGGCTGCTGTTGCTGCAAAGGGAAGCCGGTTCAGCAGTGCTTGCTGGTTTCGGAAGAGCTGGAAGAACTGTTGTCTCTCAGTGACCGCATTTATGTCATCTATGAAGGGGAGATCATGGGCGAAGTTTCCGATGGCGATATCGAAAAGATTGGTTTGATGATGACAGGCATGCGGATGGAAGATATTCGATTACAAGGGGAGAAGTCCAATGAGTGAATGCAAAGATGAACATCTCACCTAAAAAGAA
This sequence comes from uncultured Chloroflexia bacterium, assembly GCA_963753895.1. Taxonomy (GTDB): domain Bacteria; phylum Chloroflexota; class Anaerolineae; order Anaerolineales; family Anaerolineaceae; genus SMBSF63. Next base: position 216,311 of record CAVWEE010000003.1, on the reverse strand, counting down.
ATTTCCGTATAAGTTGAAGATTGAGCCAAGGTTGAATAATCCGTCTGGCTGGTTTTCATCGATGTTATCCTTCCTGGCTGTGGTGCTGGCATTATTGGTGGGGGCAGGGATCATTGCTGCGGCTGGCGGTGAACCCTGGCGCGCTTATGCACATATTGCGCGATCCTCTTTTGGCAGCGTGGGTGTTTTCTCCGACACGATGGTCAAGGCCATCCCTCTGATGCTGACCGGTCTGGCCTGCACGATTGCATTCCGGATGCGGCTTGTGGAACATTGGTGCCGAAGGGCAGTTCTTCATTGGTGCGTGGGGCGCAAGCCTGGTTATTTTAGCGCCTATCCTGCCCGAAGAAACCCCCCAGTGGATATTTATCCTGGTCATGTCGCTTGTTGGTATGGCGATGGGTGCCATTTATGGTTTTGTGCCCGGTTTCCTGAAAGCCAAATTCAATGTGAATGAAATTATTTCGACCTTGATGCTGAACTATATCGCGGTGGAATGGAATAACTATTTTATTTACGATCAAGTGGTCTGAAGGCGGTTTTCAGATGTCGAAGGTCTTTCCAAAGAATGCCTGGCTGCCGCGTCTGGCCGATTATGCCAAAGAAATCCCGCAGTTCCGCGGCCTGACGATGCATTTTGGTCTGGTATTTGCCATCATCGCTGCGGTGATCGTGTGGTTGATCCTGTACAAGAGCCAGTGGGGCTATGAAATCCGTCTGATTGGTGATAACCCCAAGGCAGCAGAATATGCAGGCATTCCGATTGCCCGCAATATTATGCTGGTGATGGCGCTTTCCGGCGCATTGGCTGGTCTGGCGGGTATGTCTGAGATCACTGGCGTGGTGCACCGCTTCAGGGTGCCATTTCCCCAGGGTATGGTTTCACGGCAATCATTATTGCCTGGCTGGCAAAATTGAATCCATTTGCGGTATTGCTGGTCTCGGTATTGTTTGGTGCATTGATCCTGGCGGGACGTGAGATCCAGCCAGTGGTGTGCCGACGATGATCCAGGGTGTGATCATGGTCTTTCTGATTGCCAGTGACTTTTTCATGCGCTATCGCATTTATATTGAACACCGGAAAGAGGAGTAGACGATGAGTTTAGCCATCATTTTACAAGCTGGTGTCGCAACTGGCACGGCACTTTTGTTTGCCACATTGGGTGAAATCCTGACAGAACGCTCTGGCATTCTGAATTTGGGTGTGGAAGGGATGATGCTGTTGGGGGCGATGACAGCCTACGCCATGTCGAACAGGTTTGGCAATCCATGGATAGGGATCGCTGTTCGGCATGCTGGCCGCAGGTTTGGTCAGCCAGGTGCATGCTTTCATTACGGTAACCCTGCAGGCCGATCAGGTGGTAAGCGGTCTTTCGTTGAATTTCCTGGCGACGGGGATCAGCCTGGTGTTGGGTGAAGGGTTGAACAGTTTGAGCAATGTTCCCTTGATCCCAAAGTTTGATATCCCTCTGCTGGCGCAAATCCCGTTCATTGGACAGGTGTTCTTTGCCGGTCATAGCGCATTGGTTTACATTGGTTATTTGATGATCCCGCTTGCCTGGTACTTCATTAATCGCACACGTCAGGGTATGCAATTACGGGCAGTAGGTGAGTATCCTTCGGCGGTGGATGCCCAGGGAATCAGTGTGTATGGCATGCGCTATTTCTATATTTTTGTTGGCGGTTTGTTGGCTGGTTTGGGTGGCGCGGCGATCTCCCTGGCGATTTCCCCCGGGTGGTTTGCTGAGAAGACTACCTCCGGTCAGGGCTGGATTGCCGTGGGTCTGGTGATCTTTGCGCAGTGGGACCCGATCCGGGCGGCCTTTGGCGGCTACATCTTCGGCGCCTTGCGGCGACTGGTGCTTGATATTCAAGGACCGGCAATGATCCTTGGATTCGCCAATCCTTTTTATCACGGATCCCAATTGGGGTTTCTTTATCAAAATGGTACCCTATGCGTTTACAGTGATTGTACTGATCATTGGCTCACGTGAGGCCAACCGCAAACGGGTTGGCTCACCGGCAGCCCTGGGGCTGCCATACATCCGCGGTCAACGCGGTTTATAACCCAATTTACTCAATTTATAGGCAGAGGATATGACAAAAAAATTCGTTGGATATCAATGCTCCCTGTGTGGGAAGCAGTATGGACCTGAAGAAGTAACCTATGTTTGCCCGGATGATGGCGGCAATCTGGATGTTGTTGCTGGATTATGAAGGCATCAAAAACAGCATACAGTATTGAGGACATCACCAGCAGCCGCGATACCTCCATCTGGCGCTATTTGCCTCTGCTGCCGGTTGATGATCCGGGCTGTGAAGGGACCCCCTTGCGTGCTGCTGGCTGGACGCCCGACCTATGCCCCGCCTGCCATGCGCAAAGAATTGGGCATGAAGCAGTTGTGGGTCAAGGATGAAGGCCGCCAGGCCGACCGCTTCTTTCAAAGACCGCGCCAGTGCAGTTGTGGTTGCGCGTGCGCCGCGAGATTGGCGCGGAAGTGATCGTCACTGCTTCCACCGGCAATGCTGGTGCCGCATTGGCAGGTATGTCCGCTGCGGTGGGTCAGAAAGATGTTATCTTTGCCCCCAAGAGCGCCCCCCCGGCCAAGATCGCCCAATTGCTGGTGTTTGGCGCCCAGGTGATGCTGGTGGATGGCACTTATGACAATGCCTTTGACCTGACCATTGAAGCATCCAACAATTTGGCTGGTACTGCCGCAATACAGGCTATAACCCCTTCACTGCTGAAGGCAAGAAGACAGCTGCTTTTGAGATCTGGGAACAGGTGCTGCTGGCTGAAGAGCTGGACAAGCCGCTGTGCGTGTTTGTCTCTGTTGGCGATGGCAACATCATTTCCGGTATTCATAAAGGCTTCAAAGACCTGAAAGAACTTGGCTGGCTGAAGCAGATGCCGCGCATCTTTGGTATCCAGTCCGAAGGCTCGGCTGCGATTGCCAATGCCTACCTGGCTGGCACCGAAGAGATCAAACCCGTTTCTGCGACAACGCTGGCTGACAGTATTTCGGTTGACCTGCCGCGTGATGGCGTGCGGGCTGTGCGGGCTGCCACCGAGACCAATGGCGCTTACATTCTGGTTACCGATGATGAGATCATCAAAGGCATTGCTGCTTTGGGTAAGGTCGGTATCTTTGCTGAACCGGCTGGCTCCACTTCTTATGCCGGTCTGGTCAAAGCACTGGAAACCGGTCAGATCACTGCTGATGATCCGGTGTTGTTGATGAATACCGGCAGCGGCCTGAAGGATGTCAAGTCAGCTATGAAGTCTGTGGAGGAAGCGCCCAGTGATCAAGCCTTCCATGGAAGCTTTGCAGGCATTTCCTGGATAAATAGACGCTGACTGGAAAACACGAAGATGCAACCTGTTTTTACGATCATTGCACCAGTTTATAACGAGACCGAATTGCTGGATGAACTCTATCGCCAGATTTGCGAGGTGATGGATTCTACCGGTGAAGTCTGGGAACTGGTTCTGGTGGATGATGGCTCAACAGATGGCTCGACGGACATGATCCGCGAAATGGCGAGCTGCCGATGAGCGTGTGCGCCCGGTCATCTTTGCCCGCAATTTTGGACATCAGATCGCTGTTACGGCCGGGATGGATTACAGCCGCGGGGAGGCAGTGGTGGTTATGGATGCAGATTTGCAGGACCCGCCGGAAGTGATCCTGGAGTTGATTGACAAATGGCGGGAAGGATATCAGGTGGTGTATGCCGTCCGCGCAGAGCGCGAAGGGGAAACCTGGTTCAAGAAAACCACTGCCTCGCTGTTCTACCGCTTGATCTTCCGCATCACGGATGTTGATATCCCCCTGGATACCGGTGATTTTCGCTTGCTGGACCGCCAGGTGTGGATGTGATGGGGCAGATGCGCGAACGGCACCGCTTCCTGCGGGGCATGTCCTCCTGGGTAGGTTTCAAGCAGGTGGGTGTGCCTTATAAACGGGCTGCCCGCTTTGCGGGTGAGACCAAATATCCGCTGAGTAAGATGCTTCGTCCTGGCATTGAATGCCATCACCGGTTTTTCTTATGTTCCGCTGCAGTTGGCCACCTATCTGGGGTTTGCTTCGGCTGCGATCAGCATTCTGGCGATTATTGCGGTGGTGATTATGCGCGCTTATCCGGCAGCCAGGCGTTTTATGGGACAGGCGACCACATTGATCGCTGTGCTGTTTTTGGGCGGCGTGCAGTTGATCTCTCTTGGGATTCTCGGCGAATATATTGGCCGGATCTACGATGAAGTGAAGGGACGTCCGCTGTATATTGTCAGTGAAGGACCTTCGGAAAATACTAATTCATAAGTTTCATAGGAGCAATAAAAGGAATGGCTAAAATCGATTTAACTGTATATGAAGAGAGACTTGAGGGTGCAGTCGACGGGCACGGGAACGCAATATTATTATTCCTACCTTTGCACAGCAGAAAAACCCCGACTTGATTCCTGACAGCATCAAGAAAGAATTGGACTGATATTGGTTTGTGGGATGTTCACCCCCGCAATCTGTTCCGCATCACCTGGAAGAATGAGCCGATTGCTTCCGGCGGTGAATTTGGCGGCGTGAATTATATTGAGCTGCCCAAGAGCATTACCGGTGTGGATGCCCGCATTATCGCTCTGGTTGGCAAATGGTTCCCCACTGGCGCGCACAAAGTTGGCGCAGCTTTTGGCTGCCTGGTTCCCCGTTTGGTGACCGGTCAATTTGACCCCGAAACCCAAAAAGCCGTCTGGCCCTCTACCGGCAACTACTGCCGCGGCGGCGCCTATGACTCCGCCCTGCTGGCCTGCGAATCTATCGCAATTTTGCCCGAAGGTATGAGCAAGGAACGCTTTGAATGGTTGTCCAAGGTTGCTGGTGAAGTGATCGCCACCCCCGGCACCGAATCCAATGTGAAAGAAATCTTTGACAAATGCTGGGAACTGCGCGCATACCGGCGAAGACCTGGTCGATCTTCAACCAGTTTGAAGAGTTTGGCAATTATCTGTGGCATTATGAGATCACCGGACATGCCATGGAAGAAGTTCTCAAGAAGGAACTGGGCCCGAATGATCGCTATCGCGGCGTTGCACTGACCACCGGTTCTGCTGGCACCATTGGCTGCGGCGATTACCTCAAGCAGATTTATCCCGAATCCAAGATTTGCGGCTCAGCGAAGCTTTGCAGTGCCCGACCCTGTTGGAGAACGGCTTTGGCGCACACCGCATTGAAGGTATTGGCGACAAGCACGTGCCGTGGATCCACAATGTCAAGAATACCGATATGATCACCGCGATCGATGACGATGATGTTGTCAACATCATGCGCCTGTTCAATGAGCCTGAAGGCAAGAAATATCTGGTCGAGCAGGGTGTTCCGGCAGAAATGGTTGACAAGCTTGAACCTGATGGGCTTCTCCGGTATCGCCAACATGCTCTCCGCGATCAAGATGGCCAAGTACTACGAAATGACCGAAGAAGATGTGGTGCTTGATTGTTCTGACCGACTTGATGGAACTCTACAACACCCGCATCGACGAATACCGCGAAGACTTTGGCGCTTACAGCCAGACCGACGCTGCCGCAGATTATGCCGCTTCCTTGTTGGGTGAAGGCACCGACAATATGATCGAGCTGACCTACGCTGACCGCCGCCGCGTGCACAACCTGAAGTATTACACCTGGGTGGAACAGCAGGGCAAGACCTACGAAGAGATCCAGGATCAGTGGTATGATCGTGATTACTGGACCGGTTTCCAGAGCCAGATTGAGGAAATGGACGCCTTGATCACCAAATTCAACGAGCGTGTTGGGCTGATCCAGAAGTATCAATAGTCCAGATTGTGTTTGAAGTAAACAGTCCCCGGCTCGCCGGGGACTGTTTTTGTGATGTAGCAGCCAGTGTTAAAGGACGCACAGGACTGTTACGGATATTTGTGATTTTGTTGACCTGCTGCGATTTTCTTCAATCCAATCAGTGCCATAGCAGAAAAACTGGCCGCAGCCATCCCCCCAAAAAGAGTCCAATCATGCCAGAGAAAGATTTTGAGATAAGCGACCTCAAGCAGCACGAGTGCCGCACTGATGCGGGCCGGTCGGGTGCGTGTAGTCAAAACGGCATAAGAGAGGAAAAACGCATGCCCTGAGATGATGGGCAGGGCGTAGAATGCCCGTGTGATGGAAAGCGCCAGGACAGGCAGGTCTACCAGCCAGGGCCAGCGCGGGACAGATGCAGTGCGCAGGGTGTTCATGCGTTCGATAAGGAAGCACACGAATGGAAAGGTTATTGGGGCGAAATAGTATAAGAGCCACCATTCTTTCCAGCCATCATGACGAATGATGATCCATATCGCATAAAGAAGTGTCGCAACCGTTGCGGTGATCAACATGGCCGCGGGTTGAGAGAGGCGTTCCACGAGAAATGCAGATGCTGCCCTTTCCTCGCAGGAGGCGGGATGCGTTTGAGGTCTTTGTATCGAGATTGCATTAGAAGCTGGAGATGAAATCCAACAGGATGGCAGAAAGGTAGGTTGCAGTAATCATATATAAGATGACTGCTGCCAGGGTAAGCAGAGAGAGATAATCCATACTGCATCACTACCGACAACCGCGAACGGAAAATCTGGATATTGACGAGCATGGCCGGGATGCCAAAGATGGCGCCAACGAAGGTGCCCAATACGATCAGGGCAATCAACGGAATGCTGATCCAGACCCATTGATACCATTTTATGGGTGGGGCGATGTTCAATTTCTCGCCGTCAACCCACACCTGGGGCAGGGGATCAAGCATGCTTGGACGCATCTCAATTTTTGCAATCAGGCCTTCCACACTGGTTATTGCTACGTCTTTGCTGCCTTTTTCCTTTTTCACTACTTCGCCATCGAAGAACAATTTAGCGCGGGAGAAAGAAGATGATTTGAGGACGATCTGATGGTCTTCGAATCCGGGGATGAGGATTGCATATCTGCCTCTTCCCAGCGGCTTTGCTTCCAGGATGCGGATCGGACCGACCGGGTTGCCAGACCCAATGTTGATTTTGTCTCCCTCTTCCCTGCTGACGCGGGCGGATGAACCGTCAGGCAGGATGATCCCTTCCTGGACAATCGGTTTTGGGTCCATGGAAAGGGTGTCTGTGAGGACTCTCTTCGTATGCGGTGTGTCATCAGCCGACATGCCGCCAAAAATGTCACTGGCATCTTCCCTGTCATCAAAGAACATACCGTCGGGGTCTTGCGGCTCATCTGTCCAGAGATCATCGGCGGCCAATATTGCCGCGGGTGTTTAGTGTGCGGGCGGCGGAGCTTGTGGTTCAGGTGGAGGCGGCGGCGGGGGCGGCTCTGGTGCTGGTGCGGGCGGCTGCGGGGGGGCGGGCTTGAGCTGCGCCAGCCCTTTTTGGGCGGCCATGTTATTGGGGTTTATCCCCAACACCTTTTCAAGGCACAGGATGCGTGTATTGTTGTCGTCAAAGTGCCGGCCAGCCATAACCAGGCAGTTTCATCGGCAGGGTTTTCCTGCAATGCCTGTTTGAAGAAATTCTGGGCTGCCGTTTTGTCTCCTGATTTGAATGCCTGTATGCCTTTTTGTGTTAAGTCCGTTCATTAACCCCTCCAGGTGCTGCATATATTAATGCATAGTACCTATCTATTGTAATGAATTCTGCCTTGAAAGGCAAATCGGTATTTCCGTGGTAGAATCACCGATATTTTATCGATTTATCCGATGTGGTTTTTCCATTGAGTTCTGGTAAACTGGAGTTGACTGACGTTCCATTAAAGTAGAGGATGGCAATCCGATGACTGAACTTCCCGCTGATTCTTCTTTTGTGCTGGTTGTTTTTGTGCCCCAGCCGCGTGATATGGAGATTGTGCGCCTGTTGGGCTGGTACCGCATTCCCTTGCGTTCAGCACCAAAAGTGGTGGAAGTTGATTATCTGGCTTTTTATCAGCCAGCTTCGTTTGGCAAGGATCACCGCTGGCAGATCGAGCATTTTGCAGCGCTGCGCGGTTATGAACTTGTGCGGCGGGCAGACCTTTTTCGGGATGAGGCGGATCATCCGCGGGCGCAGGAGGAGTATTTCAAGATGCAGGTGGGGGCTTTGCAAACCCTGCCTGCGCCTATTCTGGCGGGCAATGTGCGCCGCTTGACCTTTTTGTATACCACCGGGGCATTATTCCGCACCGCAGAGACGGTAGCGGACCTGGTGGTTTCAGCAGAGGAACGGGAGGGGCTGTGGCGTGCGTTACGGGAACGCGCTTCCCAGGCAGATCGTTATCACACCCAGGATGAGCTGGATATGGAGCTGACGCCGGAGCTTTTGCTGTTCTGGGTGATTTTGGGAATATTGCTGAAGGGGATGGGTGAGATTGGCGGCAGAGGGTAATACTGCTATTTGAGCGATATTTGCAGGAGATGTGATATTTCTCTACCGATTTGCTTCGCCCCTTTCGAGGGTAATAACGAGCTCAGCCTACCGTGACAGCGCAGGTTGAGCTTGTCAAGACGAAGGGATGGTCGCAAATCAACCATATCAGGCTTTGGGCTGGTAGAATTATGGCAGAATATTTCCATTAGACATCTCAGGAAGATGTTCGACTTCACTTTATTTTCAGGAGGCATGGCAATGACGCTTTTGATTAAGAATGGTAAATTGATCACTGCATCCGAGAGTTTTTATGCAGACATATTGGTTGAAGGCGAGCAGATTGCCCTGGTGGGTAAAGACCTGCCTGTGCCAGAAGGCGCCGAAGTGGTGGATGCCAGCGGCAAACTGGTGATGCCAGGCGGGGTGGACCCGCATGTGCATTTGAACCTGCCCATGTTTGGCACGGTCTCATCAGATGATCATTATACCGGGCATAAGGCGGCGGCTTTTGGCGGCACGACCACCTGCATGGATTTTGTCCCGCATGGACCGGGTTCGTTGAAGAAGAATATTGACGGCTGGCATGAACGTGCCGACCATCTGGCGGCGATTGATTTCAGTTTCCATGTCAATATTGAACGCTGGAATGACCAGGTTGCTGCCGAGATCGTTGATCTGGTGAACGATGGAGTTACCTCATGAAGGTTTTCACCGCGTATAACGGGCGGATGCGGTTGGCAGGATGGCGATATTTTTCGTGTGATGCGTGTAGCCAAAGAGAATGGTTATGTGACCATGCTGCATGCCGAGAATGGCGATGTGATTGATATTCTGGTGGAAGAAGCGATTGCAGCGGGAAACCTGACCCCTGAATGGCATGCGATGACCCGTCCGGCATGGGGCGCGGTGGAAGCTGTGCTGCGGGCTTCTTCTCTGGCGGCTCAGGCGGATGCGCCTTTGTATATTGTTCATATGAATGCTGCTGGTGAGGTGGATCAGCTCAAGTATGCCCGCGACCATGGGCTATCCGTGATGGGTGAAACCTGTCCCGCAGTATCTTTTCTTCACAGTGGATGATCTGCGCCGGGAGGATGGCGCCAAGTGGGTTTGCTCTCCGCCGATGCGGACGGTTGAAGATAATCAGCGTTTGTGGCAGGGTTTGAAGGACGGCACCCTGCAGACGATGGGCACAGACCACTGCGCTTTCTTTTATGATGGCTCAACGCCGATCCTGTATGAAGGCAAGCCTGTTGCCATTCCCGGCAAGGAACTGGGCAAGGATGATTTCACCAAAATCCCCAATGGTCTGCCGGGCATTGCCGACCGCATGCCGATCATGTGGACGTATGGCGTGCAGTCGGGCATGATCAGCGAAAATCAATTTGTGGCGCTAAACTGCACCAATCCTGCGAAAATCTTTGGGCTTTATCCGCGCAAAGGAACTTTGATGCCTGGCGCGGATGCGGATATTGTCATTTGGGATCCGGACCGCTATCTGGTGTATGGGGCAAATGTGGCCCACCATCGCACGGATTACAACCTGTATGAGCGGTGGGAACTGCGCGGATATCCAGAGAAAGTATTCCTGCGCGGGCAGATGATCGTTGACGGCGAGCGCTGGCTGGGCAAGGCCGGTATGGGCCGCTACCTGAATCGTCAGCCGTATTCTCCGATTCTCTAGGGAAATGAAAATCAACATGCTGGTTCTGCTTCCGGTTGCCCTGGCCTTTGTTGGCGCTCTTGCGATTTTGATCCTGCAACGGGTGCGCCCCAGCTATGGAGATTCCTGGCTGGTGGCTCTGGGTGTTTCGCTGGTTGTGTGGGGGTTGGTGCTGGCGCTGCGCTGGCAGGAGAATGCTGCGGTCTCGCTGCAGATGTGGTGGCCAGTGGACCGCACGGTGTTTCTCACTTTCCAGGCTGATCGAATTTCGTGGATGTACGCATTCAGTCTCGCCAGCCTGGGCATGGCGGTGGCATTGACCGCTGCTGTACGCCTGCGGTACGAGATCACTTCTCTGGTGTGGGCGGAAACGCTGCTGCTGCAAGGAGCGGGTTTGCTGGTGGTACTCTCCGGCAGTTTCACGACCTTGATCTTTGTGTGGACGGTGATTGATATTGTGGAGTTGCTGGTCATGCTGGCAAACGTGCGCCAGTGCTTCGCTGCGCCAGTCGGCGGTTTTGTCCTTTATGTTGAGCATAACAGGCACATTTATGGTGGTGTGGGCAACTGTCCGCAGCCAGGCTTTTGGCACGCCGCTCAACATGACCAATATCATCCCTGAAGTGGGGTTGTTACTGATTTTGGCAGTTGGGCTGCGCCTGGGCGTGGTGCCGCTGCATTTGCCTTACGGCGAAGAGCCGCGCCTGCGGCGGGGATTGGGGACGATTGTGCGCCTGTCTACGGCGGCATCCAGTCTGGTAGTGCTGGCGCGGCTGCCGATGCAGGCCATCCCTGACCGGTGGTACGCTTTCATGCTGGCTTTTGCAGCCCTGGCTGCCGTATATGGCGGAGCGATGTGGGCGACGGCCAAAAATGAACTGGATGGACGGCCCTTCCTGGTGATTGCTGTCGCCGGCATGGCTTTTGCCTGTGTGATCCAGGGAAATCCGATTGCCAGTATTTCCTGGGGGGTAGGTCTGATCCTCTATGGCGGATTGATCTTCCTGGCTTCTATTCATTATCTTCCTGTGACCATTATTGCCGGGTTGGGCCTGACTCGGGTTTTCCGGCTTGCCTTTTACCCCCTCGGCGAATGGCTGGGCGGGTTGATCACCTCTCAGTTTTCTGTGGTGAATGTGTTTTTCATCCTGGCGCACGCGTTGATCATGCTGGGTTTATTTGCGTCATACGCTGCGTCCTGCTGGAGAGCTGAAGGCATTGAAGGCTGGGTAAAAATTGTTTATCCAGCAGGACTGGGTGGGTTGGTCGTGATTGGCTGGGTGATTGCTCTCTTTGGGCAGGCTGGGCGGACTGGCGATGGGGTGTGGTGGGCTGCTGTCGCGGCGGTGGTACTGGCCGGAGGGGGATGGTGGCTTATTATCCCGCACCGGGGTTCGGCAGGAAGCCGTAGAAGGGGATGGATGGTTTCCATTGTCGCCAGGCCGGTGGGGCATTGGGTAGGGGTGTTTTTTGGCCTGAACTGGTTGTACCGCTCGTTGTACTTCCTCTACCGACTTATTGCAGCAGTTGGTTAACTTCTTCAGCCTGTTACTGGAAGGGCAGGGCGGCATGTTGTGGGCTTTGCTGCTGTTGGCTTTGTTGAGCACATTGATCGCTTCGAGTGTGAGTCTATGAGCCAGTATCTGGTTTACCTTCCTGTGGTATTTCTGGCGGCAACCTCGGTAGTGCTGTTGATGAGCCGAACTGGCGGATGTGTGTGCTGGCCTTAGCCGTTCAGTATCTGGCCGCTTTCTGGCTGGTAGCCCTGATCTGGCCGGTAGGGCTGGCGGCAGTGAAACTGGTGGCTGGCTGGATGGCAGGATCGCTGATTGGTGCAACACAGCCGGAGTCTGAACTGCTGGATGATCATTTTAAGGGCCAGGCAGGCCGTGCGCTGCGTTTGATTGCGGCGCTGGTCATCCTGCTGGTCTCCTATACCCTTGTCACAGCAGTGCAGGAATGGATCCCCGGCAATACCGCCATCGTGTGGGGCGGGATTTCTGATCGGTATGGGCGTACTGCAATTGGGGATGACGACCCTGACTTTGCGGGTTTTCTTTGGTTTGTTGACGATCGTGACAGGATTTGAGATCCTGTATGCTGTAGTGGAATACTCGGTGCTGGTGACGGGTATTCTGGCTTTCATCAATCTGGGTTTGGCGCTGGTGTGTGCCTATCTGCTTGCCTCGCCGACCATGCAGGAGGAAGCATGATGAGCGCCGGCGATTGTGTGGATTGGGCTGCCGCTGGGCGTGGCGGTGCTGCTGTGGGTCTTGCAGTCACGGCGTGTTTTCACGCTGATTACTGCTGCATCGGTCAGCTTGCTGCTGGCGCTGTTGGCCTGGGTGCTGCCAATTGATAATGCTATCAAACTGGGGCCGCTATCGGTGGAGGTTTCCTCCACGGTTACGATTTTGGGGCGCAGCTTTGTGCTGACCAGCGGGGACAGCCGCCTGCTGATCCTTATCTTTCTCTCTTGGCGGGGTGTTCTTCCTGGCCGGGTTGGTGCTGCGGGTCAATCGTTTCTTTGCCCCGCTGGGCCTGGCGATGATCGCCTTGCTGGTGGCAGCGCTGGCCGTTGAACCTTTCCTGTTTTCTGCCCTGTTGATCGAAATGGCCGTGCTGGTCAGTGTGCCCTTGCTTTCACCGCCCGGTCATCCGGTGGGCAAGGGTGTGTTGCGCTATCTCATTTTCCAGACGCTGGCGATGCCTTTCATCCTGTTTGCGGGCTGGGTCTTTGGCGGGGTGGAGATCAATCCTGCTGATACACAGCTTCTGGTGCAATCGGTGGTGCTGATGGGCTTTGGTTTTGCTTTCTGGCTGGCTGTGTTCCCCTTGTACACCTGGATCCCGCTGCTGACAGAGGAAGTTTCGCCTTTGATGGCCGGCTTTGTGTTGAGCCTTCTGCCGACGGTGATCCTTTTCCTGATGCTGCATTTCTTTAATGGTTTTCCCTGGCTGTGGCAATACCCTGTATTGCGAACGGCCCTGCGCCTGGTGGGGGTATTGATGGCCGCTACTGGCGGTGCATGGGCTATTTTTGAACGGAATTTGAACCGCCTGCTGGGATATGCCGTGATCATCGAAAATGGGTATGCCCTGCTGGCGTTGAGCCTGGGAGACGCGAACGGGTTGAACCTTTTTGCAATGATGTTCCTGCCGCGGCTGGTGGCCTTGCTGCTGTGGAGCGGCGCCTTGACCCTCCTGGCGGGCGGCGGATCCTTGACTTTTGCCGAAACCGGCGCACTGCTGCGGCGCAAGCCTTTTGCTTCGGTGGGTATGTTGATCGCCATTTTTTCAATGGGCGGTTTGCCCTTGCTGGCTGGCCTTCCAGCCCGCCTGGCACTGTTGCAAAGCGTTTCCGAGGTGTCATTTTCCATCGTATTGTGGGCTGCTTTGGGCAGTGTTGGGCTCTTGTTTGGCGGCGGACGCATCCTGTCGTATATGGTGCTTGGGGAAGGGAAATGGCAGATTGAGGAAGGCTGGGTGCAGCGGATTGCACTCAGCGCGGGAGCTGGTGATCCTGCTGCTGGCCGGGGTGTTCCCGGGATGGTTCCTGCCGCTTATGTCTCCCCTGCTGGCAGCTTTTGAACGACTGCGTTAAAATTTGATTCTGGTATAATGCGGTTTTTATTAAATAGACTATCTGAACCCAAAACGGGAAAGGTTAAGAAAGTATGGACCTCGAACAAATTATCACGCGATTGGAATGGCTGGATGATGAGCGGCGCAAGGACAAAGCCTTGATTGCTGCCCTGGAGCAGAAAGTGGATGACCTGGAAGGGCAGCTTCCCAAACAGCAGAAACAGGTGAAAGAATTGTCCAGTGATGTGGCGCATGTTTCCGGCATGATGGGGCAGTTTGACCATCTGGAAGAGGGGATCACCAACTTGCGGACCGAGTTGACGCGGGTGATTGAAAGCAACGAGAAACAGCGTGCAGACAAAGAACGCGATCAGGAACAATCCCGGCGCGGTGAGGTCGATGCATTAAAAAAATCGATTGCAGAACTTCGCAAGTCCGTCGCGCCGATACCCAGGTTTGGATACCAAGATTGAAGCCAGGATAGAAGAGGAGTTCCGCCTCAATCGCGCCATTCAGGAAGTCCAGAAGCAGGTGGAAGATAACCTGCACATGGATGAAGAATACCGCCGCACTCAACGCATGATCAGTGAAAGCCAGCGCCAGGACTTCGAAACGCCTGACCGATCTTCAGGCCGAATTTGCCGGGATCCGCAAGCGGGTGGATGAACAGCGCAGCCGCATGGAACTGGCAGGCGACAGTCTCTCCAAACTGGAACTGCGTTTCAATGACTTGCAAATGTCTGAGACGGAACGCCGGCAGGAACAGAATGCCTTTGTGGAAAAAATGAATCTGGCGAATCTGGAACGCGACCAGTCCTGGAAAGAATGGGCAGAACGATTTGAAGCCATTCAGGCCCAGTCGGTCAATCTGGATGCGAAACTGCAATCGCTGGACACCTTGCAGCGGGATGTGCGCCGCGCCCAGGACGGGTTTGGCGATATTCAGCAGCGCTTTGAGCGCCGGGTGAACGAGATCACCGAAATGCAGCGGTCTGGGCGAAGAACGCTTCCGCCAGGAATGGGTCAATTTCAAGGCGGATGACCAGAAACGCTGGACGAATTACACCCTGGCGCAGGAAGAACAGCAGCGGGAAACAGCGCGTCATTTTGACAAGCTGGACGACCGTCTGGGCAATCTGGAAGACCTGTCGCAGGAGATGAACGATGTGCTCAACCAGATCACGGAAGACACGCAGACCCATTTGCAGGGCATGATGGCTTTCGTCAATGACTGGCTGGAGCAGTATCAGCGCACGCTGGGCAGCAGGTCGTAATGGCGCTGTGCTGGATGAAGGGCAGCAAGGGGTGAGGACATGCGGGTAATCGGCACTGCCGGCCATGTGGACCATGGCAAATCGACGCTCGTGGCTGCCCTGACAGGCATTAACCCCGATCGACTTAAAGAAGAACAAGAACGGGAAATGACGATTGAACTCGGGTTTGCCTGGCTGAGTTTGCCGGGCGGCGAGGATATTGGCATTGTGGATGTGCCCGGCCACCGTGATTTCATCGAGAACATGCTGGCCGGTGTGGGGGGAATTGATGCTGCCCTGTTCATTGTGGCGGCAGATGAAGGCGTGATGCCGCAGACGCGCGAGCATCTCGCCATTCTGGATCTTTTGCAAATTGACAGCGGTGTGATCGCCATCACCAAGACGGACCTGGTGGAGGATGCTGAATGGCTCGACCTGGTTGAGATGGATGTGCGCGAGGCGGTGGCGACATACAGCTCTGGCGGATGCCCCGGTGGTGCGGGTGTCTGCGCGGGACGGCTCCGGACTGGATGAATTGAAGACCCACCTGGCCGCGATCCTGGCAGAGCGCCCGCCGCGGGCAGACATTGGCCGGCCGCGCCTGCCGATTGACCGCGTGTTCACCATCGCCGGGTTTGGCACGGTGGTCACCGGCACCCTGGTGGATGGCAGTTTCCACAGCGGCGAGGAAGTGGTGGTATTGCCGGGCGGCGCGCGCGGACGCATCCGCGGGTTACAAAATCACAAGAAGAAAATGCAGCACGCTGAACCGGGCAGCCGGACGGCGGTCAATATCAGCGGACTGGATGTCGAGCAGATCAATCGCGGAGATGTGCTGTGCCTGCCCGGACAATATGAGCCCACGCGCCGTCTGGATGTGCAGTTCCGCCTGCTGGCGGATGCAAGCTCCTCTGTGATGCATGATATGCAGGTCAAGCTGTTTGTGGGGGCCACCGAGGTATTGGCGCGGGTGCGCCTGCTGGGCGCGAAGGAACTGCTGCCCGGCGAGACCGGCTGGCTGCAACTGGAGCCTGAGGAAGCGGTGACCGTGGTGCGCGGCGACCGCTACATCCTGCGCCGGCCGTCACCCGGCGAGACGCTGGGGGGCGGGATCGTGCTGGATGCCCATCCGCCGTACCGCCACAAGCGCTTTGCGGAGACGGTGCTGGAAAACCTGGAATCGCTGTATCAGGGTTCGGACGCTGACCTGGTGTACCAGGCCAGCCTGGCCGCCGGAGTGGCAGCGCTGAAGGATGTGATCGAACAGGCGCATTTGAGCGAAGAAGGCGGGGCCGCTGCCGCGCAGGAGTTGATCGACGCGGGCCGGCTGGTGGTGCTGGAACCGGAGAAGCAAAATCCGCTGGTGGCTGCGGTGGACACCTGGCAGAAGATCACCGACAAAGCCATGCAGTTGGTGAGCAGTTTCCATGACAAGCAGCCGCTGCGCAAGGGCATCCCCCGTGAGGAATTGAAGAGCCGTCTCAAGCTCAAGCCGCCGGTGTTCAATGCGGCGATGGACGCCCTGGTGCAGGGCGGGCAGCTTGCCCAGCAGGCGGCGCTGGTCTTCCTCCCCGGGCATGAGGTGCGCTTCAGCGCAGCCCAGCAGGCAAAGGTGGACGCGCTGCATGCAGCAGTTTGCTGCGGACCCGTACAAGCCGCCGTCGATCATCGATGCGCAGGAGGCAGTGGGGGAGGACGTGTATTTTGCCCTGGTGGACCTGGACAGACTGGTGCCGGTCTCGAAGACGGTTGCTTTCCGCCGCGAGGATTACGACCACATGCTGGCCGAGATGCGCGCGCATTTTGCCGCGCCGGAAGGCTTCTCGCTGGGTGATTTCCGCGACCATTTCGATACCAGCCGCAAGTATGCCCTGGCGTTCCTGGAGCATCTGGATGATCTGGGGGTCACGAGGCGGGGGGAGGATGTACGATACCTCAATGTACAAGTAATTAGTAATGTCAATCAGTCAATCAGGGGGTTAGGTAATTAGGCAATTCGGCAATTTAGGAGGATTCAGGTTGGGCATATTCAATATTCCTATTGTTGCAGTAATTTTTCAGTGTTCGGTATAGAATAAAGGCAGGAGAAACCTGCTTGTTGATCGCGGGGATTGCCACTGATATATCACGAACGCGCGGGGAAATTATGAACAAGAAAACGGGATTTATCCTCATCATCCTGATCGTTGTCCTGGCCGCCTGCACGGCGCAGGCCGCGCCCGCGCCCACGGAGACACCCACAGCCCTGCCGCCCACGGCCACCACGCAGCCCTCCGCGACGGCGCACCCCACGGCTGTGCCCACGGTGACGCCGACGCCCCTGTCCCCGGATGCGCAGGCGTTGAAGGATATCGTGTTCTCGGACTGCATCCCGGTGGAGGAAGGTCTGCCGGAGGGTTTTGAGATCCCGTGGATGTTTTTAGTCAAGAAATTCGGTTCCATGTTCTTATTGTAGAATCCAAAAGACGGTACTAAAAAGGTGTCATATCTCAGTATAGCGAGATCATTCCTGAAGAAGGGAAAACCTTATTGGAAAATCCTTCCATTTCTCCTGATGGAAAATGGTTGGTTTATTCAGATTATCACAGACCATGAAAATTTGTATATTGAAGAAACGAAAATATTGTTAATTCAACGGTGAAAAAGATCGTATTGAATTGGATATAGGAGCAGTTGGTTTCATTTGAGCGATTGGATAGATAATCAAACTTTGCTTGTAATACAAAGGCCGTCACGACGAATACAGGTTATATCCTACTATTTTTTTGAAACCATTCACCGGTGAGGAATACATCTTTATTTTGGAAGATATGCCGAATTATCTTGGAGTATCCGTTTGGCGGTGTTGTCTTTGCAACCCATTATCAAACATAGTGGTGAATTGGTTCCTGATCCCACAATGAAGAAGATTGTTTATCCATGAAATGTCGAATGACGTGAATATTTATTACACGTTGTGGGATATTGAAAAAGAAAACCCTCTGGCCAGATTAAAGTTTTATCGTGGTATATCAATGACCCTTTATGGGCGCAAGACGGTAGTGATGTGGTGTTGCTTAGTTATGCTCTCTATCAAAGCAGAGATGGTATCATCGAATGGTTTTTAGTTACAGCCGATGGGAGTATTAATCAAGTTACTCAATTTATGGAAGTTCTTCATGATTATTCCTATTACATTAATACATGCCAGTCGTTCAAGAGATGGTCAATATCTAGTCTTTCAGCTTCGCTACAATTTCCTGCAGCCAAATGAGGTTGCAAAATACATTTTACTTGATTTACAAGCCAGTCCTTTAGAAGGATTTTGTGTTCCTTTAGATGAGCCGAGTTTAATTTTTAGGCGGCCAAAGTGGTCGCCAGACAATCGCTATGTTCTCATTTCAACTGTAAATTTATATGAAGAAGGTGATGTTTATATCGTTGATGTAGAAAACGAAATTGCGATATAAAGTTGCTGAGGATGTGGACATTCTCGGCTGGATCGAGAAACCATAAGGGGAGAAATGAACAAGAGAATCGGATTTGCCTTCATCATCCTGACCGCCATCCTGGCCGCATGCACGGCGCAGGGCGCGCCTGCGCCCACCGAGACACCCACAGCCCTGCCACCCACAGCTACACCGACCACGCAGCCCTCCGCGACGGCGCACCCCACGGCTGTGCCCACGGTGACACTCGACACCCCTGTCCCCCGATGCGCAGGCGTTGAAGGATATCGTTTCTTCGGATTGCATCCCGGTGGAGGAGGGTCTGCCGGAGGGGTTTGAGATTCCGTGGGGTCTTTTGGTTGATGCAAGATGGAGCAGTATATATCTATGACCTGGAAGATGGCACAAAGGTAGAGATACCTCATCTTACTGAGATAACGCCTGATTCTTACTATATGTTCGTGAAGTGGCTTCTTCCTTCCCCGGATGGAAAATGGTTGGCTTATGTCGATATATCTCAAATAAAACTATATGTAGAACCTGTGAAACGTTGTTAACTACTGGAACGACAGATCGCATTGTTTGGGATGAAGAAAAAAGGTTTGGTTTAAAACGTTTGGGCAGATAACAATAAATTACTTTATATCTATAGAGAGTCTGAAGAAAGTGGTTTTTACAAAACCGTTTTTCTCAATCCGTTCACAGGTGAAGAAAATGTGTTTGTATTAGAAGAGTTGCCAAATTATTTAAGCAATCATTATGGAGGAGCATTATATTCTACTCACTATCTCTTTGAAGGGGAAATTATTCCTGACCCTACAATGAAAAGGTTGGTTTATCCTGAATAGGAGAATAATAACCCTTTCATCCTGGCAACGAATACTTTGTGGGATATAGAAAATCAACAGCCTTTGGCACGAATAAGATTCTTGGTAGATACAGTAAATACTCCTTTATGGGCGCAAGATGGCAGTGATGTATTAATCTTGGGTGCCAATCCAGAACTTCGAGAAATCATATCGAGAAGAATGGTTTCAAGTAAGTGCCAATGGGGTTGTGAGACAAGTTACACAATTTCAGAATATTTTCCAAGATGAAATATATTATATTGCCAGGTCCAGTCGGTCGTGGGATGGGCGTTTCCTGTGTTTGAATTCTATTATAAAGACCCAGAATGGATTCATAAGTATCTCGTATTGGACCTGAAATCCAGTATTGTGGAAGGCTTCTGTGTTCCATCACTTGACCAATCAAGCAATCGTGGACCAAAATGGTCTCCAGACAGCAAGTATTTCATTATTTCCAGTAATTATATGGATGGTAAAGTAAATAATATTGTGGTCGATGTTGAATACCAGACGATATACTCAGTGGCTCAAGATTTGGAAATCGTTGGCTGGATCGCGAAACCAGAGGGGGAGAAATGAACAAAAGAACGGGACTTGCCCTCATTATCCTGATCATCATCCTGGCTGCCTGCACGACGCAGACCGCGCCCGCGCCGACCGAGACACCTATGGCCCTGCCGCCCACGGCTACCACGCTGCCCTCCGCGACGATGCGCCTCACGGCGGTGCCTACGGTGACACCCACGCCCTTGTCTCCCGATGCGCAGGCATTGAAGGATATCGTCTTTTCGGACTGCATCCCGGTGGAGGATGGTCTGCCGGAGGGGTTTGAAATTCCGTGGGATTTGTTGGTCAAGAAAAACAGAGTCGTATTCATTCTTAATTTGGAAGATGGTACAAAAACAGAGGTTCCTCATTTCAATGAAACAGCGCCAGAAGGACATTTCAAGTTTGCAGATGCTCACTATGTTTCTCCTGATGGTAAGTGGCTAGCTTATCCAGAAATGTTTTGGACAAGGTTTTTTGTTGAACCAGCAAACGCCTTGTTAACAAATGAAGATGCAGATCGCATAGTTTTTGATAAAGGCCATGATATTGGCTTAAAAAGCTGGGTGAATAACGAAACCATGCTAGCTACTTATCCGAAACTGGAGGAAAATAGCTTCTATCCAACAGTTGTTCTTAATCCTTTTACAGGGGAAGAGCAGTGTGTTTGAAATTGGAAGAGATGCCGAGGTTTCTATCTCGTCGTGTTGGCGGTGCTCTATTTTTAACTCATTACTATGGCAGTGGGGAATTGGTTCCAGATCCCTCGATGAAAAGAGTGATCTATCCAGAGGAGAGGGATAGTTCTGTAATCAATAACGTCTTGTGGGACATAGAAAAGGAAAAGGCTTTAGCTAGCTTGCCTTACATGTTTGGTGATGTCAATCATCCTTTATGGTCACAAGATGGGAGTGATGTGTTATTGGTGGGGCCTAATCAGGAATTCAGAAAATACTATAGGGAAGAATGGTTTTTGGTAACTTCCAATGGCGTAATAAGGCAGATCACTCACTTTCAGGACTTATTTCCAGATGAGTATTATTATATTTCCGATTCTTGCCGTTCAGGAAATGGGGAGTATTTGGCTTTTAGATTGACATATCACTATGATCAACCAGAGGAGACGACAAAGGATTTTGTCCTGAATATAAAAACAGATGCCTTGAAAGGGGTTTGTGTTCCATCAACTATTGCTACGAATTATGGGGCGCCAAAATGGTCACCTGATAATAAATATTTGATCTTGTTCAACGTAAATCAATATACAAAAGGGGATATTGTTTTGGTTGATGTGGAAAATCAGATTGCATATGAAATTGCCCAAGATATGGAAGTGATTGGCTGGATCGCCAAACCAGAAGGGGAGAAATGAACAAGAGAACGGGACTTGCCCTCATCATCCTGACCATCCTCCTGGCCGCCTACACGGCGCAGTCATTTGTAGGGTGTGGTCATGTCTTTTGACCGCACCAACCGAGATCAATCCCGAAAATCTTTCATTTTGAAAACCGGAATTGTCCAAAATTGTGCAATGGTGCGGTCGCGCTGCGCGACGACCACACCCTACAGGTCTTTATTTCCGGGTAAGATTTATTCCCCCTGTTTCGTCAGAAAAATCGCCGGCAAAACAAAGGGCGAAATTGGCACGCCAATCTGTTGACAGACTCGCCTAGTGCCTTTATAATTGCTTCGCCTTGTCCTGGCAATGTGCCGGGGCTTTTGTGCGTATCCCCAACTTCCCCGCAGACGGGCGCCCCACTAGCGCGTGGATTGTGGTGAAGTGAAGATTGGAGAACTAAAATGAAATATGCTGTAGTGGAATGTGGCGGTAAGCAGTACAAAGCCGTCGAAGGCGGTGTCATCCAGGTGGACCGCATGCTGGTTGAAGATGGTGAGAAGATCACTATCGAATCTGTACTCATGGTGGTAGATGAAGACAAGGTTTCTATTGGGAAGCCCGTTGTCGAGAACGCCAAAGTTCAGGCCACTGTCCTCGGTGAGGTCAAGGGCAAGAAGATTGTGGTGTTCAAGTATCGTCCGAAGAAGCACTATCGTGTGAAGACCGGACATCGCCAGAAGTATACACGTTTAGAAATCAATACGATTGAGATGGAGTAAGAATAATGGCCCATAAAAAAGGTGGTGGTTCCAGTCGTAACGGTCGTGACAGTAATGCTCAACGCCTGGGCGTAAAGCGCTTTGGCGGCGAGGATGTACTTTCGGGCAATATTTTGGTTCGCCAGCGCGGCACCAAGATCAAACCGGGCAAGAACGTTGGTCGTGGCAAGGATGATACCTTGTTCGCAACCGTGAACGGCATCGTTGTTTTTGAAACTCTTCCTACCGGCCAGAAACGGGTTAACGTTCAGCCGGCAGTTGAGAAATAATACTACTATTTGCTTCCTGCAGCGTGTTCCCGCACATGAGGAATACGGATGTTGGAGTGAGGATGGAAAATCATGAGAAAGGGTATTCACCCGCAGTATTACCCAAATGCGAAGGTTACCTGCGCATGTGGCAATAGCTGGGAAACCGGCTCAACACAGGAAGTTGTAAAGACGGAAGTCTGCTCGAAATGTCACCCGTTCTTCACCGGTCAGCAGTCCCGCTTGCTGGATAAAGAAGGTCAGGTGGATCGCTTCTATCGCCGTTTGCAGGCCCGCCAGGACTATGTAGAAGGCAAGGACGCCCAGGTCGAAGATCGCCCGCTGGAAGAGCTCAAGCTTGGAAAGCGTGTTATGGATGCTTTGAGCAAGGCAGAGATCACTACCGCTGGTCAGGCAGTCGAGAAACTGGCTGAAGGCGACAAGGCCCTTTTGGACCTCGATGGCTTTGGACAGAAATCCCTGATCGACCTCAAGAAGGCATTGAAGACCGCCGGTTACGAACTCCCGGAAGTTGAATAGTCTTTTTGGTTGGAACAAAGCAGTTTTGAACTCCCCGAATTTCGGGGAGTTTTTTTGTTTTGAGGGGATTTTCCCTCCCGCAGGGAAGCGAGTTGTGAGCAGACAGCAGCGCGAGGAAGTACAGGAGCAGAGGAGGGTTTTGTCTAACCCAACCAGCGGGAGGGGGCGTATCGGGAGTTTTGAGATATTTTAAGATTAACTTCAGGGTCACAGCGGGCAAGATGGGGTAAAATCGAAACAACTTTAGATCATGTGAGGGAAATGATGAAACATCATACTGGCTCGTTGGAAGTGGTTTGCGGTTCCATGTTTTGCGGCAAGACGGAGGAGTTGATCCGGCGACTGCGGCGTGCTGAGATTGCCCGCCAGAAGGTGCAGGTTTTCAAACCGGCGATTGATAACCGGTATGCAGAGGAAAAGGTGATGTCCCACGCTGGTATGGCCTTTGATGCCATCCCGGTTGGACATCCTGACCAGATCATGGACAAATTGGCCCCGGATACGACGGTAGTGGGGATTGATGAGGCCCAGTTCATGTCAGAAGAGATCATGATCCTGGTCGATGATCTGGTGGAACGAGGCCTCCGCGTGATCGTGGCGGGGCTTGATATGGACTTCCGCGGCGAGCCGTTTGGGATGATGCCATTCCTGATGGCCAAGGCCGAGCGGGTGGAGAAACTTCGCGCGATTTGCATGGTGTGCGGCGAACAGGCCAGCCGGACGCAGCGCCTGGTGAATGGCAAGCCGGCCCGCTATGACGATCCCGTTGTCATTGTTGGCGCTTCAGAATTGTACGAGGCGCGCTGCCGCCAGCATCACAAAGTTCCCCGAAATTAACTGCCAGTATAGAAACCAGAAAGGCGATTCGTATGAGAGATTACCATGAGTATTTGAAAGAGATCCTCGTTTCAGAGGAGGCTTTACAGGCACGCATCGCAGAATTGGGGAAACAGATCACCAGCGACTATCACGGTGAGGAGCTGCTGCTGGTGTGCATTTTGCGGGGCGGAGTGATGTTCCTGACGGATCTGATGCGACAGATTGATCTGCCGCATATGATCGAGTTCATGGCGGTTTCATCGTACGGCGTGGGCAAACGCGCAACCAGCGGCCAGGCCCGCATTACTCTGGACCTGAACACGGATATCAAGGACAAGCATGTCATTATTGTCGAAGATATCATTGACAGCGGACATACTTTGGCGGCTGTGGTGGGGATGCTGGCAAGCCGCAACCCGGCCAGCCTGCATATCTGCACATTGCTGGACAAGGTCTCGCGGCGTGAGGTGGATGTACCCATCCGCTATACTGGTTTTGCGATCGAAGATAAATTCGTTTTTGGCTATGGTCTTGATCTGGATGAGTATTACCGCGACCTGCCATTCATCGGTGTGGTCGATCTGGATAAATTTGAAAATCCAGAGTAGGCTCAGGAAACTCTAATGACTTCCCAATCATCCGGCTCCATGCTGGATCGGATACAAGATGTACTGCGTCCGCTGGTGGTGAACGGCCCGCCTGTTTACCTGATCGGCGGCGCCGTTCGGGATTTGCTGCTCAAACGCCCGGCACATGACCTTGATTTTGCCATGCCGGGGGATGTGCGCCGGGTGGCGAGAGCCACGGCCGATGCCCTGGATGGCGCGTTTTATATGCTCGATGATGAACGCAGCACGGCGCGGGTGATTTTCAATGATGCCGAGGCTGGCCGTTTTGTGTTGGACTTTGCCTCTTTGCGTGCTGAGACACTGGAGGGGGATTTGCAGGCGCGCGATTTCACGATCAATGCGATTGCTCTGGATGTGAACCATCCGCAGGAATTGATTGATCCCTTGCACGGCGCGCAGGATTTGAAAGACAAATGCCTGCGCATGTGTACGCCGCAATCGTTCGAGGATGATCCCCTGCGGGTGCTGCGCGGGGTGCGCCAGGCATTGGCCTTCCAGTTTAAAATTCTTCCCGATACCTGGCATGCCATGCAGGCCGCTGCACCTCAACTGGACCGGGTTTCCATGGAGCGCCAGCGCGATGAAGTTTTCCGCATGGCGGAAGGACACAGCTTCGCCACTGCCCTGCGTATGTTGGACCAGCTTGCTGTGCTGGAGCAGATATTCCCGGAAGCGGCAGTCTGGATGGGATTGGCTCTGCCTTCGCCCATCGCCGAATGCCTGGGAACATACCCTCAGCGTAGTCGCAAGTCTGGAGGATTTGTTCGATGTGCTCGTGGACGCGCATAAGGAAGATGATGTTGCCAGCCTTCACCTGGGGATGGCAGCCACGCAAACTGCGCCGTTTCCGGCCTGTATTGGCGGAATTTTACGCGCAGGAGCCTGTGCCTGGGCGCTCCCAGCGTTCGGGCTGGTCAAGCTGGCTGCGCTCTTGCATGATGTCGGGAAGCCTGCTGCCATGCAGACTGTCGATGAGGACGGAAATGCTGCATTTTGCCGGACACGATAACGCAGGCGGGAAAATGGCCGCTCAAACGGGGCAGCGCGCTGACCCTGAGCAAGGAAGAAGCAACGCGGATGAAAGCTATCATTGAGAGTCACATGCGGCTGCATTTCCTTGCCAAGGAATACCAGCCAATGGGGAAGAGCGATGTATACCGCTTCTTCAGGCCAACGGTGCGGCGGGGATGGATATGTGCCTGCTTTCGCTGGCAGATATGCATGGCAGCGTATGGGCCGCTGCTGCAGCAGAGCGCTGGCTGGCAGAGCTGGATGTGGTGGAAGCCATGCTGGCGGGCTGGTTTGAGCAGTACGAGCAGGTTGTATCTCCCCCGCGACTTGTAACCGGCAAGGACCTGATGCGCGAGATTGGTATGGCTCCCGGAAGTCAAATGGGCGAACTGCTGAGAGACATAGAAGAAGCACAGGCCTGTGGTGAGATTGGCGACCGCGATCAGGTGCTGGTGTTTGCGCGCGAATGGATGAAGAAAAAATAGAACAGGTTGAATCAGAGGTTTTTTCGATTATATAAACATCCCATTCCCTGACCAAAAACTGACAGCAAGTATATTATTCTCCCCATTCATTCAACCGTTGATAAGGGGAATTACGGTGATCTGGCATGATTGGTCATGTTGAATAGTCTTATTTGCTGTGGTCAAATAACGTGATCACACCCTACTACTATTGTTTCAAGCCGGGGAATGGTGCTGTCGGACAGCTCGACCACAACCTACAACTAAAAAAAACTTCCCGCAATTTTGCGGGAAGTTGGTCTTAACAAAGCGGGATGGGATCAGCCGACAGCGCCTTCTTCATCTTCATAGATATCTGGATCGCCGTATTCGTCGGTGTCGTCCTCCCAATACGAATCGCTGGCACTTTCATCGAGTACGCACACCGCGATCTGCCCTTGAATGGTGCAGTGATCCAGGTCACCGCCATAGAATGAGCCGGCCAGCAGTTTGAGATTTTCCTGGGTGTCAGCCAGGAGGATGACGGTGCTCTGTTCATTGGTGTCGTGATACAGGATCAGGCCGATACCGTTGGTTTTGATGCTGCCAAAGCCGGGCACAGTGACGGTTTCACCATTATCCTCATATGTTTTGCCACTGGCATAATTTCCCTGATCATCCATATATGTCTGGTATTCTTCCAGCATGGCTTCCATGATGGCTGCCTTTTCTGTCTCATCGAATGAAAGCATGGCTTCTTTCTCTTCTTCGGTCAAGGAAAGCAGCGAGTCGATATCTTCTTCAGGAATAAACTCGAGCGCTTCCAGTTCTGCCCGGTCCATGGCGAGCAGTTCTTCAAGGGTTTCAGGGAGCTGTATGGCAGGTTCTTCTGCCAATTCTTCGGTTTCTTCCACCGCTGCGTCACTCTCCTCTGATTCCAAAGCATCTTCCGATTCTTCAAACCCTGAGAAAACCAGTCCAAACGGCTTCAGCAGGGGGGACAGCGATTCATCAGGCGGGAAGAGACCGAAGGCGGCCAGATCCTGACCCGGGGTGGGTGCACTGGCGATGGTCAGTTCCAGCCCCAAATCTTCCAGGCTGTGCTGCGCGCCGGTGATAGTCGAGAGCATTTCTGTGTTGAGTGGTTTTTCGCCATCGATCATCAAGGTCACTGGGCGGGTGAAGATATGCGGAAAATCGGCCAGGGTGCGTTTGCGGGCGGTGCCGCCGAGGAACTCAGCGATGTTGTCGATCAGGATGGCATTGTCGGCAACCTGGTGATAAGGCGGAATCATGAAATTCAGATCTGTCAGGGCGAGTACACGGCCTTCGGTGTCGGCAGCGGCGGCAATCAGCCCTGAGCCTCTATCGGTTAGTGACGAAAGGGTGTTCCCGTCCCCGACGATCAGCTTCTTGGGGGCGGTCTTGATGGCATGCATGCCGTAGAACACGACCTCCGAAAGTCCGTCACTGATGGGGTCTTCCTTGATGATGGTGAAATATACGTTGCGGAAGTTTCCTTCATTCTTGACCAGGTTGTAGATATAACCTGGGGAATATGCGATCCCGAAGGGCTCAAGGAGCAGGTTGCTGATCTCAATATTCCCAAGGTTGCTGCCGAAATCATCCAGCATCAGGAAATCATCGCTCATGCTGCGCGTTGGGTCGGCAATCACCAGCAGATGCCCGCCGCGTTCTACAAAACGGGTGATGGCCTGGCGTTCCCATTCAGAGAAGGGCATGGTAGGGGCAATGATGACGAAGGCATCCGCTTTCTGGAGTTCTTCTTTCAAGTCTCCATAATAGTCGGTCACATTCAGGTGGCCACCCCGGTGATTGATGCGGCTGGTGAGGGATTCCAATTCCGATATTTCAAACAGGTTTCCGTGGGAAATATCAAACAGCACTTCGGCGTTGCTGGGGGGAAGCGAGTCATTGCTGTTTTGCAGCGGCGATATCTCAGGCCGTTCCATTTCCAACTCGGCATATGCCGGCAGGGGAACGTCAATTTCCCAACGCCTGATCACACCGCGATAGAAGAAGAGGTGGCGGAGGGCAGATGGCAGGAATAATAATAGTATGGCGAGCGCGGCAACGCGGAAATGCGGCTTTCGCAGATATTTAATTTTGCTCATCTTAGCGCTCCATGGGGGGGATATAGAGGAGGTAAATACCCGCATCTTTTGGATAAGCGGTGCTGTGCCCGTCTGCGGATTGAGAGAAGAAGCCATATGGATCGTATTCAGGCAAACCGGCCATCTCGCTCAAATCTTCAACGGCGTAATTGCTGATGCGGGCCATGTTCCCGGCAGTTTGATAGGCCAGTGTCTCTCCGCCCAGATCATCGATCAGACCTTTCCTCAATGCCTCGCTGCCCATATAGATCTGTCCTCGCAGCACTTCGGCATCGGTCATTTTCAAGGCGTCGCTGCGTCCCATTTTGATCGCCTCGAAAAATCCCTGCTTGAGCATTTCGATTTCGCGAACGACAGTGTCCTGAGGGCTGCCCCACAGTTTGTACGGGCCGGTGGAGTAGATTTCCTCGAATACCTGCGGTGAGGGGGGGAGATAGCCGATCACACCGATATTGCCTACCTGAGAGCTGGGTTTGGCGATGATGTAATCCGTGCCGGAAGCCAGATAATAGCCGCCGCTGGCAGCCATGCCGCCGATGACGGTAACGACTGGTTTGGTTGTGCGCAGACGGGCCAGTTCCAGGTATACCGCTTCCGTGTCAACCACGGTGCCGCCGGGGCTGTTCATTACCAGGACGACCGCCATCACTTGCGGCGATTGCTCGGCGTAAACGATCTGCTCGATCAGATACTGCGCGCTGTAATCGTAAATAGCATCGTTGAGGGTGATCACGCCAACCACTGGCTGCGGGATGAGGAATGAGAAACCTATCCCGAAAAAAGGGCAATGTACAGGATCAGCAAGGGAATTTTTAGATCCCATACCCTGTTCAAGAATTCACGCATGGATCTTCTCCTTGAATTGTGAAGAATGGCAGATTGCCATTTTGTGGATTGCACACAATTTTATCCCGCCTCTTATTTGCATGCAAATTGAGCAGGTGATTATCCCTGTATCTGCTCGTGTGAGCATCATCAATCCTGAAAAAACCGTGAATGATGCCCAACACGGTTTATTTTCAGGTGTGAGTGAATTCTACTATAAATTGCTTGTGGTAAAGGGGGCTGGAGGTAAAATCGTGCTGACTCGGTGCTTTTTGCAGAGCGGCGCAGCAAGCCAGTGATGCGGGTGGTCAACATGCTTCGCCCGACTGGTTTGCAGAGACAATCATCTGCACCAGCATCCAGAGCATTGGCAATCAGATCAGGCTGGTGGATGGCAGACAACGCCAAAATGGGCCGGTGATAAAATTTTCGGATTTCGCGGCAAACATCAATACCGTTCATGACCGGCATCATCAAATTTAGCATGATGAGATCCGGCTGGTATTTTTTTGACAGTGCAATCCCCTCGTTGCTTGAATTGGCTGTGATGACCTCGGCAATTATGGATTGTTGCAGCATGAGTGTGAACAGATCCGTTGAAGCAGGATCGTCATCGATGATCAGGATTTGCATTTTTTGTCAGTATTTCCTCAAGATGTTGCGTAGTTTTTTATCTGGTTATATTATGCCCGATTTTCCCTTATGTTACCTTGCATCTGATTAACAAAAAATTTACGGGGGTTGTATGAACATTTACGCTTCCTCTGTTGACAATTCTTTCTTCAGCCGTTTGAGTTCTCGCTGACGCAGTTTGTCGGCTGCCTTGCTGTAATGCCGGGTCACATGAAATCGATCAATAACGATATTGGCTTCGGGCAATTCTTCCCGCACAGCTTCTGTATACCCTTCATACATATCACAACATACCTCTTCTATCGTTACCACCAAACGCATCGGGATCGAGCGTAAAAATTCGATTATGGTCTCTTTTTTCCGCCCTGGCAATACGCCTAACAGCACAATCCGATCATTTTTTAGCCGCCCTGTCACGATGGTCACAAAATCTCGGTGACCTTTCTTCAACGCAATCTCATCCAATCCTAATCGGTATATCTTCGTGTATTGCGACCAATTCACTGCAGACACTACGCGCCGCTCCATCACTCCCAGTACCTCATCATAGCTCATCTGCTCTTTTATACTTACGTCCTCCACTGTTATGCACCTTCCGATTTTGCTTTCGAAAATTTCCCGTGTATGATAAAATTGAAAATTGGGATTTTATGTGAAAAAGTTCGTTATTTTACGGACTTGCAAACGAAATATTATATTATCAGGAGTGAAAAATGGCTGAAAAGAAATGGGTATATTTATTCCATGAAGTTGACCAGGCCGAAGCATACGCCGGTGATTGGGATGGCGTACGAGGTCTGTTGGGTGGCAAAGGCGCTAACCTTGCGGAAATGACACGCATTGGTGTTCCGGTTCCTCCCGGTTTTACCGCAACTACCGAAGCTTGCAATGCCTTCCTGGCAGCAGGCAACAACTTCCCCGAAGGAATGTGGGACCAGGAACTGGATGCTTTGAAAGACGTTGAAAAACAGACTGGCAAGAAATTTGGAGATCCCAAATCACCCTTGCTGGTTTCCTGCCGCTCCGGCGCCAAGATGTCCATGCCTGGCATGATGGACACCGTGCTCAACATTGGTCTCAATGACGAGACTGCCAAGGGCATGGTTGCACTGACCGAGAACGCGCGTTTCGTGTATGACTCCTACCGCCGCCTGATTTCCATGTTCGGCGCAGTGGTACTGGGTATATGACGAACCCTCTTCGAAGAAAAGCTGGATGGCATGAAAGAAGCCAAAGGCATCAAGGAAGATACTGACCTGACCACCGAAGATTTGAAGGCTTTGGTTGAGCAGTTCAAGGCCGTTGTGCAGAAAGCCAAGGGCTTCCCCTTCCCGCAGGATCCGTCTGAACAGTTGAGATTGGCCACCGAGGCCGTGTTCAGCTCCTGGAATGTCAAGCGCGCTATCGACTACCGCAAAGCTGCCGATATTCCCGATGATCTCGGCACCGCTGTCAATATCCAGACCATGGTCTTTGGCAATATGGGCAACAATTCCGGTACCGGCGTTGCCTTCACCCGCAACCCCTCCACTGGCGAAACCAAGATGATGGGCGAATACCTGCTGAACGCCCAGGGTGAAGATGTTGTTGCCGGTATCCGCAACACCAGCAAGATTGAAAACATGAAGAACGAACTGCCCGAAGCCTATGCCCAGTTCATGGATATCACCGACAAGCTCGAAAAACATTACAAAGACATGCAGGATGTTGAGTTCACCATCGAAAACGGCCGCCTGTGGATGCTCCAGACCCGTAACGGCAAGCGCACCGCTGCTTCCGCAGCCAAGATCGCTGTCGATATGGCCAATGAAGGCATGATCAGCAAAGACGAAGCCGTTCTGCGTGTGACCCCTGACACAGGTTGACGCACTGCTGCACCCCCAGTTTGATCTGGAGGCATGCAGAAGCTGCCCGCGAAGCAGGCGGCATGTTCGCCACGGGTGTGAATGCTTCTCCCGGTGCTGCAATCGGTCAGGTTTATTTCGATGCTGACACCGCCGAGCGAATGGCGAAGGAAGAAGGCCAGGAAGTGATCATGGTCCGTCCTTTCACCAAGCCGGATGATGTGCATGGTATGCTGGCCGCCAATGGTATTTTGACCAGTGAAGGTGGCGCCACCTCCCACGCAGCCGTTGTTGCCCGCCAGTTTGGTGTGCCCTGTGTTGTCGGTGCCTCTTCCGTACGCATTGACCTGAACAAACGCCAGATGCAAATTGGCGACCTGGTGATCAAAGAAGGCGAATGGATCTCCATTGACGGTACCACCGGTGAAGCATTCCAGGGCCAGTTGGACGTGAAAGCCCCGGCATTGGAAGAACAGGTTGAATTGATGACCTTGCTCACCTGGGCAGACGAAATTTGCGCCCGCCCTGGCACCCGCAAAGGCCCCGAAGGCTGGCCGACCACTGGTCTCCAGGTTTGGGCAAACGGCGACCGCGGCAGCGATGCCACCCGCGCCCGCGCTTATGGCGCCAAGGGTATTGGCCTGTGCCGCACCGAGCACATGTTCTTCGAAGAAGAACGTCTGCCGATCATGCAGAAGATGATCATGGCCGAAACTCCTGAAGAGCGCAAGAGCTTCCTGGATGAATTGCTGCCCTTCCAGCGCGCTGACTTTGAAGACATCCTCGGCGCGATGGACGGCCTGCCTGTTATCATCCGCCTGGTTGACCCGCCGCTGCATGAGTTCCTTCCCGACGAAGAAGAGCTTCTCGAAGAAGTGATCACTATGCGCGTGAAGGGCGAGACCGCAGGGCTGGCAGAAAAAGAAGCACTGCTGGCTGCCATCCGCTCCCACCATGAATCCAACCCCATGATGGGTCTCCGCGGCGTTCGCTTGAGCATTGTGATGCCCCAGATCGTTGAAATGCAGGTTCGCGCCATTTTTGAAGCCGCTGCCAATGTTGCCAAATCCGGCAAGGTTGTCAAGCCTGAGGTGATGATCCCTCTGACCGGACATGTGAACGAATTGAAGCGCATCCAGCCTGGTCTGGAAAAACTGGCCAAAGAGATCATGAAAGAAAAGGGTGTCGATTTCTCTTACAAGTTCGGTACGATGATCGAAATCCCGCGCGCAGCCTTGACCGCAACCGAGATCGCTGGCGAAGCTGAGTTCTTCTCCTTCGGTACCAACGACCTGACCCAGATGACCTTCGGCTACAGCCGTGACGATGCCGAACGCGCTTTCCTGACCCAGTATGTGGAAGAAGGCATTTTGCCCCAGAACCCCTTCCAGTCCCTGGACCAGATCGGTGTTGGCCGCTTGATGGATATCGCCGTTCAGGATGGCCGCAAAGCCCGCCCCGAACTTGAGGTTGGTATCTGCGGTGAGCACGGCGGCGATCCGGCTTCGATCGACTTCTGCCACCGTGTTGGTAACAACTACGTGAGCTGCTCCCCGTTCCGTGTTCCTGTGGCCCGCCTCGCGGCTGCCCACGCGGCATTGAAGTATTTCGGTAAGTAGACTTTCACATTTTTTGATGGACCATTCAGGGCTGCCCATTTCGGGCAGCCCTGATTTTTTAAACTGATATCCAGCAAGTTTTCATGCAAAAGTTTTATAAGAATTTCCCAATCTCCTCGCATAAGTAAGATAAATAGGATATAATTTATCTAATTAATAAACAGGTATTCTATCAACGGGTTTTAACCCGTTGGCGCATTGAAAGGAGCTAGGGGATATGAACAAAAAGCAGAGTATGGATCTGTACCGACAGATGGTGACGATCCGTATACTGGAAGAGAAGGCCGCTATTCTGTATCAGGAAGGCAAGATCGGTGGCTTTTTACATTTGTATATTGGACAGGAAGCCGTGAGCACTGGCCTTGTCTCTGCCCGTAAGCCGCAGGACAGGGTGATCACAGCCTACCGTGATCATGGTGTTGCAATCAATGTTGGCATTCCGGCCAAGAAGGTGATGGCGGAACTGCTGGGGAAAGCAACCGGTATTTCACAGGGTAAAGGCGGTTCAATGCACATGGCGGATGTGACCAAAAATTTTTGGGGCGGTCACGCCATCGTCGGTGCGCATTTGCCTATTGCCGTGGGGATGGCCCTGGCAGACCAATATGAGAAGACGGACGGGGTAACCATTGCCATGTTTGGTGATGGCTCCACCAATATTGGATTCTTCCACGAAGCATTGAATTTATCCAAAGTATGGAACTTGCCCGTTTTGTGGGTCGTTGAGAATAACAAGTATGGCATGGGTACAGCAGTGGAACGCGCTTCGGCGGTTTCCGAGATCCGACAAAAGGCTTGCGGTTATGACATAAAAGCTGAGCGGGCGGATGGAATGAATTTGTTTGAAATGCATGAGATCACTTCCCGCATGCTGAAAGAGATCCGCGAAGGCAGCGGACCGCAGTTCCTTGAAGCCGAGACCTACCGCTTCCGCGGGCACTCAATGGGTGACCCGGAACGCTACCGCGAATCGGAAGAGATCCATAAATATCAGGAAAATGATCCCATCGGGATTGCCCGCAAGCATATCCTTGAAAAGAAATGGGCCAGCGAAGCGGCATTGAACGAACTGGATACCGCGGCGATGGACGAGATCCTGGAAGCTGTAGCGTATGCCGAGAGCAGCCCCGAACCGGAACCGGAAGCATTGTTTGCCGATGTATATTCATATAGTGAGGTGCGCGCATGACAGTGATGACAATGCGTCAGGCGCTTTCTGAAGCGCTGTGGGAAGAAATGGAAAGTGATCCCAAAGTGTTTGTGATGGGAGAAGAAGTCGGTGTGTGGGGCGGCACCTATGCCGTGACCAAAGGCTTTCTCGATCATTTTGGCCCGGAGCGGGTTCGTGACACCCCGATCTCGGAAGCAGTGATCGTCGGAGCAGGCGTTGGCGCGGCGATGGCCGGCCTGCGGCCGGTTTCGGAATTGATGACGATCAACTTTGCCTTTGTGGCAATGGATCATATCGTCAATGAAGCCGCGAAGATGCGCTATATGTTTGGCGGGCAGATGCAGGTTCCGCTGGTGATCCGCACGTCAAGCGGTGGGGGACGCCAACTGGGCGCGACCCATTCGCAGACACCCGACGCGATCTTTGCGCATTTCCCCGGCCTGCACGTGGTTGCCCCCGGCACCCCGGCGGACGCCAAGGGATTGCTCAAAGCGGCCATCCGCAGCAATGACCCGGTCATGTTCATAGAACAGGCCACGCTGTATCAGGTGCGTGGCGAAGTGCCCGAAGGCGACTATGTGGAAGAGATTGGCAAGTCCAAGATCCAGCGCCCGGGCAGCGATGCAACCATCGTTACCTATTCGAAGATGCTGCAAGTGTCCTTGAAGGCCGCTGAAAAGCTGGCAAAAGAAGGAATTGATGTTGAGATTGTTGACCTGCGATCCCTGCGCCCGCTGGATATGGGCCCGGTACTGAGTCGGTCAAGAAAACCAATCGGGCGGTGATCGTTGAAGAAGGATGGCGCTCGTTTGGTGTGGGGTCTGAAGTGTCCTCACGGATCTATGAAGAAGCCTTTGATTATATTGATGCGCCCGTGCAACGGGTGGCGCAGACAGAAGTGCCTTTGCCGTATAACCGTACGCTGGAGCAATCAGCCATCCCGCAAGTGGATGATGTGATCAAAGCAGTCAAGGAGGTGTTGTAATGTCTGATGTGATCAAGATGCCCAAACTGGGATTTGATATGGCTGAAGGAACATTGGTGCGCTGGTTGAAGAAAGAAGGCGAACCGGTTTCTCGCGGCGAGATCGTGGCCGAGATTGAAACGGACAAGGCTACTGTCGAAGTTAAATCAGGCTATAACGGCACTGTCTGCAGGCTGCTGGTTGAAGAAGGCACTACACTTCCGGTTGGCAAACCCATTGCGATACTGCTGAAGCCCGGCGAAACTGCATGCGAACTGCCGGTCGAGGAAATTGAGGAGCAGACCAAAGAGGCTGTCAAAAGCGGTCTGCCCAAAGAAGAGATCAAGGTTGTTCCGGCTGAAGAACAGGCCAAACCTGCAGAAGTCGAAGCAATGATCAAGGCTTCTCCGCTGGCGAAACGCATTGCCCGTGACTTTGGGTTCGATCTGCGAACCATCGCCGGCAGCGGTCCTGGTGGCCGGGTAGTCAAGAAAGACGTACTGGCTGCCATTGAACGTCAGAAAGATGCCGCAGAAACCGGTGAGACGGCCCTCAAGGCATCCAAAGCCAGCAAGGCTGCTGTTCCATCAACGGCAATGCCGTTGCCATCCTGGGGCGCGGGGGAAGCGCAGCCGGATGAAGAAGTGGCGATGAGTAAATTGCGCAGCGCCATTGGCCGGCGCATGGTGGAATCCAAACAACAGGTGCCGCATTTCTATGTGGCCTATGAGTATGATGTTGAAAAGCTGCTGGCTGTACGCAAAGAATTGAATGGCTTGCTGCCGCCGGAGCAAAAGCTTTCGGTCAATGATTTTGTAGTCAAAGCGGTCGCGCTGGCACTGCGCCAGTTCCCCAATTTAAATGCTTCGTTGGCTGAGAACAAGATTGTGCGACACGGACAGGTTAACATTGGTGTTGCTGTAGGTGTGGAAGGCGGCCTGTTGACTGTCGTCAGCAAGGATACCGACCGCAAACCGCTGCGCCTGATCTCCAGTGAGCTCAAGAAGATGGTGCAGAGCGCCCGCGATGGCAAAGTGCGGCCGGATGATATCGAAGGGTCAACCTTTTCGATCAGTAATCTGGGCATGTACAATGTCAGCGAGTTTTCGGCGATCATCAATCCGCCGGAAGCGGCCATCCTGGCCGTTGGTGCAGCCCGGCAGCAGCCTGTTGTCAAAGACGGCGAATTGACTGTCGGCACCCGAATGAAGATGGTCATTTCTGTGGATCATCGCATTTCTGACGGAGTAGAGGCTGCCCAATTCATGCAGGCCCTGGCGGCGTTCATCGAAGAACCGCTGCGGCTGGTTGTGTAGGCATACTGTGTATAGTTATAAACCGCAGCTCAATATCGGGCTGCGGTTTTTTGTGTCAAGTGGGTGGTGGTTTGTTATTCTTCCCCGCAAAAGCCGAAGCTGCATTGCAGCGAGCCAATTGTGCCGGATGGTTCGCAGATGTAGGAGATGTTGTTAATGGTCATTTTCCAGTTGAAATCCTGAAAGGCGAGCCATTGCATGGCCGGGCCAACATTGTCGGGGGTAACGTCTTCATAAGCCAGGCTGATATGCGGCATCCAGGAAGCCGGGCTGTAGAGCGGGCTGACCCCCTCGCAAACATTCTCAAAACGCTGCCAGATCATACGGTGCACCGCTGCCAGGGCGGGGGATTTGACCACCGAGATGAAGATGACAGGATGCGGGCCAGTGAACAGGCCCAGACCAGCAGTGGTGATCTGAAGTGGTGGGGTAGCCACACTTACTTCCTGAGCAGCTTCTTCCAGCAGGTCGGTGGGGTAATTTTCGCCAATCTGCCAGGAGAAATGGGGATAGGGGGTAACCTGAATGCCGGAAAGACCAAAGCGTGTTTCCAGTTCCTGCCAAATGTTCTCTACGCGGGTGTAATGGGGTTCGGGGAGTAGGGAAACAAGTCCGTGCATGGTGAGGTTCCTTTATGTGAAGCAGTTATGGGACCAACCCGCCCTTCGACAGGCTCAGGGCTGGTCTCAAGCGCAGGTTGATCTTGTCGAAGCCGGAGTGGATGATTGCCTGTTTCCGTTCTTCGACTCCTCAGGGAGATTTGAATCTCGTCCAGAAATCGTTTACTTATTCTACCGCGTACAGCCGTTTGTATATATTATAAAAATCCGCGATCTGGGTGATATACAGTCTGGTTTCACTGAAGCGGACCACTTCGAGAAAGAGATCAGGATCGCCAGCAGCGAGTTCACGCCAGGTCTGGGCATTGCCGGGGCCGCCGTTATAGCCAGCCAGGGCTGCCGTTAGATCGCCATCGAAATAGCGTTTATTACGTCCCAGATAATGGGCACCAAGCTGGATGCTGACGTAAGGCCGGAAGAGGTCGTCCACAGTATAGTAAGGCGGCCAGTTGAGATCGGCGGCCAGTTCTGCGCCGGTGGCGGGCATGATCTGCATCAGACCGCGCGCACCCGCTGAGGAAGTAACGCCGATATCGAACAAACTCTCCTGCCGAATGGCAGCAAACAGGTAGAGGGGATCGAGATCTTCTTTTTCGGCGGCTTGCAGGACGAGGTCTTCAAAATAGGTGCCGAAGCGGATATGATTGAAATAATCCGGCGCGGTGAAGGTGGCGGCATCGTCCATGCCGGCCAGGTCGAGGATCTGACGGCTGGTGAAGATGGCTGGCCGGTAGGCGCCGATTTTCACCAGATGGTTGAGCAGGCGGAAGCTGTTGACCGCGTCCTGCTGCAAACTGAGACGCAGGGTGTCGAATTCCTGGTTGGCCTGTGTGTAAAGTCCCAAATCCCAGAAAGCCTGACCGCGGATGAAGACGGGGTTGGCGGCCAGCGCGTCAAGGTCCGCCAGATTGGTTTCGGATGGCACGGCGAAAGTATTGCGGATCCACAATTCTGCCAGACGCTGTTCATTTTCCCGGTCAATTTCCAGAGAAAGGGTTGCATTGTTGGTGAACGGTGTTTCCCCGTTCAGGAGCTGTCGCGCGCGCTCGCTGTAATAACCGGTGGGGTCGCGCTGGGCGGCCTGCTCCCAGGATGTGTTGGCGGCAGCCTGATCGCCCAATACCTGCTGGGTCTTGCCGATCCACAAATTGGCGGCAGCCTGGTCGGCATTGGAGACAGCCAGCACCATCGCCCGCTGGAAAAGTACCTGCGCGACGTCATACACCTGGAGGCGATAGTTGACGATACCGGCCTGGAACAGGGCGCGGTAGCTGAGTTCATTGGAGGGGTATTCATCGATCAGGCGTACCCAGATCGCAGCGGCTTCTTCCAGGAGGCCTTCATATTCCAGGATACGGCCCGCTTCATAGAGGAAACCAGGGGATTCACCTGCAGTGGGGTAGCGGGCGACGTAATCGAGATAAGTATCTGCGGCCTGTTTGGGGCGGTTGAAATAGATCCATTCGGTATAGGCTGTCTCGTCCCAGGCATCTGCCCAGAAGGGATTGCCCTGATACTGGTTGATCAGTTTATCCCAGTCGGCAACGGCCTCTTCGGTGCGGCCCATCTCGCGCAAGCACAGGGCGGTGTAATGCAAGGCAGAGCCGTCATGTTCGGGATTGTCTTTCATGAAGCGGGTGAAGGCATCAAAGGCCAAACCATACTGGCGGGCGTAGTAATATACGCGCCCGGCCTGGTATTCGTCGACAGGAATGCCGGCGTTGACAAGTTCGACCAACCCGGAGTACGCATCGAAGGAGCGGGGATAGTTGTTTACGGAATCCTGATAGCGGGCATGGGCTTGCTCGGGGAGACCCAGTTCTGTGTAGGCAGTCCCGGCCAGAAAGTTCATCTGGGCGCGGAGATAGTCGTTGGTGGTGGCATCATATACGCTGATGTAAATGCGCAGGGCATTGATCGCATCGCCCATGGCCAAGTAGGCATTGGCGATCTTGATTTGCAGCCAACTGTTATCGGCCAGGGTGCTGCTATCGACGGCGGCCTGATAGATTTCAATGGCCGCGGCATGGCTGCCAGCCTGGGTGAGGGCATCTCCCTGTGCTTCATAGAGTTCAACGTCCAGCACGCCGGGCTGCGCCAGGCGGCTATTCGCATAGGCGTCGGCGGCATCGGTGTAACTGCCCAGGGCTTCGTAGGCCCGGGCAAGGAAGTACCAGGTGGTTGGCAGTTCTGCGCTGTCGGGGTAATTCTCTGTCACGGTAAGCAGGGCCTGGACGGCTTCAGGATATTCCCCACGCAGAAATTGTGCCCGCCCGATACCTGACAGGGCTGCGGCCTGGGTGTCTGTATCTGTGGCAGCGTTCAGGGCGATTTCATAGCTGTTCCGCGCACTGGTATAGTCTCCGATGAAGATGAGTTCATCTGCTTCGGCAATGCGCACAGACGGCAGCGGGGTGGGCGCGATCGTTGGGGACGGCAGCGGCGTAGGTGTGAGAGCCTTGATGGTTTCAGCCTGGGCCGCGGTGGCCGTCGTCTGCGCGATCTGGCTGGCCCCGGGGGCGCAAGCAGCCAAGATGGTGGCGATCAAGATCAGGGGAATTATCCTTTTATACATGAATTGCTTATACCGGAAAGGGGGAAAAGTGTCAAGATACTGCAATGTAAAATTTATAATTTATAATGATTAAGTCTTGAGTATTTGAGGAGTGCTTTTATTGAGATTGTATTATCCAGGATGGGTACCGTAGCAGTACAATACAAAGGCGATAATGTCGAAGTCGTTCTTGGCTAAACCGTTTTTAAGTTATTGGATCGAGTCAATAAAAGCATCGATCTCTTCCTGATCCCAAGCCCATGTGTAGCCCATAAAGGCAAGAAAGACCGCACCATCTTTTCCTGTAAAGGTGCCGGTGATCTCGTGTTTGATCATTTCATCATGAAAATCACGGCCTTCATAAGTGTATACCGCTACTGCTTGCCCCCGAATGGCAGCAATGCTTTTATCGACCAGTTCTACATTGTACCTCTCTGTGTTCGTTGCTCTTCTGGCTGATTTTTGAAGTTCCAACATCATTTGTTCTTCATCAATCTCTGAACTATAGGGCATTTCTCCAATGATGATAATCGGATCTGTTGTGGCGGATAAATAGACGCCGTCTTTGGTGAAAAACACGAACTTCATTTTCCTCGTCTTGATCCCGCTATCAACTTTATAATCTGGCGGCAGATCATAATCTACGATGTTTTGAGCCAATACAGTTAGTTCCTCAGGATCGAAGATGGTCACTTTGTTTACGAATGCATAGCGGAGATATGGCAGAGCAAAGCATGCAATGATGCAAAACACTGCAGCACCGAGAATAATGCGAAGTATGGTTTTTGTTTTTTTGCTGGGTTCCCAAGACATATATATCTCCTCCCATCATGTGATATGGTGATTATAGCAATAACCGGTCTGAAGGCGGGAAAAATTCCCGATCGTTTCTAATCTGAGAAAGATAAAAAGATATATTACAATAGGGGTTATCTCTGATTACGTCAAAGAAATATTTTCCTCCAGCGGAGAAAGAATGAAACAACATCCCACAATGAAATACTGGATGGCTTTGGTCATCTTTGCGTTACTTCTGGCTGGCTGTCAGTCAGATGATGCTGGTTATGACAGCCCGGTGGTGAGAGTAGAAGAAACCCAATTTGTTGAAACCCCACAGTTGAACTGGTCGATTTCGCGGCTGGATGCGCCTGCTTATTTCAAACAGCTTGGCCGCGGTTATTTGCGTCTGCGTGCGCCGGGCGAGCCTTGCACAGCGTATGGCAACGATCATCTTTACTATTCCTGTTTTGATGGCGAAAACTGGTCGTTCGAGACGGTGGATGGCGCCTTTGGGGTGGGTATTTTTGCTTCCCTGGCTATTGATGATGACGGGAGAGCGCATATCGCCTATTTCGATCAGGTCAATGGCAGTTTGAAGTATGCGCATCAGGGTGTTGATGGCTGGGATTTACAGGTGGTAGCCGAGGCTGACCCAGACACAGATCGCACGCTGCCGTATTTTGGCAATGGCGGCGCGCCGTTCATTGCTCTGGATGCTGACCAGGTGCCGCATATCAGTTTCTATGATTACGATCGCCGTGTGTTGGAGTTTGCCTCGCTTCATAATGAGGAGTGGATCATTGAAGTGATCGATGATACACCCGGGGCAGGGGCAGATTCTTCGCTGGATTTTGACCATGTGGGCCGGGCGCACGTTGCGTATTTCGAAGCCGAATCCGAAGTGTTGAAATATGCCTGGCAGGATGAAGATGGATGGCATACCACAATTGTGGACGCGGACGGCCAGGTAGGACAGTATGCGTCGATTGCTATTGACAGCAAGGACAACCCCCATATTGCGTATTATGACATTGGGAACACCCATTTGAAGTATGCTGTGCGGGAAGCGGCGGAAGCGGATTTTACAATCAGCACCCTGACTGACCTCGACAAGACCGGACAATTTGCCAGCCTGGCGCTGGATTCCCGCGACCGGCCGCATATTGCTTATTACCGCGAGGTGGAAGGTTCGGAAGTGTATTACATCCGCCTGCAGAACGGTGAATGGGTGCGGGAAAAGGTTTCGATCAGCGAGCGTGATCTGGTTGGCCTGTTTGCCACGATTGCCCTGGACAGCAATGACCGGCCGTATTTCGCCTATCGCCATGCATCCGACAATGAACTACGGGTAAAACTGCGCTCACCACAAGGGGAATATGAAACCCAGATCGTGTTCCAGTCTACCCGCCTGGGCGAAATGACCTCCCTGGGGGTAGATTCGCAGGACAGGGTGCATCTCATCTATGAAAATGATTCGCAGGATGAACTGCGGTATGGCCTGAAAGAGAATGGCGAATGGCAGTTTTCTCTGGTGGAGCAAGCCATTGATACCGGTGTGCATCCCTCGCTGAAGCTGTCAGATGGCGATTTGCCGCATGCGACGTTTTGGGGGCTGCCCTCGGTGAAATATGCCCGCCAGACAGAAGATGGTGAGTGGCTGCTGGACTGGGTGGAAGTGCATGATAACGGTGATTGGACTGGCTGGTACACTTCGCTTGCGTTAGGCGAAGATGATGTTCCCCATGTCAGTTATTATGACTGGCTGCAATATGACTTGAAATATGCCACGATCAAGAACAATCGCTGGGACACAAAAGTGGTTGACAGGCTGGGTGATGTCGGCGGCTATACATCGATTGTGCTGGATGACAGCGAGCAGCCATTGATCGCTTATTATGATTTCACGGACCAGGATTTGAAGCTGGCCTGGCTTTCCGGCAGAAGATGGCACACCCGTGCCCTGGATGATGTCGGCGTGGTGGAGTTATATCCTTCGCTGGCCAGGTCTGCGGACGGGCAGGTGTACCTGAGCTATATCAGTGATAACGGGGCCAGCCTGAGTGTGGCTCATCTGGACGGTCAGCAATGGACGATTGAGACGATTGACCAGGGCGGGTACTATTTCAAGGCGACTTCGTTGGCGCTGGACAGCAAGGGCCGCCCGCATGTGGCGTATTATGATGGCAAGCACAAAGCCCTGCGCTATGCTTATCAGACCGGCGCTGGCTGGGCGGTGTCCTCGGTCAATGTGGATGGCAACTACGGCATGGGTGCTTCGCTGGACCTGGATTCTCAGGATCGTCCACACATCAGTTTTCAGGATGTGATCGACCAGGATTTGATGTACGCCACGGTGGAATAGAATTTTTGATGGGCTTAGGAAGAAATGCGATTTCGAAGAAATACGGAATTAGAACCCGTATCTCTTTTTCATCAGCTTTTAAAAACCGGCCAGCCAAAGGTGATTACTCAAAAGCAGGGATCACATATTTCTTTAAAAATCTCAACAGTAGGATCCATTGAGTTGTAATTGGCACCGGTGAAAACAACCACAGTATTATGATCGGGCAGTATTTTGATTGCCTGCCCACCCCAGCCGCCAGCCCAATAGGCTGGGAATTTCTCGCCCGCATGTGAAAATTCATGAAGCCACCAGGTGTAGGCATAGCCGCGCTATCCCCAGGTGTCGTCATCGGGTGGGATTGGGCGCAGAAAATGGTTTAGCCAGGTATTATCTGGACCAGGATAAGGCACAGAACTGTTATTAACCCATGCTTCAGAGACAATTTGCTGTCCATCCCAGACACCTTCATCGAGATAGGTCACGCCAAATTTGAGCATCTCTCTGGGGGCCAGTCTTTGATCACCGCCAGCGTAGACCACCCCGGTATCTTCAATCCAACTCCATGAAATTGTCTCGATTCCCAGGGGCTCAAACAGAAATTTTCCTGAGAAGGCTTCAATGTCCATCCCTGTGGCATACCTAATGATTTCCCCAAGGAGGATCAGATTTCCGCCGCTATAGGTGAAATCTGTACCGGGTTCACTGACCAGTGGCTTTTCCAAAATGCAGGCAATTGGATCATCACATAAATCAACCCAAAGAGCGATCACATCATTAGTGTCAATCTGAATAGGACATGCCCCATTCATCCCATTGCAATCCAGATGTCATGGTGAGTAAGTGCTCTATCGTGATTTGTTCTTTCCCGGCAGTTTTCAGATGTTGATATGCGGGCAAATAATCAAAAACGGATTGCTCCACGCTCTTGATAAAACCCTGCTTGATGGCAATGCCAACACAGGCCGAAGTAATGCTCTTCCCCACAGAATGAATATTATGGCGGTTGTTGATGCCCCAATCAATCCAGGTGCCGTGAAAATTTGGGGAACTCCATGAATAGTCGTGACCGGGGAAATATTCTTCAAAAACCAGTTTGCCGTCCTTGTATATGAGTAAAGAATGGATTTCACCATACTTGCCAGCGTAAATATCATCGACGACTTTTTCAAGCAGTTTTTCATCTAGGTTAAACTTCGTCCAAAATGCCTACTTCAAAGCCATCATCAAGTTTCTCTGGCTGGTGGTACGAATATAGCTGGGGTGAAGATGAATTACAGCTTGTCAAGAAGAATATTGAAAGAATTGCAATGCAAAACAGGTTTCTAAGCAAAGATAATCGGTTCTCTGGGAATTGCCGTGGTTTTGCCACATATGGGGGCGCCCTATACGAAAAGGCGATAGCCT
This sequence comes from uncultured Chloroflexia bacterium, assembly GCA_963753895.1. Lineage (GTDB taxonomy): Bacteria > Chloroflexota > Anaerolineae > Anaerolineales > Anaerolineaceae > SMBSF63. The sequence goes on along the minus strand of CAVWEE010000003.1, from coordinate 172,616 downwards.
TCAAGGTCAAGATAAATGCGCTGAAACAAGTGTTGGATGTTAAAAATGCCATAGCAGCGGCGTTTGAGCACCTTGATCTTGTTGTTGAAACCTTCAACAAAGCCACTGCTATCACGATGAATGAAGAAATTTGAAATCTCCTCCAACCAGTTTTCCAGGGTTTTGATGAAACCGTCAAAGCAGGTCAAATTACTTTTCTGGACACATTTGATCCACGCACGAAACTTTCGTTTGGCGGTGGTTTTTGTGATCGAAAGTTCAAAAATGGCCGTCAACTTTTCACGCAATTGATGCGCCAGTTTCAGATCAGGTGAGTGAGCGAACAATTTCCGTAACACCGTGCGTTCTTTGAGGGTAAGATCGGCTTTCTTCTTCCGAAAGGCCCACATGTTGCCCTTGAGTTGCTGGTATTCCTCTTCTGACAGTTCTTCTTTCAATCGTTTCAGTTCCCGCTGGCGCAGTTTGTCAGCCGCCTTGGAGTAATGCTGTGTGACATGAAAACGGTCAATGACAATCTTTGCATTGGGCAATTCTTCCCGCACAGCTTCTGTATAGCCTTCATACATGTCGCAGCAGACGGTATCAATGGTTCCCACCAATCGCATCGGAATGGATCGCAGAAATGCGATCAGCGTATCCTTTTTGCGTCCTGGTAATACACCCAAAAGTACAATGCGGTCATTTTCTAAGCGCCCGGTCACAATGGTCACAAAGTCTCGGTGCCCTTTCCTGAGTGCGATCTCATCCACTCCCAATCTGCCAATCACTGTGTAACGTGACCAATCCGTTTCAGAGGAAATACGCCTTTCCATCACCCCCAGTACCCCATCATAGCTCATCTGCTCTTTCAAAGAGACATCCTCTATCGTCGAATGAACCAGTTGCAACAAAATATAATCTTCATAGGCCAATGTATTCGGGCTACCTTTCTCATGCCAACTCAATTCCTGAGTTGTCGTTGGCCCCTTGTCACACTTCTCACAACGATAGCGTCTGGGCCGGTATCGTAGATAGGTCGGTCTTCCAAAGACCGGTAAATGTCTTACCTGCTCCCATTCGTCATACCCTTGTGATTTTGTGATCCAGCGGCCACACCGTCGACATTTTGTCCCAATCTTTGTGCTCTTGATCGTGATGATCAGATCATCTTTTTCGTTGATCTCTGTTTTTACCACTTCTACTTCTGGTATCCCCAGCGGTATGATCACTTCTGCTTTTGCCATCTCTTTTCTCCAGCTTTTTGATGGCTTCTATTCTACCCCCATATCTGGGGGGCACCACGGAAATTCCCAAAGAACCAGATAATCTTATACTTTCATTGGTCGAATGTACCAATGTATTTGGGTTTTTCGAATTTGTAGCCATTGACATATCCTTTTCAAACTAGTTGATCATATATCCAGTGTAACGAATGCTGTTCTATCAGTCATACCCCGAAAGGGTGATTTTTTGGGGTTATTTTGAATGTATGGAATTATCTAATGTTATTGATTTACAAAGTTTAGGTTGGGAAACAATAGGATTTTGAATGGATGCTAACGATTTACTCCTATTTTCTTTGACAATCCAAGGATTGCATGTTAAACTTTTGCTATCGCAATCGTGGCGCTCTCTCGATTTAAAAGAGGGCGCGTTTTTGTGTGAGGGAGTGTAATCATGCGTGCAATAGAGTGGAATGAAGAGCAAAAGACCCTGAAGTTGATTGACCAGCGCAAGCTGCCATCCGAATTAACGATGGTGGTGTGCGAAGATCAGCACCAAACCGCGGATGCGATCCGCACGATGGTGACGCGCGGTGCCCCCATCATCGGTGTCACCGCTGCTTTCGGGATGGTGATGGCCGCTTACCGAGCTTGGCCTCCGATGTGGCTGGCTTGCGGGTAGAACTGCAATCTGCTTCGGATGTCCTTAACGCTTCCCGCCCGACAGCAGTCAACCTGCCCTGGGCTTTGGCGCGTATGATGCGTGTAGCCAATGAAGAGGCTGCGAGCAAGGAAGCACTATGCCATCGGCTGGAAGCTGAGGCTGTTGCGATGGCTGAGGAAGATGTGGCCATCAACAAACGCATGGCGGAATACGGTGCGTCCCTGGTAGAGGATGGCGATACCATTATTCATCACTGTAATACCGGCGCACTGGCCACCGTGGACTGGGGCACTGCATTGGGCGTCATCCGTATGGCGCACGAGCAGGGCAAGAAGATCCAGGTGCTGGTGGATGAAACCCGGCCGCGTTTGCAGGGCGCCCGCCTGACCGCCTGGGAATTGCAGCAGTATGGCGTTCCTTTCCACATTATCGCTGACGGCGCGGCAGGGCATTTTCTGCATACCGGGCAGGTGCAAAGAGTTTTCTTTGGCGCCGACCGCGTGGCCGCCAATGGTGACGTAGCCAACAAGATCGGCTCTTATATGCTGGCGCTGGCTGCACACGCGAACAAGGTACCGGTTTATTCTGTCTTTCCCGTTCTCAACCGTTGATCTCTCCCTTGCCAATGGCAGTCTGATCCCGATTGAAGAGCGTGAAGAAAGTGAAGTGCTGGATATCCGCCTTAAAGGTCAGCCAGCTACTCCGGCTGGCGCTTTGGCACGCAACCCGGCATTTGATGTAACCCCCCAGCATCTCTTAAGTGGCTGGATCACCGAGTATGGTGTTATCAGTCCCCCATTTGACAGTAATTTTGAAAAGGCGAGGAAATCTGCGTAGCAGCAGAACATTGACTATGAATATTGTTTGTACAGGCTCAGTAGCTTACGATTATTTGATGAAATTTCCCGGTTACTTCAAGGATCACTTGATGGCCGACCGGCTGGACCGCATCAGTTTATCTTTTCTGGTGGATGAAATGGTCAAACGCCGCGGCGGCACAGCCCCCAATATTGCCTATACCCTGGCATTGCTGGGCGGAACCCCTCACCTGATGGCAACGGTGGGTGAGGATTTTGGCGAATATCGCCAATGGCTGGAAGACAGCGGGGTGGACACCAGTCTCAGCCCTGTTATCAAGGGAAAGAACACCGCTTCATTCTTTGCCAATACCGACCTTTCCAATGCACAGATTGCCAGTTTCTATTCCGGCGCGATGGCAGATGCCAAAGACCTTTCGGTACGTAACCTGCCTACCGGCCGGCCAGACCTGGTGGTGATCTCGGCCAATGACCCGGATGCCATGCAGCGTTATGTAGACGAATGCAAGGAAGATACGATCCCTTATCTGTATGATCCCAGCCAGCAACTGGCCCGCATGGACCCGGAGCAAATGGTCGATGGCGTGCAAAAGGCCACGGCGCTGTTCCTGAATGATTACGAGTATGAATTGCTGCAGAAGCACACCGGCATGAAGGAAGATGACGTGTTGTGCTGTGTGAGGATTCATGGTGATCACGCACGGCGGCGACGGGGCGTATATCTACGCCAATGGTGAGAAGATCCACACCCCGGTGGTGACACCGGACAAGATTGCCGACCCCACAGGCGTGGGCGATGCTTTCCGCGGCGGTTTCCTGACGGGTTACCGCCTGGGACTGGATTGGGGGATTTGCGGGCGGATGGGCGCTCTGGCGGCCACGTACGTGCTGGAGCACAACGGCCCGCAGTCGCACAATTATACAAAAGCAGAATTTGTGGCGCGCTATCGCCAGCATTTTGACGATCAGGGCGCCCTGGATGGACTGCTGGCTTAACCGCCGCAGCCAGTTCGATTTTTATTTGTTTCATTCCTTTGGAGGAAAATAGATGGACACTTATGTAGTGAAAGACCTTGGATTGGCCGAAGGCGGCCGACGACGAATTGACTGGGCCGAGCGTGAAATGCCGGTGCTGCGCCAGGTGCGCGAGCGCTTCGCAAAGGAACGCCCCCTGGAAGGTGTACGGATTTCCTGTTGTTTGCATGTCACCACCGAAACTGCAAACCTGATGCGCACTTTGGCGGCAGGCGGTGCAGATGTGGTTTTGACCGCATCCAACCCGCTGTCCACCCAGGATGATGTGGCCGCTTCCCTCGTTTCACATGACGAGATTCCTGTATACGCCATCAAGGGCGAAGACAATGACGTGTATTACAAGAACCTCAACCTGGCCCTGGATCACAAGCCGATGATCACGATGGATGATGGTGCAGACCTGGTTTCCACCATGCACCGCAGCCGCCGCGACCTGATCCCTGGCATGATCGGCTGCATGGAAGAGACCACCACTGGCGTGATCCGCATGAAGGCCATGGCCGCTGATGGCGCTCTCGAGTTCCCTGTTGTGGCAGTGAATGACGCCATGACCAAACATCTCTTCGACAATCGCTACGGCACTGGTCAGTCCACCATTGACGGTATCATCCGCGCCACCAACATTCTGTTGGCTGGCAAGAATTTTGTGGTTGCCGGTTACGGCTGGTGCGGCCGTGGTTTGGCCATGCGCGCCCGCGGTATGGGTGCCAACGTGATCGTGACCGAAATTGATGCTTTGAAGGCGCTGGAAGCGGTGATGGATGGTTTCCGCGTGATGCCGATGGTCGAAGCTGCCAAGATCGGTGATTTCTTCATTACCCTGACCGGTGATAAGGATGTGATCGACAAGCACCACTTCGAAGTGATGAAAGACGGCGCATTGGTCGGGAACTCCGGTCACTTCAATGTTGAGATCAATATCCCCGCTCTCGAAGAAATGTCTGTTGCCAAGCGCCGCGTACGCCCCTTCGTGGAACAGTATGACATGCCCGATGGCCGCCAGATCCATATCCTCGGCGAAGGCCGCCTGTTGAACCTGGCTGCTGCCGAAGGTCATCCCGCATCGGTGATGGATATGTCCTTCGCCAACCAGGCGCTTGTTGCAGAGTATTTGTGGAAAGAAGGAAAGAACCTGGATAATAATGTTCACTCTGTTCCGGATGATATCGACCTGACAATCGCTGACTTGAAGCTCAAGGCGATGGGATTGGATATCGATGTTTTGACCCCCGCCCAGATTGCGTATCTTTCCTCCTGGCAGGAAGGTACCTAAACCGGCGAACGGTTTTAAACAAAAATGGCTCCCGCATAGAAATGTGCGGGAGTTTTTTTCTCTCCCTAAATCCCTCCCGGCAAGCGGGAGGACCTTTTTAATGAGGGATTTCCAGGGGTACGGTTTGCAACAAAGCATTGGATGTTATGCTCCCACAATGCTCGTGAGAAAACGAAAACAGAACATGAAGTCTTATGGTTTATGATTTCAGGAGGGAATTTAATTTTGCTTCTCGCGATAGCAAACCTGGGAGGCGGGCACATGCACCTTTGGTGTGTGCCCCTGCGATTGGTATTTATTAGTAATTTTGAGCATCACGTGCCCGGGGATTTTGGTCCTCAGGTTTGTGGTTCTGGGAGGAAATAGGGCGTGGCGATAGTGACGGCCATGTTGTCCAAAACCTGCCAGGAATCAGTGAACTGGGCAATTGAGCGGTGATAGACTTCTTTGCCATCCAGGATGGTGAGGTAGTCCGGCCCGTAGCCGGTGACGAGGACAGTGTGTTCGTAAGGTGCGACGGTGATCACGCTGCCATCCCCGGCGGTATAGGTTGTGGCCTGGCCCTGGCGTACCCCGCCGATGACCCATACTATCACGGGCCGTCCAGCGGCGATTTCCTGACGGATTTCTTCAACTGTGTATTGGCGGTGCGGTTTGGCGTTGAGCCCGAAATTGCGCAGCTCGGCGGCCACGGGTTCGGCATGCACGCCGTAGGATGCGGGCGGGATATTGCCCCAGTCGCCTTCCACCTGTCCCACAAAGCCGGTGTCGGGGTTGTCGGTCAGCGGCAGGGCGGCCTGGAATTCGCGCTCGTTGATGATGAGGCCGAAGAAACGCGCCATCTGGGCGGCAGCGTTGGCTTCGCAGCCCAGTTCATAGGTCTGGTGGGTGCCCTGGATGCCTTCAATGGCAGCTTCAGACGGCGGCGTGGCAGTTGGCAGGGGTGTTGGACTGGCGGTGAGCGTAGGGTAGGGCGTGATCGTGCTGGTGAGGGTTTGCCGTGGCATGCGTCAGGGTGGGTGGCAGCGCGGTGGAAGTGGCAGGGATGGGGGTGGATGTTGCAGGAATTTGTTCCTGTGAACCGATGCAAGCCGCACTTAGACCGAGACAGAGCAGGGCGAGGGACAGGAGCAAGATTTGATGTCGGATGTGTATTTATCATGTGACGGTCAGGGGATGGCAACCATGATCTCGAGATAGAAGGGATCGCCGAAGGGACGCCCATCCGGGCCAAAGGCTTGCCATGCCGAACGATGGCTGCCGGTTTCTTCGGGGGCAGTGAACTCGATGCGGATCACGGCCTGGCTGCCGGCGCGCGCCGGGAAGAGGGCCTGTTCCTGGTCGGCACCCAGGGTATCGCCTGCTACCAGACGCAGGCTGTATCGCTCGTCCCAGTTGCAGGTACCATTGTTTTCTACCTGCCATTGTTTATCAATCTTTGCGCCGGGTTCGAACAAGGTGCCATCGGGAACGGTGATGTCCTCGGTAAAAAGGAGATTGTTCTCGCAATCGGACTGGTCAGCGCCGCCTTCTGGTGTGGGGGTGAACTCACTGGTCGGGGCAATGGTTGGGGCGAGCGTGGGGGGCAGGAATGCGGGATCGTTCGCCTCCGGCGCTGGTCGTTGCGGCGTGGGAATACAGCCGGTGGCGAGGAGCACCATCATCAGTGTGAGCAGTATCAAGAGGGGAGAAAGAGACCGTTTCATATGCTTATTCCTGTTGAATTAAACGACGGGTGTGGTTTGGACAAAACAACCACACCCGCATTATACACTGCTATTGCCAACCTGTTTGTTTATTCTTCCACGTCAGTGAGTTCCTCTTCTGTCATTTCATCCCCAACGATGACTCCTTCCAATGATTGCTGGCGGATGGCGAGTTCGATCTCGTTGCTGATGTCCAGGTTCTGGCGCAGGAATTCTTTCGAATTCTCGCGTCCCTGGCCGAGGCGGATATCGCCGTAGGAGTAGAAGGCGCCGCGTTTGGTGATGATCTCCAACTTGACGCCCAGGTCGAGAATGTCGCCGACTTTGGAGATGCCTTCGTTGTACATGATGTCAAATTCGGCGGTGCGGAAGGGCGGGGCAACCTTGTTCTTGACCACACGCACGCGGGCGCGGTTACCGATGATGTCGGTGCCGACCTTGATGGACTGGATACGGCGGATGTCAATGCGCACGGAGGCATAGAACTTGAGGGCCATGCCGCCGGTGGTGGTTTCGGGATTGCCAAACATGACGCCGATCTTCTGGCGTAACTGGTTGGTGAAAAGTACCGAGGTCTTGGTCTGGTGGATGGCGCCGGACAGCTTGCGCAGAGCCTGGGACATGAGGCGGGCCTGCATACCCATGGTGGCATCGCCCATATCCCCTTCGATTTCAGAACGCGGAACGAGGGCAGCAACCGAGTCGACGACGACAATGTCTACCGCGCCAGAGCGCACCAGAGTTTCGGTGATCTCCAGCGCCTGCTCGCCGGTATCGGGCTGCGAGATGAGCAGATTGTCGATATCCACACCAATGTGGGCGGCATACACCGGGTCGAGCGCATGTTCCATATCCACATAAGCAGCTATGCCGCCCAGTTTCTGGCACTCGGCGACAATGTGCAGACAAAGCGTGGTTTTGCCGGAGGACTCAGGACCATAGATTTCGGTGATGCGGCCGCGCGGAATGCCACCGACGCCCAAGGCGATATCTACGGATAAGGAACCGGTGGGGATGACTGCCACGTTGAGATGCTGGGCATCACCCATCAGCATGATCGCGCCATCGCCGTATCGTTTGGTAATATCGCCAAGTGCCTTGTCCAGCACTGCGCGGCGGGCATCATCCATTTCCATAGAAGGGGAAGGAGAAGAATCGTCTGATTTTTTTCGAGCCATTGGTGTCTCCTCTGAGTTTTGGTTGTAGTAGCAACTATCGCTATTATAGTTGTATCGGTGGTTAAAGTCTAACAGTATAATTATAGTACATTTGTTCAATAGGTCAAGTGTTTTCGAACGATTTGAAGGTGCCCGCCAGGGCTTGTCCATTCGGATATGATATTGATCCCCCAGAAACAGGTGAAAGCTCAACCCGCGCCAGATGTAAATTGACCTATAATAGGAGAACGCAGCTTTTCTGCTGCGTTTTTTTGCGGCATATCACCTCTATCAGTAGCATATTTGCAACCTTACAGGATGTAGCTTCGTATACTCATCAGACGATAATCGAATCTTAATTTTCAAAAAACCAGGAGAATCTACATTGAATACAAACAAAAAAACCGCAAGAATAGCAGGACTCCTGTACTTTGTTTACTTCGTCATTCATATCTTCGCAGATGTGTTTGGTCGTTCCAAAATTATTGTATTCGGAGATGCCGCAGCAACAGCCCAAAATATTGTCGCTTCTGGGTGGCAATTTCGCATCGGTATTGTGAGCGATCTGCTTGCGGCTGTGTTATTTTTATTGACGGCCTGGGCTTTATATGCGTTATTAAGGTCGGTCAATAAAAACTTTGCTTTGCTATTCTTGGTATTAAACCTGGGCGGGGTCGCGATCCAATGTTTTAGTGATCTTTTTCTGATTGCCAGCCAACTGCTTTTGAATAGCGCTGATTACTTGAAAGTATTCCAGACTGATCAACTGCAAGCTTTGGCAATGCTATTTCTGTATGTATACAAAAATGGATTCATGATCGCACAGATATTTTATGGTGCCTGGCTCTTTCCGCTTGGTTATCTGGTTTTCAAGTCGGGCTTCCTTCCCAAAGTATTGGGTATCATGCTGATGATTCATTGCGTTACCTGGCTGATGACTACGCTTCAGTTTTTCCTGTTCCCGGGCTTCACTGTGATAACCTATGTAAGCTATCCGCTTGGATTTATTGCAGAATTTGGGCTTACTTTGTGGCTCTTGTTTGTGGGTGTAAAGCATCAAAAACCGGCGTGAGTTGAGATTGGCTGAGCAATGGCAGAGCCGGCAAAACACGCTGGTAAAGAAAGTGTCTCCTAACCCCTCGTACGCTGCCCAGCTTTCAGTTCTGGGGATGCAGCGTGATTATCGTATAGATGTTTAAATATTTACAATTCCCTAACCTGTCTATTTGGCATTCGCATTCCGTTGTATAGTTATGGCGCAGTGATTAACAGGAATTACACCAGGCTTGCAATTCTTCTGTCGGCTGGTACAATATCAACCATGACCATACAACCTGGCTGCCATGTTAGGAGGAGCAGGTTTTTTCGTGAGGTAAAACATCATGCAGGTATCCACATTGTTTCAGCAGGGCAAACCAACCTTCAGCTTTGAATTTTTCCCGCCAAAAAGCGAGTCGGCTTCTGACACGTTGTTCCGCACCATCCAGGATTTGACCCCGCTTTCACCGGCCTATGTGAGTATCACCTACGGCGCCGGCGGGTCAACGCGTGATCTGACCCATGACCTGGTGCTGCGCTTGCGCAATGAGACGCGCCTGACGGTGGTTTCGCACCTGACGTGTGTGAACACTACCCGTGATGAGGTGGGGGATATCCTGGACAGGTACCATCGCAGCGGGATTGAGAATATTATGGCTTTGCGCGGCGATCCGCCGGAAGGGCAGAAGGAATTCCAGAGCACGGCTGATGGGTTTGCATATGCATCTGAATTGGTGGGCTTCATTCGCAAGGAATATCCGCAAATGTGCATCGGGGTGGCTGGCTATGTAGAAGGTCACCCCGAAACCCCTAATCGGTTAAAGAGATGGATTACCTGAAGGCGAAGATTGATGCCGGCGCGAATTATATCTGCACCCAGCTATTCTTTGATAACCGGGATTTCTACGATTTCCGCGAGCGGTGCGTGCTGGCGGGGATCAATGTGCCGATTGTAGCGGGGATCATGCCGATCACTTCGTTGAAGTCGGTGCAGCGTATGGCCGATCTGGCGCGCGGGGCGCGGTACCCGGCGCGATTACTTAAAGCACTATCCCGCGCGGAATCGGACAAAGACGTGGAACGGGTGGGTACGCACTGGGCCACGCAACAGGTGCTGGAACTACTTGACCGCGATGTGGACGGTGTGCATTTTTACACGCTAAATCGTTCATCAACCACCCTGTCAATTTACAAGACGTTGTGCCTGGCATGTTAGTGGTTCACAACAATGTGCTTTTGAATTGATCTGTTAACCTCTTGTTAATATTTACTTCTTGACACGACCTCGTGGTCATGTTATCATCGGGCCGATTAATTGTGACATGTATAGACCTTTACAACTGAATAACGGAGAAATGGCGGCTGAAGCTTGACATGAGTCAAGCTGACGAGGAGGAGGTTCCTCCCTGCGAAGGGAGCGCTACCCCTGGATATTCCAGGGAAAAATCGAAGGATCAGCGGATGCCTCTATAGCCTAATCACGGGCTTTGTTTTCTCCCTTTCGAATGAAGTGCACATTGAAAAGTATCTGGTGACAGGTGCTACAAGATGCGCGCAGTGATTGACAGAGATGCTTTAATTTCTGTTAAATGGTCGTAGAAAGGGATACCCGTTTTTAATCCTGAATGTGTTTTTTAAAAGGGTATGCCGACGGCATGCTCTATTATTTTATTTGGAGGAGAAGAATATGGATACGAAAGAACTGCTTGAACGATGTAAGGAAGACAATGTAAAGTTTGTGTCATTTCAGTTCACAGATATCATGGGCAATGTGAAGAGCGTGGATGCCCCACTCTCTCAGGTTGCCGGCGCGATGAAAAATGGGATCTGGTTTGATGGCTCGTCCGTTGAAGGTTTCGCCCGTGTGCAGGAAGGTGACATGCATCTCGCCCCTGACGCTGATACTTACGCTGTACTGCCATGGAGCCCGGAAGATATGCGCCGCGCGCGAATCTTCTGCGATATTTACACCCCTGCTGGCGAGCCCTATGCCAAGGACCCTCGTGGCGCATTAAAGCGCCAGGTGAAGCGGCTGGAAGAAAAAGGCTGGACGTATAATATTGGTCCAGAACCGGAATTCTTCCTTTTCAAGCGCAATGATTGCAATGGTCATGGTATTCATCCTGTGCCGCATGATGTTGGCGGCTATTTTGATTTTTCGCCGGATGATGAAGCCGTGCGCGTGCGCAGTGAATTGATGATCGCACTGGATATGATGGGCCTGGAAGTGGAAGTTGGTCACCATGAGGTTGCCCGCGGTCAGCATGAGATTGACTTTCGATTTGCCGACGCACTCAAAACCGCTGATAATGTGCTCACCATGAAGTACACGGTGAAAGCCATCGCCGCCGCCCATGGTCTGGTGGCTTCCTTCATGCCCAAACCGATCTTCGGTATCAATGGTTCTGGTATGCATTGCCACCAATCGATCTCTGATGCAGATGGCAACAATCTTTTCTTTGATGATGCCGATGAATTCAAGCTGTCCAGCCTGGCATACGGCATGATCAGTCGGACAGCTCAAACATGCCCGGGCATTATCTGCAGTGATCGCACCTACAATCAATTCTTACAAACGCCTGGTTCCTGGTTATGAGGCTCCTGTTTATGTGGGCTGGGCGCAGCTGAACCGCTCTGCTTTGATCCGCATTCCGCGTTATAACGATGGGATGACATCGGCTGTTCGCTGCGAATTGCGCTGCCCGGATCCCTCCAGCAATCCCTACCTGGCATTTGCGGCAATGATTGCCACGACCATGGATGGTATTGAGAATGAGTTGACCCCGCCCAAGCCTTTGAACAGTATCAATGTTTATGACTTGACCCCTGAAGAGAAGATCCAGCTTGGCATTACCCAACTGCCGGGGTCCCTGCTTGAAGCTTTGGAAGAACTGGACAAGGATGAAGTGGTCAAAGAAGCTCTCGGTGCTGACATCTACGATACTTTCCGCCGCGCGAAACTGGCCGAATGGGATGAATATCGGATGCAGGTGATGGATTGGGAGATTGACAAGTACCTGGAAACAACCTAAAGCAAAAACAGATTAACGCAAAAAGACAAGGCTACTCCTTATTTTTGAAGCCAACAGGGCGCATCGCGCCCTGTTGGTGGTTAAAGGTATGTCAGGGGATGGAGGAGATCGCCGGGTTGCGCGATGACATCAGCCCGCTTTTTTGATGGCCGGGAAACGGGGACTCACTATGGCAGATTTTTATCTGCCCCCACCATGCGGCAAAAGGCACATGCCTGCCCGCTGTGGGTGGGTTGCCCACAAATGGGGCAATGCTCTTCTGCGGGGATTGAAACCTGTTCTTCGCCAAACAACTCGGCCTGGGCTTTGAGGAAATGGACATAGAAATTCATTTTTGTGCCTGGGCTGCGTTTTTCGAGTTGGTTGAGCATTTTCTTGTACTGGATCGTTCGCGCGCCCCCGGCAAATGGACATTCTTCATATACATAGGCGATGTTGCGCATTAAGGCATAGGCAGCGGTTTCGCGTTCATAGATGCGACAAAACGGTTTCACTTTGCGGGCAAAGCCGGGCATGGCTGGCAGGAGCGGAGACTGGCGCTTGAGCATATCCACTGTCCAGCTCAAGGTGTTGCCAAACAAGGTGGCGGCTTCATCGTCAAGGTTATGGCCAGTTGCCAGCACATGGTATCCTTCGTCGTGCGTGAACTGGTTCATGATGTGGCGTTTGACCAGACCGCAAATGGAGCAGGGTTTGGCGCGTCCATGTGCGGAACGTGTGGTTGATCTCGGTTATGGTTTCGCCATAATCCTGTTGCACATCAATCACGTGCAATTTTAACCCGTCTGGTCGGCAAATTGCCGGGAGAAGGTTTTGGATTTTTCGGAGTAGGCCAACCCGCTTTGCGGATCCTTTATACCGAGGTTGATGTAAATGCCATCAGCCTGGTAACCCAGGCGGTGAAGTACTTCCCACAGAGCCAGCGAGTCCTTGCCGCCAGAAACGGCAACGAGGATTTTCTCCTCATGGGTAAACATGTCATATTTTTCAATTGTACGCTGGGTGTGCTGCGGAATCCATTCAAGGAAATGGTCGCGGCAGAGGGCCATATTATGCTGCGGCATTTTGATCGAGGCGCGCTCGCCGCATTTTTTACACTTCATGTTCAGCCTCCCGAGATGACGGAAACGAACTGCACCACGTCACCCTGATAGAGGCGGTCGTCTTCGGTAAGTAATTTGCCGTCGCGCACAGCCAGATGCGCTTCGGACGATACTTCGAGCAATTCCATGGCGCGCATCACGGAGGTTTCTTTGTCGAGAGTGTATTCTTTTTTGCGCAAAATGATGGTGATGGTCACTTTTTCTCCTTGATTATCGTTGCAGGGCGAATTTTACCAGATGTTTGCCTGGATATTTCACAAAGTAACAGGGTAATCTTGTTGACATGCACTTGTAAAAACGTTAAACTATAAACGTATATCCATAAAAGGAGGAAGACTTATGGCACCAACATATCGTCTGGTCATGCGTTCGGGTCCAACAGTGGGAAAGACTTTCCTGTTGGAAAAAGTAGAGACCACCATGGGACGTGATTTGAGCAATGATATTGTGATCAATGACTCAGAGGCATCACGCCGGCATGCACGCATTTTCTTGCAGGGTGGAAACTATATCATTGAGGATTTGGGTTCTACCAACGGGACATCGGTGAATGGTCAGCGGTTGATGGGGCCGTATGTGCTGCGCCCCGGTGAACTGATCATGTTCGGGGAAAGTATCAGTTTGCTGTTTGAGATGGTGCAGTCTGCGGATGAAGCAGCCACAGTGGTTGCACCGCGTAAAGCTGCCCCTGCTCCTGTACCGCCTCCCCCGGCAGCTGCGCCTCCGCCTCCACCACAGGCACCAGCTTATGCTGGACAGGTTCCGGCACAGCCGGCAGCCAAACCAGCCAAGAAGAAACGCAAACCGATCATGATTGGGATCATTGTCGTGGCTTTGCTGCTCTTGTGCGTTTGCGTAGCAGGATTGATCTATATTGATAGTCAAGCTGCCTGGTGTGACTGGTTCGGGTGGGCATTCAATATGTTCTCCCCAGGTCTTTGTCCGTAAGTCTGTTGTTTTTTTGATTGAATACAATCCCTTCTGTACTTCAGGAGGGATTGTTTTATAGCAATGCTCTCCCTGGGGAAGGGATACCTGGCAAGCAGTTTCCAGCGTCCGTCGTTCTCTCCAGGGGGATGCGTTCAGCCAGTTGCCGAAAACTGGTTATTTGAATAAAATCGCGAATAGTGTGTTTTTGAGTTAAAATCAAGTGGATGATAATTTTGCCAATGGATATTACTTATCGCAAAGGAAGATTGTGACAGAAAAGGTAGATTCAAGGAAGACAAAAGAAAAGAAAAAAGGTAAGGCCTCACCACAGTGGCCTTCTTCAACCAAACTGGTTGTGGCCGCCTCTTTTGTGGTGGTCATTGCTGGTTTGCTGGTTTTCTTTCGCGACATTTGGGGGCCATTGCTGCTGGCGTTTGTAATGGTCTATCTGTTATATCCGGTGGCGGATGGGATACACAAGAAAATGCATCTCCCCTGGCGGCTATCGGTTGGTGTTCTATATCTTGTATTGTTGGTCCTCCTGATTGGCTTATTGGTGTGGGGCGGCTTTACCCTGGTAGACCAATCGATCAATCTGTTTGATTTTTTGGAAGAGCAGATGGAATACCTGCCTGATTTTTTGACAGACCTCGGGCAGACGAGATACCAGATTGGCCCATATATTCTGGATTTCAGCGAGCTGGATGTACAGATTGACCAGGTTGTCAATGAAGTGCTTAATTCTCTCACCTCGTTAATTGCCAGTGCTGGGTCTTTGGCTGGCACCATTGCCGGCGGCGCGGCGAACCTGGTCGCCAATCTGGTGCTGGTGATGCTGGTCTCGTTCTTCATGCTTTCGGAATCCAATGGGGTCGCTTCACAGGTTGTCAAGTTTAATATTCCCCGCTATCAATATGATATTGAGCGGATGGGAAAAGAACTTAGCCGTGTTTGGGATGCTTTTTTGCGCGGGCAGTTGACCCTGATCCTGATCACGATCTTGATCTACACGATCATATTGAGTATATTGGGACTGCCATATGCACTGGGATTGGCGCTGCTGGCTGGTCTGGCGCGTTTCCTGCCTTATGTTGGCCCGGCCATCCTGTGGGTTGTGCTGTTTACCGTGTCGATATTTTCCGTTACCCCGTCCTTTGGCCTGACACCTTTCTGGTATGCCATGCTGGTCGTAGGTGTGGGTTGGATCTTCGATACCCTTATTGACCAGATGATCACTCCGAAAATGATGGGCAGTGCCCTCCATGTGCATCCGGCTGCCTTGCTGATCGGTGCCTATGTTGGGGCCAGTTTGCTGGGATTTATCGGGATCATGCTGGCTGCGCCGGTGCTGGCGACGCTGATGCTGGTGGCCAATTATGCCCTGCGCAAGTCGTTTGATCTGGACCCGTGGCAGGAATTGGATAAGGAGAGGGAGAAGCGAAAACTGGCAGCCCAACAGCCTGAAGAAGGCGGGGTTTCTATCTGGCAGCGGATCAATGATATGCTGTGGAAGAAGAAAGAAGAATGAGTGCCCAAAATATGAAACAGGATGACCAGGTGCAAGACGAGCGTTCACCGAACTGGGGTGCTTCCACCAAGGCATTGGTCGCTTTCACCTTTTTTGGAGTGATCGCGTTCTTTTTGGTGCGCTTCAGGGCAATTGTCGGCCCTTTGCTGCTGGCATTCCTGCTGACCTACCTGCTTTACCCGGTGATCAACTGGCTGGCGAAAAAGATCAGGTTGCCGTGGGGACTTTCGGTGGGGCTGGTGTTGATCGTAGTGATTTTGATCCTGCTGGGACTGCTTGCCTGGGGTGGGATTGCTTTGGTGGATCAATCCAAAGGTCTGCTCAATTTCCTGCAAAAAAGATTGAATGATCTGCCTGAAATGCTGGAAGATATCAATGAGCAAATGATTGTTATCGGACCTTTTGAATACCCGCTGCGCAATTTGAACCTGAACCTGGATACAGCCGGTCAGCAGATTGTTTCATCCATTCAGCCTTTATTCTCTCGGGTTGGGAGCATTGTAACCAGCATTGCCAGCGGAGCAGCTTCGGTGGTCACCGCCCTGTTTCTGGTGATCATGCTGGCCTATTTCATTCTGCTTGAGAACCGGGGGCGGCCTTACCGGTTAATCTCTTTGAATCTCCCTGGCTATGAATACGATATTGAGCAAATGGGGCTGGAATTGAAACGCATCTGGAATGGCTTCCTGCGCGGGCAGCTCACCATGGTGTCGATCACATTCGTTATCTATCTCGTTTTGTTGAATATTCTTGGGGTGCGCTTCGCGTTAGGGCTGGCTGTTATGGCTGGATTCGCGCGGTTCATTCCCTGGGTTGGTACAGCCGCCACATGGCTTGTATATTTTATCGTGGCGCTGCTGCAAGGCTCAACCCTGTTTGGCTTGCAGCCTTTTCCCTATGCTTTGCTGGTGATTGGGGTAGGGATGTTGATGGATCCTGTCATTGATTCAATGATCACACCCCGTGTGATGGGCAATGCCTTGCGGGTGCATCCGGCTATGCTGCTGGTAGGTATCATTATCGGTACGACGTGGCTGGGGTTTATTGGGCTGGTCCTCGCAGGTCCTGTGTTGGCAACAATCAAATTGCTGGCGACGTATGCCCTGCATAAATCTTTTGATATGGATCCCTGGGAATCTTTGGACAGGTATCGTCGTCCCCAGCAACCTGCTGCAGTTAAGGTTGTTGGCAAACTGTGGAATCGTATCAAAGACTGGAGTAAAAAATTGTGGAAGCCGGTCCGTGAATTCTTTGCGGATCGTATCGGATCAAGTAAAAAGGATGAAAAATGATGGCAAACACGCCTGAACCAAAAACACAAGTACTTGCAGAAACGGAACAATTTTTGGCCTGGAAGGCCGAAGAACCGGATGAAGAAACAACATATCATCTGGAATTGAACAATGTCACCCTGCATTTTTTCCAGGAGGAATGGGATGAGTTCTTGCAGCTTGTCAGCAAGGCAGAAGGCCCTGGTGGTGAGAAAGATATGATCTATGATGTGGAGTACAGTAATCTGATCATTCAGTTCTCAGGAGACGATTGGGGAGAATTCCTGCAGATGATGGAAATTGTGCCGCGGGATTAACCGGGGCTGATTTATGACCGGCAGAATGAATCTGAAGATATGAAGAAAAAATGCCATACTGTTTTGGGCCTGTGTGCTTTGTTTGCGTGTGTTGCCTTGATGGGATGTACGTTTCCAGGGTATGCACTACCTGGTCAGACAGATGCTGCTGTCTCTGGCCCGATTCATGATGGTACGGCAACAGCTTTCTCTGGCGCGGTGATGGAAGAGGGTGAAGCTGCGACTGAATCGCAGGTTGAATTCGACGGAATTTGTGACCACGCAGCGCCAGGCCATCCGATTGATGTGACCATTCCAGACGGAACGATTTTTCAGCCGGGTGAGGAATTTACCAAGACGTGGCGGCTGGTTAATCTTGGGGATTGTGCCTGGTCAGAAGATTATGCGATTGTCTGGTTTTCGGGAGAGCCGATGGGTTCGTCACGGATCCTGTTTCTGGATGTGCCTGTGCAGCCGGGGGCAATTGTTGATCTATCTGTCGAGATGACTGCGCCCCAGAAAAACGGACTTTATCAGAGCAATTGGAAAATACGCAATGCTGAAGGTGTATTGTTTGGTCTTGGCCCGCAGGGAGATGCGCCATTTTGGGCGCGTATCTCTGTTTTCGATGGGGCGACACCGACTGTGGCTGCTGCGCCAACCCAAACACCAATCCCGATGATTTATAAACAGGGAGATGTGGAAGCTGCTGAAGAAATTCATCTTGATGTTGACAGCGGCAGTATCAACCTGGGGGAAGACGATGATGATGTCTCCCTGGGTTTTGAAGATGGACAGGTGACCGTATTGCCGCTGGGGGATGTGAAATTGGGGCTGCCGGACACCAAGGTAGGCATACCTCCAGCCCAAAATGATTGCATCCAAACCCCGTTATCGGTTGAAGAAATTGTGCTGGAAGACTTGACAAAAGATGTGTATATTTGTTATCAAAGCAGCCAGGGGCTGCCGGGGTATTTGTGGATCAAGTCGGTAGCGGATGATGCTGAGTATCCGGATACGGCTTTTGTGACCTGGTTTATTCCGTAGGAATACAGCGTTTCAGGAGAAAGAAATATCATCTGGTAAAATATGCGGAATAATATTCGCATAGTCTTGTCAATAAATTCCCTTCGGGGTTAAATGAGGAGTATCGAAACATGAATGCTGAAATCATTGCTAAACTGGAAGAACAAATTGCTAAAGAGATCCTCAAGCAACCGGGCCGTAAACTGGACCCGCAGGAAGCGCTCATTTCATCCGGCGTGATTGATTCCTTTAGTCTGGTGGATCTTTCCCTGTTTGTAGAAGACACCTGGAATGTGATCATTGATGATACAGAATTGAACGCTGATACATTTGACACGCTGTCGCAATTGGCTGCTTTGATCGAGGAAAGAATGGACTGATGGGACAGACATTTTCATCCGCACTGCTGAAACATTACAACGAAACACCGGAAAAGGTTGCGCTAACCCTGCTGCATACGGGGGAGGAAGACTTGCCCGTGACGTATGGCGAGTTGGTTGAGCGCAGCAGCGCTTTCAGTTCCGCCCTGAACAAGTCTGGTATTCAGCCAGGGGAAGTGGTGATCCTTATCCAGCAGCATGGTTTGGATTTGGTGAACGCGTATTTTGGCGTTATTCTGCAAGGGGCTATTCCTTCGATCATGCCTTTCCTCACAGAGAAGCTGCTGCCAGAACGTTACCGTGAGGGATTGAAGTCGTTGATCTCGATCAGCAAGCCAGCAGCTATTATCACTTACGCTGATTTTGAAGAGGAAGTGCGTTCTGCTTTGATTGATGGGGATTCGGTGCGGGCAGTGATCGTGGCTGAGGAAGTGTCTGGTGACGCTCAGGTTGAGCCTGACGCACTGAGCGGCTTGCAGCGGGCGCCAGAGGATGTGGTTCTCTTGCAGCACTCATCCGGCTCAACCGGCTTGCAGAAGGGCGTAGCGCTGTCCCATCAGGCGGTTTTCAATCAATTGGAAAGCTATCAGCTTGCCCTTGCATTGCAGGATGATGATGTCATCGTAAGCTGGCTGCCTTTATATCATGATATGGGGCTGATCGCCGGTTTTCTGATGCCCCTGCTGAGCGGGATCCCGCTGGTGCTAATGTCGCCATTCGATTGGGTGCGCGCGCCGTATCGTTTGATGCAGGCCGTTTCAAAATATAAGGGTACGCTGAGCTGGCTGCCGAATTTTGCCTACAGTTTTTGTGCCAAGAAAGTTCGCGACCGCCACTTGCAGGATGTTGATCTGTCTTCGTGGCGGGCGGTGATCAATTGCTCAGAACCGATGCGTTGGGAAAGCCAGCAGGCTTTCCTGGAGCGTTTTCAGAGCTTTGGCTTCCGTGAACAGGCGCTGACCACCTGTTACGCGATGGCAGAAAATGTATTCGCGGTCACCCAGGGGGGCATCACCGCCCCGGTGAATTATGATGATATTGACCGAGAGACTTTTCAGACGGAACGTAAGGCTGTGGCTGCAGTAGAAGGCCAGCCCTCGCTGAGGATGGTCTCGGCTGGCAAGCCAATCCGCAATGTAGAGGTGAAGATTGTCACCCCGTCGGGCGAAGCGCTGCCCGAGCGCCATGTGGGTGAGATCGCCTTGCGGAGCGATTGCATGTTGAATGGTTATTTCCACCGCGAGGATATCACTGAGGAAGCCTTCATTGACGGCTGGTTTTTAACCGGTGATTATGGCTACCTTGCTGATGGCGAAGTATATATCAGCGGGCGCAAGAAGGATTTGATCATCGTGGGCGGGAAAAATGTTTATCCGCAGGATGTTGAAGAAATTGTGAATGGTGTGCCTGGTGTGCATCCCGGGCGCGTGGTGGCATTTGGCGTATTCAATGAGGATGCCGGTACGGAAGAAGTCGCCGTGGTGGCGGAGATTGATGATATTTCACAAAAAGATGAGATTGCCGATGCTGTTCGCAAGGCTGTTGCCCACGGCTCGGCGGTGGTGCTGCGGTATGTGCATCTGGTCGATGCGCACTGGTTGGTGAAAACCAGCAGCGGCAAGATTGCAAGGTCGGCGAATAAGGAGAAGTTTTTGGAAGCAATGGAATACGGCTCCCCTTTCTAACTTCCCCAATTTGCGATACTACTGCAATTTATGGGAAGCATTTAGTGCATTCGTGTGCGGTGGTAAGTCGGGATAGATTTTGATGAAATTGAAAACTGTCCGCAGGTCGAAAAACCTGTGGACAGTTTTATTTTTAGAAGAGTACGCTTGCCAATTCCTGACGGTAGCGGCGGGTGTCGGGATGCTGGTTGCCCATCAGATCCAGGAGGCCAAGCATCACCAGGCGGGCGAGATCATCGTTATAGTGACGATCCTGGCGGAGTACGCCCAGCAGACCGTCCAGAGCGGCAGGCAGGTTCCCGCGGGCAGCGAGGTGGATGCTGTTGTGGAAGATGGCATCCAGATCGGTTTCATCCGGCAGGGTTTTGTCCTTGTAGGCGATTAATGCTTCCGCATAGGGCAGCAGGGTCTTGGCTTCTTGAAACTGGCGGCTGGTGGGAAAATTGTTGAGGATATAGCGCGCCTCATGCGGTTCCCCTTTGCCAAGCAGGGTTTTCGCCAGGCCAAGCAATCCCTCTGTCTGGTCTGGATTGGTGTTCAGCAGATCGCGGAACATAGTTTCTGCCTGCCCCCAATCGTGCATATCCAGCAGGCTGTTGGCTTTTTCCATTGCCAGGTTCACGCCGCTGGGCGGGGTGATATTTTCCATGAACTCGCGTACCCGGTTTTCGGGCTGGTTGCCGGCAAATTCAGCTACGACACCACCCTGACTGAAGGCCTTGACGGTAGGTACGCTGCGCACCCCATATAACAGAGCCAGGTTCTGGCTGTGGTCTACATCTACTTTAGCCAGGCGGAAAGCACCACCGGATTCGATCACCAGGCGCTCCAGCAGGCCGCTTAATTCTCTGCCAGGCTGGCTCCAGGAGGCCAAAAAGGCCACCAGGACGGGGATGTTCTGGGAATAATTGACTACTTCATATTCAAAATCGGTTTCATTAACGTTAATAATAAAATTCGATGTCATCATGATCGTCCTCCTTGTTCAGGAGCTGTACTGCATTGGGCGGGTATCTCGGTCAAGTTCATTTTCCTCGCAAGGTGGGCGTAACTGTGTTTACTCCTCGCCATCTTCAGGCATTGACGCGCCGGGCTGGTTGAAATCAATTACCTCGCCGTGCAGATTGATCGTAACACGGAAGCCCATCATACCCATATAGGCGCGTCCTTCTTCTGGAATCCCGGAATCGAGGATGGTTTCCATCTGTTCGTCCAGGTGCTTGAGCTGGTTTTGGATGATAGCGCGTGAGAAAAGGTCATCCTTGCCCAGCATTTTGGACGTTTGTTCAGCGATGATGTCTTCATTGCCGCTGATCAATTCTGTCATTCTGTCCAGTATTTGACGATCCACATTTTCACTTGAAATGTGCCGCAAAAAGCCAGCATCGTTGACCACATAACAGGCTTCGTCGCCAACGTACGCGGTGGTAACTGGCTGATCCAGCTCGTCAAAGATTAATCCTTCAAATAGTGCTTTTTGTGCCATAACTGTATCACTTTCAAATCAATAAAAAGGTTCCGTTTATTAATTATAAATTGAAATTCTATGCGTTTTATCAGAATTTGGGGAAAATGGCGGGAAAGTTGATCCATGGTGTATGGATTTGACAGGCAGAAAAGCATTCGAGGAGACTGGTATTGAACGGCCTGTACTCAGCCCGCTGCCAAAATGGCAGGGCACGGGGAAAGACTTTGGCTGGTGGATCAGGGCTGTGCCGTGGGCATCATTTCACTGGGGAGAGATTGGTTTTGCACGAAACACATGATGCCGTCAGCGATACCGTGCGCAACAAGCTCGGGTTGGCTGATGATGATGTCGTCATCCAGGTTCATGAAACCGGTCTCGATGATCACGGTAGGGGTCTCAAGGTCCACTTTTGAAAATACATGGTAATTGATCATATCGGCTGTATAGGAAGAGCCCTCGTGATAGGGAAGTTGAGTGGTCTCGCCATAATAATAGTTGATACATGATTTCAGCCGCTCGATTTTTTCCGGGAAGGGACTGGCCAACGTGCCGGCCATTTTGAACCCGGTAGCCATGTCGTTGATGTACTCACAGGAGTCGGCGTGGATGGAGACGAGTGCGTCGGCTTGATAACCGCCAAGCCGCGAGTCGTCTTCTTCCAACATATCGACAGCATAACCGTTTTCCTGGAGGTACTGCTTTACATACGTGGCAACAATGATGTTGATTTGCACTTCTGTCGTCCCGGCGAATTGCCCGCTCTCACACACTGCACCGGTATCCAGACCGCTGTTGTATCCCCAGTGACCGGCAATGATGCCGACATGTGGTTTGCCGGTATCCGGTGTGGCGATAGCATTCACGATCTGGGCGGGATCATCTCCGCCCTGGATGGCTTCAACGATCGCTGTCAGCAGGTTGTCAGCAGACAGGCGGTTTGGGGACCAGAGGGTGAAGAGGGTCGCAATTATCAGCGCCGCGCCCACCACGGTAGAAATCGTACGGGCGTAGTTGAAATCCTCGGCATCAGACGGCCGGGATGTTGGTGCAGGTTTGGGTCTGGTGAGGGGTTTGTTCATGTCTGTCATTGGTATGATAGTACCTTAAAGTGCATTGAATTGGCAAGGGCGCAGCCGCTGATTCCTGCTTGACGCGGGGGACATCCGGCTGTATAACCTTAATAAGGAGGCAGGATGAGTATACAAGTATTAACCGAGGCCGAACGAGAGCAATTGTTGGCGCTGGCCCGCCAGTGTGTTACGCTGGCCGCTGCGGGACAACCGCTGCCAATGCTTCCTCTTGCCGATTACCCGCCTGCTTTTCAGCAGACTGGGGCTTCTTTCGTCACGCTGACGAAGAATGGCCGCCTGCGGGGGTGTATTGGAACGTTGACCGCATACCAACCATTTGTGCAAGATGTGTGCGAGCATGCCGCTGCAGCAGCTACTGAGGATTATCGCTTTCCGAAAGTGCAGCCACAGGAAGTGGCACAACTGCATATCGAGATTTCCAGATTGACAGAACCAGAGCCGTTGGTTTATGAGGATGGCAGCCAGTTGCCGGGTTTGCTGCACCCCGGTGTGGACGGGGTTGTGCTGCGGGATGGGACGCGGCGGGCAACGTTCTTGCCTCAGGTATGGGATCAGCTGCCCGACGCGGAGTCATTTTTATCCCATCTCTGCAACAAAATGGGTGCTTCCAGCGACCTGTGGCGAAAGAAGAAACTGGAAGTGGAAATTTATCACGTTGAGGAGTTTGGGGAATAAGACTACCCTTGAAAAGGGTTGCATTCGCAGAGGGGAACCATTCTTGGAAAAAGGAGTTTGCCAATTATGGCTGCACTTCGCAACCTTTCCAAGGATTGATGACGAACCTTAAACAAAGAAAGCCACCCGACGCAGGTGGCTTTCTCAATTATTCAGGTAAACCTATAATGCAGCTTTGGCTTCGTTGTAGGCCTGTCCGTAGAAGTGGCCCATGATTGCCATGGCATATGCTGTGGTGAAGATGGCGCCAATACCAATGGCGATCCCACCGAGAGGCGCGATGAAACCGGCAATGATTGCACCAGCGATTGCGATCAGGAAAGGCACCGGGGCGGCTTTGACCAGGGCAAAAACTTCTTTGATCTTGAAGGCTGCACCAAGTTCGCCGGTATCCAGGAACCTGCCAAGGGCTGCTGGTACCATGAAGGCCAGCAGAAGGCCGTAGAGGAACATCAAGCCGCCGCAGCAGCAGGAGATAACGCTGACGACAATGGCTAAAGTATCCTCATCCATGCCAGCAGCAGCGCCACCTGCGCCCACGATGGCAATAGGGATCCAAAGAACGATCATCGGCAGGGCATAAACAAGACCGATCACCATTTGCTTGAAACCCAGGCCGAGATATTCGCCAAAATTAATTTCTGGCAAGAGGGTGCTTTCGCCCTTGATCACCCGGCGGGTGATTTCCATCATCCAGCCGGCGATAAACAATTGTCCCACAATGGGGATCAAAGATACGAGTCCGGCCAATGCGATCTTCTTCAGCCAATCCGGATCCTCAAAGGAAAAGGTAAATGGAAGTCCAAAATTCATGATATTCCTCCTAAAGGTGTATGAATTTAATCAAATAATGAAGCAATTTACATTACTATACAGTCATTCACGGATATTTTCAAGCGAAAACGCTTAAGAGTTCGTTAAACAAAATGGGGTGGAATAGTGCCCCTGAACCTGCGCTATCGAGTTTGGGTGGGGGACGAACCCTGAGCTTGTCGAAGGGTGGCAGGTTAGGATAATACGATAGGTACTATCCGTTGCGGCATACCCATTCGCGTGTGATATCGACCCCAAAGGGATAATACCAAGCTCAGCCTGCGCTACTTGAACTGTACGCGGTGCGGGCCTGGACCGTTGAGGGTGATCGTCTCGCCGGACTGGAGGGTGACAATGGTGTTCTTTTTGTTCCGGGTGATCTCCATCGTCTGGTAGCGGATGGTGACGGGTTTGGGGAAGGGGTTTTGCCCTTCTACGATCAGTTCACTGGATGTGAGGCGTTTGATGCCCAGCACTTTCAGGAACAGGCCCAATGGGGGCAGCCCGTTGAGGATGGTTTCCTCTCCGCCCGGGTCGCCAGTCTCTGCATGGAAGGTTTCATGAAAATGATGATGATTGGCAAGGATTTGCACGTGGGCATTCATTAGATTGGTGACCAGTTTGGTAGCCTGTTTGCGGTAACCATATGTCAGCAGCGCTTCGCCAATCAAATGATTCCAGGGCATATGCACGGCAGATTTCCATTCTTCGCCTTGCACTTTTGAAGCCTGCGGGGTAGCCGCCAGGCCAAATTTTTTCAAATAGCGCGGCAAGATCGTTTTTTCGATCAGGGTTTTTGCAGTCTGCTGATCTGCCGCGCCGGCCCACAACGGCAGGAGGAGGCTGATGTCCTCTTGCGTGTAGTCAATAGCCGCCAGAATTCCCGAATCATCCGGTGAAAGCCCGCGAATGTTGACTTCATCGAGCTGCATGAAGACGTTTTGTGTTGTGCAGGTGGCGGTGCCGTTGGACCAGTGAAGCTGGTTAAAGCCGATTGTCTCGCTGATCTTGCGTTTTTCGTCACGGCCTTTGAGGGTGATCTTGAGCGGGCGGGTATCGTTGTTTGCCAGAGCAAGCTGGATCTGTAATCGCTGCGGGGTTTTGAAATGGCGTTCCAGTTCAAATTTTCCACGCCCACTGATCTTTCTCAGCACGCGGCCTTTATTGCTGTTTTCGGTGGCGTAGTCGCGGTAGCGGTAGGTCTTGCCGCGCGCGTTCCACATGCTGGCAATGGTGTGTTTGAGTTCATCAGCCTTGGTTTCCAGCCAGGGGATCGTTTCTGTCTTTTTCAGTTGTTTGGCGATCTTGATCAGGGACTGGCATTCATTGAATAAGAACCCGGCCAGGGAAGGGCATTCCAGAATCGCAATGTCGACAGCTTGCCCGCCTTGCTGCCAGCGGTTATAGATGGGGGCATCAGGGAATCCGGTTTGCAGAGCGTGTTTCCACTCTGGCATACCGTCTTCATCAACATCATGTTCGACAGTGAACCATGCCGTGAAGAATTTCAACAGCGGGATGAAGCAGGTTTCAAGCCAGATGTCATCCTGGCAGGTCTCATGGATCTGCCAGGCAAGAGCAGCCAGCAAAGGTTGGGCAAGCTGTCGTGAGCGCTGCCCGGCCAGGCCTGGTTTCCAGTCGATTTCTCCATTTTCCTCCTGGACACTGATGAAATTCCCGAGCACGCCTTTTGCCATTTGTGCTCCGCCTGGCAGAAGGAAGGAGTTGAGATACCAGGCGTCCAATGCGGTTTGGCCGCTCCACAGGTGGGGATAGTCGCTGCCGTCTCCGCGCAGGGAATGTCCATGGTCGGGTCGCCGGCTTAGTACAAAGGAGGGTTGGGGCAGGTGATCGCTCGCGGGCAGAAAGAGACTGTAGGCTGTGCTTTGCGCACGGGCAAGGCAGACATCCCATTCGGGATTACCCGTGTTGATATCTATCCATTGGGCCTGGTTGACACGTTCAATTCTGGCGATTTCTTCGTCCCAGGCGCAGGATACAGTTTTTTTTGCCAACTGGAGAGAGTCGTTTTCGTCCGGCAGCGCGGCAATGGCGGCGGTAATCGACCTTTCGTGCCCGGGATTGAGGACAAAATGCTGCGCCAATCCAGCATAAGGTCCGATCCCGGGGAAAGGTCCTCCGGTCATAAAGCATACCGGGGCCAGTCCGCCAGTGCGCCCCTGCAGGATATTGGTCAGGTTCGAAGGGACTGTTGCCAGACGTTGACCAGGATCAAGGGGCTGCAATGCTCCCAACAGCTCAAAGGTGAATGTCAGGGGGGCATTGCCTTGATTGGCAAAATTTAGCCGCACGGCAATCACCTGAGAGGAGGGTACCCAGCACTCCATGATGACTTGCAGGTTTTCAAGCGGGGAAAAAAGAATGCGGGCGTAGTTGGGATAGGCGGTGGTGATGTGCGGGGGCTGTGGAAAATCCTGCGGGTCAATCCGGTCGATATCGTCCTGCAGGAAGCGCGGGAAGAAATTCATGCGGATGGCGCGCAGGCCATAGGTGGTTTGCAAGGTAAGGCTTTGGGGATCTCCACCGCGCAGGAGCAGTTCCCAGGTGTGGTCATTGGCATAATCCGGGACTGAAAATCGCTGATCGGCAGACAAGTTCAGGTTAATTGATGGCACTTGCGGATTTGGGCTGGAATTCATGGTTTCATTTTTAAGGGGAGTTGGGGTAGAGGTCAATTCAATTGGGGTAGAAATACCAAAATCTGGCGTGATATTTGGTTCCCCTGGTATGGAGCTTACAGTCTGGTTTTATGCTAAAATCAATATAAACAGAGAAAAGTTATCGGGAATGTCCCGGAATTTATGGTGAGTAATTAATGAACGATGAAATGCAAAACAAAAACTTTGAGGATTCAAATCCTGAAGAGGAAAAACCCAACGGGCGCGAGCGCCCACAGGATCGTTTCCGCCGCCTGATCGCTGATGATTTTAATCGAGTCTACGGAAGAGGAAGAACGGCACGAAGATCTGGAAGATACGCCGATCCCTGTTCGTCCCACTGACAGTGCAGCCAAGACTGGTGTGTGGGGCAGCGAACTGGACGAGGAGTATCTGGATCATCTTCAACATACACAGGTGCCAGAGGCTGATGAGGACACATCCGCGAAGGATGTACCCATTGCCCGCCATCCAACCGGTGCGCCTGAGCAGACTGGCGGCTGGTACTACGACGAAGCCGGCAAGCCGGTGGCTTCAACCCTGTCCATGCCCGTCACGCCGGAAGAGCCAGTCAGCCCTGTTCAGGACGTTGATACACCTGAAGCGATTCAAAGAGGGGCTTCTACCGTGCCCCCTGAACAGGAGATGTCCCCCCCGGTTTTCAAGCCCCTTGTGCCAATGAAGGTTGACGAAACGGATATGGATGCAACCCGGGTTACCCCGGCAGCATATCGTCCGGCAGTTTCGGAGCGCAAACCACTTGCAAAGCCTGGCTCGAATGAAAAACCTGAGCCGATTTCAAAACCCCGCCCGCGGACGGAACCCCGCCAGCAGTCAACCGGTGCGTTTGAGCCTGTTGCTTCTACGCCAGTGAACATGGGACCGGACACTGAATCGGTGCGAACCTCGCGCAAGGGAGGGAATGGCAACGTGGGCGGTTGTCTGGCGCGCGTGGGGATTGGTCTGTTGTTCATCGGCATTTTTATCGCGGTGGTCTTTTTCTCCTTTGGCATTTACAAGTATTTTGCGATTGTCAATGCTGACGATTTCCCTGATGTGCGCAATCTTTACAGCAGCGCATCCCAGTTTGAGACGACGACTATCCTGGACCGCAACGGGAATACGCTGTATGAGATTGTTGATCCGCAGGCTGGACGGCGTACGTATGTCCGCCTGGATCAGATCTCGCCGTATATGATCGCTTCCCTGCTGGCAACGGAAGACAAGGAATTTTATAACAATCCCGGTTATGACCCCATAGCGATGCTGCGTGCCATCTGGCAGAACCGCATTTCGGGTGAGACCGTCTCAGGCGCTTCGACCATTACCCAGCAGTTGGCGCGAATTTTACTGTTGAGCCCGGAAGAGCGTTTCAAGCAGACGATGGAGCGCAAGGAGCGCGAGATTGTGCTGGCAGCAGAGATCACGCGTCTGTACAGCAAGGAAGAAATTCTGGAATTGTATTTGAACGAAGTTAATTTTGCTAATTTTTCTTATGGTATTGAGGCTGCTGCGCAGACCTATTTCAATACGAACGCGGCGAATTTGACCCTGGCCCAGTCGACCTTCCTGGCTGGTATCCCGCAGTCGCCGGGTGTGTATGACATTTTCACCAATCGGGAGGAAACCCTGCGCCGACATCGCGATGTGATCCTGTTGACGTATGAATTGAGTCAGGAAAAAGGATGCATTGATGTCAGCACCCAGTCCCATCCGGTGTGCGTCAGCGCCCCCGAGGCAGACCAGGCGCGGCTGGAAATCGAGCAGTACAATTTCCAACCCAAGGTGTTTACCAGAAACTATCCCCACTGGGTGGAGTACATCCGCATGCAGTTGATCGAAGAATATGGCGAGGAAGTGATTTACCGCTCGGGTTTCAAGGTATACACCACGCTGGATAATACGTTGCAGGCCACGGCTGAACGCATCGTGAATGAACAGATCCAGCAATTAACTGCTAACAATGCCACCGATGCCGCACTGGTGCACATTGATGCCGCTACTGGCGAAATCCTTGCCATGGTGGGGTCTGCTGATTTTTATAATAAATCGATCAGCGGGGAGATCAATATGTCGCTTGTGCCGCGCCAGACAGGTTCGGCTTTGAAACCGCTGGTCTACACTGCTGCTTTCGAGAAAGGGTGGACACCCGCGACACTGATCTGGGATATCGAGACAGAGTTCCCGCCGACCGGTAGACCTGGTGACGGCTTGCCGCCGTATGTGCCGGTTAACTATGACCTGCGCTATCACGGGCCGGTGCTGCTGCGCTCCGCCCTGGCGAATTCCTTCAATGTGCCCGCGGTCAAAACCCTGCAATATGTGGGCATCTATAATGACCCGGATTCCAATGAAGAAAGCGGCGGGATGATCCGTTTTGCAGAACGAGTGGGGATTACCTCGCTGAACCGCAATGATTTTGGCCTGGCCCTGGCTTTGGGTGGTGGGGAAGTGTCGCTGCTGGAATTAACCACAGCGTACTCCATCTTCCCCAATGGCGGCAGCCTGATCAACCCGGCAGCGATCACGAAGATTGAAGCGCCTTCTGAGGAAACTCATGATTTTGAGCCGATCTATGAACGGCGTGAAATTGAGCGCTCACAGGTCATTGCGCCGGAGCATGCATATCTGATCAACTCTATCCTTTCGGATAATGCTGCCCGCACACCGATGTTTGGACCCAATTCGGTATTGAACCTGCCCTTCACGGCAGCATCCAAGACGGGTACGACCAATGATTTCCGCGATAACTGGACAGTTGGCTATACAACCAATGATGTGATTGGTGTATGGGTTGGCAATGCTGATAATTCACCGATGCGCAACACATCTGGCCTGACTGGCGCTGCGCCTATCTGGGCCAACTATATGCAAGAGGTGGTCTATGGGTACCGCAGCGGGCAGACGTCTGCTTTTACGCGGCCAAGCCTGGTGGAAGATCATATTATTTGTGCGGCCTCAGGGACCAAGCCTTCGGAATTTTGCAATAGTCAGATCAGTGAAGTGTTCGCTGCCAGCCAGCCGCCGAAATCGTCCACAGAGGATTTGTGGCGCGTGGTGCATGTTGACACCTGGACAGGGAAGCTGGTATCAGAAGCATGCAAGGAATTTGAGGCTGAGGAATTCACATTGAATGTGTCCGAGCGGGAAGCACAGGACTGGATTCAGGATACTGCTGAGGGCCGTGCCTGGGCGTCCGGGCTGGGCTTTAATCCGCCGTTCCTGTTCTCACCAGATGATGCCTGCACCACCTCCGACCCGCGTCCGGTGATTTTCTTCCCCGGGTTGGAAGAGAACCAGAAAATTGAAGAAACCTCCCTGGACATTTACGCGGTGGCGTATGCTACCGATCAGTTCAGGGAATTCCGCCTGGAATATGGGATTGGAGATAATCCGGCAACATGGGAGACCCTGGTAGATGGGATCAATGAACAATATCGCCAGCCGGAACGGATTCACACCTGGGACCTGACTGAAGTGCCGCAGGGCAAGGTGACGCTGCGGATCTACATGAAAAGCACCGAAGACCGTTATGCCGATTACCGGTTGGTGGTGGATTTGCAGCACCCTGAACCGACAGTGACCCCTACGCCAACGATCACGCTGACGCCAACCCCCACATCGACGATGACGCCCACCGTGACGCCAACGCTTCCCGTCAGTGCCACGCCGGCAAGCACATTGACGCCCACTCCAACGGCGACCTCCGGCGGAATTTTACCTTCTATCCTGACGGCAATTGCTGGGGGATAGGTAAGATCTCTACGCAAAAAAAAAGGAAATCGCACCCTGATCATGTCGAAGGGTGCGGTTTTTATATTGGGGGAAAGAATTCCATATACAGATTAGAACAGGTCAGACATTGTACCCGAAAGGGCAGCACATACGGATTACGTGAAGAAGGTCATTTGTGTAGCTTCTTCCCAAAGGGGAGGATCCATTTCCAGATGCTCCATCCAGCGGGCGCGGCTGGGGTTGCCCTTGCTGATGAATTCGCGCAGGTGACGGAACTTGAGGAAGGTCCAGTTTTCCTTAACAATATGCGCCAGCCAGGGATTGTGTTCCAGTTTGTAGGTCAGCAGACGTGAACGGCTGCCGGGAAAGACCAGCACCCCCTGGCAGCCAACCGGCAAGGGCGTTTGTTCCTGGATATGCTTGTGAATCATGCTGGAGGCGAAGCAGTGGTAGACGAATTTTCGGCGGTTGTGATCGATCCACCAGATGCTGTTTTCGCCAACTTCCACATAGTACGCCAATTCTTTCCCCAGTTTTTGCAAGGCCTGGTACATGTTCTGCACGTCTGCCTGCCGATTCTTCGGTTTTTCCTGATCATTGATCTGCCATACTGCCGGGGATTCGGAGACGAGGTGCGCATATGAGGAGAGTACCGTGCGCACCATTTCCATAGGCGGGGTGAGCAGGCCAGGGAAGGCGGCATATAGTTCAGTGATCAACTCACTTTCTTCTTTGGCAGGTGTGAGGATCAGCGCATCGATGAGGTGTTTTTCCACCCGATCTGTCAGTGGCCGGGCTGCGGCATCAAATCCGTTAGCCGGCCACCAGGTGCGCTGAGACTGGGGACGGTCGGGGTTATCATCATGCGAGAAGATATCGCGATTATTGAGCAAGTCCTGGATGGCTTTTTGCGTTTTCCCAAGGATCTCGGACGCGGATGGGGCATCTGCGTAATTTTGATAGGGCAGTTCTGCCAACCCGGCAGTTTCCAATTGTATCTGGCGGGCGGGTTCTCCGCGCTCTGCCAGATGGGCGACCATACTATCCTGCAATCCAATTTTCAGGGAAGAATCAATCTCGATGGGCAGTTTGTTCACCGTTTGCCAGAGCAACTGGGCAAGATTATCTTCGGCGTTCAGGGCCAGCCCTTGCAATTGCAGACCGGCTTTGCCGGTGGAGAGTATGGCGGCTTCCAGAAAGCCGGGCACCAGTTCAGGGAGGATATTTAGAAAGGGTATCCCTGCGGGCATGCCGCGTAACT
Organism: uncultured Chloroflexia bacterium; assembly: GCA_963753895.1. Lineage (GTDB taxonomy): Bacteria > Chloroflexota > Anaerolineae > Anaerolineales > Anaerolineaceae > SMBSF63. The sequence goes on along the minus strand of CAVWEE010000003.1, from coordinate 140,751 downwards.
GGCGAAACAGGCGGAAGATGGCCTCCGCATACCAGTTCCAGTCATAGCGGCGGCGTTCCAGAGCGCTTTTCATTGGCAGAACGGCTTCATGCCCCCACAGCCACCCGGACCACAAAGCGGAATACGTCCAGAAGGCCTGTGAGGGACGCGGCAGGACACTCATCATTGCCTGGAGTGACAGGTCTCCTGCTTCAGTGAGCAATGCTCCTGGGCGGCCAGAGAAGATGCATATCCCGCTTTCAGCAGTGGGTAGTTCAGGCCAGTGAGTAAGCTCAATGGCTATTCCCTTGCTTTGCCATTCCTGGATACCGGCTTCAAAGGCTGTCCATAAGTTGTTCTCACGGAAGCGGGGCGGGGTGCTGAGCTGACGTGGCCGACTGCGCGCACTGGGCCAGGCGTAAAGGGCATTCCCCTGATCGCATACACTAAGGATTAATGCGTGTAGCCACTTTTTCTCGTCGGCAGAGAGACGCAGTGTGGTGGTCTTATTGATCAGTGTGGAAATTACATAAAGCTGGCGGGGGAGGATGGTTTTCAACGCATTTTCTGCCCCAAGCCGGGCTTGTTTGTCGCCTACATTTACCCGTTCCAGGGCGCGGGCATAGTGCAGCTTGTGGCTGCCCAGGGAATGCAGCTTTTCCAGGTCAAATTCGTCGGGGGGGTGTTCGCCTTCATCATGACATGCCGGACAATGATAGAGACAGGCATAAGGTTCTTCGGCTTCCCGCTCCCACAGGTATGCATCCGCCTGGATGGTGGCATTGCACTTGCGGCAGCGGGTTTCGTAGAGGGATTTCAATTCCGCTTCGAGACGGATATCTCCACGGCGCAGGATGGCGAGATCGGAGAGGGCAGATTGCAGCTGTTGTTCCTGCGGGGCTGCAGCCATCACCTCAATCATGAAGCTGAGGATGGGGTTGGTAGTGGTCACGATCACGCGGTATCCTGCCCGGGCTGCTTCGATGACCAGGGCTGGTGAAGCACCGAGCGGATCGAGCACCCAACTCCCGGATGGGATTTGCTCCTGGGCATGCAGCCACGCGCTCACCATTCCATGCGGCAAGAGCGGCAGGAAGCGAGACAGCGGCAGGTCGCGCTGGGCGCTGCCCGGGATGAATGGCTGCGGGTGAACGGTCATCTTATGTAGAGTATACAGGCTGTGAAATGGGTTTTCAACCGGCAGCGGGGATAATTCAAAAACGAGTATCAATTCATTAGCGAATTCAAATTTGAATTGGTAAGTTTCAATTTATTGGTGATACTGTTCAAATCCCTGCAATTTGTTAAATTGTTCTCGTTTTGAAAAAACTATTTTGTGGATAGAAGTCCATTCAGAAGAAACCAATCCGGGGTGCGGCCTGTTTGACCGCACCCCGACCAGGGGATAAGAGGGAAATCTTTCCCCTTCCAGATATCTAAATTTATTGGGCTGCTTTTTCGTTAAGCAGCTCGATTAGCGGGTCGAGGAGCATGGTGTTCATGGGGTTCATTCCACCGCCACCGCGTTCAGCCATGGCTGTGGCGCGCTCTTCGTCAGACATGGCTTCCATCATCGCGCGCTGTTCGTCGGTTGCACCTTCTCCGCCGGGGCCACTGCCTGGAACGCCGCCGGGGCCGCCCCCTGGGCCACCTTGTTGCCGGTCCGTTCCGTTTTCTGAACTCCCATCAGCATTTCCACGGGCACCCATCGCCATATCCAGGCCCAGTTCTTCCATCAAAACCTGCATGCTTTCACCAGTAAATTCTATGGCGGCAATCTGGTTGAGCTGCTCTGTCGTCATCGTTTCCTGGATCTGGTTGTAAAGCGCATCCAGTTCGACGGATGAGGCTGTATCACTGTTGGAGAGACTTTTGACAGCTTTCCACAGGGGCAGTAATTCGCTTGCCTGGGCAGCGTCAACAGCCAGTTCAGTTTCTTCCAGTGCGAATGTGCCAAAAAGAAGCTGGGTCGACAGGGGCGTTTCACCAGCGAGTCTGGGGGCCTTCAATTCGTCGGTGTTTATCTCTGCATTTGCTTCGGATTTGACTTCGGTGTCAGCGGAGCTTTCAGCAGCCGCTTCCGGGGCTTCAGCGGCAGCGGGTTCAGTGCTGCTGCACGCTGCCATTGACAATATTAGCATTACACTCAAAGCGATCAACATCAATTTTTGTTTCATTATTTCCTCTTTTCTTTTTATGGTTACTATTGTTTTTATATTTTGTTTAGTCGTGCCGCAGGGCGACAATCGGATCAAGCTGGGCTGCTTTGCGGGCAGGGATGTAGCCAAAGAAGATACCCACCAGTGCAGCCGAAGTGAACGACAGGATAACGGAGAAGGGCACTACAACGGTACGCATTCCACCCAGCTCGCCAAACAGCCAGGCGCCGCCGACGCCAAAGAGCACGCCCAGCAAACCGCCAACCAGACTGAGCATCAGAGCCTCGGTCAGAAACTGCACCTGAATATCAACCGGGCGGGCGCCAAGCGCCTGGCGCAGACCAATTTCGCGCGTGCGCTCGGTGACACTGACCAGCATGATGTTCATGATGCCGATACCGCCGACGATCAGTGAGACGCCGGCTACCCAGCCCAGCAGCATACGGAAGGATTCTGTTGTCGACTCCTGGGTTTGGATGATGTCATCCTGGGTGGTGATGGTAAAGTCGGCTTCATCGGCTGTCAGGTCATGGCGGTTCAAGAGCAGCAGTTCGACCTGCAACATCACATCTTCCATTTCATAATCTTCATCCACAGATACATAGATAAGGCGTACGCTGTCGCCCATCATACGCGCAAATTGGGAGGGCATGAATTTCTGGAACATCAATGAAATTGGCACATAGACCTGCTCGTCATAGTTGACACCGGAGACCAAGCCTTTCTCTTCCAGCACGCCGACAATGGTTAATTTCACTGAATCAGCGGTAATCGTTTGCCCGATGGGGTCTTCTTCGCCAAACAGTTCTTCAGCTACGGTACTGCCTATCACAACGACTTTGGCAGTGCGGTCATTATCCTGGTCAGTCAAAAAGCGTCCATCCCCAAGATTCAGATCACGAACTGTCAGGAAATCTGCAGTTGTGCCGACAATGGAAATCTCTTCCAGTGAGGTGTTGTCGTATTTGATCGTGCTGCTGGTCGCCTGGTCAACCGATACACCGGCCACCCCATTTACCTGTTCCTGGATGGCAGTAACATCGTCCATTACCAGGCCACCCGAAGAGCCTCCCTCTTGACCAGGACCTCTGCGCGTCATGGCAGATTGGATGAACATCAGGTTTGATCCCAATCCTTCAATGGATTCGGCAATTGTGGCCTCAGTACCGGCACTAACGCCCATCATCACGATGACTGCTGCCACACCGATGATGACACCCAGCATGGTCAAAACCGACCGTGATTTATTGGAAGCAATACTCTTCCATGCAACTTTGATAATCTCGTTAAAATTCATGCTTCACCGTCCTTCGAGGCTTCTTCAATTGCCTTGCGAAGTTTCTGTTTCATCTTTTTTGAATTGTTGCCATTGCTGTGATCGGCATCCAGTTTGCCGTCACGGATACGGATAATGCGTTCTGTGTGCTCTGCGATCTCGGGCTCGTGGGTCACCATCATGATCGTGCGCCCGCGGTCGTGCATGTCATGCAGCAGTTCCAGAATTTCAAGGCTGGAGCGCGAGTCCAGGTTGCCGGTCGGCTCGTCTGCCAGGATCAACACCGGGTCATTCACCAGCGCACGGGCAATGGCCACGCGCTGCTGCTGACCGCCGGACATTTCCTTGGGCAAGTGATGCGCACGATCAGACAAGCCCACGCTTTCAAGCGCAGCCATCGCTTTCTCTTCCCGTTCATCCTGCGGTAAGTTGTCCTCCCGTTGGTACACCATCGGCAGGATCACGTTCTCTAACGCGCTCATGCGTGGCAGCAGATTGTATGACTGGAAGATAAACCCCAACTGCTTGTTGCGAATATCAGCCAGTTCCACTTTGTCAAACGCACTGACATCTTCGCCATTGAGGATATACTGCCCTTCAGAAGGCCGATCCAGGCAGCCCAGGATGTTCATCAGGGTGCTTTTGCCGGAGCCGCTGGGACCCATCACGGACACAAATTCGCCTTCCTTGATTTTGATACTCAGTCCATCCAGTGCGGCAACCCGAATATCGCCCATACCATAGATCTTCTTTAGATCGACTGTTTCAATAACAATAGTTATTTTCACTCATCAGTTTGCCTCCACAATGCCGGTGGTCACTTCGTCGCCCAGTTCCAAACCGCTGAGGATCTCAGCGTAGGTGTAATCCATCAGGCCGACTTCCACCATTTGTAGTTTTGGTTCGCCATCATCGCCGATCACAAACACTGCATATTCGCCATCGCCCAGGTCCCGCAGGGCGTCAATGGGAACCAGCAGGGCATCGGTAGCGTTTCCACCGATGACTTCCACGGTGGCAGCCATCCCTTCCAGCAGGTGAATGTTTTGCGATACACTGTCCAGATCCACGCTTGCCCAGGCTTTGACCAACGAATATCCCTGGCTGGATTCCAGTGCAGGCTCAACGCTGGTGACTTCACCCTTGAATGTCAGGTCGGGCAGGGCATCGAATACGATCTCAATTTCATACCCCACAGCGATCTTGTCCATATCGGTTTCATCGATATAAAGTTCAATAACCGGGTTTGCCAGGTCGGCAATGGTGATAAATGTCGATGTGCTTACCGAATTGCCTTCGTCGCCGGCAAGTGACATGATCGTGCCATCAAAGGGGGCTTTCAGGATCGCGCCTTCCAGTTCCTTCTCGGCCTTGTTGTAGGCCACTTGTGCGCTGTCCAGGGCATTTTGTGCCAGGGCCAGTTCATCAGGGTCAATGCCGTTATTTTCGGTCAGCAGGTCCAAATACTCCTGCGCCATATCCATTTCCGCTTCTGCAATCGCCAGGTTCGCTTGCGATTTTTCGATCTCGTAGTCGGTGAAACCGGCGCAATACATATAGGTTGCATAAGCTGAATCACGTTCAAGTTTGAGCGGGGATATCACGGTCAGATAGTAGTTATTGTCCGTGCCACCAGTGCCCAGTTCTTGGAGATCATCTTCCAGACGCATGTATTCATCGTAGTAGGCTGCCATCGTTTCCTCATCGCAGCGTTCAACGCCTTCCAGCTTGAGGTCCGACTTTGCGTCCTCGTAAGTATCCTTGGCATTTGCCAGATCAAGCCGTGCTTGCGCCAGCGTGGCAGCCGCGTTATCTGCGAGGTCATCAACTGCCTGCTGGGCTTCATACAAGGCCAGCTCTTTGGTCAACAGTTCGGTTTGCAGGGATTCGATATCTTCCAGTTCTGCCAATTCTGTACCGGTTTTAACCACGTCACCCACAACGACGTGCAGTGCCGCAACGGTGCCGGAGGTGGAAAAGCTCAGATCCGCCTCGTCGCCAGCCATCAATGTGCCGGACCCGGTGGTTGAGATCAACAGATCGCCGCGCCGTACCTTGCTCGTCTGCAAAGGGGCTTCTTCCACTTCTTCGGCGGCATCCCCGTTTTTGGGTCAACTTCACGCCAGCGAATGCTGCACCGCTTGCCAATACGATGATCGCCAGGATCACCAGCCATTTTTTCTTTCCTAAACGTTTCATGTTTGTCTCCTCAATAAAAGGATCATTCCAAAATGATCTGATTTAAGGTACGCTGAGTCTGTCGAAGCGTACGGTTTGTTTCTTTACTCAATCGGTTCAAGGGAAACGGTATCCCCTTGTTTCAGGCCGCTAATCACTTCGGCCTGGTAATAGTCCATTAATCCCAATTCGATACTTCGTGAGGTGAAGCTGCCATCAGCATTTTCAACCCATACAGTAGCTTTATTGCTTTCGATATTGAAGAGAGCATCCACCGCGATCAGCAAGCCATTTTCTACCTCCCCGGCTGTCACTTCCACCTCAGCCCCCATACCCAGCAAAAGGCTTCTGCCTGCACTGGTCTGGGTGTCATTCAGGTTTACCAGCCCCTGGACCACGTCGTAGTTTGATACAGTTACCAGCATAGGTTCAACCTGGGTGACTGATGCCTTCAAATATGCGATCGGGGATGGCGTCAAATACAACAGAAACTTTGTTCCCCGTCTGCATCAGGTTCATATCCGTCTCGTCGATATAGATCTCCAGATTGGGACGCTCCATATCCGCCAGTGTGATGAATGTATTCGTGCTGACCGTATCGCCTGCTTCGCCTGTGACTTCCATCACGGTGCCGTCCATTGGCGCGATGATCGTGGCGCCCGCCAAGGCATTTTCTGCGATCAGCAATTGCAGCGTCGCATTTTTCAGTTCGGCTTCTGCCAGCACCAGTTCATCCGGGTCCAGGCCAGAGGCTGCCAGCAGTTCATCATATTCTGCCTGGGCCAGTACCAGTTGGGCTTCAGCTGTCATTTCTTCTGCCTGAGAAGTCTCTGCTTCCAGTTCGGTATATGACTGGCAGTACTGCCAGTTGAGATACGCTGCATCATCGCGAGTTTCGCGCAGTGGTGTCAATTTGCCCAAGATGTAATCTTCACCATAACCAGATGCGCCAGAATTCAAATAAGATTCCCATTCGTTGACATCCCGCTGGGCGTAAAGATATTCGTAGTAATACTGTTCTGTCGTTTCCTGAGGGCAGCGGCCGGCGCCAGCCACTACGACATTTTTCTCAGCATCTGCATAGGCTTCTTTAGCCTGCGCCAATGCAAGCTGCGCTTGAGCCAGGTTGACGGCGCTGTTATCGTACAGGTCCTGTACGGTTTTCTGCGCTGCATCCAGTTCCAGTTGTTTTCCTCAATCTCTACCTGTAATGCATCCAGGTCATCCAGAACAGCGAGTACATCGCCAGTGCTTACCACGTCGCCGACTGCCACATTGACTTCGGCGACTGTCCCGGAGGTTGCAAAGCTCAAATCCATTTGGTACCAGCCACAAGCGTCCCCGTCCCGGTTGTCGAAAGAATGAGGGAACCTCTCACCACTTTTGAAGTGCTTGTCGTTGCTTCTGTGCTTTCTATCCCGGTATCGCCTTCCGGCTGTCAAAAACGTCCATGCTGCGGCGCTTCCAATCACCAGAATGGCAATGGCAGAGATCACCCACATTCGTTTTCTCTTTTTGCTTTTCATACTCAAGCCTTTCATTGCTTTCTTCATTCCGATCAATTGGTCTGCACAATGCCGGTTGAGACGATTTCGCCTTCTTCCAGGCCGCTGAGGATTTCGGCATAGGTGTAGTCCATCAAGCCAACTTCCACCATGCGCATTTTCAATTCGCCATTTTCATCCTGCACAAAGACAGCATATTCGCCGCCCAGGTCACGCAGGGCATCCACCGGCACCAGCAAGGCATCCTGCACGTCACCGCCAATCACTTCGACGGTTGCATTGGAACCCAAGAGCAAACGGATGGATGCATTGGTTTCATCAACATATCAGGGAACTCAATCCAGCCGCCAGGTTATAGCCGCCAGACGACGTTAATTCCGGTTCCACCTGAACAACTTCACCAGTGAACAGACGTGTCAGGAAAGGCATCAAAAACGATTTCAGTCGGTTGGCCGATCTGAAGTTGGTCAAGGTCGGTTTCATCCACGTAAACGACCACCTGCAGAGCATCCATATCCGCAATGGTGATGTATGTGTCGGTTGAGACCGCTTCGCCTACACCGGCTTCAATGGAAATGACTGTACCGGAAATGGGACGCCATCAGGGTTGCCCCATCCAGGTATCTTCGGCAGCCTGTAAATTCGTCTTTGCCACCTCAAGCTGGGCCTGGGCCAGGGCGACTTCATCGCTGTCAATGCCGTCATTCTGCTGGAGTTCTGTGAGTGTTTCCTCCGCTTCCTTCAATGTCGCTTTGGCCACTTCCAGCTCAGCATCGTATACAACGACTTCCTCGTCAGTGTATGCAGAGCAGTACACCCAGTTGGCATAGGCTGTGTCATATACATTCTTGGCCTCGATCCATTCATCCGAATCGCCGCAGCACTCCGTCAAGCGTTCCAACTCTTCCCTGGCGCGCTCATACGAGGCAGCATTGCTGGTGTTGACTGTCTGACTGCAGCGGGCATAGTCTGTGCGCTGTGAAGCATACAAAGCGTCATCATAGGCTGACTGAGCTTCTACTACTGCCTGGTAAGCCTCGGCGGTTGTCAGCCCTGTATTCTTATAAAGGTTGTCCAGCGCCTGCTGGGCCTGCAAATATGCCAGTTTCTTCTGTGCCAGAGCTGCTTCCAGTTGGCTGGTGTCTGCCAGGGCGGCCAGAAGCTGGCCCTCTTCCACCTCATCGCCAACGCTGACTGCTAGTGTGCCAACCGTACCGGATGTGGAAAATGCCAGGTCCACCTCGTTCCCGGCAGCCAATGAGCCGCTGCCGGTGGTGGAAACGCGCAAATCTCCGTGACGTACTTTTGTGGTTTGCAAAGCCGGTTCTTCACTGGCCGATGCCGTTGTTTCGGTTTCGGCAAACATCAGGAAATATGCTGCCACACCGCCTGCTATCAAGGATAACTACTGCTGTCATCCACCAGAACCTCTTTGATCCGATAAATTTCTTGTTTTTCTTACTTGTAGAAGATGCCATATTCGTTTCCTCATTTATTCAAATTTTCAGCATTCTGTATCGTTGTAAAGATACTCTCAACTTGTTAAGAAGTTCTTTAGAACATCTTCGGTTTTGATTTGGATATCCGAAGGCAACACATCCTTTAAAAAATGAGACACGGCTTTGTGCCGCGTCTCATTGAGTAAATCTCACTTGAAAATTGTTAGAGCGCACGTGCCTCTAGCAACTCGATCATCGAGTCAACAAGGGCCAGGAGCATTTTTTCTTCCATCATGCTGTTTCTTTCGGTTATCGCCGCTTCCAAATCTTCATCTCCCATACTTTCAGCGGCCATTAGCATTTCGCCCCCAGCGCCATCGCCGGACAAACCTTCGATGCTGCCCATATCATCGGGCCTCTGGGGTGCGTCACCGGAAGCATCCTCTCTTTCGATGCCAGCGCCCATGCCCAGTCCCAGGTCGGCCATCAGGGAGGTCATGCTTTCGCTGTCCAGCGTTAGATCTGCAATGGCTGACAATTGTTCGATCGTCATGGCGGCCTGGATCTGGTTGTAAACAGCTTCCAGTTCCAGGGAGGAAGCTGTGTCGCTTTCAGACAAGACTTTCACAGCTTTCCACAAGGACAACAGCTCGCTGGTCTGTTCAGTGCTGATTGCCAACTCACTGTCTTCGAGTTCAAAGGAACCCAGAAGCAATTGGGTTGACAAGGCGACATCCCCGTTTTCTGCGGTGGCTGTGATTGCAGAAATCGGCTGTCCTTCAGCCTCCGTGGCTGCACAGGCAGCCAGAAAACTCGCTGCAAACAAACATAAAACTACGATCATTATTTTTCGTTTCATCATTTCGTCCTTTCCCATAACGGGGTGATTTCATTTCCATGCTCACAGGATAAACAGAGGGTATTAAGGAGTTGTTCAGTTGGGCTTTGTATTCTGTTTTGATTTTGTTGGGGAAAATTTACAATCTCCCGCGTAAAGAACGGGAGATTGTAAATCAATTTTCAGAGGCATTGATTTTGTGGCCATTATTCAGACAAGGAGCGATCTTCGATTGGGAACCTGATTGGTGATGGCATATTGATGCATCGTCAGTGAGTGCGAGGAAACTGATCTCATATTCGCCTGAAGGGAGTTGTCCGGCGTTGAAATTATTCACATAGAAAATGCTCATACCATTATCATCAGGATCATTTCGTTTAACGTATGAGAAAGATTGGCTAACAGGTAAGGAGAAACCTCCTTTGTACGCAATTTTTACGGGTTGAATTGGTAAACATAAGTATAATAAAGAGTGGATTTTTATAAGCATTGATTGAAATCACAGGAGAAAACGAGAAATTTCTTATGACTGAATCAAAGAAAAATACGTTATCCGCTTTACCAACACTTAAACATGCGCCCAAAATACTCCAGGGAGTGATTGTGTTGTATATGGTTATTGTCCTGGCGGCGCTGCTGGCACAGATCCTGGTCTCAGGGGGATGGTTGAATGCCCCGTTCATTGGCGCATTCGTCGAACCGACGATGATTTTCAACGGTAATGATAGTATCGAGCGGCCTTCAAATTGGTCTGCGATCAACGGTGGGATTGAGAGCCGCGATCAGTTATTGGCTGTGGATGGGCAGCAAATCTCCAATGCCCGCGACTTGCGTTCTTCATTGCAAGATAAATCTTTTGGCGATTCGGTTGACTTGAGCGTGAAACGTGAAAATGGGGAAACAGAAAATATATCTGTTACGCTGACCAGTCTGCCGCGGATTGACCGCATCACCTATTTCTATATTCCGTACTTGATCGGCTGGATTTATTTCCTGGCCGGGATGTGGGTATTTTTCATTCTGCGCCATGAAGCTGTTGGGCGTACCTTTGCAGTCGTCCTGTCATCAATTGCGTTGGCTGCCAGCTGTATGTTTGACCTGTATACATCCCATCTCACGGCCAGCCTGTGGGTGTTCAGCTTGCCGCTGGTGGCAGCTTCCCTGATCAATTTAGCAATGCTTTTTCCCCGTCCCGAACCTGTCCTGAAGCGCCATCCCTGGCTTGAGGGTGTTCCTTACGGTGTTGCCCTGGTTTTGGGCGGGCTTGCAGCCTTATTCCTGAATGATATGGCGCACCCGATGCGGTATATGCCGGTAATGACGGCAATCTATATTTTTACTGCTCTTGCACTGATCTTTTCAGCAGTCTGGTTTTTGCTGCGGCGGCTGCCAAATACCGCGGCAATGGAACGAGAACAGATCCGCTTGTTGATCCTGGGCGGTGTGTTTGCTTTTGCGCCTATTGCGATACGCCTGATCGGTTCAATGATCTGGGTTGAGAATGCATCTTTTTCACCTTTGTTCATGCTGCCGTTATTGATCTTCCCGTTGATGGCTGCGTATGCTGTTCGACGGTATCAGATGGTACCTGTCAGTTATTTCCTCAGTCGAATTTTTCTGTATGGGTTGATGGGGGTATTGGTATCGGTAGGGTATGCCCTTTTGCTGACCGGTCTGGGCGTAGCGATGACGGGTATCTTGCCCAGACAGTCGCCCGTCGTGGTTGGTTTATTGTTCTTCCTGGCCGCAATTGCGATCAATCCTTTCCGCCAGAAGATGGAAAACCTGATGGATGCGGTCTTCTTCCGCGGCGAGAAAGCATACCAGGAACGAGTACAGACCTTCAGTGGAGAATTAACCGGTGTGGCCGAAATTGAAGGCATTATCAAATTGCTGCGCCAGTATGTACAGCGATCATTGCTGCCTGAGTTTTTCCATATCTTTATCTATGATCCGCTGGTGGAGCAGTATGTTGCCACCCCGAACGCCCAGAACGTGATGACCAGTGACATGCGTTTCCCTGATCGGAGTGCTTTGGTGCAGGCGCTTGAGAACAGAAAAACCTGTATCTATCTGGATCAGGCGCAGCCTTTCCCGGATGATATGCAGGGAGATGATGCCCGGCTGCGTTTGCTTGCTTCTTCTGTTTTCGTCCCCATGCTGGGTAACCAGCGGCTGGCCGGCTGGCTGGCTTTGGGCGAACGTGCTTCCGGGGAGCAGTACGCATTGCGAGATTTCAAGTTCCTTGAATTGATCAGCAACCAGGCCGCGCTGGCCATTGAGCGGGCGCAGGTGGTAGCGAACATGGAATCCCGCGTGCGTGAGATGAACGTGCTGGCCCGCGTTGCCCAGGGGATCAACATCACCCTGTCGCTGGATGACATTCTTGAGTTGATCTATGCCCAAACGACTCAGGTGATCCCTTCGGACGATTTTCAGGTGGTCACATTGCTGGATGGCAATGTGAGTTCAGGTTTGATGGCCCCCATTTTTTATGTGGAAGCAAACGATCGTTTGAGCGAACGGGAAAACCAGGCGCTGATGGGCGGGGAAACTCTTGATCAGGAAATCATAACCCGCCAGCGTGCGATATTGACAGATGATTATGTCCAGGAGTGCCGGCGACAGAATGTGCCAGCCGCGAAAGATGGTGTGTACGCCTGGATGGGCGTCCCCCTGAATGCTGGCGCAGAGACAATCGGCGCACTCAGTCTGGGTATGCGCCAGGCCACGGTATCGTATACCAGTGAGCAGTTAAATCTCTTGCAGGCCATCGCTGACCAGGCCGCCGGCGCTATTGTCAAGGCCCGCCTGCTGGAAGAGAGTAACCGGCGTGCGCGTCAGCTTGCCACCTTGAATGAAATGTCCCGGCAGTTGACCTCCACCCTGGAAATTGAACCCCTGCTGCAAAATATTTTGCAGAGTGCGGTTGATATCCTTAACTGCGAAGCTGGCAGTCTGCTGTTATTGGATGAAGCCACGGATGAGTTGGTTTTTCGAGTGACGGTTGGTCCGGTGGCGACCAATCTGGTAAATGTGCGTCTGCCCTCCGGCAGTGGTCTGGTGGGCAAGGCTGTGCAAAGCAAAGCCCCGGTGATCGTCAATGATGTTCAGCAATCCGCCGAGTGGTTTGCCAAAACGGATAAAGAAACGGGCTTCATCACCCGCGCGCTGCTGGTGGTGCCGCTGTTGTTGAAGGATACCGTCCTGGGTGTGGTTGAGGTGATCAACAAGAAAGACGGATCCCCATTCCGTACGGATGAGCAGGAATTGCTGACCGCTTTTGCTTCTCAGGCGGCAGTTGCTCTCGAAAATGCGCGTTTGTATACGATGACCGATCAGGCGCTGGCTGAACGTGTGGAAGAACTATCCGTCATGCAGCGCATTGACCGTGAATTGAATGCCAGCCTGGATACCAGCCGCGCCATGCGCATTACCCTTGAATGGGCCATGCGCCGCTCTGGCGCCAAAGCCGGGTTGATTGGTATGGTGCATGAAGATGCCGGTGTGGAGGTGGTTAGCCATACGGGGTATGATGGCGAGATGGCGGACTATGATGAGGAATTGATCCCGCTGGAGAAGTACCATCTGGATTATGCGATGGATGCCACGGAACCCAGACAGTTTTTCCTCAATGGTGATGAGAAGGGATTGCTAAGAGGTGGAAAAACGCAGGTCATTATTCCGATCCGGCGTGAAGACAGCACGATGGGTGTGCTCATGCTGGAGAGCGAAACGCGGCAGGCATATCTAGGGGAGTTGATGGACTTCCTTTCCCGTTTGATCGACCATGCGGCCATTGCCATTTCCAATGCCAGCCTATATGCCGAAGTGCAGCAGGCCAATATTGCCAAGAGCGAATTCGTGTCATTTGTTTCACATGAATTGAAGAACCCGATGACTTCCATCAAGGGCTACTCTGAATTGCTGGCGGCAGGTGCGGTCGGGCCGATCAATGAAGCTCAGTCAAATTTCCTGCAAACGATCCATAACAATGTGGAACGGATGCGTACCCTGGTTTCTGATCTGGCGGATGTCTCGCGTATTGAGGCTGGCCGTCTGCGCCTGGACTTCCTGGCAATCAACCTGAAAGAGATGAGCGAAGAAGTGGCACGCTCACTGCGGCGTTTGGTGGAAAGCAAGAACCAGAACCTGGAATTGATTGTCCCTGAAGACCTGCCTGACCTGTGGGGAGACCGCACACGCATTGTGCAGGTGCTAACTAATCTGGTCAGCAATTCATGCAAGTATACGCAGGAAGAAGGTCATATCATTCTCTCGGCGGAGGCCACGGATAACCAGTGGGATCCAGATGGGGCGCCGAAAGTGGTGCATGTGTGGGTTAAGGACAATGGTATCGGGATCAGTGATGAAGACCAGAAGAGCATCTTCCAGAAATTCTTCCGCTCTGAGGATCCCAAAACCCGAGAAGCACCGGGCACTGGTCTGGGCCTGAATATTACCCGCAGTTTGATCGAAGCCCAGGGCGGCAAGATCTGGTTTGAAAGTAAATTCCGCGAAGGGACAACCTTCCATTTCACCATTCCGGTGGCGGAGTAATTTGACGATTTAGTGAATTGCAATTCAAGAAGAAAGAGGCAGCCATGACACAGTCAGCCTGGGGAGTTGGCACATCATTGAACAGCCGCGAGGCCGCCAGAGACGCAGTGCAGAAAGCATTGCGCCAGATGGGAACGGCAGCCCGACCGGCGTTGATCCTGGCGTTTTCCTCCATTGGTCTCGATGCAGATGAGGCCGCCAGCGGGATCTCGGATGTGCTGCCCAATGTGCCGGTGTGGGGGATGAGCGCAATGGGCGTACTTTCCTCAAACGGGGAGGAGGGCCGTTCCGTGGTAGTGGGCGTGGTGTCCGGTGCAAAACTGGAAGCCAGCCTGAAATGGTGGCCTGACAGCAGTCTGAATCAGGAGCAGAAGACCACCCGTCAGTTCAAGGACTTTGCCCGCAGCAATTTTAAGGCAAACGGTCTTCTGTTGGCGCTGGACGGACTTGGTTTGAACGGCGCAGCCGCGTTGGAAGGTCTGCATGATTTCCCTGCGCCGATCGCGGCTGGATTGGGGTCAGGAGATTTCCGCAATGGCAAGACAGTCCAGTTTTGTGGTGAGGACTGTGGCGAAGGGTCTGCTGCGGCTGTGCTGTTGGAAGGGCGGTTCCGCCTGGGGGTTGGTACGGCGCATGGATGGCAGCCGGCGGGGATGTCTTTTCTCGCGACCGCCCGAAAAGGAGCGCTGGGTATTCAGCAGTTAAACGGTATCTCTGCCGCCGAAGCTTACGCTCGGGCATTCAATCATCCGGTGCGGGAATGGTCCTCTCCGCCTTTGAAGCAACTGGCCCGCCTGTATGCGCTGGGCATCGAGCAGCAAGGGCAAGAAATGCTCCTGCGCTCGGCTGTGCATGTTGAGGTAGACGGCAGTTTCCGCATGAACGCCCCTGTCCCGGAGGATGTAGAGGCGCAACTGATGGTAGGCAATATGGAAAGCTGTGTGGCTGCTGCACGTCAGGCGGCGCAGACCGCACTGGAAGGCATGCACGGGGCAAAGCCCTTGATGGCCGTCCTGCTGGTGGACATTGCCTGGCAGTATTTGTTTGAGAGCCGGTCTGATGAATTTGTGGAAGCCGTTCTGGACGAGCTGGGTGGAGTCCCGCTGGTGGGGGCGTATACGATGGGGCAGGCCGGTACCCAGAAGATGGATGTGAAGCCGATCTTACAGAACCAGCACATTGAAGTGATCCTGCTGGGTGAGGCTGAAGCATAAAACATATCTCACGCAAAATCGCAAAGAGAAAATACAAGTTCCCAATTCGGGAGCTTGTCTGTTTAAACCCTCACCTCCCGCACGATAGTCGTACGGGAGGCTTGCTCAAATGGAGGAGAAACAGTTCTTAGAAACCTTTTACTTCTGGAAGTCCTGCCTTGATGGTGGAGATCTTCTCATCCGGGTAGGCGTAGTCTTCAAGATTGTTGGCGAAGTACGCTTCGTAAGCGCTCAGGTCGAAGTGCCCGTGGCCGGAGAGGTTGAAGACGATGACGCGCTTCTTCGCCCTTCTCTTTGGCATCCAGGGCTTCGATCATCGCACCGCGTACGGCATGGGCGGACTCGGGGGCGGGCAGGATGCCTTCGGTGCGGGCGAAGAGCACGGCCGCTTCAAAGACCTCGACCTGGGGTATGGCGATGGCATCGACCAGAGCCGGCATCGCAGAGAGCGAGAGCGTGGGGGCCATACCGTGGTAGCGCAGACCGCCAGCGTGGATGGGAGCGGGGATAAAATCGTGCCCGAGGGTGTGCATCTTGACGATGGGGGCCATTTTAGCCGTGTCGCCATAATCAAAGGCGTACAAGCCGCTGGTCAGGGAGGGGGTGGCGGTGGGTTCTACGGCCACGAAGCGGGTCTCGCGTCCATTGACCAGGTTTTCGCGCAGGAAGGGGAAAGCAATTCCGGCAAAGTTGGAGCCGCCGCCCACGCAGCCGATGACCACATCCGGATATTCACCGGCCATATCCATCTGCTTGATGGCTTCTTCACCGATCACGGTTTGGTGCATGAGGACGTGGTTGAGCACGGAACCAAGGCTGTATTTCTTGGCGCCATTGGATTTGGCTGCCACTTCCACGGCTTCCGAGATGGCGATGCCGAAGGAACCAGGGCTGTCAGGGTCCTGGGCCAGGATAGCGCGTCCGGCTTCTGTGCGGTCAGAGGGGCTGGGGAAGCACTGGGCGCCGAAGGTTTCCATCAAAATGCGGCGGTAGGGTTTCTGCTGATATGAAGCCTTGACCATATAGACTTCCAGGTCGAGGTCGAAGAACTGGCAGGCCATGGAGAGGGCCGAGCCCCACTGGCCGGCGCCGGTTTCTGTGGTCATTGCCACAGTGCCGGCTTGTTTGTTATAGAACGCCTGCGGGATAGCTGTGTTGAGCTTGTGGCTGCCGGAGGGGGAGGCACCTTCGTACTTGAAGTAAATATGTGCCGGGGTGCCCAGGGCTTTTTCAAAGCGGCGGGCGCGGATTAGCGGGGTTGGGCGGTAGAGCCTGTACATTTCCATCACTTCTTCGGGAATGTCAATATAGCGGTCCGGGCTGACTTCCTGCATGATCAATTCCATGGGGAAAAGCACGTTCAGTTCGTCTGGTGTGACCGGCTGGTTGGTTGCCGGGGAAATGACGGGTGCGGGGGCCACCGGGCTATCGGCGTTGATATTGTAATATTGGGTCGGAATATCATTGGGGGACAACAGGAAACGGGTTTGGTTATTATTGGCGGACATTGGTTTTTCTCCTCTTTCTTCTAAAATGATTTGTTTGATTTCGTTCGGGTTTGAGGTCTTCCATGCCTCGTTTTTTCATTTTCAAATGAACGGATTGTTATCTCAGTTAAGTGCTCCTTCAGAGGTATTCTGCCTTTTCAAGGGCTTTCAGAGTATTGAGGCCCATCTTGTCGATTACTTCATTGAGGGTGTCCCGGGCTACGGGGCGGGCGCGTTCGGTGCCTGCAGTGAGGATATCAATGATCTGTTCGGGATTCGCACCATAATGTTGACGGCGCTCGCGCAGGGGGGCCAGCGTTTCGTTCATTCCCTTTGCAAGGTGTTTTTTCACGGCTACGTCGCCGATCTTGCCTGCCCGGTAAAGGGTTTTTATCTCGTTGAGTACTATGGCATCCGTCTCAAAAATATCGAGATAATCGAAGACAGGGTTGCCTTCCACATGGCCGGGGTCAGTGGCGCGCAGGCGGGTGGGGTCGGTGTACATCTGCATCACTTTACGGGTGGTCTCTGCCGGGCTGTCCTTGAGGAAGATGGCGTTGCCGCGGGAAGTGTGCATGGTGCGGTTGTCGATGCCCGGGATGCGCGGGGTGGCGGAGAGCAGGGCTTCCGGCTCGGGGAAGGTCTCGCCGTAAAGCTGGTTAAAACGCCGGGCCATCTCTCGGGTCAATTCCAGGTGCGGCAGCTGGTCTTCGCCCACGGGGACGGTCTCAGCCTTATAGAGCAGGATATCTGCGGCCTGCAAAACGGGATAAGTGAGCAGCCCAAGGGATGGGTTAATATTCAGTTCGCTGGCCTGATCTTTGTAGGTGGGCACCCGTTCCAGGCGGGCCACGGTGACCAGCATGGACAAGAGCATGCTCAACTGAACATGTTCAGGGATAGCAGATTGCAGGATGAGGGAAGCGCGGTGCGGATCGATCCCCGCGGCCAGCCAATCGGTGACCATTTCCAGGGTGTTGTTGCTGATGCGCTGCGGATGGGAAAAATCGGTGGTGAGCACGTGCAGGTCAGCGACCAGGAAGAAGCAGTCATATCTGTTCTGCATGGCAGTCCAATTGATCAGGGTACCGTACAGGTGACCGATATGCCGTGGTCCGGTGGGTCTGTGCCCGGTTAAAATTCTTTTGAGGGTGCTCATATCTTTCTCCATTGCAGTTAATAAAAAACAGCGTTCGTCTCAACAGAGACGAACGCTGTTAACTGTCCGTGGTGCCACTCTGGTTAAGCTGCTTATTAAGAAAAAATCCCACCGGTGATGCAACACGGGGGAAAAGCCAGCTTCACTTATCGGATACGGCAACCCGGAAGGGGTTGGTTATATCCTTTACCTTGATAACGGTGGCAATTCCGGCGCGGGCTACTTGCCTCTTAGGGCTTTCTCCCTGCAACTCCGAGGGCCATTCGACATCGTCATTCGGGCAGGTTCTCACCTTGTCCTGCTCTCTGTACCGTCCGGTCGATGTGTACTCGTCCTCTTCACAGTCTTTTGCGTTTCAATTGTTGACCCGATTATACGGGGATTGGGAGATTTGTCAAGGGGTTTAGTGAATTAGGGTTGAAATTGCGATAAATAGATCAGGCCTCCGTTTGAATTAAACAAATGTATAGGGTGGATGACGTCCACCCTTCAAAACGAAGGGCTTGAAATGTAGAGTCTTGCAATGGCGTGTTGTTAGATGCTTGAAAATTCGTTTATTGCCAATCGGAGCATGGTTACCTGAGAAAGGACGGCTAGGCCTTCCTTTCCGGGCGTATGCCATACGCCCCTACAATTTAGGGCGTTTGAATTTTGGGTATTGATTTTTCAGACAGAAATCTAAACCCGGAAAATCAACTGGCGTAGTTGTCCATTCGACTAAATCAATGGGAGCTTGTACTGTTGAAAATTGTGTGACAGTTCCATTCAATCCATCGAAAACAAACAAATCCAGTTCATCTCTGGCGAAGAAACCTGCCAGATGTGGATAGACAAAAGGTTTAAATTGACGTATATGAGGGTAATCTGCTTCTTGTATAGTAAATATTGGTTGATGATTTTGCAGATCGTATAATGTTAGGCCAAATTCATCACGGATGAAGACATTTGAATTATCCATCCACCATAGAAATCTAGCATTATTCTTCTTGATACAAAACACTATAATTTTCAAGTTCAACGATTGTTGTCGCAAATTCTCCATAGTAGAAAACAATGGCTATTGATACCCCCATCAAGCGACCATTCGATATACGCAATTTCCCCAGCATTATCATTGAAATTCGTTATTTGCTTCTTAGAGTTTTCCCTCTTTTGTTGCAATAAAAATTTGCAATGCTCCATTTTCATCCAGATCACTAAAAGCAATATACTCACTATCTGGAGACCAGCTTGCTTCCCATCCTCCACCATTTGCTGAAATTCGATAGGGCCCTTGTTCTAGATCGCGCGAAATCGTGAAGATTTCTTAAATCTCGATCAGCGGTACTGTCGGGCCCCCTTTCATTATCTGGTTTTCCACTCACATGCCAATACCAAGATCCAGTTATGATCAGGAGATAAAAAAACATCGAATATATAAGCATCCGGATCAATTATTTCCAGGATCTGTGGTTGAAAATACAGTTTCTTTCCAAGCTCCATCCAAATCAACAATATCTAAAACGTTTTGCGAATCATTATGAATTAGAAAATTGCAGCCATTGTTCTCCCAACTCATGAATGTCGGGTAGTTTCGATCCAGTAATTGTTTCTTTATTCCTGTTTCTACGTCGATGAGAAATATATCATGTCCAATATTTGTTGCAAGTATTGCTGTATTTTCAAACATTGCTAGAATTTGGGGCGGAATTGCTGTAGATGTTTCTTTCGGATGAGGGGATTTTGTTTGTGTAAGAGCGGCAACATTTTCGCGAAATTTCGTATCTGTCAACTTGCGCGGCCATCACAGATATAGGCGTTTCTGTATTTATGAAAATAGTTGCTGATGCAATTTCTGAAGAATCCACCTGGAATATTTTGCTTTGCTGAACAAGCTGACATCAGTATTGATACACATAACAAGAGCATCAATGATTTAAAAGTAACGTTGCTGAATTTCTTATTGCCCATCTAGTATCTCCGTGGTTTGAGTAGTTGTTAACCATAATACACGGAAAACCATTGCGCGGGGGAATTGTTTGATGTGTAGTTTTAATTACTTCCAGGTTGGGTATCGTGTCCGACTGGACGTATCTACTCGCTTCTCAGTGGATAGGGCTATGATCTATTGGGAAGAGGGATATTAGGTGGAAAAATCAGAGGATGATAGGAGGCGCAGAATTTTCAAGGAATCAGTGAACGGATGCTGGTGGTCAATGCCCCGACAACCGCTCCTACCAGGACACAGCCTAACCCGCCAAGAAATAACAAATAAAGCGTATGGTCCAGTAAAGTGAAGCTGATACCCGCCAGGTCGTGAGGAACAGGGAAAAAGCATTGCCCAAAAATCACTGCCAAAGACTGCTCCTACTAAGCTTGTGAACCTGGCCCCTGCAATCCAATCCTCCTGATCAGCAACCAGTCCAGCGGCAAAAGCCCCCAATGCGATGCTGAAAATCAAATGATCAAGAATGAAAAACCCTATCACACCACAGATCATTCCCAACGCCAGCCCCAATTTGTATCGCCTGTCAAAACTTTTCAGCATTATGCCTCACTCCCGTGTCACAAAGAACACCAGGATGTTTAACCCAGTTCCAACCGCTAGCGCAATTTCCCAACTGCCAGTGCCTAGAGATAAGGCAATTGCTGCGCCTAGGATTATTAGTGCTGACCACTTTTCGCGTGGTTTGCTCAAATCCAGTCTTTCTTATTTTCATCGTTTACTCTTCCGAAATTTCTTTTTCCAAGCGTTTATTGCCCCAATACGCCAGGGCTGCATACGCGCCAACGATTAAAGCCGGTCCGAGTACGACTGGCAAAATCGTATTCTGCCAGTCCGCTGGATCAGGCAGACCCAGCCACAATGAAAGAACCACAAACAGCCCGCCAGCCAACACCACATAGGCACCAACCAAAACTTTCCATGAAAGCACCGGCAGCACAGCTCCATATATCAATCGGACAGCAATATACAAGGTCACTGATCCCAACAGGATCCAGCGCAGGTCCTGGGTATCCTTCGAAGATAGTCCCAGCGCAAAACGGTGGTACAGAATATCAACAAGAAGGGCAGTTTGGGTCAGTACCAAAACAATTGTGGATATCCTTCCTGAAACAACCGCCATCCTTTCATCAGAAGGTTGGAAAAATCTATGCATTGGGTGCTCCTTCCTGCCAGAATAACTCGTCCAGTTTTTTTCCTGTTGCCTGGCATATCAGCAGGCACAATTTGATCGTCGGATTGTATTTTCCGACCTCGATCAGGCCGATGGTCTGTCGGGTTACCCCGACAAAATCTGCCAGCTGCTCCTGGGTCAGACCTTTTTCGATGCGTGCCAGTTTGACTCTATTGGTGACTTCGATATCTTTCATGTTTGAATTGTAAACTATATATTGCATTATGTCAAATATATATTGCATATATCCTGCGTTTTGGATAGTCGCCGGAGTGGTACTGGCATTGGCATGCCGGAGCGGGTGAGTTTGGATGGATGGGGGGATAATTTTTGAAAGGACGGCGGAGCCGTCCTTTCGGGCGTATGCCGATACGCCCCTACAATTGTGGGTTTGAATCGATGGGGAATATGCTTGTATATGCTGCGGAGAGCGTTATTTACGGTTTTTGTTTTTCAAGGTTGTTTTGATCATCATGCCAAAATCTTTGGCTTTCTTTCGTTTTTCATAGTATGACATTTCATTGAAAGCCGATTCATTGATCATTTTTAGATAGTTCTTGAAACGTTTTTCTGTCAACTCGCCATTCTCTATGGCGGCCAATATGGCACAGCCTTTTTCACTGGTATGGGAGCAATTACTGAATTTGCATTGTTGGGTCAGCTCTAAAATATCTGAAAAAGTTTCATCAAGCCCTGTATCAACGGAGATATTGCCAAGCTCTCTCATCCCGGGGGTGTCAATGATCAGCGCCCCATTCTCTAAGCTGGATGAGTTCCCGGCTGGTAGTGGTGTGCCTGCCCTTGCCGTGGCTTTGATCTCACCGATTGCGTTTCATATTGTTCGCTGCCCAGGATACGATTTATCAGGGTCGTTTTTCCGACACCAGATGAACCGAGCAAGCAGTAGGTTTGTCCGGGAACGAAAGAGTTATTGATCGTATCAATATTTTCGTCGTTTAAATTACTAAATGCCAGAACGGTCGTATTAGGAGCAATACTTGCAATATTCTTCTTAATTTCCTCAACCTCATCTTCAGATATGAGATCACACTTGCTCAACAGGATCACCGGGGTGATATTACTCTCATTCACCATGACCAGATATCGTTCCAATCTTCTCAAATTCAGATTGGCATCTACTGATTGCATGATAAAGGCGACGTCAAGATTTGCTGCAATAAGCTGGAAGTCTACTAGTTTCCCCGAGGTCTTTCTTTGTAACAGGGTTTTTCTTGGCAGTATGCCGTGGATGATGGCATGGGAGTCATCATCGTAGAAATTGGCATAAACCCAGTCGCCCGTTGTTGGAAGATCAGATGAGGAATTTGCCGTATAGTACAAATTCCCCGCTAATTCGGCAAATACTTCCCCCTGGCCTTTTGTGATGGTATAGCTGTCTTTGTGGACGGAGACGACGCGGGCAACTTCATGAGCGGCGATTTTTGCCGGGTCAGCCTGGCTGTGGAACCAGTCGCTATATCCAATGCTTTCGAGGTCGTTCATGTTTTTGTCATCCTTCATGTGGACTATAGATATTGCATTGTCTTGAATGTACCCTTAAATCTAATTCACGGATATCTATTTTATGGGGGAAATGTCTGAGATTTGGTTTAGGTTATTGCTACGCTGGAAGATGGTTGCTTAAGGAAGGACGGTGGGACCGTCCTTTCGGGCGCATGCCGTCCAACAAAGCATTGGATGCTATGTGCCCCTACAGAAAATATCTTCTCCTCAATGCTCTGCCAGGTTTCGCCGGGGGTGATGCGCAGGTAATTTCCCAATAAGGGCGTCACTTCCTGGATCTGTTCGGCAATGCGGTAGGCGGCGCGGCGGATGGCGTAGTGGGCGTTTTCGGCGGTGCGCAGGTTGATCAGGTGGTCCGCGCTGCGCAGGTTGAAGGTGAGCAGAACGCGGCGGTTGAAGGCGTTCGGCACCACGTAGCTGGCGACATGCGGGTTGAAGGCGGCCAGTTTCTGCATAAGCTTCCTGAGCAGCCTGCATGGCAGTTTGATAGGGTTCCAGGAAACCGGCGCGCTGGATGTCTTTGGGGGTGGCATAGCCCAGGTGTGTGGTCAGGGCCTGCGGGGTCTGGGTCATCATGCGGTGGCGCTTGAGCTCAAAATACGCCCCTTGGTCCAGGATCAGGTCAACGGTGTAGCTGGAGTGTTCTACGGCGCGTGGGGGGATGTCATGGCGGGTGAGGTCTCCCAGCAGGGTTTCGGCAAGCTGCGCTCGTTCTGCGGCTTCCAGAGCCGCGTACATGGGCCATGCAGTCCGTGTAGCGACTGCCCGCCGGTGCTGTACAGGGCAGCAGCCAGCATGTGCAATTCGTTTTCCTCATCGTACTGGATGAGCTGGCACCAGTCCTGCGGGTCGGGATTGGGCAGGAACGGTCTGGGCTGCCGCGGTCAGGGCGGCATCGGCGTTTTGCCAGCGGGTATTGCAGGCGGCGTATTTGACCAGGGTGGGCACTTCGGCCTGGGCCACGGCTTTGACTTCTTCGCCGATGGCCTGCACTTCTTCCAGGGGGTGAGAGAGCATTTTGCACAGGGCGTGCTCGAGGGCGCGGGCGTTGATGCTCACGCCGACATTGGCCATGGAGGCGGCCGGCAGCAGATAGCGGCAGCTGTCGACGTATTCGGAGCGGATGCGGCCTTCATAGCGGGCGTCGCTCTCGCCGGGCTGCTGCGGGTTTTCTTTGGCAATGAGGGCCTTGACCACAGGCAGCGAATTGAGATAGGTCTGGAAGAGGGTCTGACAAACATGCGTATAGGTATCGCGCAGAGGATGGTCGTCCAGCTCCGGGGAATGAAAAAATCCTGGGCAGTCCATTTCTGATAGCGGGTGGATTTCTCGGTGTAGGAGGCCAGCCGGTTGCCTTCGATGGTTTCCACGGCCAGACGGGAGACGTTCTCCAGGGCAATGTGCAGCACAGCATGCTCGGCTACCGAGGCATGACCATAGCCGACAACCCATTTCTCATGAAAGGCGGCGCTTTTTTCGTTGGTCAGTTCTTCCGCGATTTCATCAAAGGAGAGCGGGGAGCGGGAGGTTTTGGCAAAGGTAACGGCGATGGTCTCAGGGCTGTATTTTTGGGGTTCCAGCAGGTATACGCGTCGTTCAGGCAGCATGGCGCAGGGTCTCCCGTGCGGTTTGGATGTCCTGGTCGATCTGTGCCAGGAGGGCAGCAACGGAGTCAAATTTTTGTTCAGGGCGGATGAAGTGGACAAAGTCCAGGGTCAGTTCGTCGGTATAAATATCACCAGAGAAGTCCAGCAAATGGGCTTCAATGGTCGGCACGCTCAATCCAGTGTCAAAAGTGGGATGTACGCCAATATTGGTCACAGAGGTGATGTGTTGATCGCCCAGGTGAGCAATGGTAGCGTATACGCCGCGGGGTGGAATGAGGCGGTCTTTGGGATAGTCCAGGTTGGCAGTGGGGATGCCCAGCTTGCCGCCGCGGCGGTCGCCATAGGTGACACTGCCGCTGACGGCGTAATCCCGCCCCAGCAGGGCGGCTGCGGTTTCCATGTCATTGTGTTCCAGGGCATCGCGAACCCGACTGGAGGAGACTGTTTCTCCGTTCACCGTGACTGCCGGGACAACCTCAACCTGAAAATGATGTTCTTGCCCCAGATGGTGCAGGGTTTCGATATTGCCCTGGCGATTGCGTCCCAGAGAAAAATCATAGCCGACGATCAATTTTTTCGGGTGGAGGTGAGTTACAAGATTGTGTACAAATGTTTCAGCGCTTTGACTGGCCAATTCACGGGTAAATTCCAGGGTGATGGTGATATCCACGCCCAGTGAGGCGAGGATGTCTGCGCGCTCTTCGGCGGTGGTCAGGTAAAATGCGCCCGCATTTTTGCCAAGGACTGCGGCGGGGTGGGGAAAAAAGGTAACAACCACCGCAGGCACACCTGCCTGTTGTGATTCGTGCACCAGGCGCCTGACAATCTCCTGATGGCCGAGATGAATACCATCAAAGGCACCGATTGTCACGCAGGCGCTTTTCAATTGTAAGGAATCCAGTGAGCGGTAATGTTCCATACGTTATCAGTTGGATCCGCAGGTCATGCTGCGAGTGAATGATTTGATTTTCAGTTGATATGCCCGATGATTACGAGAAGAAAACCTTCTTGGGCTGCCACTCATCTTTTTCCGGGTCAAACTCCAGGAGGGCGATCAGTTCACCCAGTTCGCTGATGCCGCATACCAGCTCACCCAGATTTTCGGGCGCAGGAATGCGGTGACCATGACGGACAGCATCTACCAAATCTGGGGTCAATTCAATCGACGGCCAGTCGGAGAGGGCTTCGGCTGCAGGGATCAGATATTGATACCAGGAGCCATCTGTGAAGGCATCGCGCAGCTTGTTGAGCGGAACCGAGTCACGCAGAGTGAAGCGACCACTTTTGGTACGCCGTAAGCCGATCAGGTAAGCACCGCAGCCGAGGACATTGCCGAGGTCGTTGGCCAAAGAGCGCACGTAAGTGCCGGATGAGCAATATACGTCGATGACGGCTTCCGGCGGCGCCCATTCCAGCAATTCCAGGTTATGAACCTGGATGATGCGCGGCTCGAGTTCAACTTCTTCGCCTTTGCGGGCCATCTCGTAGGCTTTGCGGCCTTTGACCTTGACGGCGGAATAGGGCGGGGGAACCTGCTCAATTTCACCGATGAAATTACTGAGCGCGTTCTCGAACATCTCTTCGGTAATTTCATCCGGCGAGGCCGACTGGGTGATTTCGCCTTCGGCATCATAGGTATCTGTGCTGCTGCCCAGGCGCACAATGGCCTGATAGCGCTTGTCAGATGCGGAAACGTATTCACTGAGGCGTACTGCCGGGCCGATAAGGACGACCAGCACACCGGAAGCGCGCGGGTCAAGGGTTCCGGTGTGACCTGCACGGCGGATGCCGGTGCCTTTTCGTACTACTTGAACAATATCGTGCGAGGTAAGACCGACTGGTTTGTCGATCACCAACACACCAGAAATTGCGTTTTTGATGTCAATATTACTGTTATTTGTCATAGTTTTTTCCCCGTGGTATTTTTAATTCAGCTAATTCTACCTTTATTATAGACCAGAAAAGCTGTTTTTGGGGTTTGTTCCTTTGTCTAGATAATCAAGGGTTGCGTTAAGGACGAGTTGTTTGACTTCTTCCATACTACCTGTAATGTCGGCGCCTGCTGCAGCCGGATGGCCGCCGCCGCCAAAAGATACTGCCAGGTTTGAGATGTCAAACGGGGTTTTGGCTCGCCAGCTTACTTTGATCTGGTTGTCATCCGATTTCAGAAAAACAATCGCGATATCAGCATCTCTGATGCCGGTGAGCAGGTTGATAATGTCTGCGCTGCCTTTGCCACTGAAATTTGCCAGTTTCTTGTCTTCGTCTGTGAGGGTGGTCCACACAATGCGGTCATTGCGCTGCAAACGGGTAAGACCGAGTCCCCACAGTTTCGTTTCGGAGAATGAGCGTGTGCCCAGGGCTTGATTGTAAAGCTCGTGGATATTGGCGCCGTGGTCGACCAGCATGGCCGCAGTGCGAAGACAGTCACCAGTCATATTGGAGGTGCTGAAGCCGATTGTGTCTGTGATGATACCGGTCAGCAAGGCTTCCGCTGCAGGGGTGGTGATGGGTAGATCCCAGTCGACGAGGTGGTCGGCGATGATGCTGGCGGTGGCCGCTCTGGCTTCCACCAGGTTGTGTCGGGCATAGTTGAGATTAGTGATGTGATGATCGATATTGATGTCTGGCTGACGCTTGCCGAGGATGCCGCCGGTGCGCTCCAGATCGGAGCAATCCACCGTGACGGAGAGATCATAGTTTTCTTTGGCGTCAGTCAGTACCTGATCTGCGCAGCTGAGATGCTTGAAAGTGGAGGGAAGGCCGTCTGCGAGTACCAGTTGAACATCTTTGCCTGTTGCCATTAAAGCAAGCCCTAACCCCAACAGGGAGCCAACGGCATCCCCATCAGGACGGACATGTGATGTTAATCAAGATATTATTTGCTTTTTGCAGCTCTTCACGGATAGTATCAACCGTGCTATTCCTGTTCGTCATCTTCTTCATCCGGTAATGGTGGCTCGGCGCGGATTTGATCCAGTAGTTTTTCGATGTGGTCAGCGCGTTCCGGGGTAGGATCCCAATAGAAACGCAGCTGTGGGAAATAGCGAAGCTGTGCGCGTTGCGATAATTCGCGACGCAAAAATCCTTTGGCAGATTCCAGTCCGGCCAGCACTTCCTCAGCTCTTTCCGATCCTTCGAGGGAAGAGACATAAATGCTGGCATAGGAAAGTTCGCGGTCTACGCGAACATCGGTAACCGAAATCCCGGATAGTCTTGGGTCTTGCAGCTTGAAAAGCAGCAGCTCTGAAAAATCCTGTCGAATACGATCTTCAATCCGTTTTATTCGCATTGGCGATGGCATATTTTACGATCTCCTTCTTGCAATGCCGGGCGGCACTAGCCGCCGAACAGCTCGAGGGTGTAGCATTGAATGGAATCGCCTTCTTCAAGATCATTGAAATTTTTGAAGGCCATACCACATTCAAATCCCTGTCTCACTTCTTTTACATCATCTTTTTCATGTTTCAGGGAAGCCAGTTCCCCTTCATAAATAACTTCTTTGTCACGCAGGACGCGCACTTTGGCATTGCGGCGGAATTCGCCTTTGGTCACACGGCAGCCAGCAATTTTGCCGACTTTTGATACGCGGAAGATGGCCAGCACTTCGGCATCGCCGATCACTTTTTCCTGATACTCCGGTTCCAGCATGCCTTTGAGGGCTTTGTCGATGTCTTCCAGCAGGCGGTAGATGATCTCGTAAATGCGGATGGATACGCCTTCAGTATCTGCCAGGCGGCGGGCGGCTGCGTCTGCACTAACATTGAAACCAACAACAAATGCGTTTGACGCAGATGCCAGCATGATGTCGTTTTCGCTGATATTTCCGGTTGTGGCGTGCAGCACGTTTACCTTGATATCGCCTTCCTTGAGTTCTTCCAGGGAATTGGTGATGGGTTCCAGGGAGCCCTGAACGTCGGCTTTCACGATCAGACGCAGTTCTTTTACTTCACCGGCCTGATAAAGCGTGAACAGGTCTTCCAGGCTGGTTTTCTGGGCAGAAGCGGCGGCCTTGTCAGCCTGGGCCTGGATGCGGTCTGCAACGACCTGGCGCGCTTCGCGGTCTGTCTCCCATGTCTGGAAGATATCACCGGCCGCAGGAACGCCTTTCAGCCCCATGATTTGCACCGGGGTGGAAGGGCCTGCTTTGCGGATACGTTTGCCGCGGAAATCGAACATGGCGCGGATGCGACCGGAAGCTTCACCGGCAGTGATGATGTCACCAGTTTCCAGGGTGCCGTTTTGCACAAGCAGGGTGGCTTGAACACCTTTGGTCTTGTCGATCTCAGCCTCAATGACCGAGCCGAACACATTGCCTTTCGGGTTGGCGAGGATGTCCTTGCTTTCCGCAACCAGAAGGATTGCTTCCACCAGGTCATCGATGCCTGTTTTGTCCTTGGCTGAAACGGGAACCATGATTGTGTCGCCTTCCCATTCATCGGGGACCATACCGGCCTCGGCCAGTTGATTTTTGACAAAGTCAGGGTTAGCGTCAGGGCGGTCAATCTTGTTCAGCGCGACAATGGTCGGCACCTGAGCAGCTTTGGTGTGGGCGATTGCCTCGCGGGTCTGAGGCATCACACCGTCATTGACGGCTACCACCAGCACGACAATATCAGCACCCTGGGCGCCGCGGGCACGCATGGCAGTGAATGCCGCATGGCCGGGGGTATCCAGGAAGGTGACTTTCTGTCCATTATGTTCAATTTGATATGCGCCAATATGCTGGGTGATCCCACCGGCTTCGCCGCTGGCGACATCCGTGTGACGAATGGCATCCAGCAGGGTGGTCTTCCCATGGTCAACATGACCCAGGATGGTGACCACCGGCGGTCGTTTGACCAGGGCTTCTTCTTTTTCTTTGCTCAGCATCTGTCGCCAGAGGGGGATATCCCCTTCGGTTTCCAGGTTTTCGTCTTCAATTGCTTCAGGCACTGCTTCAAACCCCAGTTCTGCGGCCACGATGGCAGCAGAATCGAAATCGATTGCCTGATTAATGGTTACCATAACCCCATTGTCCATCAAAGCTTTGATGATTTTAATAGGACTGACTTCCAGTGTTTTTGCCAGGTCACGCACGACAATGCTGGCAGGCAGTTCAATATTTTTTTGCCCGTTATCGCTCATGGGTACCTCCTCAAGAGTCCCCCCTAATGATGGATTTGTGAAAATCCAATGATTTTTTATCTTTACATAAATGGCTGCCCGTTTTAGTGATTGTCAGGGCAGCGTCTCCATATATTCAGTCAAACGTTTCCGGTCTTCGTCTGTTAATGATCTGCGCAAAGCGCCAGACAGGGAACCATTGATCCCTTTTTGCCAACAGGCTTTCAGGTTGTGCAGGTAGGCGCCACGGCCATTTTTTTTGCCCGTAAGGTCTACCTGCACACCATCAGTGGTCGCAACGATGCGCGTCATTTCCTGTTTTGCCAGCACTTGCCTGCATCCAACGCAAGTGCGCTGCGGTATGTGTTTCCCTTTACCAGGGCGAATTTTGGTCATGCACACACCATCCTGATTGCAGGTAGCTGGTTTTTACCAGTCACCCCAATCGTCCTGCCCACGTTTGTGTTTTTTCTTGCGAACAGTCAAATCTGTTTCGGGATCATATACGATCTCGCCACGTTTCTTCTTTTTCTTCTTGCCTTTGCCTTTACCGCCAAGTTCATCATCTTGCTCATCATCTTCGACAATGCGGTCAGGGACGATGGCTTCTGATTGCATCTTGAAGAGATCTTCAAAGGACAATTCTTCTTCGGGGGCTTCAGTTTCAGAGGTTTCTTCTGCAGCCGGGACTTCGGCAGCGGGTTCTACCACAGCATCGGCAGTGACAGCTTCTTCCACAACAGCACCCGGTTCAACGGCGGTTTCGACAACGGCTTCAGCTTCTTCGACAGCAGGTTCAGCAACTGCCTCGGCATCCGATGCCACTTCAGCAGCTTCTTCAACTTCTTCAGCGGGTGCCATTTCAGCATCTATTGCGGCAACCAGATCCTGGATCTTTTCCATCGAACGCGGGCCAATACCCTGCAATTTCAGGATCTGATCGGGGTTATCGTGCATTGCCATAAAGAGGTCACCCATTGTGCGGATTTCAGCTTCCTGGATGATATTGGCGATATGTTCGGGCAGGTCTTCCACTTCGAGGAGGTCCTGCTCGATGTATTTCTCGGGAATAGCAGCACGAAGTTCTTCCACCGCGGGATCGGGTGTTTCCGGTTCCGGAGGAGCAATGCGCACAGCAGTTTGTTTTTCGACACGGTCAACGAATTTCGACATAAAGTCGTATTCTTCAGGGCTGAGTGGGCGGCCTTCGCTCTTGCGGGCCAGCATTTCTTCCAGCTTGACCACATTTTCATTTTCTTCTTTGACCAGTTCAACCAGGGCTTCATTCTGCTGTAATTTGTACAGCACGTCGCCAGCGGCTTCAGAAAGGCTCTTGATGTCAATACGCCAGTTGGTCAGCTTGGCTGCCAGGCGGGCATTTTGCCCATCGCGGCCAATGGCCAGACTGAGCTGGTCTTCAGGTACGACGACTGTGGCTGTGCGGCCGGTGTCGGGGGTTTCGTTCAGGTAAACACCCAGCACACGCGCAGGGCTGATCGCTTTTGCGATGAAGGCGGCTGAGTCGGGATTCCATTCGATTACGTCGATCTTTTCATCGTGCAGTTCCTTGACGATGGCCTGAATGCGCACACCGCGGATACCAACACATGCGCCAACCGGGTCAATGCCGCCCTGGGTAGCCGAAACGGCAACCTTGGCGCGTTCGCCTGGTTCGCGGGCAATCGAGCGGATTTCCACCACACCGTGGTAGATCTCGGGAACTTCGTTCTCGAGCAGACGGCGCAGGAAATCGCGATGGGTGCGGGAGAGCAGAATTTGCGGTCCGCGGGGGTGTTCTTCACTTCTGCCACCAGGGCACGCACGCGATCGTGAATGCGAAAACGCTCGCGGGGGATCATGTCCTTGCGGCGCATGGTGCCTTCAGCGTGCATTTCCAGACCGATGGTGAGCCCCTGCGAGTTGATGGCCTGAACAACGCCGCTGATGATTTCGCCCAATTGCTGCTCATAAAAATCAAGCTGCAACTGGCGTTCAGCATCGCGGATGCGCTGCTGGATCACCTGGCGGGCTGTTTGGGCAGCCACACGGCCAAAATCGGCGGGGGTGCTTTCGATCATCACCATCGAGCCGATCTCTGCTTCGGGGTCCACTTCTTTGGCATTTTCAAGGGAAACTTCGGTGCGATCATCCTGAACTGACTCCACCACCTCTTTTTCAGCATGGACGATCACTTCACCAGTTTCCTGATCCACTATGGCTTCAACTTGTTGGGCATTGGAGGCATTTACCGAACGACGGTAAGCCGATACCATTGCAGATTCCAACGCTTTCAGGATAACTTCTTTGGGAAGCTGCCTTTCCTCGATGACTTCATTGAATGCCAATACAAATTCGTTTTTCATTGCTTCTTTTCTCCGACACAAGTCCCTAGACGCAGAAAAGTGGGGCGTTGCCCACTTTCCGTTGCGTTCCTCATAGATTACAACTTAACTACGAAGCGATTTTAGCATAGATTGCAGCAAGCTGCAAGGTTTACGTGGTCGCTTTTGTTAACGAATTGCTTCAGGTTGAATAGATCCGGATTACGGCATTCGAACCAGTGCTTTGCCTTCGCTCCATAACTCTTCCAAACGGTAGAAATTGCGCTGTTCGGGTGAGAAGAAATGCACCACAATATCCCCTAAATCCAGGGTGACCCAGCCGCTGTCGGGCTGTCCCTGGGCTTTGGTTTTTATGTTGAATTCCGTTCGGACCTTTTTTTCAATGTCATCTGCCAGAGCGCGGAGCATGCGGTCGCTGCTGCCTGTGCAAACAATAAAATAATCGGTAAAACTTGCAATTTCCTGAATGTCAAGTAAGAGAATGTCTTCCGCTTTTTTCTCTTCCAGGGCATTAATAATTTGATGTGCAATTTCCTGAGTGTTCAGACTTCACCTCGCTATAGATTGGATTGGATAATCATCATACAATTCTAGCATAATTTGCGATGCAATGAAGGTAGAAAAATGCGATATCCCGGGGAGGGGGCCAACGAATTAATATTGCCTAAGAAACCTTTTGCTGCTGATTCCTGTGATTACCCTCTATGCTATACTGTTGATACGTAGATTTAACCGCGGCCCTTTGCAATGATCAATGCTTTGAAGGGCTTGCTTTTTATCGCTTTGGATGGGTTCTTGCAACAACAAAATGGGGCAATATTACGATAATGTACTAACACCTGGAGAAAAAAAGGGATGGACGAAATAAAAGGAACTACTCCTGGTTTATTATCTGATTTCGGACAATCCACAGTGATTGTTGTTATTCCTGCTTTTAATGAAGAACGCCTGATTGGCAGTGTGGTTTTGAAGACTTTAAGCCACCCGGTGACCGTGGTCGTGGTTGATGATGGTTCGACTGACCTGACAGCCGATCTGGCTGGCCGCGCGGGGGCAGAGGTGGTGCGACTTTCTGAAAACCAGGGCAAGGGAGTGGCGCTGATTGCCGGTGTGCAGAAAGCGCTTGAACATGATCCTGATGCGGTGGTATTGATTGATGCAGACGGTCAACACCTGCCTGGGGAACTGCCTGTTGTCCTGGCGCCAGTGCTGGAGGGCCGTGCGGACGTGGTCATCGGCTCGCGGTATATCGAGAAAGGCAGCAAGGTACCTTTCCATCGTATCCTGGGGCATAAGTTCTTCAATTTCGTTACCGGTGCAGCTTCTGGGGTTAGTGTCAGTGATTCGCAATGCGGTTACCGGGCTTTCTCGCGTCGGGCGTTGGATGAGATCAGTTTTTCCTCGACTGGTTTTTCCGTCGAGTCGGAGATGCAGTTTTGGGCGCATGAGAAGCATTTGATTGTCGAGGAAGTGCCGGTGACGATCCAGTATCTTGACAAGCCAAAACGCCCGGTGATGCGCCAGGGTTTGGATGTGTTGAGCGGGGTGATCAAATTCACTGGTCAGTATCGCCCGCTGTTGTACTTTGGGGGTACAGGCGGAGTAGTGATGACTGCGGGAGTGATCATCGGCCTGCGCTTTGTGCGCATTTTCTTTGATACCAGTGAGCTGGCTCTGGGTTCTGGCCTGGCGAGTGTGTTACTGTCGATTGTTGGCATGATCCTCATTTCCACCGGGTTTATCCTGCATTCTGTGCGGGGTTTGTTAATTGAGCTTCTCGAAAAGAAGTAGGGGGAGGGCAACCGGTGAGGCCACTTCCACGCATTTCTGTTATTACTCCATCCTACAATCAAGTGGATTTCATTGAAACTACCATCCTTTCCGTGCTGGAACAGGGATATCCTGACTTGGAATATATCGTCATGGATGGGGGCTCGACGGACGGCACACTGGATATTCTTCGGCAATATGAAGACAGACTGACATGGATCAGCGAGCCGGATCGCGGGCAGGCACATGCCATTAATAAAGGTCTGGTCCGCACCAGCGGAGAAGTTGTGGCTTTTCTGAACTCGGATGACGTTTATGCACCTGGAGCACTGCATGCAGTGGGAGCATATTTCGCAACCCATTTGCAAGCGCAGTGGTTGAGCGGACGCTGCAATATAATTAACGAAGACGGGCGCGAGATTCGCAAAGCGATCACGGCTTACAAGCATTTCTGGCTGGGGTTCCGTAGTTATGGCGTTTTGCAGGTCCTGAACTATGTTTCCCAGCCAGCGACGTTTTGGCGGCGTGGATTACTGGATGAGGTTGGCTGCCTGAATGAAGACCTGCGCTATACAATGGATTATGAATATTGGCTGCGCATTGGGCAGCAGTACCATCTGCACGCCCTGCGTCAGCGGCTGGCGGGGTTCAGGCTGTATGCGGTGTCTAAGTCTGGCGGTGGTTTTGAAGATCAGTTTGCCGAAGAGATGGCTGTTTGTAAACGGTTTGCCTCTCCGCTGATAGCACAGCTGCATCGGCTGCATAATGCGCTGATTTTGGGTGTGTATCGTGTTCAGAGGCGGTGAGATTTCCATGGTAGGGGCGATTCTGCGACATCGCCCTACCAGCAGATCGTCCTTTATAAACGGAGGAATATCCACATTGAAAATTGCATTGGTATGTACCCAGGGCGGGCATCTCACCGAAACCTTGCAGGTGATGGAGGCATTCGAAGGCAATGAGGTGTTCTTTGTCACGCATTACAGCCCGCGGGATGAGGAACTGCACCGGATTGCGCCAGCCTATTTCTGCGCGAATATCGGCGAACGCCCGCTGGTTTTCCTGCGTACTTTTGGGTGGGCTTTGCGCCTCCTGCTGCGGGAGCGCCCGCAGGTCATCTTCAGCACGGGATCAGAGATTGCCCTGCCTTTCTTCTTTTGGGGCAAGGTAATGGGTATCAAAACCATTTTCCTGGAAAGCTGGTGCCGTGTGTACAGCCTCTCCCGCACCGGGAAACTGGCATACCCGCTGGTGGATGAGTTCTGGGTGCAGTGGCCGCAACTGCTGGAGGCTTGTGGGCCGAAAGCGAAGTACCGTGGCGGGGTAATATGATCTTTGTGACCGTAGGAACCCACCATCAGGGATTTGACCGTCTGGTGCAGGCTGCGGACGAGCTGGCTGCTGAGCTGGATGAGCAGGTTGTTATCCAGCGCGGGGTGACGGAAACGATCCCGCAGCATGCCCGCCATTTTGATTTTTGCACCATGCAGGAAATGGCAGACTGGATCAGTCAGGCGCGGTTGGTGGTTGCCCAGGCAGGTGCGGGGACGATCATCACGGCTTTGCAGCAGGATAAACCGCTGGTGGTCACGCCGCGTTTGACGGCATACGGCGAGAACTACACCGATCACCAAATCGAGCTGTCAGCGGAACTGGACCGTCAGGGGCGGGCGGTGTTGGTGACGGAGTTAACGACAGCATCCTTGCAGGAGGCTATCCAGCGTTCGTTGAACATGCAGGCAGAATTTGACCAGTCCGATGCGCTGGTGCAGGCCCTGCGCTGGCAGA
This sequence comes from uncultured Chloroflexia bacterium, assembly GCA_963753895.1. Classification (GTDB taxonomy): domain Bacteria; phylum Chloroflexota; class Anaerolineae; order Anaerolineales; family Anaerolineaceae; genus SMBSF63. Next base: position 105,662 of record CAVWEE010000003.1, on the reverse strand, counting down.
TGGACGATTGGCAGCCGTTGGCTGAGAAGATTTCAAGGCGGCTCGAGAAGCTCAACCGGCGGTTGAATAAACACCAACTGCTTCTGCCGCTGGTGCCTTTCTTTGCTGTGGCAGCGTACCTGCGGGCATTGTATTATTGGTTGCAGGGCAAGACTAAAGATGAGTATTGCATCACTGCGGCATATCTGCCTCATAAGAAGGTTGTTCCCTTTGATGACACGGCGAATACGGATTCCTTTCAAAATGAAGTCTATCAGGCGGCACGGCGCTTTGCAGATGAACAAGGGTTGCATGTCATTTTAGATGTGGGCTGCGGCTCGGGATACAAGCTGATCAAGTATTTTGCAGACGAGGAAACCCTTGGCCTGGAATTACCGGAAACCCTGGCTTTTTTGCAGGAGAAATACCCCGACCGGGCCTGGGCGCTGTCGGATTTCGCCAATCCACCGCGGGAGAAATTCGGTCTGACGATTTGTTCGGACGTGATTGAACATTTGCAGGACCCCGATGCACTGCTGGTTTTCCTGGCCCATGTGGACTGTGAATATTTCCTGTTTAGCACACCGGAGCGCAGGCGGTTGGGGCTGCCTGCGCGTTTCCGTCCGCGCAGCCGATGGCATGTGCGCGAATGGACACAGGTAGAATTTATAGATTATCTTTCTCAGCGCTTTGAAGGTGATTGAATTGGGCGTGGTTGGGCATCATGACCAGTATGTGATTGTGAGGAAAGAGGACACATGATACCTGACGAAGTTACACGCTATAACATCCACGGCTTTTGCACCTTTGACATCCTTGATCGTTCGGGAGGATTGGCGAAAGCGTTAATGGATGTGCAGCACCGCTACCAGTGTTTCAGGACAGAATATGATCCCGCCGTTTCTCCTGACATGCGTGTCGTGATTGGGGCCTTTAAGCTGGATGTGCAAGGCTGCACTGTGCTGGATGATACCTATTGGATTAAAAAAGACTATCTCTATTTTCGTGGCGAACGGTACAAGATGGGCGCGCGCTGGTCTTTTGATGTTTCTGGTCTGGATGGTGACATGCTTGAACTGCGGATATCTGCCAATGCTCAGGGACGACCCTTTATTGCCGGGAGGATTATTTCTTTCTTTATTTTCTATCTCCTGCAATTGCGGGGGGGCAGTCTGCTGCATGCATCCGCGGCTGCGCAAAACGGGGATGCATTCCTGTTTGCGGCGCGCGGCGGCGGTGGCAAAACCACCCTTGCTCTGGCGGCGGCATTTAACAACGGCATGTCCTATATGGGGGATAATTTTGTCATCCTCAAGGATGGCATGGTCTACAGTTATTTATCTGATTTGAATATGTTTGGTTACAATTTGCATCCCCGCGTTTGGGAGAACCTGGATACCTTTGAGAAGATGCGCTTCCGGGTGCTGGCGGTGGTCTACCGGTTGACACTAGGGTATATCAAGGTGTTTTCTGCGGTCAGCCCGTTGCGTTTCCTGCAGGGCTCAATCTGTGACTCTGCGCGGATGATAAAGTTGAACATGATGCGAACGGTTGACAGCTATTCCTGTGAACCTCTGCTGCGGGAGGACCTGATCCCTTGCATGACGAGCAATATGAAGCTGGAATTTTCCTCCTTTGTACGCCATGCAGCGGCCTATGCCTGCCTTTTTCCGGATTCAAGCCTGGCCAGGCTATGGGATGTTTACCCTGAGACGCTGGCGGCGAACCTGCCAGTGGATGCTGCCTTGCAGGTGATCACTGTTCCAGAGCGCATCACGGAAGAGATCAAGGTGCAGGCTCTGGCCGCGGGCACAGGGGAGATAGCATGAGCGCAGGACATTCTTTTTACGATTTTCATGGTCTGGTTGGTATGCAGATCATTGATCATGAACGAGGCGGGTCATCTGCACAGGCGTCTCTGGGTGATCCTTTTTCGTATTTCCGGGTGGACACTCTGCCTGGTGCGCCGGATCTCACTCTGGAACTGGGTAAGTTTGAGGCGCAAAATGAGGATTGCTATCTGGTGGATCACAAGTACCATGTGCGGCGTAATTATTTGTACTGTGAGGACGGGTACCAGGGTTTTCGCTGGCAGGTGGAAATCGAAGGGTTTGAAAACGGACCGACCCATATCCGTCTTGATCTGCGCGGCGGTGGGCTGCGCCAGGCGCTGCTGCCCGGCATGTTCAGCAAGATGCTTTTGACTCGCCAACTGCTGTCGCAGAAGTTCAGGGAGAAGGGGTGGGCGCTGGCGCACGCGGCGGGTGCAGCTCGGGATGGGCGCGCGGTGGTGTTGCATGGGCGCGGGGGGGCTTTCAAAACCAGTGTGCTCATGTCCCTGCTGCGTATGTCTCCGGCATGGCGAGCGCTAGGTGATGATGGGGTCTTGCTTAAAGGAAATCAGGTGCTGAGCTTTCCTACCTATCCGGCGCTTTTCGGGTACCGGCTGGCACACAAGGACAACGAGCATCTGACAACCATTGACCGGCTCAGGGTCGCGTTGATGTCATTGACTGATGATGCTGGGCCAGAGCGCTATGCCCCAGGTGCAGAAATTGCCGCTTTGGTGGAGATGCAGGCTGGCGGCGTAGGTGAATTGACAATTGAGGAAATTCCCCTTTTCGATAATCTGAAAGCCATGGGCTATGGGATGCGCCTGGAGCAACACAATTCAGTCAATATGGGGTTTAATGATGCTTATCCGCAGTACCGTGAGGCCTATGCCTATGTTTATCCGATGAATGGCCTGACTGCTGCGGAGGAGACGGTAACAACTTGTGCTGGAAAGGCTTCCTGTCGGGTGCATCTGCCAGCATCACCAACCATGGATGATCTGGAAACGGTATGTGTATGGTTGAACAAGATTGTGAGTGAATAAATGGCGCGTGGAACAGGAATAGACTGGGAGCGGATGACGAAAGTATTGCGTGGCGAAGATTCGCTGCTCATTAATCTTTCTTCCTGTTTGCGATCCTGATGTTCTCCTCCGGCTTTGGCTTTTTGGTCTGGCTGGCGGCTTCACGCTTGTATTTGCCGGAGGAGGTTGGTCTGGCGACGACAGTCATTTCCACCTCACAGATGTTGACCGGGCTGGCAGGCCTGGGGCTGGGGATGGGACTGATCAAATTCCTGCCCGCAGCCGAAGAACCAGTACGCATGGTCAATACGGCTCTGGTTTTTACTATCGTCGTTTCTGTTCTCGCCAGCCTGGTGTATGTGTTGGGGGCACCGTTGTGGTCACCTTCGCTGGCAGCGGTGGGCAGCCACGGGAGCATTTTGTTTGCTTTTGTGCTTTGCGCTCCAGTCTTCGGTGCAAACTCACTGATGCAAATGATCTTCCAGGCCCTGCGCCAGAGTAAATTCGGGTTCTGGATGGTGGTGATCACCAACTTGCTGCGTCTCATTTTGACACTTATGCTTGCTTCATGGGGAGGATTGGGGATTATCGTGGCAATGGTGTCGGGCATGTTCCTCTCGGTGCTGGTGGGTGTGTTCATTTTTTTGCCGCGCTTGCTGCCCGGTTTTCGTTTTGGCATTATTTGGGATGCGGCTACCCTCAAAAAACTAATTCCTTTTTCTATTATTGTCCATCTCGCCTTGCAGGCGTATCAGGTGCCATTGCTACTGACCCCTCTGTTGGTGATGGAACGCCTTGGACCAGCCTACAGCGCCAATGCGTACATTTCCTGGATGTTGGGCTCTTTGATTGCCAGCGCAGGGCAGGCGATTGCTGGTTCAGCCTTTGCTGAGGGTTCGCATGATGCAAAGGGTTTTTCGCCAGTATTCACTCGGTCCCTGCGTTTGAGTTTGTGGATCACCTGTGCATTGGCGGTGCTGCTGGGTCTGGGCAGTCCATGGGTGCTGCTCATCTTTGGCGAGTTTTACCAATTAGCTGCCCCACTGCTGGTGTGGATGGCATTGGCTGCTCCGTTTGTCTCGTTGAACCGGGTATTTTTCACCCGCATGCAGGTTGAACAAGATTTGCAGCGATTGCTCGCCCTGTCTTTGGTATCCACGGCGGTTTACTTGCTGGTATTTTTCATGCTGGTGGATCATTGGGAACTGAAAGTAGTCGGCATTGGCTGGCTGATCTCCCAGGTGGTTTTGTCTATGCTGTGCTTCGGTGCCAGGCGGCCAGGGAGGGCGGCATGATAAGGCTGCGATTTTCCAATCACGCTGACAGCCTCATACTGGGTTTCCTGCTGCTGGCGTTGTTTGCTTCCATGTTTTGGGCGGTTGGCTGGCTGGAATCAGCAGTGGGGGTGCTGCTGGCTTTTGTGATGCCGGGCTGGTTGTTTGTGCGTTTGTTGTTTGGTGAGCGGCCTTTTGAGCTGGAAGTGGAAGTGTTGTTGATCCTGTTCCTCAGCGCGTTTTTGATCGCGCTGGAAGTGCTGGTGATGATCTATTTCCGGATCCCGATAGAAAGATCGCTGGTGCAATGGCTAGCCGTTGGTACTGATATCTTGCTTTTGGGAGGGAACAAATTCAAACAGGCAGCGCAGATGCGGCAGACAGGTTCACCGCAGCAGATCAACTGGCCTTCTCTGCTGGCAGCGGTGATCGTTCCACTGGTGCTGCTGGCATTTGGCCTGTTCCACATCCACGAAACGCGGGAAAGCTTCACGGAATTTTATGTGGTTTCAAGCGGAGAAGGAACAGCCTTGGTGGCACAGAGCCACGAAGAGCGTACCCAATTTTTCACCCTTGTGTGTCAGATGACGGAAGGCGAGCGCATGATCCTCGGTAATTTTGAACTTTCGCCGGGTGAGCAGCAGCAGATTACTATTGCGTATAGCCAAGACTGAAACAGGAGCCGGGAAGCTGCGGCTGGAGCTCGATCAACATAAGGGGATAGAAGGATATCGCTGGATTGAGATCCCGGGTGAGGATTGCGTGGATTTGTCGGCGGTGTTTGAGTAATGAGAAATTGCAGGTACCAATTCTGTGGTTATTCTCTATTGAGAATGAATTTATGCGCTCAAGACTTGAGTTCCTAAGAGTATGCATATCGGACAGGTAGGCAAGCGCCTGCCAATACAAAAAAAGGATGATTTGTGCAGTACGTATTGTTGACGCCTATCAAGAATGAAGAACAATTTCTGCCCTTGCTGGCAGAGATGTTGCTACGCCAGACGGTGCAGCCGGCGCTGTGGCTGCTCGTCAATGACGCCAGCACAGACGGCAGTCAGGCGATCATTGATGGGCTTGTTGCGGCACACAACTGGGTGTTCAGCATCACGATGCCGTATGAGCCAGGTGGGCTGGGACTGCATTATGCCCGCGTGGTGGATCATGGGTTTAACGTTTTGCAGGCCGAGGCGGCGCGGCGCGGAATCTCGTATGACCTGTTAGGCAAAGTGGATGCGGATGTCATCTTTGAGGAGACCTGCTTTGCTTCCCTGCTGGCGGAATTTGCTGCCGACGAGCGTCTGGGGGTTGCCAGCCCAAGCCTGACCAATGCGGATGTGGATTCTGCGGGCAACATTCAACCCGTGAAAAAAGAGGTGGTGCTTGCAGACCATCCGACCGATGGTATTCGTCTCTTCCGACGGACGTGTTTTGAGGAGATTGGCGGCAGCCCGGTGACCCGCGCTCCGGAAACGGTGGCGGAGGCAAAAGCTACCTTGCGCGGCTGGAAACTGCAGCGTTTTGCCCATATTGAGGCCTATCACCGCCGAAAGGCGCACAGCGCTACGCCCTTGTGGTCTCGCTGGGAGATGGCTGGTTCTGAACAGCATTATCTGGGATATCATCCATTGCTGGTGCTGGGTCACGCGTGCTATGAATTGCTATTCCGTTCGCCGAAATATCTATTCATAGCTCACCTGGCCGGGTATTGCAAGGCTGTTCTCCGTCGTGAAGAGGTGATCACAGATGATGAAGTGCGTGCTTATTTTGGACGGCAAAGACTAGGGGAAGTCTGGAAGCAGCTTCCCGCATTGATCAAACAGGCAATGAAGCGATGACCAAAGGCAATAGCAAGCGTAAACGGTTTATTCTCTTTCGCAAGCCAGACTTGACATTGGCTGTGCTTGGTATTGTCACGGGAGCAGCTGAAATTGTTGTCAGCAATTATTTCCATCTTAACCGTGCCTATTTCGGTTACGCCATCCTTGTCGCCTGTCTGTTCTATCTGGCTTCCTATCGTGTGTTTGCATCTGTGCAGATAACTGCGCCAGTTCAGGCCAGCCAGCACGACAGCCTTATTTTTGGGATGTTATCTGCAACATCATTGACTCTGCTGCTGGCTTCGGTGCTTCTTTTGCGCGCCTCACACAGCTATGTGCGCGGGTTAGATTACATTGGTCTCATCCTTTGCGCAGTGGCATGTACTGTGCTGCAAATCGTATTCTTCGATACTTCGCCGGTGTGGAAACAGCGTGTGGTCCTTGCTCAGGTCTTGCTGCTGGGCATTGGTTTCAAAGCCAGTGGATTCTTCCAGTATCCGACCTTGATAGGGAATGATCCGTTTTATCATCTGGACCTGGTGGAGCGCTTCATTGCCCAGGGGCAGTTCCCGCAGGGCGAAGCGTACAGTTCCTTCCCGATTTTTCAGGTATTGATCGCAGTTTTTCACCAGCTCAGCGGACTGGATTTGAAAGCAAGCTTTTTCATGATCAGCGTGTTACAATCACTTTCATTGGTGGCGGTCTTTTCGATTGGCAACGTATTGTTCGACCATAAGACGGGTCTGTTAGCCTTCCTGTTGCTCACATTGAGCGACTATCAGCTACAGTGGGGGATGCAGATCACCCCCATGACGATCGGGATCACTATCTTTGCTTTACTGCTGATGGGCATTGTTGTTCGCAACCGTTATCGCAAACGGTTCCGCACGACGTGGACGGTAATCCTGATCCTGTTGTTGGTGGTGATAGTTTTTGTGCATACGCTGTCCGCCCTGATCCTGATGATCTCCGTATTCCTGCTCTTCATGACCTTTGTTTTCTTTGAGGATGCACGCGAATCCCAGATCCGGATGCCGTTCATCTCGGTAACGTTTGTAGCCCTCGCGGTGGTGCTGCCTGTGGTGTACTGGAGCTACAATGCCACTGCTCCGGAAGAGACTTTCCTGGCGCGGGTGGCGGTTACGATCAAGATGTCCATTGAAGAAGCATTTCTGGGGGATGTGCAGATGGTTTCCGGCGCAGGACGGCTCTCCGAATTACAGGTCTTTCTGGGTGATCTGGGCTGGGTGATGCTGCTCCTGTTGACTGTGGTGGGCATTCTCGGCTGTTTGCGCTTGTTCTCAAAGCGGGCGACCGTAATGGCATTTATCGTCTTGACATCTGTATTGATCTTCATTACCTATGGGGGGGCATTCCTTGGTTTACGGCACATTCTGCCTGCGCGGTGGATTTCATTCCTGTATGTGCCAGCCTGTGTATTCAGCGCTTTCGGGGTTAAACAATTGCTGGATCATCGCGCGCGCCAACCCAGGGCTGCCTGGTTGACTGCGCTGAAAATGGGCGGGCTGGCGCTGCTGGTGTTGATCACCGTGGGGGCAATGATGACTTCTCCGCTGCGGGCGATGCCCGATAGTCCGCTGTATCTGGAGGAGTTGAGCATACGCCCCGGGTTTTATGGCGCTGAAGTGCGCGGCATGGACCAGGCTTTGAGCTATCAAGGGGAGGGGCAGATTGCCGCCAGCAGCAAGACCGGACGGTATCTGAAGGAAATTTTGGAGATTGACCCACGTGAAGCAAATACCTATCAAGGAGCTGCATCTATCCTTGTGCGTCAGTTTGACCTGCGCAATGGTTTCTTTATTCCCTATCCCGATTATCAAATCAGTGATTATGTTCTTCCGACGCCCGAGTTTAATGAATTTCTTGCCGAAATGTGTTGGCGCAGTTATGACAACGGTGAGGTTTTCCTGTATACTGTGGAACAATGAAAGTAACCGTGATAAGTGTTGTTTATTGTCATATTGAAGGCCATCCTCAATGACGAACCCAATCAGGAAAAAGGTAACATCTCCGGCACAACCCGGCGCGTTGAAAGGCGCGTTACCGGCGGCCTTGCTATTCCTGTTGGGTATTTCGCTGGGAGAGTTTTTCACTTCAGGGAGTGATCCACTGATCGGGCTGGTATTGCATGGCGTGATCCTGCTTCTGCTCATCCTGCAGGGGGCCTCTGCCCAGCGGCGGGTGGTACAGCGTTTTTACTTCTCGATGGCGTTGGTCCCGCTTATTCGATTGATAAGTCTTTCCCTTCCGCTGACGAATTTCCTCTTCGTTTATTGGTATCTGATTATCGGGACGCCACTTTTCCTGGCAGCGTTTTTCAGCGCGAGGATGATGGGGTTGAGCATTGACCGCCTGCTGTTCAATGTCAGCCGACCGGGTTTGCAAATTCTTGTTGCCTTGTCAGGTATTCTGTTGGGGTATGCAGAGTATGTGATCCTGCGCCCCCAACCGTTGGTGGAGATTTTCTCTTTTCGCCTGATCTGGCAGCCAGCGCTAATCTTGCTCATTTTCACCGGTTTGCTGGAGGAAGTCATCTTTCGCGGTTTGTTACAGCAGTCCTCCCGGGAATTTATTGGACGATGGGGGTTGCTGTATGCCGGCCTGCTGTTTGCGGTGATGCACCTGGGCTACCGTTCATTTACAGACTTCCTGTTTGTGTTGCTGGTGGCGTTGTATTTCGGTCAAGTAGTTAAGCAAACAAGTTCTATTCTGGGGGTGACCATTGCCCATGGGTTGACCAATATCGGACTATTTCTCATATTCCCCTTCCTGGCTGCGGGGTCTTATCAGATGCCGGAATGGCTGCCGCTTCCCCCGCCGTTGACGGCAACGATTTCAAGTCCGCTGCCCACCGAGACGCCGCTGCCGGTGAATACATGGACCCCTGTACCGACATACACCTCCGCGCCAACGCTGCTCCCACCAGATACTGACCCTACATCGATACCACCAACTGCTTCCCGGACGCCGACCTCACCACCTCCTACAGCCACGCCCAGGCCGCCTCTGGCACCTTTCCCGGAAACAGTGCCCCAGGTGGCAGTACAGGTTCCGAATGAGTATCTGATCATGGTGGACGACGGCGACCCTGGTTTTGTCCGCACTGGCGGGACGACATGGCTGTCGCAGAACGGGATCGGTGGAGATCTGGTGTGGGCATCTCCTACGGAGGGGGAAGCAGATGCAGTGGTTGAATGGTATCCAGACCTGCCGGCAGATGGCTATTATGAGGTGCAGGTATTTTGCCCCGATGGATTTGCGACCTTCCCGTTTGCGATGTACGGAATTGGTGGTCTGGATGAGCCTGTTGTCGTATTAGTGGATCAAAGCAAGTATCAGGGTCAATGGGCCAGTTTGGGGATATATGCCTTCAAAGAAGGGGAAGGCGCCTTCTTGCGCCTCGATAACCATGCGATGAATGTACCTGACGTGGATGAGGTCGTCGGGTTTGATGCTGTGCGCTGGGTGTTGATTGCGGGGGAATAAACCGGCGTTTGTGATGTGCCTATTCAGAAATTCAAATTTCCGACATCTATTAAAAAATCTTTCCGCTGGAGGACGTCCCCTGTCACTACGTGACATCCCCCTTTGTCAAAGGGGGACGGGAAGTAATCGAATTGATTTGTATGTGGAAAAGAATACTTTACAGCACGTTGAAGACGCGGGAAAGAATGATCAGCAAAAAGGCTACGATGAGGGGGATGATGCCGATGTTGAGCGCTTTGCTTAATCGTCGTGCTTTCTCCGTGTCCGCTGTGGAGGAAAGCTCTTTCTGGATGAGCATGCCCAAAAGAATAATGATACCGATTGCGGCAAATGAGCCGGCAATGGTTACAGTAGCAACAGTGGAAGTGGTTACGGTTGAGATCATTGTATTTTAAATCTTTCCTTAAGATTCAGTATAAGGCGGATAGGCTATGCTGTCAATAAAATTTTCCTAAATCATACCAATGCAATATCAGTGCCAATTTGTATTGCGGGGTTATTATTTCTCTTTTAGCGGGGCGTGTTTCAATAGGGTATAGACGGACCCTCCCGGGAGAAGGTCACTGCGGTACAAGTGCAGGGAATCAACTGGAATCCCCGGAAGGGAAATTTTGGGCGGTTGGCGCAACAGGGCAGTGACCCCGGCAATGTCCTTTTCGCTGGCATGGCGGCTGATGCGCCCCAGGGTGAGGTGCGGTGAGAATTTGCGATCTTCTGCCGGAAAACCAAGTATTTCCAGCCGTGTCACCAGGTTGTGGTGCAACTGCTGCAAGGCCAGAGGAGCGATCACACCTACCCAGATCACACGCGGTTTATATACGCCGGGGAATGCTCCCAGGCTTTTCAGGTCAAACGAGAAGGCTGGACTTGCTGCGGCAACAGCCAGCATTTCTTTTTGGATGTCAGGTATTTGCTGAGGGGAAATATCTCCAAGGAATTTCAGAGTCAGGTGCATTTTCGAGGTGTTTACCCAGCGAATGCCATTTCTCTGGCGTTTTTGCAGGGTATCGAGCCAATCAGCGATGGTGTGCTGCACAGTGTGAGGCAGGGGGATGGCGATAAAGCTGCGGATGGTTTCAATCTTCATTAATGTTTTCCTGGTACATCATCTTATTGCGACAATTTCGGGTCACTATACAATCCGAAAATAATATGGTATAAGAATTATACCCTGCTGTGTTCGTGATGCTGCAAGACCGGTTTTGAGCCAACACTTGAAATAAGGGCTTCGTTTTGAGACAGGTACGCGATAGGCCTGAGCCAAGGCGAAACTGCACCAGGCGGAGCCACACCTGCTTTTGCAGGTTCAAAACTACGCTGCACACGGCATGGTGGGGTTATTTATGAAACATGAAGGAAAAGAGACTGCCTTATCAGGCAGCCTCTTTTTTTATGGACGATACATTCATTGGAAGGTTTATGCACCGAGGTAAGCTTCCTGTACGAGGGGATCATGCAATAACTCAGTTCCGGGGCCTTCGAGAACAGTTTTACCGGTCTCAAGTACGTAGCCGCGGTCGGCGATGGATAACGCCATGTGGGCGTTTTGTTCCACCAGTAAGATGCTGACACCCTGTTCGTTAATGGATTGAATGATCTCAAAGATCTGTTCCACCAGAATCGGGGCGAGACCCATTGAAGGTTCATCCAGCAATAGCAAATGCGGGTTGCTCATCATACCGCGAGCCATAGCAAGCATCTGCTGTTCGCCGCCGGAGAGTGTGCCGCCAAGCTGCTTGGTGCGTTCTTTGAGACGCGGGAAGCGGGAATAGACTGCTTCGAGGTTCTCTTCGAATTTGGCCTTGTCAGGCTGGGTATACGCACCCATTTCCAGGTTTTCCATGACCGTCATGCGGGCAAATATCTTGCGGCCTTCAGGCACCTGAATGATGCCTTTTTTGACGATTTCCTGGGGCGGGGTCTGTGTAATTTCTTCGCCCTGAAAAACGATCTTGCCAGGGGTGGGGCGCAGCAGGCCGGAGATGGTATTGAGGGTGGTGCTTTTTCCGGCTCCGTTGGCGCCGATCAAGGCTACGATTTCGCCTTCTTCAAGGTGAAAATCGATCCCTTTCAATGCATGGATCGCACCGTAATAGACGTTCAGGTTTTCGACTTTAAGCATCATGTGATTTCTTCCGTTGGAATTTTTTGGATAGTGCGGCAGCGCCTGGTCCAAGATAGGCTTCAATCACGCGCTGGTTGGCCTGGATTTCTTTTGGCTTCCCTTCGGCGATCTTGGTGCCATAGTCAAGAACCGTGATCTGGTCAGAAATACCCATGACAACTTTCATGTCATGCTCAATGAGCAAAATGGTAATGTCAAGATCATCACGCAGACTCTTGATGAAAGCGGTCATGTCCGCTGTTTCCTGCGAGTTCATGCCTGCGGTGGGTTCATCCAGCAGGAGCAGTTTTGGGTGGTTGGCAAGAGCGCGGGCAATCTCCAGACGCCGCTGGGCGCCGTAAGGAAGGTTGCGGGCAAGATGATCGCCAAGGCCTTCGAGTCCGACAAATTCCAGCAAGTGCAAGGCTTCCTTTACTGCTTCTTCTTCTTCCAACATGTAGCGCCGGTTGTGCAAAATGGCTTCCAACCAGGTGCCTTTCAAACGAGGATGTTTGCCGATGATGATATTCTCAATAGCTGTCATCTGACTGAACAGGCGGATATTCTGGTATGTGCGGGAAATACCCATTGCACAAATTTTGTCGGTGGCATTGCCCTGAATTGGCCTGCCATAGAACAGAACATCGCCTTCCTCAGGGGTATAAAACCCGGAAACACAATTGAAGAAGGTGGTCTTGCCTGCACCGTTGGGACCGATGATGCTGGCGATGGCCCGCTCGGGTACGGTCAGGTCAACCTTGTCCACGGCGGTCAATCCACCGAATATCTTGGATAGTTTATGGGTCTGGATTACAGTTTCTGTCATGATTGCACCTCACCATCTGGTGGGCTGTCTTTGGGATGTTTCTGGTAGTACATGGCCTCCAATGCAGGCCGTCCTTTGGGCCACAAGCCTTCAGGGCGAATAATCATCATCACGACCAGCAGGGCGCCGAATGCCAACAGGCGGTAGCTTTCCAGGTCGCGCAGCAGTTCGGGGACACCTTTGAGCACAAAGGCACCGACCACCACGCCCGGGATACTGCCCATGCCGCCAACAATGACCAGACACAGCACGTTGATTGAAACCATGCAGGATATGGTCTTCAGGGCCGGTAAACTGATTGCGGGAGGCGAATAGCGCACCGCCCAAACCAGCGAAGGCAGCTCCCAGGGCCAGCGCGAGAAGGTTGTATTTGAACGTATTGATGCCGGTTGCTTTTGCTACGGTCTGGTCTGCACTGATGGCAAGCCATGCCCGCCCGGTGCGGGAGTATTGCAGCCGGTTGGCAATGAAAATGGCAATCACTACAAAGATCACCGTCAAATGGAAATAATTCACATCATTAAAAGCGCGCCCCATCCATCTTGGTCTGTGACAGGTCGCTTAGTCCGCTGGGGCCGTTGGTGAAATCAGTGAGCATATCGCTTTTGAGCAAAATGCGGATGATCTCGCCAAATCCAAGGGTTACGATGGCCAGATAGTCACCGCGCAAATTGAGGATCGGCAGCCCGAGGAGAATGCCAGTTAATGCGGCAGCAAGGATGGAGAATACAATCGCCAGCCAAAAATTCATGCCGATGGCATGCGGCTCGGGGGCGGTCAGCAGACCGAATGTATAGGCACCGATGGCAAAGAAGGCCACGTAGCCCAGCACAAGCTGGCCGGAAAGACCAACGATGATGTTCAGGCCCAGGCCGAGCAGGATGTAGATCCCAACCGTTCCCATGATGAAGTTCCAGTAGGAGCCCCATTTGGTGGGCAAGAAGTACAGGATCAATACAGCCACAGCCAGGAAGGCATAGACCATAATCTTGTTGCTGACGACTTTTTGAATGGAGGGTTTTTGAATGAAGGCATTGAAGGACTGCACCGAATTTGCCTGTGCATTTTTCCGCCAATCGGCACGGATAACGCCTTTGGACAGGGCTGCACCAGCGAGGCCGCTGATGGTCAACAGGCCCAGGCTAAGATACGGCGCAGCAGCATTGCCATTAAACAGCAGATATTCAATGATATTCGGGCCAATTTCCGGCAGGTAATTGCGCATGTCAATTTCTTTGAAACTGGCAAATCCGACAGCGAAGATGAAAATGCCTGTCAGGAGACCGGCAAACACACCGGCAACTGTTCCTGAGACGAGGGCATTGGTCCACGAATCATTTTCCCGGTTCTTGGATGCTGATCCGCCAGCGATCAATCCCATGATGCCGACAATGAGAGCCAGATTCAGGGTGGGGAGTTGTTCCACCGCGACATTTTTTTCCACGTTACCGAGGATGCTGCCCAGCATGCTGGAAGCAACAACAGAGAAGCCAGTCAGGTGAAAGAAAATCAGGACAACGCCAACGATGGCGCCAAGACGGATACCGTTTTTGATGGATGTACGCATTAGACTTTCTCCTCTGAGAGCGCTTCACCCAACAACCCGGACGGGCGGAAGATCAGCACAAGGATCAGGATGGTAAAGGCGATCACGTCTTTGAGTTGGAAGTCCAGGCCCAGTACTGCGGGGCCAACTGACTCGAGAAGGCCAAGCAGCATACCACCCATCATCGCGCCGGGAATGTTACCGATACCGCCCAGCACGGCCGCGGTGAAGGCCTTGATCCCGGGCAGGAAACCGACGTAATGGTTGAAGAGGCCGTTGTGGATGCCCCACATGACGCCTGCTGAACCAGCCAGCACACCACTGATGATGAAGGTCTTTCCGATCACATCGTCAACATCGATGCCCATCAATGCGGCTGCCTGTTTGTTTTCGGCGACGGCGCGCATGGAACGGCCCAGTTTTGTTTTATTGACAACATAGGCCAGACCGATCATCAATAATGCTGACAGCACAAGGGATAATGCGCCTGTATAGGTAAGCAGCACGGTGGCATCCCCGACGGGGATGCTCCAACCGGTACCACGCCACAGCAGATCAGGGTTGATATATTGGCGACGCTGCGGACCAAAGAGTAATTGGGCTGCGTTCTGCAAGAAGATGGAAGCACCAATAGCGCTGATCAGCGGCACCAGACGAGGGGCCTTGCGCAGCGGACGGTAGGCGATGCGTTCCAGCAGTAAACCGGCAACGGCGGATACAACTGCTCCGACGATAAAGGAAATGAGTACGGAAACCAGGGGGTATGCGTTCAGGAAGTTCATGTTGGGGTCGCTGGCCGTGGGTGCTTTGATGAATGCAAACAGTTCAAACATAAAGTACCCGCCGAAAGCGCCCAGCATCATCACTTCGCCGTGGGCAAAATTAATCATGAAGAGAATACCGTAAACAAGCGTATACCCGATGGCGATCAGGGAATACATCCCGCCAATGACCAGACCGGCAATAATAAACCGCATCCATGTGTCGGGGCCATAGCCTCCTTCGATGAATGCGGTCTGGTAAATTCGCCAGCCTACCAGGGCAAGCAAAAGAACCCCGGCAATCCACCGGATCAATTTGCCTACATTCAACGAGGATTGCTCCCGCGTAGTTTTTTGTTCGTCCATAAGTATGTTTCAACTTTCCATTAATGATGATAATGATGATAATACATGGAATTTGGTGGGGAGGCAATGTCCTCCCCACCAAATTATAATCTGATTTTAGTTTAGCTTAGGGAACGAAAGGAACCCATTCGCCATTTTCGACAATGTAGAAGGTCGGGCCAGAGGCGTTACATTCGCCAACTTCGTCACACTTCACCAGACCGGTCAGACCGGTGTAGTCGGTGGTGCGAACGGCTTCCACCAGGGCGCCGCGCGGCACATACAGGTTGCCATCAGCGCCAACAATGGCGACTTTTTCGATGGCTGCCACCAGCACTGCGCCGGTGTCGTATGAGGACCAGGAGAAGGCGCTCAATTCGCCAGCTTCCATACCATAGGCGGTGCGGTAAGCTTCGTCAAAAGCGGTCTTTTCTGCGGAATCGGGCGGAACCAGGGAAACAGCGATCGAACCTTCGGCGTTGGGGCCGGCTTTGTCGGTGAATTCAACACCGTAGGTGCCGTCGCAACCGAAGAGGGTCACGCCGTCGAGACCAGCCTGCTGCCACTGGTTGGCCATCACAATGGCTTCAGCAGCGTAACCACCGTAGTAGATGGCTTCGGGGCCCTTGGCTGCAATCGAGGACAGCGGGGCAATATAGTCAACTTCGCCGGGGGTGATGGCTTCAACAGCCACAACTTCGCCGCCCAGTTCTTCAAAGAAGGCTTTGGTGCCTTCGGCCAGACCCTGACCATAGGAGGAACCGTCGTGCATAACGGCCAATTTGGTCACACCGAGGGATTCGAACAGCAACTGGGCTGCGAATTTTGCCTGGGTGGCATCGGTGAAGGCCAGGCGGTTGAAGACTGCGGAGCCTTTTTCGGTCAGTTCGGGCAATGTGGCGGAGGGCGACATCATCGGGAAGCCAGCTTTTTCGTAAATCGGCATGGCTGCGGCGGTGGAGCCGGAGAAAATGTGGCCGGCAATGGCGACAACGGTCGGGTCGGTGACCATCTTGTTGGCAACTGCTGCACCAGCTTCGGGTGCGCCACCGGTATCTTCAGCTACCAATTCGTAGCTCCAGCCTTCGAAACCATCATCCTGAACGAGGGCAACTTCAACACCCTGGGAAATGTCAATACCGAACATGGAGTAGTCACCCAGCAAGGGGGCGCCCATACCAACTTTGATGGTGTCGCCAGCGGGGATCACGGCGCAGCCAAACTCGTCCGCTTCACATTCTGCAGGAGGGCCAGCGGCTTCTTCTTCAGCCGGGGCTTCTTCAGCAGGAGCAGCTTCTTCTTCAACAGGAGCGGCTTCTTCGGCGGGTGCTTCTTCCATAGGTGCTTCTTCGGCAGGAGCCTGGGGAACACAGGCGCTAACGGCCAGTGCCAGGATTACAACAACAAACAACAAACGGCGAATCTTCATTATGTACTTCTCCTTTTCTTCTCCAATTAGAATACTTTTTCTTCCATGAAACTTTTATGAAAAACCAGGTTTTGATTGTCTATACGGTTTTACCTCCTTCTTCAAGTTCAGGATTTATTGATTGGTAACTGTAAATCTGAATTGTACCGATCGGGAAATGTCTCAAGAAAAAAACCACCCTTTATGTTTCGGGTGGCTTCCAAGTTTTTCATTTTGGTGTGCTAATTTTTTCTAACCAAAATATTGGCATGCCTAACCCGTGGTAAGCCCTCCATCCAAAGGTAATGGAGAACTCGGATAACAATAATAATAAGGGAGAGGGTAATGTGATATTTCTGCATGAGTTGGTAAAGTTTCTCTCTTTGGGATAAATATGATAGCCCGATTATACAAGAAAATGGTCAAATGTCAACCATTAAAATATTAATGGGCAGAAAATCAGGCAATCAGTCAATCAGGAAACCAGATAATCAGGCAAGCAGGGATTAGGGAATTGGGGATTCGTATACCAGCACAAGGCCGGAGCCAACGGCTTTGAGCGGGGCGACACTTGCCAGGGCGATTTTTGCGTTCAGGTCGGTGCAGTGGCAGGCGTGTACGGTTTTGGCTTGCAGGCTGGCAAAATACGCCAGGGTGCCGGCCATTTGTTCAGGCGGGGCGTCCAGCAAGTGGAAGCCGCCGACCACGTCGATGATACGCTCGTCATTGCAGATGCGTTTGGCGTGCTCGATGGTGTTGCAAATGCCGGCGTGGGCGCAGCCGGAAATCACGACCAACCCGTGCGGGGTCTTGAAGCTAGGGCGGTGTCATCCAGCAGGTAGTCGGGGGCGGTCTCGCCGTCGTGCACCTGGCCGATGGGGTGTTTGGCTTCAAAGTCATTCTCGCGGGGAATTTCGCCGAGGAAGACGAGATTATCTGTCAACCAGACGGGGTCTTTGGTTAGTTTTATATCGAATTGACGGGACAGTTTCGCTGCATCAAAGACAGAGCCGATCTCGCCGAGGCCCAGCGCGTCAAAGGACTTGCTTGCCAGGGCGGCGGGGTGGGCGATGAGTTGGGGTTTGTCTGTTTTCGCGGGGCGGGAGAAGGCGGCGTTTTCGAAGTTGTGCTCGGTATACAGGCGCATGAGGGCCATAAGCCCCCAGGTGTGGTCCACGTGCCCATGCGAGATGACGACGGCGTCCAGGTCGAGCAGGTCAATGCCCATCTTGTGGGCATTTTGCATATAGGCGTCTGAGTAGCCGGTGTCGAAGAGGACGCGTACCCCGTCGGCTTCAATGAAAAAGGACAGGGCAGGTTCGCCCAGGAAATAGCGGTCGATGATGGTGTTGTTGTCTACCAGTACGGAAAGTTTCATGGTGTGCCTCATGTGGATTGCAGCTTTTTTGTAGTATACACCTGATTTGATGTGCCCTTTGGAAAGGTTGGACTTTTGTAGATGCGGTCATGCAGACGCTGACGAGTGAAGATATGCATTGTTAGGTGGAGATAAACCCTGACGGGTACTCATGAGGGACCACCCCATTCTCCGGACGCAGATGGTGCGGTCGCGCAGTGTAGCTTTTTGGTGGAGTAGGGTGTGCAGCGACCACACCCTACTGGGGTTGACTACTCAGTCAATCCCATCCATTCCCACTGACATCTGCTTTCATCCCACTCCAATTCTTCAGGAAGTCGATAAAATATTTTATCAATAGGCAAATACCCCGGCATTATGAGGTCTGAACGCAAAGCTTTTCTGATTTCTTTATAATATTGATCATCTTTATCCTCATGATGCATAACAAATCCCCTGTTAATCCACACCCAGTAAACTTGTGATGCTTTCATTTCAGGGTGTGGACTTGATGGGCACCAATAATCCGGAGGACCAATTTTTGCAACAACTTTTGCTATCGTCAAGTCATAATTTAAATGTGTTTCAATTCTTACCAACGTACTCGTCTTGTGAAATTGGCAATAACACATGATTTCATAGGATCAACTTCACATGGAACAAATATATATTCATGGTGTTTTCCATCACTGTAATGTTCTGAATAGTCATTTATGCTAATCTCATCCACTCCACGTAAGAACGACAGTGTATCCACCAATTCCAGAAAATCATCATTGGTCGATTGGCCAACTTCCAGGCCATACCAGCAGGGGTAAGGGCATGCCTGTTCAGTTTTCCAGCTCAGATCCATGTATTCAGGAGCGAGGGTTGGGCTTGGGATTGCGGAGGTTTCCTTCCCAGATGTACAGCTTCCAATAACGAAAGCACCAGCAAAACAAATCAGGAGGTAGATCAGGAATCGCTTTTCAACAGATTTATTCATCATTCTTTTTTACACCCCAAATATGGATCATTCCGTTTTTGTCTCCCCATGTGAGCAAGCGATCATCATGCGTGAAGAAGAGTGCTGTTGCTTCAACGGTATCGAATGAGGCAACCTGTTCTCTTTTCGCTATATCAAACATGAGTATTTCATCATCCGTTGCCACCGCAAGCAAATTACCGGAATGATTGAATGCCAACAGATTGCCGTTTGAAATGGGGATCTTCATGTGTCGCGGGAAGATCATCCTGCGTAAATCGTAGATGATCAGTTCTTTGTCCGTTAGCCGGGCCAACCAGGTCCGCGTATCATCAATGGCAAGATCGGAGGTGTACATGGGGTTTTCATTATCATATCTTCCATATTCTCTATCTATGGCCACTGACGTAATTGTGTCATCAGACACAATTCTGCCTGGAATTTTTCCTTCTTCTATCAAGGTTCTTCTTTCTGCTATTGAGAGAAATTCGTAGTCAATATCATATACCTTGAGAATACCTTCTTCTATTGCAACGGCGAAATACACGCCAGACCTGTCAAATGTGATTTGGTCGATTGTGTAATATTTTATTATCAAAACTATCGGTTTCAACAATATATCTCCACGCCACTTACATTTCGATGTCTTGCATTACCTGATACATAGGAACCCCGGTAATCTACGATCCATTTACCATTCGGAGATAAAGCGAGGCCGCTGTCCGCAAAGCTTTCCTGGTAGGTTATTAGATTATCAGCGCAATGATCCCCCCAGCATGCAAGCATTTCTCCTGTGTTTGCATCCCACAACGAATATCCGTACAAAAGGTCTTCTGAAACCAACTTGCCTGGCGTGATAACCTGACTGCCGTCCGCATTGAAATTCACCCCTGTGCGGCGGCTGGCAGAGAAATCATGTTCTGCTTCAAGTGCCTGTGTTTCCAGGTCCCAGCGGTGGAACAATCCGCTTTCATGCACAACCAGCAGGTCCAGATCTTCCATTGCCTGGTACAAGGCTACAATTTCATCTGGTTTGTCTGATGATTGAATTGTGGAAATTGTTTCCAGTTTGTGGATATTTGCCGGCGACAACTCAAGCATAGCCTGTGTAAATGGGCCAGGTTGAGCAAGATTGGGCGCAGCCTGATCAATTGGCAGCCAATAGGCTGCATGCACCAAAATAAAGAACAGGCCTATGCATAAAATGGTAATGAGAATTGATATGAGACAACCTTTGAAAAATGTATAGTTTTTCATAGGGATAGTTTACAGCCAGAGATTGATTTATGCCAACCTTGGAAAGGGTTGCGTTGCATACCTGGTGGGGTTTGGCGTGTGTATTTTTGTTGGAGCGAGGCAATAGAAAATCAACCTTTCCAAGGGTATTGTCCCCCCGTTGGAAAGGTTGGATCATTGTATTGAGAGTTTGCAAAGACGGTATGCTGGTAGTATCCCTGCGTGCTTGCGCACCCTTTTCAAGGTTAATATCGTTCAACCCTGAAAAGGGTTGCATTGCCAGAGAAGACGAAAAGCCCAGCCTACGCTGTTAAGCCTGATCTTTCAAGAATGCCAGCACCTGCTCGCTGTGTTCGGCGGGTTTGACCTTTTCCCACACGTTGGCTATCATCCCGTCCGGGTTGATCAGATAGGTGGTGCGGTAGACGCCTTCATATTCTTTGCCGTACATTTTCTTTGTGCCCCATACGCCGTACAGTTCACAAACCGCGTGGTCTTCGTCGGCCAGCAAGGTGAAGGGCAGGTCGTATTTGAGCACGAATTTGGAATGGGATTTGGGCGAGTCCGGGCTGACGCCGATCACGACCACGCCGGCGTCTGTATAGGCGCTGTAATCATCGCGGAAATTGCAGGCTTCGGTGGTGCAGCCGCTGGTGTTGTCTTTGGGGTAGAAGTAAAGCAGCACGGGTTTGCCGCGGTAATCGGACAGGCTGTGTTCGCTGCCGAGCTGATCGGGCAGGGTGAAATCCGGGGCGGGGGTATTGGTTTCCAGTAACATGAGGTTCTCCTTATGATTCGCTTGTATTTACAAGCATGCATTAATATACGTATTTGTATCTATTATATCTATAATATTTGAGGGATGCAAGCGAAAGAATGGGCTAAATGGTTATTTGCCTGTCTTTGTGAGATGATCAGCAATCGCAGCGGTCCCACCGGCGAATGAGATTGGAGCACAGCCTTCGAGCACTTCGTATCCCGGCAGGCATTATCATTTGCCGCAAAGTTCACAATGACAGGCGAGGGCTGCGCATTTGTGCAGGACGTGCACAAAACCTTGACAGATGCTTCTGCCGCATGATACAACCATGCCAATGAGCCATTACAGAAATCTTCAGCGACGATATTTGCCATACCAAACCTCTTGAGGGGCTTTGGCTTCTTGTCGTACCGGTGAACCATACTTTGCGGCTGGCCTTCCTCAACAGGAAGGTTTTTCCTTTATGTTTTGTAACTGGTGAAATTTGTCACTTTCTTTTCAAGGACTAATTCTATATAATGTAGATGTTGCCCCGCATGTGAGAGAGAATTTCAAGGATATTTGAACCATTTTGATGACTGTGTAACTCCGCACCACAGTCTGGAATGAGTCCTTGATTTGATGGGTGATGGTGTTTCTCCTCCAGCATGGCAATAAAAAATTCAGCATTGCAGGAAGGCGTTTATGGCATTATTCGATATTGTGGTTTATATTTTGACCGGTGTAGGGGTTACAGTTGCAGTGACGTTGATCGCCCTGCCGCTTGGGCTGGTGATTGGCGTGTTCATGGCCCTGGTGCGCATCTACGGCGGCAGGGTCTTCTCTCAACTGGCGGCGGTATACAGCACCGTGATGCGCGGTTTGCCGCCCATCGTGCTGCTCTTCATTCTGTATTTCATCATTGCCGGTTCGATCAACATCTCGCCGTTTTGGGCGGGGTCCATTTCGCTGGCGGTGATCAGCAGCTCTTACCAGATGGAGATTTTCCGCGGGGCAGTGCTTTCGGTCGGGGAGGGGCAGGAGATGGCTTCCCGCGCGATTGGGATGAGCCGTATTCAATCGATCCGCTACATCATCCTGCCGCAGGCTTTGCGGCTGGCAATCCCGCCCTGGTCCAATGAAGCCGCCACGGTAGTCAAAGACTCTTCTCTGGTGTATGCCCTGGGTGTGGCTGAAGTGCTGCGGCGGGCGCAGTTTGTGGGCGCGCGCACCTTCAAGCCTTTGATGGCTTTCAGTATTGCGGCCCTGATCTATTTTGGGCTGGTTTATCTTACTTCCCGCGCCCTTTCGGTGCTGGAAGAAAAGACCCGTATCCCGGCTTTTTAGGCTCCTCAGTTCTTATTATCTATTTCATCCATGAAGGAAGATACCGTGAAAAATACGATCCTGCGTATCGAGAATGTATCAAAGATATATGGCGACACCGTCGTTCTAAAAGATATTTCCCTGGAAGTGAAAGAAGGCGATAACGTTGTTCTGATTGGTCCCTCTGGCACAGGCAAGAGTACGCTGCTGCGCTGCATCAACCAACTTACTTCTATCGACAGCGGGCGGATATGGCTTGATGATCAGGAGATCACTGCCCCTGGTGTGAATCATGACAAGGTGCGCCAACACATTGGCATGGTCTTCCAGGATTTCCTGTTGTTCAATCACCTGACTGCATTGGACAATGTGATGGTTGGCCCGGTGAGAGTAATGGGGATGTCAAAGGAAGATGCCCTCGAAAAGGCGCTTTGGGAACTGGAACGGGTTGGCCTGGCAGACCGTGCCGGGCATTATCCCGGTCAGCTTTCCGGTGGGCAGAAGCAGCGTGTGGCCATCGCCCGCGCTCTGGCAATGGATCCACGCATTATGTTGTTTGATGAACCCACCTCGGCGCTTGATCCGGAGCTGATCGGTGAAGTGCTGGAAGTGATGGAGAAGCTGGCGAATGAGGGCATGACGATGGTAGTGGTAACCCACGAGATGGGCTTTGCCCGCGAGGTGGCCGACAGCATCGTCTTTATGGAAAAGGGGCTGGTTGTGGAAGAAGGCGCACCGAACGATATTTTCTACCGGCCGAAATTCGAGCGCACCCGCGAGTTCCTGTGGAAGATCACGGAATTGTATGGGGATAAGGATGATGAAGGCGGCAAAGAAAAGGAAGAGGACTAAACCATGGCAGATTTCCTTGAATTCTTTGCGAAATACATACCCGTCTTGCTGGAAGGCGCGTTAATCACCCTCAAGCTGACCGCGATTGGTCTGGGGCTGGGGATGGCGATCGGACTGCCAACGGCGGTAGCACGGGTGTACGGTGGAAAATGGATCGGCGGCATTGCCAAAGCTTATATTCAGGTTTTTCGCGGTACGCCGGCCCTGGTGCAGTTGTTCATCATTTATTTTGGTTTGCCGGACGCAGGCATTACCCTGTCCCGGCTGATGTCGGCTTATATTGCTCTGGGATTGAACAGCGGCGCCTATCAGGCCGAGTATTTTCGCGGCGCGATCCAGGCCATCGGCAGCGGGCAGATGAAGGCCGCGCGCGCGATCGGCATGACCCGGATTCAGGCGGTACGGTTCATCATTCTGCCGCAGGCCCTGCGGCTGGTGATCCCGGCCTGGTCGAATGAGCCAATTTCGCTGCTAAAGACTTCGGCGATTGCCTTCCTGATTTCTGTTCCCGACCTGATGACCGAGGCCAAATTTGTTGCCTCAAAAACGTATAACCCGATTTCTTCCTATCTGGCGGCGGCCGTGGTGTATCTTGTGCTGGCATTTATGGTGAACGGGATCATGGGCTGGCTGGAGAAGAAAAGCGCTATTCCGGGAATGAAACTGAGCAGCAGCCGCACTTGAGCGAAGGAATACATTGGTAGACTTCCGGGCACAGTCCGATGCGTCAATCCTGTGCCCGGTTATGGTTTGAGCAGGAAATCAACTTTATTGGAGAGCTCTATGACAATACAATGGCAGGATTTGACACTGGGTGATGTTTATCTGGCCCGGCAGCGCATCAACACCCTGGTACGGCGGACTCCGCTCGCGGATGCCCCCGCGCTTTCGGAGAAACTGGGCGCGCAGGTGATGTTAAAGCTGGAAAATTTACAGGGCACTGGCGCATTCAAAATGCGCGGCGCGACCAACAAGCTGCTTTCCCTGAGTGATGAAGAACGGGCGCGCGGCGTGGTGACCTGCTCCAGCGGGAACCATGGACGGGCTTTATCCTACGTGTCTCAGAAACTGGGGGTGCATGCCGTGATCTGCCTGCCGGAGCCTGTGCCGGAAAACAAACGTGAGGCCATCCGCAAACTGGGGGCTGAGGTGATCATTGTTGGTGACACCGCGGACGAAGCCCTGGCGTATGCGGACAAGATTGCCGAGGAACGTCAATTGACGATGGTGTCTGCCTTCGATGATCCCTTTGTGATCACCGGGCAGGGCACGATCGGGCTGGAACTGCTGGAAGATTTCCCCCAGATTGACACCGCCATTATTCCCTTGTCTGGCGGGTCGCTGCTTTCCGGGATCTCACTGGCTTTGAAGTCTGCCAAACCTGACTTGCGCATCATTGGTGTATCAATGGAACGCGGCCCGGCGATGGTGCGCGCCCTGGAGGCAGGCAAGGTGGTCGATATTGTTGAAGAGCCGACCATTGCTGATGGTCTGGCGGGGGGATTGGGTGAGCATAATCACTATACTTTCCCGCTGGTGCAGAAATATATTGATGAAACGGTATTGGTCTCGGAAGAGGAAATTGCCGATGCGATGGCTTTTGCTTTGAATGAACATCGTCTGGTGGTGGAGGGGGCTGGTGCGGTGGGCATGGCGGCCATTTTGTCCGGGAAGGTGAAGAAATACGGACAGCATGTGGCGGTGGTGATCAGCGGGAGCAATGTGAATTTACCGCTGCTGCTGCGGATTGCCCGTGAGCATGGTTTAGGGTAGGCAGGTTTGTTCCCATAAGCGGGATTTCCGGAAGTGTCATCAAAGGATATCCCCCTTCCCCCATTGTATAAGGGGGGCGTGGTGAAATAAAAAGGAGAAGAAAATGATCGTCAGAATTTTGATTGAAAAGGAAATTCGAAATTGTTTGGCCATGGATCTGGATGCCCTGGATGCTGTGGCAGAGGGGTTCAGCAAGCTGGCTGAAGGCAAGGCAACTGTGCCGCCGATTTTGCGGATTGACGTGCCCGAGCATAATGGTGAGGTGGACGTCAAGACGGCCTATTTGCATGGGCTTGATCATTTCGCGATCAAGATCGCCGCCGGTTTTTTTGATAATTACCAGCTTGGTCTGCCCACGGGCAGCGGGATGATGGTGGTGATGAGCGCGGTGACCGGCAGGGCAGAGGCTTTCTTGCTGGACAACGGCTATCTGACCGACGTGCGCACTGGCCTGGCCGGCGCGATTGCCGCCAAGTACCTGGCTTGCGAGGATGTGGAAACAGTGGGCGTGATCGGGTCGGGGATGCAGGCTCGCTATCAGATGCGCGCCTTGAAACTGGTGCGGGATTACAAACGCATCATGATCTTTGGCATTGTGCCCGAGGATGTAGAGAAATACGTGACGGAGATGTCGCAGGAATTGGGCGTGGAAGTTATCGCCGCCAGCTCGGCGGAAGAGGTTGTGCGCCAGAGCCAGATCGTGGTCACGACGACACCGTCTCATGAACCCTATCTAAAAGCGGAATGGCTGCATCCTGGATTGCATATCACCTGCATGGGTTCAGACTCGGAGAACAAGCAGGAATGTGAAGCTGCTGTATTTGGCAAAGTGGATCGGATCTGCTGTGACCGCAAGGCGCAGTGTGTGCGCCTGGGCGAACTGCATCATGCGATTGAAGAAGGCGTGATCGGCGAAGATGCTGACATTACCGAACTGGGCGAATTAACTTCGGGCATGAAACCTGGCCGCAAGCATAATGACGAGATCACTATTTGCGATCTGACCGGCGTGGGTGTCCAGGATACAGCGATTGCCCTGATGGCTTACCAGCGGGCGATGGATCAAAATCTCGGCACGATGCTGGGTGAATAGGATAGTCACGGAGGATTGAAAATGGCAAACGAATTTGTACCGTTTGAGTTGGAACGGATCATGTCGATCTGGGAAAATCAGGTGGAAGTGAATTTATCGGAAAGTGGTGTGCATCCGATGACGTTGGGGGAGCTGGTTGATGATCCGGCATTGCTGGAAGATTTGATGGCCACGGAACTGAATTATCCACAGACCAATGGCACGGTAGAGCTGCGCGAGACTGTCGCAGCCATGTACCCTGGGGCGACAGCGGACAATGTGCTCATCACCACTGGCTGCGCGCAGGCAAACTTCACCGGGTTGGTGACCCTCCTCTCGCCAGGTGATGAGATGGCGATGCTGATGCCCAATTATCAGCAGATCTGGGGGATTGCCAAAAACCTGCAATTGAAGTTGAACACTTTCTCGTTGAAGGAAGAGACTGGCTGGTGCGTGGATGTTGATGAATTGAACCGCGCGGTCACGGACAAGACCAAATTGATCGCGGTATGCAATCCCAATAATCCCACCGGACACATCATGTCGGAAGAGGAAATGGATGCGATTGTGGCGGCCGCCGACCGGGTGGGGGCCTGGCTGTTGGCAGATGAGGTGTATGCCGGCGCCGAGCGGCTGCGGGAAGAGAAAACCCCCTCATTCTGGGGACGCTATGACAAGGTGCTGGCCCATGCCAGCACGTCCAAAGCATATGGCCTGCCCGGTCTGCGCGTTGGCTGGTCTGTTACCACGCCTGAACTGGCGGCAGATATGTGGGCGCGCCAGGACTACATCACGATTGGCAATACCATGTTGGGCAACAAGCTGGCGGCGTATGCCCTTTCTGATGAAGTGCGCCCGCGTGTGATGGCCCGCGCGCGGAATTACATTCGCAAGGGGTATGCAAACCTTGAGGAATGGATTGCCAGCCACGATGATGTGTTTACGATGGTGCCCCCGCAGGCAGCCGCCATTGCTTTTGTGCGCTACCAGCAGGATGTCGGCTCGATTGAATTGATTGACCGCGCGATTGCCGAAGAACGGGTCTATATGGTTCCCGGCTCGCATTTCTCCGGCCTGGACAAACATTTGCGGATCAGTTTTGGCCTGCCAAAGGATTATTTATTTGACGGCCTTGACCGCCTGTACCGGATACTGTCACAATATTGATATTGTGATTTGCGCAATATCTTAAATGTTAAAGAAACAAAAAGCTGTTTTTTGACTTTTTGTTTCTTTTGTGCTATTCTACTCCTTTAGAGGTCGGGTACTTTTTTATTGAATGACTACGTCAGTTTGTTTTCGCGAGTGTGGGGAATGATCCGCCGTGATAATGATGCTGATAGTGTAACCGGCCAAATTTTGTTCATCAGGATGGTGTTATGCAGCGAGAACGCGTTTCAGAAAACGTGTATTGGTTTCAAAGTGAAATTTACGCCCAGGTAACAGCGGGCGTTGTTCTGGGTACGGATTGGGCAGTGGTAATTGATACCCTTGCAATTCCTGAAGAAACGCTGGCAATGCGCAGTTTCGTGGAAGAGGAATTGAAGGTTCCGGTACGGTATGTGATCAATACACATTACCATGCGGACCACACCTGGGGAAATTGTTTCTTTCCCGGTGCAACGGTGGTGTCATCAGCTTTGTGCCGACAATTGATGGTTGAGCGCGGAATCCCGGCATTGGAAGAAACCCGGCATAGTAATCCGATTTTTAAGCAGATCAAGATGGTACTGCCGCATCTCACGTTTGAGACGGGCACCATGTCCCTTACGGTTGGCAAAAAACGGTTGACGTTATTCCCCACACCCGGCAACAGCCCGGATGGTATTTCGGTGTTGATTGAAGAAGACCGTGTCCTGTTTGCCGGCGATGCTTTTATGCCCATTCCCTATATTGTTGATGGGGATTATGACCAGTTATGCGAAACCATGCAGCGGGTGGGGCAGATGGGGCTGGAGAATATCGTTCAGGGCCACGGAGATATCATCCTGCGGGGTGAAATTGAAGGAACCGTAGAAGAAAATCTGAGCTATTTACAGGATATTATGAAAGCTGCCAAAATGGCTACCCGTCGCCGCAATCCGTCTGAAGCATTGGATAAGGTGGATGTGCAGTCCTGTGGAAAAAGCCGCGTCTATCTGGAAGGGCTGGCTGAAGACCTGCACCAGCGAAATATGCGTTTCCTGTATTTGAAACTGAAAGCAGAAAAAGAAGCTGCGAAATCATAATAAAAAAGGGACAGAGAAAAATCTGTCCCGGTCAAATGGATACCATGACGCTCCCTACTCTGGATCAGAGGGGGGCGTTTTTTCTTGTTGTTTTTTTATGCGGGCTGCTCGCAGGCCGACCACGCGCTCGTTCCCTTCGCGCAGACGTTTGATGTTGGGGCGCAGGGCATAGATGAGGAGCAATTCTGCAAGTACACCGTAGATGACGTACGCCCATTCAGCACCTGGTGCTTGCACCAGCACCCGGATCAGGAAGATCAGGGCAGAAAAGAAGGCAATGCTCAAGGTGGTGACAGAGGCATACCCAATGAATAAAAATACCAGGATCGAAAGCGGCCAAACGATCAAACCCACTGGTATCGATAGTGCCAGCGCTCCACCCAATGCTGTGGCGCCACCAGCCCCACCGCGAAGTTTCAGTTTTCCTTCCTCATCCCGATAAAGCAGGAATGCAGAATAATTGTGTCCAATGACTGCGGCCAGTGCGGCGAAAATCCGCACCCAGGGATTGGTGATGCCAAAAGCCATCACGACCCAGTAGGTAGAAAACCCTTTGAAAATGTCCATCAGGGCAGTTAGAAAACCGACCAAAAATCCGCCCGCGCGCATGGCGTTTGTGCCGCCGGTGCGTCCGCTGGCAATGGTACGGATATCTTTGCCCGTGAAGATTTTGACCCATAAAAGCCCAAAGGGGATGGAACCAAGCAGATAACAAATGATCAGAATGATTGCGGTTTTCATAATTCTCTCTTTCCAGATTAATTGATCGGCGGTGTCAGACTGCAAAATGACAGGATGAACACCAATAATAAATTGAAACAATGAATGATAATAAAGCGTACCTATTTTAGCATGAGAGCATGGATGGGGACAATCAGATTTGCGAAAAGGTGTGATTTCCTTGTTTTTGTTAAGCCTTTGCAGCGCAATTGAAATCCATCAATACGTTATTACAGTGAAGGTCCCGGAATGGCGAAGTGTGGTGGGGGTCAAAATTGGAAGACAACGGCCAGGGCCAGAAATGTAGTCATCATTGCGGCTGGTTCGATCCATGCCGTGCGGATGGGGCGTTCTTCCACGACGACAGCGGCAATACCATTGATGGCGTACAACGCACTGAGGAGGATCAGCCCGAAACTGAGGGGGGAAAGACGAAGATAATGCAGGCTAATCGTGAGCTGGCTGATGATCAAGGCCGCCGCAATACTCCATTCGATGGACCATTGCCCGCTCAACCGCAGATTTAAGGTGCGCAGGCTGACCAGGGCAGCAGACAGCACCATGGCTGGCACCAGCAGATATAGGCGCATGTTGGCCGCCCGGACGGTGATCGCGAGGACGAGGAAAAAGGCATAGGAGACTGCGGACAGGGCGACACTGGCGGGAACGTGGTACGCGTCAGAAAGATCAATGGTGATGTATTCTGAGACGAAGATCATCAACAGGAAGATGCCGCCAAAGCCAAAGATAATCCACCACTCCGGGCCGATGGCGATGGTGGAGAGGGGCACATCAATCACCCAGGCAGAGAATGCTGGCAGCATCCAGTGATGGTAGGTGGCCTGGCTTTCCTGCAGATTGGGATGGCTGCGCACCAGCCATTCGGCGCCAACTGCCGCCAGAGCAGCCACCAGGATTGAGACCAGGGTGTGGATATTGAAATTGAAGTTGAACTGGATGCGGAAGAGATTAATCACCATCGCCTGTGGTGGGACATTGACAAAGGGGATCAATGCGTACACAAACAGAATGATGGCAAGTAATACGCTTAGCCGGTTGGCATCTGGAAGGGACTGTTGTTCTTGCATGACTAAATTGTAACACTTGCGGGTATCTGAATGCCAGAGGGAATTGGTGTGAAATACCAAAATAAATGGAAATTGGGACCCGGAGGACGAATGACGACTGCTGTTGCCAGGGCGCACTTTACCCCGAAAATTTGTTCAACTTTGAGGGCTGAATCAGTCGAATATGGTAAAATTAAGAATTATGGAAAACAATCCTGAACAGGTGACTGAGGGCCCGCCTCGCTTGATTCCTTCGTTGGGAGCGGGCTTTAATACCGTAGCCAATAATGTTTCTTTGATCATTTTACCCATTGCGGTGGATCTGATGCTGTGGTTTGGTCCGCGCCTGCGGATCAAGAACCTGGTGCTGCCGGGTATGCACGCGCTGAATGCGCAAGCGATCGAATTGCAGGCGCAGGTGTCGCCCGAGATGATGGATATGGTGCGTCAGAGCCAGGATATTTGGGATACGCTACTGGAGAATTTTAACCTGTTCAGCGTGATCCGCACCCTGCCGGTTGGTGTTCCCAGCCTGATGGCTTTTCGCGGTGTGTTCAGCAACCCGCTCAACCGCGTAGGAATTTATGAATTGCCGTCCGTTTTGGCTGCTTTTGGCTCCTGGTTATTGATCGTTTTGGCCGGAATCCTGCTGGGGACGATTTATTTCAATTCTGTGGCGCGTTCCAGCAGTGAAACATGTACTGCCATTTTCGGCACGCATGCTGGCCCGGCAGTATTTGCAAAGCACGGTATTGACGATCACGATGCTCCTGATCCTGCTGATCATCTCGGTGCCCTCGTTTGTACTGTTGTCGATTTCAGCATTGATCAATCCCATGCTGGGGCAGGTGGTGTTGTTCGCGGTCTCGTTCATCATTTTGTGGCTGATCCTGCCGCTTTTCTTTTCGCCGCACGGGATTTTCATGAAAAAGATCCGCGCCCGGGATGCGGTTTTCCAAAGCATGCATCTGGCAAGATGTTCATGCCCAACACCGGGTTGATGATTTTTTTGATCATTTTGATCGGGCAGGGGATGAATGTGATCTGGATGCTGGCAGAATGGGATTCCTGGATGGCTTTGGTAGGTATCGCCGGACATGCTTTCATCAGTTCCGGGCTGCTGGCAGCAACTTTTGTTTATTATCGTCAGGGAACGGACTGGCTTGAAGAGCGTATGAAGAAACAGCGCGAAGAGGCGCTGCAATCCTGACATTTATTACATCTCGTTTTTGGAGGACTTTGTGGCAGAACAAGATAAGATTGCCCATTCATATGATGCAAATGATATTCAGGTTTTGGAAGGTCTGGAAGCCGTGCGCCGCCGTCCTGGTATGTATGTTGGCGGTACCGACGTCAAGGCTTTGCACCATCTGGTTTATGAAGTGGTGGACAATTCCATCGATGAAGCGCTGGCGGGGTATTGTTCGGAAATCAGCGTAACCATCCATGAAGATGACAGCGTGACCGTGGCGGATAATGGCCGCGGTATCCCGGTTGGCATGCACCCTACGATGAAACAATCGGCGCTGGAAGTCGTGATGACCATCCTGCATGCCGGTGGTAAGTTTGACAGCGGCAGTTACAAGGTTTCCGGTGGTCTGCACGGTGTGGGTGTGTCTGCGGTGAATGCCCTTTCAGAGTGGTGCGAAGTGAATGTGTACCGCGAAGGCAAGATCCATCATCAGCGTTATGAACGCGGCCGTCCAACAGGCCCGGTGAAAGCGATCGGCAAATGCAAGGAAAACGAGACTGGTAATCAAACCACTTTCCGTTATGACCGCACCGTTTTTGTCGGAGATTTCACTTTCAGCTTTCAAACACTGGCCCAGCGCTTCCGCGAGATGGCTTTTGTTACCCGCAAGGTCAAGATCAGCCTGATTGATGAACGCAAGGACCGCCAGACGGCTTTCTACTTTGAGGGCGGGATCAGCTCCTTTGTGCGTTACATGAATCGCAACCGCGATGCCATTCACCCGGTCGTGTATGCCAATTCTGAACTGGAATCGATTGGCATTGAAGCAGCCATCCAGTATACGGATTCTTACTCCGAATCGGTCTATTCTTTTGCCAATACGATCCACACCATGGACGGCGGTACGCACCTGACCGGTTTGCGCTCAGCGATCACCCGCGTGATCAATGATTATGCCCGCCGCAGCAGTCTGATCAAGGATTCTGATCCCAACTTCTCCGGTGATGATACCCGTGAAGGGCTGACCGCCATCGTCAGCGTCAAGCATCCTGATCCGCAATTTGAAAGCCAGACCAAGGTCAAGCTGATGAATCCCGAAGTGCAGACCCTGGTGCAGCAGGCTGTGGGGGAAGCATTTCAACGACCTTCCTGGAGGAAAACCCCTCGGCTGGCAAGGCAATCATCAAGAAATGCCTCACTTCTTCCCGGGCGCGAGATGCTGCCCGCAAAGCGCGTGACCTGGTCATCCGCAAATCTGCCCTGGAAAGCCTGACCCTGCCCGGCAAACTGGCGGATTGCTCGGAGCGCGATTCTGAACCGCACTGAACTGTACATCGTTGAGGGTGACTCGGCAGGCGGCTCGGCCAAACAGGGCCGCGACCGGCACTTCCAGGCCATCCTGCCTCTGCGCGGCAAGATCCTCAATACCGAGCGCGCCCGCCTGGACAAGATCCTTTCCAACAAAGAAGTAAAGGCTCTGATCTCAGCGCTGGGCACGGGCATTGGCGAAGGCTTCTCCGTTGAGAATATCCGCTACGGGCGGATCATCATCATGACGGATGCTGATGTTGACGGCAGCCATATCCGCACGCTGCTGCTGACTTTCTTCTTCCGGTATATGCAGCCGATTGATCGAAGCCGGACATCTGTATATTGCCCAGCCCCCGCTGTACATGATCACCCATAAAAAGAAATCGACGTACCTGTACACAGAAGGTGCCAAAGACCAGTACTTTAAAGAACTGGGGGTCTCACAGGACAAGGTCAGTTTGCAGCGCTATAAAGGTCTGGGTGAAATGAATCCCGATCAGCTTTGGGACACGACGATGAACCCTGAAACGCGCACGCTTGCTGCTGGTGACGATCGAAGATGCCTCCGTTGCCGACCGCACCTTTGACATGCTGATGGGCGCAGCGGTGCCCCCGCGCACGCGCTTTATCCAGACCCACGCCAGCGAAGTCACGCAATCTGGATATTTAGCCTAGAGCCCTTTCGTGATATTTTTGCAGCCCTCCTTAATCAGGAGGGCTGTATGGGTAAAGGATGGCTAATTTCGTATACAGCAGAATTTGTCTGGCTAAGTTTATTTCGAATAAACGGGAGGATATATGAGTTCTGAAATTGTTTTGAAGGCAGGAAAGCTATATCGAGAAGGGAAAGTAGACGAAGCCAGGGTGCAATTAGTTCAATTAATAAAGGAGAACCCGCTAGATACGGCAGCATGGTACGCACTATCGTATTGCGTTGATGATCTAATCCACAAACAAAAATGTTTAGAGCAAGTATTAAAAATCGATCCTCTTCATAAAAGAGCGCATACCGCACTTGAGAAAATATCTGGTGTTTCATCGCGGTCAGAAATGAAAATCGAAGCTGCTGAAGATGGGCAAGTTACTTTGAGACGTGATTTTGCTAATGAAATTCCCAAAATTGAACGTAAAATTGCTGGGGAATTAACTGTTCAAAATGGGGGATAAACGACGTCGGAAAGGATTGATCATTGGGATAATAGGAATTGTAATCATTTCGATTCTTGCTTATATTATTTCAAATCCAGGAAGATTTGGGTTAGGGGGAATAGCACTTCTTGTGTTGTTATTGGTTTTTACATTCAGTATTCGATTTATTGAGAAATATATTGGTAGAAAAACCAAGGAAGCCAAACGGGCATACCGGGGAGCGCGGGCAGAAGAGAAAGTTGGAAAGTTATTGGAGTTGTTGGGAAATGGATATAAAATTTTGCATGATGTTGAATACCCATATGGCAATATTGACCATGTCGTAATAAGCGATGCGGGGGTGGTTTTCATGATTGAGACAAAGTCTCATGGTGGAAAAGTATCTATGAAAGATGACGAAGTGTTAGTCAATGGTAAGTCTCCTGAAAAAGATTTTATCGCACAATCACTACGCAATACATACTGGCTGCGTGATGAAATTGAAAAGATTTCTGGTGTCGCACCTTGGGTTACGGCAGTTTTGGTGTTCACAAAAGCTTTTGTGCCACACTTGAAGCCAATCAAGGGTGTGCATGTGGTCAATAAAAAATATTTACTAAAAACCATTAGATCTGCATCGAAAAAAGGCACGGCAAACCTAGAGATCATAAATAAACTCCAAATGATTTCTGCGGCGTTGTCAGAATAGAATAGGACGGGTAGAACAAGTTGCTGGATATAATCAAATGAGTGTATAGCGGACGATTTAGGAATGAACATGTCAGAAATTCTGGTACGCTCCACATGTGCTGAAGATCAGGAATGGGTAAAGTGTTTCGTCCGTGAACATTGGGGCAGTGAAGTGATAGTTGTCCATGATGAGGTATTTTCTCCCTGTCTGCTGCCGGGCTTTGTCGCGGTCCTGGATGAGAGAATTGCCGGGTTGATCACCTATCGGCTGGAGGGCAGGAACTGCGAAATTGTAACGTTGGACAGCATCTGGCCATCGGTGGGCGTCGGAACAGCATTGATGGAGACGGTGGAGAGGGCTGCTGTGCAGGCGGGCTGCCGGCGCTTGTGGTTGATCACGACCAACGACAATTTGAACGCATTGCGGTTTTATCAGAAGCGGGGACTGGAGTTGGTTGCGGTCCATCGCCATGCGGTGACGA
Source organism: uncultured Chloroflexia bacterium (assembly GCA_963753895.1). Taxonomy (GTDB): domain Bacteria; phylum Chloroflexota; class Anaerolineae; order Anaerolineales; family Anaerolineaceae; genus SMBSF63. The sequence continues at coordinate 71,101 of CAVWEE010000003.1, read as the reverse complement.
GGTCGCGGAAAATCAAACCGGAGATCCCCATGGTTGGGGATATATGGCATCCCTTTGCGGGATGAAATTGAACTGGAAAAGATATTTTTTATATAATTATTTGAGGAGAAAAACGATGTTTCATGGTATAAGCTCGGCAATCTTGCAGCGCATGGATGAATTGGTACAAATTGACACCAGAGACCGTTTGGACGGAACAGGTTTATTGGAGCGGTTGCGGCAGATCCCGCCGGATACCGGGAAGTTTGTTGCCATGATGGCGGCATGCGCCCCGGAAGGCAAGATGATCGAGATCGGCACCAGTGCGGGCTATTCTGCCATGTGGATTTCTCTGGCCTGCGAGATGCTGGGGCGCACTTTAACCACGTTTGAGGTGCTGCCGGAAAAGGTAAAAATGGCGAGAGAGACTTTCCGCCTGGCAGAATTAGAGGATATTGTCCAGTTGGTGGAAGGGGATGCAAGAGAACACCTGACGGACATCGATGAGATTGCTTTTTGTTTTCTGGATGCTGAGAAAGAGATCTATGCGGATTGTTATGAGCTGGTTGTTCCGAAGTTGGTAAAGGGCGGTTTGCTGGTGGCAGATAATGCGATCAATCACCGGGCGTCTTTGCAGCCCATGCTGGACCGTGCCTTGTCCGATGTACGAGTGGATGCGCAAATTCTTACAGTTGGCAAAGGCGAACTGCTGTGCCGCAAGATATAGGTATTCCATTGTCAGCGGGATTCAGCACAAGGGAGACAGTAATTATTCTATGGAGTTGCTATATAATCTAAATATCCATTTATCGAAACGGTGGTTTTCGTAATTCTCCATGGTAGCGTACAACGAAGACACGAAAGGGATGGAACTGAAATGTGGAAACGGTTTGGATTCGTTGTACTTTCAATTGTGTTGATGATTGTACTTGCTGCTTGTGGAAATTCGAAACCAGAGCAAGCACCAATCCCCATGGATTTGCCACCGCTTGACTCTGCTGAATTTGGTGAGGAAGCCGCTGCGCCAGCAGAGCCAGTTGAAGAAGAGCAGGGTGACACGCCAGCTGAGATGGAATCATTGATCAATCCTGATTTTGTCTCCCTGCAGGTTGCCCAGAATTTCCCGTTCGCGATTGGCAATGCACGCGTATTTGCACAGTTTGGCGAATATGGTGTTATTCGGGTAACCGGTGTGCTCCGAAACGAGTTTGATGTTCCTCTTGTCAATGTGGCGATCAGAGGAAACCTGAAAGATCGTGCGGGGAACCTGGTTACCACGATAGAAACAAGAATTTACAACAGGATCCTTCTCCCCGGAGAAAATGGACTTTTTGACCTGGTGACGATGACAGCAGATCATGGTATCGAGCCGGGGGAATATGTGGTTGAGATCACGCAGTGGAACTTTGAGGAAGCTACCGATGAGATGCTCGCACTGGATTATTCACAGGCAGTGGTGGCAAATCTGGAATTTGTCTCGAGCGAGGAGTTAGCAGAGGGGGTGTCATATGATGGTTATTTCTCTGTAGAGAATACAGGCGACAAAACCGCGGCAAGTGTTCTGGTCGCATGTTTTTATGGCAGTGATAAAAATGAAATTCTGTTTATCACAGTTGAAGATATCGGTGAACTTCCGCCGGGAGAATTGATTACCTATCGCTGTGGGATCACTTTCCCTGCGGATATTTATGAAACCACCCCCATGTCCGCCAGGATCGATCAGGAAGTCTCACAAGTTGCGGTATCGATTGACGCGATTGTAAAGTAATTTGCAGGGAGGAATGATGAAAGTGCTTAAAAAGGCAGTATTGTTGTTTGTGCTGTTCACCTTGACTTCGTGCAGTGCATTTGCACCGCAGCCGACGGAAACGCCTGTGCCAACAAAGACACCCCTTCCAACAGAGACATTGACACCGGAGCCGACATCCACTGAAACGCCAACCCCGCAGCCGACCAAAACGCCAGTGCCGCCTACTGCAACCGTAGAAGCGTTCGTGCTGCCGCTGCCTGAAGGTGAACCACTGGCCGAATGGCAGGGTATTCCCATCATGCCGGCGTCTACTGCCGGCGAGGAAGACGATGATCTCTATATGTTCGTTGTCGAAGCTTCACCTGAAGAAGTGCGGGCGTATTATGAGGTGGCATTGGCAAAACAGGGCTATGAACTGATGGCTACCGGGGTCAATGACGATGGCAAGTTGAAGATGCTAATGTTCACAGGCGGCAGGGGTGCGCTTACCATGTTCTTTTTGCCAACGGAAGATGGGTTGCTGCTTGTGAGTTTGGTATCAACTTGATCGTGTGATCTTTTCAGGGCATAGTAAAATAAACGCATGGAATTCAATCCCGCTAACATGATGATCTCGATAGTTGTTCCCTGCTATAACGAAGAAGCCAATATCCGGCGTGGTGTTTTGGAAGATGTGGTGCGCTTTCTTGAAGGCCGCCCTTATGATTGGGAGCTGATCGTTGCGGATGATGCTTCCGTTGACAACAGCCTGGCGCTGGCGGAGGCTTTTGCCGCGCAGTGGGATAATGTCCATCTGCTGCGACTGCCGCACGGCGGCAAGCCGCAGGCCATCCTGGGGGGCATTCAGGAAGCAAAGGGAGATATCATCCTTTTTTCTGATATGGACATGTCTACCCCGATTGATGAAATGGAGAAGTTGCTGCCATGGTTTGAGGATGGCTATGATGTGGTCATTGGCTCGCGCGGATTGGTGCGGGAGGGGTTTTCTCCCTTCCGACAGTTCAGTTCGTGGGCGTTCCGCAATATTCGCCGGGTTTTGATCCTGCCGCATATTGTCGATACGCAATGTGGCTTCAAGGCTTTCCGTGGTGATGTTGCCAAAGAGATCTTCCCGCAGTTATCTTTCTTCTCATCACAGCGTGATGTTCAGGGCTGGGTGGTGAGTGCTTTTGACGTTGAATTGCTCTTCATTGCCAAGAAGTGGGGGCATAAGATCAAGGAAGTGGAGGTCGTCTGGCAGGATAGGGATGAGAGTACGACCAAGGAGAAAATGGGAGGCAAATTCGTGGCTGAATCAATGGAGATGGCCAGGGAGATCCTGACCGTGATCTGGAACAATTTCAAAGGTAGGTATAAAAAGTCTCATTGAGTTTTCACCCAATGAGACGAATAAATTTAATAGCTGCGCATCTGTGCCGAAATGCACAGATGCGTTCTTTTCTATCTGTTTGTTTCATCCAGCAAATTCATTAACAGCAGGCTGGCCTGGCGGGTGAGTTCTCCACAGGCGCCCTGTTTCAGGTCTTCACAAACAAGCGAACCAAATTTCTCAAGGAAGGCATTGCGGTAGTCCGCGGCCAGAGATTGGCAGGCATCATCGTTCACGCTGCTGTCGGCTCGTCCTTGGGCAGCACCGATGGCCATGACGCCGCCAGTGAATGCCCCGCACAGGTCCAGGTGCTGGCCGCCGATGCCGCCGGCGAAGGGCGTGGTCATTTTGATCATGCCTTCGCTGAGTTCGCCGAGTTCGTGCTCTCCTACAGCGATAAAGATTGCTTCGGAACAGTGATACTCGTTTGCCATCAGGTCAGCCGCATGCTGTGCGGCCTCTTCTTTGCTTCGCTTTGTCATGTGTTTTCCTTTCATTATCCAGCCTGGGGTAAGGCATCGTAGACATTGTCCATCCGGCTGCGGAACTGGCGCGTATAGAGCTGGTAATACTTGCCACGCAAGCGCAGCAGTTCGGCGTGGGTGCCCAGTTCTGCAATCTGCCCGTCTTCGATCACCAGGATGCGGTCGGCGCGTTTGATCGTCGACAGGCGGTGGGCGATGACGAAGCTGGTGCTGCTATTCATCAGGTTTTCCATGCCTTTCTGGATCAGCGCTTCGGTCAGGGTATCCACCGAGCTGGTGGCTTCATCCATAATGAAGATCTCCGGTTGCACGAGGATGGCGCGCGCCAGGCTGATGAGCTGTTTCTGCCCGACAGAAAGCAAGCTGCCGCCTTCGCCGACTTGTTCTTCATAGCCTTTGGGGAAGCGCATGATGAAGTCATGTGCCCCGGTTATTTTAGCAGCTTCTTCGATTTCTTCATTCGTAGCTTTGAGCCGTCCGTAGCGCAGGTTGTCACGGATGCTGCCGGAAAAGAGGTGCGGGGTTTGCAGCACGATGCCGATGCGGGACTGGATGGCCTTGAGTGATAACTGCGTATAGTCGTTGTCGCCGATGGTGATACGGCCGGATTTAGGCTCATAGAAGCGGCACAGCAGGTTGACGATGGTGGTTTTGCCCCCACCGGTAGCGCCTACCAGGGCGATGGTCTCGCCGCGGCGCACGTGCAGGTTGAAGTCCTTGAGCACGGGCTGGTCATCTTCATAGCTGAAGTTGACGCCGTCAAAGTGGATGTCCCCATTGATCGAGCCGGGATCAATTGCCCCTGGCCGATCCTGGATCTCGGGCACTGAGTCGACCAGCGAGAAGATGCGCTCGCCAGAGGCGATGGCGCGCTGCATTTCAGCAAATACGCGGGCGATGTCCTGGATGGGCCAGAGCATGAAGGTGATGTAGCTGACGAAGGCCTGGATGCCGCCGATGGTCATCGTGCCGACCTGGGCCTGCAAGCCGCCGTACCAGACGATGGCAGACAGGGCAAAGGCGGAGATGAGCTGCACCACTGGCAGGAAGAGGGCGCTGAGCCAGGCCGCGCGGAAACCGGCGACGTACATGCTGTCGGTCAGTACGCCAAACTCGTCCATGGTCTCTTTTTCGCGTCCCAGAGCCTTGATCACACGTACGCCGGTGATGCTTTCGTTGAAGGCACCGGTGATCTTGGAGTTGATCTTGCGTACCTGGCGGTACTGCTTGAGGATACGCTTGCGGAACTCAATGGCCACATAGACCAGGATGGGCACGATGAGGCTAACGATGAGGGCCAGGCGCCAATTGATCACTACCATAAAAATGAGTGCGGTAATGATGTTGATGATGCCCCAGGTCATATCCAGCAGACCCCAGGTGACCAATTCGGCAACGCGGTCTGAATCTGATGTGACGCGCGACATGATCCATCCCAGGGGGGTCTTGCTGTAATAGGACAGGGAGAGGCGCTGCAGATGGTTGAACATCTTCTTGCGCAGGTCGTAGCGGATGCGTTCGCCCAGCACACCGGCCAGGAAGATGAAGCCAAACACGCCGACAGACTGCACAAGGATGATGCCGCCGTAAACGGTGAGCAGTTCGATCAAGCGCTGCCCGTCTTTGGGGATGATGGCTTCATCGACAAGCAGCTTGCTCATGTATGTGAATACGGACTCAAGCCCCGAGACCAGGCCAATGGTCAGCAGGAAGCCTACAACCCATTTCCAATGCGGGCGGGTCAGTCCCAGAATGCGCATGAAGGTTTTACCGTTGAATTTGGTGGTAAATTCCTCTTCTTCGTAAAATTGTTCAGACACTGGCGATCTCCTCTTCGAGTTCAGCCTCAATACTGGTTTGCAAGGCAAATATCTGTTGATACATGCCCTTTTCTTCGATCAATTCTTCATGCTTCCCGGCCTGGATGATCTTGCCTTTGTCCATCACCAGGACCAGGTCGGCGTTCATGATGCTCTGGATGCGGTGGGCGATGATGAAGGTCGTCCGGTTGTGCATCAGGTTGCGCAGGGCTTCGCGGATGGAAGCCTCGGTTTCCGTGTCCACCGCTGAGGTGGAGTCATCCATGATGAGGATGCAGGGGTTTTTGAGCAGGGCACGGGCGATGGCCACACGCTGTTTCTGCCCGCCGGAGAGGGTGACGCCTTTCTCACCGACGATGGTGTCATAGCCTTTGGGGAAGGTGAGAATGACATCATGAATGGAGGCGGCACGGGCCGCAGCTTCCACCTGTTCCTCGGTAACATCCTCTGATACACCATAGCTGATGTTCTCACGGATCGTGCGGGAAAAGAGGAAGGGCTCCTGTTCCACGATGCCGATATTGCGGCGCAGATATCGGCGGGGATAATCATGGAGTTCGACACCATCCAGCTTGATGCTGCCTTCGGTATATTCATAAAAACGGGGCAGCAGGTTGACGAGGGTTGTTTTTCCGGAACCAGTGGATCCGAGCAGGGCAACAACCTGACCTGGGTCACAGGAAAAATTAATTTCCTCCAGCACGGGTTGGCCGGGTTCATATTCGAAACCAACCTGTTCGAAAACGAATTTCCCTTTTAAGCCACCTTCGGGTGTGTGGGTACCCTGGTCAAGCGGTTCGCGTTCCTGTTTCAGAATTTCAGCAACGCGGTTGTAGGATACCAGTCCGGTGGACATTTGCACGATCACGCGGCCCAGATTGCGCATGGGGAAGATAATGTAAATAACCATGCCGACGTAGGCAAGATAGGTTCCTACAGAGATGTCTCCGGCGATTGCAAGCTGTGCAGCGAGGAAGTAGCCGCCCATGAGCTGGATACCGCAGAAGATGTCCGAAATGGGCCAGAACATGGAGTGGATCATGAGCAATTTCTTGCCGCGGATGAATTTCTCCCAGTTGTCCTGTTCGAATTTCTTCATTTCGTATCCCTGACGGGCGAAGGCTTTTACCACGCGGATGCCGCTCAGGTTTTCCTGCAAAGTCGTTGAAAGAGCAGCTTCCTGCTCCTGGTAGGCTTCATACGCGGCAGAAACTTTCTTGAAAAAGAAAATCGAAACCCCAACGATCACCGGGACAACTAGCACTGACAGGAAAGCCAGGCGTACGTTCAGGGTGAGTAACGCAATGAAATTCACGATAAACAGCAGCGTGATACGGGCAAAGCTGACTGCCTGGTCTGCAAAGAAGCGGCGCAGGGCGTCAACATCTGAGGTGGAGCGGGAAATCAGCTCTCCGGTTTCGGTCTGGTCGTGATAATTGAAGCGGAGATGCTGGATATGATTGAATAGATAGTTTCGCAGCCGGCGGATGGACCCCTCGGCTACCTGAGCGGCAAGCCGTCCAGTGAGGAAGGATCCCCCACCTTCAATCAAGGCTAGGAGAATGAAGCCGACTGCCACCAGTGGCAGACTGAGGGATGGATCTTCGGCACCGAAGTAGTCATCCACAAAATAGCGCAGCAGGAAAAAGGTTGCTGTTTTGGCGGTTACGGCCACAGCCTGGCTGCCGACAGACCCGGCATACCGCCAGCCGAAGCCGCTCAACAAACGCAGCATGCCTTTGAATGGTTTTTCGGAAACCGCATTTTTCAGGTCATAAGAATCAGTTTTTGCAAACAAAATGGTACCTCGTATATTTCAGTAAACAATTTAAAATCATTAACAGGCTGAAGCCACCCCTAATTATGATACCTTGCTTTGAAATGATTGAAAAGAAACCCCTTCCCCAGGTGGCCTAGTCCATTCGCCGGATATTGCGATAAAAACAGGGACAGGTTTAGACGCCTGTCCCCGCCGACTGATTTAGCAGGTATACGAAGTCTCTTTTCTGGTCCCTAATCTTCCGAGTACCCGCAAAGGGCAAGTGCCTTTGGCCCGGTATGCACACCCAGGATCGGAGACACGATTGAAATAAAGATTTCTTTTGGATTGAATTCTTCCTGAACGCGCGCAGCCAGCTCTTTCGCTTCATCCAGACAGGCATTGTGCAGCACGGTGATGTGCAAGGGTTTATCGTCAGTGGAATGTTTGGCGAATTGTTTGATCAGACTATTAACTGCATTTTTCCGCGAACGGGCGGGAATGGCAGGAGCCACAGTGCCGGTCTCGCGATTGACGTAGATCAACGGCTTGATCAGCAGTACATGGCTCAGGAACCGGGTGGCTGTGCCAATGCGCCCGCCTTTGGCAAGGTATTCCATGGTATCCAGGGTGATGTAGTAGACCATATTGCGGCGTACTTCATCCGCTGCAGCGAGCATTTCTTCCAGCCCTCCACCAGCGGCTTGTGCCCGCGCAGCAGCAATCACCTGCCAGCCGAGACCCATTGAGTTGGTGAATGAATTGACGATATGCACCGGGATGGGGGAGTCTTCGGCCGCCTGACGCGCTGACTGGATCGTGCCGCTCATTGCTTCGCTGATCACGATCACCAGGATTTCTTCATAGCCTTTTGCGGCTGCTTTTTCGTAGGCATCCTTGAATACCTGCGGTGAGGGCTGTGATGTGGAGGGGATGACAGGATCGGCTTCCAGGCGCTCATAGAAATTCTTTGGCGCTCAAATCCACACCATCCAGAAATTGTTCTGTTCCCCAGATGATCGTCAAGGGAATGACATCAATATCAAATTCTTCGCGCCATTCGGCGGGGATGTCGCAGGTGCTGTCGGTGATCAGAGCGATTTTTTTTGGCATAGTTTTTCCTCTTTTTTGTCGTGACATACATCAAAAGTCAAGCAAGCCAGAATAGTGATAAGCCGGATGACATTATTATAGTACGGACTGAGAGGATTATAGAAAATTCATCGGGCAGGATGAAGTGGATTTCGTGCTCAAGGCTGTCAGCTTTCAGGCGTATGCCTCTAATGCGGCGGCAGATCTTTTTAGACGCGGATCAGCTGCTGCTGCTATCCAGGATCATCAAATGAACACTGGTCAAGTTGAAATTATGTTAAACTAAGCCCAGTGGCAGAAAAGAGCTTGGGGAGCCTATCGTTTATGTACAGTAATTATGCTTACTTCGTGTAGCCAACAAAGGATTAGTTATGTCAGATGAAGATCGATTGATGTACGGCAGTGTTCAGAATGGTGATGTGCGTTTGCAGTATTACCGCACCGGTGGAGAAAAGCCCGCGGTGGTTTTTCTTCACGGCTATACAGACAATGGCCTGTGCTGGGCGCGCCTGCCGCTTGCCCTGCGCCATGTGTATGATGTCATTTTGCTGGATACCCGTGGGCATGGCATTTCCGACCGCCCGGAGGGGAGTACCTATTCCCTCGCTGAACGCGCGGGGGACAGTTTCGCCGCCATCGAGGGGCTAGGATTGCAGCGGCCGGTCTTGATCGGACATTCCATGGGGGCGGATACCGCAGCGAAGGTGGCAGCCGACCGTCCGGAGCGGATTCGCGGGCTGGTTTTGATTGACCCGCCCTGGTATCCGCAGGGTTGGCATTTTTCACGGGAAGAATTGGAAGACCGTGCCCAAAAATCCCGCGAAGCGATCCTGCGCTGGCGGGAGATGACGGTAGATGAATTGATCGATATCAGCCGGGAAAAACACCCCAGATGGGATGAATCCAACCATTTCCAGTGGGCCAAGTCCAAGAAGCAGATCACCCCGAATATTGCCTCTGCGATTTCAGAACCTCGCGAAGATTGGTGGGAGATGGTTAAGCGCATCACTTGCCCGACTCTGCTGGTGACGGCGAATGTCGACCTGGGCGGACTGGTGAGTGATGAAGTGGCCGAGGACGCTGTAAAGATCAACAAGAAGCTCACCCGCGTGCATTTTGAGAATGCCGGTCATTCCATCCAGCGCGATGAGTTCTACGCCTTCCGCGATGTGGTGCGTAAGTTCTTGCGTAATTTGAAGGCATAAGGAGAGCATAAATGCCTTTTGGAAATGAGAGAAAAGAGAAGATGACAGCAGCACAAACAAACGGTGGAAAAACAAAAACGAAATCCTGCAGAAAATCCTGCTGTATGCGGCCATAGTTCTGTATATCGGTTATGTTATTTTGGACAATTACCTGATGCTCAAAACGCAATATCCGTACATCGAAGCAATTGTTTTCAGCATTTTCTTTGTTCTTTTGGGAATATACTGGGTGGTGATGATTACCACAAAGGAGTTTTATGGCCGCAGGGGAATGTATTTTGATGGCAAGACAGCCCTATGGGTTGGCGTGACAGGCTTGGTGATCACTTTAGGCTTTGCAGTAAAATTTTATATGGATTATTTTGGATTTATCGCAGGCAGGTGAAAAACGATTAATAAACAAAACACTTCCGCAGACACAAGGTTTGCGGAAGTGTTTTGTTTCTCTTTGCGTCATGGCGTGAATTTAGTTTTCCAACTTTTCTGCCACTGCCCCCTGCACACAGCGGACAAAAGCCTCCGCCGGCTCACTGGAGAAGCTTGCCAGGATGGGTTGCGATGCTTCCACTTCCCAGTTCAGCGCTTTCACTTCATCATTCAGCCAGCTTTGCGGCAGGACGCCCAGGGCAGTCGGGTCATCGGCCACGTATTGCTGCATGGCTTCCAGACTGGGCGCAACCTGGATGTCCACGCTGCGCGGGATGCCTGTCCCTATGGCGGTTTCAAAGACCTCCTGCACGGGATTCCCCGCTGGCAGCACATAAACCGTTAGCTCATCCCCGTTGGGCCAGCTATCGAGCGATGCCGGTAAACATCCCTGCACCTCGCCGGGGCTCAATCCAACAGCCGGGCTGGAAGGGTGGGATACCAGCATGCAGCCTGTCTTCGCCAAGCTGGAAAAGTTCATTTGCTGTGCCTTCCGGTTCGCCCCAATATAACGATACATCCGGCGCATCGGCTTCATCAACGATGAGGATGCTCACCGCGGTCTCTGCTGCGCAGGTGTTAAAGGTTGGTGCGAGCCAGCGCAGGGCGGGCGGGGACGCGAGGGTGATCATCTCCGGCGTGGGCTGCGGTTCGGCAGGTGCAGACACTGCCGGCTGGCAGGCGGCCAGCAGGAGGAGAGGGAGAAGCAAGAGGTAAAAACGTTTAGAGGACATAGCTCAATATTAATATTATAACTGCCACGGCAGCGCAGTAAATGGCAAAGCCTTTGAGGGAATGGTTTTGCAGATAGCCTAATAACCAGCGGATGGAGAAGTAGCCGACCACACCAGCGGTGAGGAAACCAATCGCCATTACCGGCAGAAAGTCGGCTCAGGCCGGGCATTTTCAGCAATTTGTAAACGCTGTAGCCGCCCGCAGCAAGCATGACCGGTACGGACATGAGGAAGGAGAAACGGGCCGCGTCACTGCGTTTGAGGTCGCGGGTCATGCCGCCTGCCATGGTTGAGCCTGAGCGCGACACCCCCGGGAACAAGGCCAGCATTTGCGCCGCGCCGATCCACAGGGCATCTTTCCAGGTCATCTCGCTCCATTTGGCGGGTGCGTTTGCCCAGCCATTCGGCCAACAGCAGCAGACCGGCGGTGAGCAGCAGGAAGATGGCTGTGGCGGTTGCGCTGTGGAAGGCGGCTTCGATCACGTTTTCCAGCAGCAGACCAGCAATACCGGCGGGGATGGTGGCAAGTACAAGCAGCCAGCCGATGCGGGCATCCTGCGTGCCGAAGGGTTTGCGGTCGGCCAGTCCCTTGAAGACGGCTACCACGATGGAGACGAGGTCTTTCCAGAAATAGATGATCACGGCGACCAGGGTGCCCATTTGCACCAGGGTGTCAAAGGGGAAGACCTGCTCCGGGTTGAGCTGCCAGCCGAAAAGGAAGGGCACCAGCACGAGGTGGCCGGAGCTGGAAATGGGCAGGAATTCGGTCAATCCCTGGACGATGCCGAGGATGAAGGCTTGAAATAGGGTCATGGAGTCTCTTTCTAAGTGCTTATTTGGAGTAATTTGCCAAAAACTCTGCCGCAAAGGTCTGATAGCGTCCGTCGATGATCGCCTGGCGGGCATCACGCATCAGTTCCAGCAGCATGGATAGATTATGGATCGAGATGAGCGTGCCGGCCAGCAGCTCTTTGGCAACGATCAAATGCCGCAGATAGGCGCGGCTGAAATGCTGACAGGTATAGCAGCCGCAAGTCTCGTCAATGGGACGGGGATCATTTGCGTTGACCGCATTTTGCAGGTTGATCCGTCCGGTGCGGGTCATGGCGGCTTTGTGACGGGCCAGCCGTGTGGGCAGCACGCAGTCGAAAATATCTACCCCGCGCAGCACACCATTGATCAGATCCTCGGGTGAGCCAACGCCCATCAGGTAGCGCGGTTTGTCAGCGGGCAGGATGGCATTGACAACTTCGAGCATGTCGTTCATTTCTTTTTTGGTCTCGCCAACTGATAGCCCGCCGATGGCGTGGCCGGGAAAGCCCAGCGAGGAGATAAATTCCGCTGACTGGGTGCGCAGGTCGGGGAAGATGCCGCCCTGGACGATGCCGAACAGGGCCTGGTCCGGGCGGGTCTTGAATTTAAGGCAGCGCTCGGCCCAGCGGTGGGTGCGTTCCATGGCTGCCTGGCTGTATTTTTTGTCATAGGGTTTGGCACATTCATCAAAGGCCATGATGATATCGGCGCCCAGCTTTTGCTGGATCTCGATCGATTTCTCTGGTGTGAAGCGGTGGGTTGAGCCGTCAATGTGGCTGCGGAAAGTAACCCCGTCCTCGTCCAGCTTGCGCAGCTCGTTCAGCGAGAAGACCTGAAAACCGCCGGAATCAGTCAGCATGGGATGCGGCCACTGCATGAACTCGTGCAGCCCGCCCATCTCGGCCACCAGGTCTGGTCCGGGACGCAGATAGAGGTGATAGGTATTGGACAGCACCAGATTGGCCTGCACCCCTTCCAGTTGGGCAGGGGTGACGCCCTTGACCGTGGCCTGGGTGCCCACCGGCGCGAAGATGGGGGTGAGGATATCCCCGTGGGGGGTATGAAACACACCGGCGCGGGCGTTGCCGTCCTGGGCGATGCATTCGTATGTGAAGAGGTTGTCTTGTGTCATGGCTTCATCCAGTTGTTTTTAGATTTGCATCTGGATTATAACCGACAGGAAGGGATTAGGGATTCGGTAATTGGGGATCAGACAGTTCTGGCTGTTCTTTGCCAGTTTATCTTCCAACGCCTACACCCGGGCTTCCTATCTTTCAATGGTCTCTTATTGGGCTTGAATAATCCCCATCCAGCTTTCTACCAGCTTGGCGATCAAGGCAACAACTGCTTCCTCGCCTTCAACGTAGGTTGTATGAATATTTTTCGACTGGGCAGTCGCAACGCTTCTATACTCGAATTTTGACCGATTTGCTCGATTTTGTAAATACTAAGGTTCAAAGGTTTTTTAGCCTGAGTTGTTAAAGTTTTTTCTTGTTAATTGAGACACCTTTTGCAGTGAGGTCATGTATAATCATAAAGAGGGCATTTCCCCGTAGCTTGCTGGGTAACCACTGGCATGGCAAAAGAATAAGCTCGTGGGGTAGAAAATGCTCGCTTGTTATCGAAAACTTAAAAACAATAATGTTGTTAGATACTCCGTAGATTGATGCAAAGAGGATACATATATTTTTTTTCAAACCAACAATTAATTAGGTAGAAAAACATGAAAAAAATTATTTGTCTCTATAGTTATTATTGGATTTCTTTATTCTTCAATAAGTTGTTCATCTCAACCCACAAATGATTCATCTCAAGATGTAATTTCAAACTCTTCACAAGAAGAAGTGGAGGTAGTTGAGCCAGTGGCTACTGCTGAACCCTTGCCAACCCCAACGTTTACTGCCGAACCCTTGCCAACCCCAACAGAAACAGCGCCAGCCTGGCAGGCATCAAGTCCGATTGCCCAATTTACTGATGAAGATATAGATTACTTAGGAATTCAATGTAGCAGGTGACGACGCGGATATCGCGGATTGCATAAAAGAATGGCAGGAAGATAATATCCTTTTCTGTGTAAACCCTTCTGGTGAAGATATCACCCCCACATGCTCTGCCTTGGTTGAAACCAGTGAAATTCTTCCCGGCATTCTTACTTCAAAAGATGTGATCTACAATCCTCGCATTGAAGGAAAAATCCCTGGACTTTGTATGGATTATGCTGCCACTTATTGCTCAATTGCGGAATATTATGGCATTCAATGTCGAATTGTAAGATCAAATCATCAATTTTGTGAAGAAGTTAATTGTGATGAAGAAGATGCAACACCTGGCTATGACCAATTAAGCTATAGTTTTTTCATTAAACCTTTGCTGGATAAGAATAAGCTTCCCTTTACATTAGAGTCAATTAACTCTGTTGCGGAAGATACCTGGGCCCATTATTGGGCGGAGGTATTAATTGATGGTGAATGGGAATTTATGGATGCGTCAGCCCGCGATACAGCAAATAGATATGCTCAAAATGATGTCGTAGTCGTTGACTGGGAGGAAATGGATAAATCAGACGAAATAGTTTGCATTTCTCGAAAAATAAGAAATACCGGTACTACCGAAATTTCATCCGAGCGCAGATTGAGTATTATGGCGATGTACCAGTCACCGCCAAAGTGTGCCTCACCCAACCAGAAATGGTGTATCCGTTGAACAAAACGGGAAAGGCAAGGCAGTTGCTTTAATGTGACATTGTTAAAGTCGTTGCAATAAATCGTTGTTTTTCGGTGAAACGAATATCAATGGGAATACTTCGTGATTTTATCGAATTCTGGATCACTCTTTCAGGAGATCGCTGATGGAACACCCAATCGGGGACGCTTTGCAAGAAAAATCAAAAATTAAGCTGGATTGCTCTAGGGGGTATTGGTTGTGCATGTATTGCCCTGCTTGTTTTTTGTTGCGTTTTGATCCTGGCACTCATCCAGCGCGAACCAAATGAGCGGGTAGATACGATTGGTACATTGATCGTGGATTCAAACGGTGGAATCTTTGAAAGTGAAGATATTCGTATTCGCGTGTCACCGGGCGCCGTCCAACAACCCATTTCACTGACAATCAGTCGCAACTCTATCACCTGATGAATTGGAGGATATTGGAAAATCTTCTGCAGCATATCAGATCAGCGGGCCAATCGCGCAGGTCAATGGGAATATTGAAATCTTGCTATATTTGTCGGAAGATGATCTTGCCGGTGAAGGTGGGGGATTGGTTCTGGAAGAGACAACTTACGCGCCAAGTTATGGCGAGGTGATCCATATTTTGCCTCTGCCAACAAATGTTGACATTGCCAATCAGACAGCTACCAGTTTGTTGCGGCTTGAGGGACAAGAAGCGGTGGGTGGCCTGCCTGCTGTACCAGCAGCGGGTATTTATGCTGTGTTGCCAAATGCAATGCAGATACAACGTAGTGATGACGACGATCAAATGCGTGTGCGTTTTGTGCCTGGGATAATCTATAACGCTTACGAATCAGAGCATTTTACCCTGAATTATTTGGGGAAACTGCATGACGCCAACACCGCCAGGCAAGCTGTTGATTTGCTGGAAGAGCAATACCAAAAGCTTATAGATAATGGTTTTGAATTTAAAGGAATTGACCGAATTCAGGTTACAGTAAAATATCTGGATCATCGCACGGGGCAGTTTGTCAGCAGTATGCGCGGCACAAGATATACCAGTCTGGAATTAAGCCAGTGAATATTTCAAAAATGTGAACGAATTCAACCAAAACCAGACTGAGTTGAAAGCCACGATAGGACATGAATTAATGCACATGTCCCAGTTTTCAATGGATCCGCGTTATGCTTATGTTAAAGCGAAAAGTCCGGGCCCCCTCTTGTGGTTGGATGAGGCGATTGCTACCTGGTTTAAATCAATTGCGGTTGATAATCCGAACTATGTGCCGCTAAATGCCTCAAGCAATAGCATTTTTGTCAATCAGCCCTTGTTCATGCCGCCGTCTGATTATGGATTAACGCAAGAACATGGCTATGGGGCCAGCCTGTTTATAAAGTACCTGGCCAGCCAATATTCCTCATATTTTCCGGCGGAAATTTATAACGAAGTAGCGGATGGAGCATCCACTGGTAGTCAAGCCTTGATTCTTGCATTGCAGCGCCACGTGACATATATGGACACTGAATGGCCCTCTTTTTTGCAGGCGTATTATGCTGCTGATCCTGCCATATTTGGAGAAAAATTTTCTCCGCCGCCTCTTCCTATCGTCCAGCTGAAAGCTGTTGAGCAGACTGAGCAGACTGAGCAGGGTGAATATACTATTACTTTTACCCCTTCAACCGGGTTGATTTCAAACCAATCATCCGCTACAGAAGGGAGCTTGTCTAAAGGGATACCCGCCAGCATTGAACTTAATTTTGAACGCGCCCCTTTATCCGCAGAGGCTTTTTATGTATTACTGTACAAATCCGACTCCTCTAGATATGCTTTTCAAACTCCTGCGACACTTGTCATCACTGTGGATGCGCCAAAAGATTCGGGGGTGCTTGTGTTGGGACAGATGGGAAATGGTGGACCTTATGTGCCGTTGGCTGGCGCACCATTTGAGTATTTGTCTTCTGGTGATGCGGTGGGCGGGGCGGGCAATCAATTGAAGGTGGAAGAGTTTGGCTTTTCAGGCAACGAGATGAAATATGAACGGCTTCTTCTGATCCCGTTTAATCACCACAATGATTCTTCAGGTGCGGGTAATCCCACACGTATTCGGGTGCAATTGACTTATTCGACATTCTTCGATGTGCTACCACCCGTTTCAGAGGTGGATGAATTGCCAACTGAGGTTCCGGCCTCGCCGACCGTACCGCCTTCCCAGCCCGAATCCAATCATTCTTGTGTCGGGGTTTCGGTGGCAGATATGAAGGATCGCAAGCTCAATTCACTCCTGTGTTGGATTGCCTGTTTTGGTGATGGGGCAAACCCTTCAGATGCTGAAATTCAAAGCTGTATTAACAGGAATCAATGATTTGAAAACATCCGTTGATCCATTGGATAAAAAGCAACTTCAAGCAAAAAGGTTCTGAGCAATGATGCACATGTGGGGCAGAGTTTGAGCAAGATCAGTCGCTGAGGGATATTTGTGTTGAGCCAGAGCCCTTGTTCTTGTTGCATTCCAAGATGGCAGCGTTCATAGGGAACGAAGTGCCCGAAAGGTATGCTTCTTCGCCGCGAAGTGTACTTCTATATGTGATTAAAAACTGGTGTGGTCGGACGAATTACTCGACTGGGTAAAGCACAACCACACAACTACTTAATACTCTAATCCGTAATTATCTACTTGCCTGATTACTGATTATCCAATCCTAAATCTTGCTTCCGAACATCTTTTCTTTCCAAGAAAAATGATATACTGTTTTCCATGCAAAAAGAAGCCTATACCAGCTGGCTGGAGATCGATCTGGGGGCAATCCGGAATAATGTGCAGGAGATGATGCGCATTACCCGGCGGCCAGTGATGGCAGTTGTCAAGGCAAATGCTTACGGGCACGGGATTGAGGCCGTTGGCAAAGCAGTAGAAGAGGCCGGCGCGGCCTGGTGCGGCGTGGCCCGCATTGAAGAGGCTCTTGATCTTGCGGCAGACATGGTGTCACATGCCCGATCCTGGTGATGGGTTACACCGCGCCGCAGTGGGTACCTGAAGCGATTGCCAAGGATATTTCCCTGACGGTAGATGACCCAGATGTAGCGTCGCAATATGGGCTGATTGCCGGAGCAACCCCGTTGAAATGCCACCTCAAGGTGGATACGGGGATGAGCCGGTTGGGGATCCGCGTGGATGAAGCGGCAGCATTGATAGACTGGCTGCACGCGCAGGAAGCGTTGACCCTGGAAGGGATTTTCACCCATTTCGCCCGCGCCGATGAGCCGCAGGCCGCCACGACGGCAGACCAGTTGGCAAAGTTCCAGCGACTGGTGGATGAGATCGAAACCGCCGGGCTGCGCCCTGAATGGGTGCATGCTGCCAATTCTGCCGCTGGACTGAATTTCCCTGATTCGCGATTTGATATGGTGCGGTCTGGCATCGCCATTTATGGTCTGCACCCTTCGAACGAAGCCCTGCTGCCGGACACTTTCCGGCCAGCTTTAACGATGAAGGCACGTATCAGTCACGTCAGGTCGTTGCCTGCCGGCCAAGGGATCAGCTACGGTCACCGCTATACCACTACTAGAGCTGAACGGGTGGGCAGTATTGCCGTTGGATATGCCGATGGTTTCCGCCGTTGGACGGGAAATAGGGTATTATTACAGGGCAAATCGGTGCCTGTTGTCGGGACGATTTGCATGGACCAATGTGTGATCAAGCTGGACGATGTTCCAGAAGCAAAAACAGGGGATGAAGTTGTATTGATCGGTCAGCAGGGGGGCGCTCGAATCTCTGCGGAGATGCTTGCAGCAGACTGGGGAACGATCAACTATGAAGTGGTGTGCGGGATGGCATCACGATTAACGCGTTTATATAACGACTGAACGGTTTACCGTAGTCAGTCGAATTCTGCCAGATAAATACCGGGGTTGCAGCGCTGAAATAGCGCTGTCTGGTGTTTTGGCAAACAAGGGAGAAATTGAAGAAATGGATACAACCGTTACCACCCGCTGGAAGATCGCCGAAGCGGTCTCCGAAGACGCACAAAAGGAACTTGCCGCGTACCCCAAGGTATTACAGCAATTGCTTTTCAATCGCGGTGTCACCACCGCTGAGGCCGCCGAGGTATATTTGAATGGCGGTGGATCACGATACGACCCATTTGAACTCAAGAACATGGCAGTTGCTGTGGGCCGCATCCTCGAAGCGATCGATAATCAGGAAAAGATCGTTATTTACGGAGATTACGACGCCGATGGCGTTACGGCTACAGCCCTGTTGAATCAAATCCTGGTCAATCTGGGCGCCAATGTCGAACCATATATCCCCAACCGGTTTGATGAAGGGTATGGTCTCAACATGGAAGCCCTTGACCGCTTGTACGCTGACGGGACGAATTTGATCGTTACCGTGGACTGCGGCATTCGCTCGCTGGATGAGATCAACCATGCCTATGAGATTGGCCTGGAGATGATTGTCAGTGACCATCATGAACCAGCCGCCAACTTATCCGACCATGCCATTGTGGTGTGTCCCAAACAGATTGACGATACCTACCCTGAGAAGAATCTGGCCGGTGTCGGTGTGGCGTTTAAGATTGCTGAAGCCCTTGCCAGTCAGCGGCCGTTGAAGGATTGCCAGCTTGAGGATGTGCTTGACCTGGTGGCTGTTGGTACAGTGGCTGATCTGGTGCCTCTGACCGGCGAGAATCGCTCTCTGGTGCAGGCCGGACTGGAAGTGCTGCGGGGCGGACGCCGCCAGGGGTTGTTTTCCCTGATGCAGGCCGCCGGGGTCGATATCCAGAATGCCAATGCAGGCAGCATTGGCTTTGGCATTGGTCCGCGTATCAATGCTGCCGGCCGTCTTGATCAGGCCAATCCGGCACTTGATTTGCTGTTGTCCGATGATCTGCTGCAAACCGGAATGCTGGCCCAGCAGTTGGATGATCTAAATCAGGAGCGCAAGAGTATTACTCAGTGGATCCAGGAAGAAGCTGAGAAACAGGCCATGGACGATGGCGATAATTTCCTGCTGTTTGCCGCTCACCCGGATTTTAAGGAAGGTGTCGTCGGGTTGGCTGCTTCGCGTTTGACGGAGTCGTATTACCGTCCTTCGGTGGTCGGGCATTATGGGGAGGAAACTACCCGGGCTTCCTGCCGCAGCATTCACGAATTTCATATCACTCAGGCATTGGACGAATGTGCCGATTTGCTTGTGCGGCATGGCGGCCACGCCATGGCGGCAGGCTTCACGGTACGTAATGAAAACCTGGACGAGTTGATGACACGTCTTAAGGCGATCGCCCGCCGAGAACTGGAAGGGCAGGAACTGCACCCTGAATTTAAGGCGGATATCGTTCTGGAACTGCATGAACTCCATCCGGAAATTTTGCATAGCATTGCGATGCTGGAACCTACTGGCCAGAAGAATCCTTCGGCCCGTTTTGTCTCCCGTAATTTACGGGTTACGCGCAGCCGCCAGGTGGGCAAGGACCGCAGCCATTTGAAGATGACTGTCACGGACGGGCAGGTGTTTTTTGATGCGATCGCTTTCCGCCAGGGGCATTGGTACAACAATATGCCTGAGTACATTGATATGCTCTACAGTTATGAGACCAACGAATTCAACGGGCGGGTAACCCTGCAATTGAATGTGAAGGATATCAAGCCTTCGGAGATGGATGTGTAAGCTGGCTTTTAGCGTTGGAAAAGCGAAGTGTAGTGTTGGTCAGACAAAAATGGTGCGGTCGGATGAAATGCCCCATAGGGTAAAGAACGACCACACCTTACAACTACTTGAAAAGAAGCCTCCGATTGATTGTCGGAGGTTTTTCTTTATCAGTCTGTGAAACGGTAGCGGATCAAGGTCCAGATGGCTTCGGCGGCGTCCATGATGCCGATCTTCTTGCCTTCCGAGAAGCCGCGGGGATCGTAATGGATGGGCACTTCCAGGATGTGAATGCCACGTTTGAGGAATTTTGAGGTGATCTCCGGTTCCAGTTCAAAGCGTTTGGAGCGCAGAGGAATGTCATTCATCAGATCTCGCTTGAAGGCTTTATAGCAAGTCTCCATATCTGTCAGGCGTTGATTGTAAAGCAGGTTGGTGATGAAGGTCAGGGTCTTGTTACCGACCTTGCTCCAGAAAAGGAAATCAGCGGGGACATTTCCCATAAAACGCGAGCCATATACCACCTGGCTGCGGCCGGCTTCAATCGGTTCCAGTAAAGATACATAGTCGTTGGGATCGTACTCGAGATCGGCGTCCTGAATGATGATCACGTCACCGGTGGCGTTTTGAATGCCTGTGCGAACGGCTGCCCCTTTGCCGCTGTTTTTCTCGTGCATCAGGACTTTTACCCTGTCTTTACCGTCCAGTTCTTTGAGCATCTCCCGGCTGCCATCGGTCGAACCATCATCAATGATGATGATCTCACTGACAACAGGAACCTGCTGAACACGCTTTAATATCTCGTGAATCGTATCGCATTCGTTATAAACTGGCATGATAACGGAAACATCCATGCCGAGATTATAAAGTACCCGGACAACCTGCGCAAGGAAATCAATGTATTATTCCCCAGGCAACTGATCTTGTAAGTAAATTGAAAAGCATTCAGGCTTCAAAATCGCATCACAATGGGCGCTGCGTGCTATAATTTATCATATCATTTTCATTTTCGCAGGCGGAGGTTTTATCGTGGTGAATAGCGAACCCAAACCCCAAACGGATCCTTCATTGGGCCACTCTAATTTCATGCCAAAACCGATCACCCAGGTTGAAGATACCGGGCTTTCGATTTTGTGGTTACAGGATCACATCCTCAAGGTAATGTATTTTGAGGGATTTTTGTCGGGCTTTGCCGTAGCAGAAAAAATTGCCCTGCCATTTTCCGGTGTCGTTGACCAGATATTGGAAGCCTTGAAACGCGAGAAACTGGTTGAAGTGCGTTCTTCGCAAATGGGCCTTGGCGATGGCGCTTACCAGTATGCGATCACCGGCGCCGGCATTGCCCGCGCACGGGAGGCCCTGGAACGCAGCCAGTACGCTGGTCCGGCTCCTGTGCCGATCGACAATTATATTGAGGCTTGCAAACTGCAAAAACGGGGACGCATGACGGTTACCAATCGCCTGATGCGAAAAGTTCTCTCGCACCTGGTGTTGTCCGAAAAAGCGTACCGCCATCTTGGGCCGGCGGTCAATTCCGGCACTTCCATTTTCCTGTATGGTCCTCCTGGCAACGGTAAAACCACGATCGCCCAGGCAATCGGCAATCTGGTGCTGACCCAGGCCATGTATATTCCGTATGCGATCTATGTGGATGGTCAGGTGATCAAGCTGTATGACTCAGTAAATCACCAGCTTGCGCCTGAAGATGGGGTGACCAGCCGTGGCACTGGTACGCTGCGAACCGGTATGCGCCGTGACCCACGCTGGGTGCGTATTCGCCGGCCGTTCATCATGGTTGGCGGCGAGTTGACCCTGTCAGGGCTTGACCTCGTCTTTGATGATGTCAGTAAATTCTATGAAGCGCCGTACCAGGTCAAGGCGAATGGCGGCATCCTGTTGATCGATGACTTTGGCCGCCAGCAAGTGCGCCCGCGTGACTTGCTCAATCGCTGGATCATCCCCCTCGAAAACCGGATCGACTATTTGACCATGCACACTGGCAAAAAAATTGAAGTGCCATTTGATGTGCTGGTTATCTTCTCTACCAACCTGCCCCCCAAAGACCTCGTTGATGAAGCTTTCCTGCGCCGTTTGCGCCACAAGCTGGAGATCACCGACCCGAATTTTGACAATTACCGCAAGATTTTCCAGCGGGTTTCCAAGGCGAAAGGGGTTGAATACAATGACCAGGGATTGGCGTATCTTTTGCAGGAATGGTATATCAAACGCAATCGAAAATTGCGTGCTTCTCATCCCCGCGATATCTGCGACCAGATCCTCGATATCTCTGCTTATCAGGGTGTCGACCCTGTCATGTCCCGCGAGTTGATCGACCAGGCTGCTGACGCATATTTTGTTGACCTGTAAACCGGAACCCTGCACCAGGATTGTGTAGCGCTATTTTTGCCCTACAGCCGTGTGCAGGGTTTTGGCATATTTCGTTGAAATGAGCGGAGACACGCATGAAGCCCCGCGGCATCCTTGAACAACCCCTGTTTATATTGCTACTCATTCTTAGCCTGGTTTCAACACAGGTTGGGTTTGTTCGCGCTGCCGCCCCTGCATCTGATCCAGTCGTACAGCAGGCACAGGATTTACTGGCTGAAATGTCGCCCGAAGAAAAAGTTGGGCAGCTTTTTATCACCGGTTTTCGTGGAAGTGTGGCAGATGAGGAAACCCGCATCTATGATCTGATCGTCAATTATCACGTTGGCGGGGTGATACTTAGTGCAGATAATGACAATTTTGTTGGCGGTATGGAAACCATTACGACAGCCAATACCCTGATCCATGATTTGCAGCAGGCGGAATGGGATGGAAAATACAGCGCGCAGCCCGACCCGCTGACCGGAGAAACACCTGATTCCGAATATATTCCTTTATTGGTGGGCATTGTCCAGCAAGGGGACGGCGCGCCTTCAGACCAGCTTCTGAGCGGGCTTACCCCACTGCCTTCTGCCATGGCGTTGGGGGCAACCTGGAACCCGGAGCTTGCCCGCCAGACAGGCGCTGTGATAGGGGCCGAGTTGAGTGCGCTGGGAGTCAATCTGGTGATTACCACAGCGTTGGATGTACATGGCCCGCAAGAGATGGGGGGGAGTGCTGCGCTGGGGACGCAAAGTTTTGGCGGCAATCCATACTGGAATGCACGACTGGGTACCGCGTATGTGGAGGGGATCCACCAGGGGAGCAATCATCGCATGTTGGTAGCTGCCGGGAACTTCCCGGGCAGTGGATATGCCGACCGCGATCCCAGGCTGGAAGTTGCCACGGTCAGCCGCACGCTGGAGCAGCTTGACCAGTTCGAGTTACGTCCCTATTACGCTGTAACCGGGCAGGCTCTCGATGCCGATGGCGCTGTAGATGGATTGATTATTTCGCATAGTCGATATGCAGGCTTGCAGGGGAATATCCGCAGCGGTACGCGTCCGCTCAGTTTTGACGCAACCGCCATTGAAAATCTGATGTCTTTTCCTTCGCTCACAGGGTGGCGTAGCGAGGGTGGATTGTTGATCAGTGAGAACCTCGGTAGTCCGGCGATTTCTCGTTATTTCAGTCCCTTGGGTGAGCCTTTCAACGCGCATCAGGTTGCTTTGAATGCATTTCTGGCTGGAAACGATTTATTGTATGTTGATGGTTTCACTGCAATTGGCGATGAGGATGGGTACACATCGCTGATTGACACATTACCATTCTTTGCCCAGAAATACCGCGAGGATGCTGCGTTTGCCAAAAGGGTGGATGCTGCAGTGGTGCGTGTGCTCGCCAAGAAACTGTCTCTTTACCCATCCTTGATCCTCGGGGCGATCCTGCCATCCCAGACCGAGATGGAGCAACTTGGTCAATCTACAAGGTTAGTTTTGATGTCGCCCAGAGCGCAGCTACCCTGATCAGCCCGAATACCACCCAACTCAGTCTGGCAGTTCCAGAGCCACCGGGTTTGCGTGACCGGATTGTGTTTTTCACGGATACGCTTGTTTCCCGTCAATGCAGCACCTGCATAGGGGAATATATGCTGCCTTTCAATGGTTTAGAAAATGCAGTCATTCGTTTGTACGGTCCCACCGCTGGCGGACAGGTTTTTCAATACAATCTTACCTCGTTCAGCATGGAAGATTTGACCAGCTTTCTCGATGGGGCTGTCGAGCTTTCCGCTGGGCAGGACCGTTCTATTCTGGAAGATGCACTGATCCAGGCAGATTGGGTGGTGTTCTCCATGCTGGATATGGATGATGATCGTCCACAGTCACTCGCCATTCACCGCTTGCTGGAAGAGCGCCCTGATCTGACAGACCGCAAACAACTGGTTACATTTGCTTTCAATGCTCCGTATTTTCTGGACGCAACTGATATTTCCAAAATGACGGCCTATTATGGGTTGTATAGCAAGACCCCCGCATTTGTAGATGTGGCTGCGCGCATTCTGTTTGGTGAGTTGACGCCGTTGGGTTCATTGCCTGTTTCTGTTCCGGGAAGCGGGTATGACCTTGCGCGGGCACTTTCTCCAGAGCCGAGCCAGGTGATCCCGCTGCACCTTGATATTCCTGATGAAGAGGCTGGAGTTGGGACAGAACCTGTTGATGTCTTGCCGATGTTTGAGGAAAATGATATTCTGCCTTTGGAGACTGGTGCGATCTATGACCGGAACCGGCATATTGTGCCGGATGGCACAGCGGTGGATTTTGTCTTCTCGACGGGGGGGAGGGCGGCCTGGTACAGCAGATCCGCGCGGTGACCCGGGATGGTGTTGCCCGTGCCAGTTATCAAATCCAATCCACTGGTTTGCTGCAAATTCAGGTGCGCAGCGGCGATGCCCGTACCTCGGAGATCCTCTTGCTGGATATCAGTTCCAGCGGGGCGGTTGCGATCACCGCCATTGTGCCACGGTGGTGCTGACAGAAGTTGTTCAGCCTACCGTCGAACCCAGCCCGACGCCGGAGCAAACGCCCACGCCAGAGGTAGAGGAAGAACTCACCTCGCCGGATTTCGTCAATTGGCTGGTGTCCATTATTCTCATCTGGGGAGCTTCCATTGGGATTTACTTCTTTGGCCAAAAGCGGTTGAGCATTGTTTGGGGGCTGCGTTGGGGACTGCTGGCGGCTGTGGGTGGTCTGTTGATGTATATTTATCTTTCCCTGGATTTTCCTGGCAGTCAGCGTACGCTGGCCGCTGGCATGGGGGGTATTCTTAGCTCGGTTGGCCTGGGGATCCTCGCTGGATGGCTGGTCGGCTGGGTCTGGCAGCGTTATACTTCCCGATAGAGTGAATTGTTGTTTGAACGCGTGCATGTGGTAACCACTGAAGTCGATGCTGCGATATTGAGGAGAGTTGCTTGTTTGATCAAATATCCACAATGCCCACACTTATACTCTAATCATAAAATCTCTGCTCAAAAAAGAACGCTCCGCAGCACGCGGAGCGAAATTTTCATATAACTTGTAGATTGCACATTTTTTACATTGCCAGCGTCAGGATCAGACTGATCGCCATCAGGCCGACCGATGTCCACCATAAAGTGCGCTCGGGGGTCTGCGTGGTCAGTTGCCAGAGGGTCTCCTGGCGCATGGCCGGATTGGAAATCTGCGGCCGTTCGCCAAACAGACTTTTGCGGAAACTGTCGATGCTGTCCGGGCGGGAGTCCGGGTGGAGCTGCATTGCCCACAGGATGGCCCGCTCGGTGGCAGGCGCTGATGCTGGTATTGATCTGCCGCGGGGGGATCAGGCTGAGCGGGTCAAGGAAGCGCTCACGGGCATCCGCTGGCGGTGTGTTGGTCAGCAGGTGGTACAGGGTGGAGCCAAAAGCGTAGATATCGCTGCGTACGTCGGTATGCGCCCCATCTCCGCCGTATTGTTCCAAGCGGTGTATACAGGGCGGTGCCCTGTCCCTGAATGACGGTGATGGTTACCTCGCCGGGGGCGAGCATTTTCACCAGGCCAAAATCGACCAGTTTTACCAGTCCGCTGGGGGTGACTTTAAGATTGCTGGGTTTGATATCGCGGTGCAGGATGGGGGGGTCCTGGGTGTGCAGGTATTCCAGCGCATCACAGAGTTGGATAGCCCATTTCAGCACTTCTTTTTCCGAGAGAAATTTTTCCGACTGGCGGGCTTCAATCATGTGCGTACGCAGGTCTTTACCGGGCACATAATCCATCACCAGATAGTCACGGGTTTCAATCGAGAAATAATCGGAAACTTTGGGTAAGTTGGGGTGGTCAAGACGCGCCAATACCGTCGCCTCACGCAGGAACTGGTCACGGTTTTCCTGGAGCAGTTCCTGGTCGGTGGTGGATTCGTGTTCCACTTCTTTCAAGGCGCATTGACGGCCTTCGAGCCGCAGGTCATCGGCAAGGTAAATGCTTCCCATGCCCCCCTGACCAATGATCCGGCGGATTCGATACCGTTCACGCAGCACCTCTCCGGATTTTAACGGAATGGGCATCGCGATAACTCTCTTCTTCTAGTCTCAGGTCTGGCGCGGTTAGATTTCGGCGTCGTTGCGCGCACAGCCTGTCGGATTTTGCAGGCAAAATTCATTTTTGCCCATCAACACTTTTATTATACCGCCATCTATCTTATAATCGAAGGAGGATTGTGAAATGATAAGATCGTTTTCGCTGTACCGTTAATTTTGGAGGAAGCATTTGATGGAACCCCAGGCGACAGAAGCCCCGGTATTGGTGGCACAGGCTGGCCCGTTGAACGGGCAGCGCTGGACGATCACGAATTCGCTCATGATTGGACGGGATGCTTCCTGCGACATCATGATCCCGGATCGTTCTGTATCGCGGTTCCATGTACGCGTTTCCCTTCAGGAGAAAGGTGTGTTGCTGGAAGATCTTGCCAGCAAGAATGGTACTTACCGCAATGGGGAACGCCTTTCTGAGCCAGTCCTGCTGCTGGACAGTGATGTGGTGCAGGTAGCGATTGTGCAGCATTTTGTTTTCCTCAGTTCTGATGCGACGGTGCCGGTGGATGAACGCCCGACTAGAATCATTGCCTGCGTCCGGCCGTCTGTATCTGGATGAGCGCTCAAGGCGGGTATGGATTGGCCAGACAGGAGCTTGTTCCGCCGCTTTCCGGATCACAGTTCCGATTGATCAAAGCCCTGTATGAGCAGCAAGGGGAAGTTGTTTCACGCAACGATTGATCGTCGCGGTATGGGGGGAAGATGAAGCGTTAGGGGTTTCGGAGCAGGCCCTGGATGCTCTGGTTCGCCGTCTGCGCGACCGTCTGAATTCCCTTGACCCGGAGAATGAATACATTGTTACGGTGCGTGGGCATGGTCTGCGGCTGGAGAATTATTCTGTTCTGGACGGGGAGTAAAGGGAGTAAGTATCGCAGTTGGGGAAATCATTTGTCAAAACTACGATTGAAAAGAAACTGGCCGACTGAATTTCAGTCGGCCAGTCATTTCTTTATCGCAAATCCAAAACTCTATTTCACGATCTGGTTCTTCATTGCGTAACGCATCACAGTGCTGAAAACGGCCTGGATTTGTTCCTTTACCTCGGCGGGTTGGGATTCATCCGCTTCGCTTTGGGCGGCGAAAGTGCCCAGCATCTGAACCAGTTCGGGGGTGACCATGTCGGGGTTGCTTTCCAGCAGTTTGGAGCGTTCTTCATCGCTTTCCACGCTGAGCAATTTCTCAACGATTTCCATCTCCGGCGGGGTAGACAATTTCTGAATGATCTCGGAGACCTGGGTCAGTTTTCCACTGCGCTCCAGATCGCCAGCCTGACGGGCCTGTTCCAGTTCGTTTTGCAGGGCATCCAGGAAAAGTTCGTTGATTGCGCCAGCATTCTTGATGATGGCTTCTTCGATGTTTGGCGCGGAAATGATGGCATTTACCGCTTTGCGGCTTTCTTCCATCTGCGCGCGCAGCATCTCATCAATTTTCTGGGTCATCGCCAGCAATTTCTCGCGCAAGGCTTCCAGTTTTTCTTTTTCTGCGCCTTCGGCAGCCTCAATCCGGCTGGTCAGCAGGGCATAAAATTCATAATCCAGACCGGAATGGACCATGCTCACGTAAGCATTCACCCGGGTTTCTGATTCGGCGGCTTCCACGATCAGGTCCAGTAATTTTTCGCGGGTCAGGCCATCTTTGCTGGCTTCCTGCAAGGCTTTTATGGCTGCCTGGTGTTCTTCTGCCTGAACCTTGATCTTTTTGCCAACCTCGGTTAATGCCATCAACTGGTTCTGGATTTCACCAAATTGCTGCAAGGCGGCTTCATCGCGCTGGCTGATGCTGGCCTGGGCGATCTGGCTCAACAGTGCGAAGAATTGCTCGTCAATCAGGGGTTCTTCCTGACGGATGATTTCCTCACGTGAATCTGCAGCGGAGGTGGTCAACAAACGTTCCAGTAATTTGAGCTGGCTGCGCTGGCGGTCGATCATCTCTTTGGTGATGCCGTCACCGGCGAGGATCTTTTCGATCATGCCGTCAAAGGTAAACATGGTTTGCGGGCGCAATAAATATCCTTTGCGCATTTCCATGGGCAGAGAGTTGGAGACTTGCTTGATCAGTGGGCCGATGATGCGTTCCTGTTCGTTGACCGGCAAGCCCATCTCAGGCGGGAAGTAGGTTAACAACAATTCTTTTTCGGGGTCATGGTAGACCACAGGGGTGCTTAACGGGCCTTCAAATCCGCAGTGCGGGCACATTGCCATATTGACTGCGCCGCTCAACAGGCGGGCTTTGGATTGGGGGTCTTCGCGGATATCAAAAAGCTGCTGAATTTCTGCTGGAATCGGCTGCCGGCAGCGGGGGCAGTTTACGGTTGTTCTGGGCATAAATCGTCTCTCATTTCATGGTAAGGTATTGAGTGCATCCAGCAGGTATAAGCTCGTCTGGATGAAAATTCACACGAATGAGATTATACCACTGCTGATGTTTATGCCTGGCGGGGGAGTGAAAAGCAGATGCGCGCACCCTGGCCGCTTTGGGTGTCCACCCAGATGCGGCCTTCGTGTGCTTCCACGATGGCGCGGGTCAGGTACAGACCCAGCCCGGCACCTTTGGTGTGGCGGGCCATGTCCGGCGCGCGGTAGAAGCGGTCGAAAATATGCGGGATGTCCTCGGAGGCGATGCCGGGACCCTGGTCGCTGACGCAGATGACCACATCAGCGGGCTGGACTTGCCCGCGGATGCGAATTTCGCCTTCAGGCGCATATTTGATCGCATTGGAAATCAGGTTGGTGATGATCTGGTGCATGCGTTTTTCGTCTGCCAGAATGACGGGAAAGTCTTCGCGGGAAGTCAACGATGAGTTTGTGGCGTGAGGTCTGGGTTTTCATGCGCTCCGCGATTTGGGCGATCATCTTTGCCAGGTGGATATCCGAACGTTTGATGGATAATCCCCCGGCCTGGAGGCGGGAGGCATCCAGCAGATTTTCGATCATGCCGGTCAGGTGGTCGGCTTCGTCTTCAATCACAGCCAGCGAATCATCGACCACTTCGCGATCCCAGTCCGCATCTTCGCGGCGCAGGGTGCCGACATAGCCTTTGATCAGGGCCACCGGTGTTTTGAGTTCGTGGCTGATGATCGAGATGAAGGTGCTTTTCATTTCTTCAGCCTGACGGAAGCGGGTGATGTCGCGTACGGTGGCGATGATGTTGACCAGCAGTCCTTCCTGCACGATCAGCGGGGCGTAGGTGACGCCCACTGGCAGGGGGGGCTGGTCTGGGCCGCGGTCTACGTCGCCTTCAATATATAACTGCGCGTTGCGTGTCAACGGCCAGCCGCCTGCTTCGGCCTGTACCAGTGTCAGACCAATGGGCGGTCTTGCCCAGCGGATGATCTCTTCATGGGTTTTCCCGACGACATCGGCGCGGTCAATGTTGAGGATGCGCGCCAGCGCGGGGTTGCATTTCTGGATGGTGTGATCAGGGGCAAGGATGAGAATGCCATCTGCAGCCGAGTCCAGCAGGGCGTCCATGCGCTGCTTTTCCCGGCTGACCGCAGTGTAAAACTGGGCATTTTGCACGGCAATGGCGGCCTGGTTGGCGAAGCCGGCCAGCAGCTTGCGGTCGTAGGCCGAGAAGAGAGTCAGATAGTTGCGGAAGATGAAGATGACCCCCACCACCGTCTGGCGGGCGATCAGGGGCAGCCCGACGCTGGTCATCAGTCCCAGGCTGGCGGTGCGGGTCAGTTCTTTGAGCATCTTTTCGACGCCGGGCAGTTCCAGGTTTTCGGGGTCTTGCGGGGCAGGGGGGATTTCGGCCAGATAGGGTTCGATGAATTTCAGGAAGGCGTCCGGCAGCCCATGAGAAACGCGGATGCGCCATTCGCCGCTCTCTGAGCGCAGGGCGATCAGACCGGCGTGCCCGGCCAGCACTTCCATGGAGATGGTCAGGGTGCGTTCGAGCAGTGTGTCAACGTCCAGCTCCTGGGTCAGTGCCCGGGCCAGCTCCAGAAAATAATCACGTTGTTGCACACGGAAATCAGGAAGCAAAATACCCATCCTTGTTCGGTCATGATGCTAGCGGGAATGAAATTTCCGCCAGGCTGCGCGCACCTTGCAGACCGGCGTTATCACCCAGGGCAGCGCAGGTGATCACCAGATCCCTGGTGTAATCGGGCGAGATGACGCTGGTTTCAATGGCGGTGTGCATCGCATCAAAAAACAAGATCAGCAGATTGGGTCACCCCACCGCCGAGAATGAGGATCGAAGGGTTGAAGATATGCAAGGCATCGGCCAGGCTGCGCCCGAGGAATGTGCCTGCACGGTGGAAATGCTTCGATGGACAATGCATCCCCCTGGCGGGCGGCTTCACTGATCTCGCGCGCGTTGGGCTGTCCTTTGCAGCATGGAGGTGCGTCCATTGGCAAGTTGTTCAGCGACATAGCGGGCAATGCCAGTGCCGGAAGCGACTGCTTCCAGGTGGCCGCGTTTGCCGCAGCCGCACATCGGGCCGTTTTCGGGGATGACGGTGATATGCCCCAGTTCGCCAGCCAGGCCGCGATGCCCCAGCAGGAGACGGCCATCGCTGATGATGCCGCTGCCAATGCCGGTGCTGATGGTGATGTAGATCAGGTTTTGGTGACCAATACCGGCGCCGTATTTCCATTCGCCCAGGGCGGCCATGTTGGCATCATTGCCCACGGCAGCAGGGACATTGAAATGCGCTTCCAGTTTGTCTTTCAGCGGGAAATTCTCCCAATCGGGGATATTGGCGGTAAAGCTGACCACGCCGGTAACCGGGTCAAGCGGGCCAGGAACGGCTACGCCGATGGCGCGCACGCGCATCCCCTGGGGCCAACACTTCTTCAATGGCAGCGGTCAGGGTATCAAAAGCCTTTGGTTTGCTGCGTGTTGGCGAGCGATGGATTTTCAGCGGGGCAATATGTTTGGCCCCGGCCTCAAACAATGCCGCGCGAATCTGTGTGCCGCCTGCGTCTACAGCAATGATTGCATCCATGAAAAAATTATAGCATGGGTGAAAAGCGGAAAGACAATTTTTATGTATTAAAATTGTCGGGAGGTGCGAAACCGCTGGATAATTTTATGCGCATAGCCGATACAATGCGATTTGTAATCGCTGGAGCATTGCATTCTGTTTCAAAGCCCTGATCTGTATCGTTAAGAATTAAGATTCGTGCTATCATAATCAAAGGATGGAAAACAAATCTCAAACTATTTTTCAGAAAATTATACGCCTGGATCAAACGCCGCTTGCAGTGGCTGGCTCCCGGGATGGGCATCAAACGCTGGCTGGTGGTCATCCTGACTGGCACGACACTGATCGGGCTTGGTTTTGCTGTTGTCATCCTTGATTTTTACCGCACAGTGGAAGGTTCTTTGCTGGTGTCGGTTTTGTCCTGGCTTTCCTTGCGGTTTCTGTCGCGTCCTTTGCGCGCCATTATCTTTGGCGGCAGCGGGTTGGCCTTGATTATGTGGGGGATATGGGGATTGAACCATTCCCTGCTCAGCCCGTTTGTTAAACCTGGCAAGCCGCTGCTGGAGACGGTTTCTGCCTACCGCCGGAAAGACCGCGGCCCACATATCGTTGTGATTGGCGGCGGCACGGGGCTTTCTTCCCTGTTGCGGGGTTTAAAAGAACATACGCATAATCTGACCGCCATTGTGACTGTTGCGGATGACGGCGGTTCTTCCGGTGGATCTGCGCCGCGAGATGGGTGTTTTGCCGCCCGGTGATATTCGCAACTGTCTGGCAGCGCTGCTCCAACGATGAAGCTTTGCTGACCCAGGTTTTTCAATATCGCTTCCCAAGCGGCCCTGGCCTGGAAGGGCATTCTCTCGGTAATTTGCTGATCACTGCTCTGGCGGAGATCACCGGCAGTTTTGAGGAAGGGGTTGCTGAATCCGGACGGGTTCTGGCCGTGCAGGGGCGGGTGCTGCCTGCCACTTTGCGCGATGTACGTCTGGTCGCTGAGGTCACCATGCCGGAGGATAAAGGGGATGTGGTGGTGCGCGGGGAAAGTGAAATTCCCAAAGCCAGGGGCAAGGTCAAGCGCATTTGGCTGGAGCCGGGGAATCCGCCTGCCTTTCCGCCTGCGATTCAGGCGCTTTTGTCCGCTGACCTGATCCTGATTGGCCCTGGCAGTTTATATACCTCCATCTTGCCCAATTTGCTGGTGCCGCACCTGGCCCAGGCGATGAAGGCCAGCCGTGGGTTGAAGTTCTTTATTTGCAATGTTGCCACCCAGATGGGGGAGACAGAGGGCTATCATTGCGGGGATCATTTGCGCACGATTGAGAAACATCTCGGCGGTGGGATGTTTGACCTGGTGATCTGCAATAATCATTTTGAGCCTGATCTGCCTGAGGGTCCAGAATGGGTGATCCCCGAGGAAGATTTTGCTGAACAATACAGTGTGTATCAGGCTGATCTGGTAGATAAAAGCAACCCCTGGCGGCATGATTCTGATCCGGTCTGGCACAGTCGATCATGGACCTGTATTACGACCGCACCGGCCCACTGATATCCGTGAAGAAATCTGATTGCTTTCTCTTGTTTGAAACAAATTTCTGCAATCTTCCTCATGCAAATTCATGCCAATCTTCCTGTAATCCCTGCATTTCTTCCTGTTTTGGTACATCTTGTCTAGATTAGTTGGCACATTTGCGGTAAAATTTATAAGTTGAAAATTTATACAACCACATAAAAACCTATAAATCTATGGAGGATTTTATAATGACAGTGAAGGTTGGTATCAATGGTTTTGGCCGTATTGGCCGCCAGGTTTTGAAGGTTATCAAGCAGTATCATTCGGACACATTGGAAGTTGTGGCAATCAATGATCTTTACGATGCCAAAACCAATGCCCATTTGCTCAAGTATGACTCGAGCTACGGCAAGTACCCCGGTACCGTTGAAGTAGTGGGGAACGATCTGGTCGTTGATGGCAAGACCATCAAAGTCCTCGCCGAGCGCGATCCCGGCAAACTGCCGTGGGGCGATCTGGGTGTTGAAATTGTGATCGAAAGCACCGGCGTTTTCCGTGACAAACTTGCCTCAGGCAGCAAGCCTGGCGCAGAAGCTCACATCGTTGGCGGCGGCGCCAAGAAAGTTATCATCTCCGCTCCCGCAAAGAACGAAGACATGACCATTGTGTTAGGCGTCAATGACGAAGAAGTACGATCCCGCAAAGCACCATGTGGTTTCCAATGCTTCCTGCACCACCAACTGCCTGGCCCCGGCTGCGAAAGTTGTTCACGACAACTTTGGTATCGTGAAAGGTCTGATGACCACCATTCACTCTTACACCAACGACCAGAGAATTCTGGATGTGGCGCACAAAGATATGCGCCGCGCCCGCGCCGCCGCCATGAACATTATCCCCACCACCACCGGCGCAGCCAAAGCCGTTGCTCTGGTTATTCCCGACCTCAAAGGTAAATTTGATGGTTACGCCCTGCGCGTTCCCACCCCCACCGTTTCCATTGTTGACTTTGTTTGCGAAGTTGAAAAACCCACCACGTGAAGAACTGAACGCGGCTCTTCAAGGCAGCTTCCGAAGTGGCCGCCTGCAAAGTATCTCGGCTACTGCTGAAGAACCGCTGGTTTCCATGGATTACAAAGGCGACCCCGCTCCTCGATCATTGATGCCCAGTTCCACCATGGCTCTGGGCGGCAACATGGTCAAAGTTGTAACCTGGTACGATAACGAATGGGGTTACTCCTGCCGCACCGGCGACTTGGCCGCTATGATGGCAAAGTCCCTCTAGTTCTTACGAGAAACTTTGAATGAATAATGCGTGATCCGCTCCTCCTAGGACGAGATGGGTTACGCATTATTTTCATAGCATGCAAGGAGACAAATATGTTCAGTAAACAATCTGTCAAAGATGTGGATGTAAAAGGGAAGAAAGTCCTTGTCCGTGTGGATTTCAATGTGCCGCTCAAAGACGGTGTAGTGACAGATGATACCCGCGTTCAGGCAGCTTTGCCCACGATCAAATACCTGTTGGATGGCGGTGCTGCTGTGATTCTTTGTTCGCATCTGGGACGTCCCAAAGGCGAGGCCGAACCTGAATTTTCACTGAAACCAGTGGCTGAATATCTGGCTGGTGTGCTGGGTCAGGATGTGGCCTTTGCCGAAGATTGTGTTGGCCCCGTTGCCGAGGCTGCTGCCGCGGCAGTGAAACCCGGTGATGTTCTCGTCTTGGAAAATACCCGCTTCCATGCAGAAGAAAAGAAGAATGATCCCGGACATGGCCGAACAGCTTGCCTCGCTGGCCGATCTGTATGTCAATGATGCCTTTGGTTCTGCCCATCGCGCACATGCTTCCACGGAAGGCGTGACCCATTTCCTGCCCGCTGTGGCTGGTTTGCTGATGGAAAAAGAGATCCAGTATTTGGGCCAGGCGATTGCCGAACCCACACGCCCCTTTGTGACCATTCTTGGCGGCGCCAAGATCTCCGACAAGATTGGCGTGATTGAAAACCTGCTGGCCGTTGCTGACCAGATCTTGATTGGCGGCGGTATGGCAAACACTTTCTTCAAGGCCCAGGGCTACCCGGTGGGTGACTCACTGGTGGAAGAAGAAGCCATCGAAACCGCGAAAGAACTGCTCGCCAAGGGCGGCAGCAAGCTGCGCCTGCCGGTGGATGTTGTCATTGCTGATGCTTTCGACAATGATGCCAACACCAAAGTCTTGCCGATGGGCCCGATTGAAGATGGCTGGCGCATCCTTGACATTGGCCCAGAAACGATTGCCCAGTATGGCAAGGTTGCCGGACAGGCCGGTACCGTGGTGTGGAACGGCCCGATGGGTGTGTTTGAAATGCCCAGCTTTGCCAAAGGCACCTTCGGTGTGGCCCAGGCAATTGCTGACAGCGATGCGATCAGCATCATCGGCGGCGGTGATTCCGCTGCGGCGATCAACCAGTCCGGTCTCGCCCCTCAGATTTCCCACATCTCCACCGGCGGCGGCGCTTCCCTGGAAATGCTGGAAGGGAAGATGCTTCCTGGTCTGGCTGCTTTGCTGGATAAGTAAAAAGTTGTATTTGTAGTGGCGAGTTACAACTCGCCACTACAAATTTCAAATTCTTTTCCCCCAAATCTCCATAAATCTGATAAAATTGTTTCTTGTGGAACTGGACAAAATCAGGCCAATCAGGTAAAATTCCTGACTGCGTTTGTAAAGGTTATTTTTATATCGGAGGAAGTATCTTGGCAAATATTAAGTCTGCAATTAAACGAAATCGACAAAATGAGAAGCGCCGCATTCATAACCGCACCTACCGCGGTGGTGCCCGCACCTTCGTTCGCAAAGCTCTGGCTGCAATGGAAGCTGGCGACAAGGCAGTGGCTGAAACGGCAACATCCGAAGCCCTCAAGGCGTTGGATAAAGCTGCACAAAAAGGCGTTATTCACAAAAACAATGCTGCCCGCCGCAAGAGTTCGTCTTGTGAAGCGGTTAGCTTCAATGGAATAATTGCCGTTTTAAACTGCGCACTGCTGCACTGATCTCTTTGGAGTCAAAGTGTGCGGTTTGGTCGAAAATGAAAATGTGACCTTCCCTGCCCAATTCGGGGTGGAGGTCACATTAAGTTTGCGGGAGTGGTCACTCCCGCTTCTGCATTTATAGATTGCTTGCTCACGCCTGAATGAACTGTTCGGATAGATGTAAAGCGAATGGTTGGTTCGATGGATATGTTATAATCCACTCGTCAGAGTATGTTGAACTGGAATTGCGTTCAACGTAACCGAATGAACCACTCAAAGCATTGAGAACCCATTCTTTCTGGCGGTTTTTTTATCTTAATTCAACCTGTGGACAAAAAAATTATGTTTGAACAAGAAAACGAAATCATTACGCAAAAGATCATGGAGTTTTGTCTTGAGCAGGGGCTTCCCGAACTGCCTTTGCAATGGAAATGGATTCCCTTCAGCGCTCACTGGGGCATTTCGACTTCATTTTTTCAACTGGCTGCCGCAGAGGCAAAACAAAAAGGGCAGAAGGTCAATGTGGCTGCCCGCGCCCAGGAACTAGCTGAAGCAGGCAGCGGCTCATCTCGGCCAGCCAGCTGGCTTTGAACGACTGGAAGCTGTGCGCGGTTACCTCAATCTCTATTTCTCAACTCCTGAGTATGCCCAGCGCGTGCTGGATACCGTTCTTGAACTGGGAGAAGACTTCGGTCAGAATCCACCGACCGGTGAAAAAGTGATGGTGGAATTTTCCCAGCCGAACACGCACAAGGCTTTTCACGTCGGTCATTTGCGCAATGTCATCCTTGGCGATGCCGTATGCAACCTGCTGGAAGGCGGCGGCAATACTGTCGTGCGCACCAATTACATTGGCGATATTGGCCTGCATGTGATCAAATGGCTGTGGAATTATCTCGAAAACCATGACGGTGAAGTCCCCGGTGAAGAAAAGATCCGCTGGATGGGGGACATCTATTCGGAAGCGGACCGCCTGTATCAGGACCCTGCGGTTGAAGAGCAGGTACGCGCGTTGTTTGCCCGTTGGGACCGCAAGGAAGAAGATATTGTCGAGTTGTGGGAAACCACACGGCAATGGTCGATGGAAGGCTTCCAGCAAATCTATGACTTGCTGGGGGTAAGCTTTGACCATTTCTATTATGAGAGCGATGTAGAAGAATCGGGCAAGGAAATTGTCGATATCCTGATCGAGAAGGGCATTGCCCGTGATGAACGCCCTGAAGGCGCTGTCATTGTACCGCTGGATGATATTCTCGGCACGGAGGAAGTGTATCGCGTGCTGGTTGTGCTGCGTTCTGATGGCACTTCGCTGTATGCGACCAAAGACCTGTCCCTGGCAATTGATAAATTTGAACAATATGGCCTTGACCGCTCGGTGTATGTGATTGATGTGCGCCAGTCCTTGTATATGAAGCAAATTTTCAAGACACTTGAGATTTTGGGGTATGAATGGGCAGATCAATGCCAGCATCTGGCCTATGAGATTGTCAACTTGCCCGGGAATGTGACCATGTCCTCCCGGGATGGCACGGTTGTCTTGCTGGAAGACCTGATCAAGGAAGCGACTGCCCGCACGTTGTCTATCGTGCAGGAGAAAAATCCCGATCTGACCCCGACAGAACAGCAGGATGTGGCGCAGGCTGTTGCCCTGGGCGCACTCAAATATTCGATGCTTTCCCGCGATAACACCAAGATCGTTACCTTTGATTGGGAAACTGCCCTTGACTTTCAACGGCCAGGCCGCCCCGTATATTCAGTATGCTGCGGTGCGCTGCAACAGTATTCTGCGTAAACTGGAAACTGGTCTGCCTGCTTCTACGCCTCTGGATTATGAGATGGAAGAAGCAGAAATCCATTTGATTGATTTGATCTCACGCCTGCCTAATGAAGTCGAACCGGGCATCTCGTGAGTTAAAACCGTTGTACATTGCCACGCATGCTTATGAGCTGGCAAAAGGATTTAGTAATTTCTACAACACTTGCCCGGTTTTGAAGGCTGAAGAGCCGATGCGCAGTCATCGTTTGCGCATTGTGGCCGCTGCCCGCGTCGCCATCGCCAACAGCCTTGCCTTTTTAGGTATCCAGTCACCGGACGTGATGTAGTTATTGTAGGATCCTTCCGGCGTGTGTCGGAAGTGAAAAAACTTAGTTCCGTTTTTTCAAACAGAAGGAGTACGGAAACAATGGCACCAGTACGAACACTTATCATGGGCGCTGCAGGGCGCGATTTCCACAACTTCAACACTTTCTTCAGGGATAACAAGGATTATGAAGTTGTTGCTTTCACCGCAACGCAAATCCCGAACATTGATGATCGGAAATACCCAGCGGTATTGGCCGGTTCTCTTTATCCTGACGGGATCACCATCTACCCGGAAAGCGAGCTTGTGCGCCTGATCAAGGATTTGAAAGTCGAACAGGTTGTTTTCTCATACAGTGACCTTCCCTATAACTACGTTATGTCGAAGGCTGCTCTGGTGAATGCCCTTGGCGCAGATTTCCGCCTGATGGGTGCATCTGCCACGCAGGTGAAATCCACCAAACCGGTGGTTGCTGTTTGCGCAGTGCGCACCGGCTGCGGCAAGAGCCAGACCACCCGCCGTGTATCCTTGATCCTGCGTGATATGGGCTACAAAGTGGCCGCTATCCGCCATCCTATGCCCTATGGCGATCTCGCCAAGCAGGCTGTGCAGCGTTTTGAAACCTACGCTGACCTGGACAAGCATGAATGCACCATCGAAGAACGTGAAGAATACGAACCTCATCTCGACAACGGCGTGATCGTCTATGCCGGTGTGGATTATGAAGCCATTTTGCGCCAGGCCGAGAAGGAAGTCGACATCATCCTGTGGGATGGCGGCAATAACGACTTCTCTTTCTACCAAGCTGATTTCACCATCGTCGTCGCCGACCCGCACCGCCCCGGGCATGAGAAGAGCTATTATCCCGGCGAGACCAATGTGCGCATGGCCGATGCTTTTGTGATCAACAAAGTTGACACGGCTGACTATGCAGATGTTTTGACCGTTCGCGATAATCTGCATGCGCTCAACCCCGATGCAGTCATCATCGAAGCTGCCTCCCCGTTGTTCGTGGATGATCCGGAAGCCATCCGCGGCAAACGCGTACTGGTCATTGAAGACGGCCCGACCCTCACCCATGGTGAGATGAAGTACGGTGCCGCTACCGTTGCCGCCCAGCGCTTTGGCGCCGGCGAGATTGTCGATCCGCGCCCCTTCGCAGTGGGCACGATCATCGATACCTATGAGAAATATCCCGAAATCGGTATCCTGCTGCCCGCTATGGGGTATGGCGACAAGCAAATGCGCGACCTCGAAAAGACGATCGAAAACGCCGATGTCGACATCGTCGTCTCTGGTACCCCGATTGACCTGACCCGCGTCGTCAAGGTCAACAAACCCATGCAGCGCGTTCGCTACGAACTGCAGGAGATCGGTGTGCCCACCCTGGAAGACCTGCTCAAAGGCAAATTCGGGAAGTAGCATGTTTTAGTTGGGACAGTCAGACTGTGCAAACCTTTGTTCCGCTCTTTTTTATTCCGCTTTGCAAGCGAGACCAGAGGAACTTGCTGTTCCTCTGGTCTTTTATTCATCTCTCATGGTAATTTTAGCGGAAAGAATGAAAACTCGATCCCTTCGGCCCTCAACATCTGGTATACTCACGCCTCGACACATTGTATAATCAACGGTAGAAAATACCGATAGCAACAGGAAAATATTATGTTTATTGATGAAATTCAAATTTATGTGCGCTCGGGCAAGGGTGGCGATGGTGCCATTCACTTCCTGCGCGAGAAATATGTACCGCGCGGCGGTCCAGATGGGGGGGATGGCGGACGCGGCGGTGACATTGTATTTCAGGTCGTGCCTATTCTCAATACCCTGTCCAAATTCCATAAGAAAGAGGAATTTATCGCCGATGATGGCCGTAATGGGACGCAAGAAGAATATGACTGGCCGCTCGGCTGAGCCGCTGGTGATCAAGGTGCCCCCGGGGACAGTCATCTACAATGCGGATAATGGTCAGATCATCGGTGATCTGGTTGAACCCGATCAGCGGCTGGTTGTGTGCCGCGGCGGACGCGGCGGACGCGGGAACCAGCATTTTGCCAGCTCACGTAATCAGGCGCCCCGCACAGGCGAGCGTGGTGAACCTGGACAGGAGATGAACCTGCGACTGGAGTTGAAGCTGATTGCTGATATTGCCCTGGTGGGCGTGCCCAATGCAGGCAAGTCCAGTTTTCTGGCTTCCATTACCAATGCCAAACCCAAAATTGCCAATTATCCTTTCACAACTATTGAACCCAATCTTGGGCGTAGCGGAACTGGATATTGAAAATACCCTTGTTCTGGCCGACATCCCTGGCCTGATTGAAGGCGCTCACCAGGGTGTTGGATTGGGAGATGCTTTCCTGCGTCATATTCAGCGCACCCGCGTTCTCATTCATATGTTGGATGGTCATTCTGAGGATCCTGTGCTCGATTTCATGCAGATCAATGCTGAAATGGCCCTGTTTGACAGCGAGTTGGGCGAGAAACCGCAGATTGTGGCATTTAACAAAATGGATATGCCCGATGTGAGGGAGAAATGGCCGCAAGTCAAGGAAGCGATTGAAGCCAAAGGGTATGAAGTGATGGCTATCTCGGCGCTGGCGCGAGAAAATGTGCGCCCTTTGTTGTATCGTGCAGCTGAATTGTTGAAATCCACACCTGATACCTGAAGTAATAGGTGGAGAACTGCCTGTTTACAGCCCAGGAGAAGACCCGCGCGACTTCCGCATTAAAGAGGTTGAGGATGGCTTCCGTGTGATGGGGGCTGCCATTGAGCGCGCCGCGGCGATGACCTATTGGGAATATGATGGCTCTGTGCGCCGCTTCCAGCGGTTGTTGAACGTTCTCGGGATTGAGAAAGAATTACTTGATCTCGGCATTCAAGTCGGCGATACGGTTTATATCGGCGAGTATGAACTTGAATGGCAGGACTGATCATGCCTTTGGTCAGTAGACATCCCTTCCCCATTTCAACTGAAAGTGAAATGGGGGTGTTTGTATTCGTCTCTGATCTTTGATGGATTGGTTATCCGATTCGCTGATCTCTATTTCCTGATTTCCCATTCGTATCATCAATCCCTCATTGTTATGGTATCCTATCCACATGGAAGGGAATTGCAACCATGATGACTGGACCAGCAAGACATCGCGTACACAGAATTGGGATTTTTGGCGGCACATTTGACCCGCCCCATGTTGGACATATGATCCTGGCCGCTGAGGCGCGCTCGCAGCTCAAGCTGGAAAAAGTGCTGTGGGTGCTGACTTCTGTTCCTCCCCACAAACGAAACCAGATCGATCAGCGATACGGCACAGCGACTGGCGCTTGTTCAAGCTGCTGTTCAGGATGAGCCTGCTTTTTCTCTTTCCACAGTGGATATTGACCGCGAGGTCCGCATTATGCCGTTGATACAATGCGGCTCCTGCGGGCACAGTATCCGGAGGCAGATCTGATCTACCTGATCGGCGAAGATTTATTGTATGATTTGCCTACCTGGTATCAACCGCAGACTCTGGTGGATGAGGTGTCTGGCATTGGCGTGATGCGCCGCCCGGCAAGACGGTCGATATGCAAGCCTTGGAAGCCGCCTTGCCCGGAATCAGTGGCAAGGTTCATTTTTGTCGAAGCCCCCTTGCTGGAAATTTCCTCCAGTCAGGTTCGTCAGCGCATTCAGCAGGGGAGAGGCATTTCCGTTATTATCTGCTGCCAGATGTTTATCAATTGATTGAACATCGCCAATATTATCGCAGGTAGCATGTTCAGTGTTGTATATAAGAAGAGGGAGACAAGTATGAAGAGAAAAATTCGTGTAGCCATATTAGTGTTTTTGGTGATCTTTATTCTTGCTTGCGGGTCAGGGGCTGCGGCCACGCCGACACCAAATCTGGAAGCGACGATGGGTGCCGCTGTTGCCGATGACCAAAGCCGCCCAGCAGGCCGCCACCCCCAGCCCACACAACCGCAGGTGGACCTTCAGGCCACGGTGGACGCCCAGGTGCAGTTGACGATGGCTGCCCAGCAGGCTGCACAGCCAGCGCCCGAACAACCACCGCCCGAGCAGCCCAGTCCACCTGACCCAGTCCAACCTGAACCGGTGCAACCTTCCGGTGATATGGCCGCCACCGCACAGGCCCAACCCATGTATGACTTTGTCAACTGGCATGGTCGACAAGGCTAATCTGTGGTCTGCAGAAGGCATCTACCATGATTTTGGTTCCTTTGATAAACGCGATTTAAACCCCTCAGACGAATATTATTACAGCTATTGGCATACAGATAATCAGGATTATGACAGCTTTGTGATCCGCACGACCATCACCTGGCGGGCGCCTAACAGCGGTTCACCGACAGATTTGGGCTGTGGTTTTATTTGGGGCTTTGCAGGGAACGATAACTGGCACACCACTCACCTGGACCTGGAAGGGACAGTACATACCTACCGCCAGCGCGGCAGCGAGAATATTGAAATGCAAGGCGGGCATTATCCTGGCGGACTGGGATCACTTTCCGGTGAGGCTGAAATGGTGATTGTGGTGGAAGATGATCTCTATACGGTCTTCATCAATAATATGCAAGTCGTACGTTTCAAAGACCCCTATATTGCTACCGGGAAGGTTGGTCCGGCAATATTCTATGGTAATTCAGTAGGTGCTATGCACTGCCAGATGGATCAAATTGATTTTTGGGAATTGCAATAAAACATAGATTGGGAGGAAAACAATGAAGAAGGCACGACATGTCAAATATTTTGTGTTGCTTGCGACCCTGATTTTTATTATTGCCTGCGGGTCAGGGACGGCGGCGACACCTGCCCCTGACCTGGAAGCGACGATGGGCGCGGCCATTGCCGAGACCAAAGCGGCCCAGCAGGCAGCTCAGCCAGTCCAGCCTGCACAGCCGCAGGTAGACCTTCAGGCTACGGTGGACGCCCAGGTGCAGTTGACGCTGGCTGCCCAGCAGGCTGCCCAGCCTGTGCCCGAACAACCGGTCCCGGAACAGCCTGTTCCCGAGCAGCCAGCACCGGAGCAGCCTGCAGTGGAAGCCCCTCCTGCTGACAGCTCCGGCACGGGTGAAGCGGCCATGGCGCAGCTTGTTCAGGAGTTGTATGACAGCCACCGATTGAGCATTAAAGAGGGCGAGTACATCAAGCTGGATGATTTCAACAATTCGGTTTATAAGGATC
Organism: uncultured Chloroflexia bacterium; assembly: GCA_963753895.1. Taxonomy (GTDB): domain Bacteria; phylum Chloroflexota; class Anaerolineae; order Anaerolineales; family Anaerolineaceae; genus SMBSF63. The sequence continues at coordinate 28,181 of CAVWEE010000003.1, read as the reverse complement.
GCACTCACGAATGGTGGCGCGCAGGAACGGGGATACAGACCAGTGATTTTGTCCTGCGGGCAGATGTTGCCTGGCGGGGAGACGCCAACCCCTCAGCCTCGGGCTGCGGTTTCATGTATTCCGGTCTGGCGATGGATGATTATCACCTTTCTGTTGTCTCTACTGAGGGCATCGTGCATACCTACCGTTCCCGCGGTGGGAAGGTGATTGAAATGAAGGGCGGTACATATTCGAAACCACTGGCAGTTTCGTCGGGCACGGCCGAGATCATGCTCATTCTGGATGACAAGCAGATGTCTTTCTACGTCAATGGTGAAGAAGTGGTGCGTTTCAAGGATACGTACTTCAACAGCGGCAGCATCGGTTATGCGATCAATTCGTATACGCCAAAGGGGATCAACTGCCAGTTCACCAATGTGGAGATGTGGAAGATCTACTAATCCGGATACCCAATCTCAACCAAACACCCTCTTGTTGAATAATCTCGAATACAAGAGGGTGTCATTTTGTAAATCTATTTCACTGTAAATTGTGAATTGTACATTTTACATCAGGGAAACAAGATATAATTGATTGCAGAAAGATTTTGATAGGTGAATATATGTCGCGACGCCAAAAAATAACGATCATTTCCTCCATGCTTTGCATGGCTGTTTTGCTATCAGCCTGCGGCGGTACCGCTGTCTGAGCCGACGGCAACCGTTCCGGCAAACCCGCCGACGGCGACGCCCAGGCCCAGTGAAACGAAAATTCCTACGGCCACGATCACTGAAACGCCGATACCAAGTGCTACGCCGACAATTACGTTGACACCAACGGCCACTTTCCAGGCCAATTTCAGTAAGGCGGAGTTGTATACTGCCGGCCCGCTGGCGAATTTCCGCTTTTTGATCGCAGTGGAGCTGGCCGAGCCTGTGGAAGGCGAATATTACGGTCTGGTGGACAAGAACAAGGAATATACATGCGAAGTCCTTGCAGCCTACCCCAACCGCCTGTATTGCACCGGCCGGCAGGCTGCCGCCAATGATTTTGTTACCTTCCAGATTTTCGAAACTGCCACGGACCGGCCTGTCTTTGCTGGTGAGGTGTGGTGCGATCTGCCGCTGCGCTAATCCAGGAAGAGGAATATGGAGCACGAAGATAAAACTACCGAGAACCGATTATTGGCTGCTGTCACGCATTTCTCTGTCATTGTACAGGGCACTGGCATTTTGGTAGGTGTTTTCATTTATGTCTCCCAGCGGGAAAAATCACGCTATGTAGCATTTCAGGCACTCCAGGCAGCTGCCTATCAATTGATCACCTTTGTTATCACCATCGTTTTATGGTTGCTTTGGGGAATCCTCTATGGACTGAGCATGATCCCTTTAATTATGCAGGCAGAAACTAATCCTGATGCTGCCCCGCCTGCAATTTTCTGGATTTCCATGATCCTGATGGTCATCCCACTTTTTTACATGATCATTACAGGTTTGTACGGTTTGTGGGGCGGCTTGCGTGCATGGCAAGGAAAAGATTTTAAGTATCTTCTCATTGGCAACTGGCTTGAGAAGCGGGGGTTCTGGAGGAAAGCGGCATCGCTTGAGCAGGCGTGAAATCAATTGGTTCATGGATCGCGGCGAACCATCAAATTTCCAGTTACTATTGTCAAATCATGGGCTAGAGGTTATAATTTCGTTCGCAATTAATGGGCGGTTAGCTCAGTTGGTTAGAGCGTTGCGTTGACATCGCAAAGGTCGTAGGTTCGAGTCCTATACCGCCCACAAAGAAACTCCTGGTGGATTCATCAGGAGTTTTTGTGTACTTATTCGCTTAGATAATTTGCAGGAATAGGAAACTCCATGAAAACATTCAATCATAAAACAGCCGTTATCACTGGCGCAGGTTCGGGATTGGGACGCAGCTTTGCCCTCCAGCTTTACGCCGCAGGTGCGCGGGTGGCGCTTTGTGATGTTAACCTCTCTGCCCTTGAAGAGACCCGGAGCCTGACAGGTGATGACGGGGAACGGGTGAGCATTCATCAGGTGGACGTGTCCAATCGCGCGCAGATGGAGGCTTTTGCAGAGGACGCCCTGGCATTGCATGGTGTGGTGGATATTCTGATCAACAACGCTGGCATCAGCATGACCCCGCAGCTCTTTGACGAGACCACGGATGCGCAGTTTGAGAAGGTGATCGATATCAATATGTGGGGAGTGTATCATGGGATCCGCGTATTTCTCCCGCATTTGCGTACCCGACCGGAGGCGAGCATCGTCAATGTCTCCAGCTTTGCGGGCCTGGTTGGGCTGTACAACTATTCGGCTTACAGCATGAGCAAGGCTGCCGTTCGCGGACTGTCTGAGAACCTGCAATGTGAACTGGCTGGCAGCAATGTTTCTGTTTTGCTGGTGCATCCCGGCGGCGTGAAGACAAACTTGATGAAGAATGCGCCTAATGTACAAGAAGATAAACGTGAGGCAATTCACAGCAACTTCACAAAATTCGCCTTTCTGGATGTTGACAAGGCCGTGAAAAAGATATTGCGGGCTGTTCAACGGGGGAGAAAAATCCGTCTTGTGCTTGGTGTTGATGCCCATCTGATGTGGACCATACGGCGGCTTTTCCCTCAGAGCTATCCGAAATTTATCAAGGCGATGTTCAGCCAGGCCACGTTTGAGGAGAGTAGGGTGGCTCCATTTTGAAAAGACCGCCCGACCTAGCAGTCGGGCTTTTTATTTACTTGCCTAGGGGAGGGGAATGGGCTTGACAATCCTTTCATTCATCTATATAATAATTGTTATATAGGTGTATTGGTACATAGATAACATAAGGAAGTGAGAAATGGCCCATTCCCATGAAAAAAAGATTCGCGTAGAACGTGTGCAAACCGGTGTGCGCATTGAAAAGCGCATGCTGAAAGTGCTCAAGGCCCTGGCTGAATATCATGATATTTCTCTGGGTGATTTGCTGGAGGGAATTGTGCTGCATGCCTTCGACGGCAAATCTCCATTCAGCGGAGACGCTCTTGAGCGGATCAAAGTCCTGAAACATGTCTACGGCATGGATTTTGATTCAAGAGCGGCTCATCATTTCGAGGAAATAGAGCTCTAATCCACAAGATATGATTTCTCTTTTGCTAGCAAAGCCCTCTCGGTCATGAGAGGGCTCTTTTTGGAGGGAAGGATGAAAGAAAAATTAATCCAGGGGGAGATGAAAGTTTTTGTGGTCACCTGGCTGGGGCAGGTGGTCTCGATCGTTGGCTCGGGGCTGACCAGCTTTGCCCTCGGTGTGTGGGTGTTCGAGCGCACCGGCTCACCGACCCTGTTTGCATATATTGGATTGTTTGCCGTGCTGCCGCGGGTGATTTTCTCGCCGATTGCAGGCGCGATCGTGGACCGTTTTGACCGCCGCAAGGTGATCATACTGGCGGACGCCGGCGCAGGTTTGAGTACGCTCTTCGTTGCTTTGATGCTTTACATGGGGCAGTTGGAACTCTGGCACATCTATTTGTCTTCTTTTGCCAGCGCCCTGTGCGGCACCTTCCAGTGGCCGGCATACACGGCTGCGGTGTCACAGCTTGTGCCGCAGAAGCAGCTCGGGCGCGCCAACGGGATGAACCAGTTTGGGCGCGCCGCCGCGGAGATCTTCTCGCCCTTACTGGCGGGCGCGCTGATGGTCAGTATCCAGCTCGAAGGTGTGATCCTGATCGACGTGGCTACTTTCCTGTTCGCCATGTTGACCCTTTCCCTGGTGCGTTTCCCACAGGTGGAGGCCAAAGCTTCGGGAGACGGGTTGGCTGCTTTCAAAGATGATCTCACTTTTGGCTGGCGCTACATTTTAACCCGAAAGGGACTGTTGAACCTGCTGGGTTTCGAACTGGTGGTGAACTTCATCTGGGGGATGGTGGGGGCTTTGATCGTGCCGATGATCCTGGGCTTTACCACATCGGATCGTCTGGGCGCGGTCATCACCGTGGCTGGGATGGGCATGTTCACCGGCAGCCTGATCATGACGGCCTGGGGCGGCCCCAAACGGCGCATCAATGGGGTGGTAATCTTTGAGCTGTTGAGCGGGTTGTGCTTCATGCTCATGGGGCTGCGTCCGGCTTTCTGGCCGGTGGCGGTAGGGGCATTCGGCGCGCACGTGACCATCGCGATCGTCTTTGGTTCCAACCAGGCGCTGTGGCAGACGAAGATCGAGCATGAAAAACAGGGGCGTGTCTTCGCTGCGCAGCAAACGATTGGCCGCCTGGCCTCGCCGCTGGCTTACTTGCTGGCCGGTCCGCTGGCGGAGAAAATCTTTGAACCCTGGATGACTGCGGGCGGTTCCCTGGCCGGTCAGGTGAGTCAGGTGCTGGGTTCTGGCGCGGGGCGCGGGATTGGGCTGATGTTCGTCCTGATGGGGCTGGCGAAGATCTTTGTGTCTATCCTGGCTTACGCCAATCCGCGGGTGCGTCTGGTTGAGGATGAACTGCCGGATGCGGTACCTGCTGAGGATGTTGGGTTCGCTCAAGGCAACACGTAGATGTTCTTTTCATCCATGCCAATAACAAAGAGGTGCTCTCCAAGGAAGGACGGTTCCACCGTCCTTTCGGGCGCATACCATGCGCCCCTACATAACTCGTTTGATCAAATAGCTTTTGGTTTGATTCGACAATTGATTGTTTCACTGGTTGACGGTCTTTATGGCAGCACATATATACTCTCATCCTCCACGCCTAGCACAGGATCCTCGATCTCCGGCGGGAGCTCCAGCACGCGAAGTTCTTCGAGGGGGATGTTGTCCAGCAGTATCCAGCGCTCGTCAAACATACCGTTATAGGGGTCATGCGTATAGCTTAATGGGTTGATGGCTTCAAACTCGATCGACCCCGAGGTATCGCCAACGAAGGCGCCGTACTCCTGCAGGCATTCACAGATGGTGCGCTCGTAGGAGGTCAAGTTGTATGCGTTCAGGTCCAGTGCGGGGTTGAGCTGGATGCGCGCGCCGATGGGGATCGCGCCCCAGTAGGATTTGCGTCCGTCCGTCTCCGTGGCGGGGGGCACAGGGACGCCTTTCTTTGTGCTGGGGATGCTCACCACCAGGGCATGCTCGATCTTCCTCTGGGCGAATTCCTCCGGCCAGATCATGCCGGCCAGGGAGGCAAAGCCCGAGCCGCGGGAGGAGTTGCCGGTGGGGTAGATGCCGTTGCTGTCCAGGGCGATACGGTTGCCCCAGCTTGCCGCCCAGGTGCCATCGTCATGTTTCTCCGCCTGCCAGAACTCGTAGACATAGCCCTCGGACAGGTCAATGATGGCCAGATGGCCGTCTCCGGCTGGGTCTGGCATTGCCTCCGGCGGGATGGGGACGTCCTTGATGGCGCGGTAGTAGGACCACCAGTACTGGATGCAATTCCACGTCCATGCGCGGCGTGTCCTCGTCGGCGAAGAAGACGGTGACAGACCATTCATCCACCGACAGGTCCACGTTGGCGCCCTGCTCGTGTTCCATAATGAGGCGCTCGATCATGGCGTCAGATTCGGGGTCAATGGGGGCGTCGGCTTCGATGGGGGTGTTCCAGATAGAGTCGGGGGAGAAGAGGGGCAGGGAGAAGTCTGGGAAGGGGCGGGGGTGCATGTTTGTTTCCGGGGGTGTGGTGGGTGCAGGTTCTTCGTAATCGTCATTGATTCCAAGATCAAGGTAGTTTTCAATGACGTCACAGGCGCTGAACAGGAGCAGGAGGCTGATTATCAACAGGGGGCGGAGGGGTTTAGTTTTCATGGTGATATCAGTATACAAAAGATTGGATCCCGGTAGGGCACAGGGCTGGGTTGGTTTCACGGCTAACCCCCTCCTAACCTCCCCCGAAATGCTTCGCATTTCAAGGGAGACATTTGGTGAGTTTGTTTGAGGTGAGAATTGTAAAGATGAGGGAAAGAGATTTGTAAGACAAGTACACCCACTTTATGCAATTCAACCTGGCTATGTGGAATACCCACCAACCAGAAAACTGCTTTTCCTAAGTGATGAATTGCCTGATCAACGGATTGACTTCCACCCCTAAAGTGGGTATAATCCATCCTAATTACAAAACATGGCATTGAACAGGACGAGTAGCTGAATTAACCCTGACAGAGAGAGGAAGCCACTGGCTGAAAGTTTCCTCCAGGCGAAGGCAGCGAAAACCCCCTGTGAGCCAGATCCGGAAAGGGTGATAGCCCAAGTATGGTGAACGGATGGCCTCGTTATCGGCTGCCAGAGATGACCTGCGATCAGGTCAAATTGGGTGGAACCGCGTGATTGAACTCTCGCCCCAATATGGGCGGGTGTTTTGTTTTTAAAGGCACCCGCAGGATTGTTTCATTCTTTATTAGAACCTGATTTCTGAAGGAAGTTTGTAATTGTCGGTTGGAGCAATCCCACTCTCCGTTGTAGGACTTCGCTTGCCGCTGCGCGGCTTTCACGACTATAAGTCGTTACTACAATTATGTTAGTTTCAATTTCAGGTCACATCCTGGAGGTTTAGCATGGCTGAACAAATGAAAGAAAAGTACGAAGAATCACAACTGTATCGCATCCGGCATTCCACGGCGCACATCATGGCCGAGGCAGTGCTGGAGATGTTCCCTGAGGCGCAGATCGCCATCGGCCCGCCGATTGCGGATGGGTTTTACTATGACTTCGATCTGCCCCGTCCCCTGACGCCGGAGGACCTGAAGAAGATCGAGAAGCGCATGAAGAAGTTCATCAGCGGGCAGCATGAATTCAAGCGCGAAGTGCTGTCTGCGGACGAGGCCCGCGAGCGTCTTCAAGGGCCAGGTCTTCAAGCAGGAACTGATCGACGGCCTTGACCAGGGCGGGTTCGATGAATACGGCGAACCCCTGGAAGGCGACGTCGAGATTTCGACATACACGGTGGACAAATTCACAGACCTGTGCCGCGGCCCGCACGTGGACAGCACAAAGCAGATCAACGCCAAGGCGGTCAAATTGATGAAGGTGGCCGGTGCGTACTGGCGCGGTGATGAGAAGAAGCCCATGCTGCAGCGCATCTACGGCACGGCCTGGGAGAAGCCCGAAGAATTGCAGGACTATCTGCACCGGCTGGAGGAAGCCCGCAAGCGCGACCATCGCCGTCTGGGCAAGGACCTTGATCTGTACTCCATTTCGGAGGAGGTTGGTTCCGGTCTCATTCTGTGGCATCCCAACGGGGCGATGATGCGCAAAGAGATCATCCGCTTCCATGAGGATGAGCACGAGAAGGCCGGCTATGATTTCGTGGTCACGCCGCATATCGGCCGCGCCCAGCTTTGGGAGACAAGCGGTCACCTCGGTTTCTACAACGAAAATATGTACGCGCCCATCGTGGTGGAAGAGCAGGATTATTACATCAAACCGATGAACTGCCCCTTCCATCTGGACATCTACAAGGACAAGAAGCACTCCTACCGCGAGCTGCCCATCCGCTATGCCGAGATGGGTACGGTCTACCGCTACGAGCGCAGCGGCGTGCTGCACGGTCTGCTGCGCGTGCGCGGCTTCACACAGGACGACGCGCATCATTTCTGCCGTCCCGACCAGATGCCGGATGAGATCGACTTCGTGTTGAATTTCTGTCTGCATATCCTGCGCTCCTTTGGCTTCAACGAGTTCAAGGCTTATTTGAGCACGATGCCCGCGAAGTCAGTGGGTGAGCCGGAGATGTGGAAGGATGCCGAGGCCGCTTTGCAGGCTGCGCTGGAACGTGCCGAGATTGCCTATGATATCGATGATGGCGGCGGCGCATTCTATGGCCCCAAGATCGACCTGAAGATCAAGGACGCGATTGGCCGCGAATGGCAGCTTTCAACGATCCAGTTTGACTTCAACCTGCCCGAGCGCTTCGACCTGACATACGTCGGCGAAGACGGCCAGGACCACCGCCCGTACATGATCCACCGCGCCTTGTTGGGCAGCCTGGAACGGTTCTTTGGCGTGCTCATTGAGCATTACGGCGGCGCTTTCCCCGTGTGGCTCTCCGCAACGCAGGCTGTGCTGGTGCCGATTGCTGACCGGCATATCGACTATTGCTATCAAGTGGCGAAGAAACTGAAGGCCGCCGGTATCCGCGCCAGAGTGGATGATCGCAGCGAGCGGATGAATGCCAAGATCCGCGATGCCCAGAAGCAGAAGATCCCTTATATGCTGGTCATCGGTGATGAGGAAGAAGAAAGCAGCCAGGTTGCTCTGCGCCTGCGCTCGGGTGATAATCCCGGACCGATGTCTGTGGAAGATTTCATTGCGCGTGCGAAGCAGGAGATTGCGGACCACGTCTGAGAAACACCCCCACCTAGCCTCCCCTAAATTTGCAAAAAGCGCAAATTTAGGGAGGTATATGGTGATTTTGTTTGAGGTGGGGATTGATGATGATATTGAATTGTATGTTAGGGACAGGTGCTTATGTGCCTGTCCCTTTTCCTTTTATAATAAGTGTATGAAACCATTATTGATCGCACATCGTGGGGATACGGAGAACTATCCGGAAAACACGATAGGGGCTTTTCAATCTGCGTTTGACCGAGGCGCTGGGGGGATTGAATTTGATGTCCATTGCCACGAAGGGGGAGAGGTGGTTGTTGTCCATGATTACACCCATGATATGAGCTCTGACTTATCCCTCCCTGGAGGAGGTATTGATCAGGTTCTCTTCAAAGGGAAGAATGGAAATTGAAATTAAAGCGCTCGAAGAAGAATGTGTGATGCGTGTGGCAGAAATAATTCAGCGAATCAAGCCTGATGATTTTGAGGTCACTTGCAGTGAGCTTCCATTAATCCCAGTAATCCGCAAGCATTTTCCTGATGCAATTGTTGGGTTGCTCTTCAAAGTATGCCTCATTGAAAAGTGGATGCCTGTCTCTCATATTCATCGAATGCTTCTGGGATATATGAAATTGTCGGGGGCAAACGTTTTGCATCTGGGGCTTGAGCATTATTCAGAAGAGCTTGTAGCGTTGTTGCATATCAATGGTTACCAGGCCCATACCCACCTGGGAAAAGCTAGTGCCACAGAATATACAAGAGTAATTCAATTGGGTATCAATCAATGTACTTTTGACGACTTTTCCATTTTTACATTTGCGAAATAAGCAGAACCCAGTCAAACTCCCCAAAAACACGCCTGCACGTTGCGGGTTTGCTTCAGATGTGGTATATTTTCTATCGCTCAAAGTCCGTTAAATAACGGACTGCTTTTTGAATTCAGTAGGAGAGGAGAATACTATTAGTACACCAGAGTTTCGTATAAATGAGATGATCCGGGTAAAAGAAGTGCGTTTGATCGGTGCTGACGGCGAGAATGTTGGCGTTGTCTCGATCAGAGAGGCGCTGAAAATTGCTGAGGATGCTGAGTTGGATCTGGTTGAGGTTGCCCCAAACTCAAGCCCGCCGGTTTGCCGCGTAATGGATTTTGGCAAGTTCCTGTATGAACGCACCAAAAAGGAACGCGAAGCACGCAAGGCGCAGGTCAAAGTGGAGATCAAAGAAATTCGCTTGCGACCCAAGACCAATGAACATCATCGTTCTTTCAAAACAAGGGATGCCCGTCGCTGGCTTGAAAGCGGTATGAAGGTTAAGGTTACGATCCGCTTCCGTGGACGTGAGATCACTTACCCTGAACTGGCCCTTGAAGACCTGAAGGAAATTGCCCAGGAATTGGAAGATGTATCCGTTGTTGAGCAGATGCCCAATATGGAAGGGCGTGTGATGACGATGATGCTGGCGCCCAAGAAAGAAAAGAAATAATAATTCCTGGACGGCGATTTACCGAAACCGAACATTCTGGTACAATACCGCTCCACTGAACGATAAATATTGTTTGTAATGCGGCTTTAAGCAAGCCGCAAAGCTTTGTAAAGAGGAGGTTCACAGTGCCACAGAAGCAAAAAGCAGGAAAATACAAGCTGAAGACTCATAAAGCAACATCCAAGCGATTTCGCATGACTGGGTCTGGAAAGCTGGTTCGCTCGAAAGGCGGCAAAAGCCATTTGCGCCGTCGTCGTTCAAAGCGCACCAAAGCCCTGTTCACCGAAATGGTGCCTGTGCAGGGCAGCAAAGTCGTCAAGCGTCTTGGTCGACTTGCACCGTACATGAAAAAGAACAGATAAGCTGTTCGCGTCGTATCCATTTATTTAGTGCGACTGTTGGGTGTATGAACGGGTGGTAGAACCACCGGCGCCCAGGGGTATGCAAAGGAGTAATCATGGCAAGAGTAAAAGGTGGACCGTCAGGCCATCAACGCCATAAAAAGGTATTGAAAATCACCAAGGGCCAATATGGCTCGCGGTCGAAATTGTTCAAACGTGCTAATGAGGCGATGTTAAAGAGCCTGTGGTATGCTTACCGCGATCGCCGCACTCGCAAGCGCGACTTGCGCCGGTTGTGGATCACCCGCATTAATGCGGCTGCACGGTTGAACGGGATGACTTATAGCAAGTTCATCTACGCAATGAAGAAGGCTGACATTCAGCTTAATCGCAAGATGCTGGCCGATCTGGCAGTGCGTGATCCTCAAGCCTTCACGGCAGTTATTGAAACCGCCAAAGAAGCCCTCTAAACCAAAGTGCATTTACAAAAACGGGATGGTCTCGGCCATCCCGTTATGATTTAACCCAGACCTGATCATTCCTCCCGCTGGTTGATTAAATATCATCTTTCGCACGCGTACGAATATTTCGATCTACATACGCCGTCTACCTGATTTCCATGTGGGAGGATATTCCCTGATTGACTGATTCCCTATTCCTTAATAGTGTTAAAATGAATGGCGATGATGAATGAAATTATACAAACCCACACTTTCCCTGGCGGCCAGCGCCTCGAAATCGTTCACGGTGACATCACAATTGAAACCGTGGACGCGATTGTCAACGCGGCCAACAGCCGTCTGGCTCATGGGGGTGGTGTCGCCGGGATCATTTCACGCAAAGGCGGACCGGATATTCAACGCGAATCCGATGCCTGGGTGCGGGATCATGGGCAGGTTTCTCACGAGAAACCTGCTTACACTGGGGCGGGAAAGCTCCCTTGCAAGGTTGTGATCCATGCTGTCGGTCCCGTCTGGGGGGCAGGAGATGAGCAGATCAAACTGGCGGCCGCTGTTCGCGGCAGTCTTGAGCGTGCAGAAGAACTCAACCTGATCAGTATTGCCCTCCCCGCTATCTCTACCGGTATTTTCGGTTTTCCGAAAGAGCTGGCTGCACACATCTTTATTGAAACGATCGCAGGGTATTATCAGGAAAACACACAGAGCAGTTTACATCTGGTGCGTCTGACTTTGTATGATCACCCTACCCTGACCATTTTCTTGTCAGCATTCACAGATTGGCAGTCAAAACAATGATCACATCTACCCAAAACAGCAAAGTGCGTCTCGTGCGTGCCCTGATGGGCAAGCGCAAGGATCGCCAACTTAATCAGGCTTTTGTTATTGAAGGGGTGCGTCTGACGGAAGAAGCCCTCACTTCCGGCTGGACACCGCAGTTTGTCCTGTACAGCGAGCAGCTTTCCGACCGCGGACGCGAGTTGGCAGAGGGCTTCACCAGTCAGGGGGTTGAGGTGGAAGAAGTTGCCCCGCACCTGATGGAAAGCATGGCTGGAACGCGCAATCCCCAGGGCATTCTGGCCGTTCTGCCGCTGCGCAATTTTCCCCTGCCAGCCAGTCCCGATTTTATCCTCGTGGCGGACCAGGTGCGTGACCCCGGCAATCTCGGCACGATCCTGCGCACCGCTGCTGCTGCTGGCGTCCAGGCTGTGATCCTGACCCCCGGTACCACTGACGCTTTTGCCCCCAAGGTGGTACGCTCCGGGATGGGCGCCCATTTCCGTTTACCGGTGATTGAAATGACCTGGGAGCAGCTTCACGCCGCCCATGAATTCGGCGAGCTGAATAACATTCCCTTCTATCTGGCTGATGCTGGCGGAGAAAATGATTGCTGGTCCCTGGATTGGCACAGCCCGGTTGGGATCATCGTCGGCGGGGAAGCCGCTGGCGCCGGGGATCAGGCGCGCAAACTGGCTGCTGGCGGGGTGAACATCCCCATGCCCGGGGAAATGGAATCGCTCAACGCCGCCGTCGCGACCAGTGTGCTGTTGTTTGAAGTTGTCCGCCAGAGGAGTTCATGATTTGCCATAGCGCGTACCCTTCGACCCCATAGGGGCAGGTGCAAGCTCAGGGCTCGCGATAAATTCTATCGTACAGAGGTTTTCATGCGTATTCGTTCCATTACCTGTTTCCATGATCCGAAATTTACAACGACTCATCCGGCGAACTAACTCGCATGGCTGACCTGGCGCACACTGCCAGTGAAGCCTTTCAGCAGGCGGGTTTTGAAGTCCAGACCACCCGTCTGGCGACCACGCCTTTTCCCGGACTGCTGCCTGCGAAAGAGGTAAAAGCTGCGCAGGCATACGCCCAGTGCATGGAAGCTGCTGCCAGCAAAGCGGAATTTTCCTTCCTCTCCCTGGGCCCTGCCGCGCCAGATGACCTGGACAGCTATGCCCTTATCCCGGAGATGTTGAAGGTAACCGAGAATACCTTCTTTAGCGGGATCATGGCCCGCCGTCCGGGCGGGATGGATCTGGCTGCTGTGCGCGCCTGCGCCGAAGTGATCGCGAATTCGTCTGACATTACCCCAGATGGCTTTGCCAACCTGCGCTTCACCACCCTGGGCAACGTGCCCGCCTGCACACCGTTTTTCCCGGCAGCCTTTCACGCCGGAGGGAAACCTGCCTTTGCCCTGGCTCTTGAGGCTGCGGATGTCGTAGACGCAGCCTTCCGCGGTGCCGGTTCATTGTTGGAAGCCCAGCAGCGACTTGTTAAAGCACTGGATGGGTACGCCAGTCAATTGATGCCGGTTGCGGAGCAGATTGCTGCACAATTTCAGGCAGATTTCAAGGGGATGGATTTCTCGCCCGCACCATTCCCGGAGGAGCGCTGCTCATTGGGCGGGGCGGTGGAATTGCTGGGGGCGCAGATTGGTCAGCATGGCGCAGTGGCTGCTGCGGCGGTGCTGGCTGATGCCCTCGACCAGGGCGGCTGGCAGCGCGCCGGATTCAATGGTCTCATGCTGCCCGTGCTGGAAGATGCCATTCTCGCTCAGCGTGCCGCTGAAGGCGGTTTGACGATCAAAGACCTGCTGCTCTTCTCCACCGTGTGCGGCACCGGCCTGGATACTGTGCCGCTGCCCGGAGACGCCACCGCAGAGCAGATCTACCCTGTCCTGCTGGATATCGCTGCCCTTTCTTTGCGGTTGGACAAGCCGCTGACTGCGCGGCTGATGCCTGTCCCTGGCAAGCAGGCAGGCGATATGACCGAGTACGACTTTGCCTACTTCAAGAACGGCGGCGTGCTGGCCCTGCCTGACGCTGGCGTGGGGGGATTACTTGCTACCAATGAGACCTTTGACCTCCGGCCTCGTCACAGTTACCGCTAAATAAAGAATTGCTCACGGTTTCAACAAACAGGGTGTGCTTGCTCAAGGCAAGTACACCTTCTGTTTTTAACTTTGTTCATAAGCTGATCATCTGTTTTGTCTGATTTGTGTTGATTTATAAAATATTATGATAAAATAGGTCTAATTTATTATAAATAAAATCAAAGCAAATGATTCGCTGCATAACACAACCATAAGATAACAAGGAGAAGTAAATGACTGCAATTACAAATTTAGGGTATCCGCGGATCGGTCTTCACCGCGAATTGAAGAAGGCTTTGGAAGCCTATTGGAAGGGCAAATTGTCACAGAGTTGAGCTCATGGAAACTGCTGCCGAGATCCGGAAAACCAACTGGCAGCTCCAGGCTGAATCGGGTATTGATCATATTCCATCGAATGATTTTTCACTGTACGATCAGGTGCTGGATACTATCGCGATGGTGGGGGCAATCCCTGATCGATACCAGGCAGCCAACGGACAGGGGGAACAGGTTGGTCTGGATACTTATTTTGCCATGGCGCGTGGTGTACAGAACGAATCCGGGTTGGATATTCCTGCCATGGAGATGACCAAGTGGTTTGATACCAATTATCATTACATTGTTCCCGAACTTGCGCCGGACCAGCAATTCCGCCTTGCTTCAAACAAGGCGTTGGATGAGTACAATGAAGCCAAAGCCCTGGGTATTGAAACACGGCCAGTGCTGTTGGGGCCGGTCAGTTTCCTCTTGCTTTCCAAGTCCACTGAGGATGGGGAGGTTTCTCTGGAGTTGCTCGATCGTTTGCTGCCAGTTTATTCACAGGTTTTATCGCAGCTTTCCGAAGCTGGCGCAGATTGGGTTCAAGTTGATGAACCATATCTGGTTATGGACTTGACGGCAGATGAGAAAGCGGCCTTTGAACGCACCTACCAGAGTCTGGGGAAATTAACAATACGTCCCAAGCTTCTTGTGGCGACGTATTTTGGCGCTTTGCTGGATAATCTCAACCTCGCTTTGCAATTGCCGGTGGACGCCTTGCATCTTGATCTCGTGCGCGCACCGGAGCAATTGGCCGAAGCGCTTTCACTGGTTCCTGAAAGTCTTATTCTCTCGTTGGGTGTGGTCGATGGCCGCAATATCTGGCGTACTGATCTTGACAAAGCTGCTGCTTATCTGACACAGGCTATTGAAAAACTTGGCACAGACCGGGTGTGGGTTGCCCCTTCCAGTTCGATGCTGCACGTCCCGCAGGACCTGGCACTGGAAACCGAACTCGATGACGAATTGCGCAGTTGGCTGGCATTTGCCCGCCAGAAACTGGACGAACTCGCCGCTCTGGGGCAGATTGCCAATGGTAAGTCTGAAAAAGCTGCTGAGGCAATGCGACAGTCACGTCTGGCGACTGCTTCCCGAGTTACATCCAGCCGGATCCATAATCCCAGGGTTGAAGATCGTCTGTCCAGTTTGACCGCTGACATGCGCCACCGCAAGGACACATACCCGGTGCGCAAAGCAGCACAGGCTGATCTGGGTCTGCCGCTGCTGCCCACGACTACGATTGGTTCTTTCCCGCAGACGAAAGAAGTGCGCCAGAATCGGTCGAAGGCAGCCAAAGGCCAAATTTCTGCGGCTGAGTACGAAGCTTTTGTAAAGGAAGAGATCAAACGCACTGTCCGTTTTCAGGAGGAAGCCGGGTTGGACGTCCTCGTGCATGGCGAAGCCGAGCGCAATGATATGGTGCAGTATTTTGGTGAGCAGTTGGACGGTTTTGCTTTTACACGACAGGGATGGGTGCAGAGTTATGGTTCGCGCTATGTGCGCCCGCCAGTGATTTTCGGAGATGTGCATCGCCCCAAGCCGATGACGGTCAAATGGGCCAGCTATGCCCAATCTGTAACGGATTTGCCGGTCAAGGGCATGTTGACCGGGCCGATCACCATCCTGCAATGGTCCTTTGTGCGTGACGACCAGCCGCGGGCTGACACCTGCCGCCAGATTGCGCTGGCCATTCGGGATGAAGTGCAGGATCTGGAAGCTGCCGGCATCCGCATCATTCAGATTGATGAACCTGCCTTGCGGGAAGGTCTTCCGCTGCGTGTAGCCGAAAGGACGGAATATCTCCAATGGGCGGTGGACAGCTTCCATTTATCTGCTGACGGGGTCGGAAATCGCACCCAGATCCATACGCACATGTGCTATTCTGAGTTCAATGAGATCATGGATTCTATTGCTGCGATGGACGCAGATGTGATTTCAATCGAAGCTTCGCGCTCGAAGATGGAATTGCTGGATGCATTCGTGAATTTCCAGTACCCGAACGAGATCGGCCCTGGCGTGTATGATATTCACTCGCCGCGGGTGCCCTCGCAGGAAGAAATGGAAGACTTGCTGCGAAAAGCCCTGGAAGTGATCCCGGCTGAGCGGCTGTGGGTAAACCCAGATTGCGGCCTGAAGACCCGCGGCTGGGCCGAAGTGGAACCAGCCTTGAAGGCAATGGTGGCGGCTGCAAAAACCTTGCGCGCTGAATTGTAGAAATTGGACAGGTTTAAAATCAAACCTCCCGCGGAGTTCATTCACCGCGGGAGGTTGTTTGTTTTATCTAGCGCACCTGTTCAAAATTGATGATGATCAAATTTTGTCCGCAATCGGCAAAGGTGTCAAAAAATACTTTTTCCGATAGGGGATAGTTCGACTGGTCGATCAATCGCACCCACAGTTCGGAGTCGGAGTCAAAGGGATAATCTGTCAATGTGAATTCAAAGCCTGCCTCGCCGTATTTGGTGGCGGTGCCGGTCAGGCTATATTCATTGGTGTAAAGACCTTCGAGGGTGCCGCCAAGCTGCACGGTGATGCCGATATAGGGACTGTCCTGCATATCAACCACCTGACCGCCTACGCCGCTCCAGCGGCAGCCGCGGCTGGGGTAGAGAATGGAGGCATCAATCCCTACCGGGTCAGTGCGCAGCACGAAGGGATATTTCGAGTCTACCTTGGGAGTAGATGTGGCGGTTTGCAGGCTTTCTTCACCCAGGGGCGTTGCCAGGGCAGCGGTGGCCGAGGGCAGGGGCGTCTCACTGGGGATGGGGGAGATGCTGGGAGTGGGCGTCCATGTGGGCGGCAGTGATGCCGGGGTGGGCGTCCCCGTGGGCGGCAGAACTTCTGTCGGCAGCACGATCGCAACAGCTTCGGTTGGTGGTGGGTAAGGGTTGAACTGATTATAGGGATTGGTGTAGGTCAGGGTAACAAAAGCGATCACGACCACCATGCAAAGCAATACAATGATGGTCAGCACGTTCCACAGGCCGTTGTTTGCGGTGCTTTTGGTCCTACGTTTTTTCCTTGCCATACCGCTTCATTTCCTTTTCACAGCGATTGTCAGGGCAGCAGGATTTCGATCTCGCTTTGCTCGCGTCGTTCCGTCAACCAGTCTTCTACAGCCTGGTGCTGCAGGAAGTTGCGCGCTTCCGGACTCAGCGGGCGAATGCCCCGGTCGAGCACCTGGACGATGTGATAGCCCAGGTCGCTTTGGATGATCTCACTGATCTGCCCCGGCTCCAGGGCGAAAGCGGCTTCTTCCACCGAAACCTGCGTCAAATACCCCCTGGGGAACCAGTACAGGTCGCCGCCCAATGTTGGGTCGACGATGTTTGCTATCGTTGCAAATTCCGCGCCAGCTTCGAGCTGACCCAGATAAAGATTGGCTGTCTCTTCGTCCAGCACCAGCAACTGGCGGGCTTTGACGTGCTCAGCTTCCTGCGGAACGCTGTCTGCGATCTGGTCACGCTGCCAGGCGGCTGCCATGGAAAGGCGCAGGGCATCGCGGAAGGTCCCGGCGTCAAACCCGTTGGCTTCCTGCCAGGCGGCCAGTTTGTCTTCGCCGCCGGCGCTCTCCGCCAGGCTGGCGATACGATCATCCAGGTCTTCATCGCTGACCGCATAGCCGTTTTCGGCTGCGCCCTGGGCCAGCAGGACCTGGCTAATTAGTTCGTCCAGCACGGTTTGTTGCGCTTCTTCATCAGAAGCCAGCACACTGCCAAATTCCTGGGCGACGTCATAGGATGCCCGCCAGGCATCATACAGGCTTTGCTCCACCACTTCCCCGTTCACTTTCAATGCAGCCGGGATCGGGGTGGGCGTGGGGGGGAGGGCGGTTTGGGTTGGCGCCGGCGTTTCGGTGGCTACGGCCTCCGTGCTGCTGCATCCACTCAGCCCCCAGATGGCGATCAAGGCGATCACCAGCAGGATGGTTTTTTTGTCATTTCGTTTTGTGTACATTGCCCTGATTATACCCCACCAACTTCCGTGAAACATTTTCAAAATTTATTTTTGGAAACGCTTCTTGAGTACAGCATTCGTCAGTGGGTTTACTCATTCTGTGTCTGTTTTAGGCGTTATACGAACCCGCAATGGTTATTCCTTTCCTTGTTCGTTCCAGCATTGTCTTGTAAACCAGCAGCAGAATGATGATCATGATGGGTGTGCCGCCACACGTTGACGGGTGGCACGCCAGCGGATACCAATCAGGTTTGCGATCATTGTCCGCGGGACAAACAGGCTGGCGATGCGCATGAACTGGTTCAGCCCGCCAGGGATGCACAGCGCTTTGCCTTTCAGCGCAGCGTTGATGGTCTGGTTGGCAACGGTGCTGACGTTCTCCGTGGTCAGCAAGCCCATGATGCCCTGTGACTGGATGGATTCGATGCACTTATCCGTTGTTGGCAGCCCCGCCGGGCATAAGGCTGTTACTGAAACACCAGCATCTTTCAGCTCGCTGCGCAGGGCGAGGGAAAAATCCAGCAGGAAGCGCTTGGAGGCGGCATAGGTTGCCTTGACCGGCATGGGGAAGAATCCAGCCAGACTGGCGACATTGATGATGTGGAACCGCTTCAGTGGATCGCGAAGGGCCATCATGCCATGGATCATGCCAAGGGTGCCTTCAATGTTCAGGCGCAGGATCGTCTGGATCTGCGTCGCAGACTGCTCGTGGAAAGGCCCTTCATAGTCCAACCCGGCCACGTTGATCAATCCATGGAAGAGATGGCCTTCCTGTTTGACCTGTTCAAGCAACGCTGTGCGTGCTTCTCCATTCGTCAGGTCGCAAGCCTGTGTTTTTACCTGCACTTCGTATGTATTTTGCAGGCTGTGCGCCAGGGTTTGCAACGGCTCGGGGTGCAAATCTGTCAGGTAAAGGCTCCAGCCACGGCGGGCACATTCCACAGCAAAAGCTTTCCCCAGGCCACCGGATGCGCCGGTGATCATAACCAGACTGGGGTTGATCCTGGTCGGGGTATTATCGTCGTATGTGATCATGTTGATATCTCCTATGCAATCCCGCACATCAGCTCGGATGCGCTCCACAGGCGGAATGCGTCATCTTGATTTAAGGCGCGCTTGCTGGCTCGTTTGACCTGGTTGTATTTCCAGTAAATATCATTGGCGTTCTGCAGGGATGGTTCTGTCAACAGGAAGACAATCCCTGCTGCAGGCACTTCCGGTGGCTTGCCGCCCGCGCTGCGCTGTTTCCAGAACCAGCGGACGAAAGGGGGTGTTCCTTTCAAGCCGATATCCGTATTCACTAATCCGGGATCGGCAGCAAAAGCGCGTACTGTACCATTGGGACCCATCAGCCGGTTGAATTCGAGCGTGAAGAGCACGTTAGCCAGTTTGGTATTCTGATAAGCGCGTAGTCCATTGTAGCGCCGGAGCAATTGCAGATCGTCCCAGTTCAGGCGGCCCTGATAATGCGAGCCGGAGCTGACGGTGACCACGCGCGCAGCCGGGGCGGCCAGCAATAGCGGCAGCAATTCATGCGTTAAGAGGAAGGGAGCCAGATGATTGACTGCCCACTGTTTTTCAAATCCTTCGGGGGTGAGGGATAACCAGTAAGTGAAGGTGCCGGGCGGCAGGGGCACCCGCAGCCTTGGCAGGGGATGGAAGCCAGCACTGAAGCTGACTGGCAGAGCGCTGCGGCGTAAAGCCCGCTCCAGCAGGCGCAGGGTGTCGAGATGACCGATCAGGGCCAGGGAACCGGTCTTGCTGAAACCGAACCGCAGGCGGCTGACCCTTGCACTGGGGGGCGCCAGGGCTGGGCCCTGAACGGGAATCGCCGGGGGTGGGATCACCCGGTTGTGACCGAGATCCGGTCCACACACCCCACAGTTGCCACATCCCTCGAAGGAGCAGTCGGGCACCACGGTCGAAGTGAGGGCACGGCGGAGGTCCTCCGCCAACCAACCCTTGTCGATGCCCGTATCAATGTGATCCCAGGGGAGAGGCTGGGCGCAGAAAGTGTCGAGGTCCTGGTCGGTGAGCGCCTCCGCAGCGCTCCAGCCCCCCATCTCCAGGGCCCTGTACCTGCCTCCCAACCCGGCCGCTTCAATGGCGCCGGTCCATGCGGAATGGCTGCGTTCCGCCGACTCGAACCAGGCGTCCAGCCCCGCGCCTGCCCGCCATGCCGCCTCGATCACCGGCGCCAGCTGTCGATCACCCCGTCCAACGAAATCCTCCACAGCCGAGAGACGACGATCGGTGAAGTTGGTCTTGATGCCACGCAGGGAACGCAAGGCATCGCGCAGCAACTCCTGGCGGCGCTGAAACTCCGCCGAGGAAACGCTGTGCCACTGGAACGGGGTGTGGGGTTTGGGGGTGAAGTTACTGATCGTCAGATTCAGCGCCAGCCGGCCCAGATCGAGGCACTGGCGCTGAAGGGAGCGGCAGGTTTCGGCGATGCCGAGCACGTCGGCATCGGTCTCCCCCGGCAGACCGATCATGAAATAGAGCTTCACCCGTCTGTAGCCGTTCTCCATCGCCGTGCGAATGCCCCGCAGCAGATCGGCGTCGCTGAGGCCCTTGTTGACAATGTCGCGCAGGCGCTGGGTGCCGGCCTCCGGCGCAAAGGTGAGCCCGGCCCGGCGCGTGCCGCCGAGGATATGAGCAATGTTCTGATCGAATCGGTCGACCCTCTGGCTGGGGAGGGTGAGGCTGATGTTGTGTTCCGCCAGCCGGTTGCGCAGCTCCACCCCCACCGCCGGCAGGGCCAGATAGTCGCTGCAACTGAGGGAAAGAAGGGAAAAATCGCTGTAGCCGGTGCGGCGCATGCCGGTTTCCACCGCCTCGATCACGGCCTCGGGTTCCACATCCCGCGCCGGTCGGGTGAGCATGCCTGGCTGACAGAAGCGGCAGCCCCGGGTGCAACCCCGGCGGATCTCCACGGTGAGCCGGTCGTGGACGGTTTCGATCAGGGGCACCAAGCCCATGGCGTAATGGGGCATCGGGGTGGCGGTGCGGCGCAGAATCCGCGCCGGCAGCCCCGGCTCCAGCGGCACCAAGCTCACGCCGTCGGGCCCCGGGCCATAGAGGGCGGGCACGTAGACGCCGGGCACCAGGGCCAGATCCTGAAGCAGCTGGCGGCGGGTCAGGCCTGCTTCCTTGCCTTCGGCCACCACCAGGCCGATCTCAGGCAACAGCTCTTCACCGTCCCCCAGGGCGATGAAGTCGAAGAAGGGGGCGAAGGGCTCGGGGTTACTGGTGGCGGTGGGTCCACCGGCGAAGATCAACGGCGGGGAGGCGGGATCGCCCAGGGGCAGATCGCTCCGATCGGCGGCCCGGATCGGGATCCCGGCCAGATCCAGCATCTCGAGGATGTTGGTGGCCCCGAGCTCATAACTGAGGCTGAAGCCGAGGATGTCGAAGGCGCCCAGGGGCCGGCGACTCTCGACGGCGAACAGGGGCTGATGACGCTGCCGCAGCCTTGCGGCCAGATCGGCGGCGGGCAGATAGGAGCGATCACAGAGCTGGCCGGGAACCGCGTTGAGAATCGAATAGAGCAGGATGTGGCCCAGGTTGCTGGCGCCCACCTCGTAAATCTCGGGGTAGGTGAGGGCCCATCGCACCCTGGCGGCGCCCCAGTCCCGTGGTTCCACCCCCCGTTCGTTGCCCAGATAGCGGGCCGGCTTGCTGATGGTCAGATCCACCAATGCACTGAAATCCACCGGCGCATCGCCGGCGGGGATGGCGAGGGATGTATTCCCGGAAACGTCTTGCTCGCCAGGCGTCAACTCCGGTGCGGGTGCGAGGGTCAAAGGGAGCACCTGAGCAGACCTGGTCTGATCGTATCGAGGCGGATGGACGCCGGAAGGGGCCTGGCCGCCCGCCATCCAGACCGCGGCCGTAGGACAATCTCGCCATCCTCCATGCTCACGATCGCCTCCCGCGGCCTTAGCGCATCCTTCTGATGGTTCTGATCAACGACAACTACCTCAAGCTCAAGGCGGGCTACCTGTTCCCGGAGATCGGGCGGCGGGTGAAGGCCTTCAGCGAAGCTCACCCCGAAGCCCCCCTGATTCGGCTGGGCATCGGCGATGTGACCGAGCCCCTGCCGCTGGCCTGCCGCAGCGCCATGAAGCAGGCGATCGAAGAGATGGGCACCCCCGAGGGATTCCACGGCTACGGACCAGAGCAGGGCTACCCATGGCTGCGGGATGTGATCGCCCGCGATGATTTCCAGTCCCGGGGCTGCGAGATCAGCGCCGAGGAGATCTTCATCTCCGACGGCTCCAAGTGCGACAGCAGCAACATCCTCGACATCTTCGGGCCCGGCAACCGCATCGCCGTGACCGATCCGGTCTACCCGGTCTATGTGGACAGCAACGTCATGGCGGGCCACACGGGCGGAGCCGAAGCAAGCGGCCGGTATGAAGGTCTCACTTACCTGCCGATCACCGCTGCTAATCATTTCTCGGCGCCGCTGCCGGAATCAGCGGTGGATCTGATCTATCTGTGCTTTCCCAACAACCCCACAGGAGCGGTGGCAACGAAGGATCAGTTGAGGCAGTGGGTGGACTTCGCCCGCACCCATGACGCTCTGATCCTCTTCGATGCCGCCTATGAGGCTTACATTCAGGATCCTGATCTGCCCCACTCCATCTACGAGATCGAAGGAGCACGAGACTGTGCGATCGAATTTCGCTCCTTCTCCAAAAACGCCGGTTTCACCGGTACCCGCTGTGCGTTCACCGTGGTGCCCAAGGGATTGATGGGCAGCACGGCGGAAGGTTCGCGAGTGGAGATCTGGGGCTTGTGGAACCGGCGCCAGAGCACCAAGTTCAATGGAGTGAGTTACATCGTGCAGCGGGGAGCCGAGGCGGTGTATTCAGCCGAGGGCCGCAGGGAGGTGAAGGCTCTGATCGATTTCTACATGGAGAACGCTGCGATCATCCGGAGGGAACTGACCGGCGCGGGGCTGAGGGTGTACGGCGGCCAGCAGGCTCCATACGTGTGGATCCAGACGCCCGACGGCATGGATTCCTGGGCGTTTTTCGATCACCTGCTGGGCCAGGCCCATGTGGTGGGGACACCTGGCAGCGGTTTCGGCGCTGCTGGGGAGGGCTATTTCCGCCTCTCCGCCTTCAACTCCCGCGCCAACGTGGAGGAAGCCATGCGACGGGTGGGGGCGCTCTGAACCGGTGCTCCTACCAACCGACCACCCGGCGGCGATTTACTTACAGTCTTCTTGCGTCATGCTGGTGTCCGACATGACAATGCAGTCCCACCCGTTACGAATTCCAGCCTTCCCTCCGGCCAGAAGGCTCGGGGGGACCACAGCGACTGCCACCCCGTCCAATCCAGGCTCCTCTCCTGGTGGTGCTGCGGTGATGGAGAAGGCTCCCGAACGGGTGCGCAAGAACTCACCCCGCTACAAGGTCCTGCTTCACAACGACCCCGTCAACAGCATGGAGTACGTGGTGACGACCCTGCGTCAGGTGGTGCCATCCCTGAGCGAGCAGGACGCCATCGCCGTGATGCTCGAGGCCCACAACACCGGTGTTGGCCTTGTGATCGTCTGCGATCTGGAGCCGGCAGAGTTCTACTGCGAAACCCTGAAGGCCAAAGGCCTTACCAGCACCATCGAACCGGAGACCTGATTGGGCCTCTTCCCCGGGGGCCCGCAGCAGGGGCCGTACACCAGCTCGGAACCCAGGCTGGATCGGCGGGATCGCGACCCTCCTTTATGTGCCGGTCCTCGGCCTGGGCTGGCTGCTGGTACGGCCCCTCGAGGCCGTTGCACCGAACCTCCGCCCCGATCAGGTGAATCTGGCCGGAGCGGTAGTTTCCCTGATCCTGCTTATCATCTCACTACCCCTTCAGTTGCGCTTGGCCTGGGGGGAGACGAAGCCATGGCGGTCCCTTGGGGTGGCGGCCAGGCCCCTTGCGATCCTGCGAGCCTTCTTGCGGGGTCTTCTGAAGGCCCTGATGCTGCTGGCGCTGGTTACAGGAGCTCTGCTGGCGGGGGGTAGCGCCCGCTGGAGCGGTCTCGCCGCCCTGAATGGGGATGAAGCACTGAATGCGGTTGCCCTGCTGGTGGGGGTGGGCTTCGCCGAGGAACTGGTCTTCCGAGGTTGGTTGTGGGGGGAACTCGAACGGCTGTTGGCACCGTGGGGAGCTCTGCTGGCGCAGGGGTTGATCTTCGCCCTGGTCCACCCCTGGAGCCGAGCCGGCTGGCCGGGGGCCGTGGGACTGCTTGGGGGACTGATCCTGCTGGGACTGAACCTGGCCCTGCAGCGGCGAGCCGATGGTGGTGTGCTCTGGGGGGCCATCGGCCTTCACGGCGGGCTGGTGGGGGGCTGGTTTGCTCTTCAGGCCGGTGTAGTGGAGGTGATGCCTCAGGCACCGGCCTGGTTGACGGGGCCAGGGGGAATCCATCCCAACCCCATTGGTGGACTGGTGGGGTGGATCGGAATGTTGGGGTTATTGGTGCTGCGGAGGCGGTGGTGGCTCTTGTAAGAGGGGAGCCACCACCATCTCAGCAGAATCCATCACTTAGATCACCAGAAAGGAAGTGGCGGTGAGTCCCACCGGTGCGTTGTCGAGCTCGGCGAACAGCGTCTGGCTCCCTGACGTTCCGGCAGGTGCCCAGTAGAGACTGCCAGCTCCGAGACCGGCATTGTCGTAGACGATCTGTGGGCCCGTTCCTATCGCCGTACCCGTTGCATTCGCCGTGAAGTTAGCTGCGGGAAGGGCACCAGGTGGCAATCCGATAAAGATGGCATTTTGCAGTCGGATCTCGTCCCTCGATGCGCCTGTGAGGACCATATTTGTGATGCGGTCCACGTTCGTCGGACCAAGCAGAGCGTTGAACACATAAGTGTCTAGCCCGTCGCCGCCTGTCAGGGTGTCGCTGCCATTGCCCCCAATCAGGAGATCAGACCCGTCGCCGCCCACCAGGCTGTCGTTGCCATTGCCTCCATTCAACCGGTCGTCGCCAGTGCCCCCCGACAGGGTGTCATTGCCATTATTTCCGTACAGAAAATCTCTGCTCCCACCCCCATCGATGGAATCGCCACCGCCTTCACCAAAGAGCCTGTCAATACCTTCACCACCTTCAATTGTGTCCGAGGAAGAGCCACCCCGGATCGTATCGTTACCGTTACCTCCGATCAGATAGTCTGCCCGACCACTTCCAGTGATGGAATCATTTCCATCATCACCATTAGCCCAATCTTCAAAGTTTGCAGCGAGGTTGATGGTGTCATTACCCTGGCCTCCAGCGGTGATTTTCGTAAAAGAAGCACCGTTGATCATAAAACTCCCAACAAGACTTACAAATTTATTGTTGGCTGCGTCTACGTATTTCAGGGGAAGACCGGGGCCAGTAAAGACATTGATTCCCAAAAGGGAAGGCAACCCCACAACAGGATCTGTGATGCGGATGCCATAGCCTCCATCGACAGTTCTAAATGTATTAGAAGTCAAAGCAACCTGAGAGATGTCGCCGTATAAATCAAGGTACGAACCCTCTTCAAAGCTGTTGCCAACCAGTGACGCGGCTACGTTCTGCAGGCGGTTGCCCACATGCCGCACAACACCCGAATTGGAGGTGCGGGTAAATATATTGTTTTCGATCGCATAAGTACCCAAGGCAGAAAAGCCATCAAAGGTAAGAAAATTAAATGAGCTCAAGAATCCAGCTTCATCGAAAGTGCTGTTCACAAGCTCAACGGCACCGCTGTTATTCCAACTGTGGAGGAGGGCCGATCCACCTCCGTTCGGAATGGCCGGATTGAATCCGCCTTGACCGGTGATATCAAATTCAATATCGTCCAGCGTAAGGTTCACCGAGATCGGACTGGCGGGGTTGAAGCCCGTGATGGACATATACAAATTGCCGTTGTTATTCCAACCGGAGTGCACACCAGTGAACACAGTATTCCTGACGACAAATGAGCCGGAAGCGGCCCTCAGAGAGGACCGCCATCAGCAGCCCCGCCAGGGGTGTATTGCAGGGTGAGATCCTGAATGAGACCTGGGGAATATGGGCCATCGACGTTCTGCTGGTAGAGGCGGCTATCAGACAGGGTGCTCGCATTGCCAAGGATTGAATAGCCACTGAAAGGGGTGGCTGGCGGGCTGAAGCTGCTTCGCTTACCTAACGTGACAACAGACACGTAGGGGCTGGGACCAGTTAAAGTTATAGTATCGGCGAGACCAGCTATTTGAATGGCATCACGCAATTCAGCACTATTAATGACGTCTGTGTTGGTGGCCATGATCGGAGAAATTCGGGAATGGTGAGATAGACCTTAAGATTCAGCAAAAAAGCCCTTAAAGAGCTGCCCGCTGAGCAGGAGCGTTCATAATCCGTAGTTAATTTAGCACCTATCCATGGCGGTAATTCGCTGTTGCTTTTTCCTCAGGGGCAGTCGGCCGCCCCTGTATGGGTTTTCCTTCAACGCACGGCTGTGGCAAGGGCCTTGCGTCCTTCCACCGGAGCCCGTAGGGCGTCTTCCAGGGGAGCCAAGCCGTAATCACGCTCCAGCAGAGCCATCACCGTGCGGCCAAAATCCTCAGGGTTGCTTTGAAACGCCTCCAGGCAGATGCGACCGAAGCTGCTTCCCATGGGCTCTGGATTCCAGAGTAATTTGGAGGCCGTCCATGGCATGAGGCTCATGGGATCGTAACCGGGCTTGAGTACTCCTTGCTCGAAGGCGTACTGCTCTAAGTGGGTGTGGGGCTGCAGACCAATGAAGAAAATGGCCGGTTCTACCTTGTCAGCCCCGAAAATCCTCTCCAGTTCTCGGTGGTAAGCCACGGTCTGGCGAATCGTCTCGGGTCGTTCATCGATAACATTGAACGAGTAATTCACCGATACGTGCTCTCTAAACCCAGCCCTCGCCAGGAGCCGGCAGTTTTCAAGTACGGTGCGTAGATTATATCCCATACGCATCTTGCGTACGAGCTCCTGAGAGCCTGAAGTGATGCCAATCTCGAAGTAGCTCATTCCAGTCGCCACCATCAGCTCGGCCAGTTCAGCATCCAGATTGTCGGCGCGAATGTAGGCAGCCCATCGGATGTCATCCATACCGTCGGCCTGGATCGCGCGCAGGAGATCTTTTGCATCCTGTATGTAGCGACGAGCGGGTATGAATTGGGCATCGGTAAACCAGAATCCACGAACACCTCGATCATATAATTGACGCATTTCTTTCACCACTTCGTCGATCGGGTTGACGCGCACTGCTTTTCCTTCCACCACGGTGTAAACGCAGTAACAGCAATTATGGGGACAACCTCTTTTTGTCTGTACTCCTATGTAGAAATCCCCCCCGTCAAGGTACCAGTTCAGTTGGGGCCATATCGATTCTATATAGGAATAATCGCAAGCGGTTTTCTCCAGGCCGGATGGTTGTTCATGGATCAGTCCCTGCCTGGGAGATTCCCCCACCACATAGGACCGCTCTCCCTGGAATGATTGGCCGCGAATCAACTTCTCCAGGAGTATTTCACCCTCTCCGACGGAAACCACAGTTCCCTTCGGCAAGCCTCGGCCAAGCTGCTCGTAGAACACACTCACCGCCCCGCCTCCGATCACCACGCGGGCCCCGGGGCAGTGCTGACGCGCTCGGCGCAGGCCTTTGCGGACCAATCTGAGGTTGCGTAAAAGTTCTCCGTAATAGGAGACCATCAGTTTTAACCCTCCGGCTGCTCCCCGAAGCCGCTTCAGGGGGTTGGAGGAGTAGA
The DNA here is from genome assembly GCA_963753895.1 of uncultured Chloroflexia bacterium. Classification (GTDB taxonomy): domain Bacteria; phylum Chloroflexota; class Anaerolineae; order Anaerolineales; family Anaerolineaceae; genus SMBSF63. Next base: position 753 of record CAVWEE010000003.1, on the reverse strand, counting down.
AAATCTCGAAGGAATTCTGCAGCGGATTACCGCCCCTACCATCCACCGGTGCGTAGATCTGGATGTCCCGCCAGGAGAACACCAGCAGGCTTGGGCGGAAGGTATCGACGGTGTCGAGGAGCATTCTTTTGCCATCGAGCTGGGGGACCGCCGCGAGGTCCAGGATTGTCAGGGGCAGGTCGGGGAAACATTTGTGGAGATGGTCGGCCAGGTAGACCGGTCCGATGGGAAAGATGGGATTGCAGGGCAGCCGCACCAGCAACACCCGTTGGTCACTCACGGCACAGGGCACAATGTATCCAGACGCTAACAACGTCATCCCAATTGCAGCGTCCCCAGCCACAACCCTTGTGGATGAGGGGAATCTCGGGGCCGACCGCTTGGCAACAACCCATTGCCAAGCGTTTTCAAGGATGCGGTGATCAGGTGATCGCCTGGGGAAACCCTGGGGAGAACCCGCCGGGATTTTCTCGCACCAAGCTTGAAGGGTTGGAGCGTGGCCAAGGGCCTCCCGGTAGCCAGGGGCTGCTGGAGCTGGGATCGATCCGTCCAGGGGGTCATGCTCCAGGCGCTGGGCGCTGGGCGCTGGGCGGATTAAGACGGCGCACAGGTGTGCTTGAACAGAGCTTCCATGAAGCTCTTGGCCACTTTCCGCAATGTTCTGTTACAATTGTAGGGCTGACAGCCTGACTTGCCGGCCTTCCCTCCGCACCGGACGACAGCTCCCGCTGCCGCACCGGGCATCTTCACCTG
>CAVWEE010000002.1:0-209674 GCA_963753895.1 uncultured Chloroflexia bacterium | reverse complement strand
CCTAGGCATCCTTGCATTCCTGATCGGGCAATTCCTCGGGTAAATACAGTTGGATTATTTCTTGCTAAAAACCTGTTTCCTCAATGCCAGCCCCATTATCACCAGCAGCAGCACGAAACTGCCCATGACCAGCGCCCATTTGATCATTGAAACGGGCGGGGCGAGAGCAGCCGCCAGCGGGGAAAGCTGCGGGTAGCGCAGCATGACCATCGAGGTGCAGCCGTTTTCGAGGAAGTCAAAGATCATCGCCAGCACGGGGACCAGGTTGAGGGAATGCCAGCGGCTGTGCGGCGAAAACGCGCGCACTGAGAGCCAACTGATCCCGGTCACCAGAAAGAAGGTGTACACCAGCGGCCAGATCACATCGAATGTGCCGCGGGCGCGTACGTATGCCGCCCGTCCTTCCGCGCCATATTCCTCGGCAAAGTGGTACAGGTCACTGGTGGAATAGAAAAAAGTTGTGTCAGGGGAGCCGACGTCTCCTGTTTCCAGATCGGCCTTTGCCGATTGTTGGGGCAGTACCAGGGCGGTGAACAGCAAGAAACCCACCAGGGCCGTCAATGTCAGCCATCCTTTTGAGTTCTTCTGGAGTGTATTGGAAAAATTCTTGAGCATCGCGCAATCCTTTCTTTGATAGATCAATTATACAATTATCGTGCTGTTTGCAATGATTAATGAAAGTCCCAATAGTCCGGCAAATGAGCAGACGTTGTACAATGAGTCCGGCGTCACAGCTTGCTGGAATAACCACTGAAGTGGCTACTACTATTTTCTCGAAAGATGCGCATGATTTCGAAATGACAAAGTTTGTGGAATGCTTTTCTGCAAATTTTTCATACGCCTGTTCCCTGATTCCTGATTGACTGGTTGACGGCAAATGGACGCCCGATTGCTTGATTCCTTCAGGATAAGAATATCAACTTCCCCAAATCCCCCATTTTTGTAGTATATTTCCAACCGCAAAGGATAAATGAAATTATGGCATTGATCAGCATGCAGGACGTGAGCCTGGGGTTTGGCGGGCCGCTGCTCCTGGAAGATATTAATCTGCAAATCGAAAGCGGCGAGTCGCTGGGCCTGCTGGGGCGTAACGGTATGGGCAAGACGACCCTGCTGAAACTGCTCAGCGGCGCGATCAACCCGGACAGCGGCAGCATCGCGCGCCAGCAAGGACTGCGTCTGGCGTACCTTCCCCAGGAAGTGCCGCAAGGCATGGGCGGGCTGGTGATGGACATCGTCGCTGGCGGTCTGGACAGTATTCCTCTCTCCCATGAGGAAGCGGAGGCCCCCTGGCAGCGCCCGTTGCAGGTTGAAAATATGATCTCGCGGATGCAGCTCAACCCCGACGCCGCATTTGATACCCTCTCGGCGGGGATGAAGCGGCGGGTGCTGCTGGCCAGGGGCTGGTGACCAGCCCTGATCTGCTCCTGCTGGATGAACCGACCAACCATCTCGACATCGAATCCATTCAGTGGCTGGAAGAGTTCCTCGCGCGCTGGGGCGGCAGCCTGCTGTTTGTTACCCATGACCGCGTCTTCCTGCAGAAGCTGGCTAAACGGATCATTGAGCTCGACCGCGGGCGGCTGTTCGACTGGAACTGCGATTATCCCACCTTCCTCAAGCGTAAGGATGCCATGCTGGAATCCGAGCAAATCCAGAACGCTTTGTTTGACAAGAAACTGGCCCAGGAAGAAGCCTGGATCCGGCAGGGGATTGAAGCACGCCGCACGCGCAATGAAGGCCGCGTGCGCGCCTTGCAGCAGCTGCGCAACATTCGCCGGGAACGCCGCGAGCAGCCCGGCAAAGTGAACATGCAAATCCAGGCCGACCGGCGCTCTGGCCATCTGGTGGTGGAAGCGGAAAACGTGAGCTACACCTATGAGGATGCGCCTGTCCTGTGTGATTTTTCCACCATCATTCAACGCGGTGACAGGGTTGGCATCCTCGGCCCCAACGGCACCGGTAAGACGACCATGCTGCGGTTGCTGGTTGGCGAGCTTGCCCCGGATCAAGGCAGCCTGCGCCTGGGCGTCAATCTGCAGATCGCTTATTTTGATCAGCTTCGTTCGCAGCTGGATGAGAACAAATCCGTGCTGGAAAATGTCGGCCAGGGACGTGATGTGATCACGATCAATGGCAAAGATCGCAATATCATCAGCTATCTGCAAAGTTTTCTGTTTGAGCCGGAACACGTCAATGCCCCGATCAGCGCGCTTTCCGGTGGCGAGCGCAATCGTCTGTTGCTGGCCCGTTTGTTTGCCCAACCGGCAAACCTGCTCATCCTCGATGAACCGACCAATGACCTGGATATTGAGACCCTGGAAGTGTTGGAAAACCTGCTGCTGGATTTTGCCGGCACGTTGATCCTCGTCAGCCATGACCGCGCTTTCCTGAATAATCTGGTGACAAGATTGCTGGTGGTAGACAACAGTGGCAGTGTAGAAGAGTTTGCCGGGGATTACGATGACTGGCTGCGGTATTGTCAGGCACAGGCCGAAGCGGAGCTTCCCAATCCAAAACGCAAACCCGCTGAGCGAACAAATGAAAAATCGGCCGGGGGGAATGGCCCCCGCAAGCTGAGCTACAACGAAAAACGCGCTCTGGAAGCCCGGCAGCGCGAACTGGCTGCCCTGCCAGAACGGATTGAGGCTCTGGAAAAGGAACAACAGCAGCTTGTTGAGGCGATGGCCTCACCGGAATTTTACCAGCGCGCCGAAGCCGAGATCACCGTGGATGCCAATCGGTTGAAAGCGTTGGAAGATGAGTTGTTGGAAGCTTATCAACGATGGGAAGAACTGGAAAGCTTGTAAATTGTGCGGTGACTGTTCCGTACAGCTGATACTATTTTCGTTCAGCACAAGATAATGGCATTCTCGTATTAAACATTACAGGCTGCCCACGATGTTTGGTGGCAGCCTGTTTCTTTTTTTGTTAACAAAAACCACTACTTCTGATATACCAGTGATACCCAATCTTTCATCTGCGCCCGATCGATAAGCGTCAGGCCATCTGCCTGAGCAGCAGCGCGGATGCGGTCTTCCTGCTCATCGAGGATACCGGAGAGGATCAGTGTGCCGCCTTCGGCGACCAGCTTTGCCAGCCCGGCTTCAAACAAACGCAGGATGATCACGGCAAGGATATTGACCAGCACTACCGGGGATTCGGTTATCGAGAAATTGCCTTCCAGCACTTCCGCCACCGAACCCTGTCCGATTTCCATTCCCCCGAACACACGATTGAACTCAGAATTATTGCGTGTGGCTTTGACCGATTCAATGTCAATATCCACACCCAGCGCATGGCTGGCGCCCAGCTTCAGCGCGGCAATCGAAAGAATACCGGAACCACAGCCAACATCCATCACCGGTTCGCCGGGCCGCACGTATTTCTCGATCATCTCCAGACAAAGATGGGTGGTGGGATGCGTCCCCGTACCAAAGGCCATGCTGGGATCAATATGGATGGGAATGCGCTCGGGATCCTGGGGTTCAATCCAGGCGGGCAGCACCATCAGTCGCCGACCAACCGGGATTGGCCGGTAATGCACCTTCCAGGCCGTCATCCAGTCCTGGTCTTCAATTGTGCGATATTCGGGCTGCGGAAGAGGCTGGATGCGGCTCAAGTAAAACAGACCTTGCTCCAGGCGTTGGCGGCGTTCTTCGAGGGTGTCATCCAGCGGCAGGTATCCAAACACACGCACGATGGGCAAAGGTGTGCCGGGGTCATCTACACTCAGGCAAGTGATGCCATTCTCGACCACTGCCCCGCCCTCGGCATAACGGGTGATCACATCGGCAACAGCTTCGGCCAGTTCACCGTCCACTTCCAGTGAGATTTCCAGCCAGCGCTGATCAGCCACTAAACGCATCCCGGAGAATATCGAAGAATCCACGCTCCTGAGGAGCAACTTCAGTCCCCAGCGTGTCAGCTATTTTGGTAAACAGTTCGCCCTGTTCATCCGTAAGGTGAGTGGGGATCTGCACGTTGATCATCACGCGTTGGTCACCGCGCCCGTTGCTGCGCAAATGCGGTACGCCTTTGCCGCGCAGGGTGAATACCTTGCCCGGCTGCGTGCCAGCAGGGATGCGCAGGGGTTCATCGCCATCTACGGTGGGAATATTGATCTCGGCACCCAATGTTGCCTGGGCGACGTTGATGTTCATGTCCAGCAGAATGTCATCATTCGATCGTCGGAAGAATTTATGCGGTTTAACCCGCAGGTCCAGATACAGGTTGCCGCGCGGACCGCCATTTGCACCGGGTTCACCTTCTCCGGCCAGACGGATGCGGGTACCATCATCTACACCAGCGGGAACAGAAACTTTCTTTTGGATCATCTTGCGTTCCAGGCCGGAACCGCGGCATTTTTCGCAAGGTGATTTGACCATTTTGCCCTTGCCCATACAGGTGGGGCAGGTCGTGACCTGCACCATCGAGCCAAGCAGCGTCTGGCGCACCTGGCGCACTTCGCCGGTGCCGTGGCAGGTCTGGCAGCTTTCTGGTGAGGTGCCGGGTTTGGCTCCCGAGCCGCTGCATGTGCTGCAGGTTTCATCCCGGGTGAATTCAATATCTTTCTCGACGCCAAAGACGGCTTCTTCAAAATCCAGCCTAAGCGACATGCGTAAGTCTGCGCCAGCCCGAGGGCCGTTGCGCCGGCGGCTGCCGCCGCGCATCCCGCCGCCAAAGCCAAATAGCTCTTCAAAAATATCCGAGAAATCCACCGTGCTGAAGTCCGGCATGCCGCCGGCGCCATTCAGCCCTGCATGCCCATACCGGTCATATGCCGCGCGTTTATCGTCATCGGATAACACAGCATAGGCTTCATTGATTTCCTTGAATTTCTCTTCGGCGTCCGCTTCTTTGCTCACATCGGGGTGATACTTGCGGGCCAAACCGCGAAATGCCGATTTCAACTCATCGGCGGATGCGGTGCGGGGTACACCCAGTACTTCATAATAGTCTCGTTTTGCCATACCAATCCTGCAATGCTTGAAATTTGAACGGGGCTGTTATTACCTGATAAGCCTGACAGGTGTGAACGCACCTGCCAGGCTGTATTATCGTTTTCGGTCAGCGTTTATGCAATGCGTTCCGATTGTATCATATCTAGTCGGTGGTGAATTCGCCGTCTACGACGTCTTCGTCACCGCCAGCCGGGGCTTCGCCGCCAGGGGCTGCGCCGGCTGCTGCTTCCGGACCAGGCTGCTCGTACATGCTGGCGCCAAGCTGCTGGACGAACTGTTCCAGATCATTGCTGGCCTGTTCCAATGCGGCCTTGTCTTCGCCTTCCAGAAGTTCGCGCACCTGCTTGATCTTCGCCTGTGCTTCGGTTTTCTTGTCTTCCGGGATCTTGTCACCGTTTTCGTTGATCAATTTCTCGGTTGAATAGGCAATGTTATCCGCCTTGTTGCGCGTCTCGATCATTTCCTTGCGGAGTTGATCTTCTTCAGCGTGCAATTCAGCTTCCTGGCGCATGCGTTCGATCTCTTCTTCCTTCAAACCGGAAGAGGCGGTGATGGTGATCTTCTGGCTGCGACCGCTGGCTTTATCCTGTGCGGTCACGTTGATGATCCCGTTGGCATCGATGTCGAAGGTTACTTCGATCTGCGGAACGCCGCGCGGCGCCGGGGGAATACCATCGAGGACGAATTTGCCCAGCGATTTATTATCAACTGCCATCGGGCGTTCACCCTGCAAAACATGGATCTCAACCTGGGTCTGGGAATCAGCCGCGGTGGAGAAAACCTGGCTCTTGCGGGTAGGAACCGTCGTGTTGCGCTCGATAAGCGGGGTGGCAACAGCGCCCAGGGTTTCAATCGACAGGGTCAGCGGGGTAACATCGAGCAGCAGAATATCATTCACTTCGCCGCCCAGCACACCGGCCTGAATGGCCGCGCCCAGGCCAACTACCTCATCGGGGTTCACGCTGCGGTTTGGTTCACGGTTGAACATCTTGCGTACCGCGTCCTGCACGGCAGGCATACGGCTCATGCCACCGACCATGACCACTTCGTTGACTTCTTCAGCCTTCAGGCTGGCATCAGCCAGGGCACGGCGCATGGGTTCAATGGTGCGCTCAACCAGATCAGCGGTGAGCTGTTCCAGCTTGGCGCGGGTGAAGGTCATCACCAGATGCTTGGGGCCGGTCGAGTTTGCCGTCAGATACGGCAGGTTGATCTCGGTCTGCATGGTGGTGGACAATTCAATTTTCGCTTTTTCAGCAGCTTCCTTGAGGCGCTGCATGGCCTGACGGTCAGCGTGCAAGTCAATATTGTTTTCTTTCTTGAACTCTGTGATCAGGTAATCCATAACGGCTTCATCAAAGTCATCGCCACCCAGGAAAGTGTCGCCCGAGGTGGAGCGCACCTGGAAGACGCCATCGCCGACATCCAGAATGGAAATATCGTAGGTGCCGCCGCCAAGGTCGTACACGGCGATGATCTCGTTCTTCTTCTTGTCGAGGCCATAGGCCAGGGAAGAAGCGGTCGGTTCATTGATAATGCGCAGCACTTCGAGACCGGCAATGCGGCCGGCGTCTTTGGTGGCGTTACGCTGGGCATCGTTGAAATATGCCGGGACGGTGATGACGGCTTTGGTCACAGTTTCGCCGAGGAAGGCTTCTGCATCTGCCTTCATTTTCGCCAAAATCATGGCCGAAACTTCCGGCGGGGAATATTCCTTGCCGTCCAGGACAACCCGGATGTCGCCATTGGGGGCCTTCGCCACTTTGTAGGGCACACGGGAAATGGTGCGCTGCACTTCGGGATCGTCAAATTTACGCCCCATGAAGCGCTTGATCGAGAAAATTGTATTCTCGGGGTTGACGATCGCCTGGTTGCGGGCCACACGGCCTACCAGACGTTCGTGATTTTTATTTACAGCCACTACGGACGGGCACAGTCGCTCGCCTTCTGCGGTGTTGATAACCGTTGCTTCGCCGCCCTGCATGACGGCCATTACTGAGTTGGTGGTACCTAAGTCAATACCGATGATCTTTGCCATATTTTTATTCCTCCTAACGAGATACTCTTACCAATGCGGGTCGCAGCACCCGGCCATCGGCCAATTTATACCCTTGCTGCATTACTTCAATAATTACTTCACTGTCATGATCAGGGCTTTCTTCACTCGAGATCGCCTCATGACACGTGGGGTCAAACGCTTCATTCTCTTTGGCAACCGGCTCAATGCCCTGCTGCTCGAGAATGGTATTCAATTTCTTGGCGACCAGTTCAATGCCTTCTGACCAGGATGCAACCTCGACGTCGACAGGGCGGTTCTTCAAGGCCAGGTTGATGTCATCGAGTACCGGCAGGAACTTCTTCATCAATTCACCGGTGATCGTTTGACGCATCTGCGCCTGTTCGCGATCAAGCCGCTTCTTGTAATTGGAGAACTCGGCTAGCGTACGCAGTTTTGCGTTCATGTTCTCAACAGCATCTTCACGGGCGGTTGCCAGTTCCTGCTGCAAAGCTTCGAACTCCTCGCGGCTCATGGTTACCATTTCTTCTTCATTGGTTTCTTCTGTTTTTTCAGGAACCTCCTCATTCTGTATGAGTTCAGCTTCTTCTACAGATTCCATGTCCTTCTTTTTTTTATCCTTCGTCATTAACCTTCACCTCTACATGCTGCCGACCGTATCATTATGCTCCCAGGCTCTCTACAACCATGTCGCTGAGCAAACCGGAGAGAAAACGAACGGTGGAAATGGTATGCCCATATGGCATACGAATAGGGCCGAGCACCCCCAGCGTACCGGTTGCCAGCCCTGGCGCGCCGTAACGGGCCAAAACCAGCGAACACTGCCGCAACTCATCCCAGGTGCCTTCGCCGCCGATCAACACGTGCACGCCGCCTACTGCGCCGGTCAATACCGTGCGCGCCAGCAAGTCCTGCAGGTGCGAGCGTTCTTCCAGAAAATGGAGGGCGCGGCGCGCTTCTTCGGCATTTGAAAATTCAGGCTCCGAGAGCATATTGGTCCAGCCGTCCAGATACACCTCACCGGAAGCCAGCGAATCCGCTTTGTTCAGATCCTTAACAACCCATCCTGCCGCATCCTGTTCCAGATCCGTCAGACCGGGTATGGCTGATTCGATCATTTCGACATCATTGCCGGCGAAAATCTCGGTGAGTCGTTGGGCTGCCAGCGATAGCCTGCTTTGTGAAACCGGTCCGTCCAGCAATACAATGCGTTGGTGAACCTGACCGGAGACTGTTACCAGCACCATCAGCACCTGCCGTCCCTGTGTATTGATCAGTTCCAGATGCTTGAAGCGGGACTGTTCGGGATGGGGGGCGGTGACCAGAGAAGCTCCCTGGGATTGATATGCCAGCACGGATGCTGCCAGGCGCATCGATTGGTCTACGTCATACTGCATCTGGTAAAACTGGTGACTGATCATCTGACGGGTAGACTCAGGCAGCTCATTGCTGCGCTGCAGATGCTGCTGCACGAAGTATCGGAAACCATCTTCGGTAGGCACACGTCCTGCGGAAGTATGCGGCTGGTGCAGCAAACCCATCTCGGTCAGGGCGGCCAGTTCGTTACGCACAGTGGCCGGACTGGAGTCCAGCTTGTAGCGCATAACCAGATTCTTCGAACCCACCGGGGTTGCTGTTTCGGTGTAGTCATGCACCACCAGCGAAAGAATCAGTTTCTGGCGTTCTGTTAATTTGGGTTTATCCGTCAATACAGTCATTTTTGGCACCTTTTAGCACTCTCGACATTAGAGTGCTAATTATTACGGATATGATGATAACATGCACGGAAATAGCAGTCAAGCGGAGGGAGTGCGTTTACGGAATTTCTGATGAATTTTTTATATTCTCTCATGCTATAATATGCGCTGTTTATGGACAACATTACGCTCACTCCCACGCAAAAAAAGAACCTGCGCATCCTGCTTCTCCTCGGGCTGGCCGTATTTATTCTGTTCGCCATTCCCAATGCCCAGGGCGCAGAAGACGAATACATGCTTTCCGTGCTCTCACAGGACGAGAGTTTCCAATACCCCTTCCTGGTGGGCGTCCTCACCCCGGGCGACACCCTGCTGGAAAGCATCAAGAATTTCGTCTCCTATCACCACTATATCTACGGATACCCCTTCTACATCATTTCCAGCCTGGCCGTGCTGCCTTCGCGTTTGATCTATGGCGCTGAATTTGGGGAGCAGGTGCAGTTGAATCTTTTCCTGCTGCGCCAACTGGTCAGCGTGCTGCCCATGCTGCTGGCGATTGGCTTGTTGACCTACCTGACCACCCGCCTGAAAAGCACATTCAAGAGCGTAGCGCTCTTCGTCTTCCTGCTCAGTGTGCAGGGTGTGGTGCGCCAGAATATCCATTGGTGGCATCCTGACGCGTTCACCTTCCTGATGATCGTGCTGACCATCTTCTTCCTCGACCGCGACCGCCTGCGCTATGGACGCCATTTCTATCTGGCCGCTGTCGCCTGCGGGCTGGCCGCCGCCACCAAGGTGATCGGCTTTTTCTTTGTCCTGACCATCCCCCTTTACCTCTTCATTGGTCTGCGCCAGAAAAAACTGAATATCAAACAGGCCGCACAAAAAGCCGCCTTGTTTGTTCTCCTGATGCTGCTCGTATTCCTGATCACCAACCCCCTGCTGCTCATCCCGCGCACCCGGGCAGACATCATTGCCGTGCACCGCAGGCATAACGATGATTTTGCCAAAGGCTGGCAGGCCACCGGCGACACCTATCAACGCGGGTTCCTCTCCTGGATCCCCGTGCTGACCACGTGGTATGGGCAGGGGGCTGTCCTGATCTTTGCCGTGCTCTCGCTGGTGCTGGGCGGCATGTGGGGCAAGAACAAAATGCTGCACTGGCTGTTGCTGAGCTGGGTGCTGCCCTATGCCCTGTACATCTTCTACGCCATTGCCAACAAACCCGACCATTACATGCTGCCGGTAATGCTGCCGGTGTATGCCTGCATCTTTGCCCTGGCCGACATCGGGGATAGCATCCGCAAGCAGGTCAGAACAGAAACCAAACCCGTTCCGCCCATTCCGCCGCGCAAATTCTTCAATACCATCATCGTTGCCGACCTGGCCTGGGCCATTGTCCTGGCGATGCTGGTTGCCCAACTGATTCCCAACCTGAAACGCGATGTACGCCTGTATCACCAGGCCATGACGGCCGAACGTCTGCTATTGGCCTGTAACAACAGCCCCTCCAATGATCCCAATGGCGAAGCTTTCAATCTGGAAGATGGACAATGGTATTTGATGGAAGACTATGATTACAGCACAGATCCCGACATGCGCATCTTCAGCGCCGTACGCGGCCCGCTGGAAGTACAGGCCGCCGAACGCTCCGGCCAGCAGGTGTGGGCCTGTACCAACGCCGTCGAGGCTGCCTTCAGCGCCCGCGAGCGCGCCATCACCTTCAAACACAACCATCCCGAAATCCAGGTTTTCGGCCCGGATGGGCTGGAACTAAAATGAATTTCATGCTACAAGAATGAAATTTTCTGACAAATTACCGGAAGAATAATAAAAAAAACGCCAACTGGCGTTTTTTTATTCCCTCTCAGTTTCCGATTTGAACTGATTCTAATAAACGCAAAGTCGCCTGTATTATTTCTGCAAATTGATCCGCCCTGGAAAGTACAGCATGGTGCTCTTCCGGTTTGATCTGGTAACTGCCAAATTGATGATGGTCACCACCTTCAATGACAACATAAACCGTATCTGCCGGCAGCAGATGCTTTCGTTCTGCCACGCTGGCCGCATTGACCCTCGGGTCCAGCTCGCCGTATATCAGGCTGACAGGTAGATCAAAAGCAGAGATGTCCGCATTATCGGCCGGGTAGGAAGCCCAGATAATCAGCCCATCAATTTGACCGGGATGATTCTTCGTATACTGCGCGGCCATTGTTCCCCCTACCGAATGCCCGCCAATCACCCAATGAGCAATTTCCGGATAAGCGGAAATGATCTCATCAGCCAGATTTGGTTTGAAGGCTGCCATATTGATCGGCATTTCAGGGATGACCACCAGGTAGCCTTCCGCGGCAATGCTGTGCATGATTGCCGCATATCCCTGAGGATTGATCCTGCCGCCTGGATAAAAGATGAAACCAGTTTTTGGCTCTTCCTTCATCGGCGAAAAAGCCAGCCACGGCTCTTCAACCACGGCTACGTCTGCATCGCTTTCCAGTGCAGCTACAGCATCCGCAAGCGGCGGACGGGCATACGTAACCCACATCACACCCCGTATCATGAGCCCGAGGAAAAGTATTACCAACCCGATTTTTAGCCACTTCCATATCTTTCTTGAATCACGCAAGGTTTTTTGTGTCATTATCGTCTACCTGATCTAGCGTTATTTGATTTTCCAATTCTGTCAGTCCCAATTGAATTTTACTCGCTAATGCTGCTTTCCCTTTAGGACAGACCTATTCAATTTCCCCAGGCAGAAGGATGAATTCCAGTGCCCTGTCCCTTCTTCCCTACAATATGATAGAATTTCTATGCAGGAATTTGGGCAATTACAGATAACGATCACTCCACGTTTCTCGAAAATTTCCCTTGTACCACCTGAACAAATTAAATACTGCATCATCTTCTGAATTCATTCATCTTACTTACTAAAGGATGTGTCATGAAATCATTTTACCCACCTACCTCCAGAGCGGAGGTATATCGCGATATCCCCGAAAGCCAATGGAATAACTGGCGCTGGCAGCTCTCCAACCGGCTGAACAGCATTGCAGATTTTGAAAAAGTGCTGGAACTAACCCCCGGTGAGCGGGAAGCGCTCAGCACGCCTGGCCTATTCCGCGTGGATGTGACCCCATACTTTATCTCTCTCATCGACCCGAATGATCCGCATGATCCCATTCGCCGGCAGATCCTTCCCACCGAGCGGGAACTGGTTACCTTTGATGGTCAGATGGACGACTCCCTGGGCGAAGAAGAAATGTCCCCCGTACCCGGGCTGGTGCATCGCTATCCTGACCGCGTGCTGATGCTGGTCACCACCCAATGCGCCACTTACTGCCGCTACTGCACCCGCTCGCGGATCGTTGGCCAGGCCGGCGCAAATTTCTCACGCGCCGATCATGAACTCATGCTGGATTACATCCGGCGCACCCCCACCATCCGCGACGTCCTTATCTCCGGCGGCGACCCCCTCACCCTGGCTCCCAAGGTGCTGGAGGATCTGCTGCGCAAGCTGAGCGAAATTCCGCATATCGAGATCATCCGCATTGGTTCGCGCGTGCCGGTATTTGTGCCGCAGCGCATCACGGATGACCTGTGTGATATGCTGCAGCAATTCCACCCGCTATGGCTGAACATCCATGTCAACCACCCCAACGAGATCACTGCTGAACTGGCCGAAGCCATGGATAAACTGGCCCGCGCCGGTATCCCGTTGGGCAACCAGTCTGTCCTGTTGGCCGGGATCAATGACTGCGTCAATGTGCAGCGCAAGCTGGTCAACGATCTGGTCAATATCCGTGTACGGCCCTACTATCTCTATATCTGTGACATGGTCGAAGGGGCAGGGCATTTCCGCACCCCGGTCTCCAAAGGCATCGAGATCATTGAAGGGCTGCGCGGCCATACCTCCGGCTTCTGTGTACCCACCTTCGTGGTCGACGCCCCGCACGGCGGCGGCAAGATCCCCGTTGGACCGAACTATGTGCTCAGCTCGTCCGATCACCGCGTGGTGCTGCGCAACTACGAAGGCTTTGTCAGCACCTACGAAGAGCCGATCGATTACCCGCGGCATGACCCAGCCACCTGCCAGTTCTGCCAGACCAAACGCGACGAAAGCGGTCAGCGCGGCGTCTCCGGCCTGCTGGAAGGCGATGGAGATATGATCAAACCCGAAGGCTTTGACCACATCCACTCGCGCAAAGAATAATAAATCTCCAGACTTTTCTCCCTGCTATAACATATCCCCTCAAAGAATATCAACAAATGCCCTCCTTATTTTGCAGCTTCACCGCAAAATGGGGAGGGTTTGGGAGGGGTGCGTCTTTACGTGAGCAACAGAAAACCAATCCCGCCGGAACGCTTGCATAAAACCCCAAAACTCCTTAACATGAAGATACAACTATTGGTATATCAAGACTCGTCTTGTGAAAGGATAAAATCATGCACTACCGAAGATTAGGTCGTACAGGATTGAAAGTCAGTGAAATCTCGCTGGGCGCCTGGATCACTTTTGGCGACCAAATTGAACGCAAAACCGCGATCGACCTGGTACACGCAGCCTATGACCAGGGCATCAACTTCTTTGATAACGCCGACGTGTACGCCGCCGGACAGGCCGAGATCGTGATGGGCGAAGCCATCCGCAAACTGCCGCGCGAAACCCTCGTCATTTCCAGCAAGGTCTTCTGGCCGACCATGCCCGGCCCCAACGGGCGCGGCCTCTCGCGCAAGCACATCACCGAATCGATCGAAGCCTCCCTGCGCCGCCTGGGCACGGACTACGTTGACCTGTACTACTGCCACCGCTACGATCCCGACACCCCCATCCAGGAAGTGGTCTGGACGATGAACCACCTCATCCAGCAGGGCAAGATCCTCTACTGGGGCACCTCGGAATGGGAAGCCGCCAACATCGCCCAGGCGATCGGCGTGGCCAACCAGCTCAACCTGATCCCGCCGGTGGTCGAACAGCCGCAGTACAACATGTTCCGCCGCAAACGGGTCGAAGTGGAACTGGAACCCCTGACCCGCGAATACACCCTGGGACTGACCACCTGGAGCCCGCTGGCCTCCGGCATCCTCACCGGCAAATATAATGACGGCATTCCCGCCGGCAGCCGCGCCAGCCGTGAAGACATGGCCTGGCTGGTGGATCTGCTGAGCGAAAAACGCCTGGAAGCGGTGCGCAAATTGACCACCCTGGCAGAAAACCTGCAGGTCACCACCGCGCAAATGGCCATCGCCTGGCTCCTGCGCCGCAAGGAAATCTCCAGCGTCATCACCGGCGCGACCAGCATGGAACAGCTCGACGACAACCTCGGCGCGCCCGAAGCCCTCGAGAAAATGGACGACACCATCATGGAAGAGATCGAGCAGATCCTGGAGAACTTTCCGGAGTAGTAAATATCGCAATCTCTTATCAAAAACGTTAACTATCAAAGCTCCCCCAAATTCAATTGAATTTGGGGAGCTTTGAGTGACTGTCGCAATTACCGTTTCTGTTGGCGTTGAAAAATGCGTATAGAACATAACCCGTCGGGCGGAAGCTGTCTAACTAATTACGACGGATTTCTTGCAGGCTGTTCACTAGCAGTTGTTAGCCCGCCGCTGGTTCTTTCTTTCCCGACTTTAATTGAAGCATAAACTCATCTCGGATTTCTTCTGCTGTAGGTATTCGGTTTGGATCATCTTTAGTAAGCACATAAAGCGCTGTTATATAGGCTTCTCCAAAGGCAACTGTCAGAGTACTGGCTACGCCAGCGCTTATTGCTCCGCCTGCTGCTGAACCAATTCCAGGTATCAACTTCAATAATGCTCCGGCTGCTGCACGTCCTACTACTGTACCCGCAGAACCTGTAATAGCTCCGCTAACCAGGGTGCCCAGAAACGCAGTTGATACGGGAAGTCCCCAAACCGCGCTTATACCAGCAAGCATTGATATTTGAATAGGAATAATCGCAAGCGCATCAGAGAAAGGAAGAGGAACAGCGCCTGTTCCACCAGCAGTAAGAGCTGCCCCAGCTACTACTGCATGCGCTCTTTGCAGTTTGTGATTGAGACTTACCTTTTGAGCGGCAGCAAATGCATTTTTTTGAGTTTCAGGAACAAGGGTCATTGTAAGTTCCACAAGATTATCAAGCCCCATTACTGGTATAGTATATCCGCCATCAAACACCGTTTCTTTTGCAAGAACTCTAACCACATTTCGAGTTTGTGGTAAAAGTTCCTGGACAGTTTGCCGAAAACCATTGTCCGACATGCTTTTTGTAATCACCCCAACAACTGGGATATATTTATCCAGCATTTCCACAAGTTTAATTTCAGCATCTTCAACACGACGAGAGCCTTCCATCACGCATACCCAAGCGATATGAATATGCTGATTGGGGTCTTCGCTTTTTTTCTTGTCCTGTATAAGCTTTTCAAGTTCATGAACAGTATTTCTGTACTCGCTTATTTCCAGCCCGCGAGTATCGAATATACTAAGAGGAATTCCATCTTTCTTGATTTCTCTAGTTGTCTTGGGTAACAGGTCGTCCATCTCCGGTTTCAGCTAAATTACCTTGAAAAACTGCGTTAACTAACGTGCTTTTGCCAACGCCTGTTTTACCAGCAATTACGATATTTACTTTACCACGTTGCTTTAATGCTTCTTCCAATTTCTGTTTAAGTAGTTCAGCAAAATCATTTTCTAATTTCATGTCCATATATGGCTCCTGTAAAAGTAAATGTTGATTAAGAGAGGTGACAGCTAAGTTAAGCTGCCCAACTATTTATTTTCTGAACTCACTTTATTTGGAAAGTCAACAGTATAACAAGGCGATTTTGACACAACACACTACATAAAGAGTACTTTGTCACATGATGATTAACCCGCTATGCAACTCAACACAAATAGTATACATCACTATGCTCGTGAAAGGGGATTTTTTCGACGACCGAAACCACCACTCCTGCTCCCCATTTACCCAGTTGCTAATCCCTAATCCCAAATGATATAATCCTGAAATATTGAGAAACTAATCTATGAAAAACATACTCAAAACCCTCCCCCTCTACATAACCATCGCCCTGCTGGCCCTGCTCTTCGGCGGCATCTTCTCCGGCCAGGTACTGGGCATTCTCAGGCTCTACACCCCCGCCGCGGCCGTCATCCTCACCCTGGCTGCGGCCGTCGCCGCCTTCTGGCTCTACATCCGCACTGGCGGATTGACCTTCCTGCAAAACATCACCGCCACAGAGGAAGAAACTGAACAACCCCAACCTGCTCGAAACCGTCCTTTATGCCGCCGGTCTGATCCTGCTGGTGCTGCTGGTCCTCCTGCCCGTCATCCGCTGGCCGGCCTCGCCCATCGCCACCAGCCTGGAATGGGACGCCGGCGCCTATCACTTTCCCAAAGCGATTGAACTGTATGCCACCGGCTCGGCCTGGGACTTCACCATCTCCTATGGCGAATACCCCTTCGGCTACGAGTCCCTGCTGGCCCTGGGACTTTCCATCACCGCCAGCGAAGCCCTGTTTGGCCTCGTGCACAGCCTGATCAACCTCACCCTGGTGCTCTCCCTGTGGCTGCTGGCGCGGCGCTATACAACGCTGCCCGGCGGCGTTCCTCTTCTTCCTCACCAACCTGCTGGTGCTCAGCGGGATGATCCCCGTGGAAAGTAACCTGTGGTGGGTCTTCCACCCGCTGCTGTACACCATCGGCAAGAACGACCTCTTCCTCGGGCGCGGCCCTGCTGGCAGCCCTGCTGCATGCCCCTGTAGGGCGCAAGGCGAACCAGACCCAGCTTCACCCGACCGGCCTGGCGATCACCTCGATGATCGCCCTGAGCATCAAACCCAATGCCCTGTATGTCGTCGCTTTCCTGTGGCTGCTGGTATTGATCCGCTGGCGGCAGGAGGCGGCAGACCTTCAAATCAGCTGGTGCGCATGAACTGGCAATCTCTTTTGTTCAGCGGACTGACCATGCTGACCGGATTGTTGTGGGTGCCGCGCAACCTGATCGGTCAGGGCAGCCTGTTCTCGCCCGGCGTGATGGAAGTGCAGTCGTGGAGCATCGCCGCCAACCTGAGCAACCCCTTCTTCTACAACTACATCCCGCGCAACCTGCTGGTATTAACTGCCGTGCTGGTCCTTTTCATCGCATTGACCCTCATCAAACGCCCGCGTCGCTTGAACTGGTCACTGGCGGCGGTCTTTGTTGTGCTCTTCGTCAGCTTCCTCTTCACCCCCGCCACAGCCTTCTTCGTTCACCGGGACGTACCCACCCAGATCGCCTGGCGCTTTGCCGTGGCCCTGCTGGGGTTCGCCTGGCTGGCCCTGCTGACCGTGGTCAGCCCGCTGATCGACAAAGCCTATGCCTGGGTATCCGCCAAACGCTTGCCGCGGTTGGCGGCCCTGCTCGTCATCGCCGCCCTGACTTTCTCGGTGGTCTGGTTCCAGCGCGACCTGCTGCCCGACTCGCCCGAGAACGCCCGTCTGCTGCGCGATCCCTATGAAGAGACCGTTGGCGTGGACGGCTATCACAGCGCCTATGATTATGCCCAGCAGAACATCCATGATTCCGTGGTGTGGGTGGAAAACGGCCTGCCGTATTACGCCTATGACAAAGCCTTCACCAATACGACCACCCGCAGCGAAAAAGCACAGTACGTGATCGTGTTAAAATCAGAAGGTCAGGAGCTTTTCCCCGAGCAGGTCTACACCGACTGAATGGGAAAGACAACTGGCAAACGATCTATGAAGACCCGCGTGGTCGGGTGTATCAAAGAAAATAATCAACCAGCCGTGCCCTGAGCTTGATCCTAAAACGAGAACCTATGACACCAACCCAGAAAAAAACCTTCCGCATCCTGCTCATCATCGGCGCTGTGTACTTCGCCGCCTTCATTGCCCCCAACCTGACCGGCGCGCGCGAGCCTGAGATGCTCTCCGTATTCGAGATCGACGAATTCGCCCAGTATGAGCACGCCATCCGCATGCTCACCCCCGGCGACACCCTCTACCAGACGGCGCGCAACTTCCTCATCTACCTGCACTACTTCTACGGCTACCCGTTTTATTTCTTCTCGGCCCTGGCCCTGCTGCCCCTCAAACTGATCCTCGGCGCCAACTGGACTGCTGTCGCAAACACCCCGCTGATCGTGATGACCCTGCGTCAGATGATCAACGTCCTGCCGCTGATTGCCAGCGCCATGCTGCTGGTGCACATGCAGACCAAATTCAAATCCCTGTGGAAATCGGTGGCCCTGTTTGTCCTGCTGCTGATCCTGCCGGGGACGGTGGTCAATGATCTGTGGTGGCATCCCGACGGGCTGGCAACCCTCGTCGTCGTGCTGACCCTGTTCTTCCTCGACCGCGATGAGCTGCGCTTCGGGCGCAATTTCTGGCTGGCGGCGGTCTCCTGCGGGGTGGGCGCGGGCGTCAAGTACATGGGCGCCTTCTTTGTGCTGGCGATTCCCGTTTACATTGTGTGGGGCATCGTCAGCAAAAAGCTGACCTGGCCGAAAGCCATCGGTAAAGGGGCCCTCTTTGTGGCGATCATGCTCGCCGCCCTGGTCATTTCCAACCCCTTGCTGCTCCTGCCCCAGGAACGGGCCGAGATCATCGCCTACCAGACCCTGCAATGGGAACAAAGTTCCCAGGGCATTATCCTCTCCAACACGGAAAGCTTCTTCGCGGAAGGCTATCCCAAAGACATTCGCATCCACTACGGGCAGCCTTTCTTCCTGCTGATGGCCTTCGCCGCCCTGGGGTTTGGGATTGCCCGCAAGGAAACCCGCCTGAAAAGCAGTATCATCCTTGCCTGGTGCATCCCGCTCAGCATTTCC
This sequence comes from uncultured Chloroflexia bacterium, assembly GCA_963753895.1. GTDB lineage: Bacteria > Chloroflexota > Anaerolineae > Anaerolineales > Anaerolineaceae > SMBSF63. Next base: position 191,161 of record CAVWEE010000002.1, on the reverse strand, counting down.
ATCTTCAACCTGGCCACCCGCCGTACCCATTACTGGCTGCCGATCATGATGCCGCTCTTTTCCACCCTGGTTAACCTCTTCCCCGAAGAGAAACTGCGCTTCAACGGCAAAGTGCGTGACCGGGGCAAGATGGCTTTGGCGCTGCTCATCGTTCTGCAGGCCGCCCTCTTCATCCGCACGGACGTGAGTGTCTACACTGAGCAGCTCCGCCGCGAACAGGAAGCCCCCAGCATCCTCTTCTACGAAAAGCTGGAAGAAGAGGTCTTCGCGCCCATCGTCCTCAGCCGCCAACTGGTCGTCTACCGCGACTGGCACGTCTACGCCCCCGCCACCCCTGCACGGCAGGTGGAAATGAACTGGGACCTGGCGACCTACAGCTATATCGAAGAACCTCAACCCGGACGTGATCCTCCTCGACCGTGAGAACGTGCTCCTCTTCTCGCAGCCAGACGTCGTCGGCCAGGCCGTTGACCAGGGCGACATGGCCCAGATGCACGCATTCTACGGCGATGCCGCCCGCGATGAACTGGAAGGGTATCAACTGGTGCTGCAGGACAACTTCGGCTATGCCCTCGTGCGAGATGTCTTCGCTGAAGAGTTCCTGAAATAACCCCTCTCCCAAACACTCCCCCCGTAGGGACAGGTCTCATGACCTGTCCGCTGTACTGCTAATCCGTAAATCAAACCTCGCAGGCGCACAACCTTTCTCTTCACCATAAGGACGCAACCTCCATATTCGCCAATCCCCCTTATCCCAACACAAAAAAAGGCTGCCCTCAATAACCGGGCAGCCTCTCCATTCTCATCAACATCCTACTCCCCCGCTTCACCCTCCCCCATACGGCGCGTAAACACCCTCAAACCAAATGCTGCCACCAACAGCACCCCGGCCGCAATACCCAGCGTCGTCAAGCTGCTCTCCTTGTACGCGATCAGATCACTCAAACTCTTCAAATTCGGATTGACATTGATATACACAAAACCAATCAGACTGAGCAAACTGGCCAATCCCCAAATGACCTTGTTCCACACCAGAACAGCATAACCGTCCAGCACCTTCAACGGGATCAATTCAAAGAAGGCATACTGAACTCCCATTATGAACATCGTCACCAAAATGGATCGAAGACCTGGCAGCCCCAGGAATAGCGGAGAAAGATCCATCCGAGGAAGGTCAGGCCCACAACTGTTGCTTTGGCAGCAAACGCCCGTTGACCATCCTGCTTTTCATTATTCAAGCCAGGGCTGCAATACAGGCCGTCCACCGTGCCTAATACCAGGCCGGGACCAAAATTAACGACATTCGAGAATATAACGCTCAGGAACGCCAGCACCATCCCCACACCGCTGACCTCGGTCTCTTTTACATCCGTATGCGTCGCGGATAAACGCCGCAGCAGCCATTCGCTGGCAATTTGCAGGCCGGTGACCAGCAAACCACTCACGATCAGCGTCGTCAACTCGCCAAACCACTGATCCGCAGTTGATGGCAACGGGGTATTCATATTCTGGATCACCGCCGTGATCACCAGGATCGCCAGCCACTTCAGCAGCGTGGTCCACAAAGGCGGCGAAACGCTATCCTGCTTCTTTTCCCTACGCGCCAGCTTGTACTTTCGCAGGAAGGCCATTACTTTTTCAACGATCTCATCCGAGAAATTCTCAAGAACTCTCATTGAACCAGGTAGCGACCACGCCAAAATACAACATAGCTGCCACAGCGATACCAGTATTTAAAAGGATCACGCGCGGCGAGAAATCCACCTGCTCCGGACCTACAAAACCGGGCTTCTTGGCAAACAACACCCCCGGGATGGAAGCTGGCCTGGAGAATTCACCCGTCGTGCCCGTACCGTCTGTAGCCAGCACGGTGATTTTCTTGCTCAGTTCCACACCTACCGGTGACGTCCAACTGAAGCGCCCCTTGTCGTCCACCTCCATCGTTCCCAGGTAGATCGTCACCTTCATCTCTGGCATCCTGATAGATCTCAATCGTGGTGCCCGCAGGTGCTGTCCCGGTCACAGAACGAGTGGATACAATCACATCATCCACAGCCGGGAGTTCCTCCCCTTCGGTAACATTCACTCGAATTCCTGGCCCATTATTTTTGGTGATCGAGTTCTGGGTGATCGTATTGCCATTTACCGCACCTTCGATCTGAACATCCACTCCCACATCGAAGTTATTGGCAATCCGGTTCCCTGGGCCGATCTGATTATTGGTCGTATTCCCAATATACACACCACTAGACATATTGCGAAGCTTGGTCATGCCATCAGCGCCAATACCGATCAAATTACCCATTACCAGATTGTCATGGCTTTCAAAATCGCGCAGCAGCACACCAGCATTCCCATTACCGCTGATCACGTTGGCTTCTCCTGCTTCAGTGCCCCCCACCTGGTTATTGTATGCACCATCGATCATTTCAACACCAACATAATCATTCTTGAGACTGCGCAAGCCAGTGATATCCGTGCCAATGTAATTTCCGATAACCGTGTTACGATGCGCACTGCCATTCATTGAAATACCAACTTCATTGGCGGAGATGATATTGCGCAGGTTCGGGTCATTGCCGCCAATCAGGGTATAGCTGCTGCTCCCCAGGCTAATTCCGGCCTGGTTGTATATTCTTTCTTCACCAGAAGGATCTATGCCGATCAAATTCCCCTGAATGATATTTCCCTCAGCAACGTAGCCTTCGTTTTCCGCATTGATCTCAACCCCAATCGAATTACCGCTAAGCAGATTCCCCTTACCCTGCACAAAATTGCCGCCGATCTGGTTCTCCTGCGAGTTAAAAATGCGCACGCCGGCAAGTCCATTCATCATTGCCTTTGTGCCGGAAATATCCGTACCAATGTAATTCCCCTGAATGATGTTCTTCCCGCCCCCGTTGATCATCAGGCCAAATTCCACATTGCCGGACAACAGGTTACAGACACCAGAACAACCAGCTTCCATCCACGGATTCGGACCGCCAATCACATTGCCACTGCCATCGTAGATCTTGATCCCGCTACCGGGAAAATTCACGATCTGCAAACCCTGAATAACATTCTCGCTTGAACTAACCACCAGCCCATGAGCAAATCGCCTTGGATAAATTAAAATCTCAAAGGAAACTTTATTTACCCCTTCTGGCACGTCCATCTCAAACACAGCCTGGTCCCAGAAATCAGCATAATCAAACCACTGATCACGACTATCCCATACCCCAAACTCATTGACAAAGGATAACTTGACATTCACATCTCCATAGCGATACCAGAATCGCGCCTCAATCGTCTCAGCTCCGTCTAAAGAAAAAAAAGTTTCGTTCGTGTAATCTTGATTTTCTTTTCCATCCCCGCTGATATTTGAGAACGTATTGCTGCTTTGGGAAATAAGGGATAGGAAAAATTGCCGGATAGTCCCCGTCCATTCAAAGCACCCTGGTTCCTGCGCACCTTCCTCTTCATTCCAGCGGAAATTATCGACGTCATACATCTGCCAGACCTTCCAGTGATCCAGCCCTACATCTCCACTGAAATCTCCATTTTCCAATTGGTTCGGCCCGCCGTCAAACGTCAGGCTGACATCATCAACCAGTACCAGCTCCGGCTCATTGCCTAAATTCTTACCATCAATGATCACCCCCGCATCCGAGCCATCGATCGTCACCCGCCCAGTAGTCAACTCCGGCAAAAGAGATCTCCAAAAAGATGCTTGCCGGGGCGTCCACCGGGAAAACCGCCGTGTCAAAGCGGATCACCATGCCCGGGCGCTGGTTCTGCAATGTCTCGCGCAGGCTGCCTTCCCCGCTGTCTGCTGTGGTCGTCACCAGCACCTCATGCGTGTGTCTGGGCCGATGCTTCAACCGCGATGAAACCGCCACCGCCCCCAGCAATAAATTTCCTATAAGCCAATCCCAGCAGCACAAGACCGCAGGAGCACACCTCTTCCAATCCTCTTGCTCATATTCAATCCTTTGCTCTATCCATGTATTGCGATGAAAGTACAATGCTATCCCCCAGGGAAACAGCACAGAAAAATTATACACAATAAACTAAACAATTTGGAAAAAAACCAAAAAAAGAACTGCCCGGGATTTCCAGGCAGTCTCTTCTTATTGTTAACCGCCACTTCGACAAGCTCAGTGTACAGTTAGGTTCCAAACACTCAACAATTAGCTGCGCAACTTGGCGCCCAGCTCTTTTTCGAGCATGTAAATGATCTTTTTGCGCAACTTCTGCGTGTCTTTATCACTCAGGGTCTTGTCCGCCGAGCGGTAGACCAGCGAGTACGCCAGGCTCTTCTTGCCTTCGCCAATCTGCGGACCGCGGAAGATATCGAACAGGACAACGTCTTCCAGCAGCTTACCGCCGGACTTGCGGATCACGGCCAGCAGGTCAGAGCAGGGGTGGCTTCGTCGACCACCACGGCCAGGTCTTCCAGCACAGGCGGATAGACAGGCACGGGCACAGTCTCGAAGCGCACGGGCATCGCCTTCAGCAGGGCTTCCACATCCAGCTCGGCGGCCAGAACGGGTGCTTTCTCAAGCTCATACTGTTCCTTGACCAGCGGATGCAGTTCGCCAAATGTACCCAGCAGCACATCCCCGCTCCACACGTTGGCGCATTTGCCGGGGTGGAAGGTGGCATGCTCGCCAGCGGTGTAGGTCACATTTTCAATATGCAATGCCGCCAGCATCGCCTCAATGATGCCCTTCAGGTCAAAGAAATCCATCTCTCCGGATGGGCTTCTGATCCCAGGCTGGCAGGAAGCGCTGTCCGGTCATTGCCATGGACAGGCGGCGCGGTTCAACCGGAAGCTGCTCGCCTTCGACCGGCAAAAAGACTTTGCCAATCTCGAACATCGCCAGATGCGCACGCTGGCGCACGTTGCGCTCGATGACTTCCAGCATCTGATGCAGCAAGGTGCGGCGCAGCACGGTGCGGTCGGCGGCAATCGGATTCGCCATGCGCACATATTCCACCGGCGGTTGTTCTACATCGGGCGGGAACAATTTGCTCTCGGCTTCAGGGGTGGTGAAGCGATAGGTAATGATCTCCTGCATGCCCAGTTGAGTAAGCACATCGCGCAAACGCTCTTCGCGTTCCAGGGGGTCATTGCGGCGCTGCGGAGGCAGATCATCGCCAATGCGCGAGGCAGGGATATTGTCATAGCCATACAGGCGGGCAATCTCTTCCAGCACGTCCGCTTTGCCAATCACACCGCTGCCGATGTCCGTGCGGTGATCCGGTGATTTGACCGAAATCGTCTCGCCATCCACGCTGCACTCGAACTCCAGCCGGGTGAGCAGATCGATGATCGTCTCAGCAGGAATATTGATTCCCAGACTGCGCTCAACATATTCCTCCGTGATCTCCACCACCGGGTCCTCATAGACCTTCGGGTACACATCCACCAGCCCTTCGGCGATCTCACCGCCGCTCCATTGCGCCATGCGATCCAGGCCCAGGCGCACGCCGTTCGGCGCCAGCTCGGGATGGAGATCACGCGAGAAGCGGTAACCGGCCTCGGAAGAGATATGTTCGCCTGCATGGTCTTGCGCACATTGATGAAGTTCCAGTTCGCGCCTTCCAGCAGCACGTTCTTTGTCTCCGGTGTCACTTCGCTATTCCAGTCCACCCATCACACCAGCCAGCGACAACGGACCGGCGGTGTCAGTGACCAGGATCGTATAGGGTTCCAAGCTTGTGTTCCACATCGTCGAGCGTGGTCAGTATCTCGCCGGGATTGGCGGCGCGGGTGATGATGGTTGGTGCTTTGCCGCCTGCCCGCTCGACAAGAACGTCATAGTCAAAGGAGTGCAGCGGTTCGCTCCATTCCAGCATACATAATTGGTGGCATCGACAATGCTGTTGATCGGGCGGGTGCCCGCCAGGCGCAGACGGCGCTGCACCCAATACGGGCTGGGGCGCGCTTCGACGCCTTTGATCAGACCCACCACGAAGCGCGGGTTGAGTTCGGGATCAGTGATCTCGATGAAAGCCTGACCCTCGATTGATGGGCCGGTGATCGGCATGCTCAGCTCAGGCTTGCGCAGGGGCAAATTGAGTGCCGCCGCGATTTCGCGCGCCACGCCGACAATGCAGGCATCCCGCACCATATTGGGCAGCACTTCGAAGGTGTAGACCACATCGCCCATGTACTCGGCCAGGGGCATGCCGGTGGGGGCATCGTCATCCAGGATGATGATGCCTTCGTGTTCTTCGGAAATACCGAGTTCCTTCTCAGAGGCAACCATCGAATCAGAGACCACGCCGCGGATTTTGGCTTTCTTGAGTTTGGTCAGCTCCCAGCCGGGTTTGTGGCCGTCATAGAGCACAGAACCCAGTCTGGCATAGGCCACCTTGAGCGGTTTCTCCAGCGGGCCGGTGCCCTTGTATTCGTACAGGTTGGGCGCGCCGGTCAACACGGAGCGCACGCCATCGCCGTCGTCCAACTGGCACAAAACCAGCTTGTCGGCGTCAGGGTGGGGCAGGACCTCATTGATCTGCGCCACAACGAATTGTTCCGCCGGCCAGCTCAGACCGGAGATCTTGAATTCATGTTTCTCGCCTTCGGGCATCGGCAGGCCGACCACCTGAATGGCTTCAACTTCCATGCCCGCCATCGTCATCACGCGGGCCAGCTCCTCAATCGGGAGATCTACATCAACATAATCTTTTAACCAGGAAAGTGGGACTTGCATTTTTCTCCTCTCCCTTAGAACTGCTCTAAGAAACGGGCATCATTCGCCCAGAAATATCGAATATCTTCGATTTTATGCCGGAGCATATTGATACGCTCGGGACCCATACCCGCGGCGAAACCGGAGTACACTTCGGGGTCATACCCGCCGTTGCGCAGCACGGTGGGGTGCACCATACCGCAGCCGAGGATCTCCAGCCAGCCGGAGCGTTTGCACACCGGGCAGCCCTTGCCGCCGCAGATGAAACATTCCACATCCATCTCAGCACTGGGCTCGGTGAAGGGGAAGTGATTGGGGCGCAGGCGGGTGCGCACTTCGCGGCCAAACAGGCGGCGCACGAAATCATTCAAGGTACCCTTCAAATCGCCAAAGGTGATATCCTTGCCCACCACCAGCAGTTCAACCTGGTTGAACTGAATTTCTGAACGTGCGCTGATCTGCTCATAGCGGTAGCACATGCCCGGCAGGATCACGCGGATCGGGTCGGGGGCGTATTCACGCATCACCCGGATCTGACCGGGGGATGTATGCGTACGCAGCACCACGCCCTCTTTCGTAGTGAAGAAGGTATCCCACATATCACGCGCGGGATGGTGAGCAGGAATATTGAGCAGCTCAAAATTATATTCCTCGGTTTCTACGTCACGCGAGCGGTAGACCTGAAAACCCATCTCGGCGAAGATATGATAGATCTCGCGCAGTACTTCCGTTTCGGGATGCAGACCGCCATGGATCGGTTGACGTCCTGGCAGGGTGATGTCAAGGCGGTCGCTGCTCAGTGATTGCGCCAGGGCAGCTTGTTTGACCTCGGCCTGGCGGGCGGCGAGGCGGGCTTCAAATTCTTTCTTCAGTTTATTAGCGGCCTGACCGAGTACCGGTCGTGCTTCCGGCGACAACCTGGACATGCTGCGCATGACCTCGGTCACCACTGCCTTGCGCATCAGGTGAGTTGTGCGCCATTGTGCCAGCGCATCTTCATCTTTCAACGTTTCCAGCAATGCCAGACCGGTCTCGCGCACCTCGGCCAACTGCTGCTGCAACTGCTTTAACAGTTCATCCTGGTTTTGCGTACTATCTTGTTCGGGCATAGGTTCTCCTTGCTTCTGACAGAAAAATTCTTCTGGGGATTTAAACAATAAACCGTCCCAGGTTAAGGGACGGGGTATCCGCGGTACCACCCTTCTTGGCTGCATGGAGCAGCCCACTTTATCCAACGGCCTGGTAATATGATCGGCGATTGGCTGCGCCTGTAACGCTGCGCCTGCGTCCCGGACTACTGGCCCTCATCGGGCGTTCCCCCGGGCGGCTCGAGAGGGAACTTCGTTCTGTTTCCGCCGGGCGGGCGTCTCAGTCATGCACCCGCGTCCCTGTCGGTTTCCGCCGAACTACTTTCCTCTGTCAAAGCCTTTAATAATTTGATTGATCTTGTCCCTATTATGCCAGAAAGAAACGATATGTCAAGATGGAATTTTGAGATTCCTGGTTTTATTTGCGCATTAATATTTTTCATTGAGTTATTTAGTCTCACGCAAAGCCTGCAAAAAAACACCCCCTTCTAACTTCCCCCAAATTGCGATACTGCTGCAATTTAAGGGAAGCACATGGTGAATTTGTGTGCAGGGATTAAAATCCGGAAAATTTATATAAAAATAAGGTGTTTTCTTTGCGACTTTGTGTGACATTTTTACGGCGGCGTCTCAGTGATCCCCGAGAGCGAGACCCGTGTCACCAGCGGGATGAATCCATTCTCGCGCGCGGAATAATACACCTCATTGGCATTCTCTTCATCAACGCAGTAATCCACCGTGAAGACCGGGATGCCCATCTCAAGATACTTCTTGCTCTGGACGATGCGCTCCTCCGTTGAATAGCCTTCCGAGTGGCGCTCGCCGCCGCTTAGATCGCCCGCCTTTCTGTCATCCCACTCCGCATCCCCTTCCCCGTAATACCAGGTATCCTCCATGGCGACCGCATCAATCAGCGAAGCATATAACACCGGGTCCACATCCAGCAGATAGGGCGCATTTTGCGGCACGACCAAAAAACCTGGTTTCATCATTTGTCCGCGTTCATGAATGCCTTTGATGAAGGATAGCATCGCCCTTTCTGGATGAACGCCTTGCTCCTCGGCTGCCTCACGTACTGCGTCATCGTCATAGGCTTCTACCCAATCCAGATATACCCCGTCAAAGCCGTAGGCAGCGATCTGCGCGATCAGACCATCTCCTGCCAGCCACAGGTCCAGCCAGGCTTCATCCCAATACGCTACGGGATAATTGCCACTCCAGCCGTCAGGATCAATCGTCACCAGGAAATCCGGGCTGCCAGGTTTCCTTTTCGTGGGTGCTACCCAGTCTTCCCCCCAATACGTCCGGTAATCTTCCGCCTGGCCGATGTCGATGTAGGCCAGCAGGATACGTTCTTCCCCGTCTGGCTTATCTTTTAATACTGAGACCAGATATTCTACATCATAAGCCTCATCCACCAGATTGAAACCCGGCTCCACCACCAGCATATCGTATTCTGTCCTGTCCAGGGCATCAATGGCCTTATGCGTATCCAACCACTGGATCTGGTACATCCAGGTCTCCACTTCGATCTCGTTCAGCACGGCCGAAGTCTGGTACGTGTGCGAATCAAATTCAAATTGATCCTGGTCATCGGACGAATCGACAATTTCTCCGCTGCAGCCTGCCAGCAGAACAACCACAAGCAAAGTCACAAGCAACCAGGTTTTCTTCATCACCGCTCCTAAAGACGTCCCATTGTCAACCCGACCCGCGCGTAGATCTCCATTGCCTGATACAGGGATCCCACTTCCATATATTCATCCACAGCATGGGCACCATCCCCGGCAGGGCCCAATGTCAGCGTGGGGATCCCATATTCGTTGAGCAAATACGACTCGTTGGCCGGGCCGGAAACGAATATCTCTGGCGGGGTACCGCATACCTCTCCCACAGCCTTTCCTACAGCCTGAATGATATCTGATTCCTCAGGAATGACTGTTGGAGGGATGTAGGTTACCTCTTCCATTTCCACCTGAAGCTGGGGACGCTCCGCCAGTACGCTATCAATGGCGCGCTGCACGCCGTCCGTCACCACCTCACGGGCGACGCCCGGTACCAAACGAATATCAATGAAAGCCTCGCAGTGGTCCGGCACGATGCTGATCCCGGCTCCGCCCTGCACCAGTGTGGGGGTAACCACAGTATGATAGCGGGAGAAAATCGGCGGTTGGGGCTTGCTGGCAAAAGTCAGGGATTCCAGCGCCAGCAGTACCGCGCTCATCCCGGTGACTGCGTTCAGGCTTTTGTCTGCATCCTGCCAGGCCAGCCCGCCAGTGTGGAAGCTCTGTCCGCGCGCGCTCAGCTTCAGGCGCAGCACCCCGCGATGCCCGATGGCCGTACGGTGCATGTCCGGGTAGACGTAGATTGCTCCCTTGCCGGATAATTTACCGGAATTATGTAAGTGTTTGATTCCCAGGCGGCCGGTAGCGCCGGATTCTTCATCCGGTACGCAAGCCAGCAGCACCGGGCGCTTCAACTGCCGGCCAGCTTTCTCCTTGAGCAGCACCAGTGCCCCCAAGGCAGCCGCAATCCCGCCTTTGTTGTCAATCGCTCCACGCCCAAACAGACGGTCATTTTCAATTATTGCGCTAAAAGGGGGGTGCGTCCAGTGGCCATATTCGCCCACCGGGACTGTGTCCATGTGCCCGACGAGCAGCAGGCCTGTTCCTACTTTCTGCGGGCCAATGCGAACGAGAACGTTGGGGCGTTGGGCATCAATGGCCGTCATCTCCACTTCAAGTTCATGCTCGCGGGCAAAAGCTGCGATGATATGCGCAAGATGCAGCTCATCGTCCATGCCATTCACCGACGGCGTCTGGATCATTTGTTGACAAAGTGCCAACACCTCACTGCGCAGGGTCTCATCTGGAGTTAGATCAATCTTTCTCATGGTGCTCCTTTTTTCATCGAATAAGCCCTGCCCTTATTGTATCCTCTCTCAAGCATCAAATCCACTCTCTATTGCTACCCTCGATAGAATTAAGAATATTCTTAAGTTCGAAAAACAGAATTATTGTTTGCAGGGACGCATGGTATGGCATGCACCCGAATTCAAGCCCTAATTCGAAACCCTCCTCCACACAAAACAACAAAAAACACCGCAAGGATTTCTCCCGCGGTGTTCTCATAATTTTTTTGTATAGCCTTTATCCCGAAACGAGGGTGCCCACTTTCTCGCCGAGCAAAGCGCGGCGCAGGACGTCGTCTTCCCACAGGTTGAGCACCATGATCGGCATTTCGTTATCCATGCACAAAGTCAGCGCGGTGCTGTCCATCACTTCCAGGCGGCGGCTGATCGCATCCAGATAGGTCAGTTCGGCAAACTTGACCGCATCTGCATGCACATGCGGGTCTTTGTCATACACGCCATCCACTTTGGTGGCCTTGATCAACACATCCGCGCCGATTTCCATGGCGCGCAGGGCAGCCGCTGTATCGGTGGAGAAGTAAGGATTGCCCGTCCCGCCGCCCAGGATCACCACGCGGCCTTTTTCCATATGGCGCATCGCGCGCCGTCGAATGTAAGGTTCGGCTACCGAGCGCATCTCGATCGCCGTTTGCACACGGGTGATGACGCCTTTGCTTTCCAGCGAGTCCATCAAAGCCAGCGCATTCATCACCGTAGCCAGCATGCCCATATAATCGGCCGTGGCGCGGTCCATGCCCAACTCCAGCCCCTGGCGTCCGCGCCAGAAGTTGCCGGCGCCAATCACGATGGCGACATCAATACCCAGTTCGCGCACATCACGCACTTTTTCGGCAATGTGCATGGCACGTTTGGCATCAATCCCCATGCCCATTTCACCAGCGAGTGCTTCACCGCTGATCTTCAACAAGACACGACGGTATTTTAGATTTGGCATCTGTCTGTCCTCTTTTCTTTCTGGCCAGTTGTGACCAAACTTATTCGCTCATTTCGATTTTCTTGCGTGAGCGGTGTTTCAAAAAAAAAGGCCAACCCATCGGCTGGCCTTCTCTTTTATTCTTCGTCTTCTTCTGAACCATCTCCCAATGCCCAACGCTCAAAGCGTCGAATCACCAGGTTTTCACCTGTAGAGGCGATGGTTTGGTTAAGCAGTTCCTGGATCGTGAGGCTGTCATCACGGATGTAAGCCTGTTGCAGGAGAACATTGTCGTCTTTGTATTTCTTCAAGTAACCTTCGACGATGCGGGGGAGGATTTTTTCCGGTTTGCCTTCTTCGCGGGCTTTGGCAGCTGCGACTTCGGCTTCGTGGTTCAATTCTTCCTCGGGGATTTCATCAGCGGAAACGTACAGCGGTGAGGCGGCTGCGATCTGGAGCGCAACTTCATGGGCGAAGCTGCGGAAAGAGTCGGAGCGGGCCACGAAATCTGTTTCGCAGTTGACCTCGACCATGACGCCAACGCGGCCGTTGCCGTGGGAGTACAGTTCCACAACACCTTCGGAGGCAGCCCGGCTGGCGCGCTTGGCAGCAGTAGCCAAACCTTTTTCCCGCAGGAAATCCATCGCCTTCTGGAAATCGCCATCAGCAGCTTCAAGGGCTTTGCGGCAGTCCAGAATACCGGCATGGGTTGTATTTCGTAATTCTTTGATCATATCAGTTGTGATTGTTGCCATTCTTCATTCCTTCAAGTGAAATTGTAACGAATGCGGTATGCGATGGGAGGATTACTCCGCATCGGCCTCTTCTTTGGTTTCTTCGGCAGGTGCTTCTGCTTCAGCAGCTTCTTCCACCACGGGTGCTTCTTCGGCGGCAGGTGCTTCAACAGCTTCTTCCACCACAGGGGCTTCTTCGGCTGCGGGGGCTTCAACAACTTCTTCTGCCACAGGGGCTTCTTCAGCAGTTTCTTCAGTTTCTTCGGGCTGTAATTTTGCCAGCGTGGATGCGCCCAAGAGTTCTTCATCTGAAAGCTCTTCTTCTTTGGAGAAGCGAGGGGCGGCCTGCGCAGCAGCCTGGGAAGCCGGGGTCTTGTCATCTTCTTCCTGGAAATCATCCTTGCGCATGGCTTTGCCTTCAAGCACTGCATCAGCCATCTTGCCTACCAACAGTTTGATGGCGCGGATCGCGTCATCATTGGAAGGAATGGGATAGTCCACATTGACAGGATTGCAGTTGGTATCTACCAATGCGATCACAGGTACTTTCTTCAAATTTGCTTCATGGATTGCGGTGAATTCGCGGGTAACGTCAACGACGAAGATCAGGTCAGGGAGATCAACCATGTGACGAATACCGCTCAAACGCATATTCAGACGGCCGATCTCGCGATCGATCATCAGGCCTTCCTTCTTGGTCAGCAGATTGACCTCGCCAGTTTCCTTCAAACGCTCAAGGCGTTCCAGTTCGCGAATTCGCTTTTGAATGGTCACCCAGTTTGTCAGGGTGCCGCCCAGCCAGCGTTCGGTCACGCTCGGCATACCGCAGCGTTCAGCCTCGTCACGGATGGTTTCCTGCGCCTGGCGCTTGGTGCCAACGAACAGGATTGTGCCGCCCTTGGCGGCGACATCGCGCACGATGCCGTATACTTCGTTCAGGGATTTCACCGTTTGCTGCAGGTCAATGATATGAATACCATTGCGTTCGGTGAAAATGTAGGGTTTCATTGCGGGGTTCCACTTATTGGTGCGATGACCAAAGTGTACGCCACTTTCCAACAGGGCCTTCATGGATACGATTGAAGCCATTTCTTAAAACTCTCCTTTGCGTTTTTCCTCCGTCTCTTTCATTCCGGGGCCGAACTGCCTTTCTCAGCAGCACGCCGGTCCCAGTCGAGAGACGTGTGGGATAATAGGGTTGATAAAGCGGAGCAAGTATAACACAGGGGATTGAAACTTGTCCAGAAAATGCAAGGCTGATCTGGCACGAATCTCAGAATGATAGAGGAAAAAACATGCTCATGACAGACCGGTTTACTGAAGCAATGGCATATGCTGCCGAATTGCACCACAACCAGGTACGCAAGGGAAGCGGGGTGCCATACATCGCCCATTTGATGAGCGTGTCTGCCCTGGCCCTGGAACACGGCGCCAGTGAAGAGGAAGCGATCGCTGCTCTGCTGCACGATGCTATTGAAGACCAAGGTGGTGACGCTACCCGACAGGAGATCCGCCGCCGTTTTGGCGATACGGTCACCGAAATCGTCAATGGCCTCACCGACAGCGATGTGCAGCCAAAACCGCCCTGGCGGGAGCGCAAGGAGACCTACATTGCCCACTTGAGCAGTGCTTCCCCCTCCGTACTGCTCGTCTCGATTTGCGACAAACTGCACAATGCCACCAGCATCCTGCGTGATTATCATCGCTTGGGCGATGCTTTATGGCCGCGCTTCCGCGGCGGCAAAGACGGCACCCTGTGGTATTATCGCGCCCTGGTCACAAGCTATCAGCAAAACTTTCAGTCGCCCCTGATTGAAGAACTGGACAGGGTGGTCACTGAACTGGAATCTCTGGCAGCGTCCAGGTAAACCGGAAACTGATTCTTTTTTTTCCTTACTCCAGTATATGCTTTAGAACCCAGTATGAGATCACATCGTTGATCTCTTCGACGAATTTAATGTGGTCCAAATTGCCGCTGGCTAAAGAACCCTGTATCAGGATCGGTGTCAGATCAACATCCTCAGCACCGCGGCAGGTGGACAGGACACAATTTTCTGCACAAAATCCGGTCAGAAAAACTGTGTCAATACCCTGTTTCTGCAATTCGTCCGTTAGTGGCGTTTTATTAAAAGCATTGCCATAGGTTTTGAGAATATGAAGGTCATCGGGGAGAATATTCAGGGAATCCGGTAAGTCAAATCCTTCCGTTCCGGGCATCAAAGCATCTTCCTCATCCATGTGCTGGACACTGATCACAGGGAAGTTCTTCTCACGGAACAGTTTAATGGCTGCATTAATATACTCAATGGCATCGTTCAAGGATTGGGTTGTTATAGCATCCCTTTCGAAGAAAGCTTTCTGCACATCGATCACTAATAAAGCTGGTTTCATTTTTATCTCCTTTATTTAAGTTCCCAAAACGTGCCAGCAGGCAGGGGATGAAACCCAATACGGTAATAGAACTGTTGGGATGAACCGACATATGCCTGTTTTGCACCTGACGCTCCACAGCGGCGCACACCTTCCAAAACGGCTGCCCGGCCCAGTCCCATCTTGCGGTATGCTGGATCGGTAGCTACCGGTTCAACCAGCGCATATTCCGTAGCATTGTCATACCACATACCGCAGTAGGAGGCATACTCGCCCTCCGGCGAAACTACCACGATGCACAGGTTCAAATCCAGGTGCGGACCGGAAAGGCTCTTCCTGCGACCTTCCAGATCCTCCGGTGCAGTCGGCGGTTCACCTTCATGATTGAACCCCCGCCATAATACCCGGTTGAATTTGAGAATGTCCAGATCATCCGCCAGGCTGGTGACCGTGTACCCGGCAGGCAGCGAATAATGTAATGGCATCCAGATCAATATCCATCACCGATACCGCTTCCCTGTCCTGTGTTGGTTTAAATCCATACCGGGCGGCGGCCTGCTGGAAATCCCTGTCGGCATTGTTGATCAAAACCCTCAACTTGCCATCCTCATCACGCAGGTGCTCCCTGGCATAAGCCAGCATCTCGGTTTTCAGGGCAGAATGCGCCTCATCAACACAAAAATATGCCGTGCCAAGCCGATCCTCGAACGTAGCCAGCGCAACGATCGCGCCGCCGCTTTCCCAAATGCCAATGCGGTGCTGGTTGGCAATGTCAAGGAAAGGCAGCGAAAACGCCCACTCCCAGCGACCCCATTCAAAATGATATTGAGGGATTGGATTTTTCGCGTTGAGCCGCACCAGGAAATTTCTCACCTGATGAAAATCATCCGAAAATCCCGGTTCTTTTGTGAAATTTCTAAATCGCATCGGCATCATTCAATCCTGATAAGGTTTTTCCAGGTTGTCAGTTTTGCTTTAATTCTATTATCACACAAGATGGAGATATTTCAGGCATCCAGAATAAAACCAAACTGCGCTCTTCCACTATAATATCAGGTAGATGATCTCCTCCTTATCCCCGAATGGAGTCCCCAAATGGAAACCAAATCCCCCTCACAGCTTCTCGACATGCATGGAAAAGTTGTTCTCGTCACTGGCGGGAGCTCCGGTCTTGGCGCAGGCATTGCGATGCGTTTTGCTCAGGCAGGCGCGGACGTGGTCGTGTGTTCCCGCCGTCCCGCAGACGAAACCTGTCAGGCCATTCAGGCCGCAGGCGGGAGCTGCCTCAACCCGATCACCGACCTGACGGATCCCGCGCAGGTAACGGCCCTCTTTGATGAGATCACTGCCACCTGGGGGCCTGTTGATATCCTCATCAATAATGCCGGCATCTATCCCGTTTCCAACCTGCTGGATACCACCCCCGAAGAATGGTCGCAGACACTGGACATTGACCTGAAAGCTGTCTTCCTGTGCACCCAGGCCGCCGCGCGGAGTATGATCGCTGCCAAGAAAGGCGGCGCAGTGATCAACATCGGCTCGATTGAAGCCCTCGCCCCGGCACGCGGGCACAGTCACTACGCCGCCGCAAAAGCCGGTGTGGTCATGTTCAGCCGCGTTGCTGCCCTTGAACTTGGCGAACATCACATCCGCGTGAATACAGTCTCGCCTGGCCTGATCAACCGCCCCGGGTTGGAATCCGCCTGGCCAGAAGGCTATCACAGCTATGTCGCTGCCGCTCCTCTCGGGCGTGTGGGTGAGACACAGGATATTGCTGATGCCTGTCTCTATCTCGCCAGCGATGCCGCTCAATGGGTCACCGGTGCTCATCTCGTCGTGGACGGCGGGATCATGAGTAGTCCTGTGTTCTAGAAAGGGTTGCGATGCCTCCAAAAACAATGGATGAGTATATTGACGGTTTTCCGCCACTAGTGCAGGATATCCTGCAAGAGATGCGCAAGGTGATCCGCAGCGCAGCACCCGAAGCGCAGGAAAAGATCAGCTACGGCATTCCAACCTTCTTCTTGAAAGGCAATCTGGTGCATTTTGCCGGATATAAAAAACATATCGGTTTCTACCCTGCCCCCTCGGGGATCGCGGCCTTCAGCGAAGCCCTGTCCGCCTACGAGAGCGCAAAAGGTTCAGTCAAATTTCCGCTGGAAGAACCCATGCCCTATGACCTGATTCGCGAGATCGTCGCCTTCCGGGTTAAGGAAAACCTGGCAAAAGCAGCGGAGAACGGGAAAAAGTAAGTGCGGCCCCTCCCTCCTTTCGAAGCTGCCCATTCCGACAACGGCTTGCCATTTGTGCGCGTTGGCGCAGCCAGAGACCCGTTGGCTGTCTTCAGCAGCGGCAGCCTGGATATCTTCTGCCCGCCCGCCATGCTGCATGAAATGGCTCAGCTTATTCCCGACGCCAAAATGAGCATCAGTCCTGGCGTGGGTCATGGTCTGGTCGAGCTGCGCAAAAAGAAGTTTGAGGAAAATGTGCTGGGGTTTATGGCCCAATAGCAAACGACCGCTGAAAAGCGGTCGTTTCAAATTTCCGATTAGATTTTTCATCCATCCCTGGTTCAAAGCAGCCTATGCTGAAACCGGTGGAGATTCAACCTCCTCATCCGGCTCTTCTATATTCAATGATCTGAACGCATCACCATAAGCATCACTGTCGAACACGAACACCAGCTCGATCAAATCTCCTTCCATTAAGGTATGCTTGGGCACGGTCAATGCCCAGGCGTGATGGCTGCATGTTTCCTTCATCTTGTCTTCAGCCGTTTGCTTGCGTACCAGGCGATATATTACATAGCTGATGAGCGTCACGGCGATGGCCAGGCCAAAAGCAATCCCGTAACCCAGTGGATTTTCTTCCACATAGCCATTGATAAACAGCACATAGCCGATTACCACATACAGCACCAGCCCCAGCACAAGCGCAGGAGTCGACAGACGGGCGGCATTGCGGGCATGTTCCCGGCAGGGCGCGCAGTAAGGCACCTGCCAGCGAATGATGGCTTCTTTCTTGTCATACAGCTCAACCTTATGCTCCACCGTATTGCTGCCCACATTTCCTTCCTCCAGACAGCAGGCGCATTTTTGCGGCCAGACCAGGCCCGCCAGCACCAACACTTCTTTGCCCGGGTTTTCCGGGTCCGCCTGTCGTTGATAAGGAAACTGCAAGTCAATCCGTTTCATGTTGTCTCTCCTCACATGATAGTGTTCTCTCCATTATTGTAACCTCAGTTGCATTGAACAAAACATAATCACGCAAAGCCGCCAAGGCGCGAAGAATATCTCTTGTTGGTGTAGGAAAATTTTAATTGCCGTTTTTGATGTTTAGCTGACGGTCTATTCAAAAACATCCCTTACTTTTTATGATCCAAACTTGGCGGCTTTGCGCGGCATTTTTTTGTTTGTAAAAAGCCTCGCTTGTCTCCCGCTCGTGCTACAATTGCCCTATGGAATGGAACATCAAAGGCCACGAATGGGCCGCCCAACTCTTGCAGCAGCACATTGTCAGCGGACAGGTGCGCCATGCTTATCTCTTCACCGGCCCGCCCGGCGTGGGACGCCGCACCCTGGCCCTGCGCTTTGCCCAGGCGATCAATTGCACCCAGCCTACCGCCCCCGGCGAGCCCTGCGGCACCTGCCGCATGTGCACCCACATGGAACGCATGCAGCAAACCGATATGTCCATCGTGAAGGCTGAAGAAGATGGCAAAACGATCAAGGTCGACCAGGTACGCGAGCTGCAGCACAGTCTTTCCCTGACCCCCTATGAAGCCAGCTACCGGACGGCATTTCTGCTTAATTTTCAGGACGCCACCGAGAGCGCGCAGAACGCCCTGCTCAAGACACTTGAAGAAGCCCCCTCGCGGGTGATCCTCTTTGTCACGGCGGACGCTGCCGAGAACCTGCTGCCGACCATCGTTTCGCGTTGTGAGGTGATTCGCCTGCGCCCGATGGCCCTGCAGCAGCTCGAAGATTCTCTGCAAAGCAGCTGGTCATTACCTGCGGATGAAGCCCGCCATCTGGCCCACCTCTCCGGCGGGCGGCCAGGGTATGCCCTGCGCCTGCACGAAGACCCCGACCTGCTGGCCCAGCGCCGCCAGTCGATCGAGGAAATGCTGCAACTGCTCAGTTCAAACCGCCGCCAGCGCTTTACCTACGCCGCGCAATTCAGCGGCAAAGCCAAAAAGACGATAGAAAAAACCGGACAGCGCGAAATCTTTCAAACCTGGTTGACCCTGTGGCGCGACGTGATGCTGACCGCCTCTGGCGCAGATTTGCCGCTGGTCAACCTGGAACACGCCGAACAGGTGCTGCAAATCGCGTCTCAACTCGGCTGGCAGACTGCCAGCGCACACACCGCCGCCCTCGAAAACACCCTTGATCTGCTGGATCGCAACGCCAACCGTCAACTCCTCACCGAAGTCCTGCTCCTCGACTGGCCGCGGGTGACGTTGTCGTGAACCTACCCTTGGAAAGGGTTATTCCCCCAGACACGAACATAGCCAGCCGAACATTCAGGCTGGCTATGTTGCTTTCAAATTAACCTTTCCAAGGGGTGGTGTTCCTGATTGCCTGATGGACTGGTTGACTAAATTGCGTCTTTCAACTTCTTCGCCATCTCCCCAAATTCCGGCGTATAGCGCATCTCGTTGCGCCGCGGTCGCGGCAGATTCACCGGCAGGTCCAGGCATACGCGGCCCGGGCGGGGGGTAAGCACCAGCACGCGGTCGGAGAGCAGCAAGGCCTCCGAGATGGAATGGGTGACCATCAAAACCGTCTGGCGTTGGTCCCCCCAGATACGCAGCAGTTCCTGCCACATCTGCTCGCGGGTGAGCGCGTCCAGCGCGCCGAACGGCTCGTCCAGCAGGAGCAGGTCCGGCTCCTGGATGAGGGCGCGTGCGATGGCGACCCGCTGGGCCATCCCGCCGGATAAGCCGCTCGGCCAGTTGTCCTCAAAGCCTTCCAACTCCACCAGATCCACCAATGCCCGCGCCCGCTCGACTGCTTCGTCTTGCGGCAGGCCTTCCAGCTCCAGTGGCAGGGTGATGTTCTCCAGCACAGTGCGCCACGGCATCAGGTTGGCATCCTGAAAGACCAGCCCCGTCCGCGGCTGCCCGTTCGATGAGAAACGCAGTTCCCCGTCAGTCAGCGGCTGCAAGCCAGCGATGGCGTTCAGCAGGGTCGTCTTCCCGCTGCCAGACGACCCCAGCAGGCAGACGAACTCCTGCGGGCGCACGGCAAAGCTGACCCCTTCCAGGGCATCCAGCTCGCCGTTATCATCGCGGAAGGTGACGGAAAGGTCTTTCGCTTCGAGGAAATATTCCTTGCCAGAATTCATTTATTTCTCCGGCAGAAAATCATTGCTGAAAACTTTTTCCAGCTCCAATGGCTTGCTCAGCAAGCCCATCTTGAGCAGCAAGTCCTGCATATTCTCCCAGGCGGTTAAGTCTGAAAAACCGCTGCCATCCTGCGTCCATAGTTTGATCGACTCGGCCAGCACCTGCTGCTGCACGTCGGCCGTCTGCTCCAGATTCTCGACATATTTTGTGCTGATCTCGAAAGCCTCACCCGGATCAGCCTGGGCATCGCGCAAGCCCTGCAAAGTGGCCTCCACCATCGCCGCCACCAGCTCGGGGTTTTCACGGATCGTTTCCTCGTTGGTGATAAGCCCATTGCCCACCAGATGCACATGGTCGGATACCGGGATCACGTTCACGTCATAGCCCTGGGCGGCGAGCTGCACCGGCTCATTGGCCACATACACCACGATCGCGTCTTCCTGACCGGTGGTGAGCATCTCCACCTGACTGTAGCCGACCGTGTCAAGCTGAATATCCTTCTCGTCCAACTCACCTGCCTCCAGCAGGGCGCGCAGACCGATGTAACTGGCGCCGGAGAGCACCGGTGTGCCGACCTTACGCCCGGCCAGATCAGCCAGGGATTCGATCCCGCTTTCGGCCAGGGAGGCCACCCCCACGGGATATTCCTCGTACCAGGTCATCACATACACGATGGGCAGGCCCTGTTCGCGGCCGAGCAGCACCTGCTCGCCGGAAGCAACGGCGAACTGCAATTGGTTGGCCCCCACCAGTGCCACTCCATCCACCTCAAAGCTGTAATCAATCTCCACATTCAGCCCTGCATCCGTGTAATAGCCCTTGTCCAGTGACACATACAAGGGCGCGAACTGCACATTGGGGATGTAGCCAACAGGCAGGCGAATTTCAGTCGGTCCGTCTTGCGGTGCCGCAGACGGGGCACAGCCCGCCAGCAGCATCAGGGCCAACAAACTTATCATAATTATCTTTTTCATCGAATACTCCTTGTTACATTTACCAGATGTACAAAACACTCATAATTTTGTCATTGTAAGGAGGCGTTAGCCGAAGCGGCGCGAAGCGTCCTGGACAGTGGATGAGATCGCCACGCTTCGGCTTCGCCTCCGCTCGCGATGACATCATATGGAGATTTTTTCTACAATGTTTTCAAGTTCTCTTAGTGTCCGTTCTGCCGCCAGCGCAGCAAACGCCGTTCCGCCAGGATCACCAGGCCATACAAACTCAGCGCCATCACCACCAGCGCGAAAATCGTCACAAATACCAGGGCCGTGTCATACTGCCCGCGGCCGACGTTGATCAGAAAGCCCAGCCCGCGGTCCGCGCCGAGGAACTCGCCCACCACCGCGCCGGTCACCGAGAGGGTCGCCCCCACGCGCAGCCCGCCGAGGATCACCGGCAGAGCAGCCGGCAGCTCGAGATAGCGCAGGGTCTGCCAGGGCGTGGCGCGCATGGCGCGCATCAGGTCGTGCAGATCCTCCGGCACGGCCTGCAAGCCCACCAGGGTATTGATCAGGATCGGGAAGAAGACGATCAGCGCGCACACCAGCACCTTGGAGAACATGCCCGGCCCGAACCAGATCACCAGCAGCGGGGCGATCGCCACCACGGGGATCGCCTGGCTGGCGACCAGATAGGGCGAGACCAGTTGCTCCACCAGCCGTGAGCGTGCCAGGGCATAGCCCAGTACCGTTGCCACCAGGCTGCCCGCCAGCAGACCGAGCAGTACTTCCAGCAGGGTGATGCCTGCGTGGTAGAGCAAGGTGCCGTCCGTCAGCGCCAGCCAGCCGCGCACCGCCACCCGCCGTGGCGTAGGCAGGATAAACGCTGGCAATTCACCAATATAGACGATCAACTCCCACAGCCCCAGCGCACCCGCGGCAGAACCCACCAGCAGCCAGCGTTGATAGTGCTGGATGGGGTGTTTGGGTGTCTGTTTTGGTTCTCGTGGTGTCAGTCGTTGGTCCATGTTCCTTTGTCTTTTCGAGGAGGCGTAGCCGACGTGGCAATCTCCTCCTAATTTCGTAAGCACACTTGGGGGATGACGCCCCTAAGGCGCATAGGGCGTTCTTCCGGTGCGGGCAAAAGCATGACCACACCCTACAAAAGCAAAAACCCCGAAGCAGTTTCACTTCGGGGCAAAGGGTCTCTCTAAAAACAAATCCCGAAAACACAATGGTTTTCGGGGCTTCAGACACTTAAACGTCGTTCCTTCTTTTATCCGGACTATACCGTCGACCCTGGAATTTCACCAGGTCTTACGCCATCTGGCGCGCGTGGGTTATCACCACCGATCGGGAATTGGGAGACCTGCTCCCTCACCCTGCCCCGAAGGAATATTTGATTGTGGTCTAAGTATATGGCGAGGGAAAAGTCTTGTCAATGGAGAAAAGGCGATTTGTGATTAGGCAATAGGAAAATAGGAATCCGTCAATCCGGCAACCAGTGATCAGGAAAAACCACCCGCGCAGCTGTACCATCACAGCTGCGCGGGTGGTTTTTTACCTGATTAACTGGATTGACGAAACCTTTGCACCTTTCTCCTAAATCATCGCCTGATCCAGGTCCTCCAGCAGATCCTCAATATTCTCCGTCCCCACCGACAAGCGCACCAGCCCATCGCTGACGCCCATCTTGCGGCGCTCTTCGGGCGGCACGGGGGCATGCGTGGTGCTGGCGGGGTGGGTGACGAGGGTATCCACGTTGCCCAGGCTGACCGCGAGGGTACACACCTTGACGCGGTCCATCATCGTGCGCCCGGCCTGCATGCCGCCCTTGAGGTCAAAGGACACCATCCCGCCGAAGGTACCCAGCATCTGGCTTTTCGCCAGTTCATGGTCGGCGTAGCTTTCCAGACCGGGGTAGAAGACGGCGCGCACGCGCGGGTCGGCGTCCAGGAACTGAGAGAGAGCCAGGGCATTCTCGCAGTGACGCTGCATGCGCAGTTCGAAGGTCTTGAGGCCCATGGCCGTCAGCCAGGCGTCAAAGGGGCTGGCGCAGCCGCCCATGATCTTCAAGGCGCCGAACAGTTCTCCCATCACATAGTCGGGATGCGAGCTGACCACCGCGCCGCCCACCACCACGCCGTGCCCGGCCAGGTATTTGGTCGTCGAGTGCACCACCACGTCCGCGCCCAGACTGAGCGGACGCTGGCAGTAGGGCGAGGCGAAGGTGTTGTCCACCATCAGCCAGGCGCCGTGTTTGTGGGCGATCTCGGCCACACCGGCCAGGTCGACCATGTCCATGGTCGGGTTGGAGGGCGACTCGGCGTAGGCCAGGCTGGCGTTGGGGTGCGCGGCAAAGGCCCTTTGCCAGCCTGCCAGGGAGATATCATTCAACCATACGACTTCGATGCCGAAGCGGGGGGCGAAGTCCGCCAGGAAGCCGAAGGTGCCCGCGTAGAGGGAGGTCTGCACGATGAGGGCCTCGCCCTTCTTCACGCGTCCGATAATGGCTGAGGACACGGCCGCCATGCCGGACGAAAACATCAAGCGCGCGCACGATCTCGTCCGCAGGTTTGTCCGGCGCGGCCCGCAGCAGATCCAGCCCCTCCAGCACGGCGATCTTCTCGGCGGTCTGGTCCTGGTTGGGGTTGTTGAGGCGCGTGTAGGAGTAGCCCGGCACCTTGCCAGCGAACATGTCCGCCCCGCGGTCCACGTCCCCCAGGCCGAAGGTGGAAGTCTGGTAAATGGGCATCACATGGGCGTGGTCTGCGTGTTCGCCCTCGCCGACGTGGGTCATGAGTGTGCTTATTCCTTGTTTGGGGTGGTACGATTTCATATTTTGCAGCCTTTCTTTGTTGTCTTCCATTGTAAGCTACGCACAAATGTATAATTTATAATGCACAATGTATAATGAAAAGCATAGCCTTTGTAGTTTTTGCCTGCTTTGTGCCGGAAAGTCGCATCCATATCATCGGGTGACTGTATGCTGCTCGCGTTGATTTCCTCTTTGGTTTTCCGTTTGATTTCTTCATGTTCAATGCGAAAATTCTCTTCAAACACCTGTTTCATCATCTGATATGTTTCATGCTCCCCATATCCCCCCGCTAATTTTTCCAATATCTGCTGAATACTTCTACCTGCTTTTTCTATATGTTCTGTGATTTCTTCCTTGTTTAGGCGATAGATGTATTTTTCTGCTGTCATGTCCACATAATCTGCGAACGCCGCTTTGTGCTTTTTTTGCTCTTCCTCTGTCAATATACGATGCACCCGCTGGATGACCTTTACAAACAATTGCAAGCGTCCCTGGTTTCGAATATTGCTTGCTATTTGACTGCTATCCATTCGTTGCTTTTTGGTGTTGATTGCAAATGCCTTGATTTGTTCATCTGTGATTTCTTCAAATGCCTTTTCAAGTAAATTCCTATATAGGGAATTTATTTTCCTGATTGACTGGTTGACGGATCACGAAGTTCCTAATTCCCTAATCCCTGGTTGACTAGTTTCCAATTGGCTTTTCATCACTCCCAATTATAAGCCAACCAGCAAGGCGGCAACCAGTCAATCCGTCAACCAGGGATCAGGAAACCCGTTCCCCGATTGACTGGTTGACTGATCAACTGATTGACTTTCCATCATAAACGCCGCATAAAAACCCCATTGACTGCCCCCCATTTATCCGCTAGAATTCGAAACGGTGTTTGTTGATGACTTAACTCATTCTCATCAGACATAAAAAGAGTTTATGTACTTACAACTATCAATTGGTTTTCTGCTTGCTGCCCTGACGGCCGTGCTGGCCTGGCGTTCAAAGAACCTCAGCACCAGCGGCGCGATTGCCGCCACCGTGCTGGGCACCATCGTCCTCGGACTGGGCGGCTGGGCCTGGGCTGCGCTGCTGTACGGCTTTTTCATCTCCGCCAGCGCGCTCTCCAAATTGTTCGGGCGGCGCAAGTCCAGCCTGGATGCAGCCTTTTCCAAAGGCTCGCAGCGTGACGCCGGGCAGGTGATCGCCAACGGCGGCATTTGCGGCGCCTTCGCCTCCTGCACTTGCTGCTCCCGGAAGCGAATTGGGTCTGGCTGGGCTTTGCCGGCACCCTGGCCGCGGCGAATGCCGACACCTGGGGCACCGAGATTGGCGTGCTCAGCAAACGCCAGCCGCGCCTGATCACCAGCCTGAAACCAGTACCGCGCGGCACAGCCGGGGCAGTCACTGTGGATGGTACCCTGGCCTCTTTTGGCGGCGCGCTCTTCATCGCTGTGCTGGCCGTGCTGGTCACCCCGCATGCCTCGTGGGGTGCTGCCATTTCCTCCTTCCTGATCATCGGACTTGGGGGTATAATGGGAGCGCTCTCAGATCTCGTGGATCAGCGCCACTGTACAGGGCATGTATTATTGCATGACCTGCGAACAGGAAACCGAGCACAGCGAAATGCATTCCTGCGGCACGCCCACCGAGTTCATCCGCGGCTGGCGCTGGATGAACAACGACATGGTCAACCTGACCGCCAACCTGATCGGCGGCCTGTTTGCCCTGATACCCTTCCTGGCGATGGGATAAAAGCCCCGCCTAACAAATTACATAATACTGGTACTAACTGGAGAATCACCATGACATTCAAATTATTCAGCTCAACTTTTGAAAACGGCGCAGACATACCGCTGCGTTTTACCCGGGACGGCGAGAATCAATCCCCGTCCCTCAACTGGCAGGACCTGCCGGAAAACACACAATCCCTGGCCCTGATCGTCGAGAACCCGAACGGGATCATCGACCCGGTGGTGCATTGGGCGATCTACAATATCTCGCCCGAGCAGGATACTCTGCCGGAAGGCATCGTACGCACCCCGCACGTGAGCGGGATCGGCACCCAGGCGATCAACCATTTCTACCGCACCGGTTATGACGGCCCTTGCGCAATGGATGGCAGCAGCAACTGCTACACTTTCAAGTTATTTGCATTGGACCTGCCGCCCAACCTGGCCGGTGACATGAATGCTGGCGATCTGCTGCGCGCCATGCATGGCCACGTCCTGGCCCAGGCAGTATGGACGGGACAGTACCGCAGCGTAAATAACAACAACTGATCCCTGTAGAATATCTATGACCAAAAACGCCCGCAGCCAATCAGCCATTCATTTCGATGATCCTCTGAAGCTGCGGGCGTATCGTGTCTATCTGGCTTTCCGGTTCCTCAGCGCCGCCCTGTTGTACACGGCCTTTGTTGTCGACAGTTTGTTCTTCGTTGTTGAAGCCAACCTGAACCCGCTTGCAGCTTGTGCTGGTCGGCACCGCCCTGGAAGTGACCGTCTTTCTGTTTGAAGTCCCCACCGGCGTGGTGGCGGACACGATCAGCCGGCGCCTGTCGGTGATCATCGGCACCGTGCTGATCGGCCTGGGTTGGTTGATGCAGGGCCTGCTGCCCGTCTTCTGGGCTATCCTGCTGGCGCAGTTGGTGTGGGGGCTGGGAATCACCTTCAACAGCGGCGCGCTGGAAGCATGGATCGCCGATGAAGTGGGTGAGAAGCACAGCGACGGGGCTTTCCTGCGCGGGGCACAGTTCCAGCAGATCGGGGCCATCCTCGGCATCGTCTTTGGCACCCTCCTTGGCACTGTGTTCACTGCCCTGCCTCTGATCGTCAGCGGCGTACTCTTTCCTGCTGCTGGCCAGGCGGCCTGATCGCGGTGATGCCCGAAAACGGCTTCCATCCTGCCGCAAACGGTGAGCGCTCCTCATGGAAGAATATGACCAGCACCTTCCGCAGCGGGTTGAAACTGGTGCGAGGTCGTCCAGTGCTGCTGGCGATCCTCCTGATCAGTTTGTTCTACGGCCTGTACAGTGAAGGGTTTGACCGCTTGTGGGTGGCGCATATGCTGGAACGCTTTACCTTCCCCTTCTTCAAGCCCGTGGTGTGGTTCGGCATCATTCAGGGAGCAGCCATGCTCCTTGCTGCCGGGGTGATCGAATGGGTCAAGCGCCGCCTCGGTACCGGCCAAATCCACAAACTGGTGCGCACCCTGCTCGTCACCAGTGTCCTGCTGGTGGTCTCGCTGGCTGGCTTTGCCCTGGTGAAGGATATCTGGTTTTCAATGGGATTGTTTGTCTTGATCACCGTGCTGCGTGAAACCAATTACCCCCTGTTCACCGCCTGGACCAACCGCCACCTGGAATTACAAAGCCGCGCGACCGTGCTTTCGATGGTCAGCCTGGTGGATGCAGTCGGCCAGATCGGCGGCGGTCCGTGGGTAGGCTGGATCGCCAATCAGGTCTCCATGCAGGCAGCATTATTGACCTCCACTGGCCTGCTTTCGCCAGTGCTGTTCATTCTGGGGAAACGGGTAAAAAATGAAAATGGCGGGGAAACGCCCCCGGACGAACCATCACGCTCATTGTAGTGATGACTTCAGTCGTCATTCCTGACCTGGGAATTTACAAGCTGATGACTGAGATCGTTACCTTGGAATTCTCGTCTTAATATTTCTCCGGCACAAAGGTCTGATCCGTACATCGGCGGACGGATGTAGCCAGTGTCCTCCTGGCGCGGCGGCAGCTTGATCTCGGCCGGCGTGAGGTCCTGATAGGGGATCAAACTCAACAAATGACTGATGCAGTTCAACCGCGCCCGGCGCTTGTCATCCGAGTTGACCACGTACCAGGGAGCCTGCTTGATATCCGTATGGGCAAACATATCATCCTTGGCTTTGGAATATTCCACCCAGCGTGAACGGGACATCAAGTCCATATCGCTCAGCTTCCAGCGTTTGGTGGGTCGTCCAGCCGCGCCTGGAAGCGCTTCTCCTGTTCTTCATCCGAAACTGAGAACCAGTACTTGATCAAAATGATCCCGGAGCGGATGATCATGCGCTCAAATTCAGGGCAGGAGCGGAAAAACTCCTCCACATCCTCCGGGGAGCAAAAGCCCATCACCCGTTCCACGCCAGCGCGGTTATACCAGCTCCGGTCAAAAAGCACGATCTCGCCCGCGGCAGGCAGATGTACGACATAGCGCTGGAAATACCATTGAGTGTATTCGCGTTCGGTGGGTTTGGGCAGCGCCACCACGCGCGCCACGCGGGGGTTCAGACACTCGGTGATGCGTTTGATCGTGCCCCCTTTTCCGGCGGCGTCCCGGCCCTCAAAGATGACAACCACTTTCAAGCCTTTGTGCCGCACCCACTCCTGCAGTTTAACCAGCTCAATCTGCAAACGGGACAGTTCCTTTTCATAAAATTTTTTCGGCAATGCCTTGGCGGCTGTACTTTCCTTCGGTTCAATCAATTTTTCCGATTTTTTTCCGCGATCTTTTTTCCCCTTTTCATTTTTTGCCATCATCCCTCCCGTATCCCTTTCTTTGAAAAACACAATGAGATGTTAAGGTTTTGTTGTAACGGCTGCAATGACGAAAAATTTTGTGTTTTGCGCACCATTCTTCTGTATAATAGTAGTATAGCAAATTCCAGACAGAATGAAAAATGACCAAGGACGAAATTCATTATCGTAATTTAGGAGGAATTTGGTAAAAATTGTTGCATAAATTTCGAATATACTATATAATTATGAAGTAATTTGGAATTAGTCTACCATGGAGGAGAAAAAATGAATATCATCAAAATTGAAGGTATTGGCGAAGTTTACCGAAAGAAATTGTATGCTGCTGGAATCAATACCACTGGCGCACTGCTGAAAGCTGGCGCAACCAAGAAAGGCCGCCAGGCACTGGCCGAAAAATCAGGCATCACCGAAACACTGATCCTCGAATGGGTCAATCTTGCTGACCTGATGCGCGTCAAAGGTGTTGGCGAAGAATACAGTGACCTGCTGGAAGAAGCCGGCGTGGACACGGTCAAAGAACTGCGTAACCGCAAACCGGAAAACCTGCACAAGGCCATGCTGGAAACCAACGAAAAGAAGAAACTTGTCCGCCGCCCGCCGTCACTGAGCGAGGTGCAAAGCTGGGTCAGCCAGGCCAAAGAACTTCCGCCTGTTGTAACCTACTAGCAGTTTTCAGCATCTAATATATTAAACAACAATAAATATTATTATACAACGAAAGGAGATTGAAATGGCAAAAGAAGAGAAGAAAAAGGGTTTGTTCAGCAAGGCAATTGATGCATTGAGCAACCGGGACGAGAAGGCCGCCGCCGAAGCCGCACAGCGCGCCGAATCAGAAGCCAAAGTCAAAGCCGCAGCCGCAGCAGCGCGAAGCAGAAAAAGCCAAAGCCGCAGCAGCAGAAGCCGAAGCAAAACTCAAGGCAATGGAAGCTGAAAAAGCCAAAGAAAAGGCACAGCAGGACCGCATTGAAGCTGCCAAGAAAGCAGATGAATGGCGCGCCAAGCAGGCTGAAGCCGCCAAACCCAAGATCATCGCTGAGCACAAACTGACCGAGACCGAAACCCTCAGCCATCTTTCCCTCAAGTATTACGGCTCCGCTATCCGCGATTACTGGATGGTGATCTACGAAGAGAACAAAGAAGAAATTGGTGACAACCCTGCCCACGTGCGCGTTGGCATGACCATTCGCATTCCTGAGCTCCCTGAAGAATTGAAGAAGGACAAGTAGGCATCCGCATGGGTAATTCACAATTGGATCTGGCAAACATTTTTCAAACCGTAACCAGCACCCTGGCGCAAAACCAGGGCGCCCTGAACGAGGCTGACACCTATAATCACGATCACGGCACACACATGGTCGATATTTTCAGCACGATCACCAAAGCCGTTGGCAGCCAGCAAGGCAGCGATGCAGCCGCACAGCTTAAATTTGCCGGCGAGCAACTGCTCAAGGGCGAGCACAGCGGTTCCGCCGATATGTACGGCAAGAACCTGCTGGATGCTGCCTCGCAGCTTAAGGGCCAGCAATTGACCGCAGACAGCGGCATGCAGCTTGTGCAAATGCTGCTCGGCGCCCACAGCAGCCCCCCCAGCAGCAACAGCAGCCCGCCGCAGGCGGTTTGCTCGGATCGCTGCTCGGCGGCCTCACCGGCGGCAACCAGTCGTCCGGCGGCGGCCTGGCTGATGGCATTGATGCTGGTGACCTGCTCACCGCAGGCATGGCATTTATGCAGGCCAAGCAGTCCGGCGACAGCAATGCCGAAGCCCTGCTCGACGCAGTCATCGCGGCCAGCACCGCTGGGCAAACCCCGCACCGCGCCCAATCGGGCAAACTGGTGGCCAGTTCATTGCTGCAAGCATTCAGTCGATTTAAGAAATAAGCCAGTTCCACAATCGTAAGAACCAACCGCCCGCCTTCCGGTGGGCGGTTTTTTAGTTTTTTAATTTATGTAAAACTTCAATTCTTAACAGTCAATAGCTTTTGAAATCACCATACGCTTCCCCTAATTTGCAGTTTTATCGCAAATTGGGGGAACGCGAAGCGGAAGGGGGTGCTTTCCCGGAGCGGGCTTTGCGTGAGACTTGTTTTTTACATTGTACATTGCCAATCCCTCAC
Organism: uncultured Chloroflexia bacterium; assembly: GCA_963753895.1. Taxonomy (GTDB): domain Bacteria; phylum Chloroflexota; class Anaerolineae; order Anaerolineales; family Anaerolineaceae; genus SMBSF63. The sequence goes on along the minus strand of CAVWEE010000002.1, from coordinate 160,699 downwards.
AGGCACCGGGTATCATATCCCCATCAAACCAACACACAAGGACACCCATGACGCACAAAACTAAACTCGACCATCCTGCTGCTCACCGCCGCCCTGCTGATCGCCTGCCTGCCGCTCTCCCTTGATCTCACACCCTCTTCATGGACGAAGCTACCCGATAAGCGACACCACCCCGGATGCAGACATCGACGTCATCTTCACCGATCGCAACGCCGCCGCTGAGCAAGCCATGCTGGATGCCATCGAATAGCGCACAAGCACAGCATCGACCTCGCCATCTATAACCTCAGCAACGAAAACATCGGCGACGCCCTGCTGGCCGCCGCCCGCCGCGGTGTGAATGTGCGCATGGTCATGGAAAACAAAAACGTGGATGGTGTCGTGCCGCAGGGGCTGGCCGCCGGCGGCATCCCCATCCAGGAAGACGACCGCGACGCCCTGATGCACAACAAATTCATGGTCATTGATGGCCTGGATGTGTGGACCGGCTCAGCCAACTTACACCTACAACGGCCTCTCTTCAGATAACAACAACCTGGTGCACATCCGCTCCTCCCGCCTGGCGGAGAACTACACCACCGAATTTGAAGAAATGTTCACCGATGAGCCGCTTTGGCTCCGACAGCCCGGCCAACACCCCCAACCCCCAGCTCAGCGTGGACGGCGTGCTGCTCGAGTCCTACTTCTCGCCGGATGACGGCGTTCTTGATCATCTGGTGGATATGGTCAACGAAGCCGACACCAGCATCAGCATCATGGCCTTCTCCTTCACCTCGGATGAACTGGCCGCCGCCGTATTGGACAAAGCCCGCCAGGGCGTGAGCGTGCAAATCGTGATGGATGAAGAGCAAGCCGACAGCAACCAGGGCGGCGAATACGAGAACCTGCGCAATGCCGGCCTCGATGTGCGCCTGGACGGCAACAGCGGCCAGATGCACCACAAAGTCATCATCATCGATGGCGACACCGTCAGCTTCGGCTCCTACAACTTCTCCAACAGCGCCGAGCGCCGCAACGATGAGAACGTCATCATCGCCCACGACCCTGAACTGGCCGGGGCATTCATGGCGGAATTTGACAGGATCTACGCCGAAGCACAGCCGTAAGGGTTAGTCTTCCGGCAGCAGCCAACCGGTGGGAATCCAATCGCTCGGCAATTGATAGGCAGTCATATTCTCCAAATCAACCAATACCAAATCTCGTGTTACCCCGCCTGGTTCCGAAATGGAATATTGTTTCCTTCTTCATCCATCTCTGAGCCACTCTGTGGCTCTTCAAGCGCATATTGCAGACACAACCAGACTCTTGCTATCTGGAGACCAGATGGGACGGGGAAGAACAGAAAATTTATTGCAAAATCTCTTACTATGACCTGACGAAATACAGGTATCAACATATTTCTCCGGTCTCCAAATCCAAAACAGCAAGTGTATACCTTGTATTTTCCCATGCCAGGTTTTCATCATATCTGGTCATCCAAAACGCCAGACGGCTTTCATCCGGTGATAGAGAATAATAAGTCCAATAAATAGTCCAGACTTTCCTCTTCGCCAAAACGATAACCGGGGTTGAGCGAAGTCAGCTTTTCAATTTGCCCATCTGAGCTCACTTTGTAAAATTCATCATTCCCTTGAACAATGAAATAACTTCCATCAGCAGCCCAGATCGGTAAAGTATCCGTATTTGCTGGTATCTGAACCAATTTTCTCTGTCCGGGAACCGAATACAAGAATATAACCATCGGTGAATTTTATTTCCGGGTGTGGAGAAGGCACACTGCCCGTATACACAGCTCGCGTTAGGGAAGGGTTAAAAACAGTAGCTCCCCAATCTCCCAGGCTGAAGTAGACCAGGATCCCTGATACATCGGATAATCCGTCGTGAATAATTCGTGTCCCGCCAGTTTGAAATTGTAAATTACAATTGAAGGAGGATACTTGGAATATTGAAATTCTCATCTTCCTCATACAAAACAATCGCCAACCGATCATTGTCGATCCAATCAGCAATCCGCCCCCAATCTTCCTGGCCATCCACCTTAAGCAAACGATTTCCAGCTGGATGAAAAAACTGAAATATTTATTCCATCTTTCACATAATCTGTCCAAGAGCAAATTTGGTACGGTCTGGCGACACCGCATGAGCAGCTTGGTAATATTCCGGCAGCAATTCGATTTCACCAGTATCCAGCTATACAATGAATGTTTTTCTTCTGAAGATGCGATCAGGATTTAGCGAGCAATAAATTACCTGTATATGGAAGATCTTCCGGTGAAGCAGGTTGTATTTCCATATTGGCTGACTATAACAGGCTGCGGGGTAGGCGTCGCCACAGGAACAGGCGTACTGGTGCGCGTGGGAAATACTGCATCCGGCTCTTCCGGCAGCAGCCAACCAGTGACATACCAGTTTTCAGGCAGCTTGTAAGCCATCTGTTCTTCTATATCAACCAAAAGAACATCGTAATCATCAGATTCCAATTTGCAGAAACGATCAGGCTGCGGCTGTCTGGTGACCAAACTGGAGTGATTCTCCCCGAAAATTCGTTCCAAGAATTATCCCCGAGTAAAAATACCAGTATCTACAACCTCTCCACTTTTCAAATCAAGAACAGCGAGCGTTAACACATATTCGGTTTCCTCTTGATCTTTGTTGCCCTGTTCTTAGCCAAAATGCCATACGGCTTTCATCTGGAGACAATGCATAAGTGGAAATAATGGAAAACGACAGATTTGCTGAATCCTCAAAATCTGTAATTTGTTCTATTTCACCATCAGCACTTACACGGTAAAAATTATTATAATCAGCAGCAATAAAATAACTACCATCAGCAGACCCAAAGTATCGTGGAATCGGAACTGAAATTTGGCAATTCTGCCAAGATTTTCTTTTCTGTTAGTGAATAAAGATTGAAGTGCCATAAGAATTAGGATAAACTAACCCGCGTCAAATCAGGGTTAAAAACTGCCGTGCCCCATTTCCCGTGGTATAGCGGTTGGTTCGCAAGGTCCAGGTCTGGGTAATCAGGAGGATATGCCTTTTCTTCCCCTGTGATGGTATTTATAAAAGTAACTGTATCTGGCCCAATGATCGCTCCAACCATCTCTGAAATCCGTATATGAAAGAATACCTATGCGTTCATTGTCCAGCCAATCAGCGAGACCATACCCCTTACCATTCCAGGGAATACTCTTGATCAAATCCCCATTGGCTGAATAAATATCATAAGTTCGCCCCCAGGAATTTTAGACTGCAAACCGTGTACGGTCTGGTGAAACCGCGTCAGCAGAATAATACTTTTCCGAAAAAAGCAATCGCTCGCCTGACTGAAGATTGTATAAGGAAACCTTGTTTTTCTCGTCCCGCGCAAGATTCTCTAATAAGCAAATTCCCCACATACGGATGCCCTTCCGGCAAGCTCGGCTGGATCTCAAAATTCACGGGCCGCACAAGCCCCGGCGTCGGCGTGAGCTGTGGGCAGCGGCGTGCTCGTCACCGTCGGCGTCGCGGACGCCGTCGCGCTGGCCGTCATCGTCGCCGTGGCAGGCAGCGTGGGTGTCTCCGCCAGCTGCGGCGCCGCGCAGCCAGCCAGGACGAGAAACCCACACAGTGCCAAACACATCGCCAGCTTCTTCAATATACTCCTCCCTGTTTATTACACACTCTCAATAAACTCACCAAAATTGTAGTAACGACTTGCAGTGCGTTTCCCTGCGGCCTTCACGCACCACAGTGGAACGAAAGCAGTCGTTACTACCAGATAACCTACCCGCGTGCTTGAGATTGGACGTGCAATGCGGGCAGCGCACCGCCTGCAATGGGAATATCCGTGGCGCAGAAGGGGCAGGCTTTCGTGGTCGGCGCTGCCGGGGCAGCTTCCTCTTCACGCTGCAAGCGGTTGACCGCCTTGACCACCATAAACACAGCCAGCGCCACGATCAGGAAGCTGATCACCGCATTCAGGAACAGGCCGACGTTCATCGTCACCGCCCCGGCAGCCTGGGCGTCCGCCAGGGTGGCATACGGGCCGGCCGCTTCCGCGCCTGCCTTGAGCAGGATGAACAGGTTGCTGAAATCGACATTGCCCAGCAGCAAGCCGATGGGCGGCATGATGATGTCCGCCACCAGGGATGACACAATCGTGCCGAATGCGCCGCCGATGATCACACCGACAGCCAGGTCCACCACATTCCCGCGCATGACAAATTCCTTGAATTCTTTTAACATGTTTTCCTCCTGATTTTATAACGATAATTTCAATCCGCTACTTTTCTTTCATTTTACGGCGAAACCGTCAAAAAAGGAAATCTGCAAGGTCATCCATTTTCCCCTGCGTTTGCTTTTCTCACAAACACCTGGTTGACTGATCAACTGGTTGCCTGATTGACTCATCCCCCCAACACCTGTATACTACTTTCTATTGATAAACCCCCGCAGCCCAAGGAGAAAACCATGCCCGAGAAGAAATTTGTCCGCTATGCCATGTTTGGTTCCCTGTACTTCACCCAGGGCACCATCCTCAGTTACTTCACCGCCCTGAACGCACTGTATTTCCTCTCGCGCGGCCTCTCGATGACCTCGGTTGGCATCTTCGCCTCCATCGCGATGATCCCCTTTGTGATCAAGATCTTCCTCGGGATGCTCTCCGACAAGGTCAACCTGCTCGGCATGGGACACCGCAAGCCGTACATCCTGCTCGGTCTCGTCATCCAGATCATGTGCCTGATCCTGGTTGCCTTCGTTGACCCGGCCAAATATTACTGGGGCTTTGTCGCCATTGCCTTCGTGCTGCAAATGGGTATGGCCCTATACGACACCTGCACCGACGGCCTGGCTCTCGACACCATCCCTGAAGACGAACAGGGCACCATCCAGACCTTCATGGTCGGCGGACGCGCCGTGGGCGTGGTCGTCACTGCTTCGGTGGTGGGCCTGCTGGCGCAAAACGTCTCCTGGACTGGCCGTCTTCCTGCTGCTGGCTGTTTTCACCCTCGTGCCCATCCCGATGGTGCTGAAGGTCAAGGAAGCCGCGCGCGCCGTGGAACGCAGCTTCGACTGGAAAGCCTTCTCCGCCTTCAAACAGAAGACCATCATTGCCCTGGCCGCGTTGGGCTTTGTCTTCTTCCTGATCATTGCCGGCGCGAACCAGATCGTCAACCCCTACCTGCAGGAACGCTTTAGCATCTCGCTCAGCCAGGCCGGTTCCTGACCACCGTGTGGGGCATCGGCGTGGTGCTGGGCAGCGTGGTCGGCGGGCAGCTCATCCAGCGCGTGGGCCGCAAACGCGCCACCTGGATCTCGATCATCATCTCGGTGGTGGGCATCCTGCCGCTGGCCTTCATCCCCGCCGCCTGGTTTGCCTGGTTCCTGGTGGCCCTGTTTGGCCTGTCCTACGGCACCTACCAGACCGTCTACTTCGCCCTGGCAATGGGCTACACCGACTCGCGCATCGCTGCTTCCATGTTCTCGATCCTGATGGCCGTCACCAACGTCGCCCAGGGAGCGGGCATGGCCCTCAGCGGATTCCTGGCCGATTCACGCTTCGGCTACGCTGGTGCCTTTATCCTGCTGGCCCTGCTGAACGTACTTGCCATTCCCGATCATGCCCATGCTCTTCGGCAAACGGACAGCTGCTGAAGCAAGTTCATAAACGGTCAGAGCATACTTCATATAAAACCACACAGCCTGGTGATTTTCTCCAGGCTGTGTTTGTAAAAAAGGAACAATTAACAATGTGGATTTACTTCACCCAGGGCTTTGCCATGGGCCTGTACGCCGCCCTCCAACCGGGCCCCTTCCAGACTTACATCCTCTCCGAGACCCTGCGCCGCGGCTGGCGCAAGTCCCTGCCGATGGCCTTTGCGCCGCTGGTCTCTGACCTGCCGCCCGTCCTGCTCACCCTGCTTGTGCTCTCGCGCATGCCCCAGGGCGTCCTGGATGGCCTGCGCATCGCCGGCGGCCTGCTGATGCTAACCCTCGCCCGCGGCGCCTACAAAGCCTTCACCGAAGAAAAAGAAGACACTGCCGCCGTGGAAGCAACCCCTGCCAAAAGCCTGTTCAGCGCCGCCGCCATCAACATCCTCAGCCCCAGCGTCTACCTCTTCTGGAGCACCATCGGCGCCCCCATCGTCCTCGAAGGCTGGCAGATTTCCCCGATGCATGGCCTGTCCTTCATCATCGGCATGTACGCCGTCTTCATCCCCGCCCTGGCAACACTGATCATCCTCTTCGGTCAAACCGGCAAACTGCCCGCCAAAGCCCAGAAATGGATCGGCTACGGTCTGGCATTGCTGCTGGCGCTGTTGGGGTTGTATCAGATCTGGGTCGGGGTGAATGCGTTTCATTTATAATGTCCAAGGGACGTATGCACACTTGGGATGGCTGTCTTGCCTCCATTTGAACAACACCCTATTGTAATGAATACAAAAATCTCTCCCGCTCCCGGGAGAGAACAAGTCTGCGAGGAAGATTTTCGCTGGAGAGGGTCGTTCAGTACTTACTTCTCCACTGGCAAACCAGCCTTCACCCAGCCGGCGTAATTTCCCAGCAGGCGATACACAGGGCTGAAGCCATTCGCCACCAGCAGCTCGGCACCGGCAATCGCTGGGCCATCACCGTGACAGTAGACCAGATGCGGGCTGCGCGGGGTCCAGTTCGCTCAAACGGCCTTCCAACTGCGACAGGGGGATACTGATCGCACCCGGCAAATGCCCGGCAGCATACGACGGCGACACGTCAATGATCACCAGATTGGGGGTGGACTCCATCAATGCCTGTGCTGCCAGCGCATCAATTTCGATATACCCGGACTCGTTGACTTCCATCTCCATCTCGGTCACCGGAGCATCCGCTTCGGCCATCGGTGCTTCTTCCATTTCCTCTTTGCCATTTCCTCTGCAGGCATTTCTTCTTCCATGGCTGCTTCCTCAACGGCCGGCATTTCCTCTTCCATCACCGCCGGGGCAGGCGTACAGGCTGCCAACACCAAAACACCAATCAAAACCATCATCCCAATCGTTTTTTTCATCATTTCATCCTTTTCTAAATAAAAATCACATTATCGTGTTATTTTGATGTTTTTTATCTGATTAACCTTACAAAAAAAGGGAGTAAAATAAGCCAGGGACTAAAACCCTAATATCTCTCTCATAATCGAGGCCGGAAAATGAATTTCTTCACTGTTTTATTATTCGTCATTGTTGTGCTGCTGGTCATCGCTTTGGTCAGGGCGTTTACTTTTGCCAGACCGGCAGCGGCCGCATCCGCACAGGACTACATCCAGATCGACACTGCCCAATCCGCTGAGCATCTCTCCAGAGTGATCCAGGTGGAGACCGTCTCTCATGGCGTAAACCAGCCGCCTGATCCCGAAACCCTGCAAACCCTGCACAAAGTGCTGGAAGAGATGTATCCCCTGGCGCACAAGCATCTCAAGCTGGAAAAGATCAACGAATTCAGCCTGCTGTATACCTGGCAAGGCACACAGCCGGAGCTGCCCGGCGTGCTCTTCATGGCCCATCAGGACGTCGTGCCGGTAGACCCCGCTACCCTGGACGCCTGGACGCACCCGCCTTTCAGCGGCGCGATCGCCGACGGCAGCGTGTGGGGCCGCGGCACCCTGGACATCAAGAGCCAGATCACCTGCACCCTGGACGCGGTGGAAGAACTGCTGCGCGCCGGATACCAGCCGGAACGCACCATCTACCTTGGTTACGGCCATGATGAAGAAATTGGCGGCCTGCATGGCGCCCGTTTCGTTGCCAAACACATGGAAGAGCAAGGCATCCGCCTGGCTGGCGTGATCGACGAGGGCGGCATGGTGGCAGAAAGCATGCTGCCGGGCGTTGATGTACCCATCGCCCTGATCGGCACCGCCGAGAAAGGCTACCTGACCATTGAGCTTTCCGTGGAATCCGAACCCGGCCACGCCTCCACCCCGCCGAAGAACACTGCCATCGGCATCCTTGCCAAAGCCATCACCCGTCTGGAAGACAATCCCCTGCCCGCCCGCATGGAAACGCTTGTGAACATCTTCCGCGCGGCTGGTAAACATGTGCCCTTCCATTTCCGCCTGGTGTTTGCCAACCTGTGGCTCACCAAAGGCATTGTCGACAAAATGGTCAGCGGCAAAGGCGAAACCAACGCCATCATCCGCACCACCACCGCCGTGACCGTCATCAACGGCGGCATCAAGGACAACATCCTCCCGCGCGAAGCCAAAGCAATGGTCAACTTCCGCCTCATCTCCGGCGAGACCAGCGATGGCACCGTTGCCGCTGTGCGCCGGATCATCAATGATGAGCGCGTGCAGGTCAAAGCCGTGGAAAACAATGGCTGGGATCCCTCCCCGGTTTCCACTGTGGACTCCCCGGCTTATGCCGCTCTGGAAAAGACCATCCGCCAGTTCTTTGGCGAAGCCGCCGTGGCACCGTACCTTATGCTGGGCGCCTCGGACGCGCGCCATTATTACAGTGTCTGTGACAGCGTGTACCGCTTTATGCCGCTTCAGCTTGGCGCCAAAGCGCTCAAGCTCATTCACGGTATTGATGAGCACATCAGCGTGGATGGCCTCGAAAAAATGGCCCAGTTCTATGCTTCCTTGATGCAGGGCTGGGGCAAAGCGGAGATGTAAGCCGCTCTCTCTTTGTTCCTTCGGAATCGCTTCGTTTCTCCCGATTTGCTCCGCAAATCAAGGGAGAGGCTTCTTGAAATCAAACTCCCGCAGTCAGCCAATGCGGGAGTTTCGCTTTTAGGGTATCATAACCCCATGAACACCCTGAGAAAACTATGCTTGCTGCTCCTGCTCACCACTCTCCTGCTTTCGGGCTGTGAGCTTCTGCCCCAGCCGGAACCTTTCGTCACCGGAACCCCCTGGCCGACCTTTACCCCGCTGCCCAGCAGCACGCCCCTGCCCACCGCCACCTTCACCCCCACGCCTTACGTGGCCGGGATGGCCGGCACCCCGGCAGCCCAATCCTCCGCCGTGATCAGCGAGCGCAACATCAAGAAGCTGGCGCAGTTGAACCGCATCGGGCAGGGCCTGCCCCAGGCTATTGCCTGGTCGGCTAATGGTGATCTGCTGGCGGTAGCCAGCACCCGGGGACTCTCCCTGTATGACGGGGGCAGCCTGGACCTTTTAATGACCACAGACATCAGCGCCAGTCCGCGCAGCCTGGCTTTTACTCCGAATGGTGATTTCATCCTGTGCGGCAACGGTGATGGCAGCCTGAATCTGTGGGATACCGCCACAGGGCAACTCACCAGCGAGACCCGCGCCCACGCTTCGGTTGTCTTTTCGGTGGCCATCTCGCCAGACGGGGAATGGGCTGCCAGCGCATCCTGGGACAAGACCATCCGCCTGTGGCGCTTCACCGATGAGACCAGCCAGCCGTTGGCACTGATGCAAACTTTCTCCGGCTTCAGCACAGCTATGCGGGCAGTCATGTTCTCCCCAGACAGTGAAATGCTCTTCGCCTGGGCACCGGAGCGCCAGGTGCAAGTTTGGCAAATGCCAGGCTGGAAACGCACGGACGAGCTTTATATCGGCACCGCCGGCGGCGGGCTGACTGCATCAAACCTGGCCTTCTCGTCGGATGGCGGTCTGGTAGCCGCCCTGCAAAACAAACAGGTGCGCATCTTCAACACCGACGACGGGACTACCCTCTCCACCCTGAAACCCTTCAGGGAAAACGTGCTGGCGGCGGCGCTGTCCAATGATGGCAGTCTGGCAGCCACCCTGGAAACAGGAACCCTCAAACTGTGGCAGGCTGACGAAGGCAAGCTGCTCGCTGAAATCCCGCTGCCGGAAGTTGTGGACACGGAAGCCCTGCTGACCCTCACGCCGGACAAGAAACGCGTGATCCTCCTCTCCGGCAGCTTTTGGGTCTGGGAACTGCCCGCTGACTTTGCCGAAGGCGAACCGTCTGACGCAGCAGACAACCACCCCGGCCGGATTCCTGCCTGCATTCCCCTTCTTCACGCAGTTCAACCCCAATGGAGCGGGACTCTTCAGCGCCCTGCATAACGGGCGGCTGTATGAAGTGCCGTTCAACCAGCCCTTTGCCGCCGTCACTGGCCCAAGCCTGACGGCCAGCCCTGCCCTGATGGCCGCGTCTCATGACCTGGCCTGGATTGGCGCTGCCAGCAGCGACCAGCGCCTGCTGGTCTGGGCGGAAGGGATCAGCGAAGCGCAGATCACCTCTGAAAAGAACCGCCGCAATTTGAGCGCGCTGGCCTTCTCCCATGATGGCGTCCTGGCCGCTTCATCAGATGGGCAGGGCAAGCTCAATATTTGGGATGTGGAAGCGGGGATAGTCCTGGATACTCTGGACGTGCCGGCCGGTGTTTCTTCGCTGACCTTCTCATTTGATGGTGATCTGCTTGCGGTGACTTCCGGCGATGGGATACAGCTCTGGCAGACCGGGGACTGGTCCCTGCTGGACAGCTTCAGCGGCACGGCGGCGGCCTTCTCGCCTGATGGAGACTTCCTTGCCGCAGCCGCCAGGGATGATAATGAAGAAGTGGTCTTCCTGCGCCAGATTGGCAGAGAAAGCACCTCTGTTGCGCAGCGCATCGCCGTCAGCGGCAACGCCCTGGCCTTCTCCCCGGACGGGGAACTGCTGGCCGTCTCGGGCAAGACCCTCACCATCCTGCGTGTCAGCGACGGCAAACTCCTGTTAGAACTCGACCCGCCCCTGCCCTTCGGGAAGCCCTTCTTCTCGCCGGACGGCACCTATCTGGCCCTCTCCCATTGGGATGGCACCAGTCAGTTTGTGGGGAATACCATAACTCGTAGGGGCGCATGGCATGCGCCCAAGCGCATCTCTGCCTTAAAACTCAGCAAATGCTTTTATACCTGGACCGCAACACTCCCCTCTCACCCCCTGAAAAGCCTAACCACCCACACGATACAAACCACCCACAGCGCAACGATGATCACCGCCCCAAACCAGTTTTTGGGCTTCCCATCCCACGGTTCAGCCTCGGCCTGTGCGCGGCATTCCTCCATCACCTCAACCGGGATCATCCTGATCGCCAGCGTAATCCCCAACGGCACCAGGATCAGATCATCCAGGTAGCCCAAAACAGGAATAAAATCAGGGATCAGATCAATCGGGCTTAACGAATACGCGATCACCAATCCGGCAAAAGCTTTGGCATACCACGGGGTTTGCGGATGCCGGTATGCCAGAAACAATGCCTGCACCTCTGCTTTTCACTTTCCGGGCTTTTTGCTTCCATTGATCAATCACTGCCTGCAAATTTTCTTTCATAAAATGGTCTCAATTTTCCGAATATTCATAAAAGCGGCTGTCCTGAATTCAGGACAGCCGCTCGATTCATTTGTCTACAGACTTATGCCTCTGCCGGAGGGCACTTCCTCCGCCGGAGGTTCTTCACACCACCGGCGCTGTCGGCGATTCTTCCGCCTCAGCCGCCTTCTCCTCGATCATCTTGCCCAGGAAATTCAGGCAATTCGATACCAGCCAGCTTGGAGGACAGTCCTGCAATGGCGGCAGGCTCTGCACCAGGCCAGACAGGAAATTGGCTGTGGTGGAACCGTTGCTGCCGCCCGAATCCCAGACCGTGATCTTGTCGATCTTCAGGTTCTGGATGGCTTCCACCTGGCGGGCAACCAGTTCTTCCATCTTCTCGATCAACAGCAGGCGGGCTGCCGCTTCGGCGTCGCCATTGCAGCTATCGACCAGTTTCTTGTAACCGGCCGCCTTGCTGGTCAAGCAACTGCTGCAAACCTTCAGCTTCTGCCTGATACCGCAGCAGGATACCATCTGCCTCACCTTTGGCTTCGCGGCGAATGCGTTCGGCCTCGGCTTCAGCAGCGATCTCGATCTTCTGTTTGTCCATTTCCTGACGGACCACTTCAGCGGCGCGCAGGCGTTCCTGCTCGGCCAGATACTGTGCTTTCTGGATCTCGACTTCTGCCTTGCGCCGGGCAACTTCAGCCTGCTGCTTGGCGGCTGCTTCCTGCACGGCCAGCTCGGCATTGGATTTGGCGATGTCGGCCTTGGCGATATTTTCGCCGCCGACTGCTTCTGCTTCCTGCTCCTGCACATAAATACGCTGGTCGGCTTCGGCTTTCTTGCGGCCTTTGACTGCCTGGGCCGGTATTCTCAGCCACGCGGATCTCTTTCTCACGGTTGGCCTCGGCTTCACCGATGGCACCCATCTTGTCCTGCTCGGCCACGTCCACCTTGGCCTGGTTGATCGCCTCGGAGGCGGCTTTTTTACCGATGCTTTCAATGTAGGTCGACTCATCGGTGATGTCGGTGATGTTCACGTTGATCAGATAGAGACCGATCTTGTTCAGTTCCGGTTCCACGTTCTTGCGGATCGATTCGAGGAAGCTCTCGCGGTCCTGGTTGATCTGCTCAATGGTCAGCGATGCCACTGTCAGACGAAGCTGGCCGAAGATGATCTCCTTGGCCATATCCTCGATCTGCTGCCGGGCGCAGGCCCAGCAGACGCTCGGCCGCGTTGCTCATGATCTCCGGTTGGGTGCTGATACCCACCGTGAAGGTGCTGGGCACGTTGATGCGGATGTTCTGCAGGGAAAGCGCGCCCTGCAGCGGGATGCTGATCGTCATCGGGGTCAGGCTCATGTATGCATAGTCCTGGATCAACGGCCAGACCAACGCGCCGCCGCCGTGCATACAGCGGCTGGAACGGCCTTTGTCGACCTTACCATAGATGACCAGGATTTTGTCGGACGGACAGCGTTTGTAACGGCTGGCAAGATACAATATGGTGAAGAAAACGATCACCAAAAAGACAACCAAAACACCTATCCCTAGTACGCCACCTGTGTTCACAATTTTCTCCTTTTACTCACTGATACGTTCAACAACGAGCATTTCCCCGGCATTCAAACCAACTACCCGGACTTGTTCGCCTGTATTAATCAATTTCTTGTCTGCCGATACAGCATTGAATTCCTTCAATGCGCCCTGCAGAACAAGGTTTACTTTTCCAATATCATTGGCCGGAATGCGCAGATACACTGTGCCTTCCAGACCGATCGCATTCTGCATATTGATCGTGCCTTCAGATTGCAGCTTCTGCGCGCCGATGAAGATGCGGCTGATCACCCAAACCGTGAAGCCCCCGGCAATGATGCCGCCCCCCAGGCTCACCAGATCGGGTTGGGCAGATTTGGACAATGCCAGACCGGCCAGACCGAACATCATGAAGAAGGCTGTCAATCCCTGCAAGGAAATGAACTTGAAGCTCACATCCGTGTTGGTGTAAGCCGCGTCCATTCCGTCGACATCTACATCGCCGACATCACCGAGGTCCCCGTCAAAATCGACGTCAGACACGCCGTCCAGGTCAAAGTCCATACCGCCATCGAGATCCATGCCCCCGTCCAGATCCATGCCGCCATCGAGATCAAGCCCTTCGGCGCCGTCCATTTCGCTGCCAAACTCCGCGTCAAAGCCGCCTGCAACAAAGAACATGATTGCACGCAATGTAAACAGAACGCCGCCAGTAATGGCGCATAGCAGATAGAAAACTTCCAGAGATGTCATACCTTCCTCCTTTCTGATCAGTGTCCTATCGTTATCATACAGACACGCCAGCCCACGGCTGACGCACTGAATATAAGTATACTCGGATTTGCTATCAAAATATCTCAATCGCTTTCTGGGGGAGTATTGAAAATTGGTGCCTCTTCTTGTTGAGCTTGTTGCAAGGGAATCAGTCTTAGCTCGAACGCGGGGATCGAAGTCGGAGGGGCACTATCTCCTACATCTTACCGGAATGGGCACACATCCTCCACCTCATATTCCAGAGTTTGCCAGCCGTGATACCCGCCGACATACTGCAAGACCTCATCCTCATGCTGCGCTGCAAACGCCACCACCCCAGTGACCACAAGCAGAGTGAGGCGCTGACCCACTTTACTGGTATATTCGTATGCAGGAATTTGAATGCACACATTTTTATTCTCAGGATTTTGATAAATCTCATAGAAATCCTGTACGTCCATTCCCTGCAACTCCACATTTTTCGATACGATTGTATCGTTCAATTTCTCCCAATTCTGGAGCGTAATTTTGTATGACATATTCGATTGATAATTTTTCCTGCGGTGACCAAAGTTTCAAGATGGGTTGAGGCTCATCATAATCAATTTCCGAAGGGCAGATTTCATAAATATCGCCGATTTCTCCAGAACCCTGATAAGCAGCCAGAATACCTTGATCTGGATAATACAACATGATTGTATACATCAAATTCATCGGCAACACAGAAATATTCCAGTCAGCATGCAACCAAACCTCAGCAGGCTTTCCATAATTACTCAGCATTTGATCTAATCGATAATCGTGCCGGTATGTGGATATAACTTCTACCATTTTTTCACGCTGATCCACTCTAAGGCCCATTCCAAACGAGTTTTCTGGTTCCAACGAGTTTGGAAGATGCAAGTCCTTTAAAGGTTGTCGGGGGTATCTCGCACCTTAGCAATTTGTCAAGTCCCTTTGGCCTCTTCCCAGGATGTTTCACCTGGAATGATATTTCCCCAACAGGGCAACCGGCATAAATCATCACCAGTCAGCAATTTCTCCTGGTTCGGTTGCTTCCTCTTGAGACAGCGTCGGCTGAGGTGTCCAAGTATATGTGGGGAAGAAAGTTCCCCTTTGTTCGGGTGGACATATCGCTTAAGTCGGGCTTGGTGTAAGTGTTTTGATGCTGATCAGGATCGCAGTCGGCTCCGGCGCATTGTCCACCGTCAGCGACGGCGTCGGCACCGCCTCCTGCGGAACAGCCGCACACCCTGCCAGCATGGTCATCAAAAGAAGAGAAATCACTGCCTTTTTCATCATCACCCCTCCCCAAATATCCCCGTCTGTAAATTGCCGTATGAATTATCGTAGGGACAGGTCTCCCGACCTGTCCGCAACCTATACTTGAAACTCCTTTGCAAACCAGATTTCACATCGTCATAAATCATTTTTCTCCCGAATTGGAGCGCCTGATTGGTGCGGTCAACCGCTCTGCGGATTGACCACACCCTTACGCAGGTTAATTTCGAAACTCCTCCCGAAAGACCACATGCCGCGGCGTAGTCGGGGATGTCCCGCAACAGCTCAAGCAGGCACGACGGGCGCAGGTCCACCCCGTCCAGCGCATCCAGTGCAAACCAGCGCGCCTCAAATTCCAGTCCCTCTTCATCTCAGCGTGATCGTCTCGCGGCCATCCAGCAGGTCGCAGCCCTCCGGCGGACGCACGAGGAAATACATCGCGACCTCATGCACATCATCACGGTAATGGTAAAAATCCTCGATGACCCACAGCAGCCGCTCAGACTCGGGCGTAAAGCCCAGCTCCTCTTGCATCTCGCGGCGCACCGTTTCCTGGGCCGATTCCATCAACTCCACGTGCCCGCCGGGGATGAACCAGAAATCATCCGCGTCTACCAGCAGGATGCGCTCGTGCCCATCCAAAACAATAGCGCCAACGCGGTGCTTGAACCGCACCCCGCGGCGCTTAAAAGTTACCATATTACTTTCGAATTTCGGATCAGTAGGCAAAAAAGCCTCTCAGGAAAATGTTGAGCAGGTCTTTTTCCCGCGCGCGGCTCATACCCGCCTGCCAGATGCGATCATGCGGCCAGGTCTTCACCCAGCTCAACGTATCGCGGATCGTGTCCTCCACCGGGCGCAGTTTCAGGCCGGTGGCCAGCGCACGGCTGACATCAAAGCGCAGGAAACCAGCCACCGACGGATCGGATTCAGCCAACCACAGCGGCATTTCAATCCATTCCCCCACTGAATTCTGCATCAGAAAATCTTCAGGCACCCACTTCAACTCTGCATCAGACTGGATCACATTCATGCAGGCCTGTAACACGCTGCCCATTGTGGCCCATCCATCCGGACTGGCAACATTGAAGACCCCGTTCTGCTGATTTTCAATTTGGGTGATGATCCATGCGGCCACGTCGCGCACATCAATGAACTGGATCGGGCGCTCCGGCCGGCCGGGGGCCATCACTTCGCCGCCCTGGGCAATGCGGAATGGCCAGTAGGAGAAACGGTCGGTTTCATCATGCGGGCCAACCATCAAACCCGGGCGCACGATCAAAGAGCGTCCGATCATCCCGGATTGCACCACCTGCTCACACTGCGCCTTGAACGGGCCATAATACGCGCTGTTGGATTCATCTACAATTTCCGTCTCCAACCGAACCGTTGGGGCGTCTTCTTTCGTTCCTGGCTGGCTGGTATCGGCATAGACAGAGATGCTGGAAATATACACATATTGACCCACACTGCGCGCCAGCAGATTTAACAGACTTGCGCACCACGCGCGGCACAAAACCGCAGGTGTCAATGACTGCGTCCCACTGTCGTCCTTGCAAGGCATCCAGATCGCTGTCACGGTAGCCATACAGCTTTTCTACTTCCGGGAACAAGCTCCCGTTGGTCAGTCCGCGATTGAATAATGTGACGGTATGTCCGCGGCGTTTCGCTTCTTCCACCAATGCCCGGCCTAAAAATATCGTTCCACCCAGAATCAAGATGTTCATGCCAGCCTCACTCTCCAAACAAAACGCATCGACAATGTTGCTTGTATCAGCTCTGTTTTATTTCTTTTTCTTCCCTTTGCGACCAAACAGCCATAGCATCGTCACTGCCACCAGTGCCAACGGCCACAGCCAGGCCAGGTCCACTTCCAGGCCGGGCGGGGTCAGTTCTTCGGTAGGGTCAAATCGCAGCCAGTAAATCTTATCCTTGTTCTCCAGCACCGCTTCCACGGAAGGTTCAACCTCCAGTGATTCCAGATACCAGGTCAACATTCCCGGCGCGAAATCCATGCCATGCTTGAAGAAAAGGGCCATTTCTTCATCATCGGTTACGCGGGAAGCAATCATTGACTGGGTGCCATCCGCAGTTTGCACGGTCACCCGCGGATCAACGAGAATATTCTGGTAATAATCGGCTTTCTCACCATACGCGCAGGGGGCGTATTTCTTGCCATTGATGCGGTGACACTCGATCATCGTGTGCCGCGGCAGGCCGGATTTTCGTCCGGTGGTGGTCAGGATCATCATCACCTTGCCCACCAGGGGGCCCAGCCCCAACCGCCAGGAAAGGATGGGCGCCTTGAACATCCAGCGCATCCATTCACTCTCAGGGTACATTGCCATCATATCGGGTTTTTCTTTCATTCCTGCTCCTCAAAAAAAATAGATGAAAAATAACGTCAGGGAGGCGGGGTTGGCGAAGGCCAGATGCCGGTCGCGGGAGGATGAAAATGGATAGCCCAATGGGCCGATCCCGGTTCATTCCCCGCCTGTAATTCCCGAAAAACAAATGATTCCACAGTCTCATTATACGCTGTAAATTGTGGAACGATCATTACCCAGGTGTGACCATTTTTCAGTGGGAAGGGATTCCCCTCACCATCGATGAAGCGGATGGGCCGCAAACGTCCGGTGGTGCGTTCGTATTCCTCGTTGGCCGTCGTCCAATAGGCCTTATACATCTGCCCATCGCGGAAGATGAGGGCTGGCAGGCGGCTGATATACACCAGGTCAATATCAAAAAATGTTTCGTCAAAGAAACGGTGTTGGGCAAACAGCACGATCACATTTTCTTTGGTCAGCGGTTCACCGGTCAGTTTATCCTCAAAGGCGTAGACCTGTTCGCCATCCTGGTCACTCTGCAAACGCAGATAGGTTCCACTCTCTTTATCATACTCCCAAAATACCTGGTCGGTGTAATGATAGGGTACCCAAATCCGCTCGGCAGGCTGGCCGCCGGACGGGGCTTGAGGATCAAAGCGCAATCCGCTCATTGCAGGCACCCCGCGTCGGGTGACGGTATCCGCGGCGATGGTTTTCAACTCCTCCGGGGAAATAAAGGCGGTGTTGGGATCTTCGGCACCCTCGATGCCATAGACAATATTGCGCTCTTCCAAATGGGGCATGACAACCTTGGAAGCCGAACCAAACACCAGATACCCGCGATACAGTTTGCGCAGGGTTTCATAGGGCAGCCGCCCGGAGCGCAGCGGGCCAACATCCTCCGGCGGATATTCGCCATAAAATACGGACAGGAAACGGGTGACGCCCTGGCCAATGTACATTTCATAGACGAAATCTGCATAGGACAGGCCGGACTGCGGGCGGGTGGTGATGGGCGAATTGGAGATGGAAACGAGCCCGGGGGCAAGCGCCAGCACAGCCGGGTCGCTCACTATCAATCCGGTCAGGGGATTGACGCCTTCAGGGAAGTTGTCGGGTCCCACTGCCTGGGCGGCAGGGGGTGGCGTCCGGGTGGGGAACATGGTGCGCGTTGGCACCGGGGTACTGGTAGCTGGTGGAGGTGAAATCGTGCTGGTTGCGGTGGGGCGCGAGGTTGCAGCAGCCGTCTGTGTTGCGGTTGGAGCAGCTGCCGCTGGCTGGCAGGCCGATAGCATAAGCAGCATCAGCAAAACAGACCAGACGATCCAGCGGCCTTTTCCGTTCATCACCCAGCCAGTCCAGTCAGCTTTTCACTGATCTGCCAGAACTGCTTTTGCAGGGTGGGATCCTGCGCCTGTTCTCCGGGGTCAACCTGTCTGCAATCCACAAAATAGGCCCCGTTCACACCCGCCACCTCCGGCGAGCTGGCAAGGTAAACCGAGGTCGCCGCGCCGGATTGGATGCTGCTGCCGCTCATCCCGAAGGCGTTGCGCAGCAGCTTGGTATCAATCACACCGGGGTGCAGGGAGTTAGCCGTAACGCTGCTGCCAGCGAGCCGCTCGGCCAGTTCCCGGGTCATGAGGATATTCCCCAATTTGGAAAGGGCATATGCCCCGTTCCCGCGGTAGCGCTGCTCGCCTTGCAGGTCATTCATATCCAGCCCGCGCACCGTGTGCATCGTTGAACTGACTGTCACGATCCGCCCGGCCGGGGACTTTTCCAGCAGCGGCAGGAGGAGGTTGGTCAGCAGGAAAGGCGCGAGATGATTGACTGCAAAGGTCATCTCATAGCCGTCTTCACTGAGGGTGCGTTCCTTGAAATACGCCCCGGCATTATTGACGAGCACATCCAGCTTCGCGACACGCTGGCCCACTTCGGCGGCCAGCGCGCGCACCTGTGCCAGGCTGGAGAAATCCGCCAGCAGGTACGCCACGTGCGGATTTTCGCTCTGACTGTGGATCTCGTCTACGGCTTGTTGACAGCGCGCTGCGCTGCGTCCATGAACCAGCACGCGCGCGCCCATGCGCGCCAACTGCAGGGCGGTCTCCTTGCCAATCCCGTCCGTAGCGCCAGTAACCAGTACAGTTTTGTTCTTCATTGCTGATATTTCCTTCTATACACTATTTGAATATATCCATTATACGGCAGATTAAAATCAGGAGAAAGCGCTTTGCTTTCTCCTGATTCGATTAACTTATCCGCTGTGATTTTAGCGATTCAGCAGAAATTCGATGATAACTTCCTTCTCTTCCTCATTGATCTTTGCGCCATAGCCAATCATGCGGTCAAGGGTTTCTTCCCATTCTTCACGGGTCTTGTCGGCATTGAAAATACGCCCAAGGTCATGGTTGCCAGCTACTTTTTCATCAATCAAAGCTTCCACATCAACTTCTGCTGAAGCTTCCATTGCGTCCAAATCACGCTCCAGCAAATAGGTAATGATGATCTCTTTTTCTTCATCGCTGATCTCGGCGCCATAACCAATCATGCGGTCAAGGGTTTCTTCCCATTCTTCACGGGTTTTCACAGCATTGAAGATGCGCTCGACGTCGTGATTGCCAGCCACTTTCTCGTCAATTAAAGCTTCCACATCCAGTTCTCCCGCCATTTCCTCTTCTTCCATGGCTTCTTCGGCTGGCTCTTCCATTTCCATTGGCTCTGTTTCTTCTGCAACAGGCATTGCTTCCTCTGCTTCTGGCGGCATCTCAGCTGGCATTTCTTCCTTCGGGGCACATGCGGCCAGCACAAGCACCAATGTCAACAACAAAGCGACTACAGCAAATCTATTCTTGTTCATCATCATTCTCCTGAATTCTATTACCGATATTATTAAGATAAATATTATCCGATTAACAGCGCAATGTCAAATGCTTTTCAAGCTGTTGTTTTTTAGACGTGATATCAAAAGCCTTTCTTACAACAAAAAAACCGCCCTCTTGATGGAGGGCGGTCATAATGAAAATTACTTGCAGATTAGCTGACTTTCATGAAGCGGGCTTTGTCAGCGCCACAGATCGGGCAGGTTTCCGGGGCTTCGCGGCGGTGGGTTGAACCACAAACAGGGCAGACGTAATAATCATATTCTTCCTGTTCTTCCAGGCTGTCCAGCATTTCCTGGTAAAAAGCGCGGTGCTGTTTCTCAACTTCCAGCGCATAACCAAAGCTGCGCAGCGCGCGTTTTTCTTGTTCCAGCTCGGCATCGTTGATGAATGCAGGATACATTTCCTCGGCCTCGTAGTTTTCGCCAGCCATTGCATCCTTCAAATTTTCTTCGGTGGTCTTGATCCCGTCCATCGCGCGGAAATGGTTGTGCGCATGAACGGTCTCGGCTGCGGCAGCAGCGCGGAACAAACGGGCAGCCTGGGCGAACCCATCTTTTTCAGCTTTGGCAGCATAGGCCAGATATTTGCGGTTTGCCTGTGATTCGCCAGCAAAGGCGGCTTGCAGATCTTCCATTGACTTGGACATATTTCTTCTCCTCCTGATAACTATGTGGGTCGATACGAATAAGTTTTTATGAGTCCGGACCTGAACTCACGTTCAGCGTGCAGATCAACACGCCAGTACTCTCAATTATAGCCGAAATCAGGAAATTTGCAGTGCTGCAAAAATCAATAATATGGAAGTCAGCCCGCTGCTGCCCCACAATAAATAGGCAATCAGATGCTGTTTCCAGCGGTGGTACAAAAACATTCCGGCAACCAGATCAATAATCAGTACCACCGCCCCCAGGGCCGGCAGCATGAGCAACTGCTGGGCGGGGCCAGCCTCACGCGGCAAGCCCTCGCTGTCAAAACCCAGTGAGACCAACTCGCGTCCGGGTAATTGCAACGCCACCACCACCAGCAAACCTATCAACAGAAAAGTACTGATCGCCAGCAGGATGCGCACGCTGCGGTCTGCCAGCATCTGACGCAGAAAGACCACTGGCTGGGTGGAGTACGCGGGCATTGGAGAAAGACTGCCCATCTCCATGGATCGTCGGAAAGCCCGCTCGAACGCGCGCATTTCCACTGGCGAGATGACGAATACGCAGCGCGGCGTGGCCACCAGCAGGAGGTTGTTCACATCGGATGCCAAAAATTCAACCCGTCCCAATCCTTCCACGTTGCGCGTTCCGAGAATCGCTCCCGGGAAGCGAAACGCGGGCAGGGGCAGGGCAAAGCCCAGTTCCTGCGCGTTGCGCAGCCACTCAATCTCCTGCAAGGGGATGTCTTCGGCGCGCAGTCCCCAGCGCAGCCGCAGACCGTCCCGTTCCAGGGTATACGTGGCACTGAGCAATCCATACAGGTTATAGATCAGCAGCGGTAAGGGGATCAGCACCAGGATACCCAGCAACAGCAGCCACAGGAATCCGGGCTGTCCCTGCTGGGCAGATAACTGCCAGAAACACACGCCGCCAGCCGCAGCCGAAACCAGGGCAAGGCCAATATGGATCAGCAGGCCATTGCGCCGGAACGGGCGGAAGGCTTCAGCAGTGCCAGCAGTTGTTTCCATCATGGTTTTTTACAACACGTCTTGCAGGGTTCGGCAAACGTAATCCACTTCTTCTTCGGTCATCTTGCCGGAGAAAGGCAGCGCCAGACCGCGTGCTCCGAGGTCTTCGGTCACCGGGAAATCGCCAGGCTGGAAGCCAAAGCGCTCCATCATATAGGGCTGCAAGTGGATCGGGGCAAAATACGGCCGCACAGGCACGCCGCGTTCTTTCAATCGCTCGGCAACCGCATCGCGCTGCGTGCCGGAATCCAGGCGGATGACGTACACAAACCAGCTCATGCGGGTTGTCTCCGGCAGGATGAGGGGTATTTCCACGCCGGCCATATTTGCCAGACGCTGGTTATACCATTCGGCAGCCTGTTCGCGGGTTTTGAGCAAGTCATCCAGACGGGTCATCTGCACTGCGCCAATGGCCGCGCTCATCTCATCCAGGCGGTAGTTGTATCCGAGGAAGGTGTGCTGCAGCCAGGTGTCGCCGGGGGCGCGGCCCTGGTTGCGCAAAGCCATCATGAAATCGGCTTCTTTGTCGAGGTTGGTCACGATCATCCCGCCTTCACCGGTGGTGATTTGCTTGTTGGGGTAGAAAGCGAACACGCCATAGTCCCCCAGCGCACCAGCCGGGCGGCCTTTGTAAGTTGAGCCCAGTGCTTCGCAGGAGTCTTCGATGATGGGCACGCCTGCCTCGTCAGCAATTTCCTGCAGGGTGTCATAATCAGCAGGCTGGCCGAAAACGTCCACTGGCAAGAGGGCTTTCAAGGGCGTGTCGGTCACTGCCCCGCGGCGCGGCAGCCATCGCCGGGCCGCAGCACCGCCGGTCCGCAGATCTCTGGCTGCTTCAGCCGTCAGGTCGGTGTCAATATTACCTGTATTGGGGTCGATATCCACGAACACCGGCACTGCATTCTCAAACAGGAGGACATTGGTCGACGCCACAAAAGAGAACGGCGTGGTGATGACCAGGTCTCCTGCGCCAATGCCGGCAGCCCGCACACACAGGTGCAAGCCAGCCGTGCCGGAATTAACCGAGATGGCATGTTTGAAACCAAACTCGTCGCGGAAGGCGTTTTCAAAGGCTTTCACCTGCGGACCCATGCTCAAATAACGGGTTTCAATCACCGAGATGACGGCCTGACGTTCTGCCTCTGTGAGGTCAGGAGAAGACATATTGATTTTGGGGGGATTTTCAGATTTCATGGTTTTGATTCTACTATGAAAATGACGATCATGGCCGCTGCGAAAAGGTGACAAATGCACCGCCCTCTTCCGGGCGGCCAATCATCACATCAACAAAGTCATCACCCTGCTGATACTGAAGGATATAAAATCCGTCCTCTTCCTCACCAATGTCCTGGATGGATTTCCAGCCAGCGCTTTGCATCTCATCGCGGATGAATTCAACGGTATGCAGGGTTGTTTCGGGGTAGGAAAAGGTAACACTGTTATCCATGATCTCCATTTCCTGCGCTGCGTCCGGGATGGGCAGCGAATCGAGGAAATCTTTCTGCTGCTGACAATCCGGGGAAAGGGCAATTTCCATTTCCTTGTTGGCATCATAGAGGTTGTATTCCCATTTCAGGGAAGCGGGTTTGTTTTCACCATCTACCATAAGCTGCCCTTTGGCCTCCACCGTGAAGCGCACAATATAGCCGCCTTTTTGTGCGACCCACAGCAGGGCCGTTTCTTCCTCGACCACATCCAGCGGCAGATCCAGCCCGGTGGCAGAAAAACGGTCCGCCACGACATCATTTACCACCCGTCCGCGGTCATCCGGCCCTTTGCGTTCCGCGTTCTCAAAAAAAACCTGCGGGTCAATCGCCCCGTCTTCAGCCAGCGGCGATTGCTCAATATCATAAATGTGACACACATCCCCTTCCGGGCGTTGCTCCGATTCAAAGGCCAGCAAACCCTGTCGATAACGGTCCGAACTCAACGGAATGATGCCAATTTCTTCATTTTGGCGGATATGTTTGATATGGAGGGTTTCCTCAGGAGAGCGGGTTGCTTCCTGAATAATGGTCTCTATCTCTTCCACCATCCGGCCGTCAATTTCCCGGCTGGTGGTCATTTCCAGGGTAAAACGATAACTGCTCAGAGAAGCTAAACTGCCGCCAGCCAAAGCTGCAGCGGCAAATTCATCTTCTTCGATTGTGGGAATGGTTTCTACACGGGAGGGTTTACAGGCAGTAAGCAATAAAACCAGAAAAACAACGCATAAAAGATGACGAGGTTTCATCGCAGCTCCTTTTTGCAGGTCACTCTTTTTTCGGTTTGGGCAGCGTGGAGATGGGGCGTGTTTCCAGCGCGTTTAATTCTTCCGTTGGTTCCAGTTTCAGATCAACCTGTTCTTCCATACGCACCTGACCACGCAGGAAAGCGCCTTCTTCGGTGGCGAAGGCATTGACAGTTACATCTCCCCACACCTGCCCGGACGAGCGGATCTCAAGCCGTTCGGCAGTGATCGAGCCACGCACCGCGCCGGCGATAATGACTGTATTGGCGCTCAGGTTCTCGCAGGTCACGCGCCCGGTTTCACCGACCACCACCAGCCCCTTGATACCGATCTCGCCTTCAAATGTGCCCTCAATGCGGATACCACCGCTGCCGCGCAGGTTGCCTTTCCAGTTAATACCCGGTCCCAGCACAGAAGTGACGCGTTCCGTGGGTTGGGCAGAAACCGGTGTAGGTGGTGCATTTTTACGAAACATAAGCTAAGCCTCCTGCATATGCGGTCAGCACATGCTGTATTCAGTCTTGTTATACCAAATAGTGGGCCTTTTGCAAAGCAGAAAAACACATCACCTGAACCCTGGCTTCCTGATCCCGGATCAACCAATCTGGATTTGTAAGATTAGCAATTCTCGGATATTATTATTTGCTGGGTTACCGAACAGCCAACCCTTCCCCAAAATACGATATCAAGGATAAGCACATGCACTCATTATTGGTAAAAAACTTCATGACAGCAACCAGGGAGGAAAACTAATGCCCTGGCAACAAATCTATGACCCGCTGAACAATCCTTTCCTGTCTACGCTGCTGGCAGCTTTGCCTGTGGTTGTATTGTTAGGCTGCCTGGGGATCTTGCGCGTAAAGGCGCATATTTCCGCTTTGCTGGGCCTGGGCGTGGCGCTTGTTGTGGCCGTATTCGTCTTCGGCCAGCCCATTGGTATGGCTGCGGCGTCAACTGTATATGGTGCTGCGTATGGCCTGCTGCCCATCGGCTGGATCGTCTTCAATGTCATGTTCATGTACCGTCTGACGGAACGCAAAGGCTATTTCAGCATCCTCAAGGACAGCTTGCGCTCGATCACCAGTGACCGGCGGCTGCAAGTGTTATTGATCGCTTTTTGCCTGGGCGGCTTCTTTGAAGGGGCGGCTGGTTTTGGCACCCCGGTGGCTATCACCGCAGCCATTATGATGGGCCTGGGTTTCTCCCCGCTGGCGGCCGCTGGACTGTCGCTGATCGCCAACACTGCCCCGGTAGCTTTTGGCGGCCTGGGCACCCCGATGATTGCTTTGGCGCAGATCACTGGTCTGGATGTGTATGACCTGACCATGATGGCCGGGCGGTTGATCTCCATCTTTGCGGTGATCGTGCCCTTCTGGCTGGTGGCAGCTTTCGCCGGCATCAAAAAAACCTTCCAAATCTGGCCCGCCCTGCTGGTGGCAGGCGTCAGCTTTGCCACGGTGGAACTTTTCGTCTCGAGCCGGTATGGTCCCTGGCTGGTAAATGTGATTGCCGGCCTGGTTTCGCTGGTGTTGACGGTGCTCTTTTTGCTGGTATGGAAGCCGCGCACGGTGTACCGCATGGAGGGGGATGATGAAGGCGCTGAAGAGGAAGCACCCAAACACTCCCGCCGCGAGATCATCCAGGCGTGGATGCCCTGGGCCATCCTGAGTGTGCTGGTGTTGATGTGGGGACTGCCCGGCATTAACAGTATTCTGGACAAGACCACGCTGCGTATCGTCGTCCCTGGTTTGCATAATCTGGTGATGCGTATGCCGCCCGTTGTGGCCGAGGCGCATCTCGAATCAGCAATTTACAAACTCAGTTGGCTGTCGGCCAGCGGTTCGGGTATTCTCATTTCTGCTCTGATTTCCGGCCTGGTGATGGGGTATTCTTTTAAGGAATTACTGAAGGTCTATATTGAGACTTTGAAAGATCTGCGGCATTCCCTGTTGACAATCTCCGCGATGATGGCACTCGGTTTTGTGACCCGATTTGCGGGCCTGGATGCCACCCTGGGGTTGACTTTCGCCCAAACAGGCGCACTGTACCCCTTCTTTGGCACGCTGCTGGGCTGGCTGGGCGTAGCCCTGACCGGCTCGGATACTTCCTCGAATGTGCTGTTCGGGTCTTTGCAGGTCATCACCGCTGTGCAATTGGGTCTTAGCCCGCTGCTGATGGCAGCTGCCAACAGTGCCGGAGGTGTGATGGGCAAGATGATCGACGCGCAGAGCATTGTCGTCGCCTCTACAGCCACCGGCTGGCACGGCCATGAGAGCGACATTTTGCGCTATGTTTTCTGGCATAGTCTGGTATTGGCGTCTTTGGTGGGGTTGGTCGTGATGCTCTTTGCATACGTCCCGCCTTTTACTTTGCTGGTAGTGCAGTAAAATATTAATGCATTATGTCGTAACGACTTCGGTCGCTATGTTCGTTGAAAATAAATCCTGTGGTAACGACCAAAATCGTTACGACACCAATAGAGGAGTATAAATGGATACCTCTACATCCCCCCAATCTGAGAAGAACCCCGGCCTGGCGATGATGGAAGCCGGTGACCTGGCAGGTGCCAGAGACGCCTTTGAACAGGCCCTGACCCTGGACGAGGACATCTTTGGGCCGGAGAGCAAGGAAGTCGCTGCCGATGCCCGTTACCTGGGCAATGTGCTCTGCCGTATGGGGGATTTTGCCGGTGCCCGCCCCCATTTTGAGCGCGCGCTGCGCATTAGCCAGACGATGTTCGGCCCCGAATTCACCAGAAACCGCGGTTGATGCCGGAAATTTGGGGGTCGTCTTGCAGCAATTGCAGGATTTCCCTGCCGCGCGGCTGTATTTTGAACTGGCCTTGAAAAATGATGAAGCGGCCCTGGGCGGGGAGCATCCGCAGGTGGCAATTGACCTGACCCGCATAGCCGGTTTGCTGCACCAGACCAATTTATTAAAAGAAGCGCGCGATCTGTATGAGCGTGTGCTGGCAATTGACGAAGCTGCATTTGGCCCGGAGAGCCTGGATGTGGTCGAGGATTTGAATCATCTCAGCCAGGTTCACATGGAACTTGGCGACCTGGTCGCGGCACGACGCTGCCTGGAACGTATGGCCACCGTAGGGACTCAGCAATTTGGCGCCAACCATCCGCAGACAGCGGCTTTCCTGAGCCGTCTGGGGGGCGTGATCCAGGCGCAAGGCGACCTGCCCGCTGCCGAAAAGGTATACCGTCAGGCACTGGAGATTGACCGGGCAGCGTTGGGGGAAAATCATCAGGCGCTGGCCCGCGACTGGAATAATCTCGGTGTAGTGTTGGAGAAAATGAAAGACAAACCCGCTGCCGCGGAGGCATACGGCAAGGCGTTGGAGATCATGGCCGCTTTGCTGCCAGCAGACCATCCGTATTTGGAAGGGGCCAAAAAAAACCTGGCCCGTTTGGAAAAAGGAGACGAGGATGCGCCAAAACCGAAAAGATGGATACTTTCTTAGCACAGACAAAGCCCTGCTTTCGCTGGATGTGATCCACGGCTATCTGTCCCGCTCCTATTGGGCAGCAGAACGCCCGCGTGAAGTTGTTGCGGCCAGCCTGGAACATTCCCTGTGCTTTGGAGTGTATGCCCCGGATGGCAAGCAGGTTGGTTTTGCTCGCGTGGTCACCGACTACGCCACCATCTACTGGCTGGCGGACGTATTCATCCTCGAGGAGCACCGCGGCAAGGGATTGGGGAAATTCCTGGTGGACTGCATCGTTCACGCGCCGGAACTGGAGAAGTTAAGCGGTATTCTCGCCACCCGCGACGCCCACCGTCTGTATGCAAAATACGGCTTCGCCGTCCCGGACAAGCCGCAGAACGTGATGCGGAAGAAGGCTGCATGATTTCCAGTGGGAAAACGGGATAAGTGTACATGAAAAACGGCCGCATCGCGGCTGTTTTTTTTGCCTCCATAGTCTGAATAACCTGCTTATTAGCTTCAGTCAACATTGCATTTCATAGGAGTGCAAATTAACCTACCCTTCCCTGGTCTGGGGCTTTTTGTGGTGCAGGGATTCATACAGCATGGCAGCCATTTCTTCGGGGGAATATTCGTTGGGGGTTTCCAGCCACCAGATGATGGAGCGCACAACGGCGCCCGTGATGATCTGGGCGACGACCTTGTCCGGCACACCATCATATTCGCGGTAGATGGGTAATTTCTGCATATCCTGTTCCAGCTCACCGGCCATATAATCCTGCACGCGGGAGGTGAGCATGGATGATCCCTGGCTGCCCAGCATGACCCGGTAAAGGTCCTTGTTCTGGTTGGCATGCTGGAACATATTGATGTAGCCAAAGTACTCGGAATTGGAGTAGTCCATGATCCCCATGCGCTGGTGGGCATTCCGGTCGGCTGTGTCAATGCCGTCCTTGATGAGTGCCCAGACCACATCGCCCTTGTCCTTGAAGTGAAGATAAAAAGTGCCGCGTCCGAGGTCTGCCCTGTCTGTGATGTGCTGGATGGTCATGGCTTCATATCCCATCTCCAGCAGTAAAGACATGGCAGCATCTTTGAGCTGCTTGCGGGTGCGCAGTCGTTTGCGCTGCTGGCGGGTGAGGGGGGCGTTGTTCATTGCTGTACTCCTGTTCAATCATGACGGTCGTTGGAAATTGCCTGAATTGAGTTCTTGACTCGCCTTTATGAACAGTATATATTAAAAATGACACTGTGTCAAATATAAACATATCGTCATAAAATATATAATCTGTCATTTATCAGGAGGCAGGCATGAGTAACGAAACTGAGGCACGACGGCATAAGAATGTGGTGTATTTCAAGCGAGGGGAACTGGATTTTGTGCTGCAAACGGCTTTGAGTACGGCAGCATCAGACAGTGCTGCAATTGGTGAGGTGTTCTATGCTGCCTCGCGCATCAATGAGAAGGAGCGTGATCTGGAATCATGGATCCGGGAATGGCATGCACTTGGGAAGCGTGTGGAAGAGATTGCGCGCCGCTGCCTGGAAAAAGGGCATCGCGTCAGCGCCCGCGAGGCCTTCCTGCGCGCATTCAACTATTACCGCATTGCGACATATCTGATGCGCGTGGGTGATCCATCATACCGGGAAGCGGTGGCGCATTTCAGAGATTGTTTCCTGCAAGCAATTGCGTTGTATGACCCGCCATTTGAAAAAATCGAGATTGCCTGTGAAGGTGCCAGACTGCCCGGATATTTCTTCAAGGCATGTAAATCGGACGAGCCGCGCCCAACAATTCTGCTATTTTCAGGTGGGGAAAGCTTCTGTGAAGAGGTGTACATATGGTTTGGGCCGGCGGCGTTGCGGCGCGAGTATAACTTACTGGCGTTTGACTTGCCGGGGCAGGGTATCACGGCGCTGGAGGGGCTGCATTTCCGCCATGATGTAGAAGTGCCCGTTGGGGCGGCGATTGATTATCTGGTCTCCCGGCCGGATGTGGATGCGGGAAAGATTGTGGCCAGTGGGGTGAGCTACGGTGGATATGTAACCATGCGTGCCGCAGCGCACGACAAGCGTCTGGCTGCCATCAGCGCGAGCACGCCTTTGATCGATTTTCAAAAGCTGATCAATGAGAATGCACCCTGGCTGGGCAAGGTGCCGGCTTTTGCGGGCAATGCGGCAGTGAAGATGCTCGGACGCATCGATCCCTTCGCAATGGTCGTTTATGAGAAATTCTTGGCAAGCTGCGGTATAGAGAAACCATCTGAAGGCACAACTGCTTTTGAAGAATGGAATGTTGATGTGAAGCAGATTGCGTGTCCGGTGTTGTGCATGGTGGGTGCAGGCGAGCATGAGTCCTTCCAGTGGCAGGCGCGGACGGCGTACGAACGGCTTGTTGCCCCCGGAAAGCAGCTGCGCGTGTTCGAAGTGGCTGAGGGTGCCGATGCGCATTGCCAGGCGAATAACATCCCCCTTGGCACGCAAGAGGTGTTTGACTTCTTCGATGAGGTGCTGGCTGGCTAACAAAAAACAATGGCGGCCTGCGCAGCAATGCGCAGGCCGCTGCTCCAACCTAAGTTTTGTTGTTTTTCTCCTTTGTTTTTCCCTAAAAATGCTATACTGAAAGCAGCAATTATTTCATGCGTTTTGATGACAGGGAAAGGAAGCAAGATGAGCGAAGAGAAAATGAAAGATGGAATGGAAGCTGAAGCAGGGGAAGCAGTAACCGCTGTGCAGGAAGTTACAGATCATTGACGATGAAGTGGATGTGGAAGCAGTTGCCATTGGGCAGCATTCAGGCACAGCAGGTTGAACTGCGCCAAAGCGCAGCAGAAACGGTCAACAGCGCGCAGACCACCGCTCGTTTGAGTGCGATTGCCAGAGCCACCAGTCAGAATGTAGATGTTGACTTTGGTGCCATCGGGGTGGCAAAGGCGGGGAATGTGCAGATGAAGGGTTCTGCTGCCGGGGTCATCATGGCCGATGACGGGGTCAACATGGACCTTTCGCGTTCGCAGGTCATCCTCTCGCGCGGGAATGTGGTGATGGACAAGTCTGTGGCGGTTGTGGCGGGAGCGCGAAAGGTGAAAGCCGAAAACAGCAACATTATTTTCCTGGTGACTGGCAAGGTGGAAGGAGATGTACAGCCCGTGTTTGGCCCGCGCGAATCCTTGATCTTCGGGGTCGTGGCTGGGCTGGTTGGCGGAATCCTGGTGCTGGCGGGGAAATTGTTCAAGGGCTTGAGCAAGGAAGAGTAGGCAGGGTAAGTCCTTGCACAACGAAAAGGTTTCTCACGGTATGGTCATTGGTTGGCGGGAGTAAGGGTTGATCTAACCCTCCCTCCATTGGAGAACCATCTCCCGTTGCTCCGCGGCTCCACTTATGACAAGGGGAGTTGTTTATGTAAGGGTTCAGGCTTGATTATGCCCGCAGCTCCCCCGCAAACACGGTCACCGCGTGGCCGCGCAGGAAAACGCGCTCGCCAACCAGTTCCACTTCCAGCTCACCGCCCCGCGCAGATGCCTGATAAGCCGAGAAGGTCGTTTTATCCAGCCGCGCCGCCCAATACGGGGCCAGGCAGCAGTGCGCCGAACCGGTCACCGGGTCTTCGTCAATACCGGCATACGAGGCAAAAAAGCGCGAGATGAAATCGTATTTTTCAGTCCCCCGGCTGGTGACGATGACGCCGCGGCCGGTGTCTTTTGCCAGTTCGACTGAAATCCGGTGTAAGCTGGCGCACAATTTCTTCCCCATTCACTTCAATCAAAGCACGGCCATTTGAGTCTTCCACAGCGATGACATCTTCGGTGTTCAAACCCAGAGCTGCCAGCAGGCCGTCCCGGGTGGGGCAGGGGGCTGGTGGGTAAGGCAGGGAAATTCAAGCTCAATGCGCTCGCCGCGGCGGGCGGCGGTGAGCAAGCCGCTGAGCGTGTAGAATTTCACTTCATCCTGGCAAGCAGTTCGCCGCGCTCTGCCAGCACATGTCCACTGGCCAGGGTGGCATGCCCGCACAGGCTGACCTCCAGTTTCGGTGTGAACCAGCGCAGGCGATACCCGTCCCCTTCCGGCAGCAGAAAGGCCGTCTCCGAGAGGTTCATTTCCTGTGCGAGGGCAAGCATCCATTCGTCGGGCATTTGCTCGTTCAACAGGACTACGGCGGCAGGGTTGCCGCTGAACGGTTTGCGGGTGAAGGCATCTACCTGATAGATCGGGATCGTCATTTGTTTTTCCTGACTTCAAAAATCTGAGCGTGTCAATAAATACATTTTAACGCAAAAATTGTATAATGGAGTGACATCAAGGAGACCCTATGATCGATACCACATTCCCGTTAGTTGAATTGCACCGCCATCTGGATGGCAGTGTGCGTTTGGAAACCGTGTTAGAGCTTGGTTTGCAGTACGGCCTGCCCCTGCCGGCTGCCGACCTGGAAGGGCTGCGGCCGTTTGTGCAGGTCACCGAACCCAAACCGAGCCTGATGGCCTTCCTCGAAAAATTCCACTGGCCGATCGCTATCCTCAAGGACATGGACGCAGTGCGGCGTGTTGCCTATGAGAACGTGGAGGATGCCGCCCGTGAAGGGATCGCCTATATTGAGCTGCGTTTCAGTCCCTGGTTCATGGCCGAGGCCAATCATCTTGACCCGGCGGCTGTGGTGGAGGCCGTGGTCGATGGCGTGCAGGCTGGAGAGCGAGATTTCGGCGTGAAAGCCAATCTGATCGGCATTCTCAGCCGCACGTATGGGGTGGAAATTGCCTGGAAAGAACTGGACGCCCTGCTCAGCCAGAAAGATCATCTTACTGCCCTGGACCTGGCGGGGGATGAAACCAATTATCCGGCACAGCTTTTCACGGACCATTTTGCCAAAGGCCGCGAAGCGGGCTGGCAGGTGACTGTGCATGCCGGTGAGGTGGTCGGCCCGGAGAGTGTCTGGTCGGCATTGCGTGACCTGAAAGCTACCCGTATTGGCCATGCTACCCATTCTTTCGAAGACCCCGCGTTGATCGACTACCTGCTTGAGCACCACATCGGAATTGAGGTCAGCCTGACCAGCAACGTGCAGACCAGCGTGGTAAAGGACTATGCCTCGCATCCGCTGCGCAGTTTCCTGCAGCACGGCGTGCTGGCAACGCTGAATACGGACGACCCCGGCATCAGCGGGATTGACCTGCACCATGAATATGAGATCGCCGCGCCAGCTGCCGGGCTTTCCCTTGAGGATAATCCATCTCGCGCAGCGCAATGCGCTTGATGTTGCTTTCCTTTCTTCGGATGAGAAGCAAATGCTGCTTGACCCCCACTAATAAAGCTTGCACACAGATATTCCGTATCAAGATAAACGATCTTCCTGCAATGTCACAGGAAGATTGTTTTGATATTGTGATTTTCCTCATAGATTAATGTGATATATGGCGGGTTGTCAAAATTCAGGACAGGTATACAATTCATGATTGTGGTTATAAGACACCAACCAATTGGTTGTTTTGACATAAAAACATTGCAATAACACAAAGGAGAATATTAATGGCAGCAAACAAGAATGTGAAGGTTACCGCAGAAGGAAAAGAGAAATTCCTCATCGAGCTTAAGGCCGGTGAGTTCACCGCTTACATCGACCAGCCCGAAGCAATGGGCGGCGACAACTCAGCCCCCACCCCCCTGCATTACTTCGAGTGGGCATTGGCTGGCTGCATCGTTACCATCGGCAAGATCGTTGCCAAGCAGCAGCGCATTGACCTGCGCGGTTTGACCTGCTCCGTCGAAGGCGGCCTGAACACTGCCGTCCTGATGGGCAAGAGCGATGAGGATCGCCCCGGCTTCCTCGGCTTCAAACTGGTTGTCAATGTGGATGCTGACATGACCCCCGAGCAGAAGAAAGCCTTCGTCGAGGAAGTTGACGCCCGCTGCCCGATCTCGGACAATATCCTTAAAGAAACCCCCATCGAGTTTGAAATCGCATAATAGCGGATTAAAGACAAGAGAAAGCTGCCCCGGGAGACCGGGGCAGCTTTTTTGTCACTGTTTACGCAGCAGTGCATATTGGAGAGATACTTCTCTCATTGGGTATCCCCAAACTGAATGATGATCGGATAGTCTTTGACCCGCAGATCCTGGATGATCAACTGATCGCCATTAACTTCATATACCAGCGGCTGGCTATAGCCGTGGAGCACATCGATCCCGGTGACGCTGTCTGGCATGCCATCCTCGAATGAGAAGGTGAGGGTGGCATTTACGCCGGGGTCATATTCTACGGCAGGACCATTGGTCCACATGGCGAACAACTGCTCCCCATTGCTCATCCTGAAGCCGTAGGACATGATCCTGTTTGCCGTGCTCTGGATTTTCACGTCCAGGTCGGTTGGTTGATGCCCGGCCATCACAGTAGAGAGGTTTCTCACGGCGAAGTACACCATCTGATATCTGTTATCTACATCTACGCCGGCTGGAATATCCATCCCCAGATGCATCAGGATGCCACGCGCATAGTATTTCGGCATGATAAGTTCTTCATACGACCAGGGTTGACCAGGATCTGCATTCAAAGATCCTCGCCAGGTCATTTCATCCGCCCGGTACTCTCCGGTGAAGCCTGATGTTGACGCAAGGGTTTTGATCTGATCAACAAAGTTGGGGTAGTTGTAATAATAATTTGCCCCATTCGAGTAGGCTGGTGAGGGGCCATAGAAAGGATGCCATGTCAGGCCATCCACGATCGGCATGATCTCATTGGCATCCGCAATTGCCAGCAGGTATTCGGCGGCATCAGAGCTATTGGTGCCAGTTGGGGCGCCGACGAATACCTGGGCTTCCGGATCAATTCCTTTGATCACAGGTACAACAAGTTTAACCAGCTTGATGTAGTTTCTCGGCCTGATCCCCTGGGTGCAGGCGTAGTTATCCGGTTCATTCCAGATCTCAAATTCATGCACCCCGCGTTCGCTCAGGTACCCAACGATATCCCTCACGTATTGGAGGTAGTCTTCTGTTTCCGGGTCCCCGGGACCGACATTGGCAAATCGTTCGCAGGGCACTTCCTCCCCGGCAACGCGGGCTTCCTTGTCCCAGAAATTGATAATGTAACTGATGGCTATCCCCTGGCTATGAAATGCATTAATGCAGCCCTCGTGCTTTTCATCAAGGTATTCAGACTGGTCGTTGAGGCCGTAGGCTTGTTCCATCTCGTTGAAGCTCAAGCGGATGCGCTTTATCCCCATGCCACCGAGATCGTTCTGGAACGGCATGCCTTCCAGAGCGTACATCCAGCAATAGGGGTAAAACCCGTGCGTACCCATTCGGTTGTCTTCCTGAATGTCAATTGATGAGTGCGTGATGAGGGTTTCTGCAAGAGACGGGTTCCCGTCCTGCATGATGAGCGCCCCGCTTTCTGCCGGTGTTGGCAGGGAGAACTGGCTGGTTGATCCGCGGGAGGAGGTTGCGGTGGCTTTAATGCTTGCACCAGAGAAGGGACCACCGGCATTGAAGGTGAAACTGCCGTCCGGCTCAGCCGTGACGCTGCCCTCATAGAATTCTGTCCATCTGTCTTCTCCGGAGAAGATCTCCACCTTACAGTCCGGGCAGGCAATGCCGCTGACCGTCCCGGCCGGGTCATATGAAAGGATCACTGGTGCTGGGGTGTAGTTTTTCGTGGGTGGTACCATGCGAAGGACAGTTTCTTCCCCATAGATCAGGTTGCGGGTGATGGTCGTGCCTTTTGTGTTTCCTGTGCTGATATCGATGCTGGGCGCGCCGCTGAAAGCGATCACGTTGTCCGGTCCGATGACATTGCCCGGGGACAGATCGTTGATCTGGATGCCGGAATAGGTATTGCCAACAAATCCATTGAATTCAACCCCGATCAGGTTCCCGGCGATGGTATGGCGGTTGCCACCTTTTTGGATGATGAGCCCATCCCGGTTGCCGGTGATCAGGTTCCCTTGCCCCAGCGGCCCGGCCCCGCTTTGCGGATCGCCACCGATGGTATTGTATTGGGAATTCTCCCACAGGGTGATTGCTGTTCCTGAAAAATTGACAATATGAAGTCCCTGGATGGTCACGTATTTAGCGTTGATACTTAAAGCACCGAAATCCCCCCCGCCGCCGTCAAGGACCACCCCGGCATTGCTGGCATCGATCGTAAGGTAATCGATGTTGAGTTCCGGCAGTGGACGGAGGAGTTTGATCGCGGCGGGAACCTCAGGATCGAAGACTTCCGGATCAAAAGTGATCGTGTTGTTGGGGGCTGCACTAAGCAGGGCAGCACGAAAACTACCGGTTCCTCCATCCTCAGTATTCTCAACGATGATGGTGTTTTCCTCCGGACCAGGTGTTTCAGTTGGTATGGAGATCTTTTTTGGTGTTGGTGATCGGGTTGGGGTTGGATCAGGTGCAGGTGAAGGGGAACAGGCGGTCAGGATGAAAATCAGAATCATCAATACAGTACGGGTTCTTTTCACAGCGCCTCCTTGAGCAGGTTGCAGTGATGACTGGATTGCAGGCCAATACTGATATGGTGGATTGGTAAATGGACTTCCTTAATTATTATATAGCTGTTAGCAGTGGAGAAGGGGCTACCCCGGTCACGTAGGGTAGCTTTTTTTTGTATCCCGCAGGTTGGTTTAGACTCCGTTCGCACAACCGCTTGTGCTGCTGCCTGCTTGCAATTGGCTCCTCTGCGAGGGATTCCCTGTTGGCGGGTGCGCCTCTATACCCGGCCTTTCTGTAATAGTAGGGGGAATACCTTACAATTTAAGCAGTATTTTTCGCCTTTTTGCGTTTTAATTAAATAGACCTGGTCTCAGGATTGAGAAATCCATTCTGTTTTGAAATATGGAGGAAAAATCACTGATGAAATCAAGCAAGCCAAATGAAGAAGAACTGGTCAGTTTATCCCAGGCAGGGGATGAATCGGCATTTTGCCAACTCTACGGTATCTTCCTGCCTAAGGTATATGGCTATGTTGCATCCAGAATTGAACATAAGCAAGACGCAGAAGATATCACATCACGCGTTTTTTTCAAAATTGTCGAACATCTCCACAGTTTTAAACCGCGGGGCGAAGGGTCTTTTTCAGCCTGGGTTTTTACCATTGCGCGCAACGAACTAAAACAAACATACAGACGGCGGAAATTTCCAGAATCATTGGTTGACAGAGATGAGGCAATTTTTATTCCTTTGGAGTCGGATGTACAACAAAAGGAACTGTTTAGCCAGGTTCAAAAAGCCATGTCATCTCTTAGCAAAAGGCAGATTGAAGTGATCCGTCTGCGCTTTTTCGCCGGGCTGCGAAACAAAGAAATTGCTGCTCTGCTGCATCTGGACGAACGTACTGTTGCAGCTCACATTTCGCGCGCCGTGGAAAACTTGAGGTTAGAACTGGAAGTTTTAGGTGAGAAGGAGAAGCAAATATGAAGACCTATACTGCAAATGATCTGGAACAGGCCCTGACCAGTATGCGATTATCGACAGACCCTGCTTTTGCGAACAATCTTGAGCAGCAGCTCCTGGTCCGGTTTAGAGCACGCCAAACACCAGCCCCGCCAGTCAACTGGTTTTACCAAAAGCGTTGGGGGTGGATCGTTGCTGGATTATTGATCACCGCGCTGATCGGTCTGGTCGCCACCCCCTATGGCAGGGTATTGGCTGAAAGCGTTATCGAGCTTTTCCGCCGCAGCGGATCAAGCCAACGCACGATCATGTATCAGGCTAATCTTGAAACAGAAAACGCTGAAATCGACCAATCCATCACAGAGATCGAACTTCAGGCCGGTTTTGACATCTTTGGACCGAGCGAGCTGCCTGGCGGAGTATATTTTCATGGCGGCCTGTATGACGCGGAAAGGGGCATTGCCTGGCTGGATTATGGCGTTTTCCTGCTGGGGCAGCAGCGCGAGCTGGACTTTGTTAAAGACGTATCCATGCCGCCATTGATTGGCCCGGATACAGTGGTTGAATATGTGACAGCAGAGGATTTTGCCGGGCAGTATTTTCAAGGCGCCTGGATCAGCGACGAGGATCTCTCACAGATCCAGCCTGGGGAAACAGGTGCCGTTGAACTCACCTGGGATAGCAATATAACCATAGAGACACTTGTCTGGCAGCGGCAGGAGATCGTGTTCATCCTTATTGTTCCGGGAGCGGACAGCCCATTATCTGGCAAACAGACCATGCTCGATCTGGCACAATCCCTGGCCCCGGAAGCAGACAGTGATCTGCCCGCCCCCGAACCTCTCGGTCAAATTTCAGAAGGCAGTCTGAGCTATTTTGTCCGCGCCCCAGGCGACGAAATCAGCTACACATTTGAGGCTTTTGATCCGGCAACAGCGCCTGCTTTTGAAGAAATTGACCCTGAGCAGATCATTGAAGCAGGTCAGTTGCCTCTGCCACAATACCTGCCTGAAGGCTTTGAACTCCAACGCGCATTTTACTTTTCCGATAACGGGACGTTTACCCTCCTGTACACGTTTGAGGAGAATATGGAACGTGTTTTCTTCCTGCATTACATACCTGATGATGGAATTTTGGCATATCTTCAGCAAGAAGCGCAGCAGCCGGCCGGCGCAATTGGCACGAGTGCCAATGTGAACCAGATACAGTTGGATAATGGATTATCGTCAGAATGGGTCGCCGGGGAATGGTCGCTGAACAGCTCAGACGCTGATCCAAACAGCCCATTCGAGGACGGGGATCAGATTGAAGGAAGTTGGGATGATGAAATCCCATTCTATCGTCTCCGATGGGAGCAAGCGGACTGGTTGATCTCCCTGGAACATGGCGGTTCTTTGATGTGGCAGCTTAGTCAGGAGGACCTTGTGAATATTGCCAATAGTTTGCAGTAGATGATCTGCGTTGACAGTGCGCTTCGTCGAGCCGGGAACTTATTAATGGACATCAACGTCTACGATTTAATGTAAGCGCAGTGGAGGAGGAATGATGTCAAGGAAAATCTGGCGAACGATCATTATCATTGTTGTGATACTGGTTACATTAGTGCTTGGTATGTTGATTGGCGCATGGTTTGGCGGTAATTATGCACAAGATTTCCAGTTCAACGGGGTCCGCGGTTACGAGGCAACAGCCCAGCTTGGATTGATTTGCGGCAGTTTGGCGCTTGGCGTGATGGGTGCTATTTATTGGGTAAAGAAAAAATGACAATTCCTCACCAATAAAAAAGCCTCTTTGAGTTCGCAAATTCAAAGCTGAAATTGCATGATGAAAGGACATGATATGAAAATCATTAAATGCTTGCTTTTATGCGTCTTTCTGCTCGGGTGCAATATCATGAAACCGGGCAGTTCCTCACCACCTGTTTCCACAGATGATCCTGTGATGTCTCCTCAGCCTACGCAATCAGCACCTGCTGTGCAATCTGAAAAATCTCCTACCCTTGCCTCCGCCAGTTCCCCTCCCGAAGCTCAAGCCCTGCCTGCAGAAGATGATAAAACCGCGCTTCGGGCGGCTGTTGCTGCTTTTCTGGGAAAACAAACAGGGGAATTGGATGTTGTCATCAGCGAGAATACAGGGAACCATGCACGCGGCGGGGCAGACAATGGTTATTTTCTTGCGGCAAAGATCAATGGTGAATGGCAGGTTGTGGCTGCTGGACAAGGCATTTTTGACTGCACGGCTCTAAAGCAATACAATTTTCCCGGACCAATGATCCCAGAGTGTTACCCAGGCGCATCTTCTGCTGCCCAGTCATCTTCAAATACAACTGTGCCGGCTGTCGCTAACCAACCTCCACCCAATGCTGAGCAAATACATTTCAAAAAAGGCGGCACTTCAGCTTATGACCAGCAGACCATTTCTGTCGGTCAGAAACCGGCCTACATTGTGAGCGCTGCAAAAGGGCAAACAATGATCGTGGGGGTGTCCTCATCGAGCAATGATGTTTTCCTTGATATCCAGGGCATTCAAAATGGTCAAGTGCTTGTATCACATAGCGAGGCAAGGAATGATTGGTCCGGCATCCTTCCGGATACACAAACGTATCTGATCACATTGAGCACGGCCAATGCGAACACGGACTATTTTTTGAGTGTTGAGATACCGGCCAATATCCAATTCGAAAAGGGAGAAGATTCAATTTCGATCGATGGATATATTGATGTGCATAAGGAGCTTTACCCCAATCTTATTACGCGGGTGAGCTACCTGGTATATGGCTCCGCCGGACAGACAATGACCATCGACATCATCTCACCCAATATCAACAACCTGTCCCTGGGAATTTACGGCCAGAAGGATGGTCAACCTTACAAACGATATGAGGTGAAGGGCACTTCAGGCATTCTGAAATTACCCCAGACACAGGGGTATTACATTAATGTTTACAGTATAGATGGTGTATCCACTGATTTCACACTGAGCATCGCGATTGAGTAAGGTGTTCTACGGAACCGGATTATTTAAAGAAACGAGGTGCTATGATAACCAGACCAAGAGCTTTGTTTTTTATGTCGGTCCTGTTCATCGTTGTTTTCACCAGTTGCACGCAAATCGAGCTGCCTCCCCGGCAGCCAACCCGTACGATTCAGGCAGAATATCAGGCAACCCCTGAAGCTAGCCTGAATGATCCGGCAACTTCTACCCCGGAGGGATTACCAACGGAAAGCAGCGATTTGGTTTCTGACTGTGCGACTTTGAATACGAACAGCTACGGCTGGGTGGAAATACAGGAACCGCAGCACGGCTTTCGTTTTGCTGTGCCCAGCTTCTGGCATGTCGACTTTCCAAAGCACGATCAAACCACCCAATCTTATTATCTCAGGAACTATAGCTATGAATTTGCCATGATTGATCCAAATCTGGCAGACGAACTTTGGGAAAGAGGGGGAATCAAAATCGATATGGTCTTCCCTAAGATCATTCGAGGAGAAACCATGATCGACTTTGTAACCCGGCAGAAAAGTGAAGCCGAGGACTATGCGTTGATCTCTGCTGAAAATCTCATGATTAACAATCAGCCAGCTTTGCTGGTAACCGCAAAGAGCAGTTTTGGTGTCCATTCATATTACCTGATCGAGATAACAAAGCATGATTATTTGATTTTCAGCCCCAGCCCAAACGCTATTAAAAACCCCGTTGTGCAGGCCATCTTACACTCAATCACGGTCGATCCTGAGGCCGAGGTCAACCTGCCGGAAATAGCCCCTGGTTTGCCGCTAGAAACGATTGCGGATTGCAATGGTGCAAATGATTTGGAAGCGCTCATGAGCGGCCCGTGGTTTTCTCCCCTGGTCAGTTTTGCCGTTGAGCCGGACCGGGCGCTTGCCCGGCAGATGTTCCCATCCGGCACGAAGCAAATATACGCTATGTGGGAATTCGGCAATATGCACCCGGGTTTGACCATCCGCAGGGAATGGTATCGCGATGGACAGTTGTGGCTCGAAAGAGAAGAGATGTGGAACATGGAAAAATATGGCAGCAATGGCACGGTGTTTGACATCTCGGTTTATGACTTTGATAACGGACTTGAGGCAGGCAGCTACTTGCTCAAACTGTTCATCGATGGTCAGGAGTTCCGCAGCGATGGGTATATGAGCCAAACGTTTGTCATCGGAAAGCCTGAAGGGGTTGAGCCTGTATTGTCACCTGATGAATTGACGACTGCTTTTGTCGATGCAACCGGAAGATTAGTTATGCAGGCTGCTGATGGGGCACAACGAACGATACTGAACGATCCCGGTATCACCAGCCTTGCCTGGCATCCTGACAGTGTTCATATTTTCTACAGCAGTTACTCTTCCAGTTTGCCCCCGCCTACTCCCCATGGTTTTTGGAATGAATTGTGGGTTGTCAACATCCAGACGGGTGAGCAGTGGCGGCTAGCGGGAGCCGAGGAGGATTTACACGATCCTGTTGTTTCCCCCACCGGCCAGTATCTCGCGTTGATCGGCGGGTCTGGATTTGCAGATGCCTGTTTTGTGGATAAGCGCCTTATCATTCTGAGGCTAAACAACGAGTTGAAACGGAACGATATGATCGAGGTGTCTGCCTTTGCAGGCATTGTGACGGAATTTGAGGAGACCAACACGCTCACGTTCGTATACCCTGTTGGAGATCCCATCTGGCGCTCAAACAGCGCTTTGGAAGTCGAATTGAATTGGACCTGTACGACGGATACGCCCGGTGGTGTCTACCGACTTGAGATCGAAAGCCTTGAAGCGACAAGAAAAGAAGGTCTACATGAATAAAATAACATGCACGTTCATATCCTTAATGGTGTCATTGTTCATAGCAGCGTGTAGTGCTAAAACAATCCAAGAGGCACCGATACCAACAATACTTGTTCCGACTGAAACACTTCCAACCCCAATACCAACAGCGACGCAACTGGTGATTGAAAAGGCTGCTGATGAACCTGATCTGATCTCTGTTCATTTCATCGATTCTGAGCGAGTTATACCAGCCGATATGGATATTGCCTTACAAGAGCAGGAAGTGGTGTCGCAATTCTCACAAATAACCAGTGACGGCTCTAACCTCTGGGCGGCGGGATCGATCCAGGATATTAACTTCTTTACACTGAAAATCAACACGCTGAACCAGGATTTGCCTGAAGCGATTTCGATCAGCTTTCCCTTACAGCTTGACATAACAGAATCAGCCGATCCATATGCTGATGTAAATATCATTTCTTTGATCGGCAGCGGCGGTGGAGCGGAATCCAGATATTTCCCTACTCCTCCCTTGCAAACAGGAGCGTTTGAATTTAACCCCGGACGAACCCAGCCCGGTGAACCTCACGGATGAAGCAGATCAAATAGCTTTTGATTTTGCAATGTCTTGCCAGCAAAGCGGGGCATTCGACCTGAACTTCAAGATTCCTTATACTGTAGAGGGGAATAAGAAAACAAAGGAACATTCTTTTGAATATGGTATCCAAATTGTCTGTCCAGAGACTGCCACACTTTGGTATTTAATGGAAAAGGACAACAGACAAATTGAAAACGGAGGACGCTGGATCTTTCAGGATACTCAGTACGTTCCTCTTCGATAGACGCATGGAATGGAAAGAGGCATGTCCTTCTGGGAGAGGCGCTGTGGTTATCAACGCACCATGCGCGGGAGGGCGTGAAGTTGAGGAAAACTCACCGGGATAGAAAAGCGTCCGCAAATCAAAATCTGCGGACGCTGTATTTTTCCAGGATAGAGCGTTTCTCAGTTCAGCAGCGAGAATACCAGCCAGGCACTCAGGCTCAGGAAGAGGACTGTCATGCCCAACTTGACGGCGGCGGAGTGCTTTTCCATGAAACCCACCAGATCCTTGGATGTTGTCCCGTAAAATGCCAGAATGAAGACCACGATCAGGGGGACGATGAACATCACGTTGTACAGCACCAGGAAACCGATCGCCTGCGCGCGCAGGTCGGGATTGCTGCTCACGGCAATGATCGTCGGCAGGTACACCTGACCGGTGCAGGCCAGCTCCAGGAAGGAAACCACCAGACCGGTCACGAATGCCCCTGCCACATAGGCGCGCTGGTTGCGGCCCTTGCGGATGGTGGCATTGATGCGCTTGCGCAGGGGTTCCGGCAGCTTGAGGGCCATGTCGGCGGTGCCGCCGCGGCGCACCTTGAAGAAGTCGATCAGGCTGAAGACAGCCAGGCCAAAACACAGCAGGGCGGTGATTCCGTAAACCCAGCGGCTGAGAACTGTGAGCGTGTCGCCCAGGAGATCAAGGACTTTATAGAAACCAAGCCCTACTGCCAGATAGGCAAGGAATACGCCAATCGTGAAGGATGCACCGACGGCCAGCACTTCTTTGCCCTTGCGGCCGCTGAGGGTCAGGTAGGAGACAAAGAAAACCAGGGTGGCAAAGGCACACGGGTTCAAGCCATCCACCAATCCGGCAAAGACGACTGCAGCCCAGCTCATCGATTTGAACAGGTCTTCGATCCCGCTTTGCGAAGGATCATACGCTTCCCAGATTTTGGTGGTGCCGTCTGCTTCGTGCAGCAGCAAGGCTTCTTCCACCACAGCCGGGGTGATCTCTTCTTCCCCAAACCAGGCTTCATCGGCGATGAACAGGGCAGGGGAATGCAAATCTTCTGTCTTGCGGCCAGCTTTTTTGGTCAGCCAGTCTGCCAGACCAGCATTGTCGTAGATATTGAATTCTTCGATGATCAACTGCGGATATCTGCTGCGTAGATAATTCAGGTCCGCTTCCACGCGGCTGCACGATTGGCAGCCTGTCTGATAAAAATAGGCCGCATAGATGGGGGCATCCGTTTCGCAGGCTTCGGGGTCATCAATGGTGCAAATCTCGGGATTGGCAAAATTGGCATTACCGTTGCCATTCAGCGTTAGCGGGTTCAGACCGGGGATAGCCGGCCAGTCCATGCCGCCCGCCTCAAGCGCCTCCTGGATGGCAGGCGTAAGACGGGCCAGGGACTCCTCTTCGCCGATAATGATCTCATTTCCGATGATGGTGGTCGGCAGCCCGCGGCTTTGCGGGGCGATGCCGAACACTTCCTCAGCCTCGATCAATAATTCATAATCATCCGGGTTGTCGATCTTCAGCAGACGCAAGTCCAGCAAGGTGCCGTATTCTGCTTGCAAAGGTTGAATGACTTCTTCATATACCACTTTACAATGGGAACAATCCTCCGAGTAAAAATACAGCGCATGCACCTGCCCTTCAACTTCTTCGACCATCGCAGGCCCCACCTGCGGTCCGGCCGCGGGGGGTACCACCGGCGTTGACTGGAGAATGACTGCCGGATTTGCTCCCTGCG
Organism: uncultured Chloroflexia bacterium; assembly: GCA_963753895.1. GTDB lineage: Bacteria > Chloroflexota > Anaerolineae > Anaerolineales > Anaerolineaceae > SMBSF63. Next base: position 116,582 of record CAVWEE010000002.1, on the reverse strand, counting down.
CTTCACCGGTTACCGGTAATATGAGCAGTAGAAGGAAGGTACAGCCCAGGGCAATTGTTGCCATCAACTTCGACATAGTTTTGTCCTCATTCAATGATGTTTTTGTGCAGTACCTGAAAAGAATCTGCACACTGCGCAGATTCTATCAGAAGTTTCCAGATATACAAAACCGACTTGTTCAAATTAGTGCAGCTTCTCACGGTGATCAACCAGGGTGCCATCCAGGTATGCCTGAAGGGCATCGTTGATCTGCTCAAAATCAGTGATATACGGTGTGATATTGGCAGCCCGCATACTCAGATACGCACCCGTACCCATGCCGCCGCCGATCAATGCTTCACAATCTTCAACCACAGCCAGCATGCGGGTATGACGGCTGCGTGAGGAGGCATCCAGTCCGCTTCCCTCACTGTGATGGTGATGATGCTCATGCTGTTCACCCTGCGCGGCAAAATGTCTGTGTCCAATCTTGTCCAGCATTTCGCGTTTGGTTTCTTTGCCGTCTTCAATGCTGATGATGAGGTAGTAACTGGCACGCCCAAAATGGCGGCTGATCGTTCTGCCATCATCTGTAACAAATGCTATTTTACTCATCGTTTTTCTCCGTACGGTAATGTTCAGGTCAGGCCGAAATGCCGGGCAGCCACCCGATCACGCATATCGGAGGGGTAAAGCACCAGCAACAATTGTGATTCTTCATTGTCTACATTTTCCCAACGGTGCGGCAGATGGGATTCGAACAGCAGGCTGTCACCAGGGTTGAGCAGATAGGTTTCATCTTCAATGGTGTATAAAATCCGCCCCTTGAGGCAGTACACAAACTCGTGCCCGGTATGGACGATGGGGGAAGTGCCGCTGCCGCCGCCCTTCTTCAGGGTAACGACCAACGGCTGCACTGCTTTGGTTGCCAGTCCTGCGCCAAGGTCTTGCAGCATTGCTTTCTTGATCTCGGTTTTTGGACGCTCTGCCTGCGGGGTATAGACGACAAATTTTTGTTCCGTATCTGGTTTGAAGAATGCAGTTACAGGCACTTTCAATGCCGCAGCGAGCTGTTGCAATGTGCTTACACTGGGTGAAGTTTTTTCATTCTCGATCAGGCTGAGCGTATTCACTGCCAGTCCGCTTTTCCCGGCCAACCCGCGGATCGACAGCCCGCGCGCAGTCCGCAGCGCTTTTAGCCGTTTGCCAACATTGATCTCTGCGCGTTCCCTGTCAAATCCCAGGGTCGGTTCATCCAGGTTAAGGAGTGGTGCAACCCCGTCATCTTTTTCAGGTTTTTGTTTTGCCATGTTTTCCCTCCGGGTATGCGGCGTACCACCAGAATTGCCTATACTCTTTTATTGAAATTAATCGAGTTATCGACCAAAATTATAGTCAAAAATTTCCATAACGTCAATTTAATTGAGCAACAAAACTGAAATCTGTTCATTTTCCGTATCCCTGTTGTTCATGCAGGCTGAAAATCTGCAAAACTGGCGAGCGGCGGGTTCCTCTCTTGCCCCCCTGGACCGGTTCAAGTTCGCTCAAATGCTGCGGAGGATATCGTCTATATGGATGCCTGTATCCGATCGTTTTTTTCTCATCCCCAATTCCCTGCCTTATGCTATAATCATGCGCACACAAATCACATAAACTTGGAAACCCCTTAATGCAATTTTTGATCACAGGAGCAGCCGGTTTTTTGGGACAAAATCTGGCCAACCGCCTTTCACAGGACGGGCACGCTGTGCGTGCGCTGGACGACCTCTCCACCGGTGACCCTTCACATCTCTCTTCTGACATTCATTTTACCCGCGGTGACGTTAATGACCGCCCCAAGTTCTGGACACTGCTTCAGGACGTTGACTGCGTTTATCATCTGGCGGCGCGGGTACTGGTACATGAATCCGTGCTTTATCCCCGTGAATACGATACCGTCAATGTTGGCGGTACCGTGACCCTGATGGAAGCCATGCGCGACGTGGGCGTACGGCGGGTCGTCTTCATCTCCTCCGGCGCAATCTACGGCGAACAGGCCGAGCAGCCCCTGCGGGAAGATATGCGCCCCAATCCGCGTTCGCCGTATGCAGTCTCCAAACTGGCTGCAGAATATTACGTGCGCACCATTGGCAATCTGTGGGGCATCGAGACCGTCTGCCTGCGGGTGTTCAACGCCTATGGCCCCGGCCAGCAAATGCCGCCCACCTATACCCCGGTCATTCCCAATTTTCTCAATCATGCCACGCGCAATGGTACCCTTGTCATCAATGGGGATGGCAGCCAGACCCGCGATTATGTTTACAAGGATGATGTGGTCGATGCCATGGTGGCCGCGTCCACTGCACCGGATGCGAATGGGCAGATCATCAATGTTGGCAGCGGGGTGGAAACCAGTGTCGGTGAAGTAGCAAATCTGGTCAAGAAGGCCACTGGCGCAAAACCGGAGATCGTATATAACTCGCGCAACGCGGGCGGCGTGAACCGCATGTGCGCTGACCTGACCCTGGCGAAAAAACTGCTCAACTACCAGCCGCGAGTCTCATTGAAAGACGGTCTGCGGATGACACTGGAACAGGATGATCGCCTGAAAATTCAATAGCATTACCCCAACCGCGCACTGCGTTTACCGAAGTGCGCGGTTTTTGTTTAACCTGACGCAAAGTCGCCAAATCGCAAAGAGAAACAAGAACCTGCATACCAATGTGAGGTTATACTCCCTGAATCCCTGATTGAAGAATCCCGATTTTTCCTTTTTAAGGTATCATTAACCACAATGAATACCACTGTCCTGCCTCAATCTTTTTACAACCGCCCTGTGCTGGACGTGGCCCGCGACCTGCTCGGCCGACGCGTGGTGCGCCTGCTGGATGGGCAGCGCGTCAGCGGTTTGATCGTGGAGACTGAAGCCTACCGCGGTGAGGAAGACCTGGCCTGCCATGCCCGCGCCGGGCGCACCCCGCGCACAGAAATCATGTACGGCCCGCCCGGACAGGCCTACGTTTACTTCACCTACGGCATGCACTGGATGCTCAACTGCGTCACCGGGGCGGAAGGCTTCCCCGCCGCTGTTCTGATCCGCGCCATCCTCCCACAGGAAGGGCTGGATGTGATCGCCACTAACCGCGCCGGGCGTCCGCAGCGGGAGTGGTGCAACGGGCCGGCCAAGTTGTGCCAGGCTCTGGGCATTGACGGCAGCTTCAACGGGGCCACCCTGTGGGATTCCACCAGTGATCTGTGGCTGGAAGAAGGACAACCTGTGACCGAAACACAAGTCAAGCGCACCCCGCGCATCGGCATCAACAACACCCCCGAACCCTGGCGCAGCATCCCCTGGCGTTTCGTGGTGGAAGAAGATGTGAATCTCAAGGAGAAAGAAAAATGAGTCGTTTGGATGAATTTGAAGCTTACCGCAGCCGCATGAATGACCGCATTCTGGAAGTAGACCACCTGGGGATCAAGCGCTTTTTCAACCTGGATACCAAAGCCTACGAAGACAGTGCCCTGGACAGCCGCACCAAGGAACTGCTCGGCCTGGTGGCCTCGATGGTGCTGCGCTGCAATGACTGCATTGACTACCACATCCTGCAATGTGTCAAAGCAGGATGGGATGACGCATCCCTGTATGATGCCTTCAATGTGGCCCTCGTCGTCGGGGGGAGCATTGTCATTCCTCATTTACGGCATGCCGTCGAAACGCTGGATATGTGCCGGGAGAAATAAAAGAGGGCGCACTGCCTCGTAACGCTCGCAAACCAGGCGAAAAATCCACCCTGGTCTCAACGGCCATATAAGTTGAGGGCGATGCGTGTAGCCGAAGGATGCGCGTTTCGTCGATATTGATGAATTTCAGCATGCTAAAATGAATACCATGAATGAAAATATGCACATGCGCCAGCTGTATGACGGCTTTGACGCCTCGGTGACGGATGTGGACTGCGGGCTGATGTGCGCTCCCCACAACCCCAGCGGCAAGCCCTTCTGCTGTGACATCTGCCACGCGGTGCCAGCGGCGTACAAGCAGGAATGGGATTTCCTGCGTCCGCGCACAGACCTGTGGCACGTCTACCGCGGGGATGAGTGTGCCAGCGAGCAAACGACCCCGCCGCACTGCTGGCGGACACGCCGGAGCACATGCTGCTGCTGGCCTGCCAGGGTCCGGCCCACTGCCAGCGCGACTACCGCGCGGTCAGCTGCCGCCAGTTTCCCTTCTTCCCCTATATCTCGGTGGATTACCGCTTCATCGGCCTGGCCTATGAGTGGGCATTTGAAGACACCTGCTGGGTGATCAGCAACCTGGGGCGCGTCACGGACGCCTACCGCCGCGAGTTCGTGGCCGCGTACGATGCCCTGTTTGAGCACTACCCGCAGGACTTCGACAGCTACGCCATCCTCTCCGACCAGATGCGCGCGCGCTTCATCGAGCAGCACCGCCGCATCCCCCTCCTGCACCGCAACGGGGGTTATTACCTGATCAGCCCGGCCAGCGGCCGCCGGCGGAAGGTGGAGGCGGAGGATTTGCCACAGTTTGGGATATATAAATCCACGCCTTGACAATTTACTTGAAAATATGATATATTTCCCCCGGTCGTAATCGAGATTTATTAGAAAGGTCAAGTTTTTTGTTTAGAACCGCATCGGTGCTTGTTTCCATAAAGTAGCATGTTTGCGCCTGTACATTAACCGTCAGACGGTTAGTTCGCTGTACCTGAAAATACATATCCAGCCACGGGACGCATCCATGCCCCGTGGCTTTTGTTTTAACGCAAGTTAGAACCAGCCCGGGTGCTTTCGCGCACCGGTCTGTCTCAAATTCATTTGTCTGTTCATCAGCCACGGGATATCCCCGTGGCTGATCGCTTTTAAACTAGACAATCTGAGTTACATAATCGTAGTGACGACTTTAGTCGTCATGAACCCGCGTAAACTCAGACGAGACAAGAACAATGAAGACAAAAAACATAAACATACACGACGGGATCGTGATCAAGAAGAATATGGGGCATTACTGGGTATGGACGCAGGGCGAAGCTCTGCGCTGCGGCCTGCGCCTGCCCGCCGAACTGCCCCGCGGCAAAGGCAAGAAGGGCAAAAAGAAAGAACACAAGAATGTCGCAGACATCGTGGTCGGCGACCGCGTGGCAGTCAGCCGGAACAACGGCAGTGCGCTGATCTGCGAACTGCACCCGCGCATCAACCGCCTGGCGCGGCGCGCCGCCCAAGCCAAACCGGGTGCGCGGGCGGCAGAACAGGTGGTGGCGGCCAATATCGACCAGTTGGTGGCCGTGATGGCCCTCAGCCAGCCTGAACCGCGCTGGAACCTGCTCGACCGCTACCTGGCCTCCGCCGAAGTCACTGGAGATCGAGGCGCTGATCTGCCTGACCAAGCTGGACACCGCCGGAGAGGTTGAGCTGGACGAGAACGTCCAGCGGGAGATCGAGACCTACCAGCGTGCGGGTTATAACGTGCTGCTCACCAGCGCGTATACCGGCGAGGGCATGCCCGCATTGGAAGAAAGCCTGAACGGGAAGGTCTCCGTGTTGATGGGTAAGAGCGGGGCGGGCAAAAGCTCGCTGTTGAACGCCCTCCTGCCGGGCCTCGACCTGCGCGTGAATGAGGTCAACGAGACCACCGGCAAAGGCCGCCACACCACCACCGGCGCGGAGATGTACGCCTATAACGGCGGCTGGCTGATCGATACCGCCGGGACGCGCGAGTTTGGCCTGTGGGACGTTAACAGTGACGACATGGCCTGGTTTTTCCCAGAGGTGCGTCCCTACATCGGTCAGTGCCGCTTTGGCCTGGACTGCCAGCACGACGAAGAGCCGGGCTGCGCCGTCCGCCAGGCAGTGATGAGCGGGCAGTTCAGCCCGCGGCGTTATTTCAGTATGATGAAACTAAAAGAGGAAGGAGTTTTCGCATGAAAGATGAACTGTTTGAATGGATGATCGAAGAATCACAATACAAGAGGAAACGCATGTCCCGCGACAGGCGCCGTTCCGGCACACGTGTGGACACCGACGGCTTCCGCTGCAAAAGCTGCGGCGCTCTGGTGCTGCGCGCCACGTTCCTCTCCGGTGTGCTTAACCGCAACCACTGCCCCTACTGTTTATGGTCACGGCATGTGGACTGGCAGCGCGCCGGAGACCGCATGTCGGTCTGCAAGGGCCGCATGCGTCCCGTGGGGTTGGCCTTGAAACATGACAACAACAAATACGCCACGGACACGGGCGAGCTGATGGTCATTCACGTCTGCGAGGATTGCGGTCAGGTCTCGGCCAACCGCATTGCGGCCGATGACTGCGCCGAAACCCTGCTGGCCGTGTTTGAGGACACTGCTTTGTTGAGCGCGGATGTGCGCGCCAGTCTGCGTGAGGCAGGTATCGAATGGCTGACCGAAGACAAGATCAATATTGTGTACCGCCGCCTGTACGGGGCGGAAGAGGCAGGCAGAGCCGCGCCCGCGGGCGCGGCACCCTGAATTGCCCCTTGAGAGATTGCTTGTGTAAACTCCCCAAAGCGCTGCTTCCGGGGAGTTTTTTCTTATTCCCACGCAAAGACGCACCCCCTCCAACCCTCCCCCATTTTGCGGTGAAACTGCAAAATAAGAGGAGGCGCATGGTGAGTTTGTTTGACAAGGTGTTTTTATGGCTTTCTTCAAAGTTGTAAATTTCACATCGTGCTGGAATGCGAATCCTCATCCCCAATTCCGAGTTACCTAATTGCCTAATTCCCTGATTGACGGATTGACGGATCAACAGATTGACGTTTCCGCCACAACTCTCACACCATTTCCTAACATCCTGTACAATCAAGCCATGACGAAAACCACTGAACCCTCCACCCTCGCACGGGGCTATTCCATCGCCCTGGTCAGCATCGTGTTTCTGGCAACCACTGCCATCTTCATCCGCCACCTGACCGTGACCTACGCCCTGCCGGCGCTGGTGCTGGCTTTCTGGCGGGACAGTTTTGTGGTGCTCACCCTTGCGGTGGTGCTGGGCATTTTCCGGCCTGCCCTGCTGCGCGTGGAGCAGAGTCACCTGCCCTACCTGCTGGGGTACGGCCTCGTGCTGGCCCTGTTCAATGCCACGTGGACCATCTCGGTGGCCGAGATCGGGGCGTCCGTGGCGACGGTGTTGGTTTACAGCTCGGCGGCCTTCACCGCCCTGCTGGGTTGGTGGCTGCTCAGGGAGCGCCTGGATGGGGTCAAGCTGCTGGTGGTGGCGATGAGCATGACCGGCTGCGCACTGGTGGCCGAAGCTTTTCGACACGGCGTGTGGTCGGCTAACTGGATTGGCATCTCCACCGGGATCATATCGGGACTGATGTACGCCCTGTACAGCATCATGGGGCGCTCGGCCTCGCAGCGCGGCCTCAACCCGTGGACGACTTTGTTCTATACTTTTGGCTTCGCAGCAGCCTTTCTCTTTCTATTCAACGTCCTTTTTGGCAAAAGCCTGCCGGGCGGCGCGGAACAACTCGCGGACTTCTTCTGGCTGGGGCGTGAATGGGCGGGCTGGGGCGTGTTGTTTGCTCTGGCGGCGGTGCCTACGGTGGCCGGGTATGGTCTGTTGAACGTCAGTCTGGTGCATCTGCCATCCAGCGTGGTCAACCTGATCCTCACCTCCGAGCCGGTGGTGACGGCCATGATCGCCTACTTCCTGCTTGGGGAGCGTCTGAACGCCGTACAGATTGGCGGCAGCATCTTGATCGTGACGGGGGTAGTGATCCTGCGCATCCATGAAGGACGCATGGCACGCAAGGCTCGGCCAGTGCCGGCGAATGTGTAAGGACTTTGTGGTTTTGAATCCAGGATTTTGTGAAATCTTTTCCCCGTATCTGTAATTAACTGCCCTGCCTTTAAATTGCAGTGACGAATGTCGTCGTTATGCACCCGTGTGATCCCGGGTTTTGACAAACGAATTCGTCACGATTGCAAGCTTTATTTATTTTTGCAGCGCAGGTACCCTTCAAGAAAAACTAGCGCAGGGGTTCGCCGGGCGCGCGCCCCATCGCTTCTGCAACCACCAGAAAATCGGTAGCCGAGATCATCCCGATCACTTCTTTGGCTTTGTTGGTCACGGGCAGGTGGTGGATCTTTTTTTCATGCATGATCTTTGCGCATTCTGCAATGGGGGTGTATTCATCTACAGTGATGGTGGGCGAAGTCATGATGTCTGCTACCTTGATCTTGGAAGGATTTTGCCCCTGGGCGACGATCTTGTCCGACACATCGGTCGACGTGAGAATGCCATATTCCGGGTGAGCTTTGGTTTTCCTGACCATCACGCTGTTGATATACCGCCTGCGCATGGTTGCCAGGGCTTCTGTCACGGTTGCGTCGGGATCGATGAATACCACCAGATCAAGCATCCAGTCACGTACTGAGAATTCCATTTTGATCTCCTTGTTGAACATGGGCGAAAAAGGAACGTCTGTGCGAAAGCGGTGATGAAAACAGTTGTTTTAATCAGTATAGGAAAAAACGGGCAGAAAGGCAAGTTGACTGGACAGGCGGAAGAGAGAAGGTGGCGGTGCAGCGTTCTCCAACATAGCATTGGACATTGTGCGCCGCTGCATTCTTTTTTACTTATCCCACGCCCAACCCTTTAGCGATTTCGGTCATATGGTATGCCGTCATGTCGAGATGTACGGGGGTGATGGAAACACAGCCAGCGGCCAGGGCGCCGAAGTCGGTACCATCTTCGGGTTCGCCCAATGGCGGGTCGCCGCCAAGCTGGTATTCAGACAGGCCGGCTTTTGCGGGAAGGAGTTTGTCAAGGTAGATGCGCTTGCCGAGGCGGGTGATCTGGTAGCCGCGCAGTTCAGCCAGGGGCACATAAGGCGCGTTCACGTTCAGCAGGGTTTCGGGGGGCAGGCCGTTGTCCAGCACCTGGGCGACGACTGCGCGGGCGGCTGCGGCGGCGGTGCTGTAATCGACGTGCCCGGTGAAATGATGGTCCGGGCCGTCCATCGAGACGGCTACTGCCGGTACGCCGTGGATCAGGGCTTCCATTGCCGCGGTGACCGTGCCGGAATAGGTCAGGTCGTGCCCCAGATTGGCGTAGGGGTTGATGCCTGAGACCACCAGGTCCACTTGTTCATCCAGCATGCCCATCAGGGCCATGGCGACACAGTCCGATGGGGCGCCGGTAACGGATTTGGCTGTGATCCCATCGGCCAGTGCGACCTCACGCACGGTGAGCGGGGTGAAGAGGGTTTTGACATGACCGCACATCGACCAGTTGTGGTCGGGGGCCACGATGGTGATGGTGCCCAGGGTTTGCATGGCCTGCGCCAGGGCGAGCAGCCCGGGGGCGTCTACGCCGTCGTCATTTGTGATCAGAATATGTGTCATGGTTGGCCTTTATGGTTCACAGGGTGAGCGCAGGTCGCTCAAATTTGAAGTGTACAGTATACCAGAATCATCCAGGGCAGCCACCAGGCGGGCTTCGATCATTGCCTCTTGCTGGCAGCCAATGAGGATCATGTCGGTCGGATGGGGGAAATGCTCCGGCACCTGTGCCACGGGCAGGGCGACGGTTTGGTTGGTTTCGTCCGAGAGGAAGAAGAATACCACGCGCGGATAGAAGAGGGTGGCGTAGGCCGTTTTGGCGGTATCCGGTTCTACCTCATCCTGCCCGTAATAGCGCGGGTAGAGGGCGCGTCCCTTGATGATTCTCAGATTGCTGTCAGCTGGCAGGCTGGCTCAGGGTCTCTGCCAGGTCTGCGTTTTCACGGACGGCGGGCATTGTCTGCAACTCCGCCAGGATCTGGGCATCGGTCTGCGGCGGGAAGCGCTGCGGCACTATTTTTTCTGCCAGGATCAATGAAGAGCCGATCAAGGCAAACAGGGCAAGCCCCAGCACGGTCTGCCACCAGTGCAAAGCATTGGGCTGTGAGTTGCGGTGTCGCTGGCTGTTGATGTCTTTTTCGCGGGATACAGGAATTGCCACAGCAGTCTGATCAGGGCCAGCACACCCAGGCCAAAATAAAGATGCACGATCCAGGTTACGGGCAGCACAAAACGCATCCCCGATACCTGGAAAATGGCTGTGGCAAGGTTATACATCAGGTTCATCGTCAGCGGGATCAACCCGGCCCATTTCAGGCTGCGCCAGGCAGCGCCGATACCCAGGGCGACCAGCCCCAAATTCAATGCAAGCAGCAGGGTCATTTTCGTTGTTGGCGTTTCCGGCCATGTTTCCCAAAAGGCATTGCGCGTCCGCAACAGTTCTTCCCAGCTCTGGAGGGGATCCGTGCGGATGGGCAAAGTCAGCAGGCTGGAAAGTTCTCCATTGATCAGGTTGATGCCGATGGTTTTCAAACGCATAATCAGGGTGAGAAAGGATGGCATTCACGGTGTAGCTGTTCAACCGTTTGACAAAGTCCCCGTCGTTTTCCCCCGGCTGGCGGTCGAGGATCGCGGCGGGGTCTTCTTCAAAGACGATGGCATAGCGGCGGGCCATTTCCCAGTTTTGCGACAGGGGATGGTCAAACACAACCGCATTGGTGATCTGGTAATTGCGCCACAACCAGGGAGCCACGGTCACAACAAGGCCGGCTATAAGCAGAGCAGCGGGCAGGAGGAGTTTCTTCCAGTCAGGCCATACTGTCACCAGGGCAAACAGCAGCACGAAGGGCAGCACGGCCAGTGACTGGGTGCGGATGAGCATGGTGATGCCCAGCATGCCGCCTGCCAGCAAGGGATTCAGGCCGGGCTGTTCGCGCCGTTTCATCCAGCGCACGCAAAACAGCAAGAACAGGCTCAGCCCCAGAGCAGTGGGGATCTCCGAAAAATACAGTTTGACATTGGCAACACTGCGGGTGAAGGGCGCGGCCTGAATGGAATGGATCTCGCGAAAAATGGTCAGCAATGCCAGCATGATGCCTGCCGGCCGCGAACCAAATTCCTTCCCCAGCAGATAGAGCACAGCAGGGAAGCAGGCCAGCACGATCATCTGCACCAGGATGACCTGGTTGTAGTCCTGCCCGGCCAGCGCATGGATGAATAGCCAGGAATACCGTATACAACGGGCGGGCAGGAATATCATCGCCCATCAATCCGTTGCCGATGAGGATGCTTTGGGCGGTCTGGTCGTAGAACATGCCGTCCGAGAAGGGATAAACTTCAAAATTTGGCGGTCGTCCGGCAGTTGCATAGTGGTTGGGCAGCAAGGGCTGGGCAGTCCACAGGATCAGGCTGAGCGCCCAGATGAGGAAGAACCAGAAGCGGTCTGAGCGCAGCAGGGTTTTCAGGCGGGGTTTTGTCGGGCGTATCAGGCTGCTTTTCCGGCTTGTCCAGCACAAAGAACAGCGCTGCGACCAACCCGCTGAGCCAGATGTGCCACTCCAGCAGGGGCACCGCAGGGATGGCCCAGGCGGTCATGCTGGTTTCGGGCACGCGCAGTCCGCTGAGCCGCACGACCAGCGCCAGCAGCAAAAAGATACTCCAGGCCAGCAGGGCTGCCTTGCACAGTTTGCGGTTGTCAGCCCACAGGGAGGTCAATTTTTCAGGATGTGTGGCGAACAGCCATCCCCAGAACTGCACGGCGGCCAGACCTGCCCATAAGAGGAAAGGGTCCAGATGGAGAAATGCCAGACGGTAGAGGGCATTATTCTGTTCCCAGATATAGACTATGCAGGCAGACAGATATGATGATGATCACCAGCGGGATGACGGCCAGGGCCAGCAAAGAGAGCGCTGGTCAGACGGCGGGAGTGCTGTGCGTCCGACAGATCGAACAGATTGATTTTTGCGGCCAGCGCCAGAGGGTATAGGATGCTGCCAGCAGGGCCAAAGTCAGCAGGGCGGCCAGCACCATCAGCAGGATGGAGATGCTGGCTGCCAGCCCGCCACCCGGGCTGCGAGGAACCTGCATCAGGCGGTAAAAGACATAGAACCCTTCAAGGGCGGTTAACGCCAAAGAGGATAGGTCGGAGGAGGATCTGTTTGTTTTCAGAGAGGGGGAATAAAGGCATCAGGAGATAAGGGGTAAGCGTACCAGACAGAAATTATTGCGTATTGGTAAGCACGAGCTGCGCGGATTAATAAATTTCCAGCAGTTCGTCGCGCAGGGATACGACCAGTTTGCGCCGTTCGGGCTTGGGCAGGAATGCCGCGCCAGCGGCGGCGATGATGCGGTCCTTGAATGCTTCGCGGGAGAGCTTGAGTACGCTGCACACCATATAATACTCGTCACTGAGAATGATGCCCGAGATTTCCGGGTCATCTGTGTTCAGGGTAACATTCAGGCCGGCTTTGAGCATATCCATGAAAGGATGTTCTTCAAGGGCGGACACAACGCCGGACTGATAATTGCTGGTGATGCATACTTCAAAGGGGATGTTGCGTTCGCGAGCCAGAGCAACAACATCCGGGTCTTCCATCACGCGCACACCGTGGCCAATGCGGTCGGCATGCAGGTCTTCGATGGCTTCGCGCACGTTATCAGCCCCGCTCCATTCGCCCGCATGCAGGGTGATAAAGAGACCGGCTTGTTTTGCCTCGCGGAAAATACCGGCAAACGGCTCGGCAGGGTATTTGACTTCATCCCCGGCCATGTCGAGTCCGACGATGCCTTTGTCCATGCGCTCAACAGCCAGTCCGGCTACTTCTTCAGCCAGGGCGGGGCTTTCATGGCGGTTGACACTGGCGATCAGGCGGGTTGTGATGCCGAATTTGTCGCTGGTTTCCTGGGTGGTTTCAAGTACCCAGTCCATCACTGAGGCCAGGGGAAAATTCTGCGAGCGGCTGAGGGCAACGGGAGTAAAGCGCAATTCAAGATAGCGGATACCGTCCGAGACCGCATCTTCGACCACTTCGCGCGCCACGCGGGTGATCACTTCCGGCGAGCGGTAGAACTGGCGCAGCGGTTGGAATTTGGAAAGGAAGTTGCCTGAGGTGAGAGGGTCGTCCGACTGGATCTGTACCAGGGGGCGCAGTTGACCCGTTTGGGGAGGAAGGGGAACATTATGCTGCAGGGCGATCTCTTTCAGGGTGCGCACACGCACAGAACCTTCAAGATGCCGATGCAGTTCAACTTTAGGTAGTGATTTGAAAAATGTCAAATCTGTTGCGGCGTTATACCAACCCATATTTTGCGCCTTTTTGCCCTCTTGTAATGGGGCAGAGAGATAGAAGTAATACCTCTGAGATACACATATCATAGTATAAGGTATGGTTTATGTCAATTTGCCTTCCAGTTTTATTTTCAGTGCTCTGCTTGCAAAGGACAGCCCAAAGAACCCAAAAAAACACACCTTGCTGCTCATGAGAGAGCGACTATAATGGGGGTGCCCGCTTCTTTCGCGGAAGGATCCACAAACGAGGAAACCAGACCATGCAAAAATGTCCATTATGCGGCAGCCAGAATCCAAAGGACTTTCCAGGTGATGGACGCCGTGCCTATTTCCGCTGTCAGGCGTGCGCGCTGATCTTTGCAGACCGAACGTCTTTATTATCCGCTGAAGATGAAAAAGCCAGATACAAATTGCATCAGAATAATCCGCAGGATACCGGCTACCGCGCTTTTCTGGCGCGTCTGGTAGACCCGCTGGCTGAGCGTTTGGGTGTTTCACCGCTGGAAGGCCTGGATTTTGGCTGCGGACCTGGACCGACCTTGTCGGTGATGATGGAGGAAATGGGCTACTGCATGGCAAAATATGATCCCTTCTTCTTCCCGGATCCTGCCGTTCTCGATAAGCAGTATGATTTCGTGACCTGCACGGAAGCCATTGAACATTTTTATTTTCCTGACAGGGAATGGAAACAACTGGTAGGTTTGGTTAAACCGGGGGGATGGCTGGGCATCATGACCAAATTGGTGACAGAGGAGACCTCTTTTACCGATTGGTATTATGCGGGCGACCCCACCCATGTTTGTTTTTTTAGCCGCGAAACCTTCCGCTTTTTGGGAGAAAGCGACGACTTGCAGGTGTCATTCGTCGGGGATAGTGTGGTCCTTTTACAGCGGGGAACTTGATCTTTCCATCAAATCAGTTTTCCACCATTCGTTTAGCATGCAGCCAGCGTTTAATCCTGTTCAGCAAGCGCAGCTTGCCCAAAAGTTGTTGCCAACTGTGGGGAATTGCCCATGAATGGAAAGCGTGAGAATGCGGGAAGAGCTGTCCGTCAGGATAGCGGTGGATTATGTGATATTCATCGTGGGGCATTACGCCAGGTACCGGTGATGCGCGTGTTCCTGGTGCCGTACCAGTTGTTGAATGGCGGGGTAAGCGCGATTGGGCAATCTGTTAAATCAAGGTTGTGCAAAACGAACGTAGTCAATGTCTATATCTATCCCAGGTGAGTAAACAGGATCCAAACGGATCTCTGTAATTACACCGTTCCAGCCTGACAATTGTGACATATCAAAGGAATAGGTATGAAAATCCCCGTCATCTTTGAGAGAGACCCGCAAAGAGTTCGCTTCACTGTAATTAGTATTTGTCTCCGTAATAAAGAAGATTTGTGCTTCATCAGTAACGCCTGAAGAGACTTTCATATTGATCTCAATAACCGGATATGAATTGGCATCAATGGCGAGATTGGTTAAACCAAGAAATGGGTCACTGTCGGTTGACCTCGTCAAAAGGGAACCATCCGTTACTTTTTAATGGCGAAAGTTGATTCACAGACAGACCATCCTTCAGAATCTCCCTCCGAATTAAATTCCCAGGCATTTCCAGTCTCATTCGGAAAGAACTCGATGGGCACTCTGATCAAATCGCGATCCAGGGTGCTATGCCCCTGGTTGAATTGAGTATAGTAAAGATAAGCTGTCTTTCCGATCGTCTCAAAGTTTCGCGATTCACTATCCGGATCTAACAGGGTGCCATAGCCATAGGAAAGTACCGGCCCCGCGACTGCGGCGAGCGGCAATTCAACAATCATTTTTTTGGGCGTCCAGTGAATTAAATCTTCTGAAAGAGAAAAATAAATGCCATAGCCGGTTGAATGACTGTTATCATCAACCACTATATAGCGATCCAAATATGTGCTGTAGGTTACGTTTCCTGCAAGCACACCATTATCACGTGGAAGGGGAGTACACAACACCTCTTCGGGATTTTCAATTTCATCCAAATAGGGGTTGAAAAATTTACCCTCAAATCCACTACCATCCCAAAATCTCCATGATGTAGGATCTGAAAGGTCATTTGTTCGCATCAAACAACTTGTTTGTTTCGAATTGTTCATATCATAACGGGCGACAACGGAGTAATAATAATCTTCAGGACCCTTGATAATATTACTTGGCCCTCTATATCCTACTGGCCCGATCCCGCTTTCAGACTTAATTGGGTAACTGGCAACAAGCTGATCGGGAGGCATGGCTGCCAGGTTAAAGTTTTTCCTCCATCTTTTGAAACCGCCAGCGTTAGCGCGTTATACCAACAAGGAAAGTATTCATTCTGAGGACACTGCCCAGGATGTGTATGACCTTGATATTCCATATGGGCCAGCGAATAAATGATGTTGCCATCTTCTGTGTAGGGAGCAGAAATCCAGGTGGCATCATTGTACATGGATGGGTCAGAATCCCGTTCGGAAGACATGATAGGCTGATCGCAATCAATCTTCACATTATTAAAGATCCGGGCCAACCATGCGATATCCAACATAATGACTGATGATTAGATTTACCTGCCCGCTGGCATCTCGAAATACCCTTGTGGATAAATCGGGAATATTTTCTGCTTCACAACGATCAACGCTCCAATCAAAAACAACTTCTTCTTCACCCGTTATCTTTACATCCGGGTTTGAAAAAGGATAAGGTGTTTGCGTTGGCGTTGGAGCTGAAGTTTTGCTTGGTTTTTGCGTAGGCATTTCCGTTGCTTCCTGTGCAGATGGGGCAGCAGAAAGTTGTTCAGTTGGCGATGACACCTGAACACAGGCGGTGAGGGCGAAAACAAAAATCATTTGAACCACATATTTCAAAGGGAGTTTTAGCGAGCTGATCATTTTTTATTCCAGTCATGTGTGTCTGCCGTGGCAGTAATCAAAGTTGAGAACTATTAGAGGTTAAATTTCTCAATATTCGAAGATGTGAGGAAATGTAACAAATGCTTGTCTAATAAAGTATACATTAAATACAAGATAAATACTATCTATATTGTCTCTATAACCCCTTGTCAAGAAATTGCTTATTGGGATGCGATCTTGTATTAGAATGTTTTGGAACATTCGGCATGTTGTTGTCCACAAAACAAAAAATGTGTAGGATAATGTTTCCTGAAGGAACGGGGCGCCTCCTCAGTATTTTGGGTTCGCAATCTTGAGGAATCTCCATGACTTAATTTGTACTTTTGTTTATCAAGAAACCAGCGTAAATATATTTGAGGCAATGTGCCTGGTGGTGAATACTTTGCAGTGAGGGATGCTAAATGAATAAAAGCGTGAGAATGCGGGAAGAGCTGTCCTGGCGGACGGCGGCGGATTATGTGATGTTGATCGTGGGGGCGTTGATCCAGGCTTTGGCGATGCGCCTGTTCCTGGTGCCGTCGCAGTTGTTGAGCGGCGGGGTAAGCGCGATAGCGCAGATCATCAATTCTTTTAATGGCTGGCCGATTGGTGTGATGGTCTTCATCGGTAACCTGCCGCTGTTCTTTCTCGGTTGGCGTTATCTGGGCGGGGCGCGGTTTGCTATTCGCACCGGTGTTGCGATCACTGCTTTCTCCATCTTTACGGATACCCTGGTATATGTGCTGCCAGTTGAAGGACTGACCCATGATCTGGTGCTGTCCAGCGTTTTTGGCGGGGTGGTGTTTGGCGTTGGATTGGGGTTGGTCTACCGCGCGAAAGGTACCAGCGGGGGCAGTGATATTCTCGGTCAAATTCTTTACCACCGCAAAGGGTATCCCGATGACCCAGGCTTATTTTGCCACGGACACGGCCGTTTTGCTGGCGGGTGGATCTTCTGGAGTTGGGAGCTGGCTTTGTACGGGATGATCGTCATGTATGTTTGCGGCCTGGCTGCAGAGTTGGTATTGGAAGGCCCAAGAATTCTGAATACAGTGATGATCATCAGCAGTGTCCGCAGACGGTAGCCAAAGAGATCATGACCGTTCTCGAGCGCGGCGTGACTATTCTGAATGGAACGGGTGCCTATACCGGGGAAGATCGCCCCGCATTGTATTGTGTTGTTACCCGCTCTGAGGTCAACAAGATCAAGGCTCTGGTCTATGCGAAAGATCCCAAAGCATTTATCGTTGTTGGCGACGCTCATGAAGCCCTGGGGGAAGGTTTCAAGCGGCTGACGCCGCCGGATGCCTAATAAAAAGTCCCCACGACGGGTCCCGTCGTGGGGACTTTTTTTGTGCCAACAAAATTACATCTTCCCAAATGCCAGCAGCGCTCCGGTGACAATGCCCAACTGGCCGAGCAGATAAGTAACCATCACCAGCAGGTTGCCATTTTTGAGCGGGCGGATGAATTTATTCCAGGCGAGGGTGCTGTCAGAAATGACGAAGAGCACGGCACCAGCTACGATCCATGCGGCTGCGGCGGGCGGCCAGCCCGGACGCAGGGGTGTCAGCAGGGCGGAGAGCAGCATGGTGGAGATGCCGAGCATGTACACGATGATCAGTGCTTTCAATCGTTTGCTGTGACGGTGTTTCAGGCTGCGAAAGAATTTCCGTGCAAAGAGGAAGACAACCACGGCCACGGCGGCCACCAGCAGCAGACTTTGCCAGGTGACTGCGGGATTGGTTTGATTAAGGCCGATGATGTAGAAGATGTGTGCTGTTAAGAAGGATAGTGCGCCAGCCGGGAAGAGAAACACCGGCAGGAGGAGAAAAATATCTCCGGCCAGTGAAAAAACCAGTCCCATTCCAAACCACCACAATTCATCCTGCCAGGCCCCCTGTTGGGTGAACCAGGCCAGCAAGGCCAGCATGGCCGCCGGTTTGCTGATCCGGCGCAACCTGGGGCTTTCTGTTGCCACAGCAAACCATTCCACCAGGAAGGCTGCCATGGTCAGCAGCAGCAGACCGTTGACCACGTGCTACTCGTCCTTTTGCACCATGAAACCAAATTGCTGCAGGGCGTCGGGATTGTTGCGCCAGTTCTTGTTAACCTTGACGCGCAGGTCGAGGAAGACTTTGCGTCCGCTCATTGCCTCGATGGCTTTGCGGGCGGTGGCGCCGATCTTCTTGATCATCGAGCCGCCTTTGCCGATCAGGATGCCTTTCTGCGAGTCGCGTTCCACATACAGGGTGGCCTGAATGAAGGCGACGTTGTTTTCACGTTCCTTGAATTCATCAATGCGCACGGCGGTGGCGTGGGGTACTTCCTTGTCGAGGTGAACGAGCAGGGCTTCACGGATCAGATCGGAGGCGATCTCACGCTCATACAGATCGGTGATCTGTTCGGCGTCGTAGTATTCGGGCCCTTCTGGCAGGCGGGTGATGATCGCTTCCAGCAGGGCGTCTTCACCCTGGCCGTCCACCGCGCTGACGGCGAAAGGCGTCGCCTCGGGCAGCAGTTCCCAGAAAGCGCGTTCGCGCTCTTTGAGTTGTTCAGGACTGATGAGGTCAATCTTGTTCAGTGCCAGGATAACGGGAGGCAGGGGCTACCACGGCAGCGATGCGCTCGGCGGCCAGTCTGTCCTCATGGTGAGGGGCCTCGCTGGCATCCACCAGCCACACGATCACATCCGCATCAGACAGGGTCTGGAAGGCGGTCTGGTTCATGAAATCACCCAGCTTGTGCACTGGTTTGTGGATGCCGGGGGTATCCATGAAGATGATCTGCGCGTCTTCCAGGGTAAGAATGCCCAACTGGCGGCGCTGGGTGGTTTGCGGACGGGGAGAAGCAGCGGCGATCTTCTGCCGCATGATGTGATTGACAAGGGTCGATTTGCCCACATTGGGGCGGCCAGCCAGGCTGACAAAACCGGATTTAAATTGAATGTTTTCTTCCATTTTGTTTCCTTCCAAAAGGTGGATTAACGATAAGGATACCAGAGACTACCAGGGCGCCTCCGGCAAAAAATTGCCAGTTTGGGCTTTCACCCAGGAAGATGACTCCAAGAGATGTGGCAAAGAATACGATTACATAGGTCACCATTTGTGTACGCGTTGGGCCAATTTCCTTGAGCAGTGAGAAATAGAGCATGTGTGAAATGCAGGTACACAGGACGCCCAACCAGATCAATGCCAGCCAGGTGAGCGGCAGGCGCGGGATTTGCAGCGGTGCTTCCACGCTCATTGCCAGGGGAACCATCACCATGACGCCAAAAACAGCCTGCCCCATGGCGATCATCTCCGAGGCAATGTCGTGCGCTTTGCGCCGGGCGTAGATTGTGCCGCAGGAATAAGAGAGTGCGGCGGTCAGCATGGCGGCCTGGCCGAGCAGGGATTGTTCCTGCCCGCCGTTTAGCTGGTTTGACATCAATACGATCACGCCGCTAAAGCCCAGCGCCATGCCGATCCCTTTGGCGCTGTTCAGACGATCATCGGGCACAAACCAATGCGCCAACAAAAGGGTCATCAGGGTAGAGGTGGAATTAAGAATTGAGGACATACCTGAAGAAATATGCTGCTGACTCCAGGAAATGAGACTGAAAGGCAGGATGATATTGAAAAACGACAGAACAAGGAAAGTTTTCCAGTGTTGGCGCAGCAGAAGTTTGCGTTGCAACGCAATAAATATGATCACAAATGCGATAACGGCAAAGAATACCCGAAAAGCAACAATGGTCAATGTGCCTAGTTCCTGCTGGGCGATTTTGATCCATAAGAAGACGGAGCCCCATAAGGCGCCCAGGAGGATGAATTTAAGCCAGTTTTTCGTCGACAACCCGGTGACCTTCCAGTGTGAGCAGCCATGCTTTGGTTTCCAGTCCGCCGGGCGCTGAATAACCATGCAGGGCGCGTTTGGCATTGATCACGCGGTGACAAGGAATGACTACCGGGAATGGGTTGCGGGCCATGGCCCCGCCGATGGCGCGGGCAGCACGCGGTTTGCCGATCATTTCAGCTAACTCGCCGTAGGTGCGCACCTGCCCGAAGGGGATCTGGGCGGTAGCGTGCAGGACGAGGCTCTCGAAACGTGTTACCAGCCGCCAGTCAATAGGCAGGCTGAATTCGCGCAGTTCTCCACCCAGATAGGCGACGATCTCGTCCCGGGCAATCGAAAGCAGTTTGTTGGAGGATTGTGAGGTGATCGCCACGTCGATCCCCAGTTCAGCTTCCACGGATTGGGACGGACCAAAAGAAACGCGCAGCAGACCCTGTTCCGAGGCGACAAGCGAGATGGTATGGATCGGGCTGTCGGTCTCAAAAGTCAGCACGTGCAAGGGGATCGGGATAGATACAGGAGAGTTGAACATATCAATTTTAGTATAGCAGAAAAACCCCTCCAGCACCCCCACCCAACCTCCCCCAAATTTGAAAAGCACAAATTTGAGGGAGGAGTATGGCGGCCTTGCGTGTGGTGATGACTTAATGGCAGTTGCGGACGTTTCGCAGTGACAGAATGGACACCTTTCGTTTTTGTCAGGTGGTCGTAGGGTAAGCGTAGGGGAAGCGTCAAGCACGATTGTATGGGGTGCGATATTATAGTATCAACAAAAGAGAAACTTCTCTTCTTCTCCTCCTTAAGTAATCTGCCAGGGTCGGCGTCCCTGGCAGATTATTACTTTAAAGGGATGGTTTTGTACAGATATCGCCATTGTGGATGACTTGAATGTGCTTTATCTTGCGGGGTTAACATTACAATATTGCCAGATCTAATATTGATTTTGAAAATTGAAGTTGGCCGTTCCGGGAGGCGATTTCCACAAAACACGATTGATTTTCCATCTGGTGAATAGGATGGGTAAGATATTGGAATAATATTCCGCATGTCTTGCATAAATCCTGTGTAGTCCTCATCTTTTTGAGGTGAATATATTACGCGTATTTCCCGATCAGTCAAATCCATTTCACAAATTTCACGCTTATCGTTAATAAAAACCATTTTTGTCCCATCAAAATTAAACTCGGGAAAGGAGCCAATGGTCAGGAATTGAATATCTTTAAATTCAGAATCCAAAATATAGATTTCATTCGACTTATCATGTTTAACTGACAGGAGCAGAGATTGAGTAGTACCTAAACTGAATTCTGCTAATGAAATACCCGGTTGATCAAAGATGCCTGCCAGGCGTTTACAATTCGGTTCAAAGGCATCTTCGTTTCCCCGATAGAATTCCAGGTTGAAATCGCAAATAAGAGTTCCTTCAGGTTTGTTTATCCCAAAGAAAACATGGGCATCATCAATGACGCCGATACCGGCAACTTGATCGATACGACCATCAAAAACATCGTTTGAGATTGGTATATAGTGAACGCCGCCAATACTGTATGTTAAATTATCAGGTATCGTAATTTCCTTAAGAAAAGTCTTATTCGTTAATTCAATCAGACCAATTTCCAGACTTTGATCGTCAGGTTCAATGTCTGGAAATGCGACATATTGACCATTGTTTGACCAAGCCAGGTCTTGAATATGACCATCTGCCAAAATCTCATAATCATTTCCTTCCGGGGTCATTACAAAGATTTTGTTCATTTCATCATACATGTATTTACGCGTATATACGATGTACTCTTTTGGCGCAGGGGTGCATGCGGCCAGAATGAGAAGGAGTAATATGTACAGATGCTTTTTCACGGGGTGTTTTTCCTCCCTGGATTTATGAGCCGGTAGGCTCGGCGGGCGCAAGCCTTGCGCCCCTACAAGTGATTATTATGATTGAAATGAGTTCTGGAAACGAAGTGTTTTTCTGTAGGGGCGTATGGCATACGCCCGCCCTCCAGGTTTACTCAAATGCGAATATTGGTTACGAACCTAATTTTTGGAAAAATCCTTCTCCAAGTTTAAGAGCCTGCTGTGTTGATGGGCGCACGCCATGCGCCCTTACGAAAGGCTTTCAGATTTAATGAGTTCACGGTGATGGTGGGTTGTCAACTCTAAGATTTATATCCCACAATTCTTTTCAAATTCCTCGTCGATCAAATTCAAGAGGTATTGCCCGTAGCGGTTGGCGGACATTTGCTCGGCGAGGACGCGCAGTTCTTCGAGGCCGATGTAGCCCATGCGGTAGGCGATCTCTTCCAGGCAGGAGATCATCAGGCCCTGGCGTTCTTCAACCGCCTGGACGAAGCTGGAGGCTTGCAGCAGGGACTCGTGGGTGCCGGCGTCCAGCCAGGCCACGCCGCGGCCGAGGACTTCCACGCTGAGCTGTTTCTTCGCCAGGTAGACCTTGTTCAGGTCGGTGATCTCCAGCTCTGCCGCGGGCGGAGGGCTGGAGGTTTTTGGCGATGTCCACGACCTGGTTGTCGTAGAAGTAAATACCGGGCACGGCGTAGTTGGAGCGCGGGTCGACGGGTTTTTCTTCCAGGCTGACGACCTTATATTCGCAGTCGAACTCGACCACGCCGTAGCGTTCAGGGTCGCGCACGGGATAGGCAAAGACCACGGCGCCTTCTTCCAGTTTGGCGGCCGAGCGCAGGGTGGAGGGCAGGCCAGTGCCGAAGAAGATGTTGTCGCCCAGCATCAGGCAGCATTCATCGTCGCCGATGAAGGATTCGCCAATCAAGAAGGCTTCTGCCAGACCGCGCGGTTCAGTCTGGGGGGCATAGGATATTTCCAGTCCCCATTGGCTTCCATCCCCAAGCAATTTTTCAAATGAGGGCAGGGCTTCGGGGGTGGAGATGATGAGGATCTCGCGGATGCCGGCCAGCATGACCATCGAGAGGGGGTAGTAAATCATCGGCTTGTCATAGACGGGCAGCAACTGCTTGCTGATCGACAAGGTCAGGGGGTAAAGGCGGGTGCCATGCCCGCCGGCGAGAATGATGCCTTTCATTTGCCGTTTCCTCGTTTCGTATAGTTTTCATTCATCCAGTCTGCGAATCCTTCGCCGCCGGTGACGGCGGTGATCCAGTCGCCGTTGTTCAGGTACCAGTCCACGGTATCGCGCAGGCCCTGGTCGAGGTCGTGCTGCGGCTGCCAGCCGAGTTCGGCTTCGATCTTGTCGGTGGCAACGTCATAGCGCCTGTCATGCCCGGGCCGGTCGGTGACGTGCTGCATCAGTTCGGCATGCGGGGTGTGCGGCGAGTCGGGGAAGCGCTCGTCGAGAATGGCGCAGATCAGGCGCACGAGTTCGATGTTGGGCGGCTGGTTGCGCCCGCCGACCAGGTAGGTCTCGCCGAGGCGGCCGATTTCAGCACGGCATGGATGGCGGTGCAGTGGTCTTCCACATACAGCCAGTCGCGGATCTGCTGGCCGTCGCCGTAGATGGGCAGGGGTTTGCCCTGCAGGGCGTTGAAGATCATCAAGGGGATCAGTTTCTCGGGATACTGGCGCGGCCCGTAGTTATTGGAGCAGTTGGTGATGGTGACGGGCAGGCCGTAGGTGCGGTAATAGGAGCGCACCAGATGGTCGCTGGAGGCCTTGGAGGCCGCGTAGGGTGAGTTGGGGTCGTAGGGGGTGGTTTCACAGAAGGGCGGATCATCCGGCGCCAGGGTGCCGAAAACTTCATCGGTGGAGACGTGGTGGAAGCGCGGATTGGCGACGGTTTTCTCTTCCAGCCAGGCCTGGCGGGCGGCTTCCAGCAGGGTAAAGGTGCCGATGACGTTGGTCTCGATGAAGCTGGCCGGGCCGGTGATCGAGCGGTCGACGTGGGTCTCGGCGGCGAAGTGCACGATGGTGTCGATGGCGTGCTCGCGGAGGAGATTGTCCACGAGGGCGCGGTCGTTGATGCTCCCGTGGATGAAGGTGTGGCGGGAATCGTCTGGTAGGTGGTCCAGGTTTTCGCGGTGCCCGGCATAGGTGAGGGCATCCAGATTGTAGATGTGTACGTCTGGCTCTGCCTTGAGCAGGTAGTGGATGAAATTCGAGCCGATGAATCCGGCGCCGCCGGTGACCAGCAGATTTTGCATGGAAGTCTCCTGATGAGGTAAGGTTCATCACAAGTATAATGGAGAAAAGGGAAATGGGAATCAGTCGAATCAGGGAATTTGGCAAAATAAGTTGACCAGACAATTGGGGATTGGGTGTAACTATGATAAAATCGATTTGGTTTTGCTGCGGATGTTTTGCCCAGGAGGGTACGATGTCGCAAGCGATAGAATTGTGAGGTTTACATGATAGAAAATGGTCATTATGTTGTGGATGTTGCCGGGCTGCGGCGGGCATTGCCTTTGCTGGAGATCAAACCTGGGCTGCGGATTGCGCTTTTGAATATTCTTGGGGATATTGAACTGACCCAGGCGGCGGGAAAAGCCCTGGCAGAGAAGTTGTCGGCGCTGGATTATGCTGCTATCATCACCCCTGAAGCCAAGAGTATCCCGCTGGCGTATGCGCTGGCGCTGGAAGTGAACAAGCCATATGTGGTGCTGCGCAAGGATTTCAAACCCTATATGGGGGATGCCCTGGAAATGGAGACCTTATCCATCACCACTGGTCATCCGCAGACCCTGTTCCTGGATGAGAAAGATCGCGAATTTGTGCAGGGTAAACCCGTGGTCATCGTCGATGACGTGATTTCCACCGGCTCTACGCTGGAGGGGATGCGGGCATTGATGGAGAAGGCCGGAGCGACGGTAGCTGCCGAGGCGGCCATCTTCACCGAAGGTGATCTGGAAAAGTGGAAAGATATTGTTTCGCTGGGACATCTACCGGTATTTGTGGATTAGCGAAGGATTTTAAACGAAACAGGCTGCCATTTTCGGCAGCCTGTTTTTTTACTTCCGCCAGTAATTCTTTTTCTTGTTATCGTTGGGATCTTCCTGATAGCCGCGCCAGAATTGCTTGCCGTCGTTTTCCTGGATATTTTTCAGGTTCTTGATTTCCCGGATCTTTGCTGTTCGGATTTTGGCCTTGCGCTGATAGAAATATCCTGCAACCATCGCCAGGATGGCAAGCTGGCCGAGATATGACATGGCAATCAGGTCTTCATTGCCCGTCATGTAATCCGGCAGGAAGTAGATGGGGACCTTTTTGTTCATGTGCCCGATTTCGTATGCGCCGGGGTTTTCAATATAGAAAGTGTGGATGGGGCGGCCTTTCGCCAGAGGGGTGTCATAAAGGCGCAAGCCGCGCTCGACATAGTCCACCTTGACCGGTGTGCCGGTTGAGATCTCGGTGACCTCCAGCCACGGGGCCAGTTTATGTTTGGCCAGTTCATCGTTGATGATCAACAGATCATAATCGTTGGTATACACGGTATACAGTCCGGGCTTCTCAAAATAGAGGTCGGTCGGCGGATTGGACATCCTGACTTCGGCAATCTCGGATCTTTTGACGGTTTGCAGAATGCCCAGCTTGTCCGGCAGGAAGAGGAACGTGCTGCCGAAACTTTTCACGACCTGCCCCAGGGTGAAGAATGCGATCAGCAGGATCACGGATATGATGATCCCGGCTACGATCGCAAAAATTGTTGGCGTCTTGAATTGGTTTTTTGCTGCCAAAGGGTTCTCCTTGGAATAAATCCCGGCTTAAATATTGTACACGATGCGTGTTGGATTGCACCTGCCCAGATGGGGGATATCTGTTCTATTTTTATCGGGATATGAATATCTTCTCAACGATTCTCCGGGTTCGCTGTTTTTTTCCCCGCTTTCAAGCTGTGCCAGCGCCCGTTTTTTGGCATGAGGCAGGCGTTTGAGCTGGATCTCGCGGCGCATGGCTGTGCTGCGATCCGGTTGGGGTTCAACATATACCAGACGCACCGGACGGCGGGTACGCGTATAGCGCGCACCTTTGATGGTGTGGTTGTGTTCATGTTCCCGCCGCCGGGGGTCGGTTGCCCAGCCGGTATAAAAACTGCCATCAGCGCATTCCACGATGTAGCAATAGAAACCTGAAGGCAGTTTTTTTTCGTTGTCAGTGTGCAAACCGGTCAGTCCTCTTTTTTCTTCTTTTTGGGGTTGATGCCGATCCAATGCATCAGATGATCGCTGACCGAGGGAATGTCTGCGCGGGAGGTGTCGTGATCCCATTCAGCGCGGCTGCGTTCCCGCCACCAATCATCATGAGCATCCTTGACTGTGGAAAGCAGTTCCTGCAACTGTTCCTCGTCGCGTTTGTCGAGGGCGGTACGAAGCATTTGCAGACTCTGGATTTGGTAATCGATCACGCGCATCAGATTTTCGCGGTTCATCATGAAAGATGATCCCAGTTTCTCGCGGTCGTCCATCAGGAGCAGGGGCTGGGTTCCCAGGGCGTAAGGCCTGCCCGGCGATCTTGCGTCCTTCCTGCCATCCGGCGCGGCCGGTGGTAGTCAGTACCAGGGCAGCGGCGTTGATCTGGGGCAGTAATCCGCTGGCGGCATATCAGCCCTTCGTATTCGGCTTCATCAACGAAGAAGGGACGGCTGCCCAGCAGAACGGCCAGGTTGGTGGTCAGGGTCAGGGCGGCCTCGCTGGTCTTGTGGGGAGAGGTGATCACGGCCAGGCTCTTTTTGAAGAGGTCGGCATGGGCGGATTCGACGCCGGTTTTCCCATCCAGAAGATGCTCCGGGTTGAGGGTCAGGGCCATGGTGAGGAAATCCACATTTTCGGGGAGGAGTTCTTTTGCCCATGCAGACACGGTGGATTTGATGGCCGAGGTGTCGATCACGACGGCTTCGGCTTTCAGGTCATCAACAATCTGGCGCAAGGTTTCGTAGATCTCGTCGACCGGGATTGCCAGCACGACGATGTCTGCGTCTTTGACGGCCGCGTGCAGGTTGATGGGGGTTTTATCGAAGGCGCCCATTTTCTGCGCATGATTGGCATAGCCGTTTTCGCGGTCATGGCCCACGCGGTAGAGTTGTTCGGTTTCGTCAGCCAGGGCCAGTCCGATGGAGGTGCCAATGCGGCCTGTCCCGATGATCGTAATTTGAATGGTCATGTTGAAAAGCTCCTATCCGACAAGAAGGGTCCAGAAAAGATTAAACACAGGGCGAATGAGCCAGCCGATGATGTCTATGCCCAGTCTGGGCAGGACAAACAACAGCCCCATCAGGATCAAAGGGCCATAGGGGCGGATCCTGTCCAGAAAATTAACCCAGGAACGGGGGAAAAGGGACTGCGCTACTTTTTCACCATCCAGCGGAGAAAGAGGGATCAGGTTGAAGATCATCAGCACCAGATTGATTTGAATGAATGTGCTCAGGAAGTTGTATGCCGAGGGAATGATCCGGGTAGAGATGGTGAAAGGCACCAGGCCCAGCCGGAAGGGGATTGCGGCCAGAATTGCCAGCAGCAGGTTGGACAGCGGACCGGCAGCAGCTACCAACATGGGGGCAGAATGGGAGCGGCGCTGCAGGGCATACATATTGACCGGCACCGGCTTCGCCCAGCCAAAACCAGCCACGACCAGCATCAGGCTGCCGATGGGATCGAGGTGTGCCAATGGGTTGAGGGTCAGGCGGCCATGCATGCGCGGGGTATCATCGCCAAAGAAATTGGCTGTCCAGGCATGGGCAAATTCGTGAAAGGAGAGCGCGATCACAAGGGTGATCAGACGTGAGATGAGTGTGGGGAGGGATAATCCAAGCATGGGTTTTTTCTTTCTGTGTCTCCCGCAGGTTTGCGTTTGAAGCCTCAACAGGCGGGCTTCTGGAGGGGGTGGAGATCCTTTGTGGCATATTATTGCCGAAGTTTGGTGATTATATCATGGGTGATATAATGCGATTATGTTGACAGAACTGGCTTTGGATGATGTGGTGCGCTTGCGAAAGCCGCATCCGTGCGGCAGCACAGACTGGACAGTGGTGCGCCTGGGGGCGGACATTGGCCTGGCATGCAAAGGCTGCGGACGGCGGGTGCTGCTGCCGCGCCGTGAGTTGGCCCGGCGCTTGAAGATGATCCTGCCACCGGAGGAGAATTCGGGGGAGTAGCAGGTGTTCGCGAGAAAGGGATGTTTTTGTTTTTTGTCTTTTGCCTTATAATAATTCTATGCCAATCTTTGATTCCAATATGGTGGAATTTCTCAGCCGCGGGCCGGAGCAGACCCGCCGTCTGGGTGCGCGCCTGGGCTCCCTCCTCGGGCGGGGCGATGTGGTTTGTCTGGAAGGAGATTTGGGTGCCGGCAAGACCACCCTGGTACAGGGATTGGCCCAGGGTTGGGGATCATTGGATGCAGTATCCAGCCCTACGTTTGTGCTGGTGAATGTCTACCGCCGGCCGGATGGCGAGAATTTACACCATCTGGACGCGTATCGTTTGAAGGATGCCTGGGAGGCCGAGTTGCTGGACCTGGATGAGATGCTGGATGACGGGGCATTGATCGTGGAATGGCCGAAACGCATCCGCCTGGCTTTGCCGCAGGACTGCCTGTGGGTCGGGCTGGAGTATGTGGGGGAAGAGCAGCGCCGGATGACGTTCAAACCTTTTGGCGCGCATTATGAAGATATCCTGGCCGAGTTTCGACAGCGGTCTTTTGGAGGTTGAGCAGTATGTTGTTAGCGGTGGATACATCAACTCGATGGATTGGTATGGCCCTGTATGATGGCGTGGCGATTAAAGGGGAGATGGTGTGGAATACGAATAATCACCATACTGTCGAACTGGCCCCTGCACTGGATCATTTGTTCACGCGCTGCAATCTGACCAGCGCAGACCTGAAAGCCCTGGCCGTAGCTTTAGGCCCGGGTTCCTTTACCAGCCTGCGCATCGGTATGGCGGTGGTTAAAGGTATGGCCCTTGCCCTGCATCTGCCGGTGATCGGCGTGCCTTCACTGGATGTGCTGGCTGCTGCCCAACCGGTGAATGATCTTCCTCTGGCAGCGGTATTGAAGGCCGGGCGAGGACGTCTGGCGCTGGTGTGGTACAAGCTGTATCGAAACCGGTGGAAAGCTGACAGTGACCCTGTGGTCATCACCACCTCTGATTTGGCGGAGTTGCTGACAGAGCCGACCACGGTGTGTGGTGAACTGACCACTGACGACCGGCACATCCTGACCGAAAATCCCAATGCTATCATCAGGTCTCCGGCCGATTCGCTGCGCCGGCCGTCTTATCTGGCCGCACTGGCCTGGAAGCGTTACCAGGCTCATAAATTTGATGAAGTCGCATCCCTTTCGCCGATCTATTTGCACATGAACACCGGCATCCCTGCCTGAGAGAGTTCCCTTGACGTTTGAATTGCGTGCCATGCATACTGGAAGATGTGCAGCAAGTGCATCATCTTGACCAAGTCTGTTTCAGCCTTCCCTGGCCGGAAAATTCCTTTGCCTATGAAGTGGAACATAACCGTGTCTCCCGTCCTTATGTGGTGGAATGGACTTCTCCCGACGGCGATAAGTGCATCGCGGCGGCGATGGTCTGCTGGCAGGTGATGGATGAGGTGCAGGTGGCGACGATTGCGGTACGATCCCGATTTTCAACGGCAGGGACTGGCCCGCTGGCTGCTGGCATATGGCCTCTTGCAGGCGGAAAAAGAAGGCGCTGACCATGCGTTTTTGGAAGTGCGCGCCGGGAATCGCCCGGCACAGGCGCTGTACCGCCAATTTGGGTTTGAAGTGGTCAGCGAACGCAAACGTATTACCGTGACAATGATGAAGATGCCTTGCTGATGATGCTGGATCGTTTTGACCTGGCGCAGCTGCAGGCCTGGTGTAACGCGATGAATGAGAAAAATGTTGAGGAGGAAACCAATGACAACAGCCAAAATTCTGGATGAAATTGCCCAACAAGTGGCGGTATGCGAGAAATGCGAGTTGCAGTTCTCGCGCAAGCATGCAGTGCCTGGTGCGGGCAGCCCTTTGACAGAAATCCTTTTTATTGGTGAAGGGCCTGGTTTTCATGAAAATGAGCAGGGGCTGCCGTTTGTGGGCCGTTCCGGCAAGTTTCTGGATGAGTTATTGGAAGGCTGCGGGATGGACCGCTCGACGGTATTCATTACCAATGTGGTCAAATGCCGCCCGCCGGGCAACCGTGACCCCAAACCTGATGAGCTGACTGCCTGTGCGCGCTATCTTGACCGGCAGATTGAGGCGATCAATCCGAAAGTGATTGTTACCCTGGGCAGATTTTCGATGGCGAAGTTCATTCATAATGCCAAGATCAGCCAGATCCATGGTCAGCCGCGCTGGGTGCGCGGACGTCTGATCGTGCCCATGTATCATCCGGCTGCCGCTTTGCGGCTGGGGTCGTTGCGCCCGGTGATGAAGGAAGACTTTGCCAGGCTGCCGGAATGGATCGAGCAGGCCCGTCAGGCCGCGCCAGAGCAATATGAGCGCGCCGCGCCGACCGGCACGCAGACCAGCATCCATGACGTCAGTGCCGAGCAAATTGATCTGTTTGGTGGAGCGCCGTCAGCCGCCATCCAGCGGTGATGCACCGCCGCCTTCCAAGCCGTCAGGAGGATGAGCCAGATCAGTTGAGTTTGTTTTAATCTTGCACTCTTTACCGTTGGAACGCGTCGCATTGATAATGCTGCTATACATACAAAAACATTGCCTCGCTCAGAAGATTTCTGAAGCGGAGAATTTGTTTTTTCAGGTGAGCGGGTTAATGTTTACGGCACCCAGCGCGGGTTGGCCGCGTAGCGGTAGTTCTCATTGAGGCGGGTTTTGCCCGAGCCGTCAAAGTTCATTGTGTAAACGCCTGAAGTGCCATCCTGTTTGATGTAGATGATCTTGCCATCTCCCCAGGCGGGATATTTTTCATTCTCGGCGCTGGTGCCGGTCAGGTTGGTGGCACCGGCCATGTTGGTGATGTCGGCAATATAGACATCGTATTGGCCGCCGTTGTTGACCATGTACACGATCTGGTTGGCGGACACAAACTGTGGTGCGTATTCTGTCAGACCGTTATTCGTCAATCGGGTGACGACATAAGTCGGGCCGGTATTCAGATCCAGCAAATACAGGTCTGTCTGCCCGCTGCGCGTTGAGGTGAAAACGATGCTGTGTCCGTCAGACGACCAGTCAGGATAGCCATCTGCATAGCTGTCATTGGTCAGCCGTTCGGGGGCCAGCGAGCCGCTGGAATTCATGCGCCAGATTTCAGCGCTGGTGCCTGAACCTTGCACGAAGAGGATCCAGTTGCCGTCCGGGGAATAGACTGCATCATGGGTGTTGAAGCCCATATTATTGATGATCGTTTCGCCGGTGCCGTCTGCCTGGATTTTCTTCACCTGCGGGATGCTGCCGATCTGGAAGAGCAGCCAATTGCCGTCAGGCGACCAGTCATTCAAAACAGGCTCGGCGCCGGAAGAACCAGCCCGGATCATGTTGGTATACACCCCGTCGCTGCTCATCGTGACGAGATCTTTGTAGCCATCGCTGTTGTAGTCAACCGAGAAGGCAATCGCGGTGGGCTGCGGGACGGGTGTTTCGGTAGAAGTCGCCGTTGCCGTGGCGGTGGATGTTGAAGTAGTTGTGGCTGTGGATGTGCTGGTTGACGTTGGCGTCGGCGATGGGCCCGGGGTGTTGGTATTTACTGGTGTATTGGTGTTGACCGGTGTGTTTGAGGGGGCGGCAGTGCCCAGGGTTGCTGTGCGTGTGGCCGTCGTGGCAGGGGTGTTGGTTGCCGGTTTAGCGGTCTTGGTAAAGGTGCGGGTTGGCCGGATAACCGGATAGAGGATATTGTACGTCGACGTTGGCATAATCGTTGACGTCGAGGCGAATCGATATGCCTCGTATGAGCTTGGGGTGGGCGTCCAGGTGGACGGCATGGACTGCGGGGTGAATGTCCATGAAGGGATAACCAGTTTTACGGGAACAGTGGGGGGCGGGAAGGGATTCACGGCAGCATACGGGTTGCGATAGACCTGCAGGATCAACCCGCCGATCACCAAAAGCAGGATCAGCAGAAAAAAGGAGAGGATGTCCCAAATTTTTATTTTCATAGGTGTTTCCTGACGTGTACAAGGGATTTCCGCACTGGTTGACCCGGGTGGTGTTCTGCTGAAGCATTTCCCCGGGCTGTGAAAAGCAGAATCCATAATAGGCTTTGATGATAGTATAGCGGAGTTTGAAGCCATGTCAAGTAGCAATTGCGTATAGGTAGCTTAGAGATACTTAACAATTTTGCGCATAGGTGAAAAAAGGGAGCTGTGCAGAAGATTTCCGTGTGGTGGATCAAAACAAGTGAGTTGATATTGGCGACGTTTGCTCGCACTACGGGCTGCGATAAGCTGGTTTGTAAAAAGCATGAAGCTGCAAGCTTCCGCATTGGATGGTATACTTTGGGCGGCTGCTTGTTTCAGATTTGCGCCAATTTTACGCTCAGCTCAGTATTTTCTAATGAACTGCTGTGGCACTCAGGAAGATGATGACGGCGCAAAAATTTCCCCAATTTTTTATTAGTGAAGACTCCTCAATCCGCGATGCGATTGCCTGCATTGATAGCGGCGGCAAGGGCATTGCCCTGATCGTGGATTCGGAGCAGCATCTGGTGGGCACGGTCTCGGATGGCGATGTGCGCCGCGCCATGCTGGCCGGTGAAAATCTGGACACGGGTGTGCAGGTGCTGCTGGATGCCAAGCAATCCGGCCCGTATGCAAAACCGATCACGGCTTCTATCGATACCCCGCCGGAAAAAGTTCTGGCGTTGATGCAGGAGTATGTGATCTCACAGGTACCGTTATTAGATGAAGAAGGCCGCGTGGTAGAGGTTGCCTTGATGGAAGAAATGCTTCCCGAGCAGGCTTCCCCTCTCCAGGCGGTGATCATGGCTGGCGGCGAAGGCATGCGCCTGCGGCCCTTGACGGAAGATATCCCCAAGCCAATGCTGCCTGTGGGCGACCGGCCGCTGATGGAGCTGGTCATCGAGCAGCTGCGCAATTCCGGCATCGAACAGATCAACGTTTCCACCCGTTATTTAGTCGACAAGATCAAATCCCATTTCGGGAACGGGAATGCGATGGGGGTGGAACTGAATTATGTGACCGAAGATCGCCCGCTGGGCACAGCCGGCGCGCTGGGCCTGATGCAAAAGCCCGATACGCCGCTGCTGGTGATCAATGGCGATATCCTCACCCGGCTGGATTTCCGCGCCATGCTGGCTTTCCACCGCAAACATCAGGCCGAGCTGACTGTGGCTGTGCGCCAGTTTGACATGCAGGTGCCTTACGGCGTTGTCGATTGCAACGGCCCCTTTGTGAAGGAAGTGCGCGAGAAACCTTCTTACCGTTTCTTTGTCAATGCCGGCATTTATCTGCTGGAGCCCAGCGTGCTAAGCTGCATTCCCAATGGCGAGCATTATGATATGACTGAAATGATCGACCAACTGCTCGAGGAAGGCCGCACAGTGGCGAATTTCCCGATCATGGAATACTGGCTGGATATTGGCAAGCATGATGATTATGAGCAGGCACAGGATGATGTCAAGAACGGGAGGTTCAAACCATGAGCTGGGACAGGAAAACGTGTGCTGGTCACCGGGGCAGGCGGGTTTATCGCCAGCCATCTGACTGAACGCATGGTGCAGGAAGGCGCCGCAGTGCGCGGTCTGGTGCATTACAATGCCCTGGGCAGCCGCGGCTGGCTGGATGAATCTCCCCTTGTGGATCAGGTTGAAGTGCTGGCGGGGGACATCACCGACCGCGACAGTGTGCGGCGGGCGATGGAAGATGTGGATGTTGTCTTTCATCTGGCGGCTTTGATCGCGATTCCCTATTCGTACCGCGCGCCCGAATCCTACGTGCGCACCAATATCAATGGCACCCTGAATGTATTGCAGGCTGCCCGCGACCTGGGCACCCCGCGTGTGGTGCATACCTCCACCAGTGAAGTATATGGTTCGGCGCTGTATGTGCCGATTGATGAGAAACATCCTCTCCAGGGGCAGTCGCCCTATTCGGCCAGCAAGATCGGCGCGGATAAAATGGCTGAGGCGTTCTACCGTTCCTTTGATGTACAGGTCGCCACGGTGCGGCCTTTCAATACCTTTGGTCCGCGCCAGTCGGCCCGGGCAGTCATTCCAACCATCATCACCCAGTGCCTCAAAACCGGGGAAGTGCATCTGGGCAGCCTGACCCCCACCCGCGACATGAATTTTGTCGCCAACACGGTGGATGGCTTTGTGATGGCTGCCCAATCACCGGAAGTGGTGGGGCGCACGGTCAATCTGGGTTCAGGACGCGAGATCAGCATCGGCGATCTGGCCAATCTGATCGCCCGCCTGACCGGGATTGACTTTGAAGTGGAAAGCGAAGCTGCCCGCCTGCGGCCGGAGAAGAGCGAGGTCAACCGTTTGCTGGCTGACCACACGCCTGGCGACCGAGCTGATGGGCTGGACGCCGCGCGTTTCACTGGAAGAAGGGCTGGAAAAGACCATCGCCTGGATTCGAGATAACCTGGACAGGTACCGACCGAATGAATACACTGTTTGAACCCGGCACCCCTCCCTCGGAGGACTTTGTGCCGCTTTGCATCCCCGAATTGCGTGGAAATGAATGGAAATATATCAAGGAGTGCCTGGACACAGCCTGGGTCTCTTCTGTAGGGGCTTATGTTGACCGTTTTGAGGCGGGAATGGCAGACCTGGTTGGTGCGCCGTATGCCGTTGCCGTTGTAAACGGAACTGCTGCCCTGCATATTTCCTTGCTGGTTTCGGACGTTCAGCCTGATGATGAGGTCTTGATTTCAACCATGACGTTCATTGCGCCAGTGAATGCCATCCGCTATGCGGGGGCCTGGCCGGTATTCATCGATTCGGAGCCTGAAACCTGGCAGATGGATCCCGCAGCAGGTGAGCGATTTCCTCGACAATGAATGTGAATCCCGTGACGGTGCGCTGTGGAATCGACACACCGGCCGGCGGGTGAAAGCCATCATTCCCGTGCATATCCTCGGTCATCCGGTGGATATGGACCCCATCATGGCAGCCGCCCGCAAATATGATCTGGCTGTGATCGAAGACTCCACCGAGAGCCTCGGCGCGCGCTATAAAGGGCAAATGACAGGCTGCATTGGTGATATGGCCTGCTTCAGTTTCAACGGCAACAAGCTGATCACCACTGGCGGCGGGGGGATGATCGTTACTGCCAACAAAGAGTGGGCTGAAAAGGCGCGTTACCTGACCACCCAGGCCAAAGATGACCGCATTGAGTTCATCCATAACGAGATTGGCTATAACTACCGGCTGACCAATGTACTGGCTGCACTGGGCGTTGCCCAGCTTGAACAGGTTGACGATTATATTGCCGCCAAGCGGCGCATTGCGGATGCTTATGACGCTGCTTTTCGGGACGTGCCCGGCCTGACCCTGATGCCGGACGCGCCCTGGGCGTCCAGTGTAAAATGGATGTATACCATGCTGGTGGATGAGATGGTGTATGGCATGGACAGCCGTGCTTTGCTGAAAAAGCTGCGCGAGGCGCAGATTGAAACCCGCCCGCTGTGGCAGCCTGCTCATCAAAGTCCGGCCCATCAGGATGCGTTTGCCATGCCCTGCCCGGTGGCCGAGCGGTTGAAGCGCGAGGCGATCAGCCTGCCCTGCTCGGTGGGTTTGACCGACGAGCAGCAGCAGCGGGTGATCGATGTGGTGCGGGGTGATACCGTAGGCTGAGCTTGCACTTGTCCCCTTTAGGGTGTCGATATCATACCCGAACGGGTAAGCCGGAGAGGGGTACCGCGATCGTATGCCCTTCAGGGCACAGCTGGTTCAGAGCGATGAATCATCATCAAACTTTATTCACACTGAAAAGGTGTTATGGCACGTAAGAAAGCGTTAACCATGCAGGAATCCATTAGAAGAAGAGCAGTGGTGGACGACCATCATCACCCCGCGTGAGAAATGGTATCAACTGCGCCTCAAAGAACTGTGGGAGTACCGCCAGTTGGTGTGGCTGTTTGTGCGCCGTGATTTTGTCTCGGCCTACAAGCAGACCATCCTGGGCTATTTCTGGTTTGTGTTTCCGCCCATTCTGGTGCCCTGGCGAGCACCTTTTTCTATGGCAATGTGATCAACCTGCCCACAGATGGCCTGCCGCCCTTCCTTTTTTATATGTCGGGCACTTTCATGTTCAATATTTTCTCGAACTGCTTTATCAACACTTCCAATGTGTTTGGACATGAATTCGAATATTTTTGGCAAGGTGTATTTCCCGCGGTTGACCGTGCCGCTGGCGCGGGTGTTGATCTACCTGATCAACGTGGCGGTACAGTTTGTGCTGTTCATCGGCTTCCTGATCTATTTCATCTCCATCGGAGCAGATATCCAGCCCAATGCGTGGGCGTTCATGCTGCCGGTACTGCTGCTGATGGCGGTTAATATTGGCCTTGGGCCGGGCTTGATCACCTCGGCGATGACAGCCCGCTACCGTGACCTGGGGCAGTTGGTGGCTTTCTTCACCACCCTGGTGACATACATCACCCCGGTGGTGTATCCGCTTTCCAACGTGCCTGAACATTTAAAGATCTTCTTCAAGCTCAACCCGGTAACGGCGATCATCGAAACTTTCCGCTATGGTTTCCTGGGGCAGGGGGTGCTGGACCTGGGGATGCTGGCGTATTCATTTGCCGTGTCGTTCGTTTTCCTGCTGATCGGCGTGTTCTGGTTCCGCAGCATGGAAAGCACTTTCCTGGACACGGTATAGGCGGAGATCATGGGCAAAGTCATTTCAGTTGAGAACCTCCGCAAATACTACCGCCTCGGTCTGGTCGACCGGCGCACCTTCCGTGACGATATCCTTGTCCTGTGGAATCGTGTCACCGGCAAACCGGACCCCTACGGACGCACCCAAAGCGAAGAAACCGGCATCTGGGCTTTGAGGGATGTCAGTTTTGAGGTGGAGCAAGGCGAGCGCATTGGCATCATTGGCTTTAACGGGGCGGGCAAATCGACCCTGTTGAAGATCTTCTCCAAGATCACCGCACCCACAGCAGGGCAGATCAAGATCAAAGGCAAGGTCGCCAGCCTGCTGGAAGTGGGCACGGGTTTCCACCCCGAGTTGACCGGCCGTGAGAATATCTACCTGAACGGCACCATCCTGGGAATGAAGCGCCCCGAGATTGAGAAGAAATTTGACGAGATCGTGGAATTTTCCGAGATCGGCAAATTTATTGATACCCCGGTCAAGCGCTACTCCAGCGGGATGTATGTGCGCCTGGCGTTTGCCGTGGCCGCCCATCTGGAACCGGAGATCCTCGTGGTCGATGAGGTGCTGGCAGTGGGCGACTTCGCCTTCCAGCGCAAATGTCTGGAGAAAATGGAAGATGTTTCCACCGGCGGGCGCACCGTCCTGTTTGTCAGCCACAATATGGGTTCGATCAACCGCCTGTGCAACCGGGCTGTGTTATTGCGTCAGGGTGAAGTGACGGCCATCGGGCCGACTGCCACCGTGATCAACAAGTATATGAAGGAAAGCATTGCCGGGGAGGCGCAGTATCACCAGGAGCCTGACCCCGAAAAGCCGATGAATTTGCTTGAAGCGGCTGTGGTCAATCAGGACGGGGTGGTTGGTGCGCAGTTTGGCTATGATGAGCCGGTCACCATCCGGCTGAAATACGAGATCAACCAGCCGGTGCGCGGCTGCTATGTGGGTATTGAGTTATTGACCTCGATTGGCGTGAGTGTGTTCACCACTGCTGACCATGATGCGGATGTGGGCATGCTCGAAGACCGCCAGCCCGGCGTGTATGAAAGTGAAGTGGTCATCCCGCGGGAGTTCCTGATGCCCGGGGAATATATGGTGCGGGTGTGGATCGCGGATGGGTTTGCGGTGGTGGCGTATGAACGCGTGGATGCCCTGCGTTTCTCGGTGATGGATACCGGCACACCGGGGTCGCATTTTGGGCAGGACTCGCGCCGCAGCCTCTTGCAGCCGATCTTCCCCTGGCAGACGAAAGGCCTGGATTAATGAAATTTCCCATCGATCGTTTACAGTTTTCTGGCTGATTCTCGTGTCAGTTTGCGAATGAGGAATCCCCTTTATCCCCCTTTGACAAGGGGGACAAGGATGATTGATTAACCAATGTTTCAAACGGAATGATCCAATCATCATTATGACAAAAAACATACTCCCCCACAAACAATCCGTATCCCTTGCGCAGCGCAGCGCGATCAAAGGGCATGCGCCGGCCGTGTTGTGGTTCACCGGTCTTTCGGGCAGCGGCAAGTCGACGGTTGCCAATGCGGTAGATGCCGTATTGAACGGTGAGTATCAGGCGCATACCTACCTGCTGGACGGGGACAATATCCGCACGGGTCTTAACCGCGACCTGGGCTTTTCCCTCGAAGACCGCACGGAGAACATCCGCCGCATCGGCGAGGTGGCGCGTCTGCTGCATGATGCCGGCCTGATCGTGCTGACGGCTTTCATCAGTCCCCTGCGCGCTGACCGGCAGGCAGTGCGTGATCTGCTGGGGGAGGGTAATTTCCTGGAAATCCATGTCGATTGCCCGCTGGAGGAATGTATCCGCCGCGACCCGAAGGGCCTGTACCGGAAGGCGCAGGCGGGCGAGATCCCCGAATTCACCGGCATCAGCTCGCCGTATGAGGCGCCGCTGGCGCCGGAATTAACGCTGGACACGAGCAGGCAGTCGCTGGAGGAATGTGTGGCGGCGGTGGTAGAGATGTTGCAGGAGAGAGGGATTGTGGGGGCGGAGAGATTATAAGATTGCTTGCTGGCTGGACGGCGGGTATAAGATGCGGGCAGTATGAGTACGGTGAAGAAGTTCTATATGATGGGCAGCAGATAAAAAGAGTTCCCCGGGATTGTGTGAACGGGATAACGGAGTTTTACGATGCATCGATTGAACACACTGTCTTTTATTCTTTCTGTTGGACTGCTGCTTTCGGCCTGCGGCCCGGCTGCTCAAATTGAAATGACACCCTCCGTCACACCGGGGCCTTCGAGCACAGCAACCCCGGTGCCGACGCAAACTCTCACCCCTACGGTCACGCCAACCTTGACGATCACCCCGACGGTCACCCCGGCCCATCCGCTGAGTGTGGGATATCTCAAGCAGCAAACCTATGCTGGCGAGTTGATCATTGAAGAAGAACTCGACCCGAAAGGATTCTTTTTCCCGTTATATCGTCTCCTATCTTTCAGAGGGGAATAAAATCTATGCCTTGCTCACCATCCCTGGTGGTGACGCACCCGAAACCGGCTGGCCGGTGATTGTGTTCAACCACGGATACATCCAGCCGGACCTTTACAGCACTACCCAGGGTTACGAAGCATATATGTATGCCTTTGCCGACCACGGCTATATCGTTCTCCGTCCAGATTATCGGGGACACGGCAATTCGGAAGGCGAGCCGCAAAACACGTATTTTCATCAAGGTACCACCATTGATGTCCTCAATGCTGTCGCGGCGGTCAAGCAATGGGAAACGGCTGACCCTGAGCGGATTGGGATGTGGGGACACTCGATGGGCGGCTGGATCTCACTGCGGGCGATGGTCATCGATCCGGATATCCGTGTGGGGGTGATCTGGGGCGGGGTGCTTGGCTCCTACGATGATCTATGTGTACACTGGTTCAATTGCGCGAACTGGGATGATTCAACATGGACATTCTGGAGTCGAAACCCCTTTTGCTGAGTATGGATTGCCGGAAGAGAATGAAACCTTTTGGTCGGCCGCATCCGTGGACAGCTACTTGTCTGAGTTGAAAGCCGTTATTCAGCTGCATCATGCCACCACAGACGCGGTCGTGCCGGTGGCGCTTTCCCGGGCGATGCATGAAAAGATGCTGGTTGCAGGGGTCGAGGTGGAATTCCATGAGTATCCAGGGGATGATCACAATCTTTCACAAAACTTTAAACTGGCGATGACACGGACGTTGGAATTCTTTGATTTCCATTTGAAAGGCATGGGGGATTGAGGGTGGAGGCTGGAGCTGTTTATAGTACAATTTCCCAGCAGCGGGAGACAGGTTCGCATGCTGGGATATTGTTTAAACCTGTCGCTACATCAATATAAGAAAGCAGGAATCATTATTCTATGGATCATCTTGACGAACTGGAGAGCCTGGGCGTTCACATTTTGCGGGAAGCCTATGCCAATTTTAAAAACCTGTGCATGTTGTGGTCAATGGGCAAGGACAGCACGGTTCTGCTGTGGCTGGCCAAGAAGGCCTTTTTCGGGCATGTGCCTTTTCCGCTGGTGCATATCGACACGCATTATAAAATCCCGGAGATGATCGCGTATCGCGATCAGTTGACCCGCGACTGGCATTTGCCGATGGTGGTGGGATCCAACACGGAAGCGCTGGAAGCCAAACAGACCTTCCCGGACGGGAATGTCGACCGCATCCGCTGCTGCCGATTGCTGAAAACAGAAGCGCTGAAGAATACGATCAACGCCACCGGCGTGCGGATGCGCTTCAACCATGCCATGGACCGCTATGAAGAAGAGGAAAACCCCAGCCTTACGAGGGGGTGATCGTCGGCGCGCGGGCAGATGAGGAAGGCTCGCGTTCCAAGGAGCGCTACTTCTCCCCGCGCGACAAGCAGAACGAATGGAACATCGGCGACCAGCCGCCCGAGTTCTGGAACCAGTTCAAGACGGATTTTGCCCCGGGCACGAATGTGCGCATCCATCCCCTGCTGGACTGGACGGAGCTGAATATCTGGGAATACATCCAGCGCGAGAACATCCCCACCGTGTCGCTGTATTACAACCAGGGCGACGGCAAACGCTACCGCTCGCTGGGCTGCTATCCCTGCACCATGCCGGTTGAGTCAGAAGCGCGCAACGTGGAGGAGATCATCGAAGAATTGAAGACCGGCAAGTTTTCCCATATTGCCGAGCGCGACGGCCGCGCCCAGGACAAAGACGACGGCGGCGGACTGGAAACCCTGCGCCGGGAAGGATATATGTAGACATGGCAGAGCTAAACGAAACCTTCCTGGAGAAAATGAGCGTGGTCTTTGTGGGCCATGTGGACCACGGCAAAAGCACGGTGATTGGCCGCCTGCTGGCGGACACGGATTCCCTGCCGGACGGCAAGCTGGAACAGGTGCGCCTGGAATGCAAGCGCAACGCCAGCCCGTTTGAATATGCCTATCTGATCGACGCCCTCAAGGACGAGCGCGCCCAGAGCATCACCATTGATGCCGCCCGCGTGTTCTTCAAGTCCGAACAGCGCAACTACATCATCATCGACGCCCCCGGGCATATCGAATTCCTTCGCAACATGGTCACCGGCGCCTCGCGCGCCGAGGCCGCCATGCTGGTGATCGATGCCCACGAAGGGGTGATGGAAAACTCCCGCCGGCATGGCTATCTGCTGTGGATGCTGGGCATCAAGCAGATCGTCGTACTGGTCAACAAGATGGACCTGGTGGATTATCAGTCAGGATGTGTATGAAACCGTGACCAAAGAATATAACGAGTTCCTGACCGAAATCGGGATGAAGCCGTTGGGTATATTCCGGTCAGCGGCAGGGAAGGCGATAATATTTCACGCAAGAGCGAAAAGATGCCCTGGTATACGGGCGATACCGTGCTGACGGCGCTCGACCGATTTCAAAAAGCGCCTTCTTTGGAGAACAAGCCATTTCCGCATGCCGGTGCAGGACGTGTACAAATTCACCTCTTTTGGCGATGACCGCCGGATTGTGGCCGGCACCATCCTCAGCGGGCAGGTGAAGGTCGGGGATGAGGTGGTTTTCTACCCCTCCACCAAGCGCAGCAAGGTGAAAACGATTGAAGGCTTTTCTGCGCCGCCGAAAGAAACCGCCATCAGCGGGGAAGCAGCGGGATTTACGCTCAACGAACAGGTCTATATCCAGCGCGGCGAAGTGGCTGCCCTGGCGCACGAAGCGCCGCCGCAGGTTTCTTCCCGGCTGCGGGTGTCTTTGTTCTGGCTGGGCAAGAAACCCATGCTGCCCAAGAAGCAGTACATTCTCAAACTGGGCATGGCACGGGTCAAGGTGCAGATCGAGGAGATCCTGCGGGTGATCGATGCCTCGGATGTGGCCGTCAGTGTGCAGAAGGACAAGATCGAACTGCATGATGTGGCCGAGTGTGTACTCAATCTGCATATGGCGATTGCCTTTGATCTTTCTGAGTCGATGACCGACACCGGCCGCTTTGTGATCGTGGATGATTACGAGATCTGCGGCGGCGGGATTGTGCTGGAATCCCTGCCGGATGAGCAGGAATGGGCGCGCGAGGAAAGGATGCTGCGCGATTCCAAATGGATCCGTTCGGATGTGACCATGCAGCACCGCGCCGAGCGCTATAACCAGCGGCCCACATTGGTCATCATCACCGGCAGCCAGGGGACTGGCCGCAAGGATATCGCCCGCGCCCTCGAACAACGTCTGTTTGAAGAAGGAAAGCATGTGTATTATCTGGGCATGGGCAGTGTGGTGTACGGCGTCAACCTGGACATCAAGCAGAAGGGCAATGGGGAGCATCGGCAGGAACATATCCGCCGTCTGGCTGAACTGGCGAATATCATGCTCGATGCCGGTTTGATTGCCATTGTGACAGCGGTTGAGCTGACCCGCCCGGAATTGAACCTGATCAAGACGATCATTGAGCCTTCACGGATTGAGACGGTGTGGGTGGGTGACCAGCGCAGCACCGATGTGCCGGTGGATCTGCATCTTCCCGGAAATGAAAATGTGGAAAGCGCGGTGATCTTGCTGAAGCAGCTTTTGCAGGAGCATGGGGTGATCTTTCGCCCGTAAGTTTGACCTGAGGGGGACAAAGATTTACAACAAGCCTGTTTTTCATTGCGGCCTGGAGGACTGTTTTTTCTTTAACCAAATCGTCAGGGCTGCAATGAAAAACAAAATATTTCCGTAATCTTTGAAAACATGAAAATCAGGCTGTTTGTCCGTAAAAATCATGT
The DNA here is from genome assembly GCA_963753895.1 of uncultured Chloroflexia bacterium. Taxonomy (GTDB): domain Bacteria; phylum Chloroflexota; class Anaerolineae; order Anaerolineales; family Anaerolineaceae; genus SMBSF63. The sequence continues at coordinate 73,851 of CAVWEE010000002.1, read as the reverse complement.
GAATGAAGGGAATTTACTGATTCCTTACAAGATTGTAAATTGATTATTTCATGCCTTAAGCTACAATGAAATTGGATTTGAAGTTCCGCGTGTTTTAGCGTCCCTATTTGAAAATCGTTTGATACTTCGTAATCAAAATTCGTTTTATAAAAACTTTTGGAGAAGGTGTGGCATGAAAAGAAATTGGATGAACAAATTGTTGTTGGCAGTTTTTCTGATCACGATGGTTACCCCGGTCCCCGTTCAGGCCAAGGCTTACAGTGACCAGGCAGGTGAAATGCCTGTTCTGGAAGCTGCCGGAGGCGATTTGGCCCCGGTGGCTGTGGGAACGCCTGTTCCGATCATGGCAGTTGGTGATGCAGTGGACAGCGCCCCGGCACCGGTTCAACTGGATGCGCCCATTACCATGAACAGTGGCGTGTATTCTCCTGCCCAGGTGGGTGTTGGATGGGTGGATGATCCGACTGGCGATATTACCTGGACAGGCTCGTGGACGACCCAGAATTCCGGCAATGCGCTTGGGGGATCTTATCGTGCATCCACAACGCTTAACAGCACAGCCAGCCTGGAATTTACCGGCACACAGGTTAGTCTGATTTTCGCCAAGGCGCCTGGACGCGGCAGCATGGCCATCCGCATTGATGGCAATCTGGTTACGACCCTTTCCATGGCTGATACAACCGAAAAATGGCAGCAGCGCTGGGACAGCCCCATTCAGGCTGATTCAGGCCCCCACACCATTCTCCTGACCCACACCGTTGCCGGCGAAGTTATAATCGATGCTTTTGAAGTGACCAATCCTGACCCCGATGCACCTTTGGGGCAGGGTTATTATGAAGATTATGACAGCCATTTCCAATACAGTGGCAACTGGACGGCCTGGAGCGGGACGGCCCCTCCGGCGGCGGCAATCACTATTCAGCCACAATTGGCGACTCCGTTTCTGTGTCCTTCAGCGGGACACAGGTCACTCTTTTATATACAGGTCTTTATAATCGTGGCATGGCTGATATTTATATTGATGATGTGAAAGTCGCTTCACTGAATCAGTACAGTGCTGCTGTGGTTTTCCAGAAACGCTGGCAGAGTCAGATTTTTGATGACCCCGGCCCGCACACGTTGAGGATTGTTCATGCATCTGGCGGGCAGGAATATTCATTGATATTGATGCCCTTGAAATTGAAGATATTCAATTGCCCGACCCGGTGGGTCCGGGAACGTATGAAAATAATGACCCGAACATGGTTTATATCGGTGACTGGACGACATACAATTCCGCCAGTGCTTCTGGCGGCAGCGGTCGTTATTCCAGCACCGTTGGCAATTATGCCCTGCTGCGCTTTACCGGCACACAGGCGAAGCTGAAATACGCTGCCAACGTAAATAATGGTAAAGCAGAAATCCGCATTGATGGCACATTGGTGCACACAATTAATCAATATGCCGGCGCTCCAGCTTATCAACAGGAATGGACCAGCCCCTTGATGGCGGATGAAGGTCCACACACGATCACCATTTCCCATGCCACAGGCACCATTATTGATGTGGATGCCCTGCTTATTTCCAATCCTACAACACCTGGCGAGGGTACTTATGAAGATACCAGCCCGCTAATTTCTTATTCCGGCAGTTGGAATCCTTATAGCCATGCAAGCGCTTCTGGCGGCAGTTCCCGCTATTCCAGCCAGATTGGCAGCACGGCGCAATTCAATTTTGAAGGGAACCAGATCAGCCTGGTTTATACCGGCCTGACCAACCGCGGTTTGATGAATGTATTCATTGATGGTTCGCTGATCGCGACAATCAATCAGAAAACAACTGCCCTGGCCTGGAAGCAGCAGTGGGACAGCCCGCTGCTGGGGGATACCGGCCCGCACACCCTGCAACTGGTACATTCCTCCGGTACGGTCACAGATATTGACGCAATTATCGTCAGCAATTCGGAACCGACCCCGACGCCAACCGCCTCGATCAATACCCTCACCGAAGGCACGTATGATGACACTGAACCTCGTATCGCCTACTCAGGCAGTTGGACGATTTATAGTTACCCGGGAACCTACGATGGCGGTTCGCGTTACTCTGAAGGCATTGGCGACACAGCTACTTTTGAATTCTTCGGTACGCAGCTCAGCCTGCTTTATACTGGTCTTACCAATCGCGGTAACGTAACGGTACAGATCGATTCCCAAATTGTTGGGACAGTAAATCAATACACATCCGGTGTAACGACCCAGAATCGATGGGATAGCCCAGAGTTGGCCAATCCTGGCCCGCATACAGTTGTTTTGACACACGCAACCGGCTATATTATGGATCTGGATGCTGTGATCATTACTGGTGGCGGCGAAACGCCAACCCCAACAGATACAGCGACGTCCACGATCACCGTAACGTTCACGCCAACCGCTACCCCTGTATTTGATCCGCCGGATGGCAAGGAAGTGTATCGGTCCTCCTATTCTGCGGATACAGAAGGGGACAACCCGGAAACTGCAGCAGCCAATATGGACTCATATGGCGATTCAATCACCGGAAACGGCCAGTACACGGTCTTCTCTTCGATGGCTTCCAATTTGATCTATGGTCACGAATGCCTGCGAAACCACTGGGTTTAGTGATATTTACATGCATAACCGGCAAACCGGCACCAACGAATGTCTTTCCACCATGTTTGGCGCGGCGGTAGATGGGGAATCGGTTGATCCGTTCATCTCGGATACCGGCCAGTTTGTGGTCTTTGCTTCACGGGCCAGTTCCTTTACTTCCGGCAGTGCACCGGCGAATGTTCAGCAGATCTATCTGATCAACCGCACGGGGAACGAGATCATTCCTGTTTCCCGGAACGACAATGCTGCAGTATGCAGATGCGGATAGTTATGACCCTTATGTCACCCCTGATGGGCAGTATGTGATCTTCTCTTCGGTGGCTACCAATCTGGTGGACGGGGATACCAACGGTGTGAGAGATGTGTTTATCCGTGATATGGGTGACCGCGGCCCGGATGGTTCGTATTCCGGTTCCGGCCAATCTACTATCAGGATTTCAGTTGCCAATGATGGCAGTCGAATTGAGTGCAGGTTCCTATGGCTCGATTGGCTCCTATCCTTCCGATGATGGAGAAATTGCAGTGTTCACCAGTGACTCACCTGATCTGACCGGTGATGGCACAGGGGCAACGACACAGGTATTCTACAGAGATCTGAACGCTGGCACGACCAGCCTGGTTTCCAAGAATGGCAGCAGCAATCCCGGAAATGATGACTCCTGGGCTTACAATCTAACAGCAGAAGGCCGCTTTGTGATGTTCTACTCTGATGCCAGCGATTTGGTGACAGGTGGCAACACAACGGAAGATGCTTATGTTGCTGATTTGCAAACCGGCACAATTACCCTCATTTCTTTGCCCTCCTGCACAGGCCATTGATCCCTTCCCGGCAGTTGAAGGCGGCAAGATCGCTTTCGAGACTACGAAGGCGCTGGTCACTGAAGATACCAACGGGGTCAAAGATGTGTACATGCGAAAGTCTGATGGCACTACGGTTTTGATTTCCTTGCCTGTTGGGGCGACAAATACCGGCGTTTATGCTTCTTATGCTCCTGCGATCAGTACGGACGGACGGTTTGTGGCCTTTACTTCCATGGTCACTGCCCTGGATCCGGTGGACAATCCGCCACAGGGCGGCGAGCCGAACATTGACAATCTATATATTCGCCAGATAGACGGGCGTTGGGAAGGCCCCACTGCCGGTATCTATGACGACGATGACACCAATATTAATTACAGCGGCGGATGGCCTGTTGAAGCGAGTGCCAATGCCTATGGCGGTGATTTCCATTATTCCAATGCTGTCAGTAATTCTGCTACCTTCACCTTCAAGGGCCGCCAGATCAGTATCATTTATGCTGGTTTCAGTAATCGCGGCTCGGCCGAGATCAAGATCAATGGTCAGGTAGTCGATACGTTGGATCAGTACACGCCCACTTTGCAGTGGCAGCGGCGTTGGAACAGCCCGATCCTGGCCAATGATGGCCCGCATACACTGGTGATCACCCAGAAGACGGCTGGTGTGGTTACCCTGGATGGGCTTGAAGTTTCTGACACGAATGTAGTTGGCCCCGGTATTTACGATGACGCGGGCGGACAGATCCAATTCCAGGGTGACTGGACAGACTGGCCGGCAACCGGCCCGTATGAAGGCTCAATGCGCTTCACCAATGCCAATGATGCCACCGCTTCGCTTACCTTCTATGGTATGCAAGTCAGCCTGATCTATACCAAATACACAACCCGTGGTGACGTCTTGATCCAGATTGATGATGACACCCCGGTTACCCTGGACCAGCATAGCGATACGCTGCAATGGCAGCAGCGCTGGGACAGCCCGGACCTGGATGAAGGTATTCATACGATCACCCTGAGTCACCCCGGTGGCACACATTACATCGATGTAGATGCAATGATCGTTACCTTCCCGGCATATGAGATGGACCCGCCTTCACCGATCACCGATTTGGACGCCACAACTGGCGAAGATATGGGTTCGGTTGACCTGACCTGGACTGCTACCGGCGATGATTTCCAGAATGGTACCGCCAGCCAGTACATTGTGCGCTACTCCACCAGCGAGATCACTACCGAAGAGATCTGGGATGGCGCGGCCGATGTGGAAGGCGAACCAGTGCCGCAGGTTGCCGGCAGTGACGAGTTCAATGACCGTTACCGGCCTGACCCCCGGACAGTTCTATTACTTCGCAATCCGGGCACGGGATGATGGCGCTAACCTTTCTGAGCTTGGTAACAGCGATGGCGCAACCACGCAATCCAATTCAAGTATTGGTGCAGGCACCTATGACGACAACAATGCCAACATTGTCTACACCGGCACCTGGAGCTTGTACAACAGTACGGGACCGTATAACGACAGCCTGCATCTGTGCAACACACCTGGTTCAACAGCCAGCTTTACCTTCACTGGTACGCAGATCAGCCTGATCTACACGCAATATACCAGCCGCGGCAACATTGAAATCACCATTGATGGCGGCGCTCCGATCACGCTAAATTTGTATGGCGCTCTGGCCTGGCAAAAACGGTGGGACAGCCCGCTGCTGGATGCCGGCACACACACAGTTGTCTTCCGCCATCCTGGTCATGCAAAATATATTGACATTGATGCTTTGATTGTTACCAACCCAGAAACCATTCCGCCAGTTGATGTCGGCGACCTGGTTGCCCAAACTGGCCCGGACAAAGGTTCCATTGACCTGTCGTGGACAGCCCCCGGTGACGACGGCATAACTGGCACGGCATCCGAATACATTTTCCGCTACGCTGAATCAGAAATAATCACGCAAGGCGATTGGGATGCTGCTACTGACTTGGAAGGGGAACCTGTACCTTCCGCTGGCGGCACCAATGAACAGTGGCGCGTAAACGGACTTGATCCTACCAAGGTCTACCATTTTGCAATGCGCGCGAAAGACGATGCGGGCAATATGTCCGGCCTTTCAAACTCTGCTGATGGTCAGCCGAACATGCCGGCAGCAGTCGGTGTGGGCACATATGACAACTCGAGTGACGATATTCTCTTTACCGGCACGTGGGATCATTATGATGTCAGTGGTCCGTATAACGCTACGCTGCAATATACCAATGTAGAAGACAATAAGGCGGTGATGCAGTTCACCGGTACGATGGTCAGCCTGCTCTACACCAAGTACACCAGCCGCGGCAACTATGAGATCATTATTGACGGCGGCGCACCAATTACATTGAACGCTTACGGCACTGCTCTGCAATGGCAGCAGCGTTGGGACAGCCCATTACTCTCGGCTGGCACGCATACGCTTGTGATCCGCCATCCCGGCGGCGGCAAGTACATTGATGTGGACGCCATTATTGTCTCTGAGCCTGAGGCAGTTCCACCGGCTGCAATCAGTGATTTGAGTGCTTCCAGCGGCGCAGCCGTAGGCGCGGTCAATTTGAACTGGACCGCCCCTGGTGACGACGATATGACCGGCACGGCCAGCAGTTACATTGTGCGCTATGCTGACAGTGTGATTGATTTCGCAAGCCAAATGGGACGCTGCGACAGATGTCAGCGGCGAACCTGCCCCTGTGTCGGCCGGCGGTGCACAGTCGATGGTCATCAATGGTCTGGTGCCCGGCAATACCTATTATTTCGCCATCCGCACTTTGGATGATGTGCCCAATACATCAGGTCTGTCCAACAGCCCCTCGGCAGCAGCCAAATCGCCCGATGCTGTCGGCGCAGGCACGTATGATGATGCTGGCGGCTCGATTGCCTATGTGGGCACCTGGCAGACGCAGGCAGGTGGTGGTCCATACAATTCGACCATGCATTACACCAATGCGACCAATGCCGCGGCTTATTTCAGCTTCACCGGCACGCAGTTCACCCTGGTTTTCACCAAGATCTCCAGCCGCGGCAATATTGAAGTGATCATTGACGGCGGCGACCCAATTTTGGTCAACCAGTACAACGCCACCTGCTCTGGCAGCAGCAGTGGGTCAGTCCGGTATTGGACGGCGGTACCCATACCGTCACTTTCCGCCATCCTGGTGGCACGAAGTACATCAGTATTGACGCCATCATCGTTACGGATGATGCCTCGTAGATCGCATTAGCAAGAATGTCTTTACTGTGCCGCCCGATTTCGGGCGGCACAGTTGTTATCTATCGCAGTATACTTATAGCAACTTGAACGCAAGAAGAGGTCTTTATGGCTAAAAAAACTGCTTCGATCCTGTTCCTCGGCAAGGCGCATGATGCCTATGTCGAGAAAGCAGTGCAGTTCTGTCAGATGAATTTTACCGAGGTGACCGCCCACCTGGGGGAGTGGGGAGACCCTTTGCCGGAAAGCGCAAAACAGTGGTCGGGCGATTACATCATCAGTTATCTTTCCCGCTGGGTGGTGCCCGCATCCTTGCTTGAAAAGGCAAAGATTGCCGCTTTTAATTTTCACCCGGCTTCGCCGGATTATCCCGGGATTGGCTGCAATAATTTCGCTTTGTATGAAGATGCCAGGGAATACGGGGTGACCTGTCATCACATGGCGGCGAAGGTAGACACGGGCAAGCTGATCGCGGTCAAGCGCTTCCCTGTTTTCCCGACAGACAATGTCGCTTCCATCCTGGAGCGAACCTATGATCACCAGATTGTGTTATTTTTCGAGGTGCTGGGCATGATCCTCAAAGATCAGCCGCTGCCCCTTCTGGAAGAGACCTGGACGAGAAAGCCTTTCAGCAGGAAGGAATTCAACCAGTTGCGCCAGATCACGCCGGATATGAAAAAGGAAGAGATTGCCCGGCGCATCCGCGCCACGGCGTATGGAGATTGGCAGCCGTGGGTCGAAATTGAGGGGTATGTCTTTTCGTTGAAGCCGCAGGATAGGGAATAATTCACCCTTATAGTAACGCCTGAAGACGTTACTATAATTTAGCTTCGTGATACCCCCTATGGTAGAATCGTACCGAATCTTTAACATTTGTGCGAAATCAAAAATGATGATGGAGGCCTGAATGGAGGCTGTTGAAATTGCTGGCCGGAAGATCGGCCGAGAATACGCCCCATTTTTAATTGCCGAAGCGGGGGTCAATCATAACGGCGATATCGACATGGCGCTGGCACTGGTCGATGCTGCTGCCCAAGCGGGCGCAGATGCGGTCAAATTCCAGACCTTTTCCGCCGACCGCCTGGTGACAAAACAGGCCCCCAAAGCCAAATATCAGCTTGAAACGACAAACGAGAGCGAATTGCAGTACCAGATGCTCAAAGATCTGGAACTGAGCGAGGCAGACCACCGCCTTTTGCTGGCGCGCTGCCAGCAGAAAGAGGTGCTTTTCCTTTCTTCCCCCTTTGATGAGACCAGCGCTGACCTGCTGGAGAGTCTGAACGTTCCTGCTTATAAAATTCCCTCTGGCGAGATCACCAATCATCCCTATCTGGCGCATATCGCCCGCAAGGGCAGGCCGATCATCCTTTCTACGGGCATGTCTGGTCTGGGCGAGGTGGAGGCAGCAGTGGAAACCATCGCTGTGGCTGGCGGTCCGCCCCTGGTGCTGATGCACTGCGTCAGCCAATATCCTGCCCCGCCGGAAGAATTGAACCTGCGCGCCATGCACACCCTGGAAGCCGCATTTGATGTACCGGTGGGTTTCTCAGACCATACCGAGGGCATCGAGATGGCCCTGGTGGCGGTTGCCCTGGGTGCAGCCGTGATCGAGAAGCATTTCACCCTTGACCGAGGGCTGCCCGGGCCGGATCACCGTGCCTCGCTGGAGCCGGATGCGCTGAAGCGGCTGGCAGATGGGATGCAGCGTGTGCAGATCGCCCTGGGGGATGGACGTAAACTGCCCACGGCCAGTGAGCGCAATACCGCCGAGGTGGCCCGCAAGAGCCTTGTGGCGGCTTGCGACATCCCTGCCGGAACCGTCCTGAAGGCTGAACTGGTGGCCGTGCGCCGCCCTGGTACCGGCCTGCCGCCAGCGATGCACGACCAATTGATTGGGCGCATTACGGCGAAAGCACTTGCTGCCGGGCAGCTTTTCAGCTGGGAGGATATGGAATGAGGATGATTGGCGTCGTCACTGTCGGCCGTTCAGATTTCGGTATCTACCGCCCTGTGCTGGAGGCCATCCGCGCGGAACCGACACTGGATCTGCGTCTGATCGTCTCGGGGATGCACCTGTCGCCGCACTATGGTTCCACTGTCGAGCAGATAGAAGCTGAGGGCTTTATTGTCGACGAGCGTGTGGAGATGCTGCTTTCCTCAGATTCGCCCGAAGGGATTGCCAAATCCATGGGATTGGGCACGATTGGTTTCGCTCAATCCTTTGCGCATAGCCGACCAGATCTCCTCCTCGTTCTTGGGGACCGCTTTGAGATGCACGCTGCCGCCCTGGCAGCGCTGCCTTTCAATATTCCGGTTGCCCACATCCACGGCGGCGAGGTCACCGAAGGCGCGATGGATGAAGCCCTGCGCCATGCCATCACCAAGCTCAGCCACCTGCATTTCACCTCGACGGACGTGTATGCCCGGCGGGTGATCCAGCTCGGCGAGGAGCCATGGCGGGTGACCGTTTCCGGCGCACCGAGCCTGGATAATCTCAACGGAATGACCTTTTTGAACGCCTCTGAGCTTAAAGAATGTTTCGGGCTGCGTATTGATGAAGCGCCGCTGCTGGTTACCTTTCATCCGGTCACGCTTGAATATGCCAGCGCGGCATACCAAATTGACGAATTGCTGCATGCCTTGCAGGCCAGAGGTTCTTCAGTGATCTTCACCCTGCCCAATGCCGACACGGGGAACAGCATCATCCGCCAGAAGATCGCCGCTTTTGTTGCGGCGCACCCTGACAGCGCGCAGGCGGTGGAAAGCCTGGGCACGCAGGGCTATTTCAGCCTGATGAAGCTGGCCGCGGCCATGGTGGGCAATTCCTCCAGCGGGATCATTGAGGCGGCGTCTTTCGGGTTGCCCGTGGTCAACATCGGCAGCCGGCAGGGGGGGCGGGCGCGCGGCAGAAATGTGATCGACGTGGGGTATAATCATTCGGAAATTCTGGACGGTATTAAACGCGCAGTTGCGCCAGCCATGCGCCAGTCTTTGCAAGGGATGCAAAACCCTTATGGCGATGGTCATGCGGCGCAGCGAATTGTTTCCCGGCTGCGGGATATTTCCCTGGATGAGAAATTGATCGTGAAACGGTTTTTTGATCTCCCTGCCACTAAAGATGAAGGGAGCGCATAACCTCATGCGGCGGTGTGTGATCCTCGGCGGCGGCGGCCATGCCCGCGTGTTGATTGACGCCCTGTTTTTGATGGAACAGGTGAAGCTGTACGGCATCCTGCTCCCAGATAAAACCTTGTGGGGCTCAGATGTCTTCGGTGTGCCCGTGATGGGCGGCGATGAACTGCTGCCTTCTCTTGCCGCGCAGGGCGTGGACAGCTTTGTGGTCGGACTTGGCTCGGTAGGTGACAGCAGCCTGCGTCAGCGTTTGTTCCGCTACGGCCTGGAGCAGGGGCTGGATGTGTTGTCTGTTTGTCATCCAAATGCAGTCCTGTCGCCGCGGGCAAGCTATGGGCGCGGGGGACAATTCCTGCCCGGGAGCATTGTTAATGCCGGTGCAGTGATTGGCGAGAATGTGATCATCAACAGCGGTGCGATCATTGAGCATGATTGCCTGATTGGCGACCATGTGCATGTCGCCACCGGTGCACACCTTTCCGGCACCGTGCAGGTTGGAGAAGGGGCACATATCGGTACTGGCGCGGTTGTGCGTCAGGGGATTACAATTGGGAAGAATGCCATCGTGGGGGCGGGCGCGGTGGTTGTCAAGGATGTGCCGCCGGATACACTGGTGATTGGTGTTCCGGCTCGTCCGCGGCAAAAATAAAATTAATGGAAGCGTAGAATCCGTATGAGTTTTCGTATCATTCCAAAACTGGATATCAAGGGACCTAATCTGGTCAAAGGCATTCACTTCGAGGGCTTGCGCGTGATGGGCAAGCCGGAAGATTTTGCCCGCCATTATTATCACAATGGGGCGGATGAATTGATCTATATGGATGCGGTGGCCAGCTTGTATGGTCGCAACAGCCTGCTTGACATCGTCGAGCGTACCTCGCGCGAGATCTTCATTCCATTATGTGTGGGTGGCGGTTTACGCAGCGTGGAGGATATCCGTGCGGTGCTGCGAGCTGGTGCAGACAAGGTTTCCCTGAACACGGCTGCCATTGAAAACCCGGAGTTGATCCGCACCGCTTCGCGTGTGTTTGGTTCTTCCACCGTGGTGGTATCGATTGAAGCGATCAAACACGCAAGTGGCAAATACGAGGCTTTTGTGGAGTATGGCCGCCAGGAGACCGGCGTCGACGCGCTGGAGTGGGCGCAACGGGCCGAGGCTTTGGGTGCTGGCGAGCTGGTGGTAACGTCTATCAATCAGGAAGGCACCGGACAGGGCTTTGACCTCGAATTGACGAAGCAGATTGCCGAAATGGTTTCCATCCCTGTCATTGCCGCTGGTGGTGCAGGCAGCGTTGAGCATGTCTCCCAGGTGATCCAGGAGGGCAAGGCCGATGCGGTTTGCATTGCTTCCCTGCTGCATTATAATGTGGTGCGCCAGCAGCAATATGCTGAAGAGCAATTTAAGATGGAGGGCAATGTTGAGTTTTTGCAGGGCCGACGCGGCGGCGCAGGTTTTTCCAAAATTCAGGAGACGACCTTGCCGGAGTTGAAAGATTACCTGGCCCAGCAGGGCATTGACGTGCGCCAGCAGATCATCGAGGAGGGGGCATGAGCGAAGAGATCAAGATCAAAGCCGCCATTGTTGACCACCGCCTCGGCAATCTGTACAGCGTGAAACTGGCCTGCGAGCATGTGGGCATGCAGGCTGAGGTGACCGATGATGCGGCGGATATCCTGTCTGCTGATGTGGTCATCCTGCCCGGCGTGGGTGCGTATGAAGATGCGATGATCGCCCTGAACGAATCCGGTCTCAGTGAGGTGCTGCACGAAGTGGCTGCACGCGGCACGCCGCTGGTCGGCGTGTGCCTCGGTCAGCAGCTCTTGATGACGGAAAGCTTCGAGTTCGGTCATCATCTCGGGCTGGGTCTGATCGAGGGGCAGGTGCTGCCTTTTGAACAACCGCAGGACAAGAATGGACGCATCCTGAAAGTGCCGCAGGTGTGCTGGAACCGCATTCACCGGCCTGCATCGGTGGCGTGGAACGACACCTTTCTTGCTGGCGTGGACGAGGATGAGTATATGTATTTTGTCCATTCCTTTTACGTCAAACCGGCCAGTGAGGATGTCATCCTTGCTACCACGACCTACGGCGATGTGGAATTTTGTTCCAGTCTGCGCCGCGGGAATGTCTTTGCCACACAATTCCACCCGGAGCGCAGCGGCCCGCAGGGACTGCGCGTCTATGAAAATATCGCCGCTTATTGCAAGTCGGCGCGAATTTGACAAAACGTGCCCTGAGCTTGTTGAAAGGCTTGCCAAAGGCCACGTTTTGATTGAGGAGAGCAGCATGACCGAAAAATTAGAGACTCTGTACGGGCTTCCCCAGGAAGTCAAATATTGTAAGAAATGCGTGATGTCGAACCAGCGTCCGGCATCCATCCCGGAGTTCAAGCATACCCCTGATCGCAAAGGGGCCAATTACATGCACTTTGATGATGATTTTGTGTGCGATGCCTGCCGCTTTGCTGAAGTCAAGGCGCAGATTGACTGGGAACAACGTGAGAAGGATTTGCTGCAACTGCTGGACAAACACCGCAGTACGGACGGCTCATATGACTGCGTTGTGCCGGGCAGCGGCGGCAAGGACAGCGCCTATGCCGCCCATGTGTTGAAATACAAGTACGGCATGCACCCCCTGACCGTCACCTGGCCCCCGACTTTGTATACCGATTACGGCTGGGAGAATTTCAATAACTGGATCGAGGTTGGCGGTTTTGACAATATTTCCTTCAAACCCAATGGGCGGGTTCATCAAGTTGTTGACCCGGCTCTCTATTGAAAATCTGCTGCACCCCTTCCAGACCTTCATCCTGGGGCAGAAATTCATTGCGCCCAAAATTGCTCTGAAATATGATATCCCCCTGATCTTCTATGGTGAAAACGAAGCCGAATACGGCAACCCGATTGCTGATAATGCTTCTTCCATGCGGGATAAGTCCTACTTCACCTATCAAGAGCTTTGATGATCTGTGGCTGGCCGGTGTGCCGGTCAAGCGCTTGATGGATGAGTACGGCATGACCCTGAACGATGTGCGTACTTACCTGCCCGCTGACGCGGACGAGCTGGCCAAGAGCGACATCGAAGTGCATTATCTGGGCTACTACCTGAAGTGGACGCCGCAGGAAGTCGTATTATTATGCCGTCGAGCATACCGGCTTCCAGGCGCGCCCCTTCCGCACCCAGGGCACGTACGCCAAATACAACAGCATCGATGACAAGATCGATGACCTGCATTACTACACCACCTGGATCAAGTTCGGCATTGGCCGCGCCACCTACGACGCCTCGCAGGAGATCCGCAACAAACACCTGACCCGCGAAGAGGGTGTGGCTCTGGTGAAACAATATGACGGTGAATTCCCCGACCGGTACTTCCAGGATGTGATGGACTACATTGAGATGAAACCGGAAGAATTCATGGCTTTGTGTGACAAGTTCCGCTCACCGCATCTGTGGAAGCAGGAAAACGGCGAATGGAAGCTGCGCTATCCCATCTGGGAAGTGGCGCCTTAGTTTTGTTTTTCACCTCCCCTAAAATCGAAGATTTTGGGGGAGGTCGGGTGGGGGTGCTTTTTCGCCGGTATTTTTTATTCTTAGCGTTGGTGTTTACTCAAACCCCACCCCCTCCTAACCTCCCCGAATTGCTTCGCAATTCAAGGGAGGAATTTGGTAATTTGCAGGACGTGAGGTGCACATGACCGAAATCCTGACCATTATCCCTGCCCGCGGGGGTTCGAAGGGCATCCCGAAGAAGAATATTGCTTCGCTGTCGGGCAAGCCGTTGATCGCCTGGGTGATCGAGGCCGCGCTGGCTTCAAAGAGCATCTCCCGCCTGATCGTGGACACGGATTCTGGAAGAGATTGCGGCGGTAGCCCGCGAGTGGGGTGCTGAGACGCCGTACCTGCGCCCGGAAGAATACGCCCGCGATGATACGCCTTCGATTGTGTCTTTGCAGCACGGCCTGCGCTGGCTGGAAGCCAACGAGGGCTATTTGCCGGAGTATCTGATGTGCCTGCAGGCGACAACCCCTTTTCTGCAAACAGCGGATATTGACGGGGCGGTGGCCCTGCTGGAAGAAAAACAGGCCGAGGCTCTGGTGAGCGTGTCTCCGGCGAAGCATCCCCCGCAGTGGCTGCGTAAGGTGGACGCGGACAACCGCTTGCAGGATTATTTTCCTGACCAGCCGTTCATCGCCCGCCGGCAGGATGTTGCCCCGGCCTATGAACTGAATGGGGCCATTTTCATCGCGCGGCCGAGTCTGCTGCTGGAGCAGGGGACGTGGTATGTGGACGGTACCTGCGGCTATGTGATGGACAATGAGGTGTGGGTGGATATTGATACGCCGTTTGACTTGCAGTTGGCGGATCTGGTGATGCGGCATCTTGTAATTGGAAAATAGGGAAAAGCATTTCACGAAAAGCAAAGAAAAACAAATGATGTGGTAGGGTGGGTCGGCGACCCACCCTACTGTTCTGCTACATTCTGGTAAAATTGCACTTATCCCATTCCGGTGAACTGGATGGGATAGAGATCATAACAATCGTACAGGGCTGCATTGCGCAGCCTGTATTCAGAGAAGGAGCTTTTCATGGGTGACGCTGTAAAGGCTGAACTTATTCAACGGCTGGAAGACAAAACGGCTGTGATTGCGATCATGGGGTTGGGCTATGTCGGTCTGCCGCTGGCGGTGGTGTTTGCCAATGCCGGTTTCAAGGTGATTGGCATTGACCCCATTCAGGAGAAAATTGATATCCTCAACAGCGGGAAGTCCTATATTCAGGACGTTCCCACTGAAACCGTTGCCCGCCTGGTGAAGGCCGGCATGCTTTCGGGAACAACAGATTTCGCTGCCTTGAAAGAAGCGGATGCGGTCAGCATTTGCGTGCCGACCCCTTTGCGCAAAACCGGCGACCCGGACCTTTCTTTCATTGTCTCGGCCACCGAATCACTGGCGCCGTACCTGCATAAGGGCATGGTGGTGGTGCTTGAATCTTCCACCTATCCCGGCACGACCCGCGAGATGGTGCTGCCCCACCTGGAAGAGACCAGCGGCCTGACTGTGTGCGATGACTTTTTCCTGGCTTTCTCGCCGGAACGGGTGGACCCCGGGCGCGAAGACTGGACGACGATCAACACGCCCAAGGTGCTGGGCGGCATTTCCAGCAATTGCACCGATGTCGCTGCGGCCTGGTACAGCCAGGCTTTGGAGCAGGTCGTGCCGGTATCCTCCGCTGAAGTGGCCGAGATGGCCAAGCTGCTGGAGAACACCTTCCGCATGATCAATATCGGCATGGTCAATGAACTGGCCCTGATGTGCGACCGCCTGGATGTGGACGTGTGGGAAGTGATTGACGCCGCGGCCACCAAGCCGTTCGGTTTCATGCGCTTCAACCCCGGCCCTGGTTTGGGCGGGCACTGCATTCCCATCGACCCGCTGTACCTTTCCTGGAAGCTCAAATCGCTGAATTACACAGCCCGTTTCATTGATCTGGCTTCCGAGATCAATACCACCATGCCGCGTTTTACCGTTGGTCTGGTGCAGAATGCGCTCAATGACCACGGCAAGCCGGTCAAGGGCAGCCGTGTGCTGGTGCTGGGCGCAGCCTACAAGCCGAATGTGGACGATGTGCGCGAATCACCTGCGCTGGATGTGATTGGCCTGCTGCGCCAAAAAGGCGCTGACATTGCCTACCATGATCCGTATATTCCGCATTTATCCCATGATGACTGGGAGATGGATTCTGTGCCGGATGTGATGCAGGCTGTGGCGGAAGCGGATTGTGTGGTGATCATCACCAATCACAGTGATTATGATTATGATGCCATTCTGGAGCAGGCTGTCGATGATCGTTGACACGCGCAACGCACTGGGCCGCAAGGGCCTCAATAATCCCAAAGTAGTGAGATTGTAATGGCAAATTATCTGGTTACCGGCGCTGCTGGTTTCATTGGCGCCAGGGTCAGCAGTATGCTGATGGAAGACGGGCACACCGTGATTGGTGTGGACAACCTCAATGATGCCTATGATGTGCGGCTGAAAGAATACCGCCTGGCGCGCTTGAAGAAAATGGCTGGTTTTACTCATGCCCATCAGGACATTTGTGATTATCCCGCGCTGGAAAAACTGGCCCAGGAGCAGGGCAAGATTGACGGCATCATCAACCTGGCTGCCCGCGCCGGTGTGCGCTACAGTGTGATCAATCCCTGGGCGTATCTGGCTGCCAACACCGAAGGCGCGCTGAACTTGCTGGAGCTGTGCCGCCATTACGATATTCCCAAATTTGTGCAGGCCTCCACTTCCAGCATCTATGGCGCCAATGCGCCCCTGCCGACCCCGGAAGACGCCGACAGCAGCCACCCCTTGCAGCCGTATGCGGCCAGCAAGAAGGGCGCTGAGGCGATGGCCTACAGTTACCATTACCTGTTTGACATTGATGTGACCGTTTTCCGCTATTTCACCGTCTACGGCCCTGCCGGACGGCCGGACATGGTCATGTTCCGCTTTGCCAAATGGATCGCCGAAGGGGAGGAAGTGCACTTGAATGGCGACGGCAGCCAGACCCGCGGCTTTACCTATGTGGATGACATTGCCCGCGGCACCATTCTCGGACTGAAACCGCTGGGTTACGAGATCATCAACCTCGGCGGGCACCAGAATATCTCGATCAATGATTTGATCGCCATTCTTGAAAAGCTGATTGGCCGCAAGGCAAATGTTGTCTATCATGACCAGCACCCCGCTGATGCGATGGCAAATCAGGCCCTGGTAGACAAGGCCCGCCAGATGCTGGGCTGGAACCCCCAGGTATCCCTGGAGGAAGGCATCCCCAATCTGGTGGATTGGTATATGCAGGAGCGGGAGTGGGCGCGCGACGTTAAACTGACATGAATCTCTTGAAGCGATTGCAGAAAATCTGGCATGAAGACCGGCTGCTTCAGGGGATCATCCGCAATACCGGCTATTTGTTCAGCAGTAATACGATCACGATGGTGCTTGGCATGGCGCAGAGCATCCTGGCTGCGCGCCTGCTGGGCGTGGCTGCCCTGGGTGTGCTGGGGACGATCACCGTGTTTGCTTCAACGGTCAACCGCCTGTTTTCCTTCCGCATGGGGGATCTGGTGGTCAAGTATTTTGGCGGCTATCTGGAAGAAGGGGATCTGCCGCGCGCCGGTTCGTTGATCAAAGTGGCAGCTTCCATTGAATCCATCACTTCGGTGGTGGCTTTTCTTGTGCTGCTCTTCCTTGCCCCGGTTGCTTCGGCCATTTTTGCCAAAGACCCGTCATTGGCGGTCTGGTTTCGGGTGTATGGGGTGTTTATCCTCGGCAGCCTGATTGATGAGACCGCGGTGGCGGTTTTGCATGTGACCGGCCGTTTCCGCAGCCAGGCGATCTTAAACCTCGCGCAGAGTATTTTGACCGCTGTCGTGATTGGTCTGGCTTTCCTGCTGCAGGCAGGGCTGCCGCTGGTGCTTGTTTGCCTATCTGCTTGGCAAGATCGTGCTTGGCTTTGGCGGGGTTTTCCTGGCTGCCCGCAGCCTGCGCCGTGTGCTTGGCGCGCGCTGGTGGCGCCAGCCGATGGTGCAATTGCCCCCGTGGGGAGAACTGGCCCGCTTTGCGGTTTCTACCAACCTCAGCACGACGATCAACCTGGTCGTGCGGGACAGTGAGCAGTTGTGGGTGGCGTATTTCCTTTCGCCCCTGGCTGTTGGCTATTACAAGATCGCTCTGGCCGTGGTCAACATGGTCGTGATGCCGATCACGCCTTTCATCAGTACGACCTATCCCAAGATCAGCGCCAGTGTGGCGGGCAAAAAATGGGCGCAACTGCGCAGTTTACTGCGCCGTGTGACGACCATCTCCGGCGTGTGGACGGCTGCTTCAACACTTGGGTCTGCTTGTACTGGGGCGCTGGTTCATTGGCATTGATGTATGGAGCCGAGTATCTTCCCGCGCATCCCATCCTCTTGGTCTTGCTGGTTGGGTATGGCCTGGCCAATACCTGCTTCTGGAATCGCCCGCTGCTGCTGGCGTTTGGCAAACCAATGGTGCCTTTCTATGCGATGGCCGTGTTTGGGTTGATCAAGGTCGGGCTGGCCTTCAGTGTGGTGCCTGCAATGGGCGCAATGGGTGAGGCGATCCTCCTCTCCGGCTATTTCGTCTTCTCGGTGGGCTGGATCGTGCTGGCCGGGATGCGGGAGCTGCGCCGCGGTGAGCAGGCATCTTTGGCAGCGGAGGCTGCGGGATGAAAATCGCCTGTATCGCCACGTCTCAGGTGCCTTCCAGCACGGCCAACAGCATCCAGGTGATGAAAGCAGTGGATGCTTTGCAGCAGGCCGGGCATGAAGCCTGCCTGTGGGTGCCGGGAGAGAGCGAAGTTGACCCGGCGGACCTGACAAATTTCTATGGTTTGAAAACAATTTTTGGCAGTACATCAAATCCCATCCCGCAAGGCGCTGAAGCGCTATGATTTTGCCTGGCGCGCGCTGCGTGCCGCCCGCAAATGGGGTGCTGATCTGATCTATACCTGGTTCTCACCGGATGCGGTGCTTGGCCTGCGGATCGGGATGCCTGTCATTCTGGAACTGCATGACCTGCCCACCGGCAAAGCCGGGCCGCGCTGGTTCCGCTGGTTTGCGAAAGCCAGCGGCAAAAAACGCCTGCTGGTGATCACGGATGCATTGCAGCAAGCGCTTGAAACCAGCTATGCTGTGCGCTTTGATCCGCAGCAGGTACAGGTTGCTCCAAACGGGGTGGATTGGCAGGATTACGCGGATATGCCGGATACCCGGCAGGCACGCGCGCAAATTGAACCTGCCCGAGCAGCCCACCGCTGTCTATACCGGCCATTTTTATGCTGGCCGGGGTATGGAGCTGCTTTTTGGTCTCGCGCAGCGTTTGCCGCAGGTGCATTTTCTGTGGGTGGGCGGGCGTCCGCAGGATGTGATCCGCTGGAAGGCGCGTCTGGACTCCGCGGGTGTGGAGAACGTGACCCTGACCGGGTTTGTGGACAAGAACGAATTGCCCCTGTACCAGGCGGCAGGGGATTTCCTGCTGATGCCTTATGAGAAGGCGATTGCGGGCAGCAGCGGCGGCAACTCAGCCGCGATTTGCAGCCCGATGAAGATGTTTGATTATCTGGCGGCCGGACGGGTCATCCTGAGCAGTGATCTGCCTGTGCTGCATGAAGTGCTGAATGAAAAGAATACCGTCTTTTGCCCGGCGGAGGATGTGGATGCCTGGCAGGCGGCGCTGGAAAGTCTGCTGGCTGACCCGGCGCGTTGTGAGCGCCTGGCGCAGCAGGCCCGCCTGGATGGGCAGAAGTTCTCCTGGCTGGCTCGGGCGCAAAAGGCGTTGGATGGATTCGTGTAGTCGGTATTTTGTAACGAACCCTGAGCTTGCCGAAGGGTGGGGCTGGTCTTGCAAAGCAAAAACCATATTTTCAACACTTTCATTGCACAATCACCTCCGTGGTTCTCCGCATAGAATAAAACGATTAAAGTCGTTACTACAATTACTGCAACTCAGTTTAATAGGGAATCCTCTGATGATCCCTTCCTCTTTAAGTATTATTTTGTTGAATGAACCGCTGCAAAAATCCTGAAAATCAATTATCATGGTGCTTATGAGCATAAATATTAAATCAAATCTTTCAAAACCCATTGTTCGTTTCTTTCCTGTTTGCTCTCGCTGGCGGCGCATTGATTGCGGCGGTCTCCCCGGGCAGTTTCCTGGGCGGCTGGCTGGCGGCTGGATTGCTGATGTGGGCGGCTGGCCTGGCGCTGCTCTCTGTGTGGCAGTGGCTGGGCGGGGGCAAGACCCTCGGCTGGATGATGCTGCTGGCTTTCCTCTTGCGGCTGGTCTTCGGTGTAGGGATGAGTCTTGCCATGCCTGTTTTTGGTTATGACAGCGAACAGCAGAATGCAGGCTATCTTTTTTATGATGCTTTCTTTCGGGATGATGATGCCTGGGGGCTGGCTATTTCTGACGATGCGCTGTGGGCCACTTTTCAGGAGGATTTCACCACGGATCAATATGGCGGTTTGCTCTCCCTGAGTGCCGGCATTTATCGATATCTGAGTCCTGGCGCACATCGCGCGTTTTTGATCCTGATTCTGGCGGCTTTTGCCCCTGCGTTGGGGGTGGCTTTCCTTTTTTCCGCGGTTTCTCAACGCTGGGACGGGCGCCTGGCGAAATGGGCAGGCTGGATCTTTGTACTTTACCCTGATGCGATTTTCTTTGCCGGTTCGCAGATGCGCGAGCCTCTCCTGATTGGCGTTGCCACAATTGGCTTTTGGGCGGTACTCATTTGGAAAGAGAAGCGCCGAACAGCGGTGATCGCCTTTTTTACCAGTCTGTTGGCAGGTATGTTGTTCTCCTCCCGCGTGACGCCTTTGATCTTTGGCATGTTCCTGGTGTTGTTTTGGGTGGAGTATCTGATTCCCCGCAACCGCGCCTGGCAGGTGATTGGCTGGGTAGGGGTGGCTCTTGCCGGGGTCGGATTCCTGTTCCTCACCTGGAACTGGCTGGAAACCTCCGCCTGGTGGGATTTGCAGGTCACCGAAGATGCCTCGGGCTGGGTGGCAAGCATCATTGCTGATTGGGACCTCAAGGTGCAGTATGCTTTCATTACGGGTTACGGTCTGGCGCAGCCGGTGCTGCCTGCCACCATTGCTGACCCGGCCATCCCGCTGTGGAAAACGATTGCCATTGTGCGTGCATTGGGCTGGTATGTGATGGTGCCTTTCCTGC
Organism: uncultured Chloroflexia bacterium; assembly: GCA_963753895.1. Lineage (GTDB taxonomy): Bacteria > Chloroflexota > Anaerolineae > Anaerolineales > Anaerolineaceae > SMBSF63. The sequence goes on along the minus strand of CAVWEE010000002.1, from coordinate 53,327 downwards.
TGTATTCTTTCCTGGCGGTGTGGTTCGTTAAGCCTGCCAAAGAGCGGCGCATTCTGGCGTGGATGGCGGTGTTCAGTTTATTATGGTTGATTGTGGCCGCTGCCCGCGCAGGCGGCGATATGACGGATAATCCGCGATACCGGGTGCAGTTCATCCCCTTTCTGGCTTTGCTTGCGGCCTGGGCCGCTCCAGTGGGCCAGGCAGCACCGTGACGGGTGGCTGACGCGGATCATCGCGGTGGAACTGGTTTTCCTGGGCTTTTTTGGCAACTGGTATTTCAGCCGCTATTTTCAGTGGGGCGGACGCCTGCCTTTTTGGGACAATGTGAAATGGATTGTTGGATTGGTGTCCTCATCCTGGGCAGCGGTGTGGTGTGGGAAGGCGTCAAGTGGTTGAGAGGGAGAAAATCAATGAAATTATCGCTGGTGACACCAGTTTACAATGAAGAAGAGAGCCTGCCGTTGCTGTACGATGCCGTGCAGCAGGCGTTGACTGATTTTGATGAATTCATGGGAGATGGTGCTGGTTGATGATGGCAGCAAGGATGGCAGCATGACGGTATTGCAGGAGCTGGCGGAGAAAGACCCGCAGCATGTACGTGTGGTTGCCCTGCGCCGTAATTTCGGCCAGACGGCGGCCATGGCCGCCGGGATCGATCATTCCTGTGGCGAGATCATTGTGATGATGGACGCAGACCTGCAAAATGATCCCGCAGATATCCCCATGATGCTGGAAAAGATCGATGAGGGGTATGACCTGGTCAGCGGTTGGCGCAAGTATCGTCAGGATGCCTATCTCACCCGCACCCTGCCTTCCAACATTGCCAACAAGATCATCTCGGCAGTCACGGGCGTGCATTTGCATGACTATGGCTGCTCACTCAAAGCATACCGCCGCGAAGTGATCACCGGCTTTCGCCTGTATGGCGAGATGCACCGTTTCATTCCGGTGTATGCCAGTTCGGTGGGGGCAAAGATCATCGAAGTGCCGGTCAACCATCACGCGCGCAAATATGGCCAGGCAAAATATGGGCTGGAGCGCACCTTCAAGGTGGTGCTGGATCTGTTCACGGTCAAATTCCTGACCAGTTATTCCAATAAACCCATTTATCTGTTTGGCGGGCGCGGGGGCGGTGCTGGAGGTACTGAGTGCAATTGCACTCATCTTCCTGGCTGTGCGCCGCCTCGCGTATGGCGTTTCAGTACTCGAATCACCCATTTTCTGGATGGCAGTGCTGATGGCGATCATGGGCTTTCAGTCCATCCTGATGGGGCTGATCGCTGAATTGCAGACCCGCACCTATCATGAATCCCAGGACAAGCCGACTTACACCGTGCGCAAGGTGATCAACCCTGTCCCTGAATCAAGCGGCGAAGAGGATTGATGCGCATTCTGGTACTCACCCACGAGTATCCGCCGGTGGGCGGCGGGGGCGGGCGCGTGGCGCAGGATATCTGCACTGGCCTGGCACTGCGCGGCCATGAAGCTGACGGTGCTGACTGCCCAGTGTGAAGATCTGCCTGAGAAAGAGGTAGCAGAACAGTCTGCAGCCTTATACGGATCCAGTCCGGCCGCCGTCAGCCGTTCCGTGCCGATATGCGTGCCATGCTGGGATATGTGTGGGCAGGTTTCTGGCAGGGGCGGCGCATGATCCGCCGCTGGAAGCCGGATGTGATCCATGTGCATTTTGCTGTGCCGGCCGGGGTGGTGGCCTGGGCTTTGTCGGTGGTTACTGGCGTGCCCTTATGTGCTCACGGCTCATCTGGGCGATGTGCCCGGCGGCGTACCGGAGAAAACGGGCAAATGGTTCCGCTGGATCAAGCCCTTCACCCCGCCCATCTGGCGGCGGGCTGCCAAAGTGGTGGCAGTGAGTGAATTCACCCGCAGCCTGGCCTTGAAGCACTATCCGGTTGATATCGCGGTGGTGCCGAACGGTGTGGATTTGCAGGCACTAGACCCCGGCGAGATCGTGGTTCATGACCCGCCGCAGGTTGCCTTTGCCGGGCGTTTCATGCCCCAGAAAAATCCTTTGCAGATTGTGGAATCCCTGGCAGCGGTTGCTGACCTGCCCTGGCAGTGTGTGATGATGGGCGATGGCCCGCTGCGCCCCGCCGTGGAAGAAGCGATTGCCCGCCACGGCATGCAGGATCGCTTTACCCTCCCGGGATGGGTGACCCCGCAGGAAGTGATCGATTGCTACCGGCAATAGCGATATTTTCTTCATGCCCTCGCTTTCAGAAGGGCTGCCGGTGGTGGGGGTGCAGTCCATGTCGATGGGTTGGCCCTTGTGCTGGGGGCGGCAGGCGGGAATATTGAGTTGGTTGAAGAAGGCGTGAATGGTTTCCTGCGCGAACCGCATGACAGGGAAGGTTTTGTTTCTGCTTTGCGGGAATTGTTGAGCGATCCCGCTCGTTTGCTGGCAGCCCGCCAGGCCAGCCGAGAACATGGCAGAACGCTTTGACCTGAATGGGATTGTGGCTGAGTATGAAGAAGTTGTTTGAACAAACGATGTAATAAACCGTAGCGGCGCAGCATGCTGCGCCACAACAGTTTATGATTGTAAGGGAAAAATGAAAGAAAACTTGTTGCTGCTGGTTTGGATGGCTCTTTGGTGCCTGGGCGGTGTGTGGATCGTGCGCCGGGCGTTCAATCTGCGCGCCAATGAAGAACTGATCACCGGGATTGGTGTGGGGCTGATCTTCGAGAATTGGGCAGCCAACCTTGCCGGGCAAATCCTTCCTGAAGTGACGGCCTTCTGGCTGGCGCCCGTGATTGTCTTGCTGACCGGACTGGCTTTCTCCTGGCAGAGTTTGCGGGAGGACTGGCGTTCCCTGTTCCGTTTCAAGATCAATCCCTTGCAGGTTGTTCTGCTGCTTGGCATGGTGTATGTCTTCTTCATGGTAGGGCGGGGGCTGGCAGTGCTGGATGATTACCAGAACCTGCCGGTGACTTCACTGCTGGCGGCTGGCGACATTCCGCCGCGCTTTGCTCTTGATCCTGAAGTCAGTTTTAACTATCATTACCTGGTGCTGCTTTTCTCCGGACAGATCATGCGGATTGGCGGATTGTATCCCTGGCTGGCGCTGGACCTGGCGCGGGCGATTGGCTTTTCGGTTGGGCTGATGCTGACCGGACTGTATGTCCAGCGCATCACGTGGAGCAAGATGGCCGGTGTGACAGCAGGGCTGGTGGCGGCTTTTGGCGGGGGAACCCGCTGGTTGATGCTGCTCCTGCCCGGACGGATCATTGACCGTATGTCGGATCATATCCAGATGCTGGGGGCGTATGCCAATTTCTCCGGGCTTATCCGAGGCGTTGGTCTCCGGCTTCCCGGTGGAAACCGGCGCGCGTTGGGATATTCCCTTTGCTTATGCCAACGGCGTCAATGGGGTCAGTGTGTGGGGATACCATTCCGGTCACACGGCTTTCACAATGGTTATTATGGGTGTACTATTTCTTGCTCACAACCGCCAGCGCAACTGGCGGGGAGCTGCAATCACCGTCATCCTCCTTGCCGGGCTGGCACTGGTCAGCGAAGTGGCTTTCACGACCCTGGCGGTGGGGCTGGTGCTGATCGCGTTGATCTATGCCATTCAGCATAAATCCCTGCGCCTGCCAGCCTCCCTGTGGAACTGGTTCTGGGTAGTGGCTGCGGCGGGGGTGATCTCCCTTTTCCAGGGAGGGGTCATTACTGGCGTGGTGGTCAGCAAGCTGAGTGAAATGATTAACCCGGCACAGGCAACAGCTTCTTATTTCACCGGCGGGTTTTCCCTGCTGTGGCCGCCGGCTGTGCTTTCCAGTCACCTCGGTTTTCTGGCGATCACAGACCCCTACCAACTGCTGGCGATCCTGTTTGAGGTTGGGCCGACGATCATTCTTCTGCCCCTGGTGGCTGTATGGGCGGTGAAGACATACAAATGGGGGCGCTGGTTTGAAGCGGCTATTTTTGTGTATGCTTTCCTGAGCTGCCTGATGTTTTTTGTGCGTTATGACGGTTCAGCAGGTCCGACGGCCCTGACCCGTGCGCAGAATTTCACCGGACTGACGATTGCCTGGGCTGTGCCCTTGCTGTGGTTGTGGGGACGCAAGCGTACGGAGACAATGCGTGCACTGATTGGCGCTTTGCTGCTGGTGACGGTGTTTGGCGGCCTGGTGGTGTTTGGCGCAGGGCTTACCGCGGCCCGCGAACCACTGATCAGTACTTTTATGGATGGTCTTGACGCACGCATGCTGGATGCCTGGTGGGATGAATTGCCCGAAGATGCCCTCATTTTTGATCCTTCACCCTCCCGAACACCGACGATATTTGCACGTTACACGGATTTACATTTGACCTGGTATATCCAGAAACCGGATTGGCAGAAACTGAAAGCTGCACCGGAGCCGTATGCCATCCGGCGGGCCGGATTTGACTACATCTATATCGATCATAAATATTGGTCAGGGCTTTCGCAGCTTGACCGGGAAACCATGATGAACGATTGTATGCTTCTTGTCGCAGAGGAGCAGGCAGACCATGGAGAAAATTTCCGCCAGCTGTGGAATATTGATGGTTGTCAGTAATCGCTCAATAGTGTAGAATCTTTGCGGCTGTACAAAAGTTTATTAAACCGTTTGCATTTTTATATTTTTATTCTGATTGGAATGCATTGAGCAAACTGGACATAAGCCACGATATTAAACGTGTGAAGAAAAGGATTGTGTGATGACAAAAGTTAAAGAAATTATTCCCAATGAATTTCATTTGCCGGAACGAATTAATCGGCTGGGTGAACTGGCCTATAACCTGTGGTGGGTATGGAATCCGGAAGCCCAACGAATCTTTTCCTGGATCCGACCAACTTTGTGGGAACGGGTCAATCATAACCCCGTCAAATTACTAAAGCAGGTTTCCCCGGAATGTTTGCAGAGCGCCGCAGAGAATGAAGACTATTTGCAGGTATATGATAAATGGCTGACGGCATTTGATGCCTATATGGCGAATGGCGATACCTGGTGCGCTCAGGAATGCAGCGAAGTGGACAAAGGACAGATCGCCTATTTCTCCTTCGAATTTGGTCTGCACGAATCATGCCCTGTGTATGCAGGCGGGTTAGGAATTCTTTCCGGCGATCATCTGAAAGAAGCCAGTGATCTTGGGCTGCCCCTGGTTGGGGTGGGTTTCATCTATCAGCAGGGTTATTTCACCCAGAACATCACGGAAGATGGCTGGCAGGAAACCCGTAATTATTTCCTGAATTTTGAAGAAATGCCCATCATTCCCCTGCTGGATGCTGATGACAAGCCGGTGAAGATTTCGGTCATGTTATCTGACCGCGCAGTGTGGGCACGCCTGTGGAAGATACAGGTGGGCCGCATTTCCCTGTATCTGCTGGACTCCAACCTGGAAGAAAATACCCAGAGCGACCGCCAGCTTACCGCTCGCCTGTATTCCAACGATCTGGAAGTGCGTATCTCACAGGAGATCCTGCTGGGTATCGGTGGTGTGCGCGCCCTGCGTCGTTTGGGTTTGCATCCCACTGTGTGGCACATGAACGAAGGCCATTCGGCATTTTTGGGTCTGGAACGGGTTCGCGAGTATATCACCCAGAACGGTGTTGATTTTGCCAAGGCAGCTGAAGAAGTACGCAAGACCAGTGTCTTTACCACCCATACCCCCGTCCCCGCTGGCAATGACCAGTTTCCTGTATGGCTGGTGGAAAAATTCTTCTATAATTATTGGCCGCAGCTTGGCTTGAGCCGTGATGAATTTGTTCAGCTTGCCAGCCATGCCCAGCCCTGGGGCGAGACTTTCAGCATGCCTGTACTGGCGTTACGCCTGTCTGAATATGCCAATGGCGTCTCCAAATTGCATGGGCAGGTATCCCGCAAGATGTGGCAGTTCCTGTGGCCGGAAAAAGAAGAAAGTGAAGTGCCGATCAGCCATGTGACCAATGGTGTTCACAATGGCTCCTGGCTGGCACGCCGCACAGGCGACCTTTTCGAGCAGTATTTGGGGGCAGACTGGGCAGACCATCTTGATGATGCCGCCATGTGGGACAAAGTGCTGGATATTCCCGATGAGGAATTGTGGGCTGTGAAGCGCCATTTGAAGCGCAAGCTGGTCATGTTTGCCAACCGCCGTGTGCGCCGTCAATGGCTGAGCAACACTGTGCATCCGGTGCAGGTGATTGCCGGCGGCGCCATGCTGGAGCCGTATTCGCTGACGATCGGGTTTGCCCGCCGTTTTGCCACCTACAAGCGCGGTTACCTCATTTTCCGTGACTTTGACCGCCTGCTGCGCCTGATCAATGATGAAGACCGCCCGGTGCAGATCGTTTTCGCTGGCAAAGCCCATCCGGCGGATGAGCCGGGCAAGATGCTTATTCAACAGGTGTACCGCGCGGTCAAGGATGCCCGCACGGGCGGACGGCTGGTATTCATGGATGATTATGATATGAACGTGGCCCGCTACCTGGTGCAGGGTGTGGATGTGTGGTTGAATACACCCCGCCGCCCGAATGAAGCTTCCGGCACCTCCGGCATGAAAGCCGCCCTGAACGGTACGCTGAATTTCTCCATCCTGGATGGCTGGTGGTATGAAGGCTTTAACGGCAAGAATGGCTGGGCGATTGGTGATGGCAGCGAATATGCTGACCATAACCAGCAGGATGATGCGGATGCCGCCAGCCTGTATGATACGCTCGAAAATCAGATCATCCCGTTGTATTACAGCGGTCGCTCGGGGGATGCCATGTCCCATGAGTGGGTGAGGATGGTCAAAGAGTCCATCCGCTACGCTTTCCCCGCAGTTCAGCATGAGCCGCATGGTGAAAGAGTACACCCGCAACTTTTACCTGCCTGCCGCAGGGAAAAAGAAATAAAGCATCAGGGAGCCAATTGATATGTTTTCATGGCAGCTGGGTCTTCCTGGCTGCCATGTTGGTTAAAGGGGAAGCAGGAATCAGCCTTAGTGGTGGCGAGGCAAGGTTGCGCTGGATATATTTCGTCCGATATCAGCGGCAGGGTATTTCCAATATCCGAAGAGAACAAACCGGATTACAATAGGGTTATAATCGAAAAAGATATACGCAATGACCGGGCTTGCCGGTGTTTGTGATGGAGTATTAAAATGGGTGATTTTCTGAGTTCGGTTATTATTTTCTCAACCGATCTGGGTAGGGACATTGATCATCTTCATGCTGCGCTTGATCAATTTGTCAATGGATACCATTCGAATTTTATTCGTGATCCAGGGCCGGAAAGTGATTGTATGGATTTTGGGTTTCCTCCAGTCGATCGTGTTTGTGCTTGCAATTGGTTCTGTGCTTTCACAGCTCGACAATATCTGGTTCCTGCTGGCGTATGCCGGCGGGTATTCCACCGGTACTTCAGTGGGCATGTGGATCGAGGAACGGTTGGCACTGGGGTATTTGCAGGTGACCATTATTTCTCCCAGTCTTGGTACAGCCATTGCCGAGAATCTGCGCAGCGAAGGATTTGCTGTCACCGAGATTCCGGCCCGCGGCAAAGATGGTATGGTGAGTATTTTGCATTGCAGTGTGATGCGCAAGGATTTGGATTTGCTAGAGACCGTTACCATGGAAGCAGACACCAATGCCTTTATTACTACTGAAAATATTCGCCCGCTGCGGGCGGGTTTCTGGCGCAAATGAAGCTGCCGCAGGGTATGTATTTGCCATAGAATAATTGAGAAAAGGAGATACTTCCTGATTTTTGCTGAATTTCTTTTTTAAATCAACGGGATTGGCATACATACTGCACCATACTTGACAGTGTTCTTTACCTGTTTTCTATGATGTTTTTCATCAAAAACATGTTTTGATTTTTGATAAAACAGGCTATACTATAAAATAAGAATAAGGTAAAGAGTCTTGAATTGCGATCTTTTCATTAATCGGTGAAGATAGCAAAGTTAAAGTGGACGTATTGTCACACAGGAGGATGAACATGAAGCTCTATAAATTGTTTTACCAGACAGCAACCCTGGTTGTGGTGGTGTGTCTGGCTTTGGCAGCATCCACACCCGCAGCCGCAAATGCCCCTGCCGTTCCTGCCCAGGCTGGCACGGCTTTGATGTCGATGCAGGCATCTGCAACATCGGTCAACGTGGGCGATACGTTCAACGTGACCGTGCAGGTGGCCGCCGGTACGCAGGAGGTGGATACGGTGCAGGCAAGCATCGATTTCGACCCGAATTATCTGGAGGTCGTTGCTCAACCGACCTCAAGTGGGGTCTTGACCACGCCCTTGAGCAATGTCTTTGACAATACCCTCGGCACTGTGGATTTTGGCGCAGGGCTGTTGGGGAGTTCAATTCACGGGACCTTCTCAGTGGTCACCATCCAGTTCCGGGTGAAGGCCTCTACCAGCGGCACGACTCTTTCTTTCCACGCCGGTCTGCCGCGTGAGACGAATGTGCTCTATCAGGGCAATTCAGTCTTTGCGGGCGGAACTGGTGTAACGGTTTCAGTATCTGGCGGTGGCGGCGGAACAACGCCGACTCCCGGTCCTGGTACGACACCGGTGCCCAACCCCGGTTCCTATCCGTATCCTTATTACTATCCCTACTATTACGGAAATATCCCCACCTTCAGTATTCTGTCTGTTGTGACGGATGACAAGGTTACGGTGCAGACCTACAACTTCCCCGCAAATAAAGATTTCACCGTCCGCATGGGACCTTACGGCGGATATGGCGTTGGCGGTGTTGAAGTTGGCACGCTGAATTCCGGCACAGGCGGCTCTTTCCAGGCTACTTTTGATATTCCTGCTGCACTTCAGGGCAAATACCAAATTGCGATCCGTATGGACAGCAGCACCGGCGGGTATTACAGTTTCAACTGGTTCTATAACAACACCACTACTTCATCCGGCGGTTCTTATATCCCGACCGGGATCCCTTACACGGATGTGGTCAGTGTTGTGCAGGGCTCGAAAGTAACCTTGCAGACCTATAACTTCCCGCCCAATCTTGACTTCACAGTTCGCATCGGCGCCTATGGCACGTATGGGATCAACGGAACGGTTGTTGCCACCACCAATTCCGGTACAGGCGGCTCCTTCCAGGTCACGTATGATATTCCTGTCGCCTTGCAGAACAATAGTATGCTTTCCATCCGGATGGAAAATCCTGCTACCGGTTATTTTGCTTATGACTGGTTCTATAATTCCGATGGCAGCGGCTATACGCCGCCTCCAGGCAGTGTCTCACCGACGTATACCGGCTTCCCCTACACGAGCGTGACCAATGTGGTCAAGGACACATCGGTTACCATGCAGACCTATAACTTCCCGCCGAATTTGGACTTCACTGTGCGCATCAATTCCTATGGCACGTATGGTGTGAATGGCGTGATCGTTGATACGGTCAATTCCGGTGCTGGCGGATCATTCCCGGTAACGGTGAATATCCCGGCCCAGTATGTGGGCGTGCAGATGCTGGCTATCCGCTTTGAGAATGTTGCATCGGGGTATAACGCCTACGACTGGTTCTATAACCAGTAATCGCCAGACCCATTTCGATTTTCGATTGCCTCCCGCTGAAACTCAGCGGGAGGTTTTTTGTTTTTGAGGGGGATTGCGCTGCCAGTGTTCCAACGAACAGATAGAAATGGATTTTGATGCCTGGGATTGCCCTCACCCGATCTCAATGCACTGCATTGAAAGCTATTCTTCTCACAAGTGGGGAAGGAAAACCTGAAATGTGGACATAAAAACCGGCTGTCGAGCAGCCGGTTTGAGAAGACAGGTGGATGGCCAACCATCACGCTTATGGTACCGCCTTGAAAACCTGATTGCCGTATGCCAGCAGGATAACCCGGTTCTCGGGGGTGACGATGGTGAATGCTGATGGCTGGCCCTCTGGCACCTGATAGGATGCGTCAAACTTTGGGATAGAATTTTTCAGTTGAGCGTTTTCAGCCCGGCAGTGAACTGGTACAGGACGGCTTGCTTGCTGTCCAGGATGGTGATGTAGGAGTACGGCGCCGGGTTTGCCATCATCTGGCGTGAACTGATGCTGGAAAGGGACGGTGCTGACCTGTGCATCGCTGGCTGCGTATTGGGCCAGGTCAATGGGCATGTTGGTGCATTTTGTCGGATCTGTGATTTTGACATCTCCATCTTCTTCATTTTTAACACCAATCCATGGATCGCAGATTGTCATCGTCCCTGCTGCGTGCAGCAGATACAGTCTGGGTTTCAAAATAGACGATATCAACAACATCACTGCAGATCGGGGATGGTCTCGGTAAAGAAAAAGCGATCTGTCGCTAGTTTCATAATCGATAGGTTAACTCTTAGCTTGCAGCAGTACTGTCATCATGTTTGTAGAGCCACATGTTATTTAGTTTCCGGATTGAGGACAAAAAGCCCGATTTCATTGACATCAATTTTCTTGATGTTCCCCCATCCGCCGGTTGGTGGGGGCAGCGTGCCTGCTCTGGGTCAAGATTCGGCACGCAGAACAGATAATTGCCTGCTTCATCCAGGGCGAGGATGGAGGCGGCTTTGGGAATGGGCTTGTCGAACATTTTCTTGTTCAACACGGCAATGTCAACGATGCGCTGGATGGCAATGCCGTCTACCGTGCCTGGCCCGCAGTTGAAATCCTCATCCAGGGTGAAATTCAAAGTCTTTGCCGGTTTGATACATGCGTTTCACCGAACCACTGACACTGTCCAGCATGTAGATATCGCTCTCATTGGCAACCATGCTGGTGATCTGCCAGTCTCGGCTGGCATTGGACGGGAGCAGGGGATAATAGGTCAGGCGGGTAATGTCATGGATGGCGTCGAGCGTTTCTTCTGCCTTGAGGCGCAGTTGGCTGGACTTCTTCACTCGCGCCCGAGGCTGTCTGCCTGGTCCAGGTAGACCAGTACCTGCATCCAGCCGGTTGCGCGCAGGGTGGGGTCGGAGGTCAGGTCGGCATCGGAAGCAGCCTGCATGGCCTGGTTGAGCAATTGCTGGCGCTCATCATTGCGCCCGGTGGTGAAATAAATAGCAGAGGCAAGGATCGGCAATCAGGATGGGCACCACAATGGCAATGGCCATCATGGTTTTGGGGGGCAGGCTAAAAGAAGTGCCTTTCGGCAGGAACTTTCCAAATGTTTGTGAAAGACGGTTTTTGATCTTGCCCTGGAGGGCTTTTCCGCTTACCCACAGGTCGGCCAGTTTTTCCTTGATCCGGGATGGATCACGGCGCGGGCGGCGCGGCAGGGTCTTGTGTGCCGGCGGACTCAGGCACGCTTTCTCTGATCTGGTGCTTCAATGCGCGTGTGCTGGCGGTTGCGAACTGTCGAGTCTTGTCCGATTGCCGGGACAGGCGGCAGGGTTAGTACTTCCTGCGGCAGCTGAATAGTCTCTGCGGGGATATTTTCACGGACCGGCAGGGGCGGCAGCGTCGGGGGCGAAGCAGCAAGTGTTTCGATTTCCTCCGGAGCGGGGCGGCGCTTCGGGCACGGCTTCGCTGGTGATGCCCTGTGCGCGGGGCTGGTAGATGCGGCCCTGACCCCTGCGGAACTGGAGCAGCACAGCCCGTAAATCGCTGATGGAGGGTTCCAGAATGCGGCGGCGGATTTGCCCCAACGGCAGGCGGGCAATATCTTCCAGGGTGCCTGGCTCCCAGGATTGCGGCGGGTCAGCACAGAAGATGAGCAAATCGCCGGGATCAACTTCAGCTTGAAAATAACTGAGCTGCACTGAGCGGCTGACACCCAGGCCGCGGCCGGCGGTGAAGGGTTCGTAGAGGGTTTGAATACCGGATTTGCCCAGGGAGAAGGATTTTGTGTCGCCAGCATGGACGACAAAGATCTGCTTGCCGCGCAAAACGGCGAGATTGAGGACGCCGATCTGCTGTTTTCTGCCCTGGCTGGATTGATTTCTTTTTAAGAGGAAGGTGTTCAGTTCTTCGGCAACTGTGCGCAAGCTGGTGGTAACCGTGCCGCGAGATTTGAAATATACCCCGGCCAGGTTTTCGAGCAATTCTTCTGTTTGGCTGGCAGGCAGCAGTCCATCTCCGCCCAGAGTCAGGAAGAGGAAGAGGATGTCTCCGCTGCGGCTGCGGTGCGCCCGCTGGGGGGCATCTTTCACCAGCAAACCGGGGATTTTTATGCTTTCCTGTCCGGCGCTGCGGTGGAGGGGTAATGAATAAATGTCAAACGCAGGTTTTTCTGTCATTTTATTTCCCTTAGAACTGATTATACATCTAATCGCCCCAAGGGTTGGAAAAATATGCGGGCGCGTGCAAACAAGGATGTCATTATTCATGTTGCATGCTCTATACCTCGTTTCCTTTTAATATAGTACAAAACTCATCTTTTTTCTTTGTCAAAAATTTGGTATGATTAACAACACGTTTGGGGAAACACCAGAAATGCTTTGTTTTACAAATTGATAGGAAACGGGAGGAAGTTTGCTTGTTTTTTATTGCCATATTGGTATACTTAATTAAATGGCATTTTAACAAATTTTTGAGAATACAGGAAGAAGCTTCTGAATCTGGCATATTTGTTGCAAGTATTGTTGAGGAGAAGCACAAGAATTACCCTTTGAATTACCGATATAGGGAGATGTGAAAAGGTTTCACATCGTCGGGCATTTTGTCCAGGAGGAGTTAGATGAAGACACTGAAAATTGCAGTTTTGATTGCCATGTTAGTTAACATGGTCTTTCTGACGGGGAGTGCGCCGATGGACGCAGGTCCTGTTTCCCCGGACGTCATGGAACCACCGGCAAAGATTTCTCCTCGCCCGGCAGCGGTTCAGGGAACGGGTTCACAGACGGTCAACGGCTGGCCTCCTACCAATTATGGTGGTTCTGGCGTTGCGACGAACCCTAGCTATCCCAATCGTGTGATCCTCAATGGCAATGTTGGTGATTATGCCTGGGCATTATACGTTTTTACCCTGCCGCCTGAAGTGGCTGTGGATGGCGCAAACTTGTTGGACCTCACCATTGGTTTCTATGGTGGCGACTTCAATGCCGGTGGTGACCCGCCCGCAATTGAGTTGTGGAACTACAACACCAGTGGCTATGCTACCAGCGCTGATCCGGCTTATGAAGCCACCGGCTGGCACATGATCAATACTACTGCCTTGGCAGCAGATCCGGTTTCGGATTATGTTGATGCCAATGGCCAGGTGTGGGTGCGCATCCGCACTTATCCCGGAGTTTCTGCTTTTGTGGATAATGTCAAGGTTAGCTACATTTATAATAAAGCCCCCAATCAGCCCATTCTGGTCACCCCGGCTGATCATGCCATCAATATTTCCACCTACCCGACTTTTACCTGGAACAAAAATAACAATGATTTCAGCGTCAGCTATACGGTCAGGCTGCAGCGCTTCGGCGATGTGGGTTTCACCGCTGTTCCTGGTTGTATTGATGTCTTTACTTCAACCTGTACGGCGACCGGTTTCCCGGCTGCGGGCACGCCTTTGCTGCCTGGCTGGGCATATGACTGGAAAGTCCAGGCCACTGATGTCAGCACCTATACAGTAGACAGCACTACGATCAGACAGTTCACCACATACGGCACATGCCATGAATTGACCTTCAATGTGTTTGGTAATTCTGGCGTCGAGCCGGTGACTTCCCCGGCAAATTCCACAGGATGCCCGGCCAATCATTATTATGCCGGCACGGTGGTGAATTTGACTGCGCAGCCCGACATGGGCAAAGAAGTCTATAGCTGGACATTCACGGATGATGACACTCTTGAAGGATTGAACAATACGATCACCATGCCGAACGCAGCGCATGCCGTTGATATTGTTTATGAACCGTCCTGCTACAAATTGACCGCTGCCCACACCGGCACCGGCCTCAATCCCACGGCAAGCCCGCTGCGTTCTTCACCGACCTGTGACCCGCTGGGCGATGGTTATTACATCTACGATGAAGCGATCACGATGACTGCTTATCCTGATCTGCCGTTGTGGTATCTGGCAAGCTGGACAGGCACATCTGGCGCGTTCAACAACACGTTCACCATGCCTCCCTATAACCATACCATCACGGCAAATTATTCGCAGGCCTGCTACTCATTGACCCTGACGCATAATGGCAATGGCGCTAATCCGACAGCCAATCCGACCAAGTCTGTAGGTTGTGATCCCGGCAAGTATTTGTCTGGTGAATTGATCACCCTGACAGCAACCCCCGACTTTGGTTACTCGGTGAGCGGCTGGACGGGCACGGATAATGACATCAGCACGAGCAGCACCAATACACTGACCATGCCAAATTTCAATGCGAACGGATCGGTAACCTATGCTGCAGCAGGCGCCACAGCAACCATCAATGGCAGTGTGAGCCTGACTGGCCGCCCGGTGCCGCCCAACAACCAGTGGTTGACCAACCTGACCGTCAAGCTGCTTTCCCCTGGCACCTCCACCGTGCATTACACCTTCACGGTCAACACGGACAATATGGGTGAATTCAGTATCCCCGGTCTGGTTCCTGGCACGTACGACATCCTTGCCAAGGGCGCGACGACGCTGCAGAACAAGCTGTCATCCAAGGTGATTTCTACCGGGTTGAATGCTTTCACCATGGGGACGCTGAAAGAAGGCGACTCGAACAACGACAATTATGTCAATGCGACAGACTTTTCCCTGCTGGCGGCTTCATACGGTAAATGCCTGGGCACATCCGGATACAATGACTACACGGATTACAACAATGACAATTGTGTGACCGGAGCAGACTTCTCCCTGTTAGCCGCAAACTATGGTCTTGGAGGCCAGTAGTGAGATTAACCAGCTTAAAGAATTTCAAAATGGCAGCGCCAGTTTTTCTGGCGCTGCTGTTCATGTTTTCTGCTTGCCAGGCTCAACCGGTAGTTGAAACGGAAGAAGTGGAAGCCTCTGCTTTGCCTGCTGCGACTGTAACCCCGGTGGTGGTGATTGTTGAAACGGAGGAAGAATTTCAGCCAGCGGAAAAAACTGCGACATTCATCCTGAAAATGGCAGATGAAACTGCCCAGGTTGGTGAGGAATTTACTGTCAATGTGCTGGTAGATACCGGTGACCAGGAAGTGGACATGGTGCAGGTCAACCTGAATTTTGATCCCGGCATTCTGGAAGTGATTGAAATTCTGCCTGGCGATGTACTTACCGTGATGTTACAGTCCGAGTTCGATAATGGGAACGGCACGATTGATTATGCGGCCGGCCTGCTGGGCGAGACTGTTGGCGGAAAGATCGATGTCATGCAGATCAAATTGAAAGCGATGAAGCAGATGACAGTTGGGATCCCGCTTTCCTTTCAATTTCGGTTTGCCTCGTGAAACCAGCATTTACAGTCAGGGGCAGTCTGTGCTGCAAGAAGACGGCGCCAAGGATTTTGTCATCAAGCTGGCACCTGCAGCGGAATGAGCCTTCCTTGTTGATTGTTCTTTCACCTCCTGATCATGTCAGGAGGTGTTCTTTTTTGGCTCCACTCGCAGAAAAGACACAATCTTATTCCTGATTCCTGCTTGCCTGATTAACTGAGTGCCATCTTCATGATTTTTCCTATTCTTCTCAATCCCTTTCATTTATGGTAATCTTATTTTTCAGTCAACCCGATAGCAGGAGGAATTATTTTGTTGAAGCGTTTGAAAATTCCGTTTGAAATCATTCTTGTTCTGATCGTCATGGTCGTCACGGTTTCGATGGCCGTTCGCCCGCCAAACAGCGTGATGAACTGGTTTGTCGCTGATGACGTTTTCTATTATTTCAAGACCGCCCAGAATATTGCCGCCGGAAAAGGGGTTACCTTTGACGGGATATCCCAATCCAACGGATTTCATCCCCTGTGGATGTTGATCTGCATCCCTGTTTTTTCGCTTGCCAACACCGTCAATTTGATCCTCCCGCTTGCGCATCATCATGATCGTGCTGGGACTGTTCAGCGCAGGGACGGGGGTATTCCTCTTCCGTTTGCTGAAGAAAGCGGTCTCGCCGGAAATCGCGGCGGTGATCTCATTGGGGTGGGTGCTTTCCCCCACCGTGCATGCCACCGTGACCCGTCTGGGGCTGGAAACTGGCGTCAATGCTTTCTTTATTGTGCTGCTGCTGTATCTGGTTGCCAAGTGGGAAGAAGGCCAGCGCGCTGGTGAGCCCGGCACCTGGAAGCAGTTCCTGTGGATGGGAATTGTTGCGGTGCTGACACTGTACAGCCGTCTGGATAACAGCTTCCTGGTCGTTGTTCTGGGAGCGTGGATCGTCCTGCGCGGCAGCCGCATTGACCGCGTGCTGTTCTACCGGCGAATTGATTGCTACCGGGTTTGCGGTGTTCCTGTCCTTCATGCTGCGGCTGGGGTTGGGCAATGCGTTTTACCAGATGACCTCCGCGTTGATCTTCATGCTGGTGGGGGCAATGGCCGTGCGCGCCATCTCCCATTATCTGTTTGGGTTGTACAATCGTGGGTTTGTGCAGCAAGCGGGCTGGAAAGATCTGTCAATGCGCATAGCCGTTTCGTCTGTTGCCGGGACGGCTGTGATCACGGCAGCGGCATTGGCTTTGATTGGTACAGGACGTATGCTCAGCTTCCCGCGTTCGGCTCTGGTGATCGAACTGGTGCTGTCACTGGTCTTTGCTTTTGCGCTTCGTTTCATCGTGCGCAAATGGGGCGACCGGGCTGATTTACAGCCTGCCGCTGGCGGGTATGGGTTGAAACAGGTCTTGCAATTTGCTGAACTGCGCCTTGAAAACTGGAAGCTCTTTTTCAGCCGTTTCGCAGCGTATTTTGTGCCATTGGGTGCTTCGCTGGTCGCGTATATGGCTTACAACCACTTCAAATTCGGCACGTCCACCCCGGTCAGCGGGCAGATCAAACGCTGGTGGGGCACCATTTACACGGTGTACGGCCGTCCAAAAGATACTATTTGGGGCATACTGGGTTTTGACAGGAACGGCTCCTGGCGGATCATCACTGACCCGATCTATGAGTTTGCCAAGACCACGGTAGAGAAACGAGGTCTTGAACCGGGCAGTGATTTGTGGGACGGGATTGTGATTACAGGGGTCGTGCTAGTGCTGGCCGTAACGATTGCCGTCCTGCTGTGGGACCGCAAGGTCACCGCTGCTGCCTGGAAGAAACTGGGCTTGCTGCCCCTGTGGGTTGGCAGCATGATCCAGATGGCGAACTACACCATGACCGGCTATGTGGCCGCCAAGGCCTGGTACTGGGTGGGGCAGATGCTGTTTGTCACCCTTATCCTGGCGATCATGGTCGAGATCGTGTGGCGCAAATTGCAGGCGACCCGGATCAACAAGACTGCCTTGCAGGCAGTTCCTGCCCTGGTATCAGTGATCATGGTGGTGGGTTTTGTCCAATATTCCTTTGGGCTTTGCCCGCCCACGGTGACGCCGGAGAATGAGGAAGTCTATCTTGGCGGCGCACATGGGCTGGAGATGTACACCGAGCCGGGTTCGATCATTGGTTCGACTGGCGGCGGTGTGCTGGGGTATTTCACCCAGGACCGCATCATCGTCAATCTGGATGGCCTGATCAACAGTTATGAGTATTATCAGCTGATGCAGGAAGGCCGCGCCAGTGATATCTGGACGAGATCGGCCTGGATTATCTGTATGGCGCGCGTTACGTGCTGGAAGAGAGTGAACCGTATTACAACACTTTCCACGGCCGCACGGAATATATCGGCGAGGTGGTGGGGTCAGCACTGCTGCATTATCTGCCGGCAGAGGAGTAGAGGATAGCACCGGCCGCGCGAAGCGTGGCCGTTGTTTTTTGTGGGGAAGAAATGATTTGAGAGTTCATTGTTATATGCCTGAGATACTATCTGTATAATAAATTTATTGAGTCCTCTGATTTCAGGAGGCTGGAGGACGTTCATGTCCGACGAAAAGTATAAGGAGGTATTATGAAGCGGACGTATTGTTATCTGTGTTTTGGCATTATTGGTTGTTGTTCTATGGCAGGTTGTGGGCCGTCAGAAGAGGATAGTGCGCAGATCGTCTACGTGTCTCTATTGCGTATGACAGAGCAGTAAGTTTCAGGCATTCCCTGATGCGTCAGGAGACCCAATGCGGAAGCGAATCGCAGATTGCGTACCTTGAGAAAACAGCAAACGAGTGCAGAAATGAGCGCGAAAGAACAAAATCAGGCGAAAAAAGCAGCTGACAAAGAGTTAAGGTTGTATGAAACATAGCAGGTCGATTGTTGGGCTTACGGCAGACTTTTGAATATAGCCGTAATTTATGAACAAACGCATGGGCGGGCTTTACAATTCCCATGATGCACCCCGGGCGTTTCTTTGGTCGATTTTGAATGGCGATCAGCACTATGTCATGATAGATCTATATACTTTAAGATTGTCTTACGGCCATCTGTGGAGTAAGTTACAGTTGGTGATGTATGTCTGAAGATCTTACCTGAGGAGATTTCGATCCATGATGCCAGATCTGCTCAAAAGCATGGTTTCGATTTCGTCACTGTGCGGATCTGCAGATAAGTGTAATTTGCGCCAGGTGCGCCGTTTCGATTTGCCATGTGTGCGCATTTTCCATTCCCCTTCCCCATATACTTTCAAGCCTGTGCTGTCTACTACCAATACCGACTTTTCCCTCTTCCCTTTTGGCAGTTGAACTTTCAATCCTTTGCTTCGCCTTGATAATGTCGTATGGTCTGCAACACTCAATTCGATTTGCATCATTTTGACGATTGATCCCAAAAAGCCTTCTGTTCCTCGGTTGGTAGATGAAACACCTCTTTCAATGTCAAGGGATCTCTCTTGCAGGAAAATATATCATATTGGGCGAACTGGTTTAGAGTTACGTTTATCTCTTCCCATTCGTCTATTTCTTCCTGCGGATCTCCATATCGTTATGGCCCCTCGATTGAGCAATATTGCGTGATATGCGGCCCAACTCCGTACACGGTATAATTCTTTTGGGCGAGAGCATGTGTCTTTCTTGTTTTTGACCATAATCCAAGATTACCCGCTCTTTCCCCTCTTTGTCTACCCCTATGTTATGGAATTTATTGATGGTGGGCACATTCGATGGTTTCATTTGGGACCATGTCTGTAGATTATGAGAATAACAGTCTGACATTCAAAGGTCGTGTGCCTTTCGAGGTATTGCTGTTTTGTAAATGTAGGAAACGGATGCAAGCTGTGTGTTCTTACAAAACGAGGCTGCCCAAACGGGCAGCCTGGTTTCATATCAAATTCAACTTGCTGCTATATAAATCCCTGCACGAGGGCGAGGAGCAGACCGCCGGCGATGACGCTGCCGAGCTGGCCGGCTGTGTTGGAGCCCATGGCGTGCATGAGGATGAAGTTGTGCGGGTCTTCTTCCTGGGCCATTTGCGCTGAGAGACGCCCGGCCATGGGGAAGGCGCTGATGCCGCAGGCGCCGATCAACGGGTTGATCTTGCCGCCGGTGATGAAGTTCATCAGCTTGCCGAACATGAGACCCATGATCGTATCCAGGATGAAGGCCAGCAAACCGAGGGCGAGGATCATCAGGGTCTTGCCATTGATGAAGCTTTCGGCGACCATCGTGGTACCAATCGCCAGTCCCAGGAAGAGGGTGGCGACGTTGATGATCTCGTTCTGTGCTGATTTGTCCAGTCGGTCTACCACGCCGCTTTCCTTGAGCAGGTTGCCCAGCATCAGGGTGGCGATGAGGGGGGCTGCATCCGGGGCGATGAGGCTGATGATGACGGTTACCGCCAGGGGGAAGATGATCACGGCTGCCGGAGAAACGGGCCGCGCACTGTATTCCATGCGGATGGCACGTTCTTTTTTGCTGGTCAGCAGGCGCATCACGGGCGGCTGGATGATGGGGATCAGACTCATATACGAGTACGCCGCCACGGCAATCGGACCCATTAGTTCAGGGGCAAGGATGTTGGTGACAAAGATGGCTGTAGGGCCGTCAATGGCGCCAATCACGCCGATGGAGGCGGCTTCGTTGAGCGGGAAGCCCAGCACGGTCGCCAGAATCAGGGTGCCGTAGATGCCGAATTGTCCGGCAGCGCCCAGCAGCACCATGTG
Organism: uncultured Chloroflexia bacterium; assembly: GCA_963753895.1. GTDB lineage: Bacteria > Chloroflexota > Anaerolineae > Anaerolineales > Anaerolineaceae > SMBSF63. The sequence continues at coordinate 33,315 of CAVWEE010000002.1, read as the reverse complement.
CGGCATGGCCAGCAGCGGACGGAAGTCGATCATCGCGCCCACGCCGATGAAGATCAGCAGCGGGAAGAGTTCTGTGCCGATGCCGAAATCGTAGATGACCTTGAACACGCCGTGATCTGCCGACATGCCCAGGTTGGCGAGGATACAGCCGAAGCCGATCGGGAGCAGGAGGTTTGGCTCGTACTCCTTGACAATCGCCAGAGCAATGAGGATGCCGCCAACGGCCAGCATGACTGCATTGCCCCAGTAGAAATTGGCGAAGCCGCGGGTGATTTCCTCAAGTATTGAAGTGAAATCCATTTTGGCCTCTTTCTCAGTCGCTGAATTCCATCAGCGGCTGGCCGTGCTTGACATGATCGCCGGGTGCAACATGAATGCGGGCGATCGTGCCGTCGCGGCTGGCGCGGATGGCGTTGTTCATTTTCATCGCTTCCAGGATCAACAATTCCTGGCCGTTTTTCACGGTCTCCCCTTCACGAACGCTCAGGGAAAGGATCACGCCAGGAATGGGTGCGGGAACGGTTTTCGCGCCGCCCTGTACAGGCGCGGCCGCTGCGGCAACTGCGGGTGCAGCGGGGGCTGAAGGCGCCGGGGCGGAGGGGGATGCTGCTGCCGCGGCCTGCACCTCTTCGGGCCATACTTCAAAGGTCTCACCGTCTACCTTTGCCAGGATGGGGCGCGCTTGAATATCTTCAACTTCTACTTCATATGTTTTCATTTTCTACTTTTACACGGTAATTTCATCAAAACCACCTCATGATCTTGTTAAGGTTTCCGGTCATTTTTGCATTGGAGCGACTTGCCATGCGCTCAGATGCAGAAGATTTCAGGCGCAGTGCTCAAGCTGGCGCTGGACTTTTGGAAAGCGATGGCGGCGGCAACGGCTGCAATGGCAGCTTTGCGTTTCCCGTCACTGGACGCTGCAGGGATTGCTGCTGCCTTCAACTTCTTCCATTTGCTCAGCTTCAACCACTTCTTTCTTCTTTGGTGTGGTGACTCTGACCAGCAGTTCCATGGCGCCCCACAGGAGCACGATGGCGACAAAGATGAGGATTATGCCGATCAATGTGATCCAAAGGGAAATTGCCAGATTACTCATGGGTTTCTCCTTTTATACGGGCATGTTGCCGTGTTTGCGCGGCAGGGTTTGCACCCGTTTGTTGCGCAGGGTTTTTAATGCGGCAACGATCATTGGGCGGGTTTCCTTTGGTTCGATCACGTCATCAATGTAACCGGCCTGTGCGGAGGCATAGGGGTTGAGGAACAGGTCTTTGTAATCCTGGGTAACCTTTTCGCGTTCTGCCTCGGGATCCTCGGCGGCCTTGATCTGGCGACGATAGAGGATATTGGCTGCGCCATCGGCACCCATGACGGCGATCTCGGCACTCGGCCAGGCAAAGGTAACATCTGTGTCCATGTATTTGCTGCTCATGGCGATATAGGCGCCGCCGTATGCTTTGCGGGTGACGATGGAGATCTTGGGGTTGGTGGCATTGGCATAGGCATACAAAATCTTGGCGCCGTGGCGTATGACGCCGCCGTGTTCCTGGTTGATGCCGGGCAGGAAGCCGGGCGAGTCAACGAAGGTGACCAGGGGAACATTGAAGCTGTCGCAGAAGCGCACAAAGCGGGCGATCTTGTCGGCGGCATCGATGTTCAATGAGCCTGCCAGAACGCTGGGTTCCTGGCCGACGATGCCCACGCTGTAACCGCCGATGCGCGCCATACCGATCAGGGCATTTTGGGCATAGGTGGATTGCAGTTCAAGGAAGGAACCTTTGTCCACGACCATCTCGACGATGTCGTGCATGCGGTAAGGGGTTTGCGGGTCAATGGGGACGATGGCATTGAGGGCTTCATCCATACGGCCGGGGTCATCCGCCGGTTCGACATAAGGCGGGTTTTCCATATTGTTGTTGGGCAGGTATCCGACCAATCGGCGGGCCAGGGCCAGGGCGTCCTGGTCGCTGGGGGCGGCCATATGAGCGATGCCGCTGATGCCGAGGTGGGTGGCTGCGCCGCCCAGGCTTTCGAAATCAGTTTCTTCGCCGGTAACGGATTTGATCACCTGCGGGCCGGTGAGGAACATGAAGGATTTCTTCTCGACCATGATGATGAAATCCTGCAAGGCAGGGGAGTAGGCTGCGCCGCCGGCGCAGGGTCCCATCACCAGACTGATCTGGGGGACGACGCCGGAATATTGCGAGTTGCGGCGGAAGATTTCAGCATATCCGCCCAGGCTGTAGATGCCTTCCTGAATGCGGGCGCCGCCGGAGTCCATGATGCCGATCACCGGGGTGCCATTGCTGGCAGCCAGGTCCATCACATGGCTGATCTTCTGGCCCTGCATTTCACCCAGCGAACCGCCGCTGACGGTGAAGTCCTGGGCATAGACGTAAATGGTGCGGCCATCAATCTGACCGTAGCCAGTGACCACACCATCGCCGAGAAGTTTTTCATCATCCAGTTCCAGATCATGCTTGCGGGATGTAACAAAAGGCTCCAACTCATGGAAAGTTCCGGGGTCCAGAAGAAGGTCGATTCGTTCGCGGGCTGTCAGCTTGCCTTTGGCATGCTGTTTTTCAATCCGCTTTTCGCCGCCGCCGAGGCGCGACTGTTTGCGTTTCTCACGCAGTTCCAAAATTCGGGGATCTTCGGGCATACGCATTCCTTTATTGATAGAAAGATGAATATGTGGGATAGAGACGAATCATGCCTGAACATTGTCAGGCAATTCAAGCTTTCTTAGAATTCTAACATATTTCAGTTTTTAAGCCACTTGATGAAGGTCATATTCCTGAGGGAATGCACATCATTTTCGGGTTAGTTTATGCAGTCTTGTCTGGTCAACCGTGACGACAGGGTGCACCGGGCTCAAGAACTGGATATCATATTATCAAGCCATTTCAGTAAATCCTCCAGCCAGGCTCGCACAGCGCTGTGGGTGAGGCCAGACGGTAGCTTGCCTGGGTTGCCGTTCTTCTGATGCAATCACAATCGGAATCCCGCCGTGTTGCAGGATGGTGGAAAATGCAAGCTCATCTTTGTCGTCATCACCGAGGTAAACGGGAATGCTCCCCGGGACAGGGTCGTTTTTCAGGATGAATTCGATTGCTTTTGGCTTTGCAGCAATGATTGGGCAGACTTCCAAAAATTTATGTCCGCCAAGCAAATGCAGGATATTTTGCGACATGTGTTTTTTTGCAAGCTGTCTTGCTTTGGCGAATCCTTTGTCTGTTTCTTCTCCGCAGCAAAGCGGGCATGAATGGCCAATGACCAGCCTTTGTCTTCCAGATAGAAATTCTGATTGTCCTGCAGTAATTCCTCCCAGTCTGGTTTGATCTGCTCAATGATTGGGCGTACGGTATCATAGGCAGCATATCATTACGGCGTCCGTCCGGGGTGCGCATTTCAATCCCATATGTGCCTGCCAGCCAGATCCCTTTGATCGGCACCAATTCGGTGATATGCTCGTAAACGGCGACCGCTCACAATGGCGGTATGGATGCGCGGGTGGCGTGTCAATCGGGAGAGCAGATCAATCAATGCATCATCTGGCTGGATGATGTCGGGGTTCGGGGCAAAGTCTGCCAGCGTGCCATCATAATCCAGAAAGAGCCAGATTTGCTGATCGGGTTGCAGATTTGCAAAAATGACTTGCGGGGATTGTATTTCAGGGATGCCATCATGGGGTTTCTTTCAATAAAGGAGAAATTTTCTGTGTAAAGAGGGCCTGCCAGGTGTAGTTCAATCGGATGCGCCGCCGGAAACGGATGAGCGGGTTATTTTTGATCAGCTGGACCAAGGCAATTGCCGTTTCTTGCGGCGATTGATCAGGGTCAAATTGACACCACATCTGCTTTTCCGATTTCATTTGCGGCAGGCATACTGGCGCACATTACCGGAATGCCAGCCAACCCGGCTTCCAAAACCGGCATGCCAAAGCCTTCGCGGTGGCTGGGCATGAACATGACATCACTGATGCGGAGGAGGTCTCCCACGATTTGATCGCTAATGGTGAAAGGCTTTTCAGGATCAGGCCCACATTCATAAATAAAGGCCATCTGTTTTTCCAATCCCAGTGCCTGCCGCTGGTCTTTGAGGGATTGGAAATACGCCATATTGGAGCTGCTGTGCGGGTCGGGCGGGCCGGTCAATACCAAACGCGGATTTTGAAAGTGTTCCTGTAATGCCTGTAGCACCTGCAACGCGTATTCCACATTCTTGGCCTGGGTAACCCGGACGGGCATGAGAATATTTAAATCGCTGTCCAGCAGCCCGAGCTTCTCGATCAACCCCTGACCTTCGACAGAAATGCCCAACAGGCTGTACGGTTCAACGCCATTATGGATGATGTGCACCTTTTCCGGGGGGATCTCCAGCAGACCACACAGCTTCTTTTTGCCTTTTTTCGGAAACGGTCACATAGGTGATGGCTTGATGAAACTGGCGTAACAGATCCCAGGGGTAGCCTTGATGAACCTTGCTGCGCGAGTTGGGACTGGTCCAGGTCAGGTCATGCGTCCAGGCAATCACATGCGGTGCTTTGCCTGCTTCAATCAATTGAAACAAGGCGGCTGTCAGCGGCAGATTGAAGTGCTTGCTGAAGACATTATGCACGATTAGATGATCGATGTTTTGCAGGATGGGTTCGAGAAGTGCCTGGATTTTATTGACCAGGGTTGAAAAATTTTGCGGGATGTGCCCTTGTTCAAGCGCCTGGCTGGCTTGCAGAATTTCTTCATGCTGGCTGTCCAGGATCGGCAGGAAAATTGCCGTGACATTCGGCAGGTAATGCAGATTGATCCCCCCGTCCGGCAATCACAGTTACCTCGTATCCATTGTGCAGCAAGACTTTTGCCTGCGCATGGATTACCGCTTCAACGCCGCCAATGATCGGCGGCGCTGAGTAATGCAATATTCCTATGCAGCCCTTTTTCATAGGTTCTCTCCCCAAAGGTTAAGGTCTTTAAGGGCGGACAATTGAGCTTGCAACCAGGCGTTGATATCTTCGTTTTCTACGTTTTCCCGCAAAAAATCCGCGCGTTTTTTCTTATCTCGCTTTCGCATTGTCAACCCCTTGTGCATTGCTTCGGCAGTGGCGTAAATATCGCAGGGGAAATGATGATCGCTCCTTTTCTCAATTGTTGGCATGCTCCCGTTTGTTCAGAAAGCACCAGTACGCCATTGCGGCGATTGAGAATAGGACCTTCTTTAGCGACCAGATTCATTCCGTCAGCAATCGCATTCACCAGCAGTACATCATATTCTTTCATGGCAGCAACTGCACGCGGATAGTTGTTCCCTACCAAAAGCCGCACGGGTTCCCATTCACTGTTGCCATAATTGGCATTGATCCTGCCTGCTGCTGCCATTATTTCATCCAGGTAATCCTGGTATTCGATCACATCCAGCCGAGAGGGGATCAATAGCGCAAGGAAAGTAACTTGACCGCAATGTTCCGGGTACAACTCCAGCATTTCTTCAAACGCCTGGAAGCCGCGGATAATATTTTTGCTGGGTTCAATCCGTTCGATACGCAGGATCAATTTTTTATCCCCAAAGTTCTCCTTAAGGTCATTTTCAAAGGATATCGTTTCCGGGGATTCTGCTAATTGACGGATCGCAGTAACATCAATCGAGATAGGGAAATCGCGTACATGAGTGATAGCCTTTTTGTATCGAACAGTCATCAGGCGGAAGTTTACGCGTGCACTGGGAAGATAACTCTGGCAGGTACGCAGAAAATTGAGCGCATCGCCTTTCGTTTGAAATCCCAGCAGGTCAACGGCACACAAACTGTCCAGAATTGCCTGACGCATTTTGGGCGGCAAGATGCCCCAATATTCTGGTCCTGGCCATGGAATATGAACGAAGTGAAGAATTTTTGACTTGCTGTTTTTGATCATAGTTTCGCAAATTGCGAGCAGTCAGGTATAGGTGGTAGTCCTGGATCATGATCAATGCATCTTGATCCCTGCGTTCCAATATTTCATTGATTGCATTTGCAAACATTTCATTGACGACTACATACCCATCGTTCCAGGCTTTCCACGTGTTGCGATCAATTACCGGATCTCTGGAAACATTCCACATGGAGTGTTGCAAAAACCACAAGATTGGATTGGTGATTTGGTTGTAATAGCCATCGTAGGTTTCTTGTTCCGGGGAAATAAATTTCACATACAGGGACTTTTCATTTTCTCCGGTATCTAATTCTCCTTCCTGCCACAGGGTATCTTCCGGATGTCATGGCACATGAGACCCAGGTTACATCAATCTGGCTGGCCAGACCGCTCAATGCTGTTACCAAACCTCCGCTGCCGCGTTCCAGGGTTTGTTCACCATTTTCATCGCGGCTAAAGGATACCGGACCACGGTTGGAAGCAATGATCATGAAAGGTTGTTCAGGTACTTGTTTCATTGGTGTCTCCTCCTTACAGATCTGGTGTTTCTTTTGTTTTTTCTTCTTCCTGACTGCATGAGATCGCCAGGTCAATAAAAACTGCGGCAGTCCAGCCGAACACTTCAGCTGCTTTTTGTGATGGTTTGCCGGTTCTCGAGTTATAAAATTCATGCATGCCAGAATTTTCCATGATCATTTTCAATGTCCTGGTGCGCAATTCTTTAGCAAGTTCTGGACGATCAAGATTGAATAATGCTTCAATAAAGAAATAATTGATATTGGCCCACACCGGTCCGCGCCACATGGTTTCAGGGTCATAATGCGGATCATTGTAAGCAACAGTTGGAAGTACAAAATCACCCCAAAATTGTTCTGGATCGGTGAGATGTTCCACCAATCTGTTTTCTATGGATTTTGGTAGTCGATTGGTCCACAGTGGATAAAGATTGAAAGGGGTAATGACATGGATGGGCTCATTCTTCACTGTAGCGTAAAAAACCCCGGTTTCTTCATCCCAGAAGTCCTCGATCATTCGGTTAACGATTGCATTGGCTCTACGCTGCCACATTTCTGCTTCAGCCTGCAGCCCAATGATTTCGGCGATTTTGGAAAGCGCGTCCATTTGGATACAAAGGTAGGTGTTCAATTCCGGGGATTCCACCGGCATGCCATAATCCCACAATGGGTTATCATCCAATCCAGAGGAATACGGATGGTTATACTGGGCAAGACCATCAACATCATCATCATTCATCGAAAACCACCAGGCGTTCCATCGCACCAAGGGGATGTAAATGTCTTCCAAAAAAGGAATATCAGGATCGGTTTCGTGAAGTTTCATCGCTGCCCAGGCCAGAATGGGGGGTTTGGTGACTTCTGCGCGAATGGGGTGTTCGATTTCCGAGATAACCCCATCATCATAAACTGCATCAGGCAGCATCCCGTCGGGAAGCTGCAAGGCCAGCATGGCTCGAATTTGATTGCGCGCCAATTCAGGATTGGTATGTTGGAAAGCCAGCGCATGCATAGCGCTATCCCACAGCCATAAACCTATGTAATTCGTTTTTGAAGGCATCATTGCTTCAAACAATACCTTTCCTTTTGGTTTGACCAGATTGATTGCCATGACCCACCACGCATAGGCATAACTTAGCCGGTATTCATCTGCAACGGGGGGAACATGGGCAAACCATTCCTGCCAGCGTTTTTCAGCAGCTTCATAGTAAACAGAAAACGCTTCCGGTATCTCAAAAGGTTTTTCGTCCCGACCGATAGTGAGTGACAATCGAACAATCGTTATTGGCGTTTAACAATAAATTCGATCGTATAGCCGCCTTCTTCCGGAGTGATCTGGTTATGTACAGGATTCAGCATTGCTTGCATAAAAGAAATCGCGGACAGTGGTGAATTTTTCCTCCGGTTTCAACGGTTTCACAGATTTGCACAGATACATGAAAACGGATGCCTGCTGTTACGCCTGGCGGCAAACCAAATACAATGCCGTGATCTTTCCGAAAGATCAGACTAAAATCTCCAAGTTCTGTGCTCATGTAAATGACATGGGGATAGCGATGTTATTTCGAAAGCCAGTTCCATTCCCATTTTCATCAATCAAACAAAGTTGATTGATGAATGGCGGACGTTTTAGATATGTTTCAATGCCCGGTTCCACGTCCGTCAGTCTTTCAGCTAATTTGACATAGAATTCGCTTCTATCCATTGCTTTGAAAACCATTAATCGTGATCCGCGGTCACTGAATGGAACGCGGGAAAAATCAAGTTGGTTGCGCAGCATATTCAGGTTGGGGTGGGTTAATTTTGGAATTTTTGTTTTGGGTATTGATGAATCCATTTAAATTGTTTGCTCCTTTCCTGCAAGCATTTTGCAGATTGCGTAAATAGCTCTGCACGCATGCAGTCTTCTACTTCGATGATCAGCTGCTGGATGAAATGGGATGCGGCCACATTTCAATGCATGGCCGAAAAGGTTTTCCCCTTGTTCTTTACAGCAAGCTGTATGAAGTTTGTGCGAAGATATACTGAACAGCCATGAAATGAGGATTTTTTCCAGGTTCGTTTCGTCCGGTGATATAGTGTGAAAGTTTGATTCGCGGGTGAATTAACGTATCACCTGGTTCCAGTATAAATTGTATCTATAAGTGTAACATGACTTGTTTCACGGTGTATATTCATGATTTGCATAGCCAAAACGCGTGATGCTTATACCATGGCAATTCTGATGTTTCTTGTATTTTCCTGCTAAAACCTCCATTGTTGTTGTGTTTCACCTTGCAATATTGTAAACCGGGTGTTCAGATTCTTTTAATAAGGGTCTGCTACGATTAATGTAGCGTTATAGGTATAAGGAGGCATTCATGCGTTTAAAAAAGCGATTAACAGTACTGGTACGTCTTATTGATTTTTAGCCTTGCATGCAGCTCGGCAAATCGTTCTCGTTCTTTGGCGGTGAGGATGGCTCTACCGCTTCGGTGGTATTGCAGGAAAATGAAGGGGATCAACCTGTTCCACCAGTGGATCAGCAAGTTGCTGTTGCGCCTCATACCTGAAGAAGAACCCCCACAAGCACCGCCGCCAGCTCCAGCTCCGCCAGAACCTCCGGCAGCCCCGCAGAGCCGCAGGGTGAACAGGAGGAAGATCCTCCTGCTCCACAGGGACCTTTTGGGCCGGAATCTTTCCCCGCGGGGATCAATCCGCTAACGGGTTTGCCGGTCAACAGCCCGGACAATCTTGCTCTTCCACCAGCACTGGTGTCGATCACCAATTGGCCGCCGGCTGCCAGAGAGCAGCAAGCCGGGCTTTCCTTCAGCCCCTTTGTGTATGAGTTGTATATTGGCGAAGGTATGTCCCGTTTCCTCGCCATGTTTTATGGTGATTTCCCCGCTGGCAGATAACCCGGCAGAGGCTGGAAATTCTTTTGTTGGCCCCATCCGCTCAGGCCGCCTGCCCTATGAATCTCTGCGCAATCTCTATAATGGTTTTCTGGTGATGGCTTCTGCATATTCCGGTGTCGCTGCCAATCTGAGCCAGTACAGCAATATTTATGGATTCTGATGGGGAGATATCAATTCCGCTATGCTCTCGGTGGATAAAATGGAGCAGATCGCCCAGGCCAACCAGCGGCGGTTGGGTGAGAATTCCTTGCAGGGAATGTCTATGACCCTGACGCCGCTCGCGGGCGGGCTGCCGGCAAACCGCTTGTGGTTTGTTTACAACCAGATTGACCAGGTTGTCTGGCAGTATGACCCGGCCAGCGGCGCTTACCGCCGCTATCAGGACAATGCCGATGGCACGACCTTCATCCAGGCTACCGACAGCATTAATGGCGAAGGGCTGGCGTTTGATAATGTGATCCTGCTGTTTGCCCAGCACCGCGCCTGCACCGAAGCGGCTTTTGATATTGATCTGCAATATGTGCCCCGCTCACCGGCATTGCTTTTCCGTGATGGGCAGGTGCATCAAGATTTTCTGGACGACAAAGAGCGAGGAATATGAGCGCACCACCGGCAAGATGCGCCCGATCCGCTTTATTGATGAGAATGGCAACCCGATTGCGCTCAAACCGGGCCAGACCTGGGTGCATCTTGTGCCCACCGGCACACCTTTTTGGGAAGCACCAGACCGCCAGGAAGTGCCGGAAAATGCGCCGCAGTGGGTGACCAAAGACCCGTCCGGGATGTTGTATAATCTGCTGAATAATCGGGAAGAAGGTTCTGCCAACTGGGTCTCGCGTTATTATGCATCGATGATCATTCACGATGAAACGGTGTGCGAGTCGCTGCGGTAGAAAAAACAGGATCGGTTTTACGGACAGGTTCAGTAATTCTGAACCTGTCCGTTTTTTATTTTGAGAGAATGGCTGGATATCCTGCTTCGGGAGTCCGGGTGAGGCGATGAAAAACTCACAACTTTTCGCGTGCATGGGGAAGGGTGAGCATCTAAATTTTGTAAATCGTCCGCAATGTTATTGTCAGAAATTCAATGAAGCGTAGGCTGAGCTTGTCGAAGCCGAAGCAGTGGGCACGGACGCTCCATATGATGGTTTTTCCATCTTTTGACTGTTCCCTGGAGAAAGCAATCCACGCACGCAAAATATACCCCGTAGTATACTAAGGGCAAATCAATATTCCCCCACAACAAGGAGCAGAACAATGAAAATCATGATCGCAGCGGATATGGAAGGCATCTCGGGCGTTGTGGCCTGGGATCACGTGTCCGCCAAGCATCCGGAATATGCGCGCTTTCGCAAGTTGATGACAGAGGACGTGAATGCCGCCATCAAAGGCGCATTGAAAGCCGGCGTTGATGATATTTTAGTGGTTGATGGGCATGGCTCCGGGCGCAATATCCTGATTGAAGACCTTCATTCTCAGGCAAGGCTGCATTCCGGAAATGCAGCTCCCTTTGCGATGGTGCAAGGCGTGGGCAGCGATGTAGATGCGGCCATGTTCATTGGCTATCATGCCCGAGTAGGTTCCTCCCCGGCAATTCTGGATCATACCTGGTCCAGCAGGGATGTAGCGAATGTATGGCTGAATGGCAAGATCGTTGGCGAAACCGGGCTGAATGCTGCGGTTTGTGCGCATTACGGTGTGCCGGTGATCATGGTGTCCGGTGACCAGACCCTGGCCGCTGAAGTGGAAGAAACCCTTCCTGGTGCCGAGACGGCGATTGTCAAGCTGGCAACCAGTCACCAATCCGCGGAGTGTTTCTCTTTGCAAGAAGCCACGAATCGTATTCGCCTGGCAGCAGAGCGCGCGGTGATGCGATTCAAAAAAGGTGAGGGCCCTGAACCCTATTCAACTTGGCAAGCCGATCACGATCACGGTGGAGCTGAAAACTTCAGGCATGACAGATGGGTCGCAGTTGATGCCCAATGCCAAACGTCTGGATGCCCGCCGTGTGGAATTTGAATGTACGGATATGCTTCAAGCCTATCATGCATTCCGTTCTCTGGTGAATTTGGCCTTTTAACATGGCACTATTGAAAAGGTAAACCAATGGCTTTTCCCAACTCATCTGCAACTTGCCGCATGGCAGACTTGAATTTCCCGGTTTACATGCCCGATGCCACCTTTGGTGTGGTGCGGGCGGTGGATGCTGTGGATCTGGAAGACTGCCAGCTTCAGGCGGTGGTGATGAACAGTTTTCATTTGATGCAGCGTCCGGGCTCGTCCACGGTGACGGCCCTTGGTGGTTTGCACAAGATGAGCGGCTGGAAGCATCCCATCATCACCGATTCGGGTGGGTTTCAGGCCTATTCTCTGATCCGCCAGAACCCGAAATTCGGCAAATTGACCGACAAAGGGCTGGTCTTTCAACCTGAGGGCAGCTCGCGCAAATACCAGTTGACCCCGGAGAAGAGCATCCAGCTCCAGCTCAGTTATGGCGCTGATGTGGTCATCTGCCTGGATGACTGCACCCATGTGGATGCCCCCTATGAAGAGCAGCGTCTTTCGGTAACGCGCACGATTGCCTGGGCACGCCGCAGCCGGGATGAATTTGACCGCCTGGTGGCGGAGAAGAACTATGCTGATGGCGAGCGCCCGCTGTTGTTTGGTGTCATCCAGGGCGGCGGAGAGCTGGAATTGCGCCGCGAGTGTGCCGAAGCGTTGCTGGAGATTGGGTTTGATGGCTTTGGTTATGGCGGCTGGCCGCTGGATGGGGAGGGCAATTTGCTTACCGATGTCCTTGCCTATACCCGCTCCCTGATCCCTGAGGAGTATGCCATCCATGCCCTGGGTATTGGGCATCCCAAAAATGTGCTGGAGTGTTACGAATTGGGCTACGGTATTTTTGACTGCGCCATGCCCACCCGTGATGCGCGGCATGGACGGCTGTATACCTTTGTTTATTCCGCAGATGATCCCGGCGCCGGACTGGACGGCAATTGGCTGAAGTATCTCTATATCAATGATGAACAGCATATCCGCGATAACCGCCCGGTACACCCTTACTGCGATTGTCTGGTATGCCGCAAATATTCACTGGGCTATCTGCGCCATCTATTCAAGATGAATGACAGCCTGTTTCACCGGCTGGCGACGATTCATAATCTGCGCTTTATGACCCAATTGATGGGGCGTATTCGGAGGCGATTTCATGGCTGATAAAGGAAAAATTCAGGAGCTGGTAGATGCGGTGCGCCGTAATGCGCGCTATAAATCGATCAGTGAGGATTTGATCCGCCGGGTGGGGTTGCAGGAATTGCAAAAGCGAGCCAATTTCAAGGAAGCGGTCAAGTCTACCCGTAGCAAGCTGCATCAGGTGGGCGGAGCTTACCAGGAAAGCAGCATGCCTTATGAAGATTGGCAGGCACAACTTGCCGCGCTGCCGCACGATGCCAGAGACCCGGCTGTGCGGGAATTCAGCAGCCAGGTGATGCAGAAGCACGCCTCCACCCGGGAACGCTTTCCCATTCGGGAGGAGTTTTTCCAGCGCACGCTGTCCGCGATTTGCCCAATCCATTCCGTGCTGGACCTGGCCTGCGGCCTAAATCCGCTGGCCTTGTCGTGGATGCCAATGGCCGAAGATGTTGTCTATTATGCCTGTGATATTTACGAGAATATGGTCTCGTTTGTCGGGAATTATCTTGATCACTGCGGGGTAGAAAACCATGTCTCGGTGTGTGATTTGACTGCCGACTGTCCAAAGCAGGAGGTGCAGGTGGCCTTTTTGTTGAAGACGATCCCCTGTCTGGAGCAGATGGACAAGACGATTGGTCCGCGCTTGCTGGATGAGATCAATGCCGAGCATTTGCTGATCTCTTTCCCTACGCACAGCCTGCGCGGCAAGAACAAGGGCATGGTCAAGCACTACCGCAATCATTTTGAAGAGCTGGTGGCCGGGCGTGGCTGGCAGATCAGAAGTTACCAATATGATGAAGAACTGGCTTTTCTGGTGAGCCGGTAAACGGGTATGGTGACTCTTACTGAACTACAGCGGGATGAGCTTGTTAGCATACCATTCTGCAATCCCGAAAATACCGCAGCCTGAATATTCCGGCTGCTACCGTGGAAGACCTGCTGGCGCAGGAGGCTGATAAGCAGTCCTCGACCCGGGCGTTGGTGAAAGCTGTGCGTCAAAAGCTGCATAATATCGCGGCGCCCTACCTGGGTGACCCGGACTATGGCTGTTGCGGCGCGCTGCCTGGAAAAAGCCTTTGCCAGGGCAGGGAAGAGGAAGTGCGTCTGGCCTGTTCCCGTTTACTGGGGATGCATGCCTCCACCAGCGAGCGTTTGCCCGTGCTGCAGGAATTCTATGATGCTGTTTTTGCGGCCATTGGCCAGCCCGCCACTATTCTTGACCTGGCCTGCGGCCTCAATCCGCTGGCTTTTCCGTGGATGAACCTGCCCACTACCGTGCAGTATTGGGCTTATGATCTGCACCATCCGCGGGTGGAGATGCTCAACCGCTATTTTGACTTGCAGGGCTTGCAGCCCCTGGCACGACATCAGGATATTCTGGTAGAACCGCCGCAGGTGGAAGCGGATGTGGCTTTCTTTTTCAAAGAGGCCCATCGCTTTGAGCAGCGCCAGCGAGGCTGCAATCGCGCTTTCTGGCAGGCCATTAATGCGCGTGTGCTGGTGGTTACCCTGCCGGCCGTCAATCTGACGGGCAAGCACCAATTGGCTGACAAACATCGCAACCTGGTTTACACCACCATTGGCGACCTGCCGTGGCATGTCAGTGAACTGTGCGTGGGCACAGAGTTGATCTTCTGTATCGATAAAGGCTATGGCGCGTAAAAAGAAGAAAACAGCAACCCGTACTGAGCAGCGAAGAAATTCTCGAACAGCAGATGGCGCGTTTCGAGCCATTGCTGGATAGTGACGAATGGCGGCGGCTGTTGTCGGAATTGCATATGCCGCTCTACCAGGCTGTACGGGCCAATCCTTTGAAGGTAGATCCCCGGCAGGCCATCGAACAGTTGGTGAAACAATACGAGTGGACGATTGAGCAGGTGCCATTTTGTCCCAGCGGTTGGTGGGTTTCCTCCAGTACAGAGCCCATCAGCCATCCCATCGAGCATCGCCTGGGTGAATACTATATTCAGGATGCCGCTTCCATGATGCCGGTGGAATTGTTTGATTTTGATGAGATTGAAAATCCCCTGATCCTCGACATGGCAGCTTCACCGGGGGCAAAACGACCCATCTTGTCAGCCGTACTGCCGATCAGGGGTTTGTGATCGCCAATGATTCCAGCCGTGACCGCATCACTGCCCTGCGCCTGGTGATGCAGTCCTGGGGGGCGATTAATATCGCCGCCACCCAATACCCGGGGGAAAAATACGGCGCCTGGTTCCCGGAGACTTTCGATCGCGTGTTGCTGGATGCTCCCTGTTCGATGCAGGGGCTGCGTGCCACGGAATCGCATGGTATTCGCGCTATTTCGCAGAATGAAATCCTTTCCTTGTCCCGCCGCCAGACACGATCTGCTGAGCAGCGCCTTGCAGGCGGTGCGAGTAGGCGGCCAGGTGGTGTATGCCACCTGCACGCTTTCTCCCGAGGAGGATGAAGCCGTGCTGGATGCGGTGATCAAGCGCTTTCAATGGGGCAGTCGAGGTTGTTGATATTTCACATCGGTTTTCCGGCATCGGAACAGCCCTGTCCGCGTATGGCGAACAGGCGTATGACCCGATGGTGCAGCGGGCGGCGCGGCTGTGGCCGCACCGCTTTGGCACGGCGGGCTTCTTCACTGCCTTGCTGACCAAGACAGCGTCCATTGACACCCGCGAGGATGCACCACCCTCAAGACCTTTTGATCGCACGGGGCTGCATTGGCTGAAACGCCCTGGCGAGGATGCTTTGCTTGCCTCCCTGCAGGAGAATTTCGGGATTGATTTTGAGATGGTGTTGACCCGGCAGGGCTTGACCCTGTGGCAGCGTAATCAACGAATCTTTGCCATTCCCGAGGCGTATCTTGACCACTTCGAGAGATTGCCTTTCCAGTTTTTGGGGATGCTGGTAGGGGAAGAAACCCCTTCAGGCTTTGCCCCTTCCTTTGAATGGGTGGCGCGGTTTGGCCGGCAGGCAGATCGGGGTAAGGTGGTTTTGCCCCTGGCCCAGCTTGATGCCTGGCTGCGCGGGGAAGATATCTCCGGCCAGTTTGGTGACGCAGAGGTGCGCGGCAGAACCCTGGTCGTGGTAGATGAGACAGACCGTTTGTTGGGGCGAGGGCGGGTTTTGTCTGATCGGTTGAAGAATTTGACGCCGGCGCGGCTGGTATACTAGCAAACGAGTTTGGGTGTAAAATTTTCGTAAAAAACGAAAAGACGGTTGAGAACGAAAAGATGAAACCGATCGCTTTAGTGTATACTGATAATAGGAAAAAAGCGTATCAACCGGTTTTGATAAGGTAGCGAGACGGTTATGAGTTGGGTGGGACGATGGCTATAGAGCATACTCAGGTTCGCCGCACAAATGTGTTTGATAAATCCATCATGGTTGATCTGACCCGTGCCGTGACGGAAATTTCTTCCTGCCTGGAAGAGGAATTATTATTCAAAGCCAGTGCGGTTCATCTGATGCGCCTGCTCAATGCAGATGGTGGGTTTGTGGCTGGCTGGCACCCTGAAACCGGCGAAAATCTGCATATTCAATCCTTTAAATCCCCCTTTTATCCGAAATTTGACTATCAGTTTGACCCTGCAGACATTGTTACAAAGCCGCAGATTGGCGCTGGTGGTGAAAGAGAGCCGCATCTTGCAGGTCAATATCTCTGATTCAGCCCTCGGTAATGCGGAACGGCGAATCTTTAGTGATACGGGTACAAAGAGTATGCTGCTGCTGCCGTTGATGGCGACAGACAGGTTCATGGGCGTTATTGGCCTGCTGCATATTCAACAACCCCGCCTGTATGACAAACAGGATATTCTTATCGGCCACCTCATTTCCAGTCAGGCGTCAACGTCATTGTCGAATGCGTACCTTTACCAGGACTCGCGTCAACGGACAGAAGAACTGGAAGCGGTGCGCAAGGCGGCATTGAGTGTAACGGCCAGCCTTGATCTTCAGCAGGTATTGGATGCCATTTTGAAAGGCACCCTGGAATTATTGAGTGATGTGGAGGATGCCCATATTTTCCTGTATCAAAAAGGGAAACTGGTCTTTGGCTCTGCCCGTTGGGGAGACGGACAGAAAGAAGGCTATTGGGCTGAACCCAGACCTAATGGCCTCACGTATACCGTTGCCAGGGAATGGAAACGAAATCATTGTTGAAGACATGCAGGCACATTCCCTGTTTTCTAAAGAAAATGATGATTGGGCAGGAGCGATCATTGGGCTGCCCTTGAAAATTGGCAAGACAGTGGTGGGGGTTATGAATGTGGCCTATCAGCAGCCGCGCAAATTCTCGGCATCCGAACTGCGGATTCTCAAGCTGCTGGGTGACCAGGCCGCAATTGCCATTGATAAGGCGCGTTTGCACCAGTTGATCGAACAGCAGGCGCACACCGATGCGCTCACTGGTTTGCCAAACCGCCGCGATTTCATGGAACGTTTGGAACTGGAAGTGCTGCGTTCACGACGTTACCGTCATCCATTTGCGCTGGCAATGATGGATGTCAATCATTTCAAATCCGTTAATGATCGATATGGTCATCCTGCCGGCGACCTGGTTTTGCAGCAGACCGCCCAGTATTTCATGGAGTTTATCCGGGACACGGATTTTGTGGCGCGCTATGGTGGAGATGAATTTGTATTCATTTTCCCTGAGACCAATCTGGTCTCAGCGCAGCGGCTGCTTGCCAAACTGTTTGAAAATTATGAAAAACTCCCCTTGAAACTGCCGGGAGACAAAGAGATTAAATTGAGCGCGGCGTTTGGTGTTGCAGTTTTCCCGGATATGGCGGACAGCGGAAATGCTCTCGTGCAGTTGGCTGATCAGGAGATGTATCAGCACAAGCGGCAGCTTGATTAGCCGTAAATCTGACGTACGCGAAAGCGAACAGCAATGAACAGGCGTGCATTGTTTTTGATGTTGGGGGGAATTTCTCTGTTGGCCTGTTCCCCGATCACTGGCTTTTTACTTCATCAACAGCAGAACCCGAAACCGGTTTTCAAATTATCACCGCCACTGCTCAACCCAATCTGAGTGTCATCACACAGCCGGCACCTGCCGCGACGGAAGAAAGCATGGCTACCCCTGTGATTGTCCCATCCGGTGATGATTCTCCTTTGCCTGCAGTTTTTCCGTCCGATCAACTGCCTGCCGGGAAGATTGTGAGCCTGTGGGGTGACCCGCAGGGCAGGCTGTGGTTAAGCGGCAGTCAGGGCCTCTATCGCCGTGATGGGGACGAGTGGCTTGCCCTGTATACCCTCGCCTGCCGGGCAGAATTCTGGGGCAGGATGATATCGGCCGGGTGTGGGTGCTGCTGGATGACGGGGCGCAAATTGCTGCCTGGCGGGATGACGACTGGACGGTATATGATGAAACCCGCGGCTGGCAGCCCGTGGAAGGGGGCGGTTACCTCTCACGCAGTTTTGGGGATGGGCTGGTGATGGATGAGGCAGGGCCGGCTGTGGCTTGCAACTGGCGGGGATGATTTGCGCCGGCTTGATCCTGCCAATGGTCTTTGGACCAGCCTGACTGCCCGCCAGATTGGTTTTGATCCTCCCCTGGAAGAAGGATATCAGGGACATTTCCTGACAGATGTGGCGCTTTCGGACTCCGGCAAGCTATGGGTGGCGGATTGTATTGGTGTTGGTGAATGACTGGACGGGCAGGGCATCCGCCGCTATAACGGGCAGAGATTGGCTGGGTACAGAGTTTACGCAGCATGACTGCATCTTTGACCTGGAAGTTGGGGAAACAGGGGTCGTGTGGGCAGGGGCGGTGGATGCTTTGCTGCATTACTCGCCAATTACAGGCTCCTGGTCGCGGATCAATCTGCCGATATGGGGGCGGTTTCAGGTGGTGGTGGATGTAACCCTGGATGATGAAGGCCGTCCCTGGATTGAGCTGCTGCGCGCCGGCGGAGCCAGCCTGGACGGTGGGGCAGCGCATTTCTACCTGGATGGGGATGACTGGGTGCCGGTGATTGAGCTTGCACAGTGGCAGCCTTACACGCTGGTGCCGGCTGGCGAGGGGACGGCATGGGTCTTCCTGGAAGGGCGTGCTGTATCATTACTCCGTTGAGGGATTGCAGGAGGTTGCTCCGCTGCCGGCACAGTATGTGGATATGGTTGTTGATGATGAAGGACGGTTGTGGGTGGCGAGGCTGGTGCACGGCTGAAGGCAAATGTGGTGGGTTGATCCGCCGAAAGCGGAAGAAAACCCGTAGGGCTTTTGTTTGTCCAGTCAGTTTTTATTACCGCCGAATAACAGTAGTCCTAACTGCCTGCGGGGTATTCTTGACAAAGTACAGGCACGACGTATATACTGGTTTAGACCTCGTATGTGTAATTACCAATAGTTGTCGATCTTGCAGTCCTAAGTAAGGTGGGTATGGCTCGTAAGAAGAAGAATGAGAAGAAATCACCGATTAAGCTCAGTGTGCTGTTTATATTGGCGCCTGGGCTGGTTTTCCTCCTGATCTTTGGACGGGAAATCTTGATCTCTTGGCCGGGAAACTTGGCTTATTTCTTCTTCTTTCTTGCGCGGAGACAGTGCTTTTTCCTGGCAAGTCTGTTGCGCATGCTCTCCGGGTTTCTCAGTTTTAATTGCTGCATCAGTTTTGGTCTGGTATTTTTCCTCTGGTTATTCATTTTTTCTTTGCAATCTATTTTGCCCGTTATCCAGTTTTGGCGAGGTGTTTGCAACGATGTCGGTCGTTTTGCAACACGCTATAGGGATGCCCGTGCGTGTTGCCCGCGTGATTGGCGGACAGCTGGTTTCATCTGAAGAAAAACTTCATCGAAGTACCATCAATCATGAGGCTTCGATCAAACCCGGGCTAAAAAAGCACATCCCGATTTGAGAAGCACCGCCGGGATTGATTGTCCAGGATTCTGACAGCGCCGCTGTTCTGGAGACAATTGCTCCTCCGAGAATATTTTTCTTGCTGGATGGATCGTGATGGAGTTACGGATCTCCGTTCCGAAACATTTGGTCCTCCTACTCCGCGCGGTTTGCGGGCCGGGTCTGGTTTTTATGAAACCCTGGGAACGGGTACATTCTTTTGTTGATTTGCGAAAGCAGATCCGCTCTCAAAATGAAGTGGTTGCCTGCACTGGTGATGGTATTGAAGTCAAGACATTCGTGTTTTCTGTATTCAGTTTGGGACGGTTCCCCGGCCATTGCAATTGGCTTTTACACTGGGGAACCAGTGCGGGGAATTTGCAGATTGTACATCTTGAAACCGTTGCTGATGGCCGTCTGCGGGTAACTGGTTTTGAGGATACCCTTGCTGATGATGACCGTCTTGAGGCTTATGATCTTTCGAGAATGCTTCCTTGTTTGGGATCATGAAAGCCCCGGCCGAACCCTGGCATCCGTCCCGTTTTTGATGAGAAACGTGTCTTTGGTGCTGTGTATGCTCGCGCCAGAGGGGATGAGAGCAACAATGTGATGAAATGGGATGAGCTGCCGGTGATTTTCACCGTCAGATGCTTTCAAGGAAATGGCCCTGCAATTTAATTATGATGAATTGAGCAATCCGCGGGAAGGCTCGCAGGTAGGGGCTTTCAAGCAGCGGGTCAATATTGCTATACGCAACCAGTGTGTATTGCGCTTTCAGCATTGTTATAGCATGAATCCGGGTGAGCCGCTGCAAAGGGGAGAAATGTATCCCCCTTCGGAGTTGCGTTCAACACGGATGCAGTATTTCACGACCTCAAAAGTGTTGCGCGATCGCGGGATCATGAATATTTTTTCAGCATTTACCACGATCACTCCCTGCAAAGACGCCGTTTATGCACAACGACTGGATAACTGGCAGGCCCGTTTGCAGCGGGAGATTGATCTGGTGATGACATCACGTGAAATTGAGGTGCGCAATATTGTTAACCGCGCCCGCATTCAGGCGCAAGAAGAAATTTCCGCCACCTTGAATGCTATCCTTAGGAGATCGTACGTATTCCGAAGAAGCTATGGCTTTGCTGCTGTTCCAGGCATTGGAAGAATATGTTAGCGACCCAGAAACGCGGCGGCAACTGCCCAATGATGTGATCACCCTGCTGAGAAATTTGCAGGACCGCATTCTGCCTCCGGGTGCAGTGGGTATTCCTTTTCTAAAGGATTGAGAACGGTTTTATGATGCAACGATTGAGATCAATTCCTTGCCAATCTAATAAGGGCAATCGCTGGTCTGCAAGACCGTTCCGACGAGTTGTTTTACCGCGTCTTGCGAAATCGGTGGGCAAATCCTGAGAGAACCCAGTCTTGCGAAAATGATCAAGGGTCTTTTGTTATTTCCTTTTTCATTCACGCTGATGTTCATATTGGCCGCGATTGGCTATAACCTGAATTTTGATCTTGATGAGAGCAGGGCTAACGACTTTCAGATCATCCTGGGTGCTATTCAAATTTGTGCCCGTTCCGCTGCTTAAGTTTTTCTTTCTGCCAGTTTTGGCTTTTGGTATGGCACTGTTGGCTGCGTGCCAGGTTTGTGCAGGACGTGTATGATCTTGATTCGGTTTGGCAGGGTATGCGGCATATTTTCGCATCCATCACTGGTTTCTTTGGTTTCATTTGATTGTTGATGAAGGGGAAGTCAAGCAGGAAAGAGGAAAGACCAATCCCTTGCAAACAGTAGGTGGGCCAGGGTTGGTGATCATCCGCCCGGGGAATGTTGTCCAGTTTCGGCAACTTCGCGAATTGACCAATACCACCACTGCATTGAATTATTATCTGTCCGATTTTGAACGGATCGAACTTCCTGTCAGTCTTGAAGACCAGTTTGGTCATGTGAAGGCCGCGAAATTTGAAACAATTGATGGCATTCGGGTTTGTTTTCAAAGATATTCGCTATTGCTATCGAATCATTGCCAGCAACAAAGGATTTCAAGCGTTCCCCGAGCCAGCCCTATTCCTATTCAAAACGAGCTTTGGAATCCTATTTGTTTGACCGCAGTGCGGATGACAAAGAATACCGTTCATGGAAGCGGAACATCTCTTTTGCCATTGATGGTCCTATCCGTGATCTTGTCAGTACAATTCGATTGATTTCCTGATGGCGCCGGGGATTGATGATATGGAAGTGCGCCGCACGATTCGTGACTATACCTTGCGCAGACAGCCATCTGAGTAGATCAGGTGCGGAGCTGCTGTGGATCGATATCGGTGCGATTGAGGCTGAAACATTTGGAGAAGAGATCAACGGCAAACGGTTGGAACGCTGGGCAGTGGACTGGAAAGGTGACGCGGAAGTTATCCGCGCCTATGGTGAAGCAAACCGCCGGGTATTGATGGAACGCGCCCGAGCTATTGCTCAGGCGGAGATCATTACCAGCATTGCGAATTCTTTTGAATTGGTCGATTGGAAAGACGATGAAGTGACCAATCTGCGGCGTATATTGCTCAGTCGGACAGCGCAGTTAATTGAACGATTGCTGGAAAAAAACATGAAACAAGACGGCGATAATTAATCAACCGCATTTTTTCAGTCGATGGAGATGGGAATGACAGATTTTAATCAAGTCTGTAAATGGCTTAACCAATTTGAGGACACGCACCTCTCAACAAAGGCGCAAACGATGATGGATGGAATTGATGCGGAGCTTGGGCTGCCGGTGGGGGGATCAGCATCTGGTTCTATCAATATTGATGAGGAAGTCAGTAAATATGCGGCGCAACTTGAAAAATCTTCTGACCCGGAAGAATTTCCTGAGGGGATGGTGAGGCTGGCCCGGTTTTATTACAACCAGGGCGGAAAATCAATTGAGGCGCTGGATATCTTGAAGCGTGCCAATACTGTCTATCGCAAATTCCCTAGATCTGATTTTCGGGTTGCGATCATTTATTGGTTGATGGGCTATGTCTATTTGCAAATGTTTGATACGCAAATGGCCCATGACCTGTGGAAGCGTGTAATTGATAAATTTGAGAATGTGATCAGATTGCTCCAGCTGGATGGGGAATATCCCCCGGAATTGGCGAGTTCTGTGAGGAAAACCTGGATGTGCTGTGGCTGGAAATCCTTCAATTACCTGAAGAGGCGTTTACAGCTGGCTGGATGAAGAAAACTTGCCGTGGATCACCGGGTACGGGGGCGGCAATCATATGAATACGCCGACTTTGCAATTGAAGGAAATACTAATATCCAAGCAGTTGAAAAATAATTTTCGCGGAGTGTATGCTGACCTGGAGAAATTTCACAAGATTAGCAAAGAATCGGTCGCACAGCTTGAAGAGCAAACTGATTTATGGAGAGGCAGATGCTCTAGCTGTCTCTGGCATGCTGCTTTTTTGGATGGGGAATATCGTAGCGGCACGGGGAAAATTTAAGGCTGCGGCGGATATTTATCTGCCTAATACGCATCCTGATGCAGTGGTGAATTGGTTGCTGGGGTTGATGTATTTATTTCCGCCGAATGATAAGCGCAAAGGCATTGCCTGCTGCCAGCGGGCCATTCATGGGTTTAAACGTATCCAGTTTAATGCTGATGTCAAGCATGATCGCGCTGCCCGAGACTGGTATGTAGAAAAAATCGACCTGCTGCAGCGCACACTGAAATTAATCGAAAACGATTTGTTTTCATAAATAGAAAATGACTGGCTGCCCTTTCAAATGAGCAGCCAGTCATTTTCTAAGCCTGCAGCCACATCTTCCAGTTGAAAACAAGGTATTGGTGTTTCTTCTTCCAGTTCCTCATACTCTGCGGTCTGGCGGGCAAAGCGCGCCGCAAGGTTGTCTTTCATGGTCTCATAGACCTGAAAGACGGTGCGGGCATTGCCGAAAGATTTTCGGTTTCGTTGTTTTATTTGCAGGATATGGCCAACCGCAGCGAGGCGAACGTCTTCAGGGAGGTTGATGTGACTGTCGTCTGCCAGGGTTTCCAGGAGGGTCCCTAATTCATCCGGGGTGAAATCAGGGAAGTCGATCTTTTTCTGAAAGCGGGAGGGAAGTCCCGGGTTGGCATCCAGGAAGGTCTGCATTTTGTCCGGGTAACCGGCAGCAATGACAACAATCCGTTCGCGGTAGTCTTCCATTAGTTTGACAAGGGTATCATTGAAGTAGTTGAACAGCCCGAGTGTCCAGGCGCTGAAGCCGAGGGCCGCGACGAAGACCTGGTCGTGATTCACGGTCTTGATTGCCGCGATTCCGGCGGATGCGACGATGGCGGAGGCCGCCAGCCAGAACAGCAGGACCACGAAGACGGCGAGGAGCCCGCGCGCCGCAAAGGCCGCGTCGAAGGCGGCGCGGCTGTCGGCCTCGAAGCGGGTCTGCTCGATGGACTCTGCCCCGTAGGCCTTGATCACCTTGATGCCCTGCAGGGTCTCCTGGATGCGAGAGGTAAGCGCACTGTTCGCCTCTCTCGCGACACGGAAGCGGACGCGGAGGCGGCGCGAGAACCAGTAGCCGGAGAGCAGGAGCGGCGGCCAGAGCGCGGCGAGGATCAGCGCCAGCCAGGGATCGAAGAAGGCCACCACGGTGATGCCGAAGAGATACCGGCCCAGCATGCCGAGGGGGGCGATCACCAGCACGTCGATCAACTGGGTCACCATTGCGCTGTCCTGGTACATGCGATAGATGGCGTCGCCGATCTTGCTGTCCGCGTGGAAGCGCAGCGAGAGGCTCTGGAGCTGCAGCATCATCCGCATCCGCAGCACCTGATTCACCTTCTGCAGGATCCAGACCCGGTAGTAATAGAGGGCGAAACCGCAGGGTGCCGCCGCCAGACCGAAGCCGAGCCCGACGATGATGGTGCGGAGCAGCACCTCGCGCCGCTGGTCGGGGCCCAGTGCTCCCGCCTCGACGAAGACGGCCGGATCCAGCCAGAGGAAGCTCGCCTGCTGGCCGGTGAGCGCGCTCCCTTGGAGGACGCGGGTCCAGAAGGTGTCCATCAGCAGGATGCCCACTGGAACGAAGATCAGGGCCAGGACGGAGAAGCCGAGGAAGAGCAGCGCCAGATGTCCGCGCACCGGTCGAAGCAGATGCAGGCAGCGGACCAGCAGTCGAATGATCAGACGGAAGCGAAGCCGATCGTCTCGGCTGCCGGTTCCCAGCCGGCCAAGGGAGAGATCGGCTTCTGCCTGGCTCACTTCGCGCCGTCCACCCGAATCTCCGCCCGATCTCGACCCTCATCAGAGCCTACGCTGCCCCCGTGCTCCGGTCCACGCCCGCGCCCCGGCACGGATCTCCCTCCCCCGGGGAAGCGGCACCGTGGTGGTCGCCCGGGGATGCCGTAAGCTCGCCCGGGAACAGCGAGGGGCGGGCCAAGGCTTTGCAGATTCTCATCGTCGGTGGCGGGCTGGTGGGCACCACGCTGGCCGAGAAGCTCTCCGGTGATGGGCACGATGTCACTCTGGTGGAGTGCGATCCCAGGGGTGTCGCCGAACTCTCCGCAACTCTCGACGTGCGCATCGTCGAAGGAAACGGTGCCACCGCCAGCACACTGCGGAAAGCGGGTGCCGCGGACGCCCGCCTGGTGGTGGCCACCACCGATTCCGACGAGGTGAACTTCGTCACCGGGCGGATCGCCGACTCGATGTTCAAGGTGCCCCGCGTAGTGGTGAGGCTCCGCGACCCGGAGCATGAAGAGGCCTTCCACGAGCTCAGCCGGGGAAGCGCGGTCGAGGTCTTCTGTGTCAATCCGGAGGCGGCAGCAGTCGACAAGATCGCCTCGCTTCTCGAGGTTCCGAGCGCCCTCGACGTGGTTTCCTTCATGGAGGGCCAGCTTCTGGTGGCGGGCTTCCGCATCACCGAGAGCTCCGAGTTCGCCGAGCGACCGGTCTCGGACATGAACCTCTTCTTCGCCGAGACTCCATCCCTGGTGGCGGCGATCCAGCGTGGTGACCAGACCATCGTTCCCCACGGCGGCGAGGAGATCCGCACCGGGGACATCGTCTACTTCGCCATCACACGCACCGACCTCGAGGGTGTACTCGAGCTGATGGGTGCCCCTCCCGAGGTACGCCACCGCGTGATGATCGCCGGAGCCACCCGGGTCGGTCTCGACCTGGCGCGGCGCCTCGAGGGGAGCGAGAGCCGGGTCACCTTGATCGAGCCCGACGCAGATCTCGCCCGCCGTGCAGCCGAGTCCCTGCCCAACACCCTGGTCGTCTCCGGCCCGGTCACCGGCGAGTCCCTGCTCCGCGAAGCGGAGGTCGAACGAGTCGACACCTTCGTGGCGGTGACCGCCGAACACGAGACCAACCTGGTGGCCTGTCTGCTCACCAAACGCCTGGGGGCAGGTCGCGCCTTCGCGTTGGTGGACAACCCGGCACTCGCCAACCTGATTGGCGAGACCGCCATCGACGCCATCATCAGCCCGCGGCTCCTCGCCATCGGCCTGATCCTTCAACACATTCCCGGCGCCCGGGTCCATTCCATGGCCGCCCTGCTCGGAGACCGGGTCGAGGTCATGGAGGCGGAGGCGGTGAAGGGGAGCCGCATCGTCTCGGGCGTCCTCTCCGAAGTGTCGCTGCCCCGCGGTGTCCTGGTCGGCGCGCTGCGCCGGGACGGGGCCCTGCTGGTGCCCAGGGGCTCCGATCGGGTCGAGCCCGGAGACCGGGTCCTGCTCATCGTTGCCACCGAGAGCGCGGCCAAGCTCACCGAGTTCCTGACCGACTAGCGGGGACGTTCCTTACGTTCTTACGTTTTGGTTCCTCAAAACGTAAGAACGTAAGGAACGTCCCCGCTGCCGAGTTGGGTGTCAGGAATGCCGCCGGTTCGCCGATGAGACTCCCAAGGGGGGCTCGCACGGTGGCTGTTCAAAGGCTCGAGTGGGACACGCCCATGTATCGCCTGGCGGTTGGGCAGCTCGATCGGACCGCGGCGTTGATGGGGCTGGACGAGAACATCTGGGAGCGGCTTCGCACACCTCAGCGGGCCCACGTGGTCTCCTTCCCGTTCCGCCGCGACAACTACGACAAGGTGGACACGGTCTTCGGATACCGCGTTCAACACATGACGACGATGGGCCCCACCAAGGGCGGTCTCAGGTACGACGGGGATGTGAACCTCGGCGAGGTCACCGCGCTGGCGATGTGGATGTCCTGGAAGTGCGCGATCATGAACCTCCCCTTCGGCGGCGCCAAGGGCGCGCTCGACTCGATCCAAACCAGCTCTCTCGCGCCGAGCTGCAGCGGGTGACGCGCCGCTACACCTCCGAGATCATCGACGTGATCGGGCCGGACCGCGACATCGCCGCACCGGATCTCGGCACCGATGGCCAGGTGATGTCGTGGATCATGGACACCTACTCCCAGCAGAAGGGGTATACAGTTCCTGGTGTGGTGACCGGAAAGCCCGTCGAGATCGGCGGGTCGCTGGGGCGCACCGAAGCGACCGGACGCGGCGTGGTCACCTGTATTCTCGAGGTCTGCCGCCACCTCGGCATGCCTGTGGAGGGTGCTCGAGTCGCCGTCCAGGGCTTCGGCGAGGTGGGACGGGTGACGGCAAGCCTCGCCGACGAGCTCGGCGCACGCGTGGTCGCCGTCTCGGATCTCCGGAGCGGCATCTACGACCCGAGTGGCCTCGATCTGAAGCGGCTCGACGAGTGGGTTGCCGAGAACAAGTTCGTCGGCGGCTTTCCCGGGGCGGAGAGCATCACCAACGCCGAGCTTCTGACCGTTCCCTGCGAAGTGCTGGTTCCCGCTGCGGTGCAGAACCAGATCACCGAGGAGAATGCCGACGACCTCGAGTGTCAGATCATGGTGGAGGGCGCCAACGGCCCCACCAGTCTCGAGGCCGATGAGATGCTCCGCGAGCGGGGTGTATTCGTGGTGCCGGACATTCTCTCCAACGCCGGCGGCGTGACCGTCTCCTACTTCGAGTGGGTCCAGGGCCTCCAGCATTTCTTCTGGAGCGAAGCGGAGGTCAACTCGAGGCTCACCACCCTGATGCGGCGCTCCTTCGGCGAGGTGTTGGGGATGGCCGAGGAGAAGCAGGTGGATCTCCGCACCGCAGCCCTGATGCACGGCATCGCCCGCATCCGCGAAGCCAAGCGGCGCCGAGGTGTCTTCCCTTAACTGGGGGGGTAGATCAGAGGCGCAGTCGCTGTCTGCCGCGCCGGCTGGAGATGCGGCTCAGCAGTGCGCCGAGGGCCATGCCCGTCGAGAGGACCAGGGCCCCCGTGATCCACTCGGCCCAGCGCTCACCGGCGTGAAGCCGATAGTTCTCCTTGGTGAGCCGCGCGATCTCTGCCGTCTGCTCGGAGTCGTTCTCCGAGAGCTCCTCGCTGCGCTTGCGCAGACCGGAGGCCTCCGCCTCGGCACTCTCCAGAACGTTGCGAAGGCTCGCTACCTCGACCTCGAGCTCTTCGAGGCGGATCGTGGGCGGTGGCTGCGGGTTCAGATAGCCGCCGGGGATCCAGCCGTCTTCGCCCGCGGCCGTTCGTATCTTCGTCCACTTCTCGCTGCGCTCCAGCACCTGCAAGGAATCGCCGGTCTTCAGCGACCCCCAGGATCCGGTACTGATTTCCCGGCCCGCTTCGCAGGTTGAGCCGCACCTCGCCGCTTACCCAGGCCGGCTCTGCCAGCGCCGGAAGGGCGACCAGCAGCGCCAAGAGGCCGAGCGCAGCGAAACCTCCGAGGAGTCCCATCAGGCCTATCTTCTGCATTCCCGGAATACCCCTCCTGCACCCGGCATCGCCGGGAACCGTCGGAATTGTATCCGTCTCGACCTCGGATGGGAGGCCCGCAGGGGATTCCCCATACATTCCTGCGATCGCCTGCTGGATCGCAGCTCGTGGTAGCGAGCCGGTGAGAAATACAGGCTAGGCTCCGGAGCCGTGCCCCCTTGCTGCGTTCAGATCCTGGCGTTGCTGCTCGGTGCCGTCGCCATCGAGATCGGGATTGCCGGGCCGGCCCGCTGTGAGGAGGACAGTCCGGCTGATCCTGCTGATCGCGGTCGATCAGCTGCCAGCGGAGCGGGTCGACGCGGATCTTCCCGGAGGTCTCGGTCGCCTCGCCAGGGAAGGGCGCTTCTACACGGAGGCCACTCTGGACCACGCCATGACCGAAACCTGCGCGGGTCATGCGACGATCCTCACCGGCCGCCATCCGGCGCACGCGGGAATCCCGGGGAATCGCTTCCTGGACCTGGAGGAGGGGGAGGCCGTCTACTGCGTCGCCGATTCCGCCGCCGCCGCCCGGGTTCTCGGGGGCGAGGAGGGACGCTCTCCGAGAAACCTCCGGGTCTCGACCCTCGGCGACTGGATGAAGTCGGCCGACCCTGCCAGCCGCGTCTTCTCCGTCTCCGGGAAGGATCGCGCCGCGATCACGCTGGCTGGACGCTCGCCGGATGTCGCCTACTGGTTCCACCCGGATCGGAGAGATCGGCTTCACCACCAGCGGCTACTACCTGGATCGGCTTCCGCAGTGGGTGCGGGAGTTCAACGGGCGCACCCCGCCCGAGGACGGCTTCCTCGCCCGAGTTCCCGCCCGCTGGGACCACCTCGCCGACGAGGCCGGGGCGCCGCAGCGCCCCGACGATTTCCCGGGCGAGTCCGGAACGCTTCGGGCGCACCAGCGGTCATCCGCTCCGAGACGATGATCTCGAGGAGTTCGCTGCTCGCGTGGTGGCGTCGCCGTTCCTGGACGAGGCGACCCTCGACTTTGCCACCGCGCTGGTGCGAGAGGAGGGGCTGGGGCGCAGATCGTCGCCCGACCTGCTGGCGGTCTCCCTCTCGGCGATGGATTACGTGGGACACCTCTACGGACCCTACAGTCACGAAGTCGCGAGACACCCTGCGTCGGCTGGATCTCGCCGTCGGCCGCTTCCTGGACTTCCTGGAGCTGGAGCTGGGTCCGGGCGCCGTTCTGGTCGTGCTGACCTCGGATCACGGAGTGCTGCCCCTTCCCGAGTGGCTGGAGCGGACGGGTGGCAACCGCTGTCCCGTGAAGGGCGGGCGTACCGGCCTCAGGGAGCCTCGGGCTCCGGCTGCTGGCGAAGCTCCACTGGGAGTTCAGCCCGCTCTTCTCGATTCCGCGGCCGTGGGTGATCTTCGCGGGCTCCCAGCTCGGGTGGATCGCTCCCTCGCCAGGCGCCACGGTGTAGCGGTGTCCGAGGTGGCCGCCGCCACCCGACGGATTCTCGAGGCGGAGCCCGCCATCGCCAAGGTGTGGACTCCGGAGCAGATCGAGACCGGCGAGGATGAGTTCGCGCGTCTCTACCGCAACTCCTTCGATCCGGAGCGCAGCGGTGATCTGGTGGTGCAGCTCGCGCCGACCTGCCTCATCTCCCCCTTCGACGAGGGCACCACTCACGGATCACCGTACCTCTACGACAGGGCGATCCCACTGATCTTCTGGGGGGATGGAATCGAAGGCGGCCGGGTGCCGGGGCCCGCCAGGACCGTCGACATCGCCCCGACGCTTGGCGAGACGCCTCGGGATCGCGCCTCCGCCCGACCTCGACGGCCAACCCCTGTTCGACTGAAGCCAACCCCGGGGCGGTACGCAGCGTCCGCGACCTGGTGGGCACTCTGGGCCGGTGGCCGGCAAAGGGTTGGCTCCCCGGGTAGGACTCGAACCTACGACCCAGCGGTTAACAGCCGCTTGCTCTGCCAACTGAGCTACCGGGGAACGAAGGGAAGGGAGTCTAGGGTGTGGAGCCCGGAACGCAACGAGATCGGTCCGCCCGCGAACCGGTGAGAAAGCAGGCTACTTGGGCACGGTGGCCTCGATGACCGCCGAGGGCGGTGCCTCGGAGCCGTCCTCGCGGACCAGGATGACCTGGTACCGGTAGCGGCGCCCGGGCTCTACTTCGCGATCGACGAATCCCGCCGAGGGGACCCGGGCGAGTTCGTCGCTGCCGAAGGTTTTCTCACGCAGCACCCGCGCGGCGGCGAAGCCCTCCTGGACCTCCGGCTTCCAGTGCAGGCGGATGGCGCCCTCCTTGCGCAGGGCGCGGAGGCCGTAGTCGACGCTTTCCAC
The DNA here is from genome assembly GCA_963753895.1 of uncultured Chloroflexia bacterium. GTDB lineage: Bacteria > Chloroflexota > Anaerolineae > Anaerolineales > Anaerolineaceae > SMBSF63. The sequence goes on along the minus strand of CAVWEE010000002.1, from coordinate 2,906 downwards.
CTCGATGGGATCCGACGGCTCGCTCTCGAGGCCGTCTCTGTCGAATGCCACCACTCTGTAGGAGAGCCGCTCGCCCGCTCCGATCTCTCGGTCCTCGGCACTGGTCGCACCGGCCCTCGAGGGCGGCGACGATCTCCCCGGAGCTGTACCCCCGGCGAATCCGCAGCAGCCGGTAGCCGGCGATGTCCTGCTCCACGTTGGGCTCCCAGGCCAGGCGGTTCGAGCCGAGCCGCTGCTTCTCCACACGCAGACCGGTGGGCGGGAGGGGCGCGGGCTTGGTCACGGCGCGAACCTCGGAGGCCTTCTTGCCCACGCCGCCGGCGGCATTGACCGAAGCGACCCGGTAGTAGAAGACCCGCAATGGACCGAGTCCGCGGTCCACGTAGGTGGTGGAGAAGCGACCATCCAACCGGGCGATCAGCAGGTACTCTCCCTGCCTGGCGGGTTCCGGTAGACCCGATAGCCCACGACCGTGGGGTCCGGCACCGGGCGCCAGCTGAGGGCTACCTCCCGGGGCTGATGGCTGTAGGCCTGAAGACCGCTGGGAGCTGCAGGCAGCCGGGCCGTGATCGCGCAGACCTCGGGATCCGGTGCCCCGGCGATTCGGCCGCGGGAGTCGAAAGCCCGCACTCGGTAGCAGTAGAGGGCGCCATCTCCGAGGTCGGCGCGGCCTCCCTTCGAGCCCTTCTTGGGAGCGAGATCATCGCCCCGATCGACGTAGCCGGTCTCGAAGCGGCCGGGGACCGCGCCGATCCGCTGGAAGCGACCACCCTTCTTCTTGGTTCGCTCGATCACGTAGCCGCTCACGTCGCCGGTGAGCAGGGGATCCCACTTGAGGGGAATGGCTCGCAGCTCGCCGGAGACCGCTCGCAGCCGCCGCGGTGCCGGCAGCTCCAACGCGGGAGATTCCACCAGCACCGGAACGGTCGGCTCCTCGGTGCCGCGAAACACCTCGCGTGCGCGCTCGACATCCAGGAGCGTCGAACAACCGAAGCTCACGACGACCGAGACCAGCAGGGCGAGCCTCATCGGTTCATCTCTCCTCCGCTCCGATCTCGGGCCCGGCCCGCAGCCGCTCCAGGTTCGCGAGCAGCCTCTCCGCACGGGCCACGTACTCCAGCGCCTGGGCATTTCCCGGATCGACCAGCAGCGCGTTTCGCCACTGCTCCAGAGCCGCCTCGAGGTCTTCCTGCTGGTAGGCCTCCTGACCCTTCCGGATCAGCTCCTCTGCCGATGGCGTCCTGCGGCGCAGGTCCTTGAGATGGGCCCGCAGGATCGGGTGGTTCGGATTCGCATCCAGAGCCTTCATGTCGAACTCGATCGCCTTGAAGAGATTCCCCTCGCGCTCGGCGTCGAGAGCGTTCTGGAAGAGGCCCTCGGCCCGGATCTCCTGATCCGTGGCGTGGATCTGGGGTGGATCGACGCCGCGCGAGCCCCTCCCGGCCGCGGTCTTCTCGACGTCGCGAATCTGCGCGATCAAGGAGAGGGTGCCCCTGGCAGTCTCGTTCTTCGGATCGAGCTGGAGCACCAGACGGAAGGCGCGTTCCGCGCTCCGGTAATCTCCGGACGAGAAGGCGCGGCGCCCCTTCGCCAGAAGCGGCTTCACCTGGCGCTGCAGCGTGTCCTCTAGCTGGCGTTCATCGGTTGCGAGCCGGGGGTCGAAAGGGTCGAGGGTGCGGAGGGCGGCCAGCTGGGCCCTGGCGCCGATCAGGTCTCCCGCCTCGTACGCCTTGGCATAGGCGTTCCGGGCTTCCTCGACCTGCGCGGCGAGGCTTCGCACCAGCACCTGCACGTGGTCCAATGTGGCGCGATCGTTCGGGCGGAGCTGGAGGGCGAGCCGGTAGTTCAGCACGGACTCCGCCAGTCTCCCTTTCCGTTCGTAGTAGCTGCTCCTCTTCTTGAAGAGCGCCACCAATCTCGCCGACTCGTCTTCGACCTCCTTGATCCGACGCTGAACGGCCCCGTAGTAGAGGCTGTCGCGGTCGACGCTTCGCCAGATCTCGAGCGCCGCCACGCGATCGCCCTCGCGATAGCGGCGCTCCCCCAGCTCGAGGGGTGTGGTGCAAGCGGTGAGGGTGAGAAGAAGCAGCAGGAAGAGCGTGCGGATCACGTCGGCTCCGCGTCGTCGTCCGCTCCCGCGGCACTCGCGGGCGGGGGCGACGGATCGACGGAGTATACGTGAACGGGCTCCTTCCGACCGGAGAGCTGGCGCTCGCCCTCGAACCGCAGATTCACAGTTCCCCGGACTTGCCGCTGCACGGCCTCGGAGACCAGGATCTCGCCGGGACGGGCGAGCTTCTCCAGGCGGTGGGCCACGTTCACGGCGTCGCCCACCGCGGTGAAATCCGTGCGCCGGTCCGAGCCGATGGTACCGACCACCACGTTCCCGGTATGGATGCCGATGCCGATCTCGACGCGGAGGCCGGCTCCACCCAACTGCTGGTTTCGCGCGGCGATCGCCCGCTGGATGTCGATGGCAGCGCTCACCGCATCCACCGCGTGGTCGGAATTCGGCATCGGCGCGCCAAAATACGCCATCACCGAGTCGCCCATGAACTTGTCGATGGTGCCCCGCCGGGCGAGGAGCTGATCCGAAGCGAGCTGGAAGATCTCCCTCAACAGTGAGACCACGTCGCGGGCCTTCATCCCCTCGGAGAGACGCGTGAAGCTGCGGATATCGGCGAAGACGATGGTGACCTCGCGCTCTGCGCCCGACAGCTCGCTTCCCTCCGGGCTCTCCAACAGCGTTTCGAGGACGTAATCACTGGCGTAACGGCCGAAGGCCCTCTGATCCGCTTCCTTTCCTGGAGCGACCCCCGCATCTTGTTGACCGCCCGCGTCAGCTCCCCCACTTCGTCCCGAGAGATCGGCGAGATCGGGGTGGACAATCTCCACCGGCGATTCGT
>CAVWEE010000001.1:0-40764 GCA_963753895.1 uncultured Chloroflexia bacterium | reverse complement strand
AAAGGAAATGACCACTCCCGTCTACTCATGCTCACTGCACGCGATGATGAAATCGACCGGGTTGTCGGCCTTGAAGTCGGCGCCGATGATTACCTTACCAAGCCATTCAGCATGCGGGAATTATTGGCCCGTGTAAAAGCGATGCTCCGCCGCGTGCGCCTTATCCGCGAAGAGATTGACAGCGAAGGCAACCTGCCGGCGAAGATAATCATCAGCTTTGATGATCTGGTCATCAACCTGGACAGGCACCAAGATCAGCCTGAAAGGCAAACCGCTAACCCTGAAACCAAAAGAATATGAACTATTGGTTTTCCTGGCTCAACACCGCCCTAATGTCCTAAACCATGAGGAGAACATTCTCGAAACCGTCTGGGGATGGGAATATATTGGTGACAGCCGCACAGTACGACGTCCATATCCGCTGGCTGCGGGAAAAAGTTGAAGCAAACCCCGCTTCCCCCACGCGCATCATCACCATTCGCGGGGTGGGCTATCGCTTTGAAGGGTAGTCTATGTTCTCCCAAGGCAGCTCCCGCTGGCGCATTGCGGACATTCCCTTTATTACCCTCAATCTAATCGTTCTGCTTGGTCTGGCAATATTCATTTCCAAATTAGTGAAGAAAAAAATACCGAGCGCCTCAAACAACAACTTGCCACCGATGCCAGGTTGATTAAAGAGGTTGTCCTTCCACAATTGGCTGCCGCCAAACCCCAATCCAATCTCGATCCCCTTTGTGAATATTATTACCAATTGCTTGGAAAAAAAATCACCCTCATCGCTGCCAATGGCACCGTTCTGGGTGATTCGGACCTCGGATGCTCTCTCAAATCAGAGAATTTCCAAAATCGGCCTGAAATTCAGCAAGCATTGGTAAATGGCCTTGGCGACCACATCTTTGTCAACTCCCTCACTGGCGAAAGCTTCCTTTATGTAGCTATCAAAGCCGAAACCGATGAGGCCGTAGTAGGATATGTTCACCTCACCATGCCCCTGGCTGATGTGCAGTCCAACCAGCGCAATATCCGCAACTTTATCCTCACCACCACATTCTTCACCAGTATCATCACTGCCTCTGGCATTGCTCATCGCCGACCGCTCCATGAAGCCGGTAAAGGAACTGACCAAAATCGTTGACCGCATGGCCAAGGCGATCCGTCTGCGCGCCTGTCCCCCTCTACACGGGATGAGGTGGCGCAATTGAACCACCGCTTTTACAATATGGCAGAACAATTGCAGGACAAAATTGATGCCCTCACCACCGAACAGGAACGCGTTAACGTCATTCTGGATCACATGGCTGATGGCATCATGATCGTGCAAGATGACGGGAAAGTCGAAATTCGATCCTGCCGCGATCCGATTGCTGGGCACCAGTGTAGAAAAAGCAACCCGGCATACCTTTGCCGAAGTCGTTCGTCAGCACCAGATGATCGAACTCTGGCAGGCGGCGCAAAGGGAAAAAGATCAGACCCGTGAGCATGTTCGTTTAATTGAGACCAGCCGGAAAGAAGGCCGTATTTTGCAGGTCATCATCACCCCGATGACCACCGCCCCTTCCAGCAAACTCGTCATCCTTCAGGATCTTACCCGCATCCGCCGCCTGGAAACCATCCGGCGCGATTTCATTAGCAATATCTCTCATGATCTACGCACTCCACTGGCGTCGCTCAACCTGCTGGTGAAACCCTGCAAAACGGGGCATTGAAATGATCCTCCTGCCGCCAATCGCTTCCTCAACTCCATGGAGCAGGAAGTTCCGTGATGTTTCAATTGGTCTCGGAGCTGTTGGAACTTTCCCGCATTGAATCGGGCCAGGTGCCGCTGAAGATCAAACCTGTACATGTCAGCGAGGAACTGATCGCTCCTCCGGTGGAACGCCTGACCGCGCAGGCTGACCGCAATGGATTGCCCTGGTTACCGAATTGCCTGATGACCTACCCGAGGTCCTTGCCGACGCAGAACGCATCCAGCAAGTCGTAACCAACTTGCTGCACAACGCCATCAAATTCACCCCGCCCGGTGGCAATATTCGAATTTTCGCCTATCCACAGGACAGTGAAGTCGTCATCGCCTTCAAAGACTCCGGCGTGGGCGTTCCTCCGGAAATGCCAAACGAATTTTTGAACGATTTTACAAGACAGATCGTGCCCGGTCCAAAAGCGGCATGGGGCTCGGGCTTGCCATCGTCAAACACCTTGTGCTGGCACACGGTGGATCCATCTGGCTGGAAAGCCAGCCCGGCCAGGGCAGCACCTTCTTCTTCTCTCTGCCGATACCATCTCCCGAAAACAATAACCGGTAAATAAAAAAACAGTTAGTAACCCCCAAAGGGGCATCCATTGACCCGAATGTCCTTTTTTTCAAGTGGTCCGATTATGTCTACAGGGATATCAACGTATCCAACTCTCCCCTGGACTCAAGGGTAATCTGCTGCCAGGTGTCAATCGGCAAATCGATGTATGCAACAGCAGCCTTCGGGAACCGCAGCACAGTCCCGGTCAATGTCTGCACAAATTCGCGCAAGCCCGGGTTATGCCCTACCAGCATCACACAACCCAGTTCATTCGGCACCGCTTGCAATACGTCAATAAATGCCTGCGGCTCTGCCAAATAGAGGGTATCCAATTCGACAATTCCCGCTGGTGCAAAAAGCCTCCTTGAAACCTCTTTTGCAGTTTCGCTCGCTCGGCGCGCAGAAGAAGCAAGGATTTTTTGCGGCAAAACAGCAAATTGCCCGATCACTTTGCCTGTTTTCAAGGCTGCTTTTCTACCTTTTCTAATGGACGTTGCGCATCGTGTTGGTTTTTTCTCTGGCTTCCGGGTTTGAATGACGCATCAAAATCAATGTCTTCATTCGCCACTTCCTCCATAACGACCAATATCTCAACTGATAATCCAGCCTTCAGTATTCTAAATTCTGCATTTCTCAATTATAGAAGAGCCAACTCCTGTATTCTGTTAACACTTGTTAACAAGTCGTTTCCAATTTACCGAATCCACCAATATTTGGGCAGAAAATCCCTCCCAAATTTTGATTGGCCTTTTTGGGACAATAACAAATTGTTAACCTCGTTTTGAACAGGCGTTAAAGTTGCGAATGATAACATCAAATCGTTGTACAAGTGCTCGCACAAAACTATTTTCTCGAAAACTAAGGAGTTAAAAAATGCGTCGTTTGTTGTTGGTAGTTATTTTCATGGCCACCTTATTGATGGCTTCCTGTGCTCTGGCCGAAGCCCCCGTTGTCGAAGAAGCACCGGCTGCCCCTGCTTCATCCGCTTCCACCGAAATTTCCGTTGCCGGTTCCACCACTGTTCAGCCTCTGGCCGAGCTTTTTTCCGAAGCCTTTGGCGCAGCCAATCCTGATGTCATCATTGATGTGCAGGGCGGCGGCTCCAGCGTTGGTGTAAAGGCTGCTGGCCAGGACACCTCCGACATTGGTATGGCTTCCCGAGAGATCAAAAACTCAGAGATGGAAGAGTTCACCAATCTGGTCATCTACACCATCGCCCGTGATGGTATCGCGATGGTTGTGAACGCTGATGTTTCCGTTGATGACATGAGCCTGGAAGATGCCCGCGCTATCTTCGCCGGTGAAATCACGAATTGGAGTGAAGTTGGTGGCGCCAATGTACCGATCATTGTTGTCTCACGTGAAGAAGGTTCCGGCACACGCGGTGCGTTTGAAGAATTGGTCATGGATGAAGCTCTCATTTCCGAAAACGCCATCCTGCAGCCCTCCAATGGCGCAGTCCGCACCACTGTCTCCACCACCCCCGCTTCCATCGGTTACATTTCCTTCGGATACCTCGATGACACCACCAAGCCTGTTATGATCGCTGGTGTTGCTCCGACAGAAGAAAACGCTGCCAACGGTTCCTACTCGGTTGTTCGCCCCCTTAACATGCTGACAAACGGCGAGCCTGAAGGTGTTGTGGCAGATTTCATCGACTTCATCTTCAGCGAAGCTGGACAGGCAATCGTTGCTTCAGAAGGCTACTTGCCCGTAAAATAATCACTTCAATCGGGAGATACTAGTCTTCCAGTATAAAGTGGAACAGGACTCGGCGTCCCCTCAAGCTGGAGGGGGGACGCCAAAATGCTGAAACCCGGCTTTTCTCAATATTGGAGCAAACATGGAAACCGGACGAGTCGTAGATCGAGGGGTGCAGTACATCCTCTTTATCAGTGCAATGGTCTCGCTTGTGATTGTATTTCTAATTGCCTTGTTCATTTTTCGTGAAGGCCTCGAAGCTTTCAATACCGTTGGGGTAAAAACCCTATTATTGGGGAAAGTGTGGCGCCCGGGGCAAGATCAATACGGCATTCTCGCCATGATCCTGGGATCCGTTCTTGTGACGATTGGTGCGATTGCGCTTGGGGTGCCATTGGCTGTTGGCGGCGCCATCTTCCTGGCAGAGATCGCCCCTGAAAAAGTTCAGGCAATTGTACGTCCCGCCATCCAGCTGCTGGCAGGCATTCCCTCCGTTGTGTATGGTCTTTTCGGGATGGTCGTGATCGTCCCATTGGTTCGGAAAATTCCGGTGCCTGGCAACTCCGGCTTTGGTTTGCTGGCTGCCGCCATTGTTCTGGCAGTCATAATTCTTCCAACCATTGCAAGCATCGCCGAAGATGCCATCCGCGCCGTTCCCCAAAGTTACCGCTCAGGCTCATTGGCCCTGGGCGCAACCCACTGGCAGACAATCGTGAAAGTCATTCTTCCCGCCGCCCGCTCAGGCATTATTGCCGCCATCATCCTGGGTGTTGGCCGCGCACTAGGAGAAACCATGGCCATGATCATGGTCATTGGCAACTCGGTTGTCATGCCCAGCCCAATGACAGACAATCCCATAACACTTTTCTTGCGACAGGCACGCACCCTTACCGGTAATATCGCCGTCGAGATCAGTTACGCCACCGGTGTACATGAGAGTACCCTCTTCGCCACCGGTGTGATCTTGTTCGTTTTGATCATGCTGGTCAATATTTCCGCACGATTCATCATGCGCGAACGTCAAACCAGTCATTAATCACACAAGGAACCAGCATGAGCGAAAACAAAACGATTGAATTATTACGAACGAATATCATGATAGACAAAAAATCAAGCCTAAGTCTGCGGCACGCCACTCAGAAATTCTTCTTCACCATCCTCTGGATGGGCGGAATTATCACGATTTTAATCCTCCTGGCCGTAGTTGGTTACGTGATCATCCAGGGGCTCAAATCGATCAACTTGGAATTTCTCATCACCCCGCCACGCGGCGGCCTTTCTGGAGAGGGCGGTATCTCAACGACAATTGTAACCACCCTGTATCTGGTAATCCTGACCATTTCTATTGCTACACCCTTGGGCGTCGGCGCGGCTATCTTCCTGGTCGAATACGCCGGTGACAATAGCATTTCCTCAAAATTCCTCAGCGGGCTGATCAGTCTAGCCCATTTTGGCGTGGAAACTCTTGCTGGCATTCCTTCGATCATATTCGGCCTATTTGGGTATGCATTGTTTGTCGCCACCCTCAAATTTGGCTTCTCATTGCTTTCGGCATCATTGGCTGGCGCCTGTCTGGTACTGCCTGTCATTATCCGCACTACCGAAGAAGCCCTTGTTAACTGTCCCGGACAGTTATCGCCAGGGAAGCCTTGCACTGGGAGCGACAAAATGGCAGACAATCCAGCAAGTTATCCTGCCCGCTTCCCTGCCTGGCATCATCACGGGTATAATCCTGAGCGTAGGACGTGTGGTCAGCGAAACCGCAGTATTTTATGTTACCCTGGGCGGCAGCTATCGCATGCCAACATCGATCATGTCCAGCGGCCGTACAATGGCGCTGCATTTATATTACCTGGCAATGGATACACGAGCCTTTGAAAAAGCAATGGGCACCGGCGCCATCCTGATTGTCAGCATTATTCTGATCAACCTTGTGATCAATTTCTTGTCCCGCCGACTGACGGCCGGGTTACGGGGTACGCAATGAACAATACAAAACTGGAAACGAAAAACTACAGTATGAACTATGGCAGTTTTCGCGCCCTTGAAGACATCAATATGCAAATCCCTGAAAAACAGGTAACTGCTCTGATTGGCCCCTCTGGCTGCGGAAAAAGCACCTTTCTTCGCACTTTCAATCGCATGAATGATCTCATTCCTGGCGTGTGGGTAGAAGGAGAAGTAACCCTGGATGATGAAGACATTTTCAAAATGGACGTGGTCAACCTCCGCCAGCGCGTTGGCATGGTTTTCCAAAAACCTAACCCATTTCCAAAATCGATTTTTGACAATGTTGCCTATGGCCCACGCGCCAATGGTCTCAAAGATCGCACCCAGCTTGCCGAGCTTGTCGAAAACAGTTTGCGCGGCGCCGCCCTGTGGGACGAAGTCAAAGATGACCTCGATAAATCCGGACTGGCACTCTCTGGCGGCCAGCAGCAGCGCTTGTGTATCGCCCGCGCCCTGGCTGTTGAACCGTCAATCATCCTGATGGATGAACCCGCCTCTGCCCTGGACCCTATCGCCACCCTGCGCATCGAAGAGCTGATCCGTGAACTGAGGGAAAACTACACCATCGTCATCGTCACCCACAATATGCAGCAAGCTGCGCGTGTCTCTGACTTCACTGGTTTCTTCTATACCGGTGATAGTCGTACAGGCAAACTGGTAGAATTTGACGAGACGAGCAATATCTTTACCAATCCAGGCGACAAACGCACCGAAGACTATATTACCGGGAGATTTGGATAATGGACCTCCCACAATCTGGAACGCGATGGAGACCGGGTGATCAATCTCTGCGAACGCATCATCTTCACTGTTACTGGCAAGCTGGAAGAGATAGACTGATTGGTATTTTAGGTTCAAAGTCGGTGGATGATTGTTCGATTAACCACATTCAGTGTAAAATAATTATCCAACGATTGTACACATCGAAAATGATGATCACGATGAGGTGAAAAATGGCTCGAAGAACGCTCGACCAGCAAATACAAAACCTGAAAGATGAAATTCTCATCCTGGGCAGCATGGTTGAGGAAGCGACATTGAAATCTGTTGACTGCTTTGAAAAAGCGTGACATGGATGCCGCCCGACAGATCTATGAATATGATGCCAACATCAACGAACGCCGTTTCGCCATCGAAAACGGAATTCTCATCCTCATCGCCACGCAGCAGCCCATTGCCCGTGACCTGCGGCTGGTTGCCGCCATGCTCGAAGTCATCACCGAACTGGAACGCATGGGAGATTATGCCAAAGGGATTGCCAAAGTAACCCTGCGCCTCGGCACGACAGATTTCTCCATCCCCCACAGTGAAATCCAGCGCATGGCAGACCTCGCTATTGATATGCTCCACCGAGCATTAACGGCCTTCATCGATCAAAATGCAAATGCCGCTCGCCTCATTCCCCAGGATGATGACAAAGTCGATGCCCTCTATCTCCATATCTATCACCATCTGGTCAGCGAAATGATTGCCAACCCTGAAATGATCGACCAGGCCAACTTGCTCATCTGGACGATTCACAATCTGGAACGGCTGGCCGACCGCGTCATCAACATCTGCGAACGAACCATCTTCATCACCACCGGCGATATCTTTGAGATGGATAAGGAATACCGCCTTTTCGTTGATGATGAAGAAGAGGAAGATGAAGAAGAAGATGATTCTGATTTCATTTCTGATCATCCACCTGCCCCTGAAGTTCCTGCCTGACAGAAGCTTTCACAGATAAGGGTCATTCCCCCGGTCTTAATGGCCGGGGTTTGCTTTTGGATTTTGTTCGCCATCCCCGGATTGCCATCAGCAGTATTGTCTAAACATTTCGTCAATTCTTCTGTATAATGGTTAAACTACACCTCAAATCCTCTACATTCATTCAGAATCAATAAATTTTCGCACCTTGCCTGGAGGAAAACTTGAAAGCAAAAACGGACAAGTCAATTTGCGCCTACGGTGCCGCGGCAATCCTGCAGCAGCTGGATAACCTTAAACAGGATTGGGAAGGCGTATACGCAGCATCAGAAGACATTGAATACGTGCATCGCATGCGCGTTGCCACACGTCGGTTTCGCAGCAACCTCTCCATCTTTGGAGGTTGTTTGCCAAAAAAAATCCACAGATCATGGGAAAAGGAAATTAGCCGTCTGACCAAAGCGCTCAGCAATGCCCGTGACCTGGACGTTCACATCGCCATGTTGACCGATTTTTCACAAACCCTGCCAGAACCTCAATACCATCCGGGTATCGGCAGACTTCTGCTACGTCTGAGTCAGGCAAGGGAACAGGTACAACCGCAAATCGAAAAAGAATTGGATCGCATAATGAAAAAAGGCACCCTGGATGAAATGGAGACCATGCTTTTGAAAATGGTCCCTCTCAAACTGATACCCCCTCCCCTTATGCGCCCCGCCTGTACCAAACCGCCTTCAAATCCATCAACCGCTGCATGAACAATCTCCTCGTTTACGATGGGCGCATCCAGAATCCCAAAAACATCAAAGAGTTGCATGAAATGCGTTTGGAAGCAAAAAACCTTCGCTACACGATCGAAATTTTCCAGGACTTGTATGCAGACCGGCTGGAATCCCAACTTGCTGCCGCTCAGGATATGCAGAGTCAACTGGGGAGTATTCATGACAATGACATCTGGATCACCAGTCTTGACCAATTCCTCAAAGAAGAACGGAAACGCATTCTGGAATTTTATGGCAATGAGGGGCCCATTAACCTTCTAAAACCAGGGGTTGATTATCTGCGCAAAACGCTGCAAAAAAACAGAAACCGGCAGTACCGTCTTTTCATCCGGAAATGGGAAAAATGGAAAACGGATAACCTGTGGGGCAGTCTCTATCAGATCACCAAACTCCCTACCATCATCTACCAACCTGAACCGGAGGCAATACAAGAACCCAAAACAGAGGATGAAATTTCCCCAGCCTCTTTTGATGATACACCACCTGCGCTCGATCAACCGGCAGAAACCCAGGAGATCTCATGAAAATTGCCCTGATAGGAGACATCCACGCCAACCTGCCCGCCCTCCAGGCCGTCCTCGCCGACATCACTACCCAGGGCGTTGACGCCATTTGGAATGCAGGTGATTCAGTTGGTTATGGTCCATTCCCCAATGAAGTGCTCGATATGCTTCAGGAAAGAGACATCCTCTCCATTGTCGGCAATTATGACTTGAAGGCCCTCTCCATGCCCACTCGCAGCAACAAATGGCGGAAAAAGAAAAACCCGCTGAAATTGCTGGCTTTCCAATGGGCTTTTGACACCCTGACCCCGGCCAACCGAAACTACCTGCGCTCCTTGCCTGAGCAGCGCAAGTTGAAAGCGATGAAAAAAGACATCCTCCTCACCCATGCCAGCCCTGTGTCTAACAAAGAATTCGTCGGTTACAACACCTCAAAAAAACGCCTCAAGGAACTCGCCCTCGCTTCGGCAGCTGACATCGTCGTTTGCGGCCATTCCCACCAGGCCTTTGCGGGCAAAGCCAAAGGCGTCTGGTTCATCAATACTGGCAGTGTTGGGCGTCCTGACGATGGCAACCCCGAAGCTTGCTATGCCGTGCTTAATCTCGAGGAAGGATCCATATCCATCGAACACCACCGCGTAGGATACGACATCAAACGTACCATCGAAGCAGTCCATGCCAACCACCTACCCCCCGAGTTCGCTGAAATGTTCACCCAGGGCCGCAACCTGAATGACGTATTAATCGAGTAAATCCCCGTTATTCTCCACCCTTCCTGATCACCATTTTGCAGGGTGTGTTAGCGTTCTTACCCCTCTCGTGCACAATGTCCGCAACGCACCATCCAGCAATCGCCAATTCAGTCTGTACAACTTCCAGATTTTTTCTTTTACCTTCCAATATGCGGTAGAATCACCCAGTACCATCGCCTGCCCACATCATCAACACAGGAGATATCCCTTGATCCAGAAAGCTGTCCAACGCATCACCGAAAATATCCAGAAAGTCATTATCGGTAAACCAGAAGTCATCCAGCACATGCTTGTCGCCGTCTTATGTGAAGGCCATGTTCTGCTGGAAGACGTCCCCGGCACCGGCAAAACCACCCTTGCACGCGCATTATCCCGCTCGCTGGGCTGTTCCTTCAATCGCATCCAGTTTACCCCCGACCTGCTGCCCTCTGATGTTACCGGCCTGAGCTGGTTCAACCAGAAAGTCCAGGAATTTGAATTCCGCCCCGGCCCGATTATGCACCAGATCGTGCTGGCAGACGAGATCAACCGCGCCACCCCGCGAACTCAGTCCGCCCTCCTGGAAGCCATGCAGGAGCGCCAGGTTACCTCCGACGGCGTCACCCGCCCGCTTCCTCGCCCCTTCATGGTGCTGGCCACCCAAAATCCCGTCGAGCTGGAAGGCACCTTTCCCCTTCCCGAAGCCCAGGTAGACCGCTTTTTGCTGCGCGTCGCCATCGGTTATCCCAATCAAACTGAAGAGAACAACATCCTCGAACGATTCAAACACAATGACCCGCTGGAAAACCTGCAAGCCGTTACTACCCCGGAAGAGATTAATGCTCTTCAGCAGGAACGCCGCAACGTCCGCATTGAAGACAGCGTACGCGACTACATCGTGCGCATTGCCCGCGCCACCCGCGAGAACAAGGACATCAGCCTCGGTGCCAGCCCGCGCGCAACTCTGGCCCTTTACCAATCTGCCCAGGCTTGGGCTGCCATTCATGGCCGCGACTTTGTCCTCCCCGATGACATCAAAAACATGGCTCCGGCTGTCCTCAGTCACCGTCTGATCATCTCCCCGCAGGCCCAACTGCGCGGCCGCACCGCCCCGGAACTGGTCAGCGACATTGTCGATTCTGTTCCTGTCCCGGCGGAGTTATAAATTGCGTATCGGCAGCGCTTTAGCCCTGCTCGCTATCCCTGTCATCCTCGGTGCCATGCTAAACCAGCCCTGGATGATCACCGTGGCAGTATCCATTGCCGCCTTGATGATTGCTGCCCATTTTTGGATGCAGCACGCCCTTGACCGCATCCACTTCCGACGCCAGTTTCATTACACCCGTGGCTTCCCGGGTGAAACCACCACCCTGCGCGTGGAAGTCGAAAACCGCAAGCTTTTGCCAGTTTCCTGGCTGAAGGCAACAGACAACTGGCCCAGGGCTGTACCCCCAGAAAGAACAGCGACCTTCAATACCTCTTCCGTGCCAAACCACGGGAACCTTACGAACATCTTCAACCTGCGCTGGCATGAAAAGATCAGCCGCACCTATAACATCACCTTCAAGGAACGCGGCGTCCATCAGGTTGGCCCCCTGCGCCTCGATTTAGGGGATTTATTCGGCATTTTTGAAACCACCAAAACCATTGAAACCCGCGATAAACTGACCGTATTTCCCGAGATTCTCCCCCTCGAAGCCCTCAAACTCCAGGCTGATGACCCCTTCGGCAAGCAGCATGCCCGCCGCCCCCTGTTTGATGACCCTAACCAGCCCATGGGCATCCGCGCCTACCACCCGGAAGATGAATTCCGCCGAGTGCATTGGCCGGCCACCGCCCGTACCGGCAGCCTCCAGGTCAAGGTCTACCAACCCGTTACCGCCAAAATGATGGTCGTCTGCCTGAATGTCAGCACCCGCGAATCCATCTGGCTCGGCACCGAGCATGGGCTGTTGGAGCAGTTGATCAAGGTCAGCGCCACCCTTGCCTATCACGGGGTGGAGGATGGCTATAGCGTCGGGCTGCTCTCCAATGGCTGCCTGATGCATTCCGACCAGCCCTTCCGCATCCCGCCCAACCGCGCGCCTGGCCAGCTGGGTCTGCTGCTCGAATCCCTGGCTGATCACGCCCTACGTCACCGTGTCTTTTGCCCAATATCTGTTGAATGCCATGCCGCAGCTCCCCTACGGCGCCACCCTGGTCATCGTTACCGCTTTTGTCAATCAGGAACTCGCCGAGACCCTCCTGCGCCTCAAGCGCTACCGCGCTCACACCACCCTCATCTCGCTCGACAACAACCCGCCGCCTGAACTACCCGACGTGCGTATCATTCACCTGCCCTTTTCAGGGGACGAAGTATGACAGCGAATCCTCCTCCACCCTGTCTGAGACTTCTGCCAAACCACCATTCAGCTTTTGGGCAGAGTTCCCCGGTATCGCAGTAATGATCATCAATGCCCTCTGGATTGGCGAATGGTATCAGATCGCTGTACGCTCAACTATTCAAACCGGCTGGATCATCCTCCTCCTCGCAATCCTCATGCTTGGCAGCACTTATCTGGCACGGCTCTTCAATTCATTGCAGGAAGCCCCTCCTCCGACGAGGGCTATATCTTCTCGGGTCTTCGCCTGCCTGTTGTTTAGCCTGAACATGATCTTCTTCACCGAGGGAATCTGTGGCCCTGGACGCCTCATCCAGCAGACCTTCCGAACCTTCTTCGATGACCAGCGCAATGTGCCGGAATTCTGGCATCTTTTCATCTTCCTCTTTGCCATCCTGCGCAGCATCCTCCTCGCCGCAATCCGGTCACCCGTGATCAGGTCAGCAAAGCTTTCCGTACTGGCGTCATCATGTCCTCCTCTCCGGCTTCTCCTTTGGCGGCGATATTCCCATCAGTATCCTGCCCATATTTTATGGTCTGCTGTTCACCGGCCTGTGGTTTGTCCGTATCCCATTTTCTTGATCTGGCCGAAAGCAGCGGCGGACGCCTGCCTACCTACGGCAGCCAATGGGGGCTCAGCATCCTCATTGCATCTTTTGGTATCGTCCTCTTCGCTGCGATTGCTGGCTGGCTGATCCATGAAACCATCGCCGCCCTCCTGGCACAGGCCGCCATGGCCGCCTTCATGGTCTTTTCTGCCTTCTATGCTGATCCTCTCCCCCATCCTGGCCGTCATTCTGGAAGATAGCAACCGTATCGGTCAGGCGCTCTTTGCAAACAACCCCGACATCCTGGAGCAGGTTACCCCCAGCAAGGCCTTGAAGGCTTGCGTGAAACCAGTGAAGAAAACATCTATCTGATGACCGGTTTTTTTGAAAACAGCAAAGGCATCATTATGCTCGTCATCCTGGGGAGACATTGCCCTCATCACAGCTCATCCTGGTCCGATGGAAACCGCGCAGCGCCGCCTGCGTGAAGAAGAGGGCATTTCCAGCAAAGCATCCCGCATCACCCGCTCGGCAAATAAGGAGGAAAAAAATCGCCTGACCTGCTGGCTAATTTACGCACCCGCCTGGCTGCAGCCCGCATCCGCGTGTATACCGCCGCCTGATGCGCCTTTGCGAGCGTCTGAAAACCCCTGGTCCGCCAGCAATTACCCCCCTCGAATTTTTACCGCAAATGGAAGACCTCTTCCCCGAATGCGCTGACGAATTGCAACAGATCACCCACGCCTATCTGCAAGTGCGCTATGGGGAACTTCCAGAAACCAGGGAAGAAGTTACTGCCGATCACCGAAGCGTGGGCAAAAATCAGGAAAGCCGGTCATCAGCAGCGGAAAAACCAACCATAGACCTGTCTGGAAAGGAATCCCCCATGCCCGATACTGAAAATGCACGTCTGCTCATCCTGTGGACTACCGGTGACCCACTCACCGCCCGCGATATGGTGCTGCTTTACGCGACCAACGCCATGAAGCATAGCTGGTGGTCCGAGGTTTCCCTCCTCGTCTGGGGAGCAGCTGATTCCCTCATTGCCGAAGATAACGAGATCCAGGGTGAACTCCGCCGCGCCATTGAAGCTGGAGTGCGCGTCATCGCCTGCAAGCACTGCGCTGAAGAGCAAAATGTTGCCGCCATCCTGCAGCGCCTCGGCATCGAAGTCTTCTGCACGGCGAATTCCTCACTGAATGGCTCAAATCCGGCAGCAAGGTATTGAGTGTATAAAAAAATGAGTGACAGGCTTCTGGCCTGTCACTCAAAACTAATATGACTACACGCAGTTATTTTTGGCTATCCTATTTCCCGGCGTACCCCTTTAATAATAAGAGTGATATACTTCGCCCCTTTCATGTACAAATCCAGGCGGATATTCTCATTTGGCGCGTGGATCCGTGCATCAGGGTACCCCACACCCGCCATCACGATTGGTACATCCAGCACTTCAATAAAGATCGCATTCGGGCCTGAGCCGCCGGCATGGGAATGATCTGTGCAGACTTGCCATACACTTCCTCCGCCATCCAAACCGCCAACTGCACAAACGGCTCCCCGGGATCTGTGCGGCCCGGACCATCGCCGCCCATGAACTTGATCTGTACATCAGTAAAACCCTGCTTATCCAGATGGGCACGCAATTTAGCCAGCACTTCCCGAGGGGTCTGGTTTGGCACCAGGCGGAAATCCACCTTCGCGCTGGCTTTCGCCGGAGCATCGTCTTTGAGCGTGGTCCCTGATACCCGGATGTCAGTCCGCATATCGTGCAGGTCGGTTCAAAAACCTGTGCGATCCGCAATGCTGCGCCATCCTTATACTCCTCCAGAAAATCCACCATTCCGTAACGATCCTTGTACTCCTCTGAAGGATCTGGCAACGCGGTCATAAAAGCCAGCATCCCGCTCTGTTGGCGGCTCTATATGCTCGTAGAACCCGGGAATGAGAATTTTTTCCTCCTCGTTTTTCAACGTGCTCAAAGCCCACACCAACCGCCAGGCAGCGTTATGAAATATCGAGCCGCCCAGACCGGAATGGATATCCTGCGTGGCTGTCTCGACACTTAATTCGACATAACAAATACCGCGCATACCAAGATACTGTACGGGTTCTTCCTTGCTTTTACACTTCCCCCTTCCCACACACAAACATCTGCTGCCAGCTTTTCACGATGTGCTTCCACCACCTGCCGCAGGTGCACACTCCCTGTTTCCTCTTCGCCTTCGATCAGGAATTTGACATTGCATGGCAGTTCGCCATCCGCTTCCAGAATGGCGTCTATGGCGAACAATCGACTGACAAGGGGTCCCTTGTCATCATCCACCCCGCGGGCAAACAACTTTCCCTCACGGATGTCCGGCTTATAGGGCGGCGTTACCCACAGATCCAGCGGTTCAGGCGGCTGCACATCATAATGGTTATAGAAAATTAGTGTCTTGTCTTCGCGGCGGCCTTTGCGCTCGGCAAATATCGCGGGGGCCCCATCCGTCTCCAGCACCTCCACAGTGAAGTCGCGTTTTTCCAGCATTTCAACGACTTTTGCAGCGCATTTCTCAATGCCCTCCCCGGTCGCTGATACGCTGGGAATGGAACATAACCTGCATAACTCATCAACTGAACGCAGGAAATGCTTCTCCAGATATTGGTCAATCGCCTGATACTCTGACATGATTTACTCCCCAAAACTGTCTAATGTGGAATCCCCAATAAATCAAAAACGGTCGCTCCGGTGTACGCAAATACCAGCATTTTCAATACTTTTCCCATCCAGCACAGGATCAAAAATCGTCGCACCGACATGCCCAAAGCCCCCGCTGTGATCCCTGCCAGGTCGAACGCAGGATTGGGAAGAAAAGCCAGCACCAGAATGACCCCATCGCCATACCGGGCAAACAACGATTCGTACCGCGCGTGATTTTCAACCCGTTCCAGCACTGCCCGCCCGCCGCTGTCCCGGCGAAATAGCCTGATAGCTCACCCAGTGCTGCTCCCGTTCCAGCCGCAATAGACACCCAGAAGGGGTTCAACACCGCCCCAAAAGCAGAGGTCACCACCACGCCAGGCAGTGGCAGGATCACCGTGGCATTCGCCAGCAAATTGAGCAGAAAAATGCCTGGATACCCGTAGCGCCCCAATTGCTGGATTTGACCGCCCATCCACAGGATCAGCACAGTCAACCCAATCAACAGGATCAGGATCAACGGCCTCGCCCAGACAAGATGGCCAGCTACATTCCTCCCCTGGTCAGCTTGTGCATTATGCGATTGATCGTTTTTTGCTGACAGATCAGGGTTTTGACCCCCGGGAGGTTCCATTTTTATCGTCATGCTGCTCCCTAGCGCAGCAAAGTTTCAATTCGCGCGGTTACCATCTCCAATGCCACTTCATTCCGCCCACCTTCAGGAATGATCACGTTGGCATAACGTTTCGACGGATCAACAAATTCAAGGTGCATGGGGCGCACCGTACTCAAATACTGCTGAACCACAGCCTCCGTCGTTCGTCCGCGCTCTTCAATATCCCGTTTCAAACGCAGGATAAAACGAATATCAGCATCGGTATCCACGAAGATTTTCACATCAAAAAGTTTACGTAACTCTGGCACCGCCAGAATTAACTTCCTCAACCAGGATCACCCGATGCGGCGTCACTTCAACGGTTTCCCGGTCCGCGAGTGGGTGGTGAAATCATACAGCGGGACATTTACCGGTTGGAAACTCTTTAACTGCTGAATATGCTCAACCAGCAGTTCCGTTTCCAGTGAATCCGGGTGGTCAAAATTGACCACGGAGCGTTGCGCGGGGGCGAGCCCGGTCAGTTCACGATAATTAAATCGTGCTGTAGATAGGCGATCCGATGCGGGCCAACGCGCTGCAAAATCACATTGGCAACTGTCGTTTTGCCGGAGCCTGATCCACCGGCAATGGCAATTACAAGAGGAGGCTGAGCTGGTGTCGTCATCATATTGAAATTATACCCCAGCGAGAATTTTTCCCCTGATTTTCTATTGTCGGTTTGTCTCCGTCTCCCCTCACCGCCACGGAACAGGATTGATCCCCAGCTCCCGATTATCCGCAATGGTGATAAAAGCATAGGAAGATTCCCCATTGGCAATATGTGGCATGGCCTCATCCAGTTCTGCTTTGCCAAAATCCACCGCTTCGGTGAAAGAAGCCTGCCCAATCATTGTCGTTTCCACCACATAATAATTGGCATTCACAGCATCCATGCGCACTGCCAAAAACGCATGTCCGGGCACAAGGATGATCGCTGGTTCCATGTCCAGTGCTTCAACTGCCGCCGCATACAGCATGGTCAGCTCGATGCAATTCCCGCTGTGCTGTTCCAGCACCTCGCTTGGCAGACGGATGCGCTGCACATCCCCGGGGGCAAAAGACACCCATGTGCTGATGTACGTCAAATCATAGACTTTGGCCTCCGCCTCCCAGATCGCCTCCAGCCGTTTCCACACAGCCCCGTTCTCATCATTTTCTACCCCGCCATACGCGCTGGTCATCAACCCCCCGGGATGATAATCGGCAGCGTGCCGCAGTAGTTCCTCCACCGCCGGATCATGCGGCGTTACCATCACCGAAAACAGCTCATACACTTCATGCTCATCAAAACCAGATATGGAGAGAGGAAAATCCCGCCGCGAATAAATCACGATCTCGCTGGTGTCATCCGTCACCACGCGCTCCTCGCCTTCATCAAGGAAATACACCTGCACGCGGTATGATCCTGGCTGCTGGGCATTCAGCTTGTCCACTGCCTCGGGGTTCAGCCGCGGATTCTGGCGCACCTCCACCGTCTCCCCCGCGCCAACCAGCACAGTGTCCACTGCCTCAGTGGTGTACTCCTGTATCTCGCTGACCACTTTTACCCTGGCATCCTCTTTCCCTTCATTGGTAATCTGCATCACCAGGAAATCGTCCAGCACACTCCCGTACAAATGATAGATAACCGTCACCATCTCGGATGTGTACTCGTACGATACAGAAATGGAATCGGCAGTCGTCGAATACACCGGCTCCTCAATTGACGGGCTGTCTTCTCCTCCCCCAAAATGGAAGGCACCCCGCAAGCCACGCTCAGCAACAAGATTACTAAAACAGCAAAAACCGCACACGCATCAATTGAGCAGCCACCATCCACCTCCCTCTTCTATCAGCAAACATTGTCCATACAAGCATTATACAAAAACAACCCCCTGCCCTGCAACGCCCATTAATTTCGCATCACCCCGGCCAGGTCCTGAAAATCGCCTAAAAGGTAAAAATCGCAAAACCGGGGGGATTTCCCCAAAATTGAGAATTGCATTAATAATCCTGCGAATGCTGGAAATTCGCCTGGTTTGCTGTATAATCAGGTATAGAGGGTTTAACCAAACACTCGTTGAAATGGCTCAAGAAGAGCAAAACGTATACATTTTCGAAATACTAGAACAGGAGTATAAGATGGAATTCGAAGGATATTGCGTCAAGTGTCGTGAAAAACGCACCATCAAGGATGGCAAAGAAGAAACCAGTGCAAAGGGCCGCAGGATGGCCAAGGGGACTTGCCCAACATGCGGTACCAAAGTCACCCGTTTCCTGCCCAGCAAGAAAGCGGAATAATTCCCGTTCTGGAATCAAGTAAAAAAACATCCCTGGAGAAATTTCTCCAGGGATGTTTGCTATCGAACACCTGTCGACAGTCTACTCCACAATCTCGCTCAGGAAGCTCTTCCCGATCATCGGCGGGGTTACGCCTAGACCCGTCAGCGATCGTAGCTGCCACATCCGCAAACGTCTCGCGGATGCCGAGGTCCACACTGTGCTTTACCTTCAGGTCCAAACACCAGCAGCGGAATGTACTCGCGCGAATGATCGGTGCTCTTCGTGGTGGGGTCCACCCCATGGTCGGCCACGATCATCCCGATATCGCCATCTTTCATGGCTGCCTGCAAGGTGGGCAGGAAAGCATCAAACTCTTCCAGCTTGTCCGCATAGCCGCGGGCATCGTTGCGGTGGCCGTATGTCATATCAAATTCCACCAGGTTGGCAAATACCATTCCCTCAAAATCTTCCTGCAGAAAGTCGACCATCGCCTGCGCACTTTCGATGTTGAACACTGAATGGTGCGTATCGCTGATCCCGCGGTTGCCAAACAGATCATCGATCTTGCCCGTAGCGTACACCTTGTAGCCGGCCTTGATCAGCGTATCCAGCATCGTGTCCTGCTCCGACAGCAGCGGGTAGTCATGGCGGCGCTTGGTGCGCGTGAAGCTCTCCGCATCCGCACCGATGAACGGACGCGCAATCACCCGCCCCACCGCATGCTTGCCTCGCAGCATCTTGCGGGAAATCGCGCACAGCTCATACAGCTTCTCAATCGGAATAACCTCTTCGTGCGCCGCGATCTGGAACACCGAATCCGCCGACGTGTACACGATCGGCTTGCCGGTGCGCATATGCTCTTCACCCAGTTCCTTGATGATCTCGGTGCCCGAGGCGGGTTTATTCCCCAAAACCTCCAGCCCGGTCAGGCGCGTGAACTCATCCAGCACCTCAGGCGGGAAGCCGTCCGGGTAGGTGGGAAATGGTGTCGGCACCTCAATCCCCATCAACTCCCAATGACCAGTGACGGAGTCCTTGCCTTTGGAAATCTCCACACATTTGCCATACGCTCCGCTGGTTTCCTTCCGTGCCGGAACGCCTTCAATCGGGGTGATATTCCCCAGCCCGATCGCCCCCATATTGGGACAATTCAACCCGCCAACCACGCGGGCAGTATTCGCCAATGAGTTACTGCCAATGTCACCATACGCCGCGGCATCGGGCAGCTCGCCCGCGCCTACGCCGTCCAAAACAACCACTGCAAAACGTTTTATTTTCATAGCTCTATCCTGTTCTCCCGCTGAACGCTGCGGGGAAAATGATTATACCGCTAATCAGCGATTTTTTTTACGATCCCTCGCAAAAACGTATACCTCTTGAACCACATGCAGAAAATTGTTACTATTAGGCAAGTCTTTCCCCACAACATCCATCAGCCCGGCCTCTTCGCCCCATCTCAATGCACAAAACGACAAAAGCCTGAATAAGGAGGGCGCAATGTCCTTATCCAAATCCGAAACCATGCTGCGCGAACTATTGGAACCAGCAGGGATCGAGATTAATGGCAAAGATCCCTGGGACATGCAGGTGCATGACAACCGCTTTTACAACCGCATTTTCCAGGATGTTACCCTCGGAATGGGCGAGTCGTATATGGACGGCTGGTGGGATTGTGAAGCCATCGACGAATTGATCTGCCGCGGCCTGAAAGCCAAAGTCGACAGCCGCATAAAAGGAGACCTGCGATTCCTGTTTTTTGTCCTCAAATCAAAGTTGTTCAACATGCAATCGGTTGCCCGCGCCTTCCAGGTTGGTGAAGAGCACTATGACCTGGGCAACGATCTCTACACAGCCATGCTGGACAAACGCCTGAATTACACCTGCGCATACTGGAAAAACGCCACTACATTGAATGAGGCCCAGGAAGCCAAACTGGAACTGGTGTGTCAAAAGATCGGCATCAAGCCCGGTATGCGCATCCTCGAACTGGGCTGCGGCTGGGGAAGTTTCGCCAAATACGCTGCCGAAAAACACGGCGCGCATGTCCTTGGTGTCACCGTCTCGAAAGAACAGGTATCCCTGGGGAATGAACTGTGCAAAGACCTGCCGGTAGAACTGCGCCTTCAGGATTACCGCGAGGTACAAGGCACCTACGATGCTGTCATCTCCATCGGGGTAATGGAACATGTCGGTTACAAGAACTACCGCACCTATATGGAAGTCGTTGACCGCTGTCTAAAAAAAGACGGGATTGCCTTCATTCACACCATCGGCACCAATCAGAGCCGTACCAGCGGCAGCCATTGGACGAATAAATACATCTTCCCCAATGGTATGCTGCCCTCCATCGCCCAGCTTGGAAAAGCGATGGAAGGCAAATTTGTGATGGAAGACTGGCACAACATTGGCCCGGACTATGATCCCACCCTGATGGCCTGGCATGCCAATTTTGAAAAAGCCTGGCCGGGGCTAAAACACAAATATTCCGATCGCTTCTACCGTATGTGGCGCTATTACCTGCTCAGCAGCGCAGGCGGATTCCGTTCCCGGTTTCAGCAATTGTGGCAGATCGTGATGACCCGCACCGGCACCCAACAGCCGGACTGCCGTAAAAGCTAGCATGATAGACACCACTGTCCTCATCATCGGTGCCGGACCGGCTGGCGCTGCCTGTGCCACCCGGTTACAACAGGCCGGCATAGATTTCATCCTCCTCGACCAGCACCCCTTTCCGCGCGCCAAGCCGTGCGCCGGTTGGATAACGCCCCAAGCCCTGAGCACCATTGGTTTCTCACCAACCCAATACCCCTACAGCTTTACCACCTTCAACAAATTCGTCATCTCTATACACGGTGTCCGGTTCACCCTGCCCACACGTCAATACGCCATCCGGCGGGTGGAATTTGACCACTGGCTGCTGGAGCGCGCCGGCCTGACATGTGGAACAGCACCAGGTCAAACACATCCGCCAGACAGCAGATGGCTACGAAATCGACGGGAAATACGCCTGCCAATATCTGGTCGGCGCAGGCGGCACCTACTGCCCCGTCTACCGCACCCTCTTCCGCGAAACCGTCCCCCGCCCCAAAGAGAACATGATCGTTGCCTTCGAGGAAGAATTTGAATATGGTTACACAGACCCGCGCTGCCACCTGTGGTTCATGGAAAATGGGCTTCCCGGCTATGCCTGGTATGTGCCCAAAGCGAACGGCTTTCTCAACGTGGGCATCGGCGCCAAAGCGGAGAAACTGAAAAAAACCGGCGACACGATCCAGACCCGCTGGGATGCATTGACCACAAAGCTGGATGATTTGGGACTGGTGCGCGGCCATACCTGGTCCCCCGTCAGCCACACCTACTACCTGCGCCCGCAGCCCTTATCGGCTACGCGCATTGACAATGCTTTCCTGGTCGGCGACGCTGCCTGCCTGTCCACCCGCGATATGGGCGAAGGCATCGGCCCCGCCCTGCTCAGCGGCCAGCGTGCCGCCCAGGCGATCATCACCGGGGGAGAATATGTATTGGATGATATTCCCCTTATTCGCTGCCGTCGATCATCTTCAGCAGGTTTGGAAATAACCCTGTATAACTTGGTTCGCAAGCAGGGAATCGACTATTTTGCAGATACCTGTTCGATTTCACTTGCCTTTCGGCTCCTCACCATCAGCACCACCCAAGCCGCAAACAACCCCAACGGCACCAGGGCCAACAGCGGAAAAAGCACCAGCGCTGCATTGAACGGCACTGCACCCCTGCGCTGCTTCCTGCCAGCCGGCATCCAGCTCCGGCAAGCCTTGTACGAATCCAGGACCATCTCCTTACCATAGTCATATTCCAGCAAACGGCAGCCCTCGGCCTTCCTGCACACAACCACCCCCTCCAGCGGGAAATCAGCCGCGTCGTAGGTCAGCGATACCGCTTCGCCCGGACGCAGCCTGCACCTGGCACTGGCGCAAAGACGACGACTGATAGATGACCTGTGGATATCCGCGCGTGGTGGTGATCGGTGTCAGGGTCAAAGTCTCGGCGGAGTCATTCCGCACGACTGCCTCTTCCGCAAACAAGCTGAATATCCCCGGCAAGGGAAGAGCAGAAAGTACCTGCACGCCCCCCAGGCAGCACAGCGGCGAAGTCAGCAAAGCAGCAGCGAGCAGAATCACACGGGCATTGATCCGTTTTCGGGGCGCTTCCGTTTTTATCGCATCAGACATGCGCATCCCCTCCATCATCAACCGGCTTTCTGGCTTCCATCATTTGCTGCAGAAAACGCATTCCCGCAAAAATCTGGGCAACCCGTTCTTCAGATAGAGAACCAATGTATTCACCGAATTGCATTTTATCAACCGTAGACACTTGTGAAACGACCACCACGCTTTGCTTTGGCAAATTCGCTTCCCCTTCTTCCAGCAGGACATTTCCAGGCAGTGTTGCCCGCGTGATGTTCGTCGTCAAAGCGCAAACAACAACCGTGCGGATCCGGCTGGCAGTAATCACATCATCCTGAAGTACCACATGCGGATGGGTGATGCCGGAACCCTGCTCATCTTCCAACGGCACCCAATAGACGTCCCCCTGGCGAATTACTCGATTCATCCAGTTTTATCCCTTTCACTTGATGATGTACTCCAGCGTGACTCCATCTGCATCAAAGGCTATCACGCGGAACAGGACCACGCCCTCCGGCGGCTGAATGCGGCTCACGCTGTACACAGTGTTAACGACAACCGGCATACAGCCGCCAATCAAAGCTTCCTCTTCTGTCAAAACGATTTTATCCAAATCACCAGGGATCTCACCCAAAATGCTGCCCGTGCTGCCCATCGAGATGAAGCAGCCTTCCAGGCTTTCCGGGCTGAACTCCACCAGAATGTCGCCCAGAGATACGGCATCATCATACAGCACCGCGCCATTGAAGAAATCCATCGCCGTCACATTCCCCATCCGCGCCTCGCCGGAAACGCTAGAACCGGCAGCCTCAACACTTGGCATCTCCGGCGCCTCGCCCGTTTCCGGTGTTCCTCCCGCGATAAGTGCCATTTCCTTGTCGCGCATCGCACTGACCTGGGCAAATGTCTCAAAGCTGTCAAACCATGTTTCCGCCGCGGCGATCAGGTACATCGTATCCGATTCAAGCTGGTAATATGTTCCCGAAACCTGCAAAACCCCGCGCCGTCCCTCATCGGTCTGGTAGCAATAGAACGTCGGGGCCTTCATTTTGTTATAGCCTTGAATATTTGTAGGCTGCAAAGGGTCGATATTGACTGTAACAGGCTTCATCCCCAACTCGTCCCCGGCACAATCCGCTTGAGTGGGCCGTTGGACGCCCCAGTATGCAAGCGAAAATCCCTGCACGGGGGTCAAGATCATCTGTTCGTCGGTCTCCGATGTCATTTCCAGTTCAAGCATACCGCTGCCGAATATCATATCGAGGTCATACCCACCCGGATACAGCCAGTCTCCACCATCGTCGAGAGCCAATGCAGGCGCATGTACCAGATAATGCTGACCGTCCAGCGCCCAGGATTTGTAAGTAATATCCGCAAACATAACCAGGCTGTTATCCAGGGCAACATCAATATCAAAATAGAAATCATTCACCAGGAAGGTCGCATAGCGGCCTGCACTGGTCTTCACGCAGTAATGCTGGCCTTCTTCCATAATGACCAGTTTGTTGAGCAAATCAGCCTCTACACAATCCTGATAACCCGGCTCGCTGTCCCCCATTGCCGCCAGAAGAATATCATCAGTGAATGGCGAAAGAGCTGCCTGTCGGCTTACATCATCGCCGAGATACTCCACATCCGGCAAGGCACGGAAATCCATCATCGTTGACCCCGTGTCAAAGTCAAAACCATCCTTGTACGGCAAGAGTACCCGCCCGGAAAAGCCATCCCCATCCTTGCGCTGCGGCACCTCGCTGAACGGCGGTTCACCCTCCAGCGTCCAGGTGTCGGCGGTGTAATCCACCATATAGTCGGCCGTCTCTTCACCGCCGGGGGTGATTGTGCTGGCTTCGTAGAAGTCCAGACTCGAGATAATATCCCCATAGGGCAGCGGCGCCATCGAGGAATCAAAATACACCATTCGTTGATAGATACGCCCCAAACGGCCCTCGTTCGTGCGGAAACACAGGAACTGCTGCTCCTTCATCGGTGACAAGCCAGGAATGATCTCCATGCCCAGAGCAACGGGTTCATCGCTCATCTCCAGGCTGGCGCAGTCTTCATAGGACGGGATCTCTGGTCCAAAGATGGCAACCTGTGCCGAACCAGCCGGCTGCACCTCCAGCACATCAATATCCGCATAGTGATAGGTCAGGTCGGGCACCTGGTGGTTGCGATAGAAGTCAAGATCCATGCCGCTGGGCCCGCGCGGATAGGTAATGCCAGTGATCGTGTACAGGGCATGGAAAGCGGGCAATTCAGCGCCGTCAGCGTCCCAAAGGGTGTAATCGAATCCCATCACCAGAGTCGCCGTAACTGTCCAGGAAGAGATCAAGCACCGTGATGAATCCAGTCTGCTCCTCGCCTGTCTGAAAACAAACCTGGCTGCCGATGTGAAGCTTTTCGGTCGGCAGGTCTGCATAGGACAAAACAGCCCTATTGCAGTCCTGATAACCCGGTGCAGGGCCATCCCGCACTACCAGGCTGGCCCCTTCCTGCGGCACGATACGGTCATTGTAAAACAGAATATCTGGAGCGGCCGGTTCTGGCTGCCCATCGACAATGGCTAAACCCGCTATGCCTGAACCGTTATCAAAATCGAAATACCCTAAATCACTCAGGTAGAACGGCGCTGGCAGCGGCGCAGCGCTGACCGGCTGTGAATTTATCTCTTCCGCCGTTTCAACGACGTCCACCGGGGCTTTCGCCACTGTCGGTTCGGCAGTGGGTTTGCTTTGTGTCTGTCCAGGCAGACCGCAAGCCAGATTGGCTGCCAGCGCCAGGATCAATACGCCAATCATTTGCATTCGGGATCGTTTTGTTTCCGCAATATTCATGACAGCAAGGCCCTCCTCACCAATTTTGGGGATCAATCTTGGCACATGCTACCATTGTATTCATGCCCACCCGAAAGTCAAATGCGCGCCGTCTCACACATTCCACCCCCTCGCCCTGGCCTCGGTCTCCAGCGCAGTCAACCGTTCCTCAAATGTCTTCACCGGCGGTTCGGGTTCCGGCCCCGGTCCCGGACCAGGTCCCGGGTTGGGATTGAAATGCGCATCCAGCCAGGATTTGCGGAAATAGTTCAAATCCAGGCCGGCAGCATCAAAACCCCAATTGGTGCCAACTTCACCGGTGGAATACCCCTCATAGGGAAAATGCGCGCGGGCAGTGTACTGCCAGCCCACCATTTCCTCCTCCGTCCACGGCCATAAAGGCTTATCATCAAATATGCGGTACCGCATATTTCGTTTGACAAAAGTGATCGGCCAGTAACGCGTGTAGATCGCCAGCCACAGCGGTTGGGCGCGCAGCCAGCCCAGTTTCTCCACCCAGTTTTTACCCTGCTCAATCAACATGCCCTTGATCTTGTCCACAAACCACAGACCGGTATACACGATCGCTCTGTCGTTCAGGTCCTGGTTCGCCAGATCAAACCATACTTGCGCCCGCCACAAATAATCGCTGGCGTTGGTGAAAGACGCCTCTTCAAAATCCATGATGTGCGGCCACTCGCAGGGATATTGATCCAAAAACTGGCGATAATAATTCCATGCCACAGTCGGGTCTACAGAATATTGCAGCCAGTGATATGCCCCGCGGCGCAGGTTCAACTGCCCGCCCAGCCAGTGCCAGAAAGGCGCGGTCTTATCGGTATATTGCACACCGGTATTGCGCGTGGCATCTGTGGCCTTGAAAATGATGTCCGTCACCCCCTTGGCTGCCACCTGATCAGCGAACTTCTGCATATCAAACGCAGTCTTGAGCTTCTCCGGGTCATTCTCTACCATCAACCAGTGATTCAGGTCAGGCACCACGATCAGCGTCTGGCCGATCTGCATCAAGTCCCAACCATAAACAACCTTATTCCATGTTTTTTGAATAGGGGAAATGTCCTGTAACATACTGACCATCCTTTGTTTGATCTCCACGCATGCAGAAGAGGCGGTGTCGAAAAGGATCTATGTTGTGCGTTGTTGGGAAGGGGGGAATGAGGTTGACAGCTTTGACAGTGCACTGCCGCGCGGGGGATACCATCTCAAGGAAACCGCTTTATCCGTTAAAGCTTCCTGTATATATCTTACCTGAAAAACTACGAATTCTGATATCAGAGTTTCCCTTTCATCTTTTGGAAGAATGCATGATGCGCTAGCTTCTGATTTTCAATCCTTGAGGCTATCCCCTCTGCGAAGGATGCCTGCCAGGTGTTTTCAAGTTCATCGGCCCGCGACAGATTTCGTTCCTTCTCCACACAAAGAAACGGGGTATTATTATTCATCCAAAAGATCGTGCCGTGAAAACGATCGGAAATGCAAAAACGCAGCACCCGAAACCGCCATCCAATCAGGTTTCCCAAGGCAAACGAATGAAGAAGAAGCTGGCTATCTCAGCTCGGGGACTGGGACAACAAATTACAGGCGCTCAAAAATACATCCATGGCTTCATAACTGAATGGGTCAAACATCAGGATCAATTTGAAATTCACCTTTACTACAATGATCCCAATCATGCAGGAAGATTTCCACAAGCCCACGAACACTATCTGCCATCAAAAAATAAACTTGTCTGGGACCATGTTTTGCTGCCCCTCGCTTTGAAAAAAGATGATATTGACATCGCGATTTTCCCTAAAGGCACCAAATCGATAATTTCTCCTACACAAGACGTCGTGATCATGCTGGATTTGGGCTATTTCTACAAATGGCTGAACGCCTACCGCTCATTGGATACCCCATATATGAAAGCAATGATGCGCTTTTCAGCCAAGCAGGCATGGAAACTCCTTGCCATATCCAACTCAACCAAAAACGATATCGTTTCCATACTGGGGATTGACCCAAGGAAAGTAAAAGTGATCTACAGCGGCTGTGATGAAATCTATCAACCAGTCACAGATCCAAAAGAGTTGGAACGGGTGCAGCAAAAATATCGATTGACCCGGCCATTTATCTTTTATCCCACGTCCATCTCTCCCCGAAAAAACCTGGACCGCCTTTTAGATGCTTTGGACATCATTGGCAGCGATTTGCCGCATCAGATATATTTGACCGGATCAACTGGCTGGAAATCTGATCATGTCATGGCTCGGTTAAAGAATCCGGAATACCGGAATATTCACCTCCTGGGGCAGGTAGACGAACAGGACATGCCCGCCATCTATTCCCTGGCTGATTTCACCATGTATATCTCCCTGGTCGAAGGCTTTGGATTGCCAGTATTGGAAGCCATGCGTTGTGGTTCGCCTGTCCTCGCATCTGACCAGACATCCATCCCTGAAGTCACTGGTGATGCCGCGCTCCTGGTTGACCCTTATTCACCAGCAGATATCGCCCAGGGACTGTTGAAAATCTCACAAGACGAAGCCCTGCGAAAACATCTGCGCGCAAAAGGTTTTGAACAGGCGCAGAAATTCAGTTGGGAAAGAGCTGTCAAAACCACCCTTTCATTCATCAGCGACTAAACGCTTCCCTCTGTTTCTCGACCAAATACAAGAAAGCTGCCCTCAGACAGTTTTTCCTTTCTCCTCTATTGGTCCAATCCACGTTTCCGCAAAAGCCAGAAATGCTGTGCTTGAAGGAATCCATCCGGGACCTGTTGTACGATCACCTCACCCGCTGCAGTTTTCGCGTTGATCATTATTTTCCCCGTTCGACACGGACAGATCACCGTTGTCAGATCAAACACCGCTTGCCCTGCCGGGAATCCAGGCCACAAAACCTGCTTACGATCGAGAATATCATTCCACTCGATTTCGATGCGCGCATGCGGTAGCTCGCACACCACCTGATATCGCACCCCATCATAGGTATGGTCACACACGGCGCCTCCGATATACGCCAAAGTCCCAATCGGAACATCCGCAAATTCGGGAAAATGCCGGGTCAGGTTTTGCACCAGGCCTTTTGCCAGCACAAGGTTG
Source organism: uncultured Chloroflexia bacterium (assembly GCA_963753895.1). Taxonomy (GTDB): domain Bacteria; phylum Chloroflexota; class Anaerolineae; order Anaerolineales; family Anaerolineaceae; genus SMBSF63. Next base: position 12,442 of record CAVWEE010000001.1, on the reverse strand, counting down.
TCTGTATAAATCCCCCCATGTCCGATATCGCTGTCCTCGGTTTCCAGCCACAGCACCAGGGCATGCCCTGTGCCCCATTGACTATCCGTACAATGCCAATAACTTGCCACAGCAGAAAGTTGTTCAGTTCCGGCAACATACAAGCTCATCGCCGGGTTTTCGCCACTAAAAAACACAGGGCGCTTGATCTCAGCCATTGTTATACCCTTGTCCTCTCAACCCTGATTAACGGGTGATTTGATATACATACACGATGCCCATTGTAGCAATAACGAGCGTCTTGCCGTCATGGGATAACGTAAATCCGTCAACCGCTAATTCGTAATCCGATTCAGGAATAACGGTAATGATCTGCAGCAGACTGAGATCCTTTGCATCAAGGATGCACACTTGCCCGCCCCTATCCTCATAATAATTCCCTTGTGTGAATATCAAATTTTCATCAAGTGAGGACCAACCGTGAATCGCACAGCCATCAGGCAAGATGCTCTCCACCTTTTCTTGCGAAACATCAGGTGTAGTTTTCGAAACTTCTTTGTCGCCAAATCGCTCTTCTGTCTGTGGGCCTTCAGCCATCGCAGATGATGTTTCGCCAGATTCGGGAATCCGTAATCTCCTCACCAGTCCGCAAATCATAGGCATTTCCGCCAATATAGAATTCCTGGTTCTCGATGTCCACACTGAAAGAATCAGGAAAATGCGGACTGACCGTGATCATGCCCTGATAATACTCCAGCGGGGCAGAATAGACGGCATAATTCGTCGTTCCGGAATAGACATTCCAACTGACCATTGTGCCCCAACTGCCAAAGCCGACGATCTGATCTGTGCCTTCAATGAAATTCAGGGCGTAGATAAAAATGCGTGAATTTCCCCAATCAGAGGTGAGCGGGTCTTCCCCAAAACCGTTGGCAACCGTCTCCTCAAACAAATGCAGGAATTCCCCGGTCCGCGCATTCCAGAGCTTGACCTTACAGTCCTGGCCTGATGAGGCAATATATTTCCCGTCCGGCGAGAAGGCAATGTTGAAGATCTGGTACTCATGGGCAGGGATGCGCAAGGTAACCTTGCCGCTGTCCAGCTCAATCACTTTGATCATGTTCTCGCGGTCTGCAATCGCGATCACATTGCTGTCGATCGGCGATAAGGCGTACGCCACCATATCATAACGTGAACGCAGGGAACCGTCCTTTCTCGTACGCACTTCCAACGCATCAGGACGCCGCAGCAGCAGGTAGCGGTCATCAGCGGTGAATTCAGCGAAGGTGAGAAGATCATTGAAATGCCACGCCCCGCCGCTGAATTTGTGACGCTGAATGTCCCAAAGCTGGATCGAGCCATCTGTAAAGGCAACCAGCAGTCGGGTGCCGTCCGGCGCGTAGGCGAAAGTTTCGATAGCCGCCTCATAGCTGCCAATCCTGTCCAGTAGCGCACCGTTTTCCGCATCGTAGATACGCAGGACACTATAGCGATTGGTGTTGTTATACTCCGGAGCACGATATAGAATACTCAAAGTATCTCCAGCAGGAGAAAAAGCTGCGGCATACGGGTGAAATGCAATTGGAGCGTATGCATTCCCACACATGCCTGTCGAACTTAGATCGCACCCTTCCGGTTGGTGGACATCATTGAAGCGCACATAAAATGTCTCGTCGGGGAGCGCGTAAAGCAGTTCCCCTGAAGTGGTATCAAAAACTTCACGGATGGACTTTTCTACATCCCAATACACCACATCCGCAGTTTCAAAATCCAAACCTTCTTCATCATAAAAGGAATGAGTCCTGAGTTGTTTGTCTCCGTCAGGGGAGGTCAACTCCAATGTTGCCCAATTATCACTTTTTCCGGGTGCATTCATCCACTCCATATCTGGCGGCTTGTTTACTGCCTGACCGGTTGCAGCCTCCAGGATGATTGCCGGGCCTTTTTCTTTCGTCAGGTGCACATACCGCCCATCCTGGCTCATTGTCAGGGTCTGATAGTTATATGGCAAATTAAAACGGATCCAGGCGGGGGTATTTTGCATCGCATTGACATCATAGACCGCCAACCCAAATGCGCTGCCAACAACAAATTGCCTGCCATCCGGTGTGAATGCTGCCCCAAGGATAGTGCCCCGCCCCCACTGCGCCACATTGGTCAGCCGCTGAAAATTCTCACTGCTGATCAACTCACTATCCCCGGGAATAGCGGTGCCGAGAAATTCGGGGACCGTGACCGGCAGTGTTGCGGTAGGCGTAGGTGTGATAGTGGGGATTGTGGTAGGCCGGCTCGTCTTCCATGGCGTTATGGTAGGCGTCAATGAAGCAGTAAGAGTAGGACCTGGAAGCGGTAATTCTGTCGAAGTGACCATCATTGTAGGTGTGGATGGTAATAGCGTGGGTGAAACAGTTGCCTCCACCTCAAACGCAGCGCAGCTGGTGAGCGCAAGAGAGATGATGCACACAATAAAAATTGTAAAAATTATCCTATGTTTCATTTTTCACCTGTCTTGTATATCATTCTTGCTCGCCCTCGAGGGTTAACATCCCTACCGTGAGAGTAGCCCCATGACCATTGTCTCCAGGCTTTCTGGAGCCGTGGTCTGGGGACCTTTCAGATACATTTAAAATCTCGTCCCTGATATTGTATAACCATTCGCATTCAACCACTGCTCCAGCGCGGCACGAATTGCAGGAAGTTTTGCGTAGGGCTCCACATGATTATTATACAACCCTTTTCCCCCGGAACTCTCGCTCACCGTGATCTTATCGTTGTCCATCGTCCTGGGCTTTAAGGGAAATCCTTCCTTATCATTGTATGGAAAATATTTTAATCGTCAAATGAATTACTAACTGCTTCACCTCTCCCAGCATCCTCCACAACGCAATGGAATTTTCCTCCCTCGCTACTCATATAGACACCCGGATCCCAAAATACACCCCTCACCGGAAACCCCACTTCCACCAAACCCCGTTTTCTGCACCACGTTTTGCGAATTCTAATGCCACAGCAAATTGCTAAAATCTAAACAACAAATTTTGACCAAAAATGTCGTATAATTAATAGTGAAGCACAATTTATACTGGTTTGGGGCCATTTTTGTTTACTCATGTTTCACCTAATAGTATCGGAGGATTTTCTATGAAACTTTCTGCACCCAAAAAAACCACCTGGTGGATTGCTGTCGTAGTCGGCGTTCTTGGGTTTCTCGGCACTTTGACCTCTATCCCCATCGTTTCAGAGTATGCTTTTTGGTTCGTGTTAATCGCGTTTGTCTTGCTTGCTCTCGCGACCTACTTAAAGGATCTCTAGGATCTCATTAGAATTGCCTGGTTTCATCTTATGAAAGCGCCCCGATAAGTGTGACCCGACAAAATTCTAACAAAGAAAATATGAACCAAATCGCGGCAAACATCAATTGAGATGTTTGCCGCTTTGAAATCTCCAGCGAAAACTAATTATCACGTCTTCACCCCCTCCCCCGCCTGTCAACCCAACACAGGGAAAGCCTCTTGTTAAGAATCTGGCGAAGAATACTCATAATCCATATACTTTTCACCAGTCCGCGGATTATACGCCCAGTGAAATTCAAGCTCATAGCCTAACGACCGAGCCAACCCCTCCAATCCGGGGAATAGTGTCGCATTGGTGATGTTCATGTAATACAGGCTTTCCATTGCTTCATCCCTGATCTTCTTCGCATCAAGAACAAATTTCACGATAATATTCTCCGGACATTCTTCCGTCGACAAGATGCCTTCAACAGGTTTGTCCAGAATGCCCGGCACCACGAAAGTGCCCGACTGTGCAATTTGCCGTTGGCTCATGCTGTAAGGCTCGCCAGCTGTGATGAACGGCACTGAGTTCTCAATATAGAAATTCACATAATGCTCAATCCCATTCTCGGGGCGCGGCGCTTTCATCGTTTTGTTTTCCTGTTGGAAAAAATACTCCTTTTCCTTTAGCAGCAAGAAGTTCACCGCCCAGATGGCACAATCCGATTTTGCTTTTTCAAGCGCAAAGAAGGCAGCAACATAAGGTGACCAGGTAAAATCCAGCAGCCGTGTCGGCGCGCCATGATGCTGCATCAATGCCAGCCAGTGAAAAATATCATCCTCTTTGGGAACATGCTGCAGAAACAGGGAAGCCTTTCTGCGAAACACCCGAATAATGCGGTGTTCCTGGATCTGCCAGGAATCTTTACGGATTTGATAATCCCTTAAATAACGGGACAGCGTGCTGGTCAAAAACCAATCGCTCTTCTCCTGTCCGCGGAAAGCCCAGCGCCGGTATTTTGAACTGGCTGTGATTTCCTGGAACTCTTTCCACGTGTCGATTTTATAGATTTGACGATCATTGAGATAGTTTGATTGATTTGAATTCATCGTTAATTTCCCTGCATGACTGTTCATGATACCTCTATTAATATCTCGTAATAATGCATGATCCTCCAAACTTGTACCGGGAAGAATTTCCCTCCCAATTTCCATTGTATTCAAAAGCATATGGAAGTCAACTGATCCCCAAAAACGCCATAGAACGACCTAACCAGCCAGCCTTAGGAAAGCTCTGAATCCTTCATAATACGGAGTGCCACAGCTTCGGCCGCCTTGATCCCATCCACGGCAGAGGACAGGATGCCCCCCGCATAGCCGGAGCCTTCGCCAGCCGGATACAGCCCGGCAATGTTAACGCTCTGGAAATCACTGCCACGCAGGATGCGGATCGGTGAAGAGGTGCGGGTTTCCACACCGGTTAAACCGCATCTGCCATCGCAAAGCCCGGGATCTGTTTTTCAAACGCAGGCAGCGCTTCACGGATCGCGGCGATGATCTCATCAGGCAGACTGCTGCTCAGGTCTCCCAAACGAACACCGGGCTTGAAGGAAGGCCGAACAGCCCCCCATTCGCTTGAAGGTCGGCCAGCCAGAAAATCACCCACCAGCTGCCCGGGCGCATCATACGTCCCCCGCCCAGTTCAAACGCGCGTTGTTCCCATTTGCGCTGGAACGCGATCCCCGCGATGGGGCTTTCCGGATAATCCTCCGGGAAGACTTCAACCACGATCGCGCTGTTGGCATTCACCGCATTGCGCGAATACTGGCTCATCCCGTTGGTCACCACCGTGCCGGGCTCAGAGGCAGCCGCCAGCACTGTGCCGCCCGGGCACATGCAAAAACTATACACCGAGCGGCCATTGCTGCTGTGGTGCACCAGTTTATAGTCCGCGGCACCCAGGACGGGATGACCGGCATTCTCTCCAAAACGGCAGGCATCGATCATCTTCTGCGGATGTTCGATGCGCAAGCCGATTGAAAATGGCTTTGCCTCGATCTCCACCCCTCGTTCATAAAGCATCTGAAACGTATCCCGCGCGCTGTGACCGATCGCCAGGATGACATGATCACTGTGGAGTTTTTCGCCATTAGCCAAAACCACCCCGCGCAGTTGTCCCTCTTCTATGATCAGGTCATCCACCCGGCTTTGAAAACGAATTTCACCGCCCAGGTCATGGATCGTCTCGCGGATATCCTCCACGATCTTGACCAGTTTCAGCGTGCCGATATGGGGTTTGCTGATATACAGGATCTCTTCCGGCGCGCCGGCTTTGACCAGCTCTGTCAGGACTTTACGCCCCAGGTGGTTTTTATCCTTGATCTGCGTGTGCAGCTTGCCGTCCGAAAAAGTGCCTGCTCCGCCTTCGCCAAACTGGACGTTCGACTCGGGGTCCAGTTCACGCTTTTTCCAAAACCCGAACGTGTCAGCCGTACGTGCCCGCACGGGTTTCCCGCGTTCCAGAATGATGGGTTTGAAGCCCATCTGCGCCAGGATCAGCCCGGCAAACAAGCCGCAAGGACCGGTGCCGATGATCAATGGGCGGTGAGCACAATCCTCAGGCGCCTCGGCCACAAATTGATAGCTTGTGTCCGGGGCAAGCTGCACCGTATTGTCTTTGCGTTTTCGCCGCAGAATATCCTTCTCCCCCCTGACATCCACATGCAGTGTATAGATCAGTTTGATCTCGTTTTTCCTGCGTGCGTCATAACTGCGTTTAAAAATGGAATAGCCAAGCAAGTCTTTTCGTTGGATGCCAAGCTTCTTGAGGATCGCCGTTTCCAACTCGACTTTCAGGTGATTCAATGGTAATTTGATATTCGTTAACCGAAGCATAATTGTCCTGTCTCAATTTATTTTTGAACCTGAGTCCAGACACAAAGATACCAGACTTCTGCGCGAATGGAAATAGAACACCGGCAAACCCGGCTGCCAGTGAGCCGGCACAGAAAACACCCGGTGCTGATTTCAGCACCGGGCGTTCATCTCCAATTGGTGGTCCGAACCTGATCTATTGGACCTGAAAAAAAAGTGCACCGAAACCAGATTGTTTTTTACCTTCCCGGAAAACCAATTCTTCATGAGTAATTGATTCCCTACCAACCATTGAAGAGAAATGAAAATCTGTTATGTCAGAGCTTCTGGACAATTTGCATCAACTCTTCGTTTTCGTTGCATATATATTCCAACAATCAGGGCGGCAATCACATTGACACCTGCATAAACCCAATATGCAGTTTCAGGTTTGCCTTCTTCCCAAAGGAGAAATGGCAAAAACGGAGCTGCGGTGTTGTTCATGGCGTGGAATAGCAGCACCACAATCAATTTCTGATTACTGGCATTGTAAAGCCAACTATAAATAACCGAAATGCTAGTAGTCATACTAATAAACGCGATAAACGAATAGGTGGAGTGACCATCTCCAGGCATGATCCACAGTGGCAAATGCCATAGGCCCCAAATTGATCCAATTAACAAACTTGCCCAAATCACACCAAACCGCTCTTGTAATGGTGCCAGCGCATAACCGCGCCAACCAAATTCTTCTTGTCCTCCACCGATAAAAAGCATCAGAAAAAAATATGGGATTGACAAAAGGAAGGGGGATACCGACATGTCTTTGGGAAACAGGTTATCAGCAACTTCAAATCCCATTAAGGGAGCAAGATAATGCGCTGCTGCATGGATGAGTATGGGGATGGCCAGCGCAAAAACCAGATAAATTGGTTTTACTTTAAAATCAAAAGCCTGCCGGATGAAATTCCACCCTGCTTGCCAACCGTGTTTTCTAATAACCAGCGCAATGGCAGCCATAAAAGGTGCGAATGCACCTATTGGGATCGTAATGGAGGTGTAAACGGTCGCATCCAGGGGCAGCTCAATCCCAAGACCTACAAGAATCGATGGCAACCAAATTCCCCATGCTAAAAGAAACGTAAAGATAAAGAAAAGTGTGGGATTTCTATCGCTGTGATGACTATGCATTAATGTACTCCATCTATGGGAACGAGATTTAAAGGATACTCTATTCTATCAGTATATCTATGCGAATAATTCGGCATTATTCACTGAAAAGAATGAAATGCATAAAATGGTGAAATCGCACACCTTAAACGGTTTATGCCGCATATCTCGCAATGCACATCCGGCAATCTGTGACGCATGGGGTGCTACAATATAGAAAAGCAAACACTTTGCCAGGAGTTATTTTATGGAAAATGAAATAGTGTATCGAACAGACCTGACCTGTCCAGAATGTGGACATGTCGAAGCGTTGGATATTCCTTTAGATCACTGATTGGCTTTTCATACATGTGCCAGTTGTGGCACAAAACTGGAACCGCTGCCGGGGGATTGCTGTGTGTTTTGTTCCTATGGAAAACATCATTGCATCCCAAAACAACGGGCGGCAGGTAATCCAGGCGATCAAAGTACAGCATCATTCTCTGGATGGATAAATTTCGATCCCAAATAAAACGAATTTCACTCCGCGCTTCTCCCTCAATCCCTCCTCCCCCAGGACCCAGGTGCACACCGCACCGCACATCTCGCAGGCCACATCCAGGGAATCGCCACGCAGGCCATCACCGGAAATCGTATTGCTGACGCTCGGGGCCAAAAATGAGTTATATCACCCTCGCAGCCCCACTCTACAAAACTCTCATCCTCCAAATAATCACCATGCTCTTCAACATGGCACGTGACCTCTCGCAGCTTCGCTTCGAGCAAGGCATGTTCCGAAAACTCAAATAACCATGTGGAACTGCAGCCCCAGATCTCAGTCCAAGCATACAAAGAATGAGTGAAGTTCTCATCATACGTCTTTAACCAGGGGCCCCATTCCAAAAAGCGCACTTCACCATTCAAGTGATTGGGAATGCTCATCAATGCTAGGGCACGGGCAATGCTTTCACGATTTTCGTCAGTAACAAGTACCCCATTCCGTTCCAGCAATCGGGCAAAATGCTCAATTGGATACGCCTCCCCGGTTTGCCAAGCCACAATATGATGGCGAAAGCCTCCGTCCTGTTCCTGATGCGCAGGCAGTTCGTACGGAGAGCGCCACAAACCAAGCTGCACTTCATAGAATAACGCCTCTGGAAAGAGTTCTTCCCATTCCGGCCGGGTGATGACTTCCATCCCAGCGGGAAAAACACATTCAAACAAGCCCTGGTTATCTACAGCCTGCACACAATCCATATGACTGAAACGGAAATCACCTGCATAATGGACACCAGCTCCTGCCGAAATCATTTGGTCTTTTGTTAAAAGTAGCGGTGCGCGTTGGCGTGAGTTCCAATGTCACAATCTCGCTGGTCTCACAAGCCGTCAGTAAAGGCAGGGTTAAAATTATCATCAGTGCGATCAATAACTGTTTCACGGTCATTCCTCTTTCATCCATTCTCAATTTGCACAAATGCGTTTAACGCATTCCCATCCCCAACTCGATACCAACTCTAATCCGATACTTCGATGCTGCCAATCTCCTTAGTTTGTGCCACCACCCCGGCACAACCAGCCAACTACAAAACACCGCGCACATAATCCATGAACCGGTTGGGTATCTCACTAAGTTTCACGACCTCACCATGTCCATCCGCATCCCGGCAATACGTCTTGCCAGGAAAGAACGGTAACAGATCCAATAGCTGGTGTAATTGTAGCCCAAAGGCTCGCCATGACGTTTACAGATTGGTTCAGAATAGATGCGGCCTGTCGATTTTCCCCAGAAATACAAAGCCACGACCAAAAAGACCAACCCCAAAATGATCAGCAATGACTTTCCCCTTCATTACACCTGGCAAACTTGGAATATTCTGCCTGATCATTTACGAAATAGCCCAACACTTATTATACGGATTTTTCCAGGAGTGTTCCGGTCATATGCTCTACCAGTTTGCTCCCCCTTAAGTAAAATTTGAGCCACCGAGGAGACCTGAATCATAACCTTATTACCCTCAACTTCAGCACAGATCCAGCCCTCTCCTGAACGGGAATTTGAATCCCCTTATATGATTGCAATACTTGATGTCTATTCGTTGAGCCATGCGAGCGCAATATCTTCGTCATGAAATATCCGCACGTTGAACCAGGCATTCTGTTGTGCCGTTGCTGGAAAATCGTGACTAAAATGAGCAGGATCTGCCAGAATGGCAGAACGGACATCTCTTTCAAGATTGAGGTCGTCCATGTCTTTATATGCAAATTCATAGTTTTGAAAAGTAGTTGAGATGTTTGATGCTTCACGCACGTCAATTTAAAAACCGCTTGATGTTTTTGGCACGACTTAGACTATCCATCTTCTTTCGCGAACTCTTGCGCAGTCCTAACAGTCATTGGACCAGTCACTCGACATATTATATACTTCCTGTTTTCTGAAATAGTAATGTCGTAATTCATGCCTTTTCCTTATAACACCACTAATATATTTATCATACAATTCTTATACCTCCCTCCTATAATCAGTATAAACTAAGAATAGACTTCAAAGCTAATTAATTCACCTCTTTCAACATTCCCCTTACCTTCGATCTGTGCCAATATCATCCTAAGCCACCCACGATACCTAAATCATAGCTTTATCACCCTCAATTTCAGTACTGACCCAGCCATCCAATGAACTGGGATTCTGATCTCCCTGGGGGCACCTCGATATAGGCATAAATTTGTCCCTCAAATTTACCGCCGAAATACAAAAAACGCTCTCGTGATTGAGAGCGTTTTTTGTTTCTATCCCTATGTTTATACCTAGGCACTAGAGCCACCGAAGGGGCTTGGTTTATACACACAGACCCATCCGATTCCTTTTTCCAGCCCTATCACTCTCACCTACGTCAACCGATTCACTGGCGAACGCAAAATCATAAAAGCACTTCACTAATACTACTCTCAGCCGAATATGAGTTTGAATTTTCTTGGATGCACCAGAAGTAGAAAACGTCCGGTGCTGAAAAGCACTGGACGCTCATCTCCGACTCGTGGCTCGAACCTAGTCTATCGGGCCTGCATTAGTTATAGATCAAAGTAAGCACAAATGTTTTTTTATCAATTGTTGATTTCAAAATAACTCTAGACTTTACCAACTTTCATAATTTTAGCGGTTCTTTGGTAATTCATGGATTTTTGGTTTTTTATTGGTCACTTGCGTGGTCTTACCACTGCTTATTTGGTACAGGTAAATTTCCCAATTTCTACCCGCATCTCCCTGCCACACCACATAATCTCCACTGATTTGAGGGTTGCCTTCTTGGGATAAGTTTCGAGAAAGGCGCGTGATTTTATCTTTGCTGATCTGATATAAGAAAATCTCATCACCCCAAGTTGCATCCCCCCTCCCATACAATGTAATCACCTTCTATTTGAGGATATGAATTCTCACCTTTAGTTTTGGAAATATGTTTGGTCGTGTTGCTGCTGATTTGGTATAGACAGATATCATCAAAACATGACCACACCACATAATCTCCATAGATTTGAGGATTCCAATCATAAACCGAGTTATTCAGAAACATTCAAAGTTGTGCTGCTGCTAATTTGGTATAGATATATATCAAAGTCCCCATCTTTATTCCCCTCCCATACTATGTAATCACCATCAACTTGAGGGTCGTCATCATCTTTTGAATTACTCGAGACCTTCGTAGTTATACCGTTACTAATTTGGTAAAAATAAATATCAAAATCTCCATCCGCATTCCCTCTCCACACTATGTTATCTCCGTTGATTTGAGGATTATAGTCTCGTGCCGGGTTATTGGAAACATTTTAAATTGTGGAATTGCTAATTTGGTATAAATACACCTCCCAGTCTCCGTCTTCAATCCCTTCCCATACTATATAATCACCATCAACTTGGGGATCATCATCCTCTATTGCCGAGTTGTTCGAAACATTCGTGGTTGTGCCGCTGCTTATCTGGTACAGATATATTTCAACATCTCCTTCTGCATTCCCAAACCACACTATGTAATCATCATTCACGTGAGGACGCATATCAACTGTTTCATTATTAGAAACATTCATAGTTGTGCTGCTGCTAATTTGGTAGAGATAAACGTCTAAATCTTCATCTGCGTCCCCTTCCCACACTACGTAATCCCCATTGATTTGAGGAAAGAGATCTCTCGTGTCGCTGTCTGAAATACTAGTGGAGGTTCCAAACAGGCTATCCATCACAAAATTTGTCGCGACAAAGAAGAACTTACTCACCAATATTGCAATCAAGATCTAAGAAGCTGTTTAAGAAAGCTAAGCACGAGCAACTCGCTTGAGCATAATCTGCGTCATCGAAATATAGATGAAAGCTTCGCTGCTTTCGATCAAACGCTCATAATCTTTGCTCATCCGGCGCTGGATGTACAGCCATCCAAAAGTGCGTTCTACAACCCAGCGCCGAGGCAAAATCTGGAAATCCACGTTGCCCTTTCTCTTTGGCCACCACTTCCAACCTGAACTTGAAATGCGAGGCCACCCAATCGACGAGTTTTCCTCGATAAGCAGCATCTACCCATATTTTACGCAGACATTTACATGTACCGGGTAATCTCTTTAGCAATTTTCGTGCTCCATCCCGATCTTGCACATCTGCTGTGGTTACCTCTGCTTTCATTATTAAGCCCATCGTATCAACCAAGATATGCCTTTTTCTTCCTTTGACCTTTTTGTTCGCATCATAACCTCGTAACCCAGGAACCAGGGTGCCTTTCACACTTTGACTATCGATGCTGCCCCCTGTGGCATGTTTGTGACGACCTGCTTTTTGCCGCACTTGTGCACGTAAGCGATCATGGATTTGCTGCCAAAGGCCTGTTCGTGTCCATTTTCTGAAGTAGTAGTAAACACTGCTCCATTTTGGATATTCCTTTGGCAACATTCGCCATTGAATTCCGCTGCGTACCACATAAAATATGGCATTAACAACTTGCCGCATTTCCAATTCTCGCGGCCGTCCTTTTTTCTCTTCCGCTGGTAACCATTCTTTGATATGATTCCATTGGCTATCAGTCATATCTGTAGGGTATAGTTTTTTGCTCACACATCAAATTTACCCTCTTTTTTGTCTGATAGCCAGACTTTTTAAACAGCTTCTTAAAGAAAAAACGTATTCATCTTTTATGCCCTCCTCCCCC